>BPGJ01000006.1 GCA_026002975.1 Acidimicrobiia bacterium
GCCTATATCGGTCTGGTCGCGTCACCCAAACGGGTCGATGCCGTGTTCGAGTGGCTACGTGACCGGGGAGTCTCGGAGGGAGACCTGGCACGGGTCCGTGCGCCCGCGGGCTTGGATCTGGGACCGGTACGGCACGAAGCGATATCGGTGTCGATCCTCGCCGAGCTGGTCTCGTGGGAAGCCGGCGGGAGGTTGCAACCCCCCGCCCGGTCCACGGCCCGCCTGGAGACGGTCGACCCGGTCTGCGGGATGGCCGTCGACCCGAACCGTTCCCGCTTCTCCACCACCCATGGCGGTCGCACCTTCCACTTCTGCGCCGCCTCCTGCCTGCGTGCCTTCGAGCGCGATCCGGCCGCCTACCTGGGCGACCGATAAGCTGACCGGCGCCATGACCGGAGATCCGAGCTCCGCCCCGACCACCGAGCTGGACAAGATCGTCGAGTCGATCCTGGGCAGGGACACCGACGACTTCGCCCTGGCCACCGTGGTGGGTACCCGGGGGTCCACCTACCGGGGGCTGGGGGCCCGTCAGCTCGTCCGGGCCGACGGTGTGAGCGTCGGCACCGTCTCTGGTGGATGCCTCGACTCCGACCTGAGGGCGGTGGCTGAACGGGTGATGGCCGGCGGCGTGGCCGAGATCGTCACCTTCGACCTGACGGCCGACGACGAGGCGATCTGGGGTTGGGGGATCGGATGCAACGGCGTGACCGAGCTTCTGGTGGAACCGGCCGCCTCCGCCCGGCCCCTCGCTCACCGCATCGTCAGGGCGAGGGCCGAGCAGAGACCCCTAGCCGTCGTCCACGACCTGTCCCGGCCCGGTCGACGCTGGTTCGTCGACCGCGCCGACTCGGATGGCCCGGACGAGATCGCACGGGCGGCGACTTCGGCCCTGGACGAGGGCTGGCCCAGGGTGGAGGAGATATCGGGGGTCCGGTACATGATCGAAGTGGTGGGAGCGCCATCCAGGCTGGTCGTGTGTGGAGCCGGGCACGACGCGTCCCCGGTCGTCGAGTTCGGGGCGCGCCTCGGCTTCGAGGTGACCGTGGTCGACGATCGGCGGCAGTTCCTCACCCGGGAGAGGTTCCCCCAGGCAGCCCGGCTGGTCCACTCACGACCTTCGGCCCTCGCCGACGCGGTGGAGCTCGACAGCCGAACCTACGTGGTGTTGATGAGCCACAATTACCTCCGGGACCTGGACTACCTGCGGGCGGTGCTCGGCACCGACGTCGCCTACGTGGCCGCCCTCGGCCCGGGTGAGAGGCTTCGTCGGCTGCTCGCCGATCTGGAGGAGCAGGGGATTCGTCCTACCGAGGCGGACCTGGCGAAACTGCACGGACCGGCGGGTCTCGACATCGGGGCCGAGGGGCCGGACGAGATCGCCTGGGCGATAATGGCAGAGATCCTGGCTGTCCGTAGGGGGAAACCCGGCGGCAGGCTGCGGGATCGGAAAGGGCCGAAGCTGATCAGAACAGGAGGAGCCGAGTGAAGATCACCCACGAGTTCACGGTGGCCAGCCCGCCCGACACGGTCTGGGCTTTCTTCCAGGACGTGCCGGCCGTCTCCCAGTGCCTTCCGGGAGCCGAGCTGTTGGAGGACAAGGGCGACGGTGTGTACTCCGGGAAGGTGTCGGTCAAGTTGGGGCCGATGACGGCCACCTTCGAGGGGGAGGCCAAGGTGACCCCCAACCCGGCCGAGAGGTTCGGGCACCATCGAAGGCAAGGGAGTGGACCGTCGGGGCGGCAGCCGCGGTCAGGTCAAGGTCGAATACCGACTCAGCCCGGAGAACGGGGGCACCCGGGTCGTGATCGACGCCGACGTGGTCCTGTCGGGAGCCGCGGCCCAGTTCGGGAGGACCGGCCTGATCAACGAGATGTCGAACCGGCTGATCGGCGAGTTCGTCGACTGTGTCGAAGGGAAGCTGACCGCCGAGACACCGGAGGAGGCCGCGCAGGTCAAGGCTGCCGAGGTTCGTGGGTTCACCCTCCTGTTGAGGAGCCTGTGGGCCTGGCTGCGGCGTCTCATCGGTCGACGCTAGGACTTCCTTTCAACCCACCTCGACCCTCACGACCGCGGTGTCGCAGTATGTCCGGGTAGAGTCGCATATGCGATAGGTGAAGGTGTCGACCCCGAACCAGCCCTCCGGGGCCCGGTACCTCACGTTGCCGCTGGAGCCGGCCTGAGCGCTCCCACCCTGGGTGGGGCCGGACACGATCTCCAGTGTGGTCCGATCGATCGGCCCCTCGTCGTTGGCGACCACGGAGATCACCACCACCCGGCCCGGTCTGGTGGATGCGGTGTCGTCGTGGGCCACCACCAGCGAAGGGGCGGTGGTGGTCGTGGTGCTGGTCGTCGTGGTGGTGGTGGTCGTCGTCGTTGTCGTCGTGGTGGTGGTGGTGGACGTTGTGGTGATGGACGTCGTGGTGGTGGACCTGGGGGGCGACGTCGTCGAGGTGGAGGAGTCGGACGGTGGTGTCCCGGTGGTGGATGTCACAGCCGAGGTCGGCTCCGTGGTGGAGCCGTCGGTCGTAGGGGTTCCGGCGCTCCCGGTTTCCGACGAGGAAGGCGGAGGGTCGGCTCCGGGATCCGTCTGAGACGGGGAGTCTGGACTCATTTCCGCTCCGGCGATGATGATCCGAGCGAGCTCCAGAGGCGCAACCTCGGAGGGGGTGGGAACCGCCCCTGCGACGAGCATCGAAGCCATCAACGCGGTGGAGGTGAGAGCGGTGACGACATCCCTCCCCACCTGTGACAACCCTCTCACCCCCGGTACCTCGCCCAGGCTCGCCAAGGGACCCGCCACCCTCTTCAGATCCCCCAAGCGAAACGTTCATCAAGGCCCTCACCACCTTGGGATCGAACTGGGTTCCGGCGTGGCTGAGCAGCTCCAACCTCGCCTCCGCGGGGGCGAGTCTCCGCCGGTAGGTCCTCCCCGCGGTCATGACGTCGTAGGCGTCGGCGACCGCCACGATCCGTGCGCCGAGGGCGATGTCCTCGCCCGAGCAGTCCGTGGGGGTAGCCCGAACCGTCCCACCGTTCGTGATGGTGCTCCACCGTCTTGGCCCACGGTCCCAGCCATCCCTCGATCGGTCTGATCAACTCCATACCGGCTTCGGGGTGTGTGCGGACCAGCTCCCATTCCGCATCGTCGAGACTCGTGTTCTTGGACAGGATCTCGGAGGGGATGGACAGCTTGCCGACGTCGTGGAGGAGAGCCGCCCATTGGAGACGATCCCGGTCGTCGGCGTCCAGACCCATCTCTCGGGCGATCAGGTCGGCATAGGCGCGCGTTCGCTCGGAATGGCCCCGAGTTCGAGGGTCGTGGCGGGAGAGCGCCGCCGCCAGGGCGAGGATCAGCTCGGCAGCCTCGCCCGTCTCCACCTCTTCGCCCTCTCCGCATCCGATCCACCCGATCCCGGAGCCGGCTGACCGACCCGGCCCGAAGCGCCACCTTGAACCGAGACGGCACCCGGTCGGGAAACGTGAGGGTCAGCTCGAACAGCGCAGCGAGGGGTAAGGCCCGTCTAACCCATCGGTCCACCAGCGTCGCCACCGTGGAGGCGACGACGATCACCAGCAACCACCAGCCCGCCACCTCCCATACGTTGGTGGGAGGTCGAAGGAGCCGAGCCAGACCCGTGCCCGCCGCCATGCCCACCAGGATCGGCAGGACGAAGACCACCACCCGGACGGCGAACGCCGTCCGAGGACGGGCGCGCCAGCGGGTCGTCTGCATGTGGACTCTTATCGGTGTCGGGGGTGGGGTTCATTAGAGAGACTGCGTGACAGCATTGAGAGGCAGGTGGTCCGCCGGGTGTGTCGGCCAATGCGGCCGGATCGTTCTGGGGTCCCCGACCCGGGCCCAGTATGATGATATGTCAAGATGTATCATGATCCCATGCCGATGCAGAAGTTCTCTTCCCAGGCGAGACCCGAGCTCCTCGAGGAGGTTCGTCGCATAGCCCGGGAGGAGGGGCGCCAGTTCCAGGCGGTCTTGAACGAGGCCCTAGCCGAATGGGTGGCGAGAAAGAAGGGCGAAGCCCCACGGGCCGATGTCATCGCCCATGCCAAGGCTTCCATAGCCCGCCACCGGAAGCTCTACCAGAAGCTGGCCGAATAGGTTGGCCGACTATCTCACGGTCGTCGACGTCCTGGCGATCCACGCCTTACTGATCGACGAGTTCGGCGGCGCTGGGGGAGTGCGTGACATGGGAGCGTTGGAAGCCGCGGTATTCCGCCCTCAGACCGGCTACTACGAGGATCCCATCGCCGAAGCGGCGGCGCTCTTCGAGAGCCTCATCCAACTCCACCCGTTCATCGACGGCAACAAGCGCACCGCCCTCGCTGCGGCAGATGTGCATCTTCGGCTGCACGGACTCGAACTGGGCGGCGACTCGATGGAACACCACCGCTTCATCATCGGATCGATGGAGGCGGGCGCACTCAACTGGCAGACGATCGACGCTTGGCTGAGAAGCAACGCGGAGAAGTCCTGAGTGGTCAACGCTGCCAGGGTGGCGCCACCTCCGGGTCCAAGCCGTATCGGCGAACCGCGTCCTCCACCGCCGACGAGTCGATCTTCCCCTCCCTGCACAGAGACGACAGCACCGCCAGGACGATGTGGGACGCGTCCGTCTCGAAGAAGCGGCGAAGCCTGGCCCGGGTGTCGGAGCGGCCGAAGCCGTCGGTGCCCAGCGGCACGAACGTGCCGGGGACCCACCTGGCCACCTGCTCGGGCACCATCCGCATGAAGTCGGTCACCGCCACCTTCGGTCCGGGGGCCTCTTCCAGGCGGCGGGTGACGAGAGGAACACGCGGCGGTCGGTCGGGGTGGAGCAGGTTCCACCGGTCGGCCTCGAGCGCCTCTTCCCGTAGTGCCTTGTAGGAGGTCACCGACCAGAGCTCGGCCCCGACTCCGTAGTGTTCGGCGAGCTCGTCCCGAGCATCACGCGCCGCCAGGAAAGCCGTTCCCGAGAACAGGATGGTTGCCCCGAGACGGCCCTCCGGAGCCGCTTCCCATCGGTACATGCCTTCGACGATCTGGGCGTCGACCCCATCCGGTTTCGGGGGCTGCAGGTAGTTCTCGTTGTACAAGGTCAGGTAGTAGTACACGTCCTCGTCTTCGAGGTACATGCGTCTTATGCCGTCCCGAACGATCACCGCCATCTCATAGGCGAACGCGGGGTCGTAGGCACGGCACGTCGGAACCACCGAGGCCAACACGTGGGAGTGGCCGTCCTGGTGCTGCAGGCCCTCGCCTTGCAAGGTGGTTCGGCCCGCGGTGGCTCCCAGCAGGAAGCCCCGGGCACGGGCGTCCGCCGCCGCCCAGAGCAGGTCCCCCACCCGCTGGAACCCGAACATGGAGTAGAAGATGTAGAAGGGGACCATCGGGACTCCCCGGGTGGCGTACGAGGTGGCTGCTGCGGTCCACGAGGCGGTGGACCCGGCTTCGGTGATCCCCTCCTCGAGGATCTGCCCGTCCTGGGACTCGATATAGGCGAGCAGCATCTTGGCGTCGACCGGCTCGTAGAGCTGACCCTGCGAGGCGTAGATCTTGAGCTCCCTGAAGAGAGAGTCCATGCCGAAGGTCCTGGCCTCGTCGGGAACGATGGGAACCACACGCGGCCCGAACTCGGGGAGGCGGCAGAGGTTGCGCAGGAGCCGCACGAAAGCCGTGGTGGTCGACGCCGGGACCTTCTCCGAGCCACGGTAGAGGTCTTCGAAGGCTTCGTCGCTCGGCGGTGCGAGCGGGTTCCTGATCCGGACGACCCGGGCGGGCAGGGACCCGTGGAGGCGCTTCCGGCACTCCATCATGTACTGGTATTCGGGGGAGTCGACCGGAGGCCGGTAGTAGGGCGGATCTCGATCCCCCTCCAGGGACTCGGCGGGGATCTCCTCCTCGAGGTGGAGTCGGTTCCGCAGGTCGAGGAGTTGGCGGTTGGTGAGTTCCTTGATCTGATGGGTCGCGTTTCGGCCCTCGACGTCGGGACCCAGGGTCCAACCCTTGATGGTCTTGGCGAGGATGACGGTGGGGCCGGGCATCTCCGTCGCCGCCTTGTAGGCGGCGTAGACCTTCCTCGGATCGTGGCCACCCCGACGGAGGTTCCAGATCTCCTCGTCCGACATGTGCTCCACCAGCTTCAACGCCCGTGGGTCCTTGCCGAAGAAGTGCTTCCGCACGTAGGCCCCGTCCTCGGCCTTGTAACGCTGGTACTCGCCGTCGACCGTGTTGTTCATGATCTCCACCAGGACACCTTCGTGGTCGGCGGCGAGGAGGGGATCCCAATCCGATCCCCAGATGACCTTGATCACGTTCCAGCCTGCTCCCCGGAAGATCGCCTCCAGCTCCTGGATGATCTTCCCGTTCCCCCTGACGGGGCCGTCCAGTCGCTGGAGGTTGCAGTTGACCACCCAGATCAGGTTGTCCAGACCTTCCCGGGCGGCCAGCGAGATCGAACCGAGGGTTTCGGGCTCGTCGCATTCCCCGTCGCCGAGGAAGCACCACACCCGGGACTGGGAGGTGTCGTCGATCCCCCGGTTGTGCAGGTACTTGTAGAACCGGGCCTGGTAGATCGAGTTGATGGGTCCGAGGCCCATGGACACCGTGGGGTATTCCCAGAAGTCGGGCATCAGACGGGGATGTGGGTACGAAGAGAGGCCGCCACCCCCGATCTCCATGCGGAAGTTGTCGAGGTGACGCTCGTCGAGTCTCCGTTCGATGAAGGCTCGCGCGTAGATGCCGGGAGCGGCGTGTCCCTGAACGTAGACGGCGTCGCCCGGGAACCCGTCGTCCTTGCCCCGGAAGAAGTGGTTGAAGCCCACCTCGTAGAGGAGCGCCGACGAAGCGAAGGTGGAGAGGTGGCCTCCGATGCCCTTCTCGTGGTGGTTCGCCTTGATCACCATCACCGCGGCGTTCCACCGGATGAATCGGCGGATCCGCTTCTCCATCCATTCGTCTCCCGGGTACTCGGGCTCTTCCTCCGGGGGGATCGTGTTGATGTAGGGGGTGCTGACCGTGCCCGGCACCCCGAGGGCGAGTTGATGGGCCCGCTCCATCAGCTTGGCCAGCAGGAAGCGGGCCCGCCCCGGCCCGTCATGTCGTATCACCTCGTCGAGCGACTCGAGCCACTCGCGGGTCTCCACCGGATCTATGTCGTGGAGCTGGTGGACGAACCCGTCGATGTAGGCGTTGACCTTCCGGGGTGCAAGATCGGTCATAGTTTCCAGCCTAGTGACGGTCCCGCGAAGTGGTCCGGGGTATCGCCCCTACGATGGAGCCGATGCGGGCACTACTGGTCTCCACCTACGAGATGGGTCATCAACCCCTCGGGGTGGCGTCAGCCGCCGCGGCGTTGACCGAGGCAGGCCACGACGTCCGGGCGCTGGACCTCCAGGTGGAACCCTACAGGGAGGATCTGGTCGACTGGGCGGACGCGGTGGCAGTTTCGGTGCCCATGCACACCGCAATGCGGTTGGCGGTGCCACTCGCCGAGAAGATCCGGGAGCGTCGACCCGACCTCCCCATCGCCTTCTACGGGCTCTACGCGGCGGTGGCCCGGGATAGAACCGTGGCCCGTCTTATCGACAAGGCGATAGTGGGCGAGTACCTGCCAGGTCTGGTGTCCTGGTTCGCCGATCTCGACCGTGGGGTGGAGGTCGACCTCACCGTGCAGCAGTTCGGGGTGCCTCGCCGAGACCTGCTCCCTCCCCTCGACCGGTACAGCCACCTCCAGATCGGGGACGAGCATCGTCTGGCGGGCTACGTCGAGGCCAGCCATGGATGCCGCCACCGGTGTCGCCACTGTCCGGTCCCGGCGGTCTACGACGGACTGTTCCGGATCGTAGGTGTGGAGCCGGTGGTGAGCGACGTGGCCCAGCTCGTCGACATGGGAGCCCGCCACATCAGCTTCGGCGATCCCGACTTCCTCAACGCGCCGGTCTACGCAGCCAAGGTGATCGACGCCGTCCACCGTACCTTTCCCGACCTCACCTTCGACGTGACCGTGAAGGTGGAGCACCTACTCGCCCACCCCGGGTTACTCGAGACGTTGGCCGCCAGCAACGTGTTGTTCGTCGTTTCCGCCTTCGAGACCGTGTCGGACCACATCCTCCGGCTCCTCGACAAGGGCCACACGGTCGCCGACATGGCCCGAGCGGTGGAGGAGTGTCGGCGGGTGGGCATCGACATCAGGGCGTCGTGGCTGCCGTTCACCCCATGGACCCGTCCCGACGATCTCCTTGGGGTGTTCCGGTTCCTCGCCGACCACGACCTGGCCGCCACCACCGACCCGGTCCAGCTGTCGATCCGTCTCCTGGTTCCCGACGGGTCGCTCCTCCTCGACCTGCCCGACATGGTTCCCTACCTGGGCGACTACGACCCGGTGGGTCTCACCTACCGATGGGAGTACGCCCATCCGGAGCTGGATCGGGTGCAGGCGACGTTGGCCGAGCTGGCAGCGGAGGCGGCCGATCGGGGAGAGGACCCGGGAACGACCCTTACCGAGATGTGGGCTCGGAGCGCCGAGCTCCTCGACCTTCCCGCCTCCGAGGTGATCCCGGCGGGTGCCACGTCGGGGCGACCCCGGATGACCGAACCCTGGTTCTGCTGAGCGGAACCCACCGGGCGCCAGGTCGGCGCCCTCGGCGACTAGACCGACACGTTCTCGAGTTCGGCGATCCGTCGGCTCCGCCCCACCAGGTCCTGGACCTCCTCCAGGAACGCCTGCCGGCTCTCCGGGGTGTCCAACCTCCGGTTCTCGACCAGACGCAACACGGTTTGGAACAGCGGCTTGGAGACGGCTTCGGGGCTCCGGAGCCGACCCTCGTCGATGGCTCGGCGGCCCCGTTCCAGGCAGGCGGCGAGGAACTCCCGCTCGTCGGCGGGTCCGTCGACCGCGAGCTGTTCGGCCACCACCAGATAGGCCTCCAGGAACGGGAGGAGCGTCCAATGGGCACGGAGGGGACGGCACGACTCGAGCAGCTTCCGCCGGTCGGTCGCCACCAGGTCTTCCCAGTGGGGGTCGATCCGCTCCAGTTCGACTCGGATCCGCTCCAGGAACCGGGCCTTGGCGGGGAAGAAGAACTCGAACTTGAGCAGGTCCCGGATCGCCAGGGCCTCGTCGAACGGGTCGCCGCTCCCGGCCAGGGCCAGTTCGGTGATGGCCCCGGGAACGAAATGATGGACCACCGAGTTCCGGTAGTAGGAGGCCTCGATCGCCTGTCTACGGCTCAGCCTGACGTGTTGGTCCTCCAAGGTGACGGTCCCGTGGCGAGCCAGCTGGGCGAGCAGGGAAGCCACCCGCTCGGGTCGGTGGAGCTCTAGGGGCTCGGTGACCGGGAAACCCATCTCGTCCACGTACCGGCACAGCTCGGTGCACCGTGCCGTGACCCGGGACACGGTGGGTTCCGGATCGGCCAGGGTGGCGGCGGTGACCAGGGACGTGGGAGTTATCGGCGTCACCTCCGAGATCCGGTACATCACCTCGAAGGCGAGCTTCTGCAGGTCGAGGGTGACCTCGTCACCCTCCCCTGACAGTTCGGCCACGTCCCGACCCACCGACACCGGCTCGGCGAACCGTATGTGGATGTTCCCGTAGCCGATCCGAAGCGAGCGGATCGCCGACACCGCCCAGGCGAAACTCTCGGGACGCTTCTCCCCTCCCAGGGCTTCGTGGGCGTAGTCGTGCACGTCCTGGATCTGGTCGTAGGTGATGGCGGTCGGGATCAGATAGAGGTCGTCGGCCTTGCCCCTCCGCACCGAGTCGACCACCCAGCTCAGCAGACCGAACCGAGGGGGGAGCAGCTTCCCGGTGCGGGACCTGCCCCCCTCCATGTACCACTCCAGGGGAAACCGCTTCTCCAACAGATAGTCCAGGTAGGAGCGGAGGACGAACTTGTACAGAGGGTTGTCCTTGAAGCTCCGTCGTATGAAGAAAGCACCGGTGCGGCGTATCAGCGGTCCCACCGGCCAGAAGTTCATGTTGATCCCGGCCGCGGTGTGGTTCGGCGGCAGGTCGTTCTGCCACAGGACGTATTGGAGGCTGAGACGATCCATCATCGAGCGGTGGGAGGGGAGGAACGCCAGCGGATGACTCTCGCCCAGCGCGGTCACCTTCCGCAGCTCGTCGGGGTCGTACAGGATGGCCCCATAGCCGAGCCGGTACAGCCATTGGATGGCGGTGGCCACCAGGTCGATCACGAAAGTGCTGTGGGACGCCGCGATCTCCCTCAGGTAGTAACGGGCCCGGGCGAACGCCAACTCGGGGGGCATTCCCTGCTCCCCGGCGATCCGCACCACACCGTCTCGGAACTCGGCCCTGTCCAGGATCTCTTCCCGGACGAAACGGGGGACCTTGTACCGGTTGCCCCGGAGCGCACGTTCGGCCCTCTCCAGGGCCAGATGGGCCCGCCGGGTGACGAAGGTGACCAGACTCACCGCCTCGGGTGAGGTGCGCCAGGCCTCCAACAGCTCGTCGGCCCGGGCTCCCTGTCCGACGACGATCCGAACCCGGTCGGGGTGGAGACGGACGATCAGGTGTTGGCGGACGGCGTTCGGGTCCCGGGGATCCCCGAGTTTCAGCAGGTCGACCCACGAGGCGGTGCGCATCCCGTGCCGCTCGGGTGGAAACCAGGCCAGGCGGACCGGCACGACCAACGGATCGTCGCCTCTCTGGAGTCGTGCAGCGAGCCGCGGGTCGGTGCGCCGCCGGCGGAGGCGGTTGGGTCGGCGGGACGGAAGCAGATCGATGGTCTCCACCCCACCACCCCCCACCCTCTCGGCCCATCCCACCAGGATGTCCTGCTCCAAGCGGGAGGCCGCGTCGACCAGCACCACCAGAGGCCTGGTTGGGTCGAGAGGGGGTTCGTCGGGGAGGACGGGAGCGGCCACGTCGAAAAGGATGCCAGAATCGGCCGGGCCGTGCGTGCGGTAGTCCAGAGGGTTTCCAGGGCCCAGGTACGGGTCGACGGAGTGGCCGTCTCGAGCATCGGTCCCGGCCTCTGCGCCTTCGTCGGGGTGGAAAAGGGTGACACCGAAGCCGACGTGGCAGCCCTGGCCGACAAGCTCGCCGGCCTCAGGGTGTTCAGCGACCCGGAAGGTCGGATGAACCTCGACATCTACGCGGTGGGCGGGAGCCTCCTCGTAGTGAGTCAGTTCACCCTCGCCGCCGACCTGCGGCGAGGCCGGCGCCCGTCCTTCGACCGGGCGGCACCCCCCGAAGAAGCCGAGCGTCTCCTCCAGATCCTGGTCGACCGGCTACGGTCCGAAGGGCTCTCCGTGGCCACCGGCGTGTTCGGCGCCGTCATGGAAGTCGATCTGGTCAACCAGGGGCCGGTGACCTTCGTCATAGCCACGTCTTCGGGTCGGGTGGTGTGAGCCTCATTCCGCCGACAGATACTCGGCTCCCGGGGGACAGAACCGGACGAAGTCGCAGTTGCGGCAAGCCGGCGACGGGGCCGGATCGAACCGGCCCTCGGTGATTCCGCCCACCAGGTCTTCGATCTCCCTTCGTGCTTCTTCCAACCACTCGGCATCGGCTACGTAGGTGACCTCCTCACAGGTGTTCCCTCCCAGGTAGGCGAAGGTCAGCCTGAGCCGGTCGGGTCTGGGGCGGCCGAATTCGACGTGCCGGATGGCCAGGCCGTAGACCTGGAGCTGAACCGGAGGAACCGGACCGTCCGGTTTGCGGCCCGACTTGAAGTCGACCACCTCCCAATGGTCTCCCCGGTCGTACACGGCGTCGATCCTTCCCCGGATCACCACATCCGGTTCCAGGACGAGATGGAAGGGAGCTTCGACCAGGAGAGGCGGCTGCTCCGAGAAACGGGAGGCGAGGAAGTTCCGGAAGGGATCGGCTCCGGTGGTCTGTGCGCCGTCCCACTCCACCGCGTCGTACAGCTCCGGATCCAACTCTTCCAGGGGGACCCTGCCTCGCAGGTGCAACTCGATGCGTCGATGGATCTGCACTCCCCGGGTAGCGGCCCGGCCGCCACGACGAGGCAGACGGTCCACCTCGGTCCAGTAGAAGCGCAGGGGGCAGGTCCGGTAGGTGACCAGGCCTGTCGCCGACATCTCCATTCGGGTCGCCGGCTCCACGGTACGGGGCACCGAGATGTCGAGCACGAGCTGCCGGTGGTCTTCCACCGCGGTGTGGTACTCGGCGACCACCCCTCGCTCCTCGGCCACCCGTCGGGGTAGCTCGGGATCTTCCACCACCTCTTCGAGGAAACGGTTGGGGTCTTCGCCCAGGAGAGGATCCTCCGCTGCTGTCGATGGGGTGCCCACCACCATCACCTCGGGTCGGGGCGGCGGCTCTCCGGGCGGATCCCCGATCGTCGAACCCACACCGGCTGCGTGCTCCCACAGCTCGGAGGGCGGAACCGGGTTCTGGTTGGGCTCCGGGTGTCCGTACCAATGGGCACCGGTGACGTACAGCCGCTCTTTGGCCCGTGTGACGGCCACATACGCCACACGCCACTCCTGCCGGATCCGGTTCTGCTGCAACCATTCCCGGAGGTCGGCGGACTCGGGCGGTCCCGGATCGAGCCTGAACTCGAAGGGCAGGCTCTCCGGTCGGGAGGTCGGATCGTCGTAGGCTCCTCCCCGGGTGGGGAAGTTCCCCCGGTAGACGGCGGGCAGGAACACCACGGGCCACTCGAGGCCCTTGGCCCGGTGGACGGTTATCAGCGTCACCGCGTCGGCGCCTGACAACCGGGCGGTGTCGAGCTCCTCGGCGTGCTCCTGGTCGAGCGCTTCCAGGTGGGCGAGGAACGCCCGAAGGGTGGGTCGTCCATCCAAGGGACTCCACGACTCGGCCAGGTCGAGGAATCTGTGGAGGTTGAGTCGAGCGGACAGCGCCGAGTTCGGCTCCATCGCTTCGATCTCGTCCCAAGCCCCGATTCGATCCAGGATCGTGCGGCAGAGCTCGACCAGCGAAAGCTGCTGGGCGGAGGCGACCAGCTCTCCGTATTCGGATCGGAACTCTTCGAGGCGGGCCCGTGCCTCGTCGGAGAGGCCTTCGAATCCCTCCAAGCGATCCACCACCTCCGCGACTCCGATGGGGACCTCTCGATCCGGGTCGGCCGGGTCGACGCTCAGCCGCACCTGTCGGCTGATCACCGCCAAGTCGGCCAAACCCAGCCGATACCTGGGCCCGAGGAGGATGCGGGCCGCCGCCGGGCCGTCGTCGGGCCGTTCGAGGAGACGAAGCCAGGCATGCAGATCCACCACCTCCGGCACGCCCAGGAGCCCACCCAGGTTGGCGACCTCGAAGGGGATGTCGTGGACGGCCAACGCCTGATGCACGAGGAGCATGTCCTTGTTCTTGCGGAACAGGATCGCCATGTCCCGCCATGCGGTTCCCGTCTCGTGGAGATCACCGATCGTCGATGCCAGCCATTCCGCCTCCTGGACTGCGGTGTCGAACCAGGCGGTCTCGACCGACCCGGGGAGGGCGTCGGGTCGGGGGCGCAACCGAACCGACCCGGACAGCTCCTCCACCAGCCGGTTGGCCAGTTCCAGGATCTTCCAGCCGGACCGCCGGTTGACCGTCAGTTCCAGGGTGGGCGCCGGTCCCTCGGGGTTGGCGAAGTGCTGGGGAAAGTCGGCGAAGTTGGCTGGGGACGCTCCCCGCCACTCGTAGATGGTCTGATACGGGTCGCCCACCGCGGTGACCGGCACCCTCCCGGCGAACAACCGGCGAAGGAGCTCCCTCTGGGCGGGATTGGTGTCCTGGTACTCGTCGAGCAGGACCGCCCGATAACGGGCCGCGATCTTCTCGGCCACGTCCGGATGGTCCACCACCAGGCGATGCGCCTTGGTGATCAGATCCCCATAGTCGGCCACCCCCATCCGGCGTTTCTCCTCCTCGTAGGCCGAGAGGAGTTCCAGCATCTCCTTTCGAGCGGGCCAAGGCTCCTCCTCCGTCGCGGCGCCCAACACGGTGACGGGATCGACCAGGTTGTCGGCCAGTCGACCGCCCAGGGTCAGGATCCGATCCACCGCTGCGGGGATCGTCGGGTCGAAGGAGTCCCAGTCGAACCGGTCGAGGAGGTCCATGAGCAGGCGGTGGGCATAGGCGGGGGTGATGATCGGGGTGTCCCGCTCGATACCGACCAAGACACCGAACTCGCGCAGGATCGAGGCGGCGAAACCGTGATAGGTGTGGACCTCGACCTCCCTGCCGACTTCGATCCGACCACCCAACATCGCCCGGATCCGGTCGGCCAGCTCCTCGGCCGCCTTGTTGGTGAAGGTGAGGCCGAGGATCGCTTCGGGATCGACCCCGTGCCGGGTCACCAGCTCCACCACCCTCCAGGCGAGGGTCGAGGTCTTGCCGGTACCGGCGGTCGCGGTGACCCGCAGCGACACGAGGGGCGACTCCACGACCCGGAGCTGTTCTCTGCTCGGTCTCACCGCTGGAACGCCTCCTTCCCCTCGGGCCACAGCGGACACACCAGCCGCACCGAGCATCGCCGACAGTGGCTCCCCATTCGGGGTGTCCACTCCTCGTCCAGGATCCCCCTCGCCGCCTCGGTGAGCCGTTCCTCGACTTCGTCGAGACGCCCAGGGTCGAAGGGCCGCCGCCACCTGCCGCGCGCTCTGGGGATCCACATCTCGGCGACGACCTCGGAGTCGAACTCCCTCGCCACCGCCGCGACGTAGAAGCCGAGCTGCAGCGACGCCTCCACGTCCTCGTACCTGGGAGCGGTGGAGCTGGTCTTGTAGTCGACCACCCTGACCCTGCCGTCCGGGAGACGGTCGATCCGGTCGACCCGACCGACCCAGCGTATGCCACCCAGCTCGAAGGCCACGGGGTGTTCGACCGCGATGGTGGTGGATTCGTCTTCGGGCCACCCTTCGTAGAGCCGCTGGAGGAGGTCCACCGCCTTGCGACGCCACACCCGGTTCATCGTGTCCGACCCGAAGTCGGCTCCCTCCCCCCAGACTCGGTCGAGGGCGGCCAGCGCGGTCGGCAGGTCCGAGTGGGGACGTCCCTCGCTCAGAGCCCGACGATCCGCCTCCTCCAAGACGGAGTGGACCAGCCTGCCGAAGAGGGCCCAAGGTCCGCTCTCGCCTCCCAATCCGAGGCGTCGCTCCAACACGTAGCGGCGGGGACACTCGAGATATGCCTCGGCCTGACTGGGGGAGAGGATCGGCGTCCCGTCGAGTACCCCCCGGTCGGGACCAGGCCGGCGGATCCCGGCGAACCGTCTGGGGTCCCACAGCGGGACGGGAGGGTGGGCCAGCACCTGGGCCGCGGCGAGACGGTGCCCGGCCGGTCGACGGGGATCGGCGAGTAGGCGGCGCAGGCGGGCCTGGGCCTGTCGGGCGGTGAGCGGAGGTCCCTCGTACCGGGGAGGAGGGGGGACGGAGCCGACGCCGTCCACTCCCGCGGCGGCGAGGAGGAAACGGCTCGGCCTGTCTTCGCCCTCGTCGATGCCCGAGGCGGTCGCGGTCCACACCACACGACGTCGAGCCCGAGTCATCGCCAGGTAGCCCAGCCTCGCCTCCTCGGCCAGCCTGATCCCCATGAGTTCCCGGCGGTCCGCGAGGTCGAGGAGGTGCGTGTCCAACACGCCCACCCCCTTTCCAAGGTCCGGGAACACACCCTCGGTCGCATCGGCGATGAAGACCACGTCGAATTCGAGACCCTTCGATTGGTGCATCGTCGTGAGGGTGACCCGGTCGTCCCCGGCGTCCCGGTAAGAGAGCAGGGGGGTGGGTTCGAAGTCCTGGTCCCCGACCATCTCCCAGTAGTCCCGAAGGGTCACACGGGGATCCCGCTCGCGTTGACGTTCCAGGGTCTGGGAGAACGCGGTCCATGCCGCCCGATGAGACCTGAAGGCCGGGTCGGTGGCGAGCCGCCCCAGTGCGGGGATCGTCTCCCAAAACACCCAGAACCCGTCGGCCGCGGGCGACTCCGTGGCCCATCCGGGGTCGGCTAGGAGCTCGGCCACCGCCGATCCCTCGGATGAATGCTCTCTCAGCAGGTCCGTCCAGTCACGGCCCGCCCGACGCATCCGGAGCAATTGACGCTCCTCGGCGACGGGCAGCCGAAAGAGCTCGCCGAGCAGCAGCCGCCGCATGGCCTGGTCGGCGACCTCTGGGTCCTCGGCCGTGGCAGCCTCGACCAGGTCGAACAGCATCCTGACCGCCGGATGGTCGACCAGTCGGCGGTGACCGGCGTCGTGAGCCAACCCCCGACGCTGGAAAGCCCGTGATAGTTCGTTGAGGAGCCGCCGCTTGGACCGCACCAGAACCCCGATTCGACGCAGAGGCACGCCATCTCCCAGGTGGAGGCGTTCGATCTCGGCGGCGATCCAGTCGGCCTCGGCGGAGCCCTGGTCGAACAGGTAGGCCTCCACGGTCCCGGAGTGCTCGGCGGGACGAGGCGAAGGAGAACCCCCGGGCAGGTGGTGGGTGGCGAGGAGGCGCCGAGCCCCGTCGAGGATCGTCGCCGGAACCCGGAAACTGACGGCCAGCTGCCACCAGCGGGTGTCGGGACCGAAGATCTGGGGAAACTCGGCGACGTTCTCGACCCGGGCACCTCTGAACGAGTAGGTCGATTGGGCTGGTTCTCCGGCCGCGGTCAGGTTGTGGCTGGGTCTGGTGGCCTGGTGGATGAGCGCCACCTGGGCGGGCGACAGGTCCTGGTACTCGTCGACCAGCACGAATGGGTGATCCTGGCTCACGCTGCGACGCACGGTCTCGTCCGAGAGGAGGTCGAGGGCGTCGAGCAGGAGGGTCGAGTAGTCGATCTTTCCGAGCTCGCCGAGGGCCGCCCGGTACCGCTCCAGGAAGCCGGGGAGCGCGCCCCACAGGGGGTGTCGCCGGGCACGCTCGGCCAGTCGGGTCGAGTCGATCCGGCGTTCGGCGCAGCGGAGTAGGAAGTCGGTGACGTCCCGGGCGAAGGTGGGGGAGCCCAGCAGGGGGCGGAGCGCAGGCGGCCAAGTTCGGGGATCCTCTTCGTGCAGGAGACGGGACACCAGGGCGAGCTGCTCGGGCCCGGTCAGCAATGCCGGAGGCCCGCCCGGTCGGTGCGCCTCCAGGAGACGGTATGCGAAGGAGTGAACCGTCGACGCCGCCACCGAGGTGAGGGAACGACCCAGCCGGTCCAGGATGCGCCGCCTCAGCGCATCCGCGGCCCGCCTCGAGAAGGCCAACACCAGCACCTCGTCGGCCCGGTCGACGACGTGCTCGATCAGGTGGGTTGCCCGCCGGACGAGGAATTCGGTCTTGCCCGATCCGGGCCCCCCGGTGACGATCTGCGGTCCCTCCACCTCCACGATCGCGCGATCCCAGTCGGGAGGTTCCACCACGGCGACGATCGGGCGGTTCACCTCGGGGTACGGAGCGCAGGCCGACGGTCCATCGAGGACGACCCTAACGGCAGGGTGTGACGTGACTCAGGCGAGGACCGCCCCGCATCCCCGGCAAGTAAGAGGTCTGGTTCCCTCCAGATCGAGGATCAGATCGTCGGGCTCGGCGGTGACCCCGCAGCCGGGACACGCGACCGGGGGCTGGTCGTCTTCGTGCGGCTCGAGGAACACCACCGCGGCCGTACCACTCATACCGCCACCCGAGAAGGTTCGGCGAAGGCCGGGCACCTGTCCCGAAACGAGCACCAGTCACAAAGACGGGAGGGACGAGGGGGGAACCGGTCGTCGGCGATCGCCCGTTCGATGGCCTCCCAAAGAGCCCTCAGTTGGCGATCCATTGCATCGAGCTGGGGGTCGTCGATGGGCATCCGGTAGAGGGTGGGGCCGTCCAGGTACAGGAGCCGGACCTCCGCAGGAGTCTCGGAGAATCGGCGTCTAACCAGCAGGGCGTAGATCTTCAAGGCGAAGAAGGCAGGCAGCGCGTAGCGCTCCGGAGGTGCGCTCCCGGTCTTGTAGTCGGTGATCACCAACCGGCCGTCGGGGAGCCGATCGATCCGGTCGAGTATCCCGCGGACCACTATTCCACCCAGGTCCTCGACCAGGTCGAGCTCGGTGCCGACCGGATCGATCCGGCGCGGATCCTCCATGACGAAGTAGTTGTGGAGGAGGGCCAAACTCTCGACACCCCATCGGCGCTCCTCGTCGAGTGTCTCGAAGAGGTCGGCGTAGTCGTCCTGGCCTCGGAGCTCGGTCCAGGCCTCCCGGAACAGATCCGCCAGCCGGTCCACGGTTCTCTCTCCTCGGGGGAGGGAGTAGAGGCGTTGCAGAGCGAGATGCGCGGTGGTGCCCCGGGCCTGGTAGACGGTGACGGGTTCCTCCAACCGGTCGATAGCCCGGAACTTGAAGAGTTGGGGACACGACTTGAAGTCACTCGCCCGGCTGGGGGAGAGGGAGGTGAGAACCGGGCGATCGCCGGCACCTCCGTCCCCGGAGCGGGCATCACCGGTGTAGGTGGCGACCGGCTGGTCGGTCGGTGGGTGGGGCTGTGCCATGAGGCAAATATAGGACATGGGAATGACACGGATGTGGTTTGCGGTATTCGCGAAAACCCGGTGAGGTGCGCGAAAACTGGATGGCGCTACGGCTTGACCGGGGGAGTCGAACGGGTCTAGGTTGCTGCCTACCGGATGGGGGTGACCCCAACCGGTACCGGAGAGGCCGAGAGGTCTCTTCGGGAGCCCTCCGGAAGACCGACCCTCCGGCCCCCCGGGGCCAGAGAGTCCGGAGTTCCGGGAGGCAGGAAACCCCGAGAGGGTTTGAGCTCCGGCCCAGGCTCTCTCGGGGTTCTCCGCGTCCGGGGTTCGCCGCGTCTGGGTTCTCCGGGTTGGGTCGGTCCCGGACGCCAGCCCCCACCGGGACGGGGAGACCCCATCCGGATCGGCCGGTCGATTTCGCGAAATCTCGACTTCGCGAAATCTCGACGATCGTCCGCGAAAACCGGCTAGACACCGGGGGCGTCTCCTTCTCCTGATCTCGGTTAGCTTCCAACTACGAACCCGGACGGGTGACCGTTCGGGCTCGCGGGCACCCAGCCACCCGGCTCGGGCAGGGGACGGCATCAGCCTCCCGCCCGCAGACAGCGTCTGAGCCCGGCGCTGGTCGTCGGGAGAGACGCCGCGGGGGACCGGCAACGGTCGACCCGATCGTGCGCCGCCGACGAGGCGGCGACACGTCCTCCCGCCGAAGGCTCAGCCTTCGGAGGGTCCGAGGGCCCCGAGGGGGTGGAGGCGAAAGCCAAGACTCTCTCGGGGTTCCTCGCGGTAGGCTCGGATGGGCGACCCAAGGAGTACGGATGCCGCACATGATGGACGACTTTCCCCTCCTGATGTCAACCCTCTACGACCGTGCCGTTCGCCTGTTCCCCACCCAGGAGATCGTGTCGGTCGAGTCGGACCGTTCCCGGGTTCGCACCACCTACGGAGAGACAGACGACAGGATCCGCCGGCTCGCCGCCGCGATGGACCAACGGTTGGGTCTGGGGGTGGGCGACGTGGTGGGTACCTTCGCCTGGAACAATCGGCGCCACCACGAGCTGTACTGGGCTACCGCCTGCTCCGGGCGGATTTGCCACACCCTCAACATCCGGCTGTTCCCCGAACAGCTCAGGTACATAATCGGGCACGCCGGAGATCGGGTCGTTTTCGTAGACCCCGACCTCGTTCCCCTGCTGGAACCCATCGCCTCGGAGCTCCCGGTCGAGACCTTCGTGGTCATGGGGCCGGACGCGTCGCAGGTGGGTCTTCCCAACGCCATCGCCTACGAGGAACTGATCGACGGGGTGGAGCCGATGTCGAGCTGGCCCGAGCTCGACGAACGGTCACCGATGATGCTCTGCTACACGTCGGGTACCACGGGCAACCCCAAGGGGGTGGCCTACACCCAACGCTCCACCTACCTGCACACCATCTCCAACCTCGCAAACTTCTCGATCACCTCCTCCGACAACGTCCTCCCGGTCGTGCCGATGTTCCACGCGGCAGCCTGGGGTTACGTGTTCCAGGCGGTCACGGTGGGCGCCAAGCTCACCTATCCGGGGCCGGACCTGAGCCCGGCGGCGCTGGTCGACCTGTTCGAGACCGAGAAGGTCACGTTCTCCGCCGGTGTGCCGACCGTCTGGCTGGGTGTGCAGCAGTATCTCACCGAACACCCGGAGGCCGACGTGTCGTCCATGCGGGCTTTCCTGTGCGGAGGCTCGGCGGTGCCGCGGGCGATGATCGACTGGTATTGGAAGAACCGGGGCATCCTCGTCCAGCAGGGATGGGGAATGACCGAGACCAACCCGGTCGCGGCGGTGGCCCTGCTCAAACCTCACATGGCCGACTGGGAGTGGGAGCGGAAACTGGACGTGCTGGAGACGGCCGGCCTCCCTGTACCCGGCCTCCAAGTGAAGATCGTCGACGACGAAGGCAACGAGCTGCCCTGGGACGGAGAAGCCTTCGGCGAGCTCCTGATCCGCGGACCGTGGATCGCAGCCGAGTACTACAAGGATCCCAGGAGTCCCCAGTCGTTCCTGGACGGATGGCTACGCACCGGGGACGTGGCCAAGATCACCCCCGACGGCTACATCCGGATCACCGATCGGGCCAAGGACCTGATCAAGTCGGGAGGCGAGTGGATCAGCTCGGTCGACCTGGAGAACACCCTCATGGCCCATCCGGCGGTGGCCGAGGCCACCGTCGTCGGGGTGAAGCACCCCAAATGGCAGGAACGCCCGGTGGCCTTCGTCGTTCTCCGGCCCGGGGCGCAAGCCACCGAGGAGGAGCTGGTGGGATTCCTGTCCGACAAGGTCGCCAAGTGGTGGCTGCCCGACCGGGTCTTCTTCGTCGAGGAGATCCCCAAGACGGGAACCGGAAAATTCGACAAGAAGCTGGTTAGGGACCGTTACGCTGACGTGCTGATGGAGCGAGGCGACGGCTGAGGAGGCCGAGGTGTTCGAAGCGGTCGAGAACATCGATCCCAAGGAACCGCCGGGCAGCCCTCTCCAGACTCGCATCATCGGGACCTTCGAGGTGGAGGCGGAAGCGATCGAGGCTGCCCGGGCCGCCCGGGAGGAGTTCCTCCTCACCGGCCGGGACGACTACGCATGGTGGATCGTGCGGGAGGAGGGAGCCCAACTGGCACGTTGGATCGCCGACTCGGTCTCCGGCCAGGAATACGTGCTGGATCTTCGCTCAGGCCAACTCGTCGAGGTCCCCGGTCTGGACGAGTGAAGCGCGGGCTAGCCTGCTGACCCCGTGAACTTCTCCGGCAGCCCGGTAGGCGACTTCCACTCGGTCTGGGGCTGGGTCGTCGTGGTGATCCTCGGTGTCGGGGGGGTCTGGGGTCTGGTGCTGGCATCGATCCGGCGTGAGCCTCCCCGCTACTTCTGGTGGATGGTCGCCGCGGGGATGGGGGCGGCCACGGTCCAGGTTGCGCTGGGTGTGTGGGCCTTCGCGGTGGACGGTATCCAGCCGGGGAACCAACACGTGTTCTATGGGATCGTCATCGCGTTCACCATGGCGTTCGCCTACATGTACCGGTCCCAGCTGGGTCGCCGGCCGGCGTTGGCGTACGGCCTGCTGATGCTGTTCATGATGGGACTGGCCATCCGGGGGATCATGACCTTCGGCCACAGCTTCTGATAGTTCTGATAGGAGGGACCATGCTTCTCGCGGGAAAGAGACTGCTGATCACCGGGGTCCTCACCGACGACTCCATCGCCTGGCACACCGCCCGGATCGCTCAACAGGAGGGTGCGGAGATCGTATGCACCGGCTTCGGCCGGGGGATGCGTCTCACCGAACGGTCGGTGCAGAGACTGCCCAAACCCTGTGAGACCTACGAACTGGACATCAACGATCCCACCCACGTCGACAGGGTCAGGGCTGCCCTCGAGGAGAAGTGGGGGGCGGTGGATGGGGCGGTCCACGCCATCGCCTTCGCTCCGGCCGATGCGTTGGGAGGCAACTTCCTCGACACGCCCGCCGAGAGCGCGAAGACCGCCTTCCTGACTTCGGCCTTCTCGTACAAGACGCTGGCCGTCGGTCTCCTGCCGTTGATGCAGAAGGCAGGGGGTGGGGCGTTGGTCACCCTCGACTTCGACAACCGGCAGGCCTGGCCGGCCTACGACTGGATGGGAGTGGCCAAGGCCGCCCTGGAAGCCGTCACCCGTTACCTGGCTCGGGACCTCGGGCGTTACAACATCAGAGTGAACGCGGTGTCGGCGGGCCCTCTCGCCACCGTGGCAGCTCGCTCCATCCCGGGATTCGCACGTTTCCACGACGTGTGGACGTCCCGGGCTCCCCTCGGGTGGGACGACACCGACCCCGAACCGGTCGCCCGGATGGTGTGTCTGCTCCTGTCGGACTGGACACCCATGACCACCGGGGAGATAGTTCACGTGGACGGCGGGTTCCATGCGGTCGCGGTCGGACCCGACGAAGGGCTCAGGCCCTCGGCAACCTGACGGTGAAGGTCGCTCCACCCCCCGGTGTCTCACCGGCCTCCACTTCGCCTCCCATCGCCTCGACGAGCCCCTTGACGATGGAGAGCCCCAGGCCCGAGCCTCCCCGCCTGCGTGTGTCGGACGGTTCCAGCTGGGTGAAACGCTCGAAGATCCGATCCCGCTCGGACTCCGGTATCCCGGGCCCATGGTCGATCACGTCGACCTCCACTCTGCGCCGCACCGGTCGGGCGACGACCTCGACCGGGGACCCGGGTGCGTACTTGGCGGCGTTCTCGAGGAGGTTGATGAACACCCTCCCCAGATGATCGGGATCCGCCACCACCTGGAGGTCGGCTGGTTCCACCGAGACGGATACCCGCTCTAGGCCCACCGTCTCCACGGTCTCCTCCAGGAAGGGAGCGAGCTTCACCGTTTCGGGGGCGACCGGCACCGACTGCCGGTCGATGCGGGACACGATGAGAAGGTCGTCGATGAGGCGACGCAACCGAGCGGCCTGCCGACGCGACGAGTCGACCAGGTCGGCTGCGGTACCGTCGGGCAGGTCGGGCCGGGCCAGCGTGTCGAGGGCACCGATTATCGAGGTGAGCGGGGTTCTGAGTTCGTGTGACACCACCGACACGAAGTCGGTCTTCATCTGGGCTACTTCCTGCATCCTGCGGCTCATCTCGGACAGCGACTCGTACCGCTGGAGTTGGGAGACCACCAGCGCGGCCGGCGCGGCCAGAGACTCCAGCTCGTCGAGCTGTTCCTCCCGGAAGGAACCGAAGGCGGGGTCGCCCACCAGGATCACCCCAACGGCGATCCCCTCCACCCGGAGGGGTGCGAGCATCGCCTCGTCCACGCCCAGGTCGCCCACCACCCCGAACGCCTCCGGGCGTTTGGACACCTCGTCGACCCGGTGCGGCCTACCCGACCGGTAGACCTGGACGACCAGGCCCCCTTCCCTGATTGGAGCCTCCAACTCGTCTGTTTCCAGGATGTGGCCGTTCACCCAGATCGGATTCCGGAGTGCCAGGGCATGCCTCTCCTCCCGGTAGATGAAGACCGCTCCGACCTGAGCCCCCAGGTAGCGGCAGATCGTTCCGACCAGCTGGGGGAGACCGTCCCGCAACGAGTCCACCCCGGCCAGGGTGGTGGAGACGGCGTAGAGGCGTTCGAACGCCTGTCGCCGGTCCTCCAGCTCCTGCATCTGGAGGGCTTGGCGACGGCTCGCCCTCTCCACTTCGGCCCCCATCACGGCGGTGGCGGTCGCCACGACCGCCAAGGTCAACACCGGCACGACGAGATCCTCCAGAGTGTCCATCCCGCTCGAGGTGATCGCGGCCAGAGCCAGGAGGAATCCCGCCAGGGTCGACACGAAGGCGTGACGGATGGCGGGCAACACGATCCCGGTCAACGCCGCCACCCCGGTGAACAGGGGCGCAGCAGTGGGGAACATGCCCCCCACCGTGGCGATCGAAGCCAGACCCACGGTGAGGGCCACCGAGAAGGCCCAGGCCAGATAACCGCCGGAAGGAGAGGTCAGGGCGTGCTGCCAGTCGACTACCGACGCCGTTGCCAGCACCACCGCCAGGGCCCCTAGGGTGGCGAGGAGCCTGGAATCGACGAACGCCCCGACCCTGACCGATTGGGCGGTCAGGACGAGCAGGATCACCCAGGCGAGGACCACGCTGCGGCGCATGGCAGCCGCCCGAAAGCTGACGGTGGCGGGGTCGGTCATCGGTTCACGGTATTCTCGGCGTCCCCGACCACCCGATTGAGGTATCCGTCTTGGAGCCGGAATGGCTGCACCTCTGACCTCCCTGGACGAAGGGCGCCTATTCGGGCGCCGTCTCGGGCCCGGACCGCCCCGCGTGGTGGCCCTCCACGGCTGGGGACGGGACTCGTCGGACTTCGTCGAGGCACTGTCCGGGCTGCCCGCCCTGGCGGTGGACCTGCCCGGTTTCGGCGCCTCTCCCGCCCCCGGGGAACCGATCGGCGCCGCCGGGTACCTGGAGCATCTCGACCCGGTCTTCGACCATCTCCGCCAACCGGTCGTGCTGGTGGGCCACTCGTTCGGTGGCAGGGTCGCGTTGGCGGCGGCGGTGGCCCGAGCCGACCAGGTCGGTGGTCTGGTGCTCATCGGGGTGCCGCTCCTGAGGGCCGGCACCCGCAGCCGGACCCGTCCGGGCTACAGGGCGATCCGGTTGGCCCACCGGTTCGGTCTCGTGTCGGATGCGCAGCTCGAACAGGCTCGGAGACGTTACGGCTCTCCGGACTACCGGGCGGCCCAGGGTGTGATGCGGCAGGTGCTCGTCCGGGCGGTCAACGAGACCTATGAGCATGAACTGAGCCGCTTGTCGGTTCCGACCCGGCTGGTGTGGGGAACCGACGACCGTGAGGTGCCGGTCACCGTGGCGAGACGGGCCATGGGTCTGATCCCCGACGGCCTGGCCGAGCTGGTAGAAGTCCCGGGAGGAGGCCACCACCTCCCGACCACCCACCCGGGGGTGGTGAGGGAGGTCGTCACCCGGATGATGGAAGGATGACCACCGTCGTCGCGCTGTCGGCGGGGGCCGTCTTCGCGCTGCTGCGATGGCTTCGGGTCTGCCAGCGGGAACACTACGTCCCCGGGTCCGTGACCAGGTTCGCGGCGAGATGGTGGTCCTCCCGCCCCGTCAACCTCCTGCTGGCAGGGACCGGGCTGGCTGCCGCGGTGCTCACCGCCTCGGGGTTCGAACAGGCGGCATACGTCGTCGCCGCGGCGGCTGCGGTCGGCCCGGTCGGCCTGACAGTTCGAGGAACTTCCGCTCCGCTTCGGTGGACGCCCCGCCTTATCCGACTCGCCTCGGCATCGGCCGTGCCGCCCCTCGCCGCCGCGGTGTGGTCGGTGCGGTCGGCGGAACCCACATCGATGACCCTGGCAGCATTGGCGGTCCCGCTGTGGGTCGACCTGGCATCAGCGGCCCTCCGGCCCCTCGAGAAGAGGATCTCCCGCCGGTGGGTCTGGACGGCTTCCCGACGTCTCGCCGAAGTAGCGCCCAGAGTGGTGGCCATAACCGGTTCGTACGGCAAGACGTCCACCAAGGAGCTGGTTCGTCACCTCCTCGCCGGGAGGCACTCGGTGCTGGCCAGCCCGGCTTCCTTCAACAACCTCCTCGGGCTGGCCAGGACCATCAACGAGCATCTCACACCCGACGTGGAGGTCTTCGTCGCCGAGATGGGAACCTACGGGCCGGGGGAGATCGACGAGATGTGCCGACACTACCCCCCCGAGGTCGGAGTGATCACCGCACTGGGACCCGTCCACCTGGAGCGCATGGGGTCGATCGAGCGGATCCGCGACGCCAAGAGCGAGATCCTCCGGCGGGCCCGGGTAGGGGTTATAAACGTCGACCATCCGCTGCTCGCCGAACTGGCGCGAGCCGAGATGGATCGCATCCGAGTGGTCACCTGCTCGACTTCGCAACCGGAGGCCGACGTGGTCTGCGCCGACGGTCGGGTGTCGATCGGGGGTGTCGAGTTGGCCAGGTTCCAGAGCGGTGTGGTCCACCCCGGGAACCTGGCGTGCGCGGTGGGTGTCCTGGTCGCTCTGGGCGAGGATCCGTCGAGTTGGATCGACCGTCTGGAGGACCTGCCCGTGCCACCCCACCGCCTCGTCTCGGCGACGAGCGAGCGGGGGTTCGTCGTGTTCGACGACACCTTCAACGCCAACCCGGAAGGAGCGCGGGGAAGGGCTCCGCCGGCTCGCGGTCGCGGCCCCCCTCCGGCCGGAGGGTGCTGGTAACCCCGGGCATGGTGGAACTCGGTCACCTGCAATACGAGGAGAACCGGCGACTGGCCC
Organism: Acidimicrobiia bacterium; assembly: GCA_026002975.1. Taxonomy (GTDB): domain Bacteria; phylum Actinomycetota; class Acidimicrobiia; order Spongiisociales; family ZC4RG35; genus BPGJ01. The sequence goes on from BPGJ01000006.1 coordinate 26,205, forward strand.
GGGACGCGGGCTGCCGTGGTGACCGACCTCGTGGTGGTGGGTCGTACCAACCGGAAGGCTTTGTTGGAGGGGGCCGCCGAGGGTGGGATCCGATCGGTTATCGTCGTGGAGAACCGGGAGGAGGCGGTCGCCTGGGTCCGTGACCGTCTGGGTCCGGGGGGACGCCGTCCTCTACGAGAACGACCTGCCAGACCACTACCCCTAGGAGCGACATGCCGAGGCCCGCCATCGTGTTCGGAGGACCTTCTCCGGAGCACGACATCAGCGTTTCCACGGGCTTGCAGGCGACCCACACCCTGGGCGACGTCTGGGCCATCTACTGGGACAAACAGGGTCGGTTCCATGCGGTCGATCCGGCTGCGGAGCCGGTCGACTTCGCCGAGGGGATCCCCCGCAAGGCGAGAGAGCTGGGTTTCTCGGCGGTGCCGGGTGGGGGGTTCACCCTGCGTCGCAAACCCCTCGACATCTCGGTGGTGGTGAACTGCTGCCACGGGGGGCCGGGGGAAGACGGCACGCTGCAGGCTGCGTTCGAGCTGGTGGGATACCGATTCACGGGTCCCGGCTCCCGAGGTTCGGCTCTGGGGATGGACAAGTTCGCCTTCTCGGCGACGGTGGCCGCGTTGGGCCTTCCCGTCCTGCCCCGGCTGCTGCTCGGTCCCGACACCAGGCCCGACTTCCCCCCGCCGTACATCGTCAAGCCCCGCTACGGGGGGAGCTCGATCGGCATCGAGATCACCGAAGACGTCGAGACCGCGCTGGCTCTCCTCGCCTCCTCCCCCCATCTCCGGGAAGGTGCGGTGATCGAACCGTACCTGGCCGACTGCCGGGACCTGCAAGTGGCCGTCCGCACCTACCCCGAGTTCCAGACCTCCGCCATCGAAGAGCCCCTCAGGGCCGAGGCCGGTTTGTACAGCTACCGTCAGAAGTATCTGGCCTGGGGTGAGAGCGGTCAGGCTGCCCGCCGGCTCCCCGCCGACGTGGATCCGCCGCTCGCGGAACAGGTGAAGGCCCTGGCCCGCCGGGTCGCCGAGCTCTGTCAACTGCGTTCGGTGGGAAGGGTCGACTTCCTCGAGAGGGGAGGGGAGCTCTGGGTCAACGAAGTCAACACCATCCCGGGCAGCCTCGCTGCCTATCTGTGGATCGACCCGCCCATCGACCGGGCCACCTTGTTGGCCGACATGATCACAGAAGCGGAGACCCGACCTCCTCGGATCTTCTCGGCTGCCGGCGCCGACGGAACCGCTCTCAGGAGCGCCCGCTCGATCGCGGCGAAGCTGGGCGGCTGAACTTCAGAGGTGCACGACCGGGCAGGTGAGGGTGCGGGTGATCCCTTCGATCGCCTGGATCTTGGCGACGACCAGCTTCCCCAGGGCGTCGACGTCCTCGGCCGTCGCCTTCACGATCACGTCGTAGGGTCCGGTCACGTCGTCGGCGGACTCCACCCCCGGGATCTGTCTGACCTCCTCGGCGACGATCGCCGCCTTACCGACCTCGGTCTGGATCAACACGTACGCTTGGACCACTGAACCTCCCTCACGTCGGGTCGGGCACCGATGCTACAGAAACCGGAAGGGCGGGGCCGGTCAGTAGGCGTCCTGACCCACCCGAATCCTCACCGCGTAGCGGGTGTCGCCCTCCTCCACCACGTCGAACAGGATCCGCTGGCCCTGTCGGAGGAACCGGAAGATCGATCCCTCCAGCGAGCCGGGCCTGAGGAAGACCTCCGACCGGTCGGTGTCGCACACCACGACACCCACCCCGGTCTGCTCGTCATACGACTTGACCACCCCCTGGATCGGCATTCAGGCCTTCTCCACCTTTCCGGCACGGATACAGGACGTGCAGACCCTCGCCCGCCTGGTGTTCGAACCGTCGCGGACGCGGACCCGTTGCACGTTGGGGAGCCAACGGCGGCTGTTGCGCTTGTGGGAGAAGGTCACGTTCTTGCCGAAGCTGGGCGCCTTCCCGCAGATCTCACACCGGTAGGACATTCGAGACTCCTCGGGGAATGGACGGACACGACAGGGTAGCACCGGGCGAGTGGTGTCACTCCTTATACTCCGACGGCAGATGCGTCCTCGTCGTTCGGCGTGACCGGCCGCAGCCTCGCCTACCTCTCCTCGGTTCCCATCGCCAGGGTCCGCGGCGTCGGTGAGCGGCTCGCTCGTGCGCTCACCCAGGCCGGGCTGGCCAGCGTCGCCGATCTACTGCTCCACGTGCCTCGGAGGTACATCGACCGTTCGGTGGTCAAACCCATCGGCCGGATCCGGCCCGGCGAGGAGGCAACGGTGGTCGGCACCGTCGAGGAGATCGCCTCACGCAGGGCCCGTACCGGCCGCCCGATGGTCCAGGCCACCGTGAGCGACCCGACCGGGTCCATCAGGGTGGTTTGGTTCAACCAGCCCTACCGGGAAGGACAACTCGGCCGTGGGGACCTCGTGGCCCTGTTCGGAAAGGTCGACGTCTTCCGAGGTCGGCTCGGCATGACCAACCCCGTCACCGAACCCCTGAGGAGACCGGGCGGTACCAGTAGAACCGGCCGGGTGGTTCCGATCTACCCGTCGGTCGCCAAGCAGCCCTCCTGGAAGATCCAGGATCTGGTGGCCGATGCCCTGCGACGTTCCCGTCCCATCCTGGATCCCGTCCCCGAGAGCATCCTGGAGCGACTAGGCCTCCCGAGCCGGGACGACGCCTTCGGCGCAATGCATGCTCCCGACCGGCTCGAGGATGCCGAACTGGGAAGGCAGAGGCTGGTGTTCGACGAGTTCTTCCGTATCGAGCTGGCCCTGGCGATGGCCAAACGTCGGATGATCGCCGAGGCGCGGGGCATCCCGCACAGACCGACGGGCACTCTGGTCGAGAAGTTCGTCGGCGGGCTCCCCTTTCGTCTGACCCGCGACCAGGAGAGGGTGGTGGGTCAGATCCTCGACGACCTGGCCCGCCCTCATCCGATGCATCGCCTTCTACAAGGCGAGGTCGGATCGGGAAAGACGGTGGTGGCCGTGATCGCCGCCCTGAGAGTGGTGGAAGGCGGTCACCAGGTGGCGATCATGGCGCCCACCGAGGTGCTGGCCACCCAGCATTTCCTCGGCATCTCCCGCCTGCTGGAGGAGGCAGGGTTGGCGCCACCCCTGGAAGGGGAGGGGATCCGCTTGGGGATGCCGTCCCTCTTCGAAGACGGCCCGGCGGTTCGTGTCGCCCTACTCACCTCCTCTCAGGCCACGACCAACTTCGTCCCTCAGGCCAGCCGGGACGACGTTCTCGCCTGGGTTGCCGACGGCAAGGTGGATGTGGTGGTCGGAACCCATGCCCTCATCCAGGAGGCGGTCGACTTCGCCGGGTTGGGCCTCGCGGTGATCGACGAGCAGCACCGTTTCGGAGTGGCCCAACGGCTCAGGATCCAAGGCAAGGCGAACTTGGGGCATCCCGACGTGCTGATCATGACCGCCACCCCGATTCCACGGACCCTGTCGATGACCCTGTACGGAGACCTGGACGTGTCCACCATCGAAGAACTCCCGCCCGGGCGATCACCGGTGTCGACCGAAGTGGTCCCCAAGTCCGAGGAGGCCCGGGTGTGGGAGGCCGTGAGGCGAGAGGTCGCTCGGAGCCGGCAAGTCTACGTGGTGTGTCCCCTGATCGAAGAATCCCCGAAGATCGAGGCGGCGAGTGCGGTCGCCGAGTACGAAAGGCTGTCGGCCCTCCTGCCCGGGCTCCGTCTGGGCCTGCTCCACGGCCAGCTCCGGCCAGACGAGAAACGCCGGGTGATGGAGGACTTCAGGCAGGGGCTGTTGGATGTGCTGGTGGCCACCACCGTGATCGAGGTGGGTATCGACGTGCCCAACGCCACGCTGATCGTGGTGGAGGATGCGCACCGTTTCGGGCTGAGCCAGCTCCACCAGCTGCGCGGTCGGGTGGGTCGGGGGGACCACCCGGGGAGATGCATCCTGCTGGTGGAAGAGACCACCGAGGAGGCGAAGAGGCGCATCGCCGCGATCGCGGCCACCACCGACGGGTTCAGACTGGCCGAAGAAGACCTGGCGATCCGCGGGCACGGGACCGTGTTCGGAACCCGTCAGGCCGGGCTGGCCGATCTTCGGATCGCCGACCTACTCAGAGACTTCGACCTCCTCGTCCGGGCTCGGGAGGAGGCCTTCGACCTGGTCGGTTCCGACCCTGACTTGCGGGGACATCCCGCCCTACGCGAGGAGATCCGGGCGATGCTCGGCGAGTCGGTGGCCTGGCTGTTCGTCGGATGATGCGATGCGGGTGGTAGCGGGGCGGTTCGGAGGCCGGCGCCTGGTCGCACCGAGAGGCGGAGCGACCCGACCGGTGACCGACCGGGTGAAGGAAGCCGTCTTCTCCTCTCTGGCCGACCGGATCGAAGGTGCCGCCGTGGCCGACCTCTATGCGGGGACCGGCAGTTTCGGTATCGAATCCTTGAGCCGGGGCGCCCGCCTGGCCGTGTTCGTGGAAACCGATCCCTCCGCCCTGGAGGCGTTGCGCCGCAACCTGGGGATGCTGGGTTTGGGCGAAGACGTGGCCCGGGTGGTGCCGACCACCGTGGAGTCCTTTCTCCTCGAAGCCCCTCTCTCCTTCGATCTGGTGTTCTGCGACCCGCCCTGGAGCCTCGATGCGGAGCATCTCGCCGGGGTTCTCGACCGGGTTCCCCTCGCGCCCGGAGCCCAGGTGGTGGTCTCCCGGCGCTGGCAGGATCCCGTCCCGCAGCCCGCCCGTCTCCGGATTTACCGTCAACGTAGATACGGAGACACCAGAATCGTCCGATATGTGGAGAGCGCCGAGGAGATGAGCCGATGACGGTCGCCCTGTGTCCCGGGAGCTTCGATCCTCCCACCAACGGTCACGTCGACATCGTGGAACGGTCGGCGGTGGTGTTCGACAGGGTGGTGGTTGCGGTCGTAGCCAACCCGTCCAAAGAGCCGCTCTTCACGGCGGACGAACGGGTGCGTCTGCTCGCCGCCAGCCTCACACATCTCGGCAACGTCGAGGTGGCGGCGTTCGAGGGGCTGCTGGTCGACTTCGCCGAGTCGCGGGGAGTCGACGTGATCGTGAAAGGACTCCGCGCGGTGTCCGACTTCGACTACGAGCTGCAGATGGCCCAGATGAACCGAACCCTCCGAGGGGTGGAGACCCTGTTCATGCCGACGAACCCCGAATGGAGCTACCTATCGTCGTCACTGGTGAGAGAAGTCGCGAGACTGGGTGGCAGGATCGACGAGCTGGTACCTCCGCCGGTGGCGGAGGCTCTCAAGGAGAGATTGAAGTGACCGACGACCGACCCACCATCGACCCCCGCCCGCGGACCACCGTCGGCGAGCTCCAGGAGCTCATCGACCAGATGATCGAACACCTGGAGACGGCCAAGTCGATGCCGCTGTCCACCAACGTGCTGGTCGACCGGGAGTGGTTCCTGGAGGCGCTCGAACGGCTCAAGGCGGAGCTGCCCGACGAACTGCGGGCGGCCAGGTGGATGGTGCGGGAGCGGGAAGCATTCATCGCCCGAACCAACGAGCGCGCCCAGGAGATCATCGATCGGGCCAAGGCCGAGAGCCGCCGGCTCGTGTCGGAGTCGTACGTGTTGGCGGAGGCGGTGGAGGAAGCCAACACGCTGGTGAGGAGGGCCGAAGGGGAAGCACGCCGCCTCCGGCTCGAAGCCGAAGACGAGGTGGAACGGATGTTGGAGCGGGTAGAGACGCTCCTCGCCGAGCTGTTGACGAAGGTGCACAACTCCAGGGAGGAACTCCACCGGGCCCGGCCGGCTCCGCCCGACGTCCCGTTGTGAAACCCGGCGCCTACCCTGACCGGTATGGCGTTCCGCTTCCTCGTAGCCGACCTCCTCGCCGATCCGGGCCGGGCTCGCACCGAGACCGGATCGGTGCCGGTGTCGTTCGAGTTTCCCCAGGCCCGGATCGAGGACGTGGTGGAGGTGACCTGCACGCTCCGGTCCTTGACCGACGGGGTCGTGGCTCGGGGCACCATCACGGTGGCTGCCACCCTCCTCTGCAACCGCTGCCTCACCGACTGGGTCGAGACCCGGCGTGTCCCGTTCGAACAGGTCTATCGGTGGTCCCCCAGCGACGTCGACGAGCTGGCCGTCGAACCGGGGGGCTACATCGACCTGGAGGGCGTCGTTCGAGACGAGGTCGCCCTGTCGGTTCCTCTCGCACCTCTGTGTCGGGCCGACTGCCGGGGACTTTGCCCCGAGTGCGGAACCGACTTGAATGTCGCGCCTTGCGGGGGGCACGGAGACGAGAAGGAGTCGCCGTTCGCCCCACTCAGACAGCTTTTCGACCAGTCGTGACAAGGAGCGCCTGATGGCCGTCCCCAAGAAGAAGATGTCGCGCATGCGGACCCGGCACCGCAAGGCGCAGTGGAAGATCCAGCGCCCTGCCTTGGTCACCTGTCCCCGCTGCCGGGCCCCCAAGCTGGGGCACCGGGTGTGTCCGAACTGCGGGACCTACAAGGGTCGACAGGTCGTAGAAGTCGACTGACCCACATGGCCCGGATCGCCCTCGACGCGATGGGGGGAGACAACGCTCCCGCCGAGACGGTCGCTGGTGCGGTGGCAGCCGCCGAAGCGGGGGTGGAGGTGGTCCTGGTGGGCGACCGGGAGGCGGTGGAGGCCGAACTCGGGCGCCACGGTCGGCTCCTGGAGGTCATCCATGCTCCCGAGACCATCGGGATGGGGGAGGACCCGATCAGGGGAATCCGGGAGAAGCCGGATGCCTCGGTGGTGGTCTGCAGTCGGCTGGTCAAGGAGGGTGCCGCCGACGGCATGGTCTCGGCCGGTTCGACCGGCGCGGCCATGACCGCGGCTACGGTGCTGATCGGGCGCCTCCCGGGAGTGCTCCGTCCCACCATCGCCAGCGTGTTCCCCACCCCGGGAACCCCGACGGTGTTGCTCGACTCCGGCGCCAACCCCGAGGTGAAACCCGAACACCTTCTCCAGTTCGCCCTTATGGGAGCCATATTCAGCGACGTGTACTTCGGTAACCGTCGGCCCCGGGTCGGGCTGCTCAACATAGGTGAGGAGCCGTCCAAGGGGCGCGCCCTGGAGAGGCAGACCTACCCCCTCCTGGCGGACAGCTCGCTCGATTTCGTCGGCAACGTCGAAGGCAGGGTGGTGGCGGGCGACGGATGCGACGTGATCGTGACCGACGGTTTCACCGGCAACGTTTTCCTGAAGACGGCCGAGGGCGCGGCCGCCCTCGCCACTTCGGTGGTGCTGGAGGCGCTGTCCGACCTGCCGCCCGAGGTGGCCTCCGAGGTGTGGCCGCGCCTGGCCCGGATCGAGGAGCAGATGGACTACGAAACATACGGGGGAGCCCATCTGCTCGGCGTGTCGGGTGTGGTGGTGATAGCCCACGGCTCCTCGACCCGGAAATCCATCACCAACGCCCTCCGCATGGCGGCCGAGGGGGCGGCGAAGGATCTACCCGGCCAGATCGCGGCCCGGATCGCCCGGGGATGAGGTTGGACGAGCTCGGGCGGCGCCTGGGCCATCCATTCGAACGTGCGGAGCTCCTGCGGGCCGCCCTCGTTCATCGATCCTATGCAGCCGAGAATCCGGGGGAGTCGGACAACGAGCGGCTCGAGTTCCTCGGCGACGCGGTCCTCCAGCTGGTCGTCACCGAGCTCCTCTACTCGGCATATCCCGACCTCACCGAAGGGGAGATGGCGAAGGTGCGGGCCGCCAGCGTGAACCGGTCGGAGCTCGCCCGGGTGGCCAGGACACTCGGCCTCGGAGACCACCTGCTGGTCGGAGCCGGCGAGGAGGCCACCGGGGGCAGGGACAAGGACTCCATCCTGGCCGACACCATGGAGGCGGTGATCGCCGCCATCTACCTCGACGGCGGCATCTCGGCTGCCCGGCGTTTCATCGTCGAGCACTGGGAGCCCATCGTCGCCGAAAAGGCGGAGGCGCCGGGCGCACGCGACTACAAGACCCGCTACCAGGAGTACCTCGCGGCCAGGGGGAAGAAGCCGACCTACCGGGTGGTGGGGGAGGGGCCGGATCACGCCAAACGGTTCACCGCCACCGTGTCGGTCGACGGCGTGGTCACCGGGACCGGTGAAGGACGGTCGAAGAAGGAAGCCGAGCAGGAGGCCGCCCGAAAGGCCCTCGGCGGCGAGGTTCGCTGAGAAAAAGCCCGGTCCGGGCGTCCCGGGGCCGTCCGATGAGATAGGTTCGGACGGGATGCGCCACCTGGTGGAGCTGGGCGACGGTGTCCGGATCGGCCTATTCCCCGTCACCGTGGGGGAATACTCCCTCTTCGTGCGCGCTGGGGGGAGGTCACCCAGCGTCTGGCAGGGTGACGAGCCACCCCGCCACCTCGTCGACCATCCGGTCACCGACGTGTCCTGGTTCGACGCGATGTCCTACTGCCGATGGTTCTCGGATCGTCTGGGCTGGGAGGTCCGACTCCCGACCGGCGACCAGTGGACCACCGCCGCCGGCGGCTCGGACGGCCGGCTCTACCCGTGGGGCGACGTATTCGACCCCTCCCGGTGCAACACCTGGGAATCGGGCGACGCCCGCACGACGCCGGTGGACGCCCATCCCGACGGCCGGTCCCCCTTGGGGGTGTGGGACCTCGCCGGAAACGTGTGGGAATGGACCGCCGAGGCCGACCGGGGAGGGTGGCGCGCCCTGCGAGGCGGATCCTGGTACGACACGGGGCCCGGGGTGTGCATCGCCCGGAGGCTCCTCGCCGACCCCTGTTTGCCCACACCCAACGTCGGTTTCCGGGTGGTCGTGGTGGAAAGGAGGTGATGTGACGACGAGAGAAGCCGTCCTCGAGGCCCTGGGTCGTTGCTACGACCCGTGCTGCCGAGACCGGGGGATCAGCGTGGTCGACATGGGGCTGATCGAGGACGTCAGGGTGGAGGCTGAGCGGGTCGAGATCGACATGGTGTTGACCACCGGCTGGTGCCCGTTCGTGGCCGCCCTCAACAGCAGCATGATGGAAGAGGTGGCTCGCCTTCCCGGAGTGGAGGACGTGGAGATCCGGGTCGTTTGGGAGCCGGTGTGGACCCCCGAACGGCTGTCACCCGAGGCGCGAGCCCGACTCGAGATGCCACTCGAGCCGCTCCTCCCGTACCGGCGGAGGCGGCTCGAAGCAGAGAGGAGCGAACCGTGATCGGCGGAGCATTTGTCTTCGACTGTGTGTGTCACTGCTTCAACTTCGATCTGAAGAACGCCTACGGGCCCCCCGGGGAGCTGTTCATCCACCATCTCTACGCCTTCCATTCGCTCCTCACCAAAGAGGGCGAGCGGATCCTCACCGCAGAGGAGTTCATGCGGGAATGGTCGATCGACGAGATCTACCGGATGGTGATCGAAGAGTCCGACACCGACATGATCGTCGCCCAGCCGCTCCCGTTGACCGACATGTTCCAGGATGGTCTCTCGAGCTGGGAACGCTGCGCCGAAATGGCCCAGCGTTACCCAGACCGGGTGGTCTTCTGGGGGTCGATCAACCCGCTGGAAGGCAAGAAGGCGCTCGAGCTGATGGAGGTCCAGGTAAAGGAGTACGGCGCCCGGGCCTTCAAGCTGTACAACGTGCGTTACGACTACGGCCAGCCTTTCCCATGGAGGATGGACGATCCGCGGGTGGCCTTCCCGGTGTTCGAGAAGGCGTTGGAGCTCGGTGTGAACCTGATCGGGGTGCACAAAGGCGTGCCGTTGGGTCCTCAACCCGTCGAGCACACCCGGACCTTCGACATGGACGGTGCAGCCGCCAACTTCCCCGACATCAACTTCGTGATCTTCCACGTGGGGCTGCCCTGGCTCGACGAGGTGCTCTGGCAGGTGGTGCGCTATCCCAACCTCTACGCTTCGATCGCGGCCACCCTGAACTTCATATCCAGGCAACCCCGGGTGTTCGCCGAGACCTTGGCCAAGATGCTCTGGTGGTGCGGCGAGGACAAGATCATCTACGGAGGCGAGGCACCGATCTGGCATCCCCAGTGGGCGCTGGAAGCGTTCTGGGAGTTCCAGCTCCCCGACGACCTGGTGGTCGAATACGGGTACCCGCAGCTCACCGAACAGGCCAAACGGAAGATCCTCGGAGAGAACCTGGCGCGGCTACACGGGATCGACCTCGAGGAGAAGAAGCGGGAGCTGGGTCTGGTCGGGTCTTGATCCGGCCGCTGTAACCTCGCGGCCTCGATGCCCGAACTCCCCGAGGTCGAATCCGTCCGAAGGGCACTCCTCCCCGTGCTCCTCGGCCGGACCGTCCGGCGAGTCGAAGTCCTCAGGGACCGCACCGTACGTCACCACCGAGACCGGTCCGAAGTGGAGGAAAGGCTGGTGGGTAGGACCGTGACCCGCCTGCGGAGGCACGGCAAGTACCTGCTGGGCGACCTCGACTCGGGCGACACCTGGGTGTTCCACCTGGGGATGTCGGGTCGGATCGAGGTAGGCGGCGACGGGACGACAGCCCACACCAACTTTCGGGCGACCCTCGACGACGGGAGCGACCTACGTTTCGTCGATCCGCGGACCTTCGGGTTCGTGGCCGTCTACCGGCCGGACGAGGTGGCGGCTTCGCCCCTCGGCCGGCTCGGACCCGATGCCTGGGAACAGCCGCCCACTCCCGGCTGGCTCGAAGGGCGACTGAAGGGGCGCACGGCCCCGATCAAGGCTTTGCTCCTCGACCAGCGGATCGTGGCGGGAATCGGCAACATCTACGGCGACGAGACCTTGTTCCGGGCGCGGCTGTCGCCGCTTCGTCCCGGCGGTTCCCTCGGGCGGTCGGAGCTGGTTCGCCTCACCCGTGGCCTGCGGGCGGTTCTGGCTTCTGCGATAGCACAGGAGGGCACCAGCCTGGACGACCGGGCCTACCTCCTACCCGACGGGAGGGAAGGACGGAATCGCCCACGGGTCTACGGGAGAGCCGGGATGGCCTGTCCCCGGTGCGGGGCCGTCCTGCGCAGGACGACCAGTCGCCCAACGCTCGACCCACTTCTGTCCCGCATGCCAGAGCTGAGCGCGGTGCACGCCTACGTCTCCGGCCGGGTTCAGGGGGTCTTCTTCCGGCAGGCGACCCGACAGGCCGCCCGGGAGTTGGGTCTGGTCGGATGGGTCCGCAACCTGCCGGACGGAAGGGTCGAGGTCTGGGCGCAAGGCAGACCCGAGGCGATCGACCGGCTGGTCCAATGGTTGTGGCACGGACCACCGGCCGCCAGGGTGACCGGCGTGGAGAGCGAGCCCGTGCCACCCGACCCGTCCCTGAGGGATTTCATAGTCGCCAACTAGCTACCCGGGCCCGACGGCCGAGCCCGCTAGCCTGACCGGACGAATGACGTCCATGTAATCCCGAGCGCCGAGGGGAGAACGTGTACCTGAAGACCCTCAAACTCGCCGGCTTCAAGTCGTTCGCCGATCGCACCCGTCTCGAGTTCCGGCCCGGGGTGACGATCGTGGTGGGTCCCAACGGATCCGGCAAGTCGAACATCGTCGACGCGATCGCCTGGGTGATGGGGACCCAGGCGCCTCGGGCGCTGCGCACCGAGAAGATGGAGGACGTCATCTTCGCCGGAACCGCGCTTCGCCCCGCCCTGGGGAGGGCCGAGGTGACCTTGGTGATCGACAACGGATCCGGCCTGCTTCCCCTCGACCTTCCCGAGGTCTCTCTCACCCGCCGGATCTACCGGGACGGATCCAGCGAGTACGAGATCAACGGGGTGGGATGCCGGCTCCTCGACATCCAGGAGCTGCTGTCCGACGCCGGTGTCGGACGACAGCAGCACGTCATCGTCTCGCAGGGTCAGATCGACTCGGTGTTGAACGCCTCTCCCACCGAACACCGGGAGATCATCGAGGACGCCGCCGGGATCCGGAAACACCGGGTGCGTAAGGAGAAGGCGATGCGGCGCCTCGAGCGCACCGAAATGGACATGGTCAGGCTCAGGGACCTGCTGGGTGAGCTCGAACGTCAGATGCGACCGCTGAGACGACAAGCCGAGGCGGCCGAGCGGCACGGCGAGCTGTCCAACCGGGTGAGGTCGCTACGCCTGTGGCTGGCCGGCGAAGAACTCCGCCGGATCGACCGTCGTCTAGCCGCCCTGGACGAAGAGCGGGCGGAGCTGTCGGCCCGCTCCGAGGAGCTACACCACGACCTGGCCGAACTCGATCAGGTCCTCACACTCCTCAGGCAGGAGGCGGGTAGGGCGGGAGAATCGGTCGACCGCCTGGCTGCGGCGGCTGCCCATCTCGAGACGACCCGGGAGCGCCTGAGGAGGGTGACCGCGGTCGCCGCCGAGCGGCGTCGCACCCTCCAAGCCCGACACGAAGACCGTGAGGCCCTACGACGTGACCTGGAAGCCGAGTCGGGCAACCTGGTCGTGTCACTGGAAGCCACCGCCGGCGAGGCCGAGCGGCTGCGGGCCGAAGCCCGAACCGCCGAACTCCGTTTCAGGGAACTCGAAGACGAAGAACGCTCCCTCGCCGATCAGGAGGCGGTGGGGCCACAGGGGGCGGCCGCGGTGGTGAGAGGCGAGCTGCAGTCCCTCGAGGCGGCGGAGCGCAGGGAAACCCGGGAGGCGGAACGCGTCTCGGGGGAGATCGAGAGGCTGTCGGCCCGCCGGGACACCGAGCAAGCCGAGGTAGAGCGCCTGCTCGAAGAGGCCAAGGAACTCGACGTCCGGGTTGGAGCCGCGCAGAGTCGATACGAGGAGGCGCGCACACGGAGCCGGGCGGCTCAGAACCGCTGGGAGGAAGCCGAGCGGGCCCACGACGAGGCGAGGGTGGCCCTGGCCGCGGCCCGCGCCCGGCTCGAGGCCGCCCGGGAGGTGGTGGCGGGTGTGGCCGATCCGCAGGCTCGCCAAGAGGCGGTCGAAGTGGAGGCGGTCATCGGCACGATCGCCGCGGCGCTGGACGTTCCCGGCGAACTCGCCGCCGCGGTCGACGCCGCTCTCGGACCGTTCGCCGACGGGGTGGCGTATCGGGATGCGGAGGGGATGCTGGCGGCCCTCTCCAAACTCAAGTCGTCGGGGCTGGGTGGAGTAGGGCTGGTGGCCGCCACCCCGGAGAACCCCACCCCCGCCCGCGAGGTGGTTCGGCTCGGCCATCAACCCCTGATCGACCTCCTCGGCCCAGACGCCGACCGGCGCCTGGCTTCGTCGCTGCTGGGTGACGTGGTGCTGGTCGAGGGCTGGCGGGCCGGGTGGGAACTCGTCAGGCAGTACCCACATCTGCGGGTGGTGACCCCCGAGGGAGATCTCATCACCGCCCGAGGGGTGAAGGTGGCGCAACCGGACGGGATGACACCGGCGATGGTGGAGATGGCGGAGGCGGATCTGGAGCGAGCCGAGATCGAAGCCGCCCGCCGCTCCAGCCTCCTCACCCAGGCTCGTCGAGAGTTCGACCGGGCCCGGGCGGAGGAGCGAGCCGCCCTGGAACAACTGGAGCGGGTGGAGGCGGAGCTCTCCGGTGTCACCGAAGCGGCGGGGCGTCTACGCAGGGCGGCGGAAGCCACCGATCAACAGCTCGTCGAGCTCCGGAGGCGGCTCGGCGAGCTGCTCGAGCAGCGGCGAAGCCGCAGCGAGAAGACTGCTCGGCTCCGGGCCCGCCTGGCCGAGCTGGAGGGTGATTCCCGCTGGGAGGAACTGGCCGAGAGGCGTCGGTTCGTCGCCGAGGAGAAGGAGAGAGCCAGGGCGGTCTGGCAGGAGGCCGCAGCAGCTCTCAGAGCCGTGGAGGAGCGGAGAAGGATGCTCGAACGGCGGCTTCGCCAGATCGACGAGGCGCTGGCCGTCGACCAGCCGCCCGACCCCGAAGCGACGGCCCGCCTCGTCGAGGTGGAAGCCGTCGGGAGCGTCGCCCTGCAGGCCATGGACGAGCGGCTACGCGAGCTCAGGGGTCTGCTGGCCTCCCGCCGTGAGACCGCAGCCGGTCTACGCGGCAGGCTGGAGACCTGCCGGAGAGAGCGGGAACGTCTCTCCGTCGAGCTGGCCGACGTCAAGGACAGGCTCGCCGGGTTGGAGGTGGAACGCACCGAGCTAGCCACCCGCAAGGAGGGTCTCGTGGAGGGACTGCGAAGGGACTTGGACGTCTCCGACGAGGAAGCCCTGGCGGCTCCTGCGCCTCCCGACCCGGACCCGGCAGCGGCCCTCCGCACCGCGGAGGCCGAGCTGCGGCGACTGGGCCCGATCAACCCGCTGGCCGCCGAGGAGTACGCCGGTCTCGCCGACCGGCACGCCTTCCTCGAATCCCAGATGGAAGATCTCGAGCAGTCACGTTCCGAGCTCAGGAAGGTGGTGGAGGCGCTGGATCGGGAGATCGAAACCCGCTTCATGGAGGCGTTCACGCAGATCGCCGAGGCGTACGCCGATCACTTCGCTCTCCTCTTCCCCGGAGGCCGGGGGAGGCTGAGGCTGAGCGACCCCGACCGGCCCCTGGAGTCCGGCGTCGAGATCGACGCTCAGCCGATGGGGAAGAAGGTGTCGAAGATGAGCCTGCTGTCGGGCGGGGAGAGATCTCTCGCGGCCCTCGCCTTCCTGTTCGCCGTGTTCAAGGCACGGCCCAGCCCGTTCTACGTCCTCGACGAGGTGGAGGCTGCACTCGACGACGCCAACCTACGCCGCTTCCTGAAACTGATCGACCGTTTCCGGCGCGACACCCAGCTGCTGATCGTCACCCATCAGCAGCTCACCATGGAAGCGGCCGACGTCCTCTACGGTGTCACCCTAGAGCCGGGAGGCTCGACCAAGGTGGTCGCCAAGGTGCTCGACAAGGTCAGCTGAATGGACACGACGGTCTTCCTCATCGTCGCTGCGGTCGTGGTGATCGGCCTCGTGCTCGTGGTGGCTCTCAGAGACCGCAGTTCCACCACCACCCCCGCCCGGGTGCCCGACGTGAAGGAGAGGCTGGCCAAAGCTCGTCGGTCCCTCACCGAGTCGCTGCGCCGGCTTGGGTCCCGCGGCTCGGTCGACGAAGCGTTCTGGAGCCAGCTGGAAGAGACCCTGATATCGGCCGACGTCGGGGTGGCGACCAGCGGTCGGCTGGTCGCCCGGGTGCGGGAGTCGCGTCCCGCCGACACCCAGGCCGCGTTGGACACCCTCCGGGCCGCGATGGTGGAGGTCCTCTCCGACCGGGACCGGAGCCTCCGCCTCGAGGGGAACCCGGCCGTCGTGCTGGTGGTGGGAGTGAACGGCACCGGTAAGACCACCACCATCGCCAAACTGGCCCACCATCTGATGGGGGAGGGTCGTTCGGTCCTGCTCGCGGCGGCCGACACCTTCCGGGCGGCCGCGGTCGACCAGCTCCGGACCTGGGCGGAGCGGATCGGATGCGACTGCGTGGCCGGGGGAGAACGGGCCGACCCGGCAGCGGTCGCGTTCGACGCCTACCAGGCGGCTCGGGCCCGAGGACGGGACGTGGTGATCGTTGACACGGCGGGGAGACTCCACGCCAAAGGTGAGCTGATGGAGCAGCTGGCCAAAATCAAGAGGGTGTTGGACCGGGAAGCGGGAAGCGTGGACGAGGTGCTCCTCGTGTTGGACGCCACTGCGGGACAGAACGGGATCGTGCAGGCGGAACGATTCCTCGAGGTGGTGGGGGTGACCGGTCTCGTATTGGCGAAGCTCGACGGAACCGCCAAAGGCGGAATCGTCCTCGCCATCGAGTCGTCGCTGGGCCTCCCCGTGAAGTTCGTCGGGATCGGTGAAGGCATGGAGGATCTGGTGCCTTTCGAGCCGGCGGCCTTCGTGGAGGCTCTGCTGGGAGATCTCTAGATGGCACCCACCGATCTCGAGCTGGTGGAGATGGCCCGGCGGGCCGCCGAACAGGCGTACGCCCCGTACTCGGGTTTCAGGGTGGGGGCGGCGGTACTCACCCGGGAAGGAGACGTGTTCACCGGCGCCAACGTCGAGAACGCCTCGTACCCGGTGTCGAGCTGCGCCGAAGCCACCGTGGTGGCCTATGCGGTGGCGCAGGGGAACCGCGCCATCGACACGGTCGCGGTGGCGTGCATCGACGCTCGCGACGTGGAGCAGGCGTACCCGTGCGGCAGGTGCCGGCAGATCCTCGCCGAGTTCGACACCCGGCGGATACTCGTGTCGGTGAGCGACGGTCCGTGGCGGGAGCACACGTTGGGAGAGTTGCTCCCCCATCGCTTTCGCCTCTGATCAGCCGCGGCGTTTCTCCAGCTCCTCGACGAGCCGTGGCAGCACCTGGTGGACGTCCCCTACCACTCCCAGGTCGGCCACACCGAAGATCGGGGCGTCCGGATCCTTGTTGATGGCGATGATCGTCTTCGAGTCCTTCATCCCCACGAGGTGCTGCATCGCCCCCGAGATGCCGCAGGCGATGTACACGTCGGGTTTCACCGTCTTACCGGTCTGGCCGACCTGCTTGGCGTAGGGGACCCAGCCGGCGTCGACGATCGCGCGGGTCGCCCCGGTGGCGGCGCCCAGAAGCTTCGCCAGCCTCTCCACCAGCTCGTATTTGTCGGCCGAGCCGAGTCCTCTGCCTCCCGAGACGACCACCCTTGCGTCCTCGAGTTGCGGCCCCTCCCGCTCCGCGACGTGGGAGGCGACCACTTCGGCGGCGGCACGACCCACGTCGGGCAGGTCGACCGTGATCACCTCGGGCCGGGAGGCCTCACCGGGTTCGTCGGGGAACGACTTGGGACGAACGATGACCAGATATGGCGGTCCTCCGGTCAGCTTCGCGGTGGCGATCATGCTCCCCCCGAGGATCTCGTGCCGGGTCACGGCTTCGCCGTCGAGGCTGACGTCGGTGGCGTTGGAGAGCAGCGACTTGCCGATCCGGGCCGCCAGCCGACCCGCCACGTCCCGGTCGTTGTAGGCCTGGCCGAAGAGGATCAGGTCCGGGTTCTCCGAACCGACCAGGTCGGCGAGAGCCGCCGCCACCGGAGCCGTCCACAGGACCGCACCGGGCTGGAAGTGATACACCTTCGCCACCCCATAGGCACCCACCTGGTCGAATGCCGCGTCTCCGGCAGGACCGACGTACACACAGGTCACCTCACCCAGGCTCCTCGCCTTGGAGAGCAACTCCCTCCCCAGCGGCGTGGGACCCGACTCGTCTCCCTCGGTGAAAACCCAGACTCTCATCAGATCACCTTCAACTCTTCCAGCTTGGCGACGATCTTCAGGTGGGCGGTGCCGTCGTCCTCGACGATCTCCCCGGCCGTCCTCTCGGGAGCGGGCTCCACCCCGACCACCACCTGTTCGACCTTCGGTTCCACCCCCAGCTCCGACAAGGTCAGGGTCTCCACCGGCTTCTTCTTGGCCTCCATGATCCCCTTGAAGGTGGGGTAACGGGGTTCCACCACCCCGGCCGTCACCGACACCACGACGGGTAGAGATGCCCGTACTTCGTCGTAGCCGAGGTCCGTCTGCCGGTGGATGGTGGCCTCCTCACCCGACACCTCGAGCTTGGTGGCATAGGTCAGGGCGGGGACGTCGAGCAGCTCCGCCACCATTTGCGGTACCACCCCCGAGTAGCCGTCGGTCGATTCGGTACCTGCGATCACCAGGTCGAAGCCTTCCCTCCGTATCGCCTCGGCCAGCACCCGCGCGGTGAGCAGGGCATCCGATCCCCGCAGCGAGGGATCGTCGATCACCACCGCCTTGTCGGCGCCCATGGCGAGAGCCTGCCGGATCCCCTGGAGATTCCCGGCTGGTCCCATCGACACGAGCGTCACCGAACCGCCGACCGCTCTGGCCGATCTGCAAACCCATCTCCACCCCGTAACGGTCCGTGTCGTCGAGCACCTGCTCGGCGGGTCGGACCAACCAGTGGGTGTCGGGTTCCAACTCGTAGGGCGTGGCAGGATCGGGAATCTGTTTGGCGCAAACGACAATCCGCATCGATGTTCCTCCGTTCGAGAGATGCTAGGTCGACCGGGCCGCCCGCACCCAACTCACGGGCCGATCCTCTCCCTCACCAGGGAGCCTGCGCAGCCGGGGGGTGGTCGCCGATCACGAATGCGGGCTCGATGATGCCGAGAGCCTCGTCCAGCCGGGCGGTGTGACGATAGGAGAGGGACGCGAGGGGCTGGCCGGCTTCGACCCGGTCTCCCGGTTTGGCCAACAATGTGATCCCCACTCCGGGATCGACGGTGTCTTCCTTTCGCTCCCTGCCGGCGCCGAGGCGCATGGCCGCGATCCCCACCAGCCGGGCGTCGCAGGCCACCAGGAAGCCGGAACGGTTGGCGACCACCTCGTGTCTGCGATCGGTCGTGGGGAGCAGGTCGAAGTCGTCGACCACCCGCGGATCCCCGCCCTGGGCCTCCACCACACAGGCGAACCTCTCCAGCGCTTCTCCGCTCCGCACGGCGGCTTCGAGGCGAGCACGGGCCGTCTCCCGGTCCGGCGCCACCCCACCGAGGAGGAGCATCTCCGATCCGAGGGTGAACACCACCTCGACCAGATCCGGCGGTCCGTCCCCTCTCAGGACCTCGATCGACTCGCGGATCTCGTTGGCGTTCCCCACCTCCCGGCCCAGGGGCGTGTCCATCGAGGTGAGATAGGCGACGGTCCGGACTCCGTGAGCCCGGCCGATCCCCACCATCACCTCGGCCAGTGAACGGGCGTCTTCGACGGTGGTCATGAACGCTCCCGACCCGAACTTGACGTCGAGGACGAGACCATCGAGGTCCTCGGCCAGCTTCTTCGACATGATCGAGCTGGCGATCAGGGGGATGGACTCCACCGTGCCGGTGGCATCCCTCAGGGCGTACAGCTTTCGGTCGGCGGGAACCAGGGTCTCGGACTGCCCTGCCAGAACCAGACCGCACCTACGGAGCACGCCGACGAAGCTCGTCCGGGTCGAACCCGGTCCGGAAGCCGGGGATCGATTCGAGCTTGTCCAACGTGCCGCCCGTGTGGCCGAGGCCACGACCGGACATCATGGGGACCGCCACCCCGCAGGCGGCGACCATCGGCGCCAGGGGTATCGACACCTTGTCACCCACCCCGCCGGTCGAGTGCTTGTCGACCTTGGGTAGCGGCACCCACGACAGGTCCAGCACCTGCCCGGAATGGAGCATCGCCCCGGTCCACGCAGTCAGCTCGTCCGGGTCCATGCCCCGCAGGAAGATCGCCATCAGCAGGGCCGACATCTGATAGTCGGGGACGGTGCCGGCCGTGTAGCCGGCGATGAGCCACTCGATCTCCTGTGGGGTGAGCCGGCCGCCGTCCCGCTTCCGTTGGATCAGCTCCACCGCGGTCGGCATCACAGCACCTCGGCCAGGAACGAGGTGCCGCCGAGCGGCGGGAGCCCGAATCCTTCGGCGATGGTCGCCGCCACATCACCGAACTGGCTACGCACCCCCAGGTCGACCCCCGCGGCCGACCCCCCTGCGACGAGCAGCGGCACGTATTCCCGGGTGTGGTCGGTGCTCCCGTCGGTGGGGTCGTTGCCATGGTCGGCGGTGACGAACAGCAGGTCGTCGGGCCCGAGAGCCTCGACCAGTGCAGGCAGGTGTCGGTCGATGATCGCCAAACCCGACGCGTAGCCGTGGGGGTCTTCCCGATGCCCGTACAGCATGTCCAGGTCGACCAGGTTGGTGAAGACGATCCCCGGTCGTGGCCTCTCCCGCATCGCTTCCAGGGTCCTGGCGAGACCGTCGGCGTCTCCTTCGGTGTGGACCGTGGCCGACAGGCCGCGGCCGGCGAACAGGTCCTCGATCTTGCCGACTCCGAACGTGTCGAGCCCGGCCGCCGATGCGTGGTCGAGGAGGGTCGGGCCGTCGGGTTCCATCGCGAAGTCCTTCCTCTCGTAGGTCCGGCGGAACCCGCCCGGCGGCCCCTCGAAGGGCCGCGCGATCACCCGTCCGATCCGGTACCGGTCGCAATGACGACGGGCTATCCGGCATATCCGGTAGAGCTCTTCCAGGGGGACCACGTCCTTGTGTGCCGCGATCTGGAAGACCGAATCCGCCGACGTGTAGAGGATCGGCCGGCCCGTGCGGAGGTGCTCCTCTCCGAGCTCCTCGATGATCACCGTCCCCGAAGCGGCTCGGTTGCCGATGAACTCGACCCCGGCGTCGTGTTCCACCGCTTCCACCAGCTCCTCGGGGAAACCGGTGTCGGTGAAGGTGGCGAACGGCTCGTCGGTGACGAGCCCTGCGATCTCCCAGTGGCCGGTGGTCGAGTCCTTCCCGGCCGAGGCCTCGCTCATCTTCCCGAACGCCATGGTGGGCTCGCCGACCGGCGGTACGCCTGCCAGGTCACCGTGGAGGTTGCCCAGCCCCGCCGCCTCGAAGTTGGGGAGGTGCAACCCGCCGACCGCCCGAGCGACGTGGCCGAGGGTGTCGGATCCCTCGTCTCCGTACTTCGACGCGTCGGGCGCCGCTCCGGCGCCACACGAGTCCATCACCACGACCACCGCTCGACCGATCACCGAAGTCCTCCGAGTTCCACCACTCGGCCGGCCGACAGCTTCACTCCCTCTCGTTTCAGCATCCGGGCCTGGTCGGCTCGGCAGGGAGCTCGGAGAGACCCGTCGGCTGCCACCACCCGCCACCAGGGGACGTCGGCGTCCGTACCAGCCAGGACCCGACCCACCGCCCGGGCCGCCCCGGGGCGGCCCGCCGCCTCTGCCACCTCGCGGTAGCTCATGACCTCGCCTTCGGGGATTCTCCTGACTACCTCGAGGACGGCGGTGTGGAACATCCTCAAACGGTGCCGAACAGGCGGTCGCCCATGTCGCCGAGTCCGGGTCGGATGAAGTAGTGGAAGTCGAGCTCCCGGTCGAGGGCGGCGGCCACGATGCGAGTGTCCGGATGCTCCGACTCCATGCGTTCCACCCCCACCGGTGCGGCGACCACACACACCGCGGTGACGTCTACCGCCCCGCGTTCCTTCACCTTGCTGGTCGCCCACGACAGCGACCCGCCCGTGGCCAGCATCGGCTCCAGGATCAGCACCCGGGCGTCCTCCATGGGAGGGAACTTCGTGTAGTACTCGAGGGGTTCGGCGGTCTCCTCGTCCCTCTGCACCCCCGCGTAGCCGATGCGGGCGTCGGGCAGGAGATCGAGGGCCGCGTCGAGCAGACCGAGGCCGGCTCTGAACACCGCCACCACCACGATCGGTTTGCCGAGATGGGCCCCGACGGTTCCCTCCAGCGGCGTCTCGATCTCGACCGGCGAGGTGGGGAGGTCGGCGGTGGCCTCCGCCACCAACAGGTAGGCGAGGCGTCGGGCCGCCTGCCGGAAGAACGGGGGTTCCGTACGCCTATCCCGCAGGACGGTCAGGTAGTGCTGGGCGAGCGGGTGCTGGACTAGGTGGATCGGCACTGCTCCTCCTGGGTCGTGGGCAGACTACCTTCGGAGGTCATCCAGTGTTCCGCATGCCCGCGGCGACGCCGTTCACGGTGAGGAGGAGTGCCCGCTCCAAGGCGGGATCCAGGTGTCCCTCCTGGCGCCTGCGTTCGAGCAGCGCGACCTGCAGGTAGTTGAGTGGGTCCAGGTAGTAGTCCCGCACCGCCAACGTCCGGCGGAGCACCGGAAGGCGGGCGAGCAGCTCCTGACCCGTCAGCGACGTTATCTGGCTCACCGTCGATTCGTATTCGTCCCGGATCCGGTGGAAGATGTGATGGAGCCGAGGGTCGACCAGCCGGCTGGTGTAACGCCAGGCGATCTCCATGTCGGTCTTGGTGAGGGTCATCTCCACATTGGAGACGAACGCCCGGAGGAAGGACCAGTTTCGGTACATGTCCTCCACCACCTCCCAACGTCCCTGCGCCCGAGCCGCCGCCAGGCCGGAACCCACCCCGAACCAGCCCGGGACGATCTGGCGGGACTGGGTCCAGCCGAACACCCAGGGGATGGCCCGCAGGTTCTCCAGTCCGGACCCTCCGGGCCGGCGGGAAGGTCGGGACCCGATGTTGAGTTGCGAGAGCTCATCGACCGGGGTCGCCGCCAGGAAGTAGTCGACCAGGCCTTCGGTCTCCACCAGGTCCCGGTAGGCCCGGTAGGCGGCCTCGGAGATCGCGTCCATCGTCTCGAACCAGACCTCGAGCACATCGTCGGGCTGCCGGGCGGTGCGATGCAGCAGGGAGGCCTCCAAGACCGAAGAGAGGGCCAACTCCAGGTTCCGGCGGGCCAGACCGGGAAGGCCGTACTTGTCGGACACCACCTCGCCCTGTTCGGTCACCTTCAGGTCCCCTTCGATGGTTCCGAAGGGTTGGGCGAGGATCGCTTCGTGGGTGGGGCCACCTCCCCTTCCGATGGTGCCTCCCCGGCCGTGGAACAGGCGCAGTCCCACCCCGTGGGAATGCGCGACGTCGCGTAGTTGCCGCTGCGCCTTGTAGATCTCCCACTGTGAAGTCGTGATCCCCCCTTCCTTGTTGGAGTCCGAGTAGCCCACCATCACCTCTTGCACCCCGCCCCTCAGGTCCACCAGACGTCGGTAGGGCTCCACCGAGAGGAGGTCGTCGAGGAGACGGCCGGCCCGACGCAGCTCGGAGATGGTCTCCAGCAGCGGCACGAACGAGATGCGCGCCACCCCTTCGGTGAGATCGACCAGCCCGGCCTCCCGGGCGAGGACCACCGCAGCGAGGACGTCCGCCGGGCTGCGGGTCATGGACACGATGTAGACCTCCACCGCATGCTCCCCGTACCGGTCGAGCGCTTCCCGGATCACCCGGAAGGTGTCGAGGGTGCGGGCCGCGTCTTCCGGCAGGCGGGTGGCCGGGGTGGTGAGGGAACGGGCCCCCGACAGCTCGTCGGTCAGCAGCGAGACTCGGGCACGGGAATCCAGCTCCTGGTAGTCGATCCCGACCCGTCGATAGAGCTCGGTCAAGACCCGGTGGTGGGCGGCGGCGTGCTCCCGCACGTCCATGGTGGCCAGGCCGAACCCGAAGCAGGAGACGTTGCGGAGCAGCCTGAGGAGGGAACCGTCGGCGATCGTTCCCCCGGCGTTGGCCTGAAGAGAACGCCGCATGATCTGCAGATCCTCGACCAGCTCCTCGGGGCAGGAGTAGTCCCGACCGGGGACGTGGCGGGTCCCCTCCCTGAGCCGCTCCGCGGTGGCGTGGAGGCGGGCGTGCACGTAGGCGCACTTGAGTCGATAGGGTTCGTTGGCGTTCACCCGACCGAAGCGGCGCCACACCTCGGGGAGGGCCTCCCGGTCCCGGTCGAGGGACTCGAGCAGCTCGGGAGACACGGGTCTGATCCGGGTGGAGACCGACAGCTCCTCGGCGAGATCCTCCACCATGCGGATCAGGTTCCGCAGGCCGTGTTCGTGTTGGAGGGCGAGGACCTGGAGGGTCGTCTCGGGGGTGACCGCCGGGTTGCCGTCCCGGTCCCCGCCCACCCACGTCCCGAACCTGATGGGGGGGCGCAGCTCGTCGAACGGACGGCCCAACTCTGCCAGGGCGACGGCCACGTCCTCGGCCAGGTCGGGCAGCACTTCGGCGAAAAGCTGATCGAAGTAGAAGACCGTGGACCGTGCCTCGTCGAGGGGGGTCGGTCGCTCGGCTCGGAGCTCGTCGGTCTGCCAGATCTCGTCGATCAGCTCGGCGATCCGACGGTCGACTCGTTCCACCTCTTCGGCTTCGATGCGGGGGTCGGATCGACGCTCCAACAGACGTGCGATGTGCTGGAGCTTGGTCAACAGGCTGCGGCGGGCCGCCTCGGTCGGATGAGCCGTGAAGACCGGGCGAAGCTCGAGCCGTTCGAGTACCCGGCGGAGTGTCTCGGGGTCTGGTGACCGGGACGCGATCCGGTCGACCGCCCGGCTGATCCTACGGTCCTCGTCGACCATCGACAGGTCGCCGATCCGGTGGGTCTGTTCGGCCACGTTGGCCAGGTAGAAATAGGCGGAGAAGGCCCTGACCAGATTGATGGTCGCCTCGACGTCGAGCGACCCCAGAACCTCTTCCAGCTCGGCGGCGGCCTGCGGATCCGTTCCCGTCCTGGCCGCCTTGGTGAGGCGACGCACCCGTTCCACCAGATCGAGGAGTTCGGGACCGTGTTGACGAACCAGGGCCTCACCGAGCTGGGACCCGAGGCGGCGGATGTCGGCGCGTAGAGCCTCGTCCCGGGGGTCGGTGGCGGTCATCGGTGCTCGGCCAG
This sequence comes from Acidimicrobiia bacterium, assembly GCA_026002975.1. Classification (GTDB taxonomy): domain Bacteria; phylum Actinomycetota; class Acidimicrobiia; order Spongiisociales; family ZC4RG35; genus BPGJ01. The sequence goes on from BPGJ01000006.1 coordinate 50,276, forward strand.
GCGGAGCCGGGTCCGACGGTCGTGGGACGGCTCCTCGTCTCCTCGCCGGTCGTCGGGAAGCATCACCGGGGCGTACCAGCCCGGGAGCCGACCCGGGCGGGCCATCACCGAGAACACCGTGGGCAGGTCTCGCATGGTCACGGATGTTACGGCGATGGTCTACGGTGGTGATCCACATGTTCGAAGCACTCACCGAGAGGCTGGGTGCCGCCTTCGGTCGCCTCCGCGGCCGGGGTCGGCTGACAGAGGCCGACGTCGACGCGGCGTTGGCTGAGGTCCGAGTGGCGCTCCTCGAAGCGGACGTCCACGTCGACGTCGTGCGGAGCCTCCTCGATCGGGTCCGGGGGCGGGCGCTCGGGGCGGAAGTCATGGAGAGCCTCACTCCGGCCCAACAGGTGGTCAAGATCGTGCGGGACGAGCTGATCGCCACCTTGGGGACCCGGGCGGAACCTCTCGCCGAGGGGAGGCCCCTGGTGATCCTGATGGTGGGACTCCAAGGGTCGGGGAAGACCACCACCGCCGCCAAACTGGCCCGGATGCTCGCCCGCCAGAAGCGCAACCCGCTGCTGGTGGCGGCCGACCTGCAGCGGCCGGCTGCGGTCGATCAGCTGGAGACCCTGGGCGGGGCGGTAGGCGTTCCGGTCTTCTCCGACAAGTCCTCGCGTCCCCGCAGGGTGGTCAGGGCCGCGCTGAAGCACGCCAGGCAAGCTGGTCACGACGCGTTGGTGATCGACACTGCGGGACGGCTTCAGATCGACGACCGCCTCATGGACGAACTCGCCGATATCCGCAGGGAGGCCCGACCCCAGGAAGTGCTCCTCGTCGTCGACGCCATGACCGGACAGGACGCCGTGAACGTCGCCCGCGGGTTCGCCGAACGGGTCGGGGTGACCGGCGTGGTGCTGTCCAAGCTGGACGGGGACGCAAGAGGCGGAGCGGCGATCTCCATCCGCCAGGTCACGGGTGTTCCGGTGAAGCTGGTCGGGGTCGGTGAGCACCCCGACGCCTTGGAACCGTTCCATCCCGACCGGATGGCAGGCAGGATCCTGGGGATGGGGGACGTCCTCAGCCTGATCGAGAAGGCCGAGGAGACCTTCGACCACCGAGAGGCGGAACGGGCTGCACGAAAACTGGAGGAGGGCAGCTTCGACCTCGACGACTTCCTCTCCCAGTTCCAGATGCTGAAGCGGATGGGATCTTTGAAAGACATCCTTGCTATGCTGCCCGGCGCTGCCGGCGCCCTGCGCGGCATCGAGATCGACGATCGCGATCTGCGCAGGGTGGAGGCGATCATCCGGTCGATGACCCCTGAGGAGCGTAGGAATCCGAAGATCATCGACGGGAGCCGCCGGCGAAGGATCGCGGCGGGGTCGGGCACCAACCCCCAGGACGTCAACCGCCTCCTGAGGCAGTTCGCCGAAGCTCAGCGGATGATGAAGCAGCTGAGCGGAGGGAGGGGACTGCCGGCAGGGGCGGGACGGGGACGCCGCGGACAGACCAAGCGCAAGAAACGCAAGAGGTGACTGGATGGCCGTCAAGATTCGTCTGATGCGGATGGGGAAGAAGAAGAGCCCCTCCTACCGGGTTGTGGTCATCGACGGACGCGCTCCTCGCGACGGCCGCTACATCGAACAGATCGGACGTTACGACCCCCGGCAGGAGCCCTCGCTGGTCGAGATCGACACCGAGAAGGCCGTCGACTGGCTCCGCAAGGGCGCCCAACCCACCGAGCCGGTGCGGAAACTGCTGGAGATCTCCGGCGCCATGGCCAGGTACAAGGTGGTGAGAGGCGAAGTCCACACGGTCTCCGGGCCCGCCTCCGGAGCATCCGGCGAGGTCGCCGAGACGGAGCCCGCCGAGGAGACCGCCGACGTCCCCGAGGAGGAGTGAGGTGGCCAAGGGTGACATCGTGAAGTCGGTGGTCGCCTACGTGGTGGGTCAGATCGTGTCCCGCCCCGAAGAGGTGCAGGTGACGCTGGTCGAGCGGGGCCCCAACGAGGTGCTGGCCGAGGTTCGCACCGCCAAGGGGGACATGGGTCGGGTGATCGGTCGTCGGGGCCGGGTCGCCAGGGCGATAAGGACCGTGGCTCAGGCCGCCGCCGATGAAGAAGGACTGGTCGCCGGGGTCGAGTTCGTCGACTGACCTGGTGGTGGTCGGTCACATCGGACGCCCCCATGGGGTGGCCGGGTTCGTGACCGTGCACCCCGAGACCGACCATCCAGGCCGTTTCTCCCCGGGTTCCCGGATGAGGGCCGGAGGCCGCACCCTGGTGGTCGCGGCACGCCGGTCTCACCGGGGCAGGCTGCTCGTCAAGTTCGAAGGGATCGAAGACAGAACCCAGGCCGAGTCGCTCCGGGGATGCCAGCTCACCATCTCGATCGACGAGCGTCGACCCTTGGGTCCGGACGAGTACTGGCCTGACCAGCTCGTCGGCCTGGAGGTCCGAGCCGCAGGTGCCGGGATGGTGGGAAGGGTGGTCGACGTGGTCGAAGGTGCCGCCCAGGACCGGCTGGTGGTGGAAAAGCCGGGGGGGCGACGGGTGGAGGTCCCGTTCGTACGGGCGCTGGTTCCCAGAGTGGACCTCCAGGAACGGTTCGTCGAGGTCGTTCCGCTGGAGGGGATGTTCTGATCAGCCCGCGACCAGCGGGAAAGACAACTCGCCGTCGACGTCTACGGTGAGGCGTCCGGTGGGGCCCTCGGGGACCAGGATGCTGAACGAGCGCCACACGTCGTCCTCGGTGGGCAGCGCCCCGTCGACCCTCACCGACGACCCGTCCGCCAGAGACGTGACCGAGGCCTCCACCACCTCCCGGTCGTCGCCCAACACGTATCCGGTGATGGAGAACGGATACGACACGGTATCTGCGGCCGGTTCGACCACCACGAGCGACTCCGAGGTGAGCGGCGAACGCACGTACGGCGTCCCGCCCGGTCGGAGATCGATGAGTATCCGACCGGGTCCGTCTCGACTCTGCACCCGGGCGAAGGCGGGCTGGCCCAGATGCAGGTCCACGAACAGGGGTCCGGAGAGGGAACGCACCACCACCACCCGCCGGACCAGCTCGGCGCCGATCAGCTGGTCGGCCAGGTTGGACGTACGGACCTCGTCGGAGAGCACCACCCTGAGGACCCCGGAAGGCCGGAGCAGGGAAGACGTGAACGACGTCGCCCGGACGGCCGGAGCGCCTTCCTCGGTGGAGAGGGTCAGCACGACCCGCTCGCACTCCGGGTGGGTCTCCCACTCGACTCCGAAGAGGATCGTCGCGTCGGATGCCCGGTCGGGCGAGGAGCCGGCTTGTCCGTCCGACTGGAAGGGGGGCGGTCCCCCGACGCAGGGAACCGTGGACGGAACGGAGGTCGTAGTGGTGGGTTGGGGCTGGGTGACGGTGACGGAGGTGGGAGCCTGTGGAGCGGAGGTGCACGCCACGACCAGGACCAACGAGCACACCAGGGAGCGCACAGGCGACGAGGCTACACGGGTCCCTCCTCGTATCCTCTGCGGGATGAACCCTGCCCCGCCGCAGGACCTGGAGGCGACCCTCCTCCGGATCGCGGGAGGTGCCCGCCTCTTCGGGCTGGGCTGGTTCGTGCTCCTCGCGGCGGTCGCCTGGCTCCAACATGGGGACGCGATCGTTCGTCCTGCCTGGCTGGTGGTACCCGCCCTCGCTGCAGCGACGTGGGCGCTGATCAGCCTGGTGGCGGTTCGGAGACGCCGGGAATCCGCCGTCGCTCCCAGCCTCCTGGCGGTAGACACCCTCATCGCGGCGGCGGCCCTGCTCGCTCCCTCCCAGGCCGGGATCGGGGACGTGCTCTTCTACGGTGGGCTACCTCTGATAGTCGTCGGGATCGGAGCGATCCGTGGCAGCGGGGCGGCGTGGTCGATGGCATCGGCTCTCGTGCTGGCGGTCCTCGTCCGCATCGGGGTGTCCTCGGTGGCGGACGTGGTCGGATCCATCTCCCAGATCCTCACGTATGTGGGTGGGGCTTTCATCTTCACCTGGGTGGCCCGGATCCTGCGCAGCTCGGAGACTGCCCGGCTGCTCTACGCCGAAGCTGCGGCCCGGGCCGAAGAGCGGGCGGAGATATCCCGACATCTACACGACTCGGTGCTCCAGACGCTGGCTCTGATCCAACGGGCCGCCGCCGATCCGAGCCAGGTCACCTCACTGGCTCGTCGGCAGGAGCGGGACCTCCGCGAGTACCTGTACGGCACCCCCAGATCCCCCGGTTCGGGATTCGCAGACGGGCTGCGGGCGATGGCGGCAGACGTCGAGGAGTCCTACCGGGTCGCGGTGGACGTGGTGACGGTGGGTGACGCTCCCACCTCCCACCGGATCGACGAGCTCCTGGCCGCAGCCCGGGAGGCGACGGTCAACGCGGCGAAGCACGCCGAAGTCGATCACGTATCGGTGTACGGCGAGGTGCTGGGCGACGTCGTCACCGTCTACGTCCGGGATCGGGGCAAGGGCTTCGATCCCGCCCAGATCGGATCGGGACGGCGGGGTATCGAAGACTCGATCCTGCGTAGGCTCGAGGCGGTGGGAGGTTCCGCCGAGCTGCGAACCGGTCCGGAGGAGGGCACCGAATGGCGGATGCAGGTGAACGTCTGAAGGTCCTGGTGGTGGACGACCACGACCTCTTCCGATCGGGGGTCAAGGCCGAGCTGCCCGACGACATGCTGGTGGTGGGGGAGGCGTCCGACACCGAGGCGGCCGTCGAGCTGATCCTCGAACGCAGACCCGACGTGGTGCTGTTGGACGTCCACCTGCCCGGGGGCGGAGGCGCCCAGGTGGTGGCGCAGGTGAAGAGACGGGCCCCCGAAGTGGTGTTCCTGGCCCTGTCGGCCTCGGACGCTCCCCAAGACGTGGTGTCGGTGGTTCGGGCGGGGGCGCGGGGATACGTCACCAAGTCGATCCATCCGCAGGAGCTGGCCGACATCATCCGACGGGTGGCGTCGGGTGACGTGGTGTTCTCGCCGCGTCTGGCCGGGTTCGTGCTCGACGCCTTCGCCGGAGACGTCGAGGTGGGAGACCCCGAGCTGGATTCCCTGACCGACCGTGAACGGGAGGTCCTCCGCCACATCGCACGGGGTTACACGTACAAGGAGGTGGCCGAAGCCTTGTACATCTCGGTCAAGACCGTGGAGACCCACGTGTCGTCGGTGCTGCGCAAACTACAGCTCAGCAACCGAAGCGAGCTGACCCGATGGGCGGTCGAGCGGCGCCTGATCTGACGCTCTAGCCTTGGGTGGGTGCACCCCGTCGACTCGCCTGAAGAAGCCGCGTTCCGTGCGGAAGCCCGCAGGTGGCTGGAGCAGAACGCCTCCCGGCGGTCGCGTCCTCCGGTGGCGCCGTCGGCGATAGTCGCCGAGTGGAAACCAGAAGAGGAGGAGGCCAGGCTGGCGGAGGCCCGCCGGTGGCAGGCCACGAAGTTCGACGCGGGGTGGGCCGGGATCGCGTGGCCGACCGAATATGGAGGGAGGGGAGGGACCATCTACCAGCAGCACGTCTTCGACGAGGAGGAAGCTGCCTTCGACGTTCCCCGCGACGCCCTGGTGGTCGGTCTCGGCTGGTGCGGTCCGGCCATCCTCCATCTGGGCACCCCTGAGCAGCGGAGACGGTTCCTCCCACCCATGCTCCGCGGCGACGAGATGTGGTGCCAGCTCTTCAGCGAGCCGGGTTCGGGGAGCGACCTGGCGTCCCTCGCCACCAAGGCCCACCGGGACGGAGCCGACTGGGTGCTGGAGGGCGAGAAGACCTGGTCTACCTTCGCCCACCATGCCGACTGGGGCCTGTGTATCGCCCGCCACGGACCCGACCGCCATCGGGGGTTGACCGCCTTCCTGGTGGACATGAACTCGCCGGGGGTGGTGGTGACGCCGATCAGGCAGATGACCGGCGCCGCCAACTTCAACCAGGTCTACCTCGACGGTGTGCGGGTCCCAGATCGGCTCCGGCTGGGTGAGATCGGCGACGGGTGGCGGGTGGTGATCACCACCTTCATGTACGAAAGGGTGGCCGCCTATCTGCCGGTCAGGCAGGTGGTCGAAGCTGCCAGGCCGCTCGTGTCGACCTCCCACCCGTCCCGGAGAGCACGATGGACACGCGCGTTCATCACCGCCAGGGTCTTGGAGCTCTTGAGGTTGAGGCAGATCACGGCCCTCCACGACGGCGTCCCGGGGCCGCACGGCTCGCTGATCAAACTCGCCGGAACCCTGCTGCTCGACCAGGTCTACGACCTCGGTCTGGACGCCTTCGGTCCGGCCGGGATGGTCGCCACCGGCGGCGCCGGTGAATGGGTCGATGCCTTCTTGGGGACGCCGGGCCTGAGGATCGGTGGCGGGACCGATCAGATCCAGAGGAACATCATCGCCGAGAGGATCCTCGGGCTTCCCCGCGACCCTCGCTGAGCGCCACCGCGGTGCCGTAGGCGACCGCCACCATCACGCCGTCGGCGGCGCCGGTCAGCTCGATCCGGATCCCCCCGACCAGGTCGGCTCCCAGAGTCCTCGCCCGATCCTCCAGCCGATCCAACGCGGCTCGAACTGCGGTGCCCGCGGCTCCGGCCGCGGACCCGTCCGAGGCCTCCCCTTCGCCGATCACCAGACCCAGCCAGCGACCCGGAGGGGGATCCTGGGTGAGGAGCCGCACCGCGTCGGGTCGGTGATCCGCGGGGGGCGGGGGTGCTCCCGGGGCACCCCAGGGGGGAAGGTCGAAAGGAGGGATGTCCGGGTCTTGGTCCACCATCCCGGCCAGCTTACGCTCTGTGTCGGTGAGGATCAGCGTCGTTACCATCTTCCCCGGTTATTTCGATTCACCTCTCCGGTGGGGCATCACCGGGCGGGCGATCGCCGAGGGGCACCTGGAGGTGGTTCCGGTCGACCTACGCCGGTGGGGTAAGGGACGCCACCGGCAGGTCGACGACGCCCCCTTCGGGGGCGGCCCGGGCATGGTGCTGATGGTCGAGCCGATCTACGAGGCGTTGGAACACGTCGATCCTCGACCGCCCGGCGGCGCTCACCGTGTCCTGCTGAGCGCGGCGGGTGACGTCCTGACCCAGTCGCACCTGGACCGCTGGGCTCGGCTCGACCACCTGGTGGTGGTGTGCGGACGCTACGAAGGTGTCGACGAGAGGGTCGCCGAGCATCTGGTGGACGAAGAGGTGTCGTTGGGGGATTTCGTGCTGGCCGGGGGCGAACCCGTGGCCCTCTGCATCGTCGAAGGTGTGTCCCGGCTGCTTCCGGGGGTGGTGGGCAACCCGGAGTCGATCGGCAGGGAGTCCTTCCGGGAAGGTCTGGTCGAGGAGCCCCAGTACACGAGACCGGCCGAGTTTCGTGGCTGGCGGGTGCCCGACGTCCTGCTGAGCGGGGATCACGGTCGGATCGCCGAGTGGAGGAACCAGCAGCGTCTCCTCCGCACGGCCAGGAGGCGGAGAGGCCGATGACACCCCGACCCCTGCTAGTCTTCGGGTCTCCGCGGCGAAGATCCACCGATCCCCAGGAGTCCCTATGAACAAGCTCGATATGGTCGAATCCGCCCGGCTGCGCACCGACCTGCCGGAGTTCCAGGCGGGTGACACCGTGCGGGTCCACGTGCGGGTGGTGGAGGGAGGCCGGGAACGCATCCAGGTGTTCGAGGGTGTGGTGATAGCTCGTGACGGTTCGGGTCTCCGCTCCACCTTCACCGTTCGGAAGGTCAGTTTCGGTGTCGGGGTGGAGAGGGTGTTTCCTCTCCACGCCCCGATCATTCAGAAGATCGAGGTGGTCCGACGCGGCGACGTCCGGCGCTCCAAGCTCTACTACCTGAGGGACCGCTCCGGCAAGGCTGCGAGGATCAAGGAAAAGCGCGACTGACCTCGGTGGAGCGGCCCCCCACCGCCTCGGAAGCCCGGCCGAAAGGCTGGGCCTCTGTGGTGTCCTTCCTGACCGAGTTGCCCGGCCTCCTGCTGGTGGCGCTGACCGTCGCCGTCCTGATCAAGACGTTCGTCATCCAACCCTTCTACATACCCTCCGGTTCGATGCTCCCCACCCTCGAGATCGACGACCGGGTGATGGTGTCGAAGCTGCACTACAGGTTCGGGGACCCCAAACCCGGCGACATCGTCGTCTTCGAGAGCCCCTACACCTCCCAGGACGACGAGTCGTTCTTGCAGGCGGTCGCCGAAGCGATCCTCGAGGCGGTGGGGGTGGCCAACGGTGAAGAGGACCTCATCAAACGGGTCGTGGCGACCGAAGGGCAGACGGTGGAGATCCACGACAACCGGGTTTTCGTCGACGGGGTGCCGATCGATGAGCCGTACCTGATGCCGGGGAGCCGAATGCAGGACGAACCTCCGACCACCGTGCCCTCTGGTCACGTGTTCGTCATGGGGGACAACAGGAGCGCCAGCTCCGACAGTCGGGTCTTCGGACCGATCCCGGTGTCCTCCATCGTCGGCAAGGCGGTCTTCCGGATCTGGCCGTTGGATCGGCTCGGGACCCTGTGAGGGATGTCCCCCGGTGCGGGCATACTGACTCCATGGACGAGGAGCTGGAGAGGTACGAGAGCGAGGTCGAGCTGCAGACCTACCGGGAGTTCCGGGACGTGGCACCCATGTTCCGGTTCCTGGTCGAGACGGAGCGGCACCGCTACCTCGCCAACCGGGTCGACCTCCACCGGCGGGAGAGCGGCGGCAACGTCTACTTCGAGATCGACTTGGAGGACGCATGGGTGTGGGACGTCCATCGACCGGTCCGGTTCCTGAAGAGAGCCAAGGTGATCACCTTCGGGGACGTGCACGTCGAGGAGGCGGAGAGGTCCTCGGCGGGCTGAACACCCGGACGGTCGGCCGGCTGGGGGAGAGGATCGCGGCCGGGTTCCTGCAGAGCCGGGGGGCGAGGATCCTGGGGAGCAACGTGCAGGTCGGTCGGGGTGAGCTCGACCTGGTGGTGTCGCTGGAGGGTCGCACGGTGGCAGTCGAAGTCCGCACCGTCACCGGGGAGGAGCCCCTCGACGCCTTCGACTCGGCCAAGCTGCGGCAGGTCCGCAAACTGGCGGCTTCGATCCGGGCCGACCGGGTGGATCTGGTCGGGGTCCGTCTGGCCGATCAGGTGGAGCTCCGATGGGTCAAGGGGGTGTGACCCCGCGTCGGCGCAGCTCCTTGTGCCAGCATCCGTGATGCCAGTGACGCCGCAGGTCTGGTGCCCAGTCGGGAACCACCACCAAATGGAACGTGCCGGGCGGGATCGTCCCCTCACAGCCCGGACACAGATAGGTCTTGCGGGCCGCGTATGGCTGGACCGGGGTGACCACCTCGGGTCCGATCAACCCGTGATCGCCCACACCACCACCGCCACCGTCGCCGCCAATGCCAGACCCACCATGAGCAGATCCAAACCGGTCTTGGAGTGAGGGCGAAAAGGGTTGAATCCCATGCTCTCTACGGTAGACCACCCCGGGCGGAGTGTTAGGTTTGCGACACGTGAGCTGGCTCGAGATCCGCGACGAAGGGCAAGTACGGTGGATGGTCCTCAACCGGCCGGAGCGGAGGAACGCGGTACCGCCGGACGGTTGGGAGCAGCTGGCCGAAGAGTTCGCCCGCTTCGAGGGGTCGGAGGCAAGGGTGCTGGTAGTCACCGGGGCGGGAGGCGCGTTCTGTTCGGGAGCCGACCTGGATCCCTCTGCCACACCCGGTGAGGGGGTGGTCGCCCGTCATCAGCGGATGAAGCTGATAGGGGAGGCGGCGACCCGCCTCCATCGTCTCGGCAAACCGACCATCGCCGCGGTGGACGGGGTCGCGGTCGGAGCGGGCATGAACCTGGCGCTCGGCTGTGACGTCGTGTTGGCTTCGACCCGAGCCCGGTTCGCCGAGATCTTCGTTCGGAGGGGACTCACCGTCGACTTCGGGGGGTCGTGGCTGCTGCCACGAGTGGTCGGGATCCAGCGCGCCAAGGAGCTGGCGTTGAGCGGAAGGATGGTGGGCGCCGACGAGGCCCTGCGTCTCGGTCTGTGCATGGAGGTGGTGGAACCGGAGCGCCTGGTGGAGCGCACCCGGGAGGTGGCCTCGGGCTTCTTGGAGGGGGCGCCCGTGGCGCAGATGCTCGCCAAACGTTGCCTGGACCGCTCTTGGGAGCTCTCTTTCGAGCAGGCACTTGCGTGGGAGGGGCAGGCTCAGGCGATCTGTTTCCAGACCGAAGACGTGGCCGAGGGGATCGCCGCGTTCCTGGAGAAGAGAACCCCGCGCTGGCAGGGCAGATGACCGAGCGGCGGACGGGCTTCGAACCCGCGACCTCAACCTTGGCAAGGTTGCGCTCTACCGACTGAGCTACCGCCGCGAGCTCCCTTACTTATAGCCGACCGGCGTACGTGTCGCAGCCACCTCGTACGTTGGGCGCCATGTTCGCTCATGTGACGTCCGCCACGCTGGTAGGGGTCGAAGCCCGGGCGGTAGAGGTCGAGGCCCATCTGGGTAAAGCCCAGGCGCGGTTCTCGCTGGTGGGCCTGCCCGACACCGCGGTGCGGGAGGCCAAACAGAGGGTGGAGTCCGCGTTGGCCGCCTCGGGATTCGTCTTCCCGAATCGACGCCTGACCGTGAACCTGGCCCCGGCCGAGCTCCCCAAGGCCGGGTCGGCCTTCGACCTCCCGATCGCATTGGGTGTGCTGGGTGCCGACGGCCAGGCCCGGGGAGTGGAGGGAGTGGTCGCTGTGGGGGAGCTGGCTCTCGACGGTCGGGTCCGGCCTGCCAGAGGTGAGCTGGCCGCCGCCCTGGTGGCGGCCAGGAGGGGGCGCCCCTGCCTACTCTCGGCGGAGTCGGCGGGTGCCATCGCCGGTCTGGTCGACGCCGACCTTCGGCCGGTGGCCGACCTGAAGGAGGCGGTGGCGGTGTTGGACGGCGCCGCTCCCTCCCCTCCTGTACCCTCCGTGGGCGAGGACCCGCCGGTTCCCGACCTGGCCGACGTGCGGGGACAGCCCATGGCCCGCCGTGCGCTCGAGCTGGCAGCGGCCGGAGGACACAACCTGCTGATGACCGGTCCCCCCGGTGCCGGCAAATCGATGCTGGCTCGTCGTCTTCCCGGCCTTCTTCCCGATCTGGTTCGGGAAGAGCTGGTCGAGGTGGCCTGCGTCTACGCAGCCGCCGGACTCCCCCCACCTCGGAGACGCCCCCCGTTCCGCAGCCCGCATCACTCTGCGTCGGTGGCGGCGCTGCTGGGAGGAGGTAGCGGAGTGGCGGTGCCCGGCGAGCTGTCCCTGGCCCACAGGGGTGTGCTCTTCCTCGACGAATTGGGGGAGTTCCCCACCAACGTGCTCGACGCCCTACGCCAACCCCTCGAGGACCGTAGGGTGACCATCGCCAGGCGGGGAGTGAGCGTCGCCTACCCGGCGGGGACGATCCTGGTGGCGGCCACCAACCCGTGTCCCTGCGGCTATCTGGGTGATCGCCTGGTGGCCTGCCGATGCTCAGAAGCTGCGCTGGGTCGTCACCGGAGGCGGCTGTCGGGTCCGCTCCTCGACCGTTTCGACATCTCGGTGTGGGTGGGGAGGCCCGAACGGCTGGACGGGCCCCGGGAGGAACCCACCGGACCGGTTCGTCGTCGGGTCGAAGCCGCCCGGAGCATCCAGCTCGGCCGTGGAAAGCTCAACTGCGAACTCGACGGATGGGAACTGGATCAACTGGACTACACCCCGGAGGCCAGGAGGCTCCTCGCCCGGGCGGTTGCGACGGGATCGCTGACCGGGCGAGGGTACGACCGGACACGCCGACTGGCCCGCACCATCGCCGACCTCTCCGGGGGAGGCCCCGTGGACGCCCCGGCGGTCGCCGAGGCCATGGCGCTGAGGAAGGCGGGATGAGCGCCCCGCTCATCACCATGGCCTTCTCGGGTGGGGGAGCTCCCCCGAGCCCGGCGGAGGCGATGAGACGCATTCGGGAGGCCGGCGCCGAGTTCGTCGTCGACCTACCCGACCACCTGGCCTGCCTCCCCGACGCGCCCCGATGGCTGTTCGTCAAGGGAAGACTCCCCGACCGACCGGGTGTGGCCGTGGTGGGCGCCCGAAAAGCGACCCGATACGGCCTGTCGATCGCCCGACGTATCGGCGCTCTCGTCGGCGGGGCCGGGTGGCCCGTCGTGTCCGGCTTGGCGAAGGGTGTCGACGCCGAGGCCCACCGGGGCTGTCTTGAAGCCGCGGGGACCGCGGTGGCGGTCCTGGGGTGCGGGATCGACCGGTGGTACCCGGCTGCCAACCGGCAGCTGGGGGAGCGGATCCTGGCTGCGGGAGGAGCGGTGGTGTCGGAATACCCCCCAGGTACACCACCCGAGGCGTGGCGATTCCCCGCTCGCAATCGAATAATCGCCGGGCTGAGTCGGGTGGTGCTGGTGATAGAAGCCGCGGAGCGGTCCGGGGCTCTGATCACCGCCCGGATGGCCCTCGACCAGGGAAAGGAGGTCATGGCGGTTCCAGGAGACGTAGACCGGGACACTTCCCGGGGATGCAACCAGCTCATCCGGGACGGAGCCCATCCCATCACCGACCTGGCCCACCTGGTAGACGAGCTGACCTTCTGGATGGGTCCCCCGCCTCGACCCGACACCGACTCCCCGCCGGAGGAGGTCACCGTCGAAGACCTGATCCGCCGATGGGGGGCCGAAGAGGCGTTCGGCCGTCTGGCCGAGTGGCAAGCCCGGGGGTTGGTCGCAATCGAGGACGGCCGGGTCGTGATTCCGCGAGCCGAAGGTTGGAGCACTTAGCATCCAGGTGGTGGCTCCCATACCTGCACCTCCCGGATGGGCTCGATCCGACCTCCAGGCCTTCCTGGACGAGCTCGCCCGGCGGCGGCTGTCCCCCAACACCGTGGCGGCCTATCGGCGCGACCTGAGCCAGTTCACCGCCTTCTGCGACCGTAGGGGAGCGCGTTCCCTCGACCAGATCGACCGGGACCACGTCCGGTCGTACCTCGCTCATCTGGACACCCGGCGGTACGCGCGGTCGTCGATCCGCCGGAAGGCCTCGGCGGTGCGGTCTTTCCTCGACCATGCGGTCCGGAGAGGAGTGATCCGTTCCAACCCGGCGAGGAGCCTGGGCACCCCCAGGCGCAGGACCCGTCTCCCTTCCGCCCTTCCCCGACGGGTCGTGACCGAGACCCTCGACGGGATGCCGGACGACACGCCCATCGATCTGAGGGACAGGGCCGTGCTGGAACTGCTCTACGCCACCGGAATCCGGGTCGGTGAGCTGTGTCGACTGAGACTCAGCGACCTCCAGCAGGGCTCTCTACTCCGGGTGGAGGGCAAAGGCGGACGGGTGCGGGTGGTTCCCGTGGGGGCGCTGGCCCGGCGGGCGGTGCAGCGATGGTTGGAGGACGGCAGACCCGCACTGGCCCATGGTGGATCCCCCGACAGTCTGTTCCTCGGATCCAGGGGCGGTTCTCTGGGGCCGAGGAGCGTGAGGAGGATCGTCCGACGGCGACTCGGAACCTTTCCCCACGCCCTCCGCCACTCCTTCGCCACCCACCTCCTGGAAGGCGGCGCCGACCTGAGGTCGGTGCAGGAGCTGCTCGGACACGTTGCCCTGTCGACCACCCAGACCTACACTGCCGTGACCCGCCAGCACCTCCGAGAGACCTATGAGCGAACCCACCCGCGGGCCTGAGCGGACAGACGAGATCGGGGCCCTGTGGGCTCGGTTCAAAGCAACCGGGGACGAAACGGCCCGCGAGAAGCTGATCATCCACTACTCGCCGCTGGTCAAGTTCGTCGCCGGACGGGTAGGAGCCGGACTGCCTCGCAGTGTCGATCCCGGGGACCTCGTCTCCTACGGCATCTTCGGGCTGATCGACGCCATAGACAAGTTTGAACCCGAACGCGGGTTCAAGTTCGAGACGTACGCCATCAATCGGATCAAGGGGGCCATCCTCGACGAGTTGCGGGCCCTGGACTGGGTTCCTCGATCGGTTCGGGCCAAGGCCCGGGAGATCGAACGTTCCATGGCCGAGCTGGAACATCGCCTCCAACGCACCCCCACCGACGAGGAACTCGCCCGGCACATGGGGATGCCGGTGGAGGAGCTGCAAGATGTCCTCGGCAAGCTCTCCATGGTGGGGCTGGTGGGGCTGGACGACCTGTTGGACCCCGAGTCCTCCACCACCCGGGGAGACATGATCGCCGACCGGACCGAACCCAGCCCCGAGGAGAACTACCAGAAGGAGGAGACCCGCCGGGTCCTGGCCGAGGCGCTCAACAAGCTGCCCGACCGGGAGAGGCTGGTCCTCACCCTCTACTACTTCGAGGGTCTGACCCTGGCCGAGATCGGCGAGGTGCTGGGCGTCACCGAATCCCGGGTGTGTCAGCTCCACGCCAAGAGTGTGCTGAGCCTGCGCAACAGGCTGAGTGAGCCCTCCTTCCGGTGATCGCCTAGACTGCCGCGCCGAACACGCACACCCGTCATCCCGTCTGGTGGGCCGGACGCCGGCCTGTGGGGAACCCTCCGGGCATCGAGTCCGGAAGGGCGCGGGTGGAGGACCAACCAGAGGAGAACCCGATGAGCGCTGTCACGATGAAGCAGCTCCTGGAGGCGGGCGTCCACTTCGGACACCAGACCCGCAGGTGGAACCCGAAGATGGCCCCGTACATCTACACGGAGCGCAACGGCATCCACATCATCGACCTGCGGCAGACCCTGGAACAGATCGACAAGGCGTACGAATACGTCAGGGATCTGGTGGCAGGGGGCGGGACGCTGCTGTTCGTCGGTACCAAGAAGCAGGCGCAGGCCGCGATCGAAACCGCCGCCAAACACGCCGGAATGCCGTATGTGAACTACCGGTGGCTGGGCGGCATGTTGACCAACTTCTCGACCATCCAAAAGCGCATCTACTACATGAAGGAGTTGGAGCGCATGGAGGAGTCGGGGGAGATGCAGGCGCTACCCAAGAAGGAGCGGCTGCGTCTCAGGCGGGAGTTGGCCAAACTCCAAGCCACCCTGGGGGGCGTTCGGGACATGACCAGGGTTCCCGAAGCGGTGTTCGTCATCGACGTGAACCACGAGCACACCGCGGTGCGGGAATGCGAGAGGCTGGGGATCACTCTGATCGCCCTGGTCGACACCAACTGCGACCCGGATCCGGTGGACATCGTCATCCCCGGTAACGACGACGCCATCCGGGCCGCCGAGGTGGTGTCGATGGCCCTGGCCGAGGCTTGCCGAGAGGGCCGCGCGATGGCAGCCAAACCCGAGCCGACCGAAGCAGCGAGCACCTGAGGAGTAACCAGAATGACGATCACCCCTAGAGAGATCCAGCGGCTGCGCCAGCAGGCGGGAGTAGGCATGATGGACGCCAAGCAGGCTCTCACCGACGCCGGCGGCGACTTCGACAAGGCGATGGAACTGCTTCGGGAGCGGGGCTTGGCGAAGGCCGCGAAGAAGGCGGGTAGGCTGGCCACGGAAGGGACGGTGGGCAGCTATCTCCACATCCAGGCCGACCATCCGGTATTGGGAGTGATGGTCGAGTTGGCCTGCGAGACGGACTTCGTCGCCAAGAGCCCCGAGTTCAACCAGGTCGCCAACGACATCGCCCTCCACATCTCCTGGTCGAACCCCCGCTGGATCACCCGCGAGGAGGTGGACCCCGCCGCGGTGGAGAAGGAGAAGGAGCTGATCGAACGGGAGGCCCGGGCCGCCGGCAAGCCTGAACAGGCGATTCCGAAGATCGTCGAAGGCAGACTCGAGAAGTTCTACGAGGAGAACGTCCTCTACGAACAGCCATTCGTCAACCGGGACAAGTTCGACGGCACGATCGGTGACATGGTGGCCGCCCTGGCTGCCAAGATGGGGGAGAACGTGACGGTCCGGCGTTTCTGCCGGATCGCCGTCGGGCAGGACTAGGAGCTGGCCGTGGAGAGCGAACCCCGAAGACGGGTCCTCCTCAAGCTTTCGGGTGAAGCCTTTGCCGACCCCGAAGTCGGATATGGTCTCGACCCGGCCACGGTCACCCGGGTGGCCGAGGAGATCGCCGAAGCCCACGGGGAGGGACACGAGATAGCCGTGGTGGTCGGCGGAGGCAACATATTCCGGGGTGTGTCCCAAGCCGCCAAGGGGATGGACCCCGCCACCGCCGATTACATGGGGATGCTGGCCACCGTGATCAACGCCCTCGCCTTGAGGGATGCGCTGGAGAAACAGGGTGTCCCCACCCGGGTCCAGTCGGCCATCACCATGCAGCAGCTAGCCGAACCGTACATCCGGCTCAGGGCGATCCGACACCTGGAGAAGGGGAGGGTGGTCATCTTCGCGGCGGGGACCGGCAACCCGTTCTTCACGACCGACACCACCGCGGCGCTGCGGGCGGTGGAGATCGGGGCGGAGGTCCTCCTCAAAGCCTCGAAAGTAGATGGGATCTACGACCGGGATCCGGCCGGCGACGACGGTGCCCAGCGAATCGAGGAACTCACCTACATGGACTTCCTCGCCCGGGGACTCCGGGTGATGGACTCCACCGCGGTTACGATGTGCAAGGAACACGGCATTCCCATCGTGGTGTTCGACATGACACGACCCGGGAACATCGTCCGGGCCGTTAGAGGCGAGAAGATCGGCACGGTGGTCAGATGAGGCCCGGGGTCGGGGTCGGCAGCCCAGGGGAGGACCGATGATCGAGGATCTGCTCGAAGAGGCCCGGCACAAGATGGACCAGGCCGTCGAACACGTGGCCGCCGAGTTCGCCACGGTCCGAACGGGCCGGGCCAACCCGCAGATCCTCCATCGGGTCGTGGTCGACTACTACGGTCAACCCACCCCGCTGCAGCAACTGGCGGGCCTCTCGGTTCCGGAGCCACGGCTGCTGGTGGTCCAGCCATACGACCGCTCGGCGCTTCCGGCGATCGAACGTGCCATCCAGGAGTCCGACCTGGGGCTCAACCCGTCCAACGACGGATCGGTGATCCGTCTGGTGTTCCCGCCCCTCACCGAGGAGCGCCGCAAAGAGCTCATCCGGGTGGTGCGGCACATGGCGGAGGAGGGTCGGGTCGCGGTTCGCAACATCCGCCGTCACACCAAACAGGACATCGAGGCGTTGCACGGCGAGGTCTCCGACGACGACATCCACCGGGCGGAGAAGACCCTCCAGGAGATCACCGACGAGCACATCGCCCGGATAGACGATCTCCTGGAGCGCAAGGAAGCCGAGCTCCTCGAGGTTTGAAGTGAGCGACGAGAACCGCCGCCGTTTCTCCCGGCCGTGGGAAGAGGCCCCCCCAGAGGAGCCCACTTCGGAAGACGAGCGTCCCATCCACGAGGACGACGGTGAGGATCCTTTCGACCACGTCGACTTCTTCGGCGCCACCACCAGCGAATACCGGCGCCTGGCAGAGGAGGTGGCGCAGGCGTCCATGAGCGAGACGCCGCGTCAGGCGGTGGCCGCCGCGATCCCGGGAGTGAACAGCGGCCTGGTCACCTTCGAGGACGTGACCGGTCGTCCGGGCATCTCCGAGGAGGAGGTGGAACGGGAAGAACAAGCCCGATCCTCCGACCTGGCCCTCCGGGTCGGGACTGCGCTGGTGCTCGTCGGGCTGTTCCTGGGGAGCCTGCTGTTGGGAGGTGTGTGGTTCACTGCCTTCGTCGGTTTGGCGATGCTGGTTTCGGTGGGGGAGTTCTACGCCACCGTTCGGGGCGCCGGGTTCGCCCCGGTCGCCCTGTTCGGCCTGCTCGCAGTGGTGGGCATCACCGTTTCGGTGCACCGAACCGGCCTCGCCTCGGTACCCGGGTGGATCGCCGCGCTCGTCGTCTCAGTGGCTCTGCTCTACTCGGTGGCGAGACGAAGGCGACCCCTCGAGAACGCCTCCCTCACGGTGCTGGGAGTCGCCTGGGTGGCTCTCCTCGCCCCTGCGATACCCCTGGGCTCGGCCGCCAACGGAGTCGGGCTGGTTCTGCTCCTCGTGCTGGTTACCGCCGGTTTCGACGTCGGAGCGTTCTTCGTGGGACGTGCCTTCGGCCGGAGGCCGCTCGCGCCCCGCATCTCACCCCGCAAGACGGTCGAAGGCCTGGTCGGTGGGGTGGCGACCACCTTCCTCCTGGCCGCAGTGGCTTCCACCATCCCCCTGTTCGATCCTCTGGACCTGCGGGGCTCGGTGGTTCTCACCGGTGTCGTCTCTATCATGGCTCCGCTCGGGGACGCGGCGGAGTCCGTGGTGAAACGGGCTCTGGGAGTCAAGGACATGGGATCGGTCCTGCCCGGTCACGGCGGCATGCTCGACCGGATCGACGCATTCCTGTTCGTCGTTCCCGCCGCCTACCTGTTCTTCTCGGCGGCCGGCTACCTCTGAGTAGATGAACCCGCTGGTGCGGCCGCTCGTCGTGTTGGGAGCGACGGGATCGATAGGGCGCCAGGCGCTCGAAGTCGCCGCCCGGATCGGCGCTCAGGTGGTGGGACTGGCATCCCGCAGCCCCGGTCCGGCGATCGCTGAAGCCGCCGAGGCCTTCCCCGAAGCCCAGGTCGCGGTGGCCGGGGGAAGCAGCGAGGAACGCGACGCGCTCAGGAGCCGACTCGGACCGCACCGGGTTCGTTTCGGTCCGGAGGCCGTACTCGAACTGGCGGCGGCCGCCGGGGTGACGGTGCTCAACGCCATCGTCGGGGCGGTGGGTCTGGAGGCCTCGGCGGTGGCGCTGGAAGCCGGTAACCGGCTGGCCCTGGCCAACAAGGAGAGTCTGGTGACCGGCGGACCGGTCCTCATGCGGCTGGCCGGCGCCTCGGGGGAACTGATCCCGGTCGATTCGGAACACTCCGCTCTCCATCAGCTCCTCTCGGGTTTGGGAGACGACGAGATGACCGGTGTGGTGCTCACCGCCTCGGGGGGACCCTTCCGTGGCCGCTCACGCGAGGAGCTCGAAGACGTCACCGTCGAAGAGGCGCTCCGACATCCGGTATGGGAGATGGGCAGGAGGATCACCATCGACTCGGCCACCCTGGCCAACAAGGGGCTCGAGGTGATCGAAGCCCACTATCTGTTCGGCCTTCCTTACGACCGGATCGAGGTGGTGGTCCACCCCCAGAGCATCGTCCACGGGATGGTCCGGCTGGTCGACGGCGGAATGATCGCCCACCTGGGAACCCCGGACATGAGGATCCCCATCCAATACGCCCTCACCTATCCCGGCAGGGTCGACTCCCCGGTCGCTCCGTTCGACCCGGTGGGAGCCACCCTCACCTTCGAAGCTCCCGACTTGGAGGCCTTCCCGGCACTTGCCCTGGCCTACGAGGCGGGTCGTCGAGGAGGGGGGTCGCCCGCGGTCTACAACGCGGCCGACGAGGTCGCAGTCGAAGCTTTCGCCACCGGAAGGTTGGGTTTCCTGGGGATCGCCGAGGTGATCGCCCGCACCCTGGCCGAATTCGATCCACCCGAGCCCCGGACCGTCGCCGAAGCCCTCGAAATCGACCGAACCGCCCGGGAGATCGCCTCCTCCCTGATCGGGGGCCAGTGCTGACCGTCGCCTAGCCTGCGACTGCGATTAGCTTTTCACCGGTGATCCCTCTAGGAAGCCTCCCGTGTTAGGTGCCCTGGGCGCGGTCGCCGCGCTGGTCCTGTTCGTCCTCGCTCACGAAGCCGGGCACTACTTCGCGGCCAAGGCCACCGGGATGAAGGTGACCGAGTTCTTCCTCGGGTTCGGCCCCCGCATCTGGTCTTTCCGGCGGGGAGAGACCGAATACGGAATCAAGCCCATCCTGTTGGGAGCCTACGTCAAGGTGGTGGGCATGAGCGCCCTGGAGGAGGTCCCCCCCGAGGACGAGAGCCGCACCTACCGGGGCAAACCGTTCTGGGCCAAGACGCTCGTCGTCCTGAGCGGCGTGGGAGCCAACTTCCTGATCGCCTACCTGATCTTCTTCGGGCTGGTGTTGTACCAGGGTGTGCCCGAGCCCACCACCACCATCGGCGACGTGGTGGCCGTCTCCGAGGGGCGGCCGACCGCTGCGGCGCAGGCCGGCCTCCAACCCGGAGACCGGATCGTGGCCATCGACGGGGAGCCGACCTCCGAATGGGAAGACGTCGCCTCGACCCTGGCCGGGAACCCGGGAGAAGCGGTGGTCCTCACCATCGACCGGTCTGGACGCACCCTCCAGCTCGAGGTCACGTTGGGGGAGAGGATCGACCCGGACGGACGAAGGATCGGCTTCCTCGGGGTGGCGCCCAGGGTCGAGAACCGACCGGCGGGTATCGGCGAAGCCGCCGGCCTGGCCGGACTCCAGGTGGTCGACGGGGTGAGGTTCACGTTCGCCTCCTTCTTCGAGCTCCTCCAACTCGACAACATCGCCCGACTGTTCCAGGGCCTGCTGGGGGGCGAGGTTCCCACCGAGGTGCGGCCGGTGAGCGTCGTCGGGGTGGTCCAACTGGGAGCCCAAGCCTCCGACCTCGGGTTGGCGAACTTCCTGTACCTACTGGGAGCGGTCAACGTCATCCTGGGCACCCTCAACGGATTGCCCCTCTACCCACTCGACGGCGGCCACTTCGCGGTAGCGCTGTACGAGAAGGTGACCGGCCGCCAAGCCGACGTGCGGATGCTGATCCCGGTGGCGGTGATGGTGATTGGGCTCATCTCCCTCATCGGGGTCGTGGCGATCGTGCTGGACATCGTGAACCCGATCCGGCTATGACCCACTTAGCATGCCCGTGATGATCGAACGTAGGGCGAGCAGACGGATCCAGGTCGGTTCGGTGCCGGTCGGCGGCGGGGCGCCGATCACGGTGCAGTCGATGACCACCACCAAGACCGCCGACGTGGACGGCACCCTCGCCCAGATCTACGGGCTGGCCGCCGCCGGAGCAGACATCGTCAGGGTGACCTGCAACGACGTGGACGCAGCCAAGGGGCTGGCCGAGATGGTTCCCCGCAGCCCGGTGCCCATCGTGGCGGACATCCACTTCCAATACCGGCTGGCCCTCGCCGCGCTCGAAGCCGGGGTGCACGGCCTGCGTCTCAATCCGGGAAACATCCGCAAGGAGGAGCACATCAAACTGGTCGCCCGGGAAGCCAAGGCGCGGGGTGTTCCCATCCGGGTTGGCGTCAACGCCGGCTCCCTCGACAAGGACCTGCTCGCCAAGCACGGGTCGCCGACCCCCGAAGCCCTGGTCGAGTCGGCGCTCACCGAGGTCCGCTACCTGGAGGAGGTCGACTTCACCGACATCAAGATCTCGGTGAAGCACTCCAACGTGCCGATGATGGTGGAGGCGTACCGGCTCCTCGCCGAGAAGGTCGACTATCCACTCCATTTGGGCGTCACCGAGGCCGGTCCACCGCCCGCCGGGCTCATCAAATCGGTGGCCGGGATCGCCACCCTGCTGCTGGAAGGCATCGGCGACACCATCAGGTTCTCTCTAACCGCCGACCCGGTGGAGGAGGCGAGGGCGGGACGGCAGCTCCTCGAGTTCCTCGGCTTGCGGGAACGAAAGGGTCTCGACCTGATCGCATGTCCCTCGTGCGGGCGGGCCGAGGTAGACGTCATCAAGGTGGCCCAGGAAGCCCAGGCCGCCTTGGAGGCCGAGAACCTGCCGATCCAGGTGGCGGTGATGGGATGCGTCGTCAACGGGCCGGGAGAAGCCCGCGAAGCCGACATCGGCATAGCCGCCGGAAGAGGCCGGGGACACCTGTTCATAAAGGGACAGGTGGTCAGGGTGGTTCCGGAGGAGGAGATGGTCGGGGCGCTCCTCGAAGAGGCTCGCCGTCTGGTGGAAGAAGGGTTGGAGGCCCGTCTCGCGGCAGCCGACCGCGGAGCCGCCGAGGAAGCCGAGAAGGCCCGACTCCAGCTGGTGGAGATCCGGTCCGACCCGAACCGGGCGGAGGCGAGGAAAGCCAGGGTCGAAGAAGTCGCTCGGGGCTGAACGGGTAGTCTGGCCCCCGTGCGCTGGTCGAAGGCGTTCATACCCACCCTCCGTCAGGATCCGGCGGACGCCGAGGCGGTGAGCCACCGGCTCCTGGTCAGAGGCGGGTTCATCCGGCAGCTCCAGGCCGGCCACTACTCGATCCTGCCTCTCGGCCAGAGGGTCAGGGCGAAGATCGACCGGATCATCCGGGAGGAGATGGATCGGATCGGCGGCCAGCAGTTCCACCTCCCGGCCCTCCACCCGGCCGAGATCTGGCAGAAGTCGGGGCGCTGGGAGAAGATGGGCGACGACATGTTCCGGCTGGTCGACCGGAAGGGTGCCGACCAGGCGCTGGGCATGACCCACGAGGAAGTGTTCGCCCTGCTCGCCACCGAGGTGACCAGCTACCGGCAGCTCCCCCAGATCTGGTACCAGATCCAGACCAAGTTCAGGGACGAGCCCCGACCCAGGTCGGGCGTCTTGAGGGTGCGGGAGTTCACCATGAAAGACTCCTACTCGCTCGACCTCGACTGGGAAGGCCTCGACGTGGCGTTCCGCAGCCATCGGGACGCCTACCACCGCATCTTTCGGCGCTGCGGCCTCGAAGCGGTCGACGTCACCGCCTCCTCGGGAGCCATGGGCGGATCCGAGTCGGTCGAGTTCATCGTTCGGAGCCCAGCCGGGGAAGATTGGATCGTCACCTGTGCTTCCTGCGGATACCGGGCCAACCGGGAGCGAGCCACCTCCCTCCTCGACGAGGTCGACGACCCGGAGGAGCAGGCGGAGCTCGAGGAGTTCCCCACCCCCGGGGTGAAGACGATCCAGGACCTGGCCGGGTCGTTCGGGCCGTGGGCCGAACCCCGCCGCCAGATCAAGACCCTCGTCTACGTGGTGGACGACGTCCCCACGTTGGTGCTCCTCCGGGGCGACCACGAACTGGTGGAACAGAAGCTGATGGACGCCACCGGGGCGGTCCGCCTTCGGCCCGCCCACCCCGACGAGATCCGGGACCTGATGGGGGCCCAGGCCGGGAGCCTGGGGGCGGTGGGGGTCGAACACCTCCCGGTGATTGCCGACCACGCGCTACGTGGGCGGCGAGGGATGGTGACCGGAGCCAACCGGGACGGTTTCCACCTGAAGGGCGTAGACGTGGAGAGGGACATTCGGGTGGGTCGATGGGCCGACCTGAGAGCGGTTCGGGAAGGGGAGCCATGCGCCGAATGCGGCGCCCCGCTCGAACTGTGGAAGGGGATAGAGGTAGGCCACATCTTCAAGCTCGGCACCTCCTACTCGGAGGCCATGGGAGCCTACGTCCAGGATCCCCAGGGCAACACACGGCCGATCGTGATGGGCTCGTACGGAATCGGCTTGGAGAGGACCATGGCCGCGGTGGTGGAAGCCAGCCACGACGACCGGGGGATCGTCTGGCCGATCACCGTGGCGCCCTACGAAGCGGTGGTGACCGTGTTGCGGGTCGACGAAACCTCCGCCCGAGAGGCGGGGGAGGAGCTGTACAGGAGACTGGGGGAGGCCGGGGTGGAGGTGCTCCTCGACGACCGGGACGAACGTCCCGGGGTCAAGTTCGCCGACGCCGAACTGATCGGCATCCCGTTCAGGATCACGGTCGGACCGAAGGGACTCGAGAGAGGGGTGGTGGAGGTCACCACCAGGAGCGGCATGCAGACCAGGGAGTCGACCCTCGACGAGGCGGTCCGCTGGGTGATCCAACAGGTCGACCAGGGCCGGACACTGGGGGGTTAGTCTCCCCCATCCGATGAGGGTGTACAACTTCGGGGCGGGACCCTGCGCCCTGCCCGTCGACGTGTTGGAAGAGGTCAGGTCGGAGCTCCTCGACTACCAGGGAACCGGGATGTCGTTGATCGAGATGTCCCACCGGAGCGCCACCTACGACCGGGTTCATCGTCGGGCGATGGACCTCGCCCGGGAGATGGCCGCCTGTCCAGACGATTTCGAGGTCCTGTTCGTCCAGGGGGGCGCCACCCTCCAGTTTTCCATGGTGCCCCTCAACCTCCTCGAAGACGGGCAGAGGGCCGGATACGTGCTGTCGGGATCGTGGGCAAGGAAGGCCTACGCCGACGCCTCGAAGATCGGCGACGCCTATCCGGCATGGGACGGCGGGTCCGATGCTTACCGGCGTATGCCCTCCCCCGGGGAGGTCGTCATCGCCGATCGGACCCGATACCTCCACGTAACCACCAACGAGACGATCGACGGGATCCGGATGCCGGAGTTCCCCGACGTGCCGGTTCCTCTGGTCGCCGACATGTCGTCCGAGCTGCTGGCTCGAAGGATCGACTGGTCACGGTTCGGGATCGTCTACGGGGGAATCCAGAAGAACCTGGGTCCGGCCGGTCTGGCCGTGGTCTACCTCCGTCGGGACCTCCCCCTCGCCTCCGGACTCCCCTCGTACCTGTCGTATCGGTGGCACGTCGAGTCGGCGTCGTTGGGCAACACTCCGGCGATGTTCCAGATCTACGTGATGGGGAAGGTCCTCGAGAGGCTGGTCGCCCGAGGGGGAGTCGACGCTCTCGAGCGGGAGACCCGGGAGAAGGCCGAGCTGGTCTACCGGGTCATAGACGACTCGGACGGTTTCTACCGTAACCCGGTAGAGCCGGCCCACAGGAGCCACACCAACGTGGTGTTCCGGCTCCCCGACGAACAGCTCGAGGCAGAGTTCCTGGCGGCTGCCCAAAACGAGGGCCTGGTGGGGCTGAAGGGTCACCGCAGCGTCGGGGGTCTCAGGGCGTCCCTCTATTCGGGAGTCACCCGGCAGGCGGTCGAGGCCCTCGCGGACTTCATGCGGTCCTTCCACGCCTCACACTGAGGCTCCGATATACTCGGAGCCACCAACCGACGGACGCTGCTGGTGAGGTGGGCGCCCTGCCCACCTCTTTCCGTGAGGGCCGTCGGCCTGGTCGCGTGTGCGAGACGACACGGGAAGAGGAAAGCGATGACGACCGTCGAGACACTCTGGGCGTTGTTGGAGCCCTGGCTGGAAGCCGAGCGGCTCGAACTCGACGACGTCGAGATGTCAGGTTCGGGACGGGCCCGGACCATAAGGGTGGTGGTCGATCGGCCCGGGGGAGGCGTCGACGTGGACACCCTCGCCCAGGTGTCGGAGGCCATATCTCGCCTCCTGGACGCCGAGACGGATCTGGCCGGCCCGTACCGTCTCGAAGTCACGTCACCCGGTCTGGAGCGGCCACTCAAGCGACCCCGCCACTGGCAGAAATCGGTGGGCCGCGAGGTGACGGTCAAGGTCCAGACCCCGGCAGGCACCCAGACGCTGCGAGGTGTCCTCGAGGCGGCCGACGAAGAGGTGTTCTCGGTCCGTTCGGACCGTGGCCCGGTCACCCATCCCTACCGGGCGGTGGTGTCGGCCAGGACGGTGTTCCGATGGGAGAAGTCGCCCCGTCCGGGGAAGAAGAAGTGAGGAGTCGGAGATGAGGATCGATTATCAGGTCATGGAGGCGCTCGAACAGCTCGAGCGGGAGCGGGGGGTACCGGTCGAGACGATCCTCGACGCCTTGGCCAACGCCCTGGTCTCCGCCTACAAGCGGAGTCCCGGAGCGGCGGAGGAAGCTCGGGTGACGATCGATCCCGAGTCGGGCGAGATCCACGTGTACGCCCAGGAGCTGGACGAAGACGGAAACGTGGTGAGGGAATGGGAGGACACCCCCGAGGACTTCGGTCGGATAGCAGCCCAGACCGCCAAACAGGTGATCGCTCAGCGGCTCCGGGACGCGAAACGTGAGCAGGTCTACGACGTCTACATGGGTCGGGAAGGCGACCTGGTGACCGGGATCGTCCAGCAGGTCGACCATCGGTACGTCATCCTCGACCTGGGGGACGCCGAGGCGATCATGCCGGGCTCGGAGCGCATCCCGTACGAGCGTCTCGAGAGGGGCAACAGGGTGAAAGCCATCATCCTCGAGGTGCGCAACGAAGGGAAGGGTCCGCAGATCGTGGTGTCACGCAGCCACCCCGACCTGGTGCGGAGGCTGCTAGAGCTGGAGGTACCCGAGCTGGTCGACGGAACCGTGGAGATCGTCGCGATCGCCCGCGAGCCGGGGCACCGAACCAAGATCGCGGTGGTGAGCCACGATCCGAACGTGGATCCCAAGGGGGCGTGTGTAGGCGCCCGGGGCTCGCGGGTGCGCCAGGTCGTCAACGAGCTCAGAGGAGAGAAGGTCGACGTCGTGCAGTGGAGGCCCGACGCGGCGCAGTTCATCGCCGAGGCGCTGGGACCGGCCAAGGTGAAGGAAGTCGTCATCGACGAAGAGACCAAGACCGCCGAAGTGATCGTCCCCGAGCATCAGCTGTCCCTGGCGATCGGCAAGGAAGGCCAGAACGCCCGTCTCGCAGCCCGACTCACCGGCTACAAGATCGAGATCAGGTCGGACAGGCCGCCGGAGATCGAGCCGAGACCCCCCCGGAGGTCGACGCCGAGACTCCCCGGAGGTCGAACCGTCCCTGGCGAGCGAAGATGAAGGCTCCGACGCCGGGTCGGTCGACGAGACCCCGGCCGGAGCAACCGAGAGCAGCGAGGAAGAGTGATGGCTCGGGTCAGGATCTACGAGCTGGCTCGGGAGCTGGGGGTCGAGTCGAAAGACGTCCTGGCCGAAGCTCGAGAGCTCGGTCTGGAAGTCAAGACGGCGTCGTCGAGCGTGGACGAAGCCGAAGCCGACCTCATCCGTCTCGCATTCGGTGGGTCCGACGAGACCGAGGCGGCCGAGGAGACTACCGAAACCGTCGAAGCGGCCGAGGAGACCACCGAGGTCGGAGAAGCACCCCAGGAGGCCGAAGAGGTCGCCTCCGAGGACGTGGTTCTCGTCTCCGTGCCGCGGGGATCCACGGTGGCGGAGTTCGCCGAAGCCCTCGGGGTCGCGCCCAGCCGGGTGGTGGGGGAGCTGGTCAAGAGAGGCCGGGCTGCCGGGGTGGGCGACCCGATGCCCGAGGATCTGGTCGACGAGGTGGCCGAGGTCTTCGGGGCGATAGTCGAGCTGGAGGAGCCGGTCACCGAAGCGGCTCCCGCGGTGGCTCCGATGCCCGAATTCGCCGACGAGGAGAAGGACCTGAAGCCCCGGTCTCCCGTGGTCACTGTGATGGGGCACGTAGACCACGGCAAGACCACCCTCCTCGACTACATCCGCAAGACCCGGGTGGTCGACACCGAGGAAGGCGGGATCACCCAGAGGATCGGTGCATATCAGGTGGAGGTGGGTGGAAACAAGCTGACGTTCATCGACACCCCGGGCCACGAGGCGTTCACCGCGATGAGGGCGCGGGGAGCGGAGGTGACCGACATCGTAGTGCTGGTGGTCGCCGCCGACGACGGGGTGATGCCCCAGACGGTCGAGGCCATCGACCATGCCAAGGCGGCGGGGGTCCAACTGGTGGTTGCGATCAACAAGATCGACGTGCCGGGCGCCGACCCCATGAAAGTCCGCACCCAGCTCACCGAACACGGTGTGATCACCGAGGAGCTGGGAGGCGACGTCCCGTCGGTCGAGGTGTCCGCGGTGACCGGTCAGGGGGTCGACCAGCTCCTCGAGATCATCGACCTGATCGCCCAACTCCAGGAGTACAAGGCCAACCCCGACGCCCCCGCGGTGGGAGTGGTCATCGAGTCGCAGCTCGACCCGAGGATGGGTCCCACCGCCACCGTCATCGTGAAGCGGGGCACCCTCCGCCAGGGCGACTCCTTCGTGGCGGGGGCGGTGTCGGGTCGGGTGCGGGCCATGATGGACGACCAGGGACGGCGCCTAAGAGAGGCGGGCCCCAGCACCCCGGTGTTGATCATGGGATGGTCCGACGTGCCAACCGCCGGGGACATCCTCGAAGTGGTCGAGAACGACAAGGAGGCCCGCCGTATCGCCGCCGAGCGGGCCGAGGCGATCAAGGCCGAGGAGCATCGGATGCCCACCGCGCGTGAGCGCCTCCAGATGCTGTTGGAGCAGCTGCGGAGCGAACAGACCGAACTCCCGGTGATCGTCAAGGCGGACACCCACGGATCCTTGGAGGCTCTCAGAGAGTCGATAGCCAAGATCAAGAGGGAGGACGCCCGGATCAACATCGTTCATGGTGCGGTAGGCGGTATCACCGAGAACGACGTCATGCTGGCCGACGTGACCGGCGCGGTGATCGTCGGGTTCAACGTCCGACCGGAAGGAAAGGCCCGCAGGGCGGCGGAGGAGAAGGGCATCGAGATCCGCACCTACCGGATCATCTACGAACTCCTCGAGGAACTCGAGCAGCTCCTGGTAGGTCGTCTCGAACCCGAGAAGGAGGAGATCGTACTGGGTTCCGCCGAGGTGCGGGCCACCTTCCGGGTGCCCCGGGTGGGGACGGTCGCGGGATGCTACGTCACCGAGGGAGTCGTCCAGAGAGGCGCGAGAGCCCGTCTCCTCAGGGGAGGCGTGGTGGTCTACGACGGTCGGATCGGATCGCTCAAGCGTTTCAAGGACGACGTGCGGGAGGTGGCGTCGGGCTTCGAATGTGGTGTCGGCCTGGAGGACTTCAACGACGTCAAGGAGGGAGACGTCATCGAGGTGTACGAGGTGCGGGAGGTGGCACGCACCTAACTATCGTGGCTCCCACCGCCGGGAGGACGAGGCCATGCAGGCGGCCGCGATCCGTATCGACCTACACATACCGACCGCGGGCTCTCTCAAGGGGAAGCGGGCGGTGGTCAGACCCCTCATGGAGGGGCTCAAGAAGGTGGCTTCGGTGAGCGTGGCCGAAGTAGACCATCACGATGCCTGGCAACGGTCGGCGGTCGGAGTGGCGCTGGTAGCGCCCGATGCACGCCAGCTCGAACGGCTGATCGATTCGGTGGGTCGTTACCTGGCGGGCTGCCTGGAGGTCGAGGTGGTCGGCTTCCGGGTGACCTACATCGAGGAGGAGAGCGATGGGCAGGCCTGGCTATTCCCGTATGCGAAGGGTGGATTCGATCCTGCGCCAGGTGATCGCTGAGGAGGTGGAACGCCTCAAAGATCCCCGGCTCGGGTTGTGTTCCATCACCGGCGTGGAGACCGCACCCAACCTGAGGACGGCAGTCGTGTACTTCTCGACCCTGGATCTGGAAGACGCCGAACGAACCCGCCAGGCGCTCGAATCGGCCGCGCCCCGTCTCCGGCGGGCCATCGGCGCCCAGGTGAGGATGAAGTACGTTCCTGCTCTCACCTTCGAGCTGGATCGAGGCGTGGCCACCGGGGAACGGATCGAAGCGATCCTGCGAAGGATCTCCCGAGGCGATGAAACCTGACCTTCCTTTCGACGCGGCGGTCGAAGCCATCGAGCGGGCCGACAAGCTGGTGTTGGCGTGCCACGTGTCGCCCGACGGGGACGCCCTCGGTTCCATGTTGGGGTTCGCGGCTTCCGCCACGGCCGCCGGCCGACGAGTCTGGGCCAGCTTCGGTCGGCCGTTCCGGGTGGCCGACAACTACCGGTTCCTGCCCCTCGACCTCCTCTCTCCGCCCGAAGAGGTGCCGGAGGATCCCGACGTGATGGTGGTGTTCGACGTCGCGTCTCCCGACCGTCTCGGCGACCTGGCTCGGGTGGCGGACCACGCCGGGAAGCTGATCGTGGTCGACCACCACCGCTCCAACACCGGCTTCGATGGTGTGCTCCTGGTCGACCCCGAAGCCGCGGCCACCGCCGAGGTCGCAGTGGCGTTGATCGACCGGCTCGGATGGCAACTGACCGAGGAGGCAGCCGTTTCCTTCTACACCGCGCTGGTCACCGACACCGGGCGCTTCCAGTATTCGAACACGGGGGCCGCCACGTTACGTCTCGCCGCCCGCCTGGTGGAGGCGGGGGCACGACCACACGTGATCGGTCGTCATCTCTACGAGGAAGCCCCATTCGGTTTCCTAAAGGTGGCGGCCCGGGTCCTGGACAGGGCTCGCCTCGAAGGGAGGATGGTGTGGTCGGTGGTCACCGCCGACGATCTCGAGGCTCACGGGATCGGATGGGAAGACACCGACCCCCTGATCGACTTGGTGCGAGTCGCCAAGGAGGCGGAGGTGGCCGTGTTGCTGAAGGTTCCCGAACCAGGGGTGGTCAAGGTGTCGCTGCGTTCCCGGGGAGGGGTCGACGTCGGGTCGATCGCGGCCGCCCTGGGAGGCGGAGGCCACCACAACGCGGCGGGCGCCACCGTTTCGGGTTCACCCGAACAGGTCGTGGCCCAGATCGGGCGGCTGCATGGCTGAGGGGTTCCTGCTGGTCGACAAGCCGGCGGGCATCACCTCTCACGGAGTGGTGGCCCGGATACGCAAGGCCCTGGGTGTCCGACGGGTGGGACACGCGGGAACGCTCGACCCGATGGCGACCGGTCTGCTGGTGTGCGCGGTGGGTAGAGCCACCCGGCTCGTCCGCTACGTCCAGGAACTCGAGAAGGAGTATCTGGCGGTGGCTCGCTTCGGGGTGGCCACCGACACTCTGGACGCAGACGGCGCGGTCGTCCACCGGGAGCCGATGGAAGTGGAACCGGCGGAGGTGGAGGAGGCCGCCCGACGGTTCGTGGGTCGCATACTTCAGGTGCCACCCATGACGTCGGCGCTGAAGATGGAAGGTCGACGGCTCTACGAACTCGCCCGGGAAGGCGTCGAGGTGGAACGGGCCGCCCGGGAGGTGACGATCCGGGAGCTCGAGATCCTCGAGGTGACACCGTCGCCCTACCCGGAGGTCGAGTTCCGGGTGGTCTGCGGGAAAGGCACCTACGTCCGGGTACTGGCCGACGACCTGGCCCGCTCCCTGGGAGGTCGAGCACACCTGGTGGCGTTGAGGCGAACCAGGATCGGCTCCCTGAGGGTCGAGGAGGCGGTCCCCCTGGAGCCCGACCGCCTGAAAGAAGCGATCCTGACCCCCGCCGAGGCGCTCCGCGACCTGCCGAGCGTGGTCGCCCCGGAGGAGACGGTTCGAGCCGCCGCCCACGGGATGCGATTCGCCACCGGGCCCGCCGAGGGTCTCGAGGAAGGGCGACGCTTCAGGCTGCTCGATTCGGATGGGCGCCTCGTGGCCGTCTACCGGGTAAAAGGGCGTGGCTCGGTTCCCGAGGTGGTGCTGGGATGAAGGTCCTGACCGGAGATCCGCTGTCGTGGGTCTTCGACCAGCCGACCGCGGTGACCATCGGTGTGTTCGACGGTGTTCATCTCGGCCATCAGCGGGTGATGGCCACCTTGGTGGATCTGGCCGCCCGGGAGGATCTGGTTCCGGCCGCGTTGACCTTCGACCCCCATCCGCTGGAATTCCTCGCCCCGGAGAGGGCGCCGAAGCTCCTCACCGACGTCGAGCAGAGGATCGAGCTGCTGGAAGGATGCGGGATACGGATGGTGGGGGTGATGGCTTTCCCCCACATCCGTGACCTGCCGGCTCCCGCGTTCGCCCGTGAGGTGCTGTCGGAACGAATCCTGGCCCGCCACGTGGTAGTGGGCCGGGACTTCCGGTTCGGGCGGGACCGTACCGGTGACACGGCGCTCCTCGGCCGACTCGGTGAGGAGCTGGGCTTCAGGGTCGAAACGGTCGACATGGTGACGGTCGCGCACGGGGAGATCGTCTCGGCCACCAGGATCAGGGCCTACGTCGCGGCGGGGGACGTGGAAGCCGCAGCTCGTCTTCTCGGCAGGCCCTTCGAGCTGAGGGGTCGGGTGATCCGAGGCGACGCCCGGGGAAGGACACTGGGTTTCCCTACCGCCAACCTGCACGTGCCGGCGAGGATGGCGATCCCGGCGGACGGGGTGTACGCGGTGTGGGCGGTGGTGGACGACCAGACCCATCCGGCCATGGCCAACATCGGGGTCCGTCCCACCTTCGGGGTGTCGGCCCGGACGGTGGAAGCCCATCTCCTCGACTTCGATGGTGACCTGTACGGCAAGGTGCTCCGTCTACGGTTCGTCGCGAGGCTCCGAGACGAGAAGGCGTTCGCATCGGTGGAGGAGCTGATCGACCAACTCGAGGCAGATCGTCGACGCACGGTCCGGGTCCTCGGAGGGAGGAGAGCAGGATGAGAACCAGGATCGGATCGGGGTCGCCGTACGAGCCCCGTTACGGTTTCTCCAGGGCGATCCGTATCGGGCAGAGGGTGTTGGTGGCCGGCACCGCGCCGATCCCCCCGCCCGGACGGCCCCTCCCCGACGACGCCTACGGTCAGACCCACCTCTGTCTGGAGATTGCACTCGCCGCGTTGTCGGAGCTGGGGGCGTCGGTGGGCGACGTCGTCCGGACCCGCATGTATCTGGTGGACGGCTCCGACGCCGACGAGGTGGGCCGAGCCCACGGCGAGGTCTTCGGGTCGGTGAGGCCGGTGGCCACCATGGTGGTGGTCAAAGAGCTCCTGGACCCGGCGTGGAGGGTGGAGGTCGAGATCGAGGCGGAGATCCACTAGCGGCGGACCTGTTACACTCGTCCTGTCTCCCTTCCCCGATGCGAGGAACCTCATACGCGTATGAAGACGACCCAGGAAATCATCTCGGAGTTCGGGCATCACGAGTCCGACACGGGCTCGCCCGAAGTTCAGGTGGCGATCCTCACCGAGCGGATCAACCACCTGACGGAGCATCTCCGCCAACACAAGCACGACCACCACAGCCGCAGAGGCCTGCTGATGATGGTGGGGAAGCGGCGGCGACTCCTCGACTATCTGAAACGTCAGGACGTGGAGCGTTACCGGCGTCTCATCGCCGCGCTCGACCTGCGTCGCTGAGAGCACCTATACCATTGGGAACGAACCCGACGATCGTATGGTCGTCGCAGAGGGGAGCCCGTGGCCGGTTGCTAGTTGCCGGCCCTCGATCCGATCGAGGGCCGACCACTGGTAACGGGCCGGGCTCCACGATCAGAAGGAGCGAACATCGTGCCTGAAATCACCGTATCCGCCGAGATCGGCGGCAAGACCTTCCAGTTCTCCACCGGCAAGCTGGCCCTCCAAGCCGACGGGGCGGTGGTGGCCCGTCTGGGAGGGATCGAGATGTTGGTGACGGCCTGCGCCAACAAGGCCCTGCGGGAGGGAATCGACTTCTTTCCGCTCACCGTCGACTTCGAAGAACGGATGTACGCCGCCGGGAAGATCCCCGGGTCGTTCTTCCGGAGGGAGGGCCGTCCCACCGAACAGGCGATCCTGGCGGCCCGGCTGATCGACCGACCCCTCCGCCCTTCCTTCGCCGATGGTTTCCGCTGCGAGACCCAGGTGGTGGTCACCTCCCTGGCGGTCGACAACGAGAACCCGTTCGACGTGGTGGCTCTCAACGGAGCCTCGGCAGCCCTCATGGTCAGCCCGATCCCCTTCCTCGGGCCGATCGGGGGGGTGCGGATGGCCCTCCGCAAAGGGGAGTGGATCCCCTTCCCGACCCACGCCGAGCTCGACGAATCGGTGTTCGAACTCGTGGTCGCGGGACGCCGCAACTCCGACGGCGGCATCGACGTGATGATGGTCGAAGCCGGGGCCACCGAAGAAGGAGTCCGTCTGGTCAAGGCGGGGGACCCGCCCAGCGACGAGGCGGCGGTCGCCGAGGGGCTGGAAGCCGCCAAGCCGTACATCGACCAGCTAATCCAGCTCCAGCTGGATCTCGCAGCCCGCGTGACACCCAGGGAGGTCGAATGGCCGGTGGCGATCGACTACACCGAGGAGATCCTCCACAAGGTCGAGGAGGTCGCTCCGGCCCACCTCGAGGAGGTGATCCGGATCGCCGACAAGCGGGAACGGTCCGCCGCCGAGGAGAAGGCCCTGGCGGCCACCTTGGAAGCGATCGGGTTGTCGGGCGACGACGCCGACCCTGTCCAGGTGGCCATGGCCGCCCGGGCCTTCAAGTACGTGTCGAAGAAGCTCATGCGCCGCCGGGTGGTGACCGAGGGCGTCCGTCTGGACGGTCGGGGACCGACCGACATCCGACCCATAGTCGCCGAGGTGGGCGTGGTGGGCCGCACCCACGGGTCGGGACTGTTCCAGCGGGGAGAGACCCAGGTGCTGACCATCGCCACCCTGGGGATGCTGAAGATGGAGCAGCTCCTGGACAACCTGGGGATCGACGAGTCGAAGCGGTACATGCACCACTACAACTTCCCGCCCTTCTCGACCGGTGAGGCGGGTTTCATGCGTGGGCCGCGCCGCCGGGAGATCGGTCACGGAGCCCTGGCGGAGAAGGCGGTGCTCCCCGTGGTCCCCACCGAGGACGAGTTCCCCTATGCGTTGCGTCTCGTGTCCGAGGTGTTGTCCTCCAACGGCTCGACCTCGATGGCGTCGGTGTGCGCGTCCTCGCTGGCTCTGATGGACGCCGGCGTGCCCATCATCG
This sequence comes from Acidimicrobiia bacterium, assembly GCA_026002975.1. Taxonomy (GTDB): domain Bacteria; phylum Actinomycetota; class Acidimicrobiia; order Spongiisociales; family ZC4RG35; genus BPGJ01. Next base: position 84,411 of record BPGJ01000006.1, read on the forward strand.
AACCGGTCGGTGGAATCGCCATGGGGCTCATCTACGAGGAAGGGCGCTACGTCACCCTGACGGACATCTTGGGTGCGGAAGACGCCCTGGGTGACATGGACTTCAAGGTGGCCGGCACTGCCGACATGATCACCGCCCTGCAGCTCGACACCAAGATCCAGGGTCTCCCGTCCGAGGTGCTGCGCGAGGCCCTCGAGCAGGCCCGGACGGCTCGCCTCCACATCCTCGAGAAGATGAGGGAGGCGATACCGGCTCCCCGCCCGGAGCTGAGCCGGTGGGCTCCCAGGATCGAAGCGGTGGAGATCCCCAAGGACAAGATCGGTGAGGTGATCGGCCCCAAGGGCAAGGTGGTGCGGGAACTCGAGGAGGAGACGGGCGCCACCATCGAGATCGACGAAGACGGAAACGTGGGGATCGTCCGCATCGCATCCAACGACGCGGAGGTTTTGAAGGCTGCCAAGGAGAGGGTGTTGGCGATCGCCTATCCGCCCGAACCCGAGATCGGCAAGGTGTACGAAGGCGAGGTGGTGAACATCACCAAGTTCGGCGCCTTCATCAACATCCTTCCGGGGCGAGACGGGCTACTCCACATCTCCAAGTTGGACGCATCCCGGCGGGTCGAGCGGGTAGAGGACCACCTGAAGCTGGGTGACCGAGTCAAGGTGCGTCTCGCCGAGATCGACCGCAACGGCAAGTTGAGCCTCGACCTGGCCGAGCCGCTCGGGGATGGTTCCGAAGGCGAAGCCCCGACTCTCGAACCTGCCGAGCAGGCGACCGGGCCGAAGCAGGAGCGGCCGACCGGGTCGAAGCAGGAGCGGCGGTCCGAAGGCGACAAGCGCAGGGCAGCTCCCTCGTTCGAGGAGACCTTCGAGCGGATGCGGAAGGGTTAGGTGATCGGGTGGACGCCGGTTCCTACCCCCGGATAGCCGCCTCCGCCCACACCCTCCCCCCCGGGGAGGTGATCGAAGCCCTCCACAGCAGCCCGGAAGGGCTCACACCGGAAGAAGCAGCCCGCCGGCTGGAAGTCTTCGGTCCCAACGAACTCACCCACTCCGAACCGCCTTCTCCGTGGGCGGTGCTGGCGGCCCAGTTCCGCAACCTCCTGATCGTGATGCTGCTCGTGGGCGCGGGGCTGTCCGCGCTGGTCGGTCACGGACTCGAGGCGGTGATCATCGCGGTGATCGTCCTGTTCGCGGCGTTGCTCGGTTTCGTTCAGGAGTACCGTGCGGAGAGGGCGCTCCAGGCGTTACGCGAGATGGCTTCGCCCACCGCCAAGGTGATCCGCGGCGCCACCCTGACGACGATCGAGTCCCGGCTCCTGGTTCCGGGCGACGTCGTGGTGTTGGAAGCCGGTGACCGGGTTCCTGCCGACCTGAGGTTGATCACCGCCGTCAACCTGAGGATCGACGAGAGTGCACTGACCGGCGAGTCGGTCCCGGTGTCCAAGGACGCCGACATCCTCTCCGACCAGGACGCGGGGCCTGGAGACCGGCATGGAATGGCGTTCGCCGGCACGGTGGTGGTCCACGGTCGGGGCCGAGGTGTGGTCACCGCCACCGGGATGAGCACCGAGTTCGGGCGTATCGCCGGGATGTTGGACACCATCGAGGTGGGTCGTACTCCGCTCCAGGAGAACCTCGACCGGCTCGGACGGTGGTTGGCCGCGGCGGCGGCGGTGGTGGTGGCGGTGATAGCCGTGGTCGGCGTGCTCCGCGGCCTCGGCCTGCTGGACATGTTCCTGTTCGGCATCGCCTTGGCGGTGGCGGTGGTTCCAGAGGCGCTGCCCGCGGTGGTGACGATCTCGCTGGCTCTCGGCGTCAGGAAGATGGTGGCCCGCAACGTGCTGGTGCGGCGGCTCCCGGCGGTGGAGACGTTGGGCAGCACCTCGGTGGTCTGCACCGACAAGACCGGAACCCTGACCCTCAACCAGATGACGGTCCGTACCCTCGTCACGATCGACGGCGCCTACCAGCCGGGGCGGGACGGCCCGCCCCCCGACCCGGTGAAGAAGCTCCTGACCGCGGCGGTACTCGCCTCCGACGCCGATCCGACATCGGGCATGGGAGACCCCACCGAGGTGGCCCTGGTCCGAGCCGGCGCCGACCTGGGGATCGTCAAGGCGGAGGTCGAGCAGCGGATGCCACGAATCGACGAGCGCCCCTTCTCCTCCGAGACCAAGCGGATGGTGACGGTTCATCGCTCACCCGATGGACGGGTGGTGGCTTTCGCCAAGGGAGCCCCCGAGGTGATCCTCTCCATGTGCGGGGAAACCGACGGTTTCGTCGAGCGGGCAGCCGAGATGGCCGACCAGGGACTGAGGGTCCTCGGAGTGGCCGTCAAGGAAGGATGGGACGGGGACGAGCAGGGTATGACCTTCCTGGGACTGGTCGGGCTTCTCGACCCGCCGCGACCCGAGGTGCCCGACGCGGTCCGCGAGGCCCAGGAGGCGGGGATCCGGGTGGTGATGGTCACCGGCGACCATCCCGCTACCGCGGTGGCGGTGGCCCGGGAGGTCGGCATCCACCGGCAGGGCGACCGGGTGCTGAGCGGCCGGGAGATGAACGAGCTGACCGACGACCGGTTGCGGGAGGTGGTCCCGCAGGTGACGGTGTACGCCCGGGTCAGCCCCGCCGACAAGCTGCGGATCGTCGAGGCCTGGCAGTCGCATCGGCAGGTGGTGGCCATGACCGGGGACGGAGTCAACGATGCCCCGGCCCTCAAGCGAGCCGACATCGGTGTGGCGATGGGCATCACCGGCACCGACGTCTCCAAGGAAGCCGCGGAGATCGTCCTCCTCGACGACAACTTCGCGTCGATCGTCGCGGCCGTGGAGGAAGGGCGGGGGATCTACTCCAACATCAAGAAATACCTGATGTATCTGCTGTCCTCCAACCTGGGCGAGATACTCCTCATCGCGGTGGCGACCCTCGCCGGGCTGCCTCTGCCACTCACCGCGGTGCAGATCCTCTACGTCAACCTCGCTACCGACGGCCTGCCCGCACTGGCCCTGTCGGTGGACCCTCCGGAGGCCGACCTGATGAAACGTCCTCCCAGGGACCCGGGGAGGGGGATCTTCACCGCTCCGGTGGTGACGCTGATGACCGCGGGTGGCGTCTGGTCGGCGGTGGTGAACCTGGCGGTGTTCCTCGTGACATGGAGATCCACCGGCGACCAACAGCTCGCGGTGGCCCACACCTTCGGATCCCTGGTGTTGATCCAGTTCTTCAAGGCGTACACCTTCCGATCCGACCACCTGCCGGTGTGGCAGAGACCCTTCGCCAACCGCTGGCTGAACCTGGCGGTGGGCTGGGAGCTGCTGCTACTGGCCGCGATCGTCTATCTGCCCTTCCTCCAGCCGCTGTTCGACACCAGATCGTTCACCCTCGGCGAGTGGGCCGCTCTCGGGGCCGCCGGGTTCAGCGTGGTTCCCGTGTTGGAGGCCGTCAAAGCCGCCGTCAGGCGTGGGTGGCTGGGCGAGGTGGAATGACCGACCGCTACCCGTCTCTCGACGCCTACGCGTTCATCGGGGACGGTCACACCGGCGCCTTGGTCTCCCGGTACGGGTGCATCGACTGGTGCTGCATGCCCCGGATCGACTCGCCGGCCTGCTTCGCCCGCCTGCTCGACTGGGACCGTGGCGGACACTTCACCATCTCTCCTCCGGGCCGGGATTGGAGCAGCCGGCGCCGTTACCTCCCCGACACCCTCATCCTCGAGTCGACCTTCGTCACCCCCACCGGCACGGCACGTCTGATCGACGGAGTGGCGATGCGCCGGGGAGGGAGACTCCACCCCTACCGGCAGATCCTGCGGGTGCTGGAGGGCATCGAAGGCGAGGTGGAGGTGGAGGTCCGGATCGATCCCCGCTTCGAGTACGGGGCGGTCCGGCCCAGGCTACGCCGGGCGGGAGAAGCCATCACCGCCGTGGGGGGTAGCACCGGACTGTTGTTCTCCGGCGACGTGGAACTCCAGATAGCCGACGGGCAGATGGGAGCCGACCTGCGGATCTCGGAGGGTGAAACCCGGCGCCTGTCGATGCAGTGGCATCCACCCCACGTCCTCGACGACGACCTACCCGCCCCGTGTTCGGGAGACGAGATCTCCCGGCGGCTGGACGAAACCCGTGTCTGGTGGTCGACCTGGAGCGGAGGGCTCCTCGGGGATCCCCACCTCGAAACGGCTCGACACTCCGCTCGCGTGCTCAAGGCCATGATCAACCCGCCCACCGGCGCCATGGTGGCGGCTCCCACCACCTCGCTGCCGGAGTGGATCGGCGGCACACGCAACTGGGACTACCGCTACACCTGGATCAGGGACTCCGTCTTCGCGGTGAGGGCCCTGAGCCGGCTGGGAGCCCTGGCCGAGGCGGAGGGTTTCAGACGGTTCGTGGAGCGAACCGCCGCGGGTCTGGCAGAAGAGATCCAGGTCCTGTACGGGATCGACGGTGCCATTCGACTCCCCGAATTCGAGTTGGAGTTGGAGGGATACCGCAGATCCCGGCCGGTCAGGGTGGGCAACGCCGCCCACCGGCAGGTGCAGCTCGACACCTACGGGTACCTGATCGAGCTGGAGTGGGATTGGCACCTGCTCGGGCGGCCCGCCGACCCCGAGTACCTCCGTTTCGTGTCCGACATCGCCGACTTGGTGTGCCGGGTGTGGCAGGAGCCCGACCGGGGCATCTGGGAGGTGCGGGGGGAGCCCCGACACTTCGTCCAGTCGAAGGCGATGTGCTGGGTGGCCCTCGACCGGGCGGTGCGGCTGGCCTCCGAGACCGAGCTCCGGGGTGACGTCGACCGGTGGTCCGCCACCCGGGACAGCATCCGCGAGGCGATCGAAACCCGGGGTGTGGTCGACGGTTCGTACGTCCGCTCCTTCGGCTCCCGGGAAGTGGACGCGGCCCTCCTGTTGCTTCCCATCGTCGGATACGTCGACGCCGACGACCCTCTGATGAAGCGGACGGTCGACCGGATCGTCGACGAGTTGGGAGTGCAGGGGTCGAGGTTGATCCGCAGGTATCGAACTGATGACGGCATTCCCGGTGAGGAAGGGTGTTTCCTGGCTGCCGGCTTCTGGCTGGCCCAGGTCTTGGCTCTCCAAGGTCGGCGAGACGAGGCGGTGGCCGTCTTCGACGAGTGTGTGGGAACCGGAGGGGATCTGGGGCTGTTCAGCGAGGAGTTCGACCCTGCCAGCGGGGCCATGTTGGGAAACTACCCCCAGGCTCTAACCCATCTGGCCCACATCGATGCGCTGTACACGATCCTGGAGGGGCGGGATTCTCCGACGTCCCCATCGCTCTCCGAGTAGCATTCACCACACGCCGAGCCCGGCCGCTGGCCGGGGCGGGGGACCCAATCCAACAGGGGCGAATCCCGGTCTCCGGGTAGGGCCACCTTCCGGCCCGAGCCCGTCAGCTAACCCCGTAGGCGGGGTCCGGCGGAGGTCCGGACCCGTGGAGGAAGGAGCCAGAGATGCTGGCTCTCCGCCCGCCGGGTCTCCCGGCCCGTTGAAAGGAGGGCGGCCCATGCCGTCTCGCCGGAGAGCTGTTACGTCGAGCCCAGTAGCTCCCGACCCGATCTGGGTCGAGGACAGAAGAGGGACGGGCCTTCCCTATTCAAAGGGGTTGATGGCGGCGTCGATCATGGCCACCGGCTTGGGGCCGGGTAGGGCATACGAACTCGCCGCCCGCATCGAAGACGAACTCCGTAGCCGTCGGGTCGAGCGCATATCCGCCGACGAACTGGCGTCCACCGCGGCCAGGGTGCTGGCCAGAGACGAAGGTCCCCAGGTGGCCGAGATGTACCTCGCCTGGAGGTGGGCGAAACGGTCGTCCCGCCCGATCGTGGTTCTCATCGGCGGAGCCACCGGAGTGGGGAAATCCACCGTCGCCACGAAACTCGCGGCCCGCCTCGACCTTCCCCGGGTGATCCCCACCGATGCCGTTCGCCAGGTGATGCGGACGTTCCTGCCGCCCGACGAAGCGCCGGAGATACATCGATCCTCGTTCGAGGATCCCAGCTCACCGGTCCTCGGATTCGTGGATCAGGCCTCCCGGGTGGCCTCCGGGGTGATCGGGCTGATCGAACGAGCGGTCACCGAGCGGTTCGACCTGATCGTGGAGGGCGTGCACCTGGTACCCGGTCTGTCCGGGGACCCCAGGGTGCGACGGGTGTCGTCGGAAGCGGTGATCATCGAGGTGCTGCTGGTGGTGCAGGACCCCGCGGTGCACCGGGCCCACTTCCTCAACCGACTGGAGAACGAACACGGCCGGAGCCCGGGCCGCTACCTCCGTCGCTTCTCCGAGATCCGCCGTGTGCAGGACCATCTCATCGAGCTGGCACGGAGGACCGGAACCCCGATCGTCGACGTGGGCAACCTCGACTCGGCGATCCAGTCGGTCGTGGACCTGGTGGTGTCCCAGGTGACCGCAGGGGGTGTGGAAGCCGCAGCCGGATGAGGGCGGTGCTGCTCATCGACGGGGAGCACCATCCCACGGTGGTGGCCGACGCCGTCCGCGCCCTCCCCGAGGCCGGATACCGCCCGGTGGCCGCCCTGTTCCTGGGTGGGAGCGAGAAAGCCGCGAGTCCGCCCGACCTGCCTTGCCCGGTGGTGACCGGCGACCCCGGCGAAATCCTCCCGGGGTTGATCCGCTCCCACCAGGCCCAGATCGTGCTCGACTGGAGCGACGAGCCCATCCTGGACGCCCCCACCAGGTTCCTGCTCGCCGGTTTGAGTCTGGCCGCGGGAGTGTCGTATAGGGCGGGCGGAATGGAACTCGACCCTCCGCCTCGACCTCGTTTGACCGACCTACCTGCCGTGGCGGTGGTGGGCACCGGGAAGCGGACCGGCAAGACGGCGGTGTCGATCGAGCTGGCCCGATGGCTGCGGGATCGGACCCTCCGGCCGGTGGTGGTCACCATGGGACGTGGAGGACCGCCGGAACCGCTGACGCTGCTGCCCGACGAAGCCCGCGACCCGTTCGCCCTCTTCGAGGACCTCGTGTCCCGGGGTCTGCACGCCGTCTCCGACTACGTCGAGGATGCGATCTTCGCCGGTGTGCCCACCGTGGGCACTCGGCGCCTCGGTGCGGGTCCGGCCGGTGTGACCGTGAGCGACCGGTTCGCCGCCGGGGTGGCGGTCGCCTCCACCCTGTCGCCCGACCTGATGATCTACGAGGGTTCGGGCACCGCGCTCCCACCTGCCCACGCCGACTTCACGATCCTCGTAACCCGAGGGGACCACGACCCGAGGATGCTGATCGACCATCTAGGTGTGGTCCGCTTCGCGGTGGCGGACCTCGTTGTGGTGGTGGGTCCGGACCGGCTGGAGGACGATCCGGTCCTCCGCCGACTGGGTGTGCGGCGACAGTCCATCCAGCTCGTTCCCGAAGCGACGGTGGAGGTGACCGGCCGACGGGTGATGGCGTTCACCACCGCCCGGGGAGAGGCGGCCAAACAGGTGAGACGGCATCTGGAAGAGGCGGGTGCCGAACGGGTCGAGGTGTTCGGGTGCCTGGCCGACCGGCCGGCTCTCGGCGAGGCAGTGAGGAGAATCCCGGGCGATGCTCTGGTCCTCACCGAGGTGAAAGCCGCCGCCGCCGAGGTCGTGGTTCCAGCCGCACGAGCGGTGGGAGCCGACGTAGGCCTGCTCCACAACCGTCCGGTGGTGACGGGTACCGACGGGTTCGACCTTCTCGGGCTGCAGGTCGCCGAAGCGCTCGGGCTCAGCTGACCAGCACCCGGTAGACCTTGCGGATCGGTTCCCGCCTCAGCAGTTTCCTCACCCTGGCTTGAGAGGCGACCAGTTCGGGTGAGGTGAGTGCCTTCTCCATGGCTTCGATCGACTTCCAGCGGGTGATGGCACCGCCTTCGACCAGACCGCTCACTCCCGGCTGTTCGGCCATGACCAGCTCGATGCCCAGGCAATCGGGATGGGCTCTGAACGCCGGTACCACGTCGCTCCTGAACAACTCGATCACCTCGTCGACGTCGCCGGGTGCGACCGCCGACAGAAAGAGCCGGATCACCATGTCCAACCCTCCTTGGAGAACATGCCGGCCAGTTCCGGGTTGCGCTCCAGGCGGCCGGTCACTCGGTCGTAAACCGCTGCGGGCCGTTCACCCGCCCCCGGATACACCAGGGTCACCTCCACTCTGTCCGGCCCAACCGTCACCACGTTGTAGGACGGCCGGGTGTAGCCCCGGGTCCGGTAGGAAGACACCGTCCCGGAGTTCACGATCAGCATCCTGCCCAGGTTCCACACGTGGGGTACGTGCTTGTGGCCGCACAGAACCATGTCCACCTCGCACAGCTCCAACAGCTCGAGCAGATCGCCCGCGTCCCAGACGATGTTGCGTTCCCTGCCGGTTCCCGGCACCGGAACCAGGTGGTGGTGGAGAGCGAAGATCCGATAGTCGGAAGGGGTGGAGAACTGCTCCCTGATCCACGGGTAGCGGCCCCGTCCGACCTCCCCCTCGGCCAGGTCGGGCCGAGAAGAATCCACTGCGACCACCGATACCCGACTGGGGTCACCTTCCCGCTGCAGGTGGAGCACACGGTCTGCTCGACCTTCCTCACCCTTGCCGAAGTGGTCCTCGAAGTGCACGTACCCGACGTTCTTGGCGTCGTGGTTGCCGGGAATGACGATGGTGGTGAACGCCTCCTGGAGGGGACGGAGCGCGTCGCGGGCCGCCTGGAACTCGAAGGCGTATCCCTCCTGGGTGAGGTCGCCCGCCACAAGAACCAGGTCGGGCTCGAGGTCGAGGATCTCGTCTACGGCATGCTGGAGAAGGAGCGGGTCGTAGAGGGGGGAGCCGCAATGGAGGTCGGAGATCTGGGCGATGACCAATGCCATGGGGTCATCGTAGGCGACCGTCGGTAGGGTGCAGGTCGATGCCCGAGCTTCCCGACGTCGAGCTGTACGTGGAGGCGCTCGCCTCGAGGGTGGAGGGGGCGGTGCTCTCGGGTTTCCGGGTGGCTTCTCCAGGTGTCGTGCGGACCCTCATACCGGACGACCTGGCGGGCAGGACGGTGAACCGGGTGTCCCGGGTCGCCAAACGGATCGTGCTGCATTTCGGAGACGGCTCCTGGTGCGCTATCCACCTCATGGTCGCCGGAAGGCTCCGATGGGTGGGCCGTCCCGGCGCCTCTCTGCCCAGGAGGGTGGGGTTGGCGGCCTGGGATTTCAGTGAGGGAACCCTGCTGCTGACCGAACAGGGGACGGTGAGGAGAGCCGGAGTGTGGTTCGGGAGCCACGACGACGACCCAGCCGCCTTGCACCCCGGTGGGGTCGAACCCCTCGAGGTGGGATTGGAGGAGTTCGCCAGGGTGATCCGATCCGAGAACCGAACGTTGAAGCGGCTCCTGTGCGACCAGCGCCTGGTGGCCGGGATCGGCAACGCCTACTCCGACGAGATCCTCTGGCGTGCCTGCCTGTCACCCACCGCGCGGAGCGGCTCGCTGGACGACGCGTCGATCGCCTCGCTGTGGAGAGCCATCCGTGAGGTGCTGGCCGAGTGGCTGGACCGGCTCCGGGCCGAAACGGGGGGAGGGTGGCCGACCAAGGTGACCGCCTTCCGGCCGGGAATGGCGGTTCACGGCCGCTATGGGCAGCCGTGTCCGAGGTGCGGCACCCCGATCCAACGGATCGTCTACGCCTCCAACCAGACCAACTATTGCCCGGTCTGTCAGACCGGTGGCCGGGTGCTCGCCGACCGGGCCCTGTCGAGGCTCCTGCGGGACGAGTGGCCCCGGCGGGTGGAGGATCTCGAAGGGCTCTAGGGTTCGGGAGGCATGGAGGTATCCGAACTCGTCGAGGCGTGGGGACGATGCTGGGAAGACATGGGTCTTCCCCGTTCGGACGGGAGGTTGCTGGGATATCTGCTGGTGTGCGACCCTCCCGAGCAGTCTTCGGCCGACCTGCGGAAGACGTTGGGGATGAGCGCCGGCTCGGTGTCGATGGCGACTCGGCGGTTGATGGCCTTGGGGTTGGTGGAACGGACCAGCCGACCCGGGAGCCGGTCCTCCTACTTTCGGGTGGTGCCGGGAGGGTGGATGAGGCTGATGGAAGGGGAGTTGGGAAGGATCGAACGGCTCGCCCGGCTGGCCCAGGCCAGTGAACGGCTGTGTTCCGATGATCGATCGGTGGAGCTGCGACGCCTCACGGAGTTCTGGCTGGAGGAGTGGCCCAAGACGCTGGAACGGATCCAACGACACCTACGCCCTTGACATCGAACATATGTTCGATAGGCTTCCTCCTCCCTCGGGGAAGAAGGAGGAGGCGACGTTGTCGGTCCAATCGGCTCCGTCGAGCCGGGAGCTGTTGAGACTCCAGCCGGGTAGACCGGTGGAGCTGCTCGGTCCTCCCGGTATGGGCGCCACCCGTTTGGGATGCCGAATGCTGGTGGAACCCTCGAGATCGGCTCCGGTGGCGGTGGTCGACGTTCGAGGTTGGTTCTCCCCGTTGGCAGCCTGGGAGGTGGGGATCGATCCCGACCGTCTGGTGGTGGTCCGATGCCCCGAACCCCGGATGTGGGCTCAGCTGGTGGGCCTGCTCCTCGAAGGGATGGGGGCGGTGATGGCCGAGGTGCCCATGCGGTTCAGGGAGAGGGAGGCGATCCGTTTGGCGGCCTTGGCCCGATCTCGGAGGGCCCGGGTGGTGTTTCGCTCTTCGGGTACGCCTCTGCCTTCCGGAGTCCCCTATCTCCGCTTGAGGGTGGTGGGATCCGGTTGGGAGGGGGTGGGACGCGGCCGTGGGCTCCTCGCCCGGAGACGATTGACCGTCGAGATCTCGGGTCGGGGGGTGGGCGGCATGTCGCGGACCGTCGAGGTGGAGGATGTCGAGGCGAACCCTGTGCGTCTGGTTTCCCGACTGGCCGTTGGCCGATGAAACCAGCGAACGGCCGGTGATGGTGGTCGCCGGTCGAAGGGTGGTGGCCGCCACCCGCGCGGCTCGGGAACGGGGAGTGGAGGTCGGCATGTCCCGACGGGAGGCGGAGGGCCTGTGTCCCGAGGCCCGCATCCGACCCAGGGACCCGGGGGAGGAGACCCGCCGGTTCGAAGCGGTCGTCGAACTGTTGGAGGAGGTGGTCCCCAGGGTGGAGGTGGCCGAACCGGGGCTGGCGTTCGTCCCCGTGGGGGGAGCGGTTCGGTATTACGGAGGTGAGCGGCAGGTGGCCGACGTGATGACGGGCAAGATCGCCGGCTTCGGAGTGGTCCATGTGGCCGTCGCCGACGGACCTTTCGCCGCCTACTGGGCTGCACGGACCGCTCCGCCCGGTGAACCCCGGGTGGTGGACGACACCGACCGATTCTTGGCGTCGTTGGACGTGTCGGTTCTGCTCGACGGACGGCCCGACAGCGAATCCCTGGTCGCCACCTTCCACTGGCTGGGCGTGACCACCTTGGGGCGTCTGCGGGACCTTCCCCGCCCGGCGGTGGCCTCCCGATTCGGACTCCGCGGTCTCGAGGCCCATCGTCTGTCCTCGGGAGAGGACCGCCTGCTGAATCCCCGTCTCATACCTCCCGAGGTGGCGGTCGCCTTCGAGTTGGAGGATCCGATCACCTCGCTGGAGCAGATCGGGTTCTTGGCCCGTAAGGCGGCCTCGAAGCTGATCGAACGGCTCAGAGGAGAAGGAGTGGCTCCCCATCAGGTGAGGATCGAGATGACGACCGCCGATGGGGAGGTCAGGTCGAGGGTGTGGCGCTCGTTGGACCCCATGACGGAGCGGGCGGTGGTGGATCGGGTGTGGTGGCAGCTCCGTGCCTGGCTCGACTCGAACGATCGTGGAGGGATCACCCGGTTGGTGCTGGACCCTTCGGACCTGTCGGACGAGGGTCGACAGGGGTCGCTACTCGACGAGGGATCCGGAAAGTTGGCAGCTCATCGGGCTCTGACCCGAGCCCAGGGATTGGTCGGTCCCGACCGTGTTCTACGAGCCGAACTGCAGGGGGGTCGTCTCCCGGCGGAACGGGTGTTGTGGTGCAGGTGGGGGGAGGAGCCTCCTGCTCCTGAACGGGACCCCGAGGCGCCTTGGCCTGGAGCCACCCCCTCGCCCGCGCCGGCTCTCGTACCCCCCGAACCGGTGCCGCTCGAAGTGGAGTGGGAGGGCGGTGTACCCAGCAGGATCAGGTTGGGTACCCGATGGGAGCCGGTGGCCTGGTGGTCGGGTCCGTGGCGAACCACCGGACGATGGTGGAAGGGCGAAGGACCGGTGGACAGGTACCAGCTGGTGACGTCGGCGGGTGCCTTCCTCTGTGTGGTCTCGGACGGCCGAGCCTATCTGGCCGGCGTCTACGACTGATCGGACGACAGCTCGGCCAGCCTCTTCGATATGACCTCCTCGGCCCGGATGCGGAGTTCCTCCGGGTCGGTCCCCGAGATGGGGGGGTCGATCACCACTTCGACGTCACCCCCCCGGATCAGCAGGCTGTCAGGCGGCCAGGCCCGATAGGTTCCCCACACGGTAACGGGGACCACCGGCATGCGATTGGCCGCGGCGATGGTGAATGCACCCTTCTTGAACGGTCTCATCCGGCCGTCTCGGCTCCTGGTCCCCTCCGGGTAGACGATGAGAGAGTGACCCCGGGCTATCACCCCTTCGATCTGCCGGTTGATCGACTCCATGGCTGCTCCCCGAGCAGCACGGTCCACCTCTACGATCCCTACCGCCCGCATCGCCTGGGCGAAGATCGGGATCCTGAACAGCTCCTTCTTCGCCAGATATCTCACCGGTACGGGGATGGCGGCCAGACAGACCATGATGTCCAGGGCAGACAGGTGGTTCGCCACGAACACGTACGATCTGCCCGGCTCGACGTTCTCCCGACCCCGCACCTCGAGACGGGTGCCCGAGGCGACCAGCCAGGACCTGGCCCACCAGGCGATGATCCGTTCGATCAACCGGCTGTCGGGTCGGAAACGGATGACGGCCAGGGCCAGCACGGCACCGATCAAGGTGGCGACCACCCCGATCACCAGTGTGAGCAGGGTACGGAAGAGGGTCAGCATCGTCCCGCCACGTTAGACCCGGTACCCTCGGCGCCGGTGGACAAAGCCGACTTGCGGAGGATGGCACGGCGCCTGCCGCCGCCGACCGAGGAGGAGTCGGGCTTGGTGCGGGCACACCTGGCGGAATGGCTTCGGTCGCTGGGACCCGCCCTGGTGGTGGCGTTCCATCCGTTGCCCGACGAAGTGGACCTGCGACCTCTCCTTGGCGCAGTCGACGGGATCAGGTGGGCACTCACCCGGACCGAGCCCACCGGGTTGACGGTCCATCCCGCCGAGGCTCCGTTGGAGCGGCACCGGTTCGGGTTCATGCAGCCGGTGAAGGATGCACCCCGTCTGTCACCCGATCAGGTGGACGTCGTATTGGTGCCCGGGCTGTTGTTCGACCGTCGGGGAGGCAGGCTGGGTCGAGGGGCAGGGTTCTTCGACCGCTTCCTTCAGACGGTGAGGGCCATCAAGGTCGGGGTGGCGGTGGAACGACGGCTGGTCGACCGGTTGCCCACCGGCCCCGAGGACGTGCCGATGGACCTGATCGTCACCGAGGCCGGGATCTATCGCATCCCGCCTGGCTAGGAGGCAGCCCACCCGACCACCCGGTCGATTTCGACGACGATGTAGGGCCCGTCAGGCGGACGCTCCGCGTACTGCGGGTATTTCCCGCTCAGAGCTTCGAGCCAGCGGGCGGCGTGATCCCTGAAGATCGTGGCCCGCCCGTCCACCCTCACCCACCACAGGCGGGACCAGTCTTCGTCCCGTTCGTCCGCCAGCAGCGACGTGCGGGGGTCGTGTTCCAAGTTGGCGATCCTCTGCAGAGGTCTGCCCGATTTGGGTTTCCAGTCGATGGCGGTCACCACGTGGGAGTCGTCGACCAGGGCGAAGGTGATCGGCACGAGGTGGGGTGACCCGTCCGGCCGCAAGGTCGCCATGACGGCGAACCGTGCCTCGCCAAACCTATGGAGTGCTTCGCCGGGGTTCATCCCAGCAGCGGAGCGACCGTGACGAAGGCGGCGTCCGCCCACACACCGTGGCCCTTCGCCGAAGGATGGAACCTGTCGGGGGAGAACACCTCGGGATCGGTTCGGAACGCATGAGTGGTCAGACCCCACATGTCGATCTTGACCGCCCCATGGGCTCGAGCGACCCGTTCGGCGACTTCGTCTACGGCCTTTCCCCGAGCCCGCATGATGAGGTCGAGCGGAGGCAGGAAGCGGGGAATGGTGCCCAGGTCGCCCACGCCGCACACCACCACGTGACGGCTCGCGGGCAAGAGCCGGGTGAGGATCGTGTCGAGGTTCTCCTCGACCCTGGTCAGCGGTGTCCCTCGGAGAGCGTCGTTGGCCCCCGCCGACACGAACGTGATGTCGCCGGCCGCTTCGATCGCCGCGTCGAGCTGGTCCCTGATCACGTCTTCCAGCTTGGCTCCCGAGACCGCGAACGATCGAACCTCGACCCGATAGCCGTCGAGCCTGCGAGCCAACTGCCGGATCCAGATCTCGTCGGGATGGTCGACTCCGGGCCCGGTCGTGGTCGAATCACCCACCACCACCAGACGCAAGGGCACCCCGTCGGGTTGGCCCTCGACGCCCGAGGCGTCATGGTCGGGGAACCTGGGGGTGGGTTGGAGAACCGCCCACAGGGTCTCGGCGGTGAGCAACACCACCCCGCCCAAGGCACCCCGGGCCACGACTCTGGTGAGTTCCCTGGCGGTCATCGTCGATTCGATCGAACGCCCCGAGGCGGCCGACGATTCCCGTCAGGTTCTCTCGGCCTGCCTCTCCGCCTTGGCCGCCCTGACCCTCTCGGCCAACCCGAAACGCGACTTCGGTCTCAGATCCACCACCGTGTTGAGCGAAGACGCGAACCCCGCCGGGTCGTCGGGAACGAAAGTGTGGGGAACCCCGTCGAGCTCGAGCATGAACCGGAACACCGTCACCCTCTCGCATTTGACGTCCTCGACCCGCCACGAGCCGATTCTCCGGTTCTCCGCCCAGATGCGTACGTGCGTGTCGTCGATCCCCACCGTCACGTAGTCGGCCTCGCCCTCGGCGTGCGACTGGAGCCTGCCCCTGAAACTGTTCATGTCTTCCGACCTCCTCGCCTCGTCAGTTTGGCAGTTCTCCGGTGGGTTGCAAGGGCCTCGGATAACATGGGGCCGTGCCCTACCAACCCATCAACCGGATACGGTTCGTTACCGCCACCTCGCTGTTCGACGGTCACGACGCCTCGATCAACATCTTCAGGAGGATCCTGCAAGCTTCGGGCGCCGAGGTGATCCACCTCGGTCACGACCGCTCGGTTCGTGAGATCGTCGAGGCGGCGGTGGAAGAGGACGTCCAGGCGGTGGCGGTCACCTCCTACCAGGGCGGGCACATGGAGTTCTTCCGGTACCTCCGGGACATGCTCGCCGAACGCGACTGCGGCCACGTACGGATCTTCGGTGGTGGAGGAGGAACCATCCTCCCTTCCGAGGCGGAGCAGCTCATGTCGGAGGGGATCACCAGGATCTACACCCCCGACGACGGCCGGGCGATGGGGCTGCAGGGGATGGTCGACGACATGCTGGCCCGCTCGGATTTCCCGCTGGGAGAACTCGACGACACGGCCGGGCTGGTCGATTCGCTCCACCCGGGCGACCATCGGCTGGTGGCCCGGCTCATCTCGGCGGCCGAGAACCACGCCGACAAGTACGCCGAGTTGTTCGACCAGATCTCGACGCGGGCACGCAGCCGGCGGGTTCCCGTAGTGGGCGTCACCGGCACCGGCGGGGCCGGTAAGTCGTCTCTGGTCGATGAGCTGCTGAGGCGCTTCGTATTGGACTTCGAAGACGCCAACGTGGCGGTCCTTTCCGTCGACCCCACCCGCCGGCGCACCGGAGGTGCGCTGCTGGGAGACCGGATCAGGATGAACACGGTGCCCCATCCCCGGGTCTACATGCGGTCGATGGCGACCCGACGAGCCAACGTGGCGCTCTCTCCGGCGGTCGTCTCGGCGATCGAGGTGTTGAAGGCGGCGGGTTTCGACCTGATCGTGTTGGAGTCGGCCGGGATCGGCCAGGGCGACACCGAGATAGTCGATGTGTCCGACGTGTCGGTGTACGTGATGACCCCGGAATACGGCGCCGCATCCCAACTGGAGAAGATCGACATGCTCGACTTCGCCGACCTGGTGGTCATCAACAAGGCCGACAAGGCTGGGGCCGAAGACGCCCTCCGTGAAGTGCGGAAACAGGTGCGGCGGAACCGGATGCTGTTCGACGTGGAGGACGACCAGCTCCCGGTGGTCACCACCGTGGCATCCGACTTCAACGACCCGGGCACCAATCGGGCCTACCGGAGGCTGATGAAGGCGGTCTCCGACGCGACGGGGGTCGAGTTCGTCCCCGACCTGGAACTCAACCTGGTCGACGTCCCCAAACACCACATCGTCCCGCCCCAGCGTCAGCGCTACCTGGCGGAGATCGTCGAGACCATCCGCTCATACGACTCGTGGGTCGACCAGCAGGTGGAAGCCGCCGAACGTTGGTACCGCCTCCAAGGGGCGCTGGAGGAGCTGGAAGCCTCGGAGGGCCCTCCGGAGGTGGTGGGAGAACTACGGGCCCGGGTGGCCGAAGCGGCGGCTGCCCTCGACCCGGAGGCGCGGCGCGAACTGGAGCGGTGGGAGGGCATGGTCGCCGAATACTCGGGGGAGGAGTTCGTCTATCACGTACGGGGCGGGGAGGTGAGGGTTCCGCTCTGGCACGAAACCCTCTCCCACACCCGGATACCCAAGGTGGCCCTCCCCAGGTTCTCGGGGTGGGGTGACCGTCTCCGGTGGCTGCTGCAGGAGAACCTGCCGGGCCGTTTCCCCTACACGGCCGGCATCTACCCGCTGCGGCGCACCACCGAGGACCCCACCCGGATGTTCGCCGGGGAGGGACCGCCGGAGCGGACCAACCGCAGGTTCCACTACCTGGCGGAAGGGATGGGCTTCGCCCGGCTCTCCACGGCCTTCGACTCGGTGACCCTGTACGGGCAGGATCCCGACCAACGACCCGACATCTACGGGAAGGTGGGCAACTCGGGCGTCTCGGTGGCCACGGTGGACGACGCCAAGAAGCTCTACTCCGGGTTCGACCTGTGCGACCCCAAGACGTCGGTGTCGATGACGATCAACGGGCCGGCCCCCATGGTGTTGGCCTTCTTCCTCAACGCGGCGATCGACCAGCAGTGCGAGAAGTACATCCGGGCCAACGGCCTCGGTGACCAGGTGGAGGCGAAGATCGCCGAGATCTACCGGGACCGGCCCCGGCCCCGGTACCACGGTGAGCTCCCCTCAGGACACAACGGACTCGGCTTGATTCTCCTCGGTGTGTCCGGCGACGAGGTGCTCCCACCCGACGTGTACGACAACATCAAACGGCACACCCTGTCGGTGGTGCGGGGCACCGTCCAGGCCGACATCCTCAAGGAGGACCAGGCCCAGAACACCTGCATCTTCGGAGTGGAGTTCGCCGTGCGCATGATGGGGGACGTCCAGCAGTACTTCGTCGACTGGGACGTCCGGAACTTCTATTCGGTGTCGATCTCCGGCTATCACATGGCGGAGGCGGGAGCGAACCCGATCACACAGCTCGCTTTCACCCTGGCCAACGGGTTCACCTACGTCGAGTACTACCTGTCCCGGGGGATGCACATCGACCAGTTCTGCCCCAACCTGTCGTTCTTCTTCTCCAACGGAATGGACGCCGAATATTCGGTGATCGGGCGGGTGGCTCGCCGGATATGGGCGAAGGCCATCAAACACAAATACGGGGGCAACCCCAGATCGCAGATGCTCAAGTACCACATCCAGACCTCGGGTCGCTCCCTGCACGCCCAGGAGATCTCCTTCAACGACATCCGGACCACCTTGCAGGCCCTCTACGCCTACTACGACAACTGCAACAGCCTCCACACCAACGCCTACGACGAGGCCATCACCACACCCACGGAGGAGTCGGTGCGTAGAGCCGTGGCGATCCAGCTCATCATCTCCAAGGAGCTGGGGCTGGCCAAGAACGAGAACCCGCTCCAGGGTTCGTTCATCGTGGAGGAGCTGACCGACCTGGTGGAGGAAGCGGTGCTGGCCGAGTTCGAGCGGATCTCCGCCAGGGGCGGGGTGTTGGGAGCCATGGAGCGGCAATATCAACGGGCCAAGATCCAGGAGGAGTCCCTCTACTACGAGAAGATGAAGGAGTCGGGTGAGCTCCCGGTGATCGGCGTGAACACCTTCCTCGGGAAGGACGGGTCGCCGTTCGTCATTCCCGACGAGGTCGTTCGTTCCACCGACGAGGAGAAGGACCGCCAGATCGCCAACCTACGGGCGTTCCAGGAACGCAACCGAGATCGGGCTCCGGCCGCACTGGACGAGCTGAAGAAGGCCGCCGCCACCAACGGGAACACGTTCGAGGTTCTGATGGAGGCGGCCAAGGTGTGCTCCCTCGGTCAGATGACCCGAGCCCTGTACGAGGTCGGAGGAAAGTACCGGCGGAACATGTAGATCAGGTCGCCAGACGGTAGAAGACCACCCCGTCCTCCTCGAACGACGTCACTCGCCCCACACCGCGCAGATGTTCGAGATGGGCCACGGTCTCTCCGAGGGCCAGCCGCTGCTCGGGCGGCGTCAGGTGAGGTCGATAGACCTCCTCCATGACCCGCCACGCGGTGGCAGGTCCCCGGGCCAGCACCTCCTCCATACCCGCCAGCCGCCGACGATGATGGAGGAGGATCTGGACGGCCCGCTTCGAGCCCCGCTCGACCACCGTGCCGTGAGCCGGGTAGATGAGTCCCACCCGCAGGTCGACCAGCCGCTGGAGCGAAGCCATGTACTCCCCCAGGGGATCGTCGAGGGCTTCGTCGTACGTCACCACCGGGGTGATGCGGGGGAGTACGTGATCGCCGGCGAACAGGATCCCGGTGAGAGAATCTCGGAGACAGATGTGGGCCGCTTCGTGCCCCGGGGTGTGCAGCACCTCCAAGGCACGACCGCCACCCAGCGGAATCCGGTCGCCGTCCTCGACCAGGCCGTCGGGTGGCCGGAGGGGAGGCATCCAGTCCGGACGAGGACCCAGGTCTGCCACCGCGTCGACCAGGTCGTGGGGCACCCCATGCCGGCGGGCCAGCAGACGGGTCCGTTCGACCAGCCCCGGCGTGTCGTTGTAGCGCTCGTACAGGGTGGCCGCCCGACGATGCATCACCAGCCTGCAGCCGGTCTCCTCGACCAGTCGGGGAGCCATCCCGACGTGGTCGGGATGGAGGTGGGTCACCACCAGCACCGTCACCTCCCCCAGGGTTCTTCCTAGATCGGCCAAGCCCTTCTCCAAGGTGGACCGCCCCGGTTCCCAGGCGACCCCGCAATCGAGCAGCAGTAGCCCCTCGTCGGTGTCGAGGACGTATGCGTTGACCGAGGGAGGGGAAGGAAACGGCAGCGGCAAGGTGATCTTGCCGACACCGTGACCCAGTCGGACCCCGGCCTGTTCAGAGGTCACCCGTGGACCGACTCCTTGACCACGAACGTCACGTCGACCGTGACGGTGAACTCGGTGGGCACTCCGGCCTCGTCCACCTTGCCGCCCACCCGCACGACCTCGAAGTGGGTGATCTCGTCGATGGTGATGGCGGCCCTGGCCAGGACGGTGCGGATGGCGTCCTCGATCGAATCGGAGGACGATCCCCCCAGTCGGACGGTCTTGGTTATCTGTGCCATGGTCAGGACGATATCTCGGCGAGGAGTCGGCCGGCGGCCCGGCGGCCCGACACGTAGGCGCCGTGCACCGTCCCGTGGTATTCGACGACCGTGTGCTCCCCGGCGAGGACCAGCCGGGGAGAGACCGGGGTTCCCAGGATCTCCATCTCCTCGGGGGTGGATCCCACCGGCAGATAGCTGTAGGAGCCGCCGGCGTAGGGATCGTCGAGCCACTCGGTCGCCACGGCCGCCACCGGTTCGGGTGCTCGACCGAAGGCCTCTCCGAGGGCGTCGAGCGCTCGCCCGATCCGGTCGGACAGGGATGCGGTGACCAGATCGGCCGTCACCACGTTGAAGAACCCGCACAGGGTCGGTCGTCCGGCCTGGGCCGTGGTGTCCACCCATACCGGAAACGGTGATCCACCCAGCAGGAAACGGCGCGCGTGGTGGGGCCAGAACCTGTCTGCGAACACCAGGACCACCTTCTCGACCGTACCCATGGCGATCCTGGTGAGAGCCTCGGCGTGGCGGGCGGGGAGTGGCGGGTCGAACTCGATCCGATCCAACACCGGCAGGGGAACCGCTACCACCACCCGGTCGGCACGATGGGTGGCCGCCGAGGTGGCCACCATCACCTCACGGTCGGTCTCCTCGACCGAGAGCACCTCCTCGGACATCGAAATCTCGATCCCGGATGCGAGGCCCTCCACCAGTAGCCGGTAACCCCCGGGTAGGTAGGCGTTGCCTCCCTCGCCGGTCCGGTAGGCCGCCGAACCCGTCAGGGAAACCCGGTCCGGAGGCCCTCCCACGAACAGGGGAGCGTGCACCTGCGACAAGGCGAAGTCGACGACCGCGGCGACCTCCCCCTCGAGCGCCCGGTCTTCCAGGTACCAGCCCACGCCGGTCGAGAAGCGGTCGTCGGATACGTGGGCGAGAGCCTGCTCCGCGGACCAGTCGCAGGGGTTCGCCCAGCTGGCCAGGGCGGCGTCGGCCCAGCCTCCCCGCCACCAGACGGCGGTGCCCATACCCCAGGAGCCGTCCGACCGGAGGGGGAGGCCGACGTGGGAGATGTGGTCGGTCAGCGGGTTCCCATGTGGGCCGTGGATCCATTGGGCGCCGAGCTCGACCGTCGCATCCGCCAGCCGGCTGGTCCACACCCGACCCCCCACACGGTCCCGAGCTTCGAGAACGAGTACGTCCATGCCGGCTTCGGACAGAAGGCGGGCGGCGGTGAGCCCGGCGACTCCGGCGCCGACCACGATCACCCTCTCGGCCACCGATCCTCCTCGGCGCGGGAGTTCGAGTGCTCGAGCCGAACCAGCCACCGCTCGGCGGTGTCGAAGAACGGTTCGGCTCGGTTGGCGAGGGCGTCGACGACCCAGGCGCACTCCTCCAACGCCCTGGCGGCCATCTCCTCCGGGTAGCCGAGCATCGACCGGTGCTCTTCGAACTCGTCCTCGTCTTGGATCTCGATGGTTCCGTCTTGGTATCTGACCACGTCGAGATCGAGATCTATCAGCTCGTAACGGTCGGAGCGGCGCCATCGCGGGGGAGTCGCGATGTCGACGAAATGCGAGTACGTGGTGCGGGGACCGTTGTAGTGGAGGTGCCACCACCCGTCCCAAGGTGCGCAGAAGACTGCCGGAGTCCCGGTGGGGGAGCGGGGGCTTTCCGCCTTCCATCTCCGAGACCCGGTCGGGACCCCGATCCAGCGGCCGAATCCGTCTTCGCCCAGGAGGATGCCTTCGAACCCCCAGTGGGTGGTTCCCGGATACTTCAGAAACTGGACGACCACCACCGCCGGGAGGCTACAGCGTGCTCAGCGCCACCGCTCGGGAACCGAACACATGTTCGATAAGATGGAATGGTGGCCGCCTACGCCGAGCTCCACTGCCACACCAACTTCTCGTTCCTGGATGGCGCCTCCCATCCCGAGGAGCTGGTCGAGACCGCGGCCGATTTGGGATACCGGGCGTTGGCGGTAACCGACCACGACGGCTTCTACGGGGCGGTGAAGGTGATGCTGGCTGCCCGGGAGGTGGGTCTGCCGGTGGTGTATGGAGTCGAGATCGGGCTACGGGACGAGGTACCCGCCGGAGACCCGGTAGCCCGGGCGGAGGACTGGGATCGTCGAATCGCCGCAGATCCCCCGAGGAGGCGGCGCGCCCATGGAGCCAAGCCGATCCGGGACGACGACACCGACCACCTGGTGCTGCTCGCAGGGAGCCCCGCCGCCTACTCGGCCCTGTCCCGGCTCGTCACCCGGGCTCAACTCCGGGGTGAGAAGGACAGACCCATGTACGGATGGGAGGACCTGGCGGAGGTTGCCCGATGCCCGGAGGTGTGGGCGCTCACCGGGTGTCACCGGGGGGCGGTCCCCAAGGCCGTACTTCGCGGCGACGAGCTCCGGGCGCGGAGGGAGGCTCGAAGACTCCAGGAGCTGTTCGGTGATCGCCTCAGGATCGAGCTGTGGCACCACCTGATGCCCGAGGACGACCCCCGCAACGACGCCCTCTGGGACCTGGCGACCCGGCTGGGGATCCCGGTGGTGGCGACCAACAACGTCCACTATGCCCATCGCCGCGACGCCGACCTGGCCGAGGTGCTCGCCGCGGTGGCGGGGCGAAGAAGCCTGGAGGAGGCCTACGGCTTCTGGCCGGCCACCGACGACCGCCATCTGAAGACCCCCGACCAGATGGCCGAACGGTTCCGCCCCTATCCGGGGGCGGTGGAGGAGGCCGCGGAGCTGGGGGAACATCTCGCTTTCGACCTCCGACTGGTCGCCCCGGGACTTCCCTCCTTCGATCCCAACTCGGAACAGGATCGACTCCGCCGATTGGTCTACGAAGGGGCGAGCCGGATCTACCCCGGGCCCGACGGAGGAGTCGACCCGCACGCCCGGCGACGCCTCGACCACGAACTGGACGTCATCGGGCGACTGGGGTACGCCGGGTTCTTTCTGCTGGTCAAGGACCTGGTCGACTACGCCCGCTCCCAGGACATCTACTGCCAGATCCGGGGATCCGGCGCCGACTCGGCGGTGTGCCGCTGCCTCGGCCTCACCCGGGTCGATCCCATCCGCCTGGGGCTGCCCTTCGAGCGGTTCCTGTCGGAGGAACGGGGCAAACCCCCCGACATCGACCTCGACCTGGAGGCCGAACGGCGGGAGGAAGTGATCCGCTACGTGTACCGGCGGTACGGACGTGTCCGGGCGGCGATGGTCGCCAACGTGATCACCTATCGGGCCAGGTCGGTGCTCCGGGACGTGGCCAAGACCTTCGGGTTCACCCAGGCACAGGTCGACGGGCTGTCCCGATACGTCGACACCCACGATCCCTCCAAGCTGAGGCTGGAGACGCCGCTACCAGCCGGATTCACCGCCGAGGCGATCTACGACATCTGCCGGCGACTCGACGGGTTCCCCCGTCACCTGGGGATCCATTCGGGTGGGATGGTCATCGCCGACCGTCCCCTGTGGGAGGTGGTTCCCATCGAATGGGGGAGGATGGAGGGGCGCACCGTGATCCAGTGGGACAAGGACGACTGCGCAGCGATCGGCATGGTCAAGTTCGACCTCCTGGGGTTGGGCATGCTCAACGCCCTCCACCTCGGCGTCGACCTGATCAGGGAGACCCACGGCATCGACCTCGACCTGGCCGCGATCCCCCAGGAGCCGCAGGTCTACCGGATGCTCACCGCCGCCGACACGGTGGGGGTGTTCCAGGTCGAGTCCCGAGCCCAGATGGCCACCCTTCCCCGGATGAAGCCGTCGACCTTCTACGACCTGGCGGTCGAGGTGGCGTTGATCAGACCGGGCCCCATCCAGGGTCAGTCCGTCCACCCCTATCTGAAGAGGCGCAACGGCGAGGAGCCGGTGCGGTATCCGCATCCCTCCGCCGAACCGATCCTCCGTCGGACGTTGGGGGTGCCGATCTTCCAGGAACAGCTCATGGAGCTGGCTCGGGTCTGCGCCGGATTCGACGGCGCACAGTCGGACCGTCTCCGCCAGGCCATGACCCACAAGCGCTCCGCCGAGGCCATGGCCAGGCTCAGGGACGAGGTCTATGCGGGTATGGCCGCCAACGGGATCACCGGTCGGGCAGCCGACGAGATCTGGGAGAAGCTCCAGGGGTTCTCCAGTTTCGGTTTCCCCGAGAGCCACTCGGTGAGCTTCGCCTACATCGTCTACATGTCGGCCTGGCTCCGATACCACTATCCGGCCGAGTACCTGGCCGGGTTGCTCAACGCCCAGCCGATGGGCTTCTACAGTCCCAACACCCTCATCCAGGACGCCCAACGCCACGGAGTGGTGGTGCTCGGGCCTTGTGTCAACGCCTCCTCCCACGACTGCACCATCGAGAAGATCGAAGCCGACCCCGACGACGTCGTCGAATACCTGGGAGGCAGATGGCGGCGGGGGAGAGGACCGGTGGAGGATCCGCTTCGAGAGGCGGTCGGGGTGAGGTTGGGTCTCCGTTACGTCCGCAACCTGGGCGAAGCCGAGATCGCCCGAATCGAGACCGCCCGGATGGTGGCGGGGCCCTTCCGCTCCCCCGAGGACCTGGCCCATCGAACCGGGCTACCTCTCGACGCCCTCGAGGGTCTGGCCGCCGCCGGCGCCCTCGAGTCGGTCGGACTGGGCCGACGGGAGGGGATGTGGGCTGCAGGAGCCCTGGCCGAGATCGACCCGGGTCGGCTCTCGTTGGCTCCGGGGATCGATCCTCCGCCTCTCCCCGAGATGGACGATCACGACCGTCACATGGCCGATCTCTGGGCCACCTCCATCTCCCCGATCCATCCCATCTCTTTCGTCCGGGACCGGCTGGCGGACTGTTCGACCATCGCCGAGGTGATCGCCTCGAAGAGGGCCGGCCGGGTACGGGTGGCCGGCCTGATAACCCACCGACAACGGCCCTCCACCGCCAACGGGGTGATATTCCTGAACCTGGAGGACGAGACCGGCCTGCTCAACGTGGTGGTACTCCCCGAGGTGTGGAGCCGGGAGAAGGAGGTGGCGCGCAGGGCACCGGCGGCGGTCGTCGAGGGACTGGTGGAATACCGGGATGGGGTGACCAACCTGCGGGCCGAACGTTTCGAGCCGCTACCGGTGGTGGGTCCCCCGAGCAGGGACTTCCGTTAGGGGTTGCAGGTCCAGTGGCTCCAGCCGCCTGGATACTCGTACACCAGCCAGGCGGCCACCGCCACGTTGGCCTCGGGGTCGAATATGTCGGAGCCTCCGAAACCTGCCTCGGCTGCCCTCTCTGGCCAGTATGAAGGCAGGTGTTGGAAGAGCCCTGCAGCTCCGGTGGTCGGATTCACCGCCCTGGGGTTGAAGCTGGACTCGCACCAGGCGATTCGGACCGCCCGGTTGACGTCCTCGGGACGGAAGAACCGTTCGATCAGAGCTCGCACCTCGGGCTCGCTCATATAGCTGGTCCGTACGAACGTGGTCGTTCGAGTGGCCCCCGCGGTCTCGGTGGTGGCCGAGGCTGCCTTGCGCTCGATCACTCCTTGCACGGCGTGATCCAGGTCGACGGTCGATGCGGTGATCGGCTCGTCGCCCGACCCGTACACGAAAGCCATGGCGGCCACCGCCCCCGCGTTGCGGCCCGTCTGGATGGTGATGGGAGGCGGCAGCTCGGTGGTCTCCCGGGGTACCGAGAAGACGGCGAACCCGGCCACGGCCAGAGAGGAGACCACGAACCACGCCGCGAACAGCGTGTAACGAGACAACTTCCTCTGCATGGACCTCCGCCCTCCGGTCGGGCCGCCCAGCGCGTGGCGGCTCTCCCCAAAGGCTATCCAGCCGATTCCAGCCGCGCCAAGTCCGTTCATCCAGTATCTGGAAGATCACCTGAGGGTCGAGACGAACGACTCGATCTCGGAGACCACCTCCTGCCACAGCCCGCGCTCGGGATAGAGGAAGAAGAAGTGATCCCCGCCGGGTACCTCGAGGAGCCGTCGTCGTGGGCCGGCCGCGAACCGGGCCGACTGGTGGGGAGGTACCCGATCGTCGAGTGTCCCATGGACCAGCAGGGTCGGGTTCTCGAAGGACCGGCGGTGAAGAGGAGAGGCGGCTCGAGGATCCGCTCCCCTCAGGAACCCGGCGACCGCACCGTCGCCCAGCTCCTCGGTGAGGTCGGTTATGCCGGCCAGCGACACGACTCCGACGTCGGGGAGGCGTTCCGACGCCAGGAGCGCGAGATGGGCGCCGGCGGAGTGCCCGATCAGCGCCACCTGATCGGCAGACACCGCGTCGATGGCAGCCCGGATTCCACGTTCCACATCGTCGACCGACAGAGGCCAGCCGCCACCTCGACCCACTCGACGGTATTCCAGGTTGGCGGTCGCCCAGCCGCGTCCTGCCAGATCGACCGCCATGCCGTCCATGAGGTCGCGGGTCCACTGGTGTCGCCAGAAACCGCCGTGGACCAGGACCGCCAATCGGGTCGCATCGGTGTTGCGGAGGTCGAACACCAGGTCGTCCAGTGGTCCGTAGGAGAGGGTGCGGAAGGGCATCCGGGAGCGAAACGCCAGATGCCGGATGGCCCAGTGGTATCCCATCACACCTCGGCCGTAGATCGTGTAGACGCATGCCGGGGCCACCACCGAGCGTCGTCTCCACCGTTCTCGTGTCCAGACGTCGGAGATGTGGACCTCGACCGCGGGCTTGCCCGCAGCCAGCAGAGCATCGTGGAGAGCGTACGAATAGTGGGTGAGGGCGCCCGGGTTGATCACCACCCCGTCGAAGTCGGCGGTGAGGAGCCGGTCGATCAGCTCGCCCTCGTGGTTGCTCTGATAAGTATCGACCTCCAGTTGAACTTCAGCTCCCCAGCTGCGACAGAGCTCGTGCACCTGGGGCAGAGTGACCGACCCGTAGATCTCGGGTTCCCGAACACCCAAGGTCCCGAGATTGGGACCGTTGACCACCAGCAGCCTCCGCATGGCCGATCACCCTAACGGTCGATGGAACGGAACCAACTCCCGGGCCTCTTCGACGATCTCGGGAGGTATCGATGCCGATTCCACCTCGAAGCGGGCGGACAACTGGGTGTGTACGACCTCGGCGACCGTGTCGACGGTGAGACCAGGATCGGCCTCGCACAGCTCGCCGGCGACCCGTGGATCCCAGTGGAGGTCCAGGTGGCGGTAGACGGGATCCAGCACCCGGCGGAGCTCGTCGGCTCCCTCGACGACGATGACGCCGCCGACGTGTGCGGCACCCCGGACCAGACGCTGGCCCACCCCCACGACCTTGTACTTTCCGTAGAGGTTGATGCTGTAACGACCGGGACAGTATTCGCCTGGAACCTCGCCGACCCGGGCATCCAGGCCTAGTCGTCTGAGGGCGGCCACCAGGGAGGCGGAGACGAACTCGAAGCGACCCTGGATGTCGCGACGAGGATCGGGAGTGGGCACGGCCCAGGAGAACGCCAGGGTGCCTTCGTGGAAGACCGCGGCCCGGCCGCCGGCCAGGCGTTGCACCGGTTGGTAGCCGGCTGCACTGGCGGAACGCACGGCCTTCGGGTAGCCGGGCGCCAACGTGTCGGCCCGCCCGAAGGCGACCACCCGGTCGGTGCGGTGGAGGCGAAAACAGGGGGGAAAGTCGCCTCGTGCCACCGCTCTGACCAGGGCGTGGGAGACGGCGGTGTCGAGGACGCCGCCGAGGCTGTCCCTGATCAGCAGAAGCGGGGCCACGGTGCGGCGGAGCCTATCCGACTCACCCGGCTCCCACCGCCACCCGAACCGGGGTCGACACCAACAGCAGCCCACGGTCGCGGCACAACCACAGGTCGGGCGATGCCCGCCACCAGCGTCCGGGGGGAAGGCAGGCTAGGGAACGGCGTCCGCGGCGGCTGCCCGGGCGGTAGACGAGGGCGCTGCGGCCCGGCGCAGAGACCGCCTCGAGCTCGGCGACCAGATCGAAGTCGCCGAACAGGAGACGCACCGCCACGTCGGATGCGAGAGTCCGGCCGTACCGGAACCAGCCCAGGGTGCCGAGCACCCGACAGGCCACGACCTCGATGTCGTCGACCTGGGTAACTTCACATGAGGGGTGTCCGCAGTCCATGGCGGCAACGTATCGGAGGGGTGTGACATCACCGGAGTGCCTCGCCGGCGTCCTCCTTGGGTGTGCCCGGTACGAGCACCAGGGGGCATGGGGTCCTCTCCATCACCCGGGCAGACACGCTGGTCCACTCGGCGAACAGACGCCGGGTGGCTCCCAGGATGATCAGATCGGAGGACAGCTTGTGGGCGGTCTCCAAGATCGCCTCCGCAGGGTCGTCACCCTCTACGAACATCACCGTTGGTTCCCATCCCACGTTGCGCAGAGCGGTCACCACCGGCTCCACGGCCCGGCGACCTCTCTCCTCGAGATATCCGAGGGCCTTCATCTCGGCCGTGTCGGTCTCCCACGCGTCGTCGTCGAGGAACGAGCGGCGTTCCTCCTCGTCCATCGACGCGAGGAACGTGTGGGGGACTTCGATGACGGTCATCACCGTCACCCTGTCTTCCTCCCCGGCGAGGCGCCTACACAGATCCGCCACCGGTGTGGGGGGAAGGACCCCGGTCGTGGCGACCAAGATGTGCACCCCGGTCAGGTTAGAGCCGCCCCGAGGCGTTAGCCTCTGGCGGCATATGCCAGACGACGAACTGATCAACCGGGTCACTTGGAAGATCCCAAACGCCCTGGCCCTGATCGGATCCCGCCATGGTGACACCTGGAACGGGATGACGGCCTCCTGGATAACCCAGGTTTCGATGGAACCCGTTCTGATCGGTGTGGGAGTGGACAACAAGGCGGTGACCCATCGACTCATCCGAGACGGGGGGGCCTTCTCGGTCAATCTGTGGTCGGCCGAGGACACCAGGGTCTTCGTCAAGTTCTCCAAACCCGCCGAGAAGACCGACATGCAGCTCAACGGCCGAGCGATCAGGGAGGGGGTCACCGGAGTGCCCATCTTCGAAGAGGCGGTGGCCTGGATGGAATGCGCCGTCCGTCATGCCATCGACTTCGGTACCCACACCTTCTTCGTGGGGGAGATCGTCGACTGCGGGATCAACGACGACGAGGCCCGAGACCGGCGGCGATCTCCGACACCCGCATGAAGTACGGCGGTGTGAAACGCGGCGGTCACTGAGAGGAGGGGTGGAAGATGGAGGTGAGGATCGACGGCAAGGTGGCGATCGTCACGGGCGCCAGCCGGGGGATCGGCCAGGCCACCGCCCTCGAGTTGGCGAAGAGCGGCGCGGCAGGGGTGGTCATCACATCCCGGAAGCCCGAGAACCTGGAACGCGCCACGTCCGAGCTGGTCGCGGCCGGTGTGTCGCCGGATCGACTGTGGGCGACGGCGGCCCGAGCCGACTCCGAGGAGGACGCCGAACGGACCGTGGCCGAAACCGTGGAGCGCTTCGGAAGCTGCGACATCCTGGTGAACAACGCCGGGACCAACCCGGCCGCAGGAAACCTGGCCGAGGTCGATCTCGGCGCAGTCGACAAGACCTGGGCGGTGAACCAGCGGGGACCCCTCCTCTGGTCGAGGGCGGCGGTTCGCCACTGGATGGGAGAGCATGGCGGGGCGATCGTCAACGTGGCGTCTGTGGGAGGCATGCGGCCATCCCCCCTGATCGGCGCCTACAACGTCTCCAAGGCGGCGGTCATCCACATGACCCATCAGCTCGCCTTCGAGCTCGCCCCCAAAGTGCGGGTGAACGCCGTCGCGCCCGCCATCGTCAAGACCCGACTGGCCGAGGCGCTGTGGAAAGACCAGGAGGACATGGCAGCGGCCACCCATCCGCTGCAACGGCTGGGCGAACCATCCGACGTGGCATGGGCCATCACGTTCCTCTGCTCCGACCGGGCCCGCTGGATCACCGGTGTCGTACTGCCGGTGGACGGCGGGGTGACCGGGGCGAGCCACACCCTGTTGGGATGATCGAACGATGAAGCATCCCGCTCCCGACCCCGACCTGGCGGTCGCGTACCTGGAGGGCCGGAGACCCGACCCGCCTCTGTTCGAGGAAGCGGCCCGGCTGAGGGACGAGGGGAAGGGCCGGGTGGTGACCTACAGCCCGAAGGTGTTCATCCCCCTGACCACCCTGTGCCGGGACCGCTGCACCTACTGCACGTTCGCCAAGCCGCCCGGGGCGGGCGGGGTGTACCTAGAGCCCGACCAGGTGTTGGCTATCGCCAGGGCCGGAGCCGAGCGGGGATGCGCCGAAGCGCTGTTCACGTTGGGGGACAGGCCGGAAGACCGGTGGGTTCAGGCCAGGGAGTTCCTCCAGCGAGTGGGGTGCCGAACCACGATCGAGTACGTGGAGCAGATGGCTCGCCGGGTGTTGCAGGAGACCGGTCTGCTCCCGCACGCCAACCCGGGTGTGATGAGCGAACCGGAGATGGAGTCCCTGAGGCGTTGGAGCCCTTCGATGGGTCTGATGCTCGAAAACGTGTCCCCACGTCTCACCCAACCGGGGATGCCCCACTTCGGATCACCCGACAAGGAACCGGCGGTCCGAATCGCCACCATCGAGGCAGCCGGCCGGCTTCGCATTCCGTTCACGACCGGGGTTCTCGTCGGGATCGGTGAGACTCCCCAGGAACTGGTCGACTCTCTGCTGGCGATCGGCGAGCTCCATCGGAGATATGGTCACATCCAGGAGGTGATCGTCCAGAATTTCCGAGCCAAGGCCGACACGCCCATGAGGCGGCACGCCGAACCTGCCCCCTGGTGGTTCGCGCGGGTGGTGGCGGTCGCCCGGTGGCTGCTGGGACCGGAGATCAACATCCAGGTGCCGCCCAACCTGACCGAGCGGTTCGAGCGGTACCTCGACGCGGGGATCAACGACTGGGGTGGGGTCTCCCCCCTGACCATCGACTGGGTCAATCCCGAGGCTCCCTGGCCCCACCTCGTGGAGCTGGAGAGACGGACCGCCGCGGCCGGGTTCCGGCTGCTCCCACGGCTGTGCGTGTATCCGGAGTTCATCGACTCCGCTTGGATCGACCCTGCTCTGCTTCCCCGAGTCGAAACGGCCCGGGAGCGCCTCGGCTACGCTCCGGTGCCGACTCCATGAACGACGGCACCGTCACGTTCCTCCGGACACGGCCCGCCCAGGTCGTGAACGACGCCGCCGCCAGCGCTCGGCGGGCCGAAGGCACCACCGTGTTGGAGGTCCGGCGCATCGAACCCGCATGGATGGAGGCGGCGACCAAGTCCGGGATCCAGCTGGTGCGGAGGGGTGTGGGAGGCGACGACGAGCCCGATCCGGCCGCATGGGTGGTCGATCCCCGAGGGGCGCTCCTCCTCGCCGGACGAGGTGTTCCGGGGTGGCGTATCACGTTGGGAGCGGCGAATCGCCCCGAGACGGTGCTCGACGCCCTGTCACGCACCGGCGCGGCCTTCCTGCGGGCGCCGATCTCGCGGCTGGACACGGCGGCTCATCTGGCCTCCCTGCCCGGCATCCGAACACGTGTGTCGGTCTACGTCGACGACGTCGACCAGGCCACCCGGGCGGTGGAAGCCGGCGCCTCCGACCTCTTGCTTCGCGACTGGGACGCCGACCGCATCGCCGAACTAAGAGATGCCCTGGGAGCCGTCCCCCTGGTGGAGCGAACCGTCTTCCCGATAGGCCTCGAGATCGACGAGGCGCGTCGTGTACTCCCGAAGGGAGTCTTCACCGTCTGGCTGCTCCAGAGCGACGGATCCGGCGCCGCTCGTCCCCGCTACGGCTGGGCCCCGGGAAAGCCGGAACACCCGCCGGTGCCGGCCGCCCGACTCTCGGCCGAATGGGCCGACTCCGTCTGGGTGGGTTCCCGAGCTCCCGAAAGGTTGGAGGGGGCCGGACGCCTCGGTCCGCTCCTCGAACGGGTGCTGGAGGGCCACCGCCCCGACGTCGACGACCTGGAGGCGATGTTCCGGGCCCGGGGCAGCCAAGTGGAGGCGGTGGCGTGGGTGGCCGACCAGCTTCGGCGGGCCGCGGTCGGGAACGTGGTCACCTACGTGGTCAACCGGAACATCAACTACACCAACCTGTGCTATTTCCGTTGCGGGTTCTGCGCGTTCTCCAAGGGGCCGAGGAGTCTGAACCTGAGGGGAGACCCCTACCTGATGTCAATCGGCGAGATCGTCGACAAGGCGGTGGAGGCCTGGGATCGGGGGGCCACCGAGGTGACCCTCCAAGGCGGGATCCATCCCGAGTTCACCGGCGAGTTCTACCTTCGGGTCGTGGAAGCCATCAAGCAAGCCCTGCCTTCGATGCACATCCACGGGTTCACTCCCCTCGAGGTGTGGCAGGGAGCCGAGACCCTGGGGGTAGGGGTGGCGGAATTCCTACGAAGATTGGCGGACGTCGGGCTGGGCAGTCTGCCCGGCACCGCGGCGGAGATCCTCGACGACGAGGTCCGTGCCTTCCTCTGCCCTGACAAGATCAGGACCGCCCAGTGGGTGGAGGTGATGCTCCTCGCCCACGAGGTCGGCTTGCGGGCCACTTCCACGATCATGTTCGGACACATCGACCATCCTCGGGCGTGGGCACGACATCTCGACGTGCTCCGCTGGATCCAGGCGAGGACCGGTGTCTTCACCGAGTTGGTGCCGCTGCCTTTCGTCCACATGGGCGCCCCCATCTTCCTCAGGGGTTCGTCCCGGCCGGGACCGACCTGGGACGAGGTGGTGCTGATCCACGCGGTCGGCCGGATCGCCCTCCACGGACTGGTACCCAACATCCAGGCTTCGTGGGTGAAGCTGGGGCTGGACGGTGCCGCCCGACTCCTGGACGCGGGCTGCAACGACCTGGGCGGGACCCTGATGGGTGAGATAATCACCCGGTCGGCGGGGGCTTCCCACGGTCAGGAGGTGACACCGGCCCGCTTCGAAGAGACCATCCGGGCTGCGGGACGTGAACCGGCCCGGAGGGACACCCTCTACCGGCTGGTGGAGGCCGGATCGGCCGGAGGCGTCTCCACCGGATAGCCGGGCTTGCCCGACGCCACCCAGTCTTCGAAGGCCGCTGCGGTCCCGACGTCGTGTCCGGCCCGCTGGGACAGGACGAACCGGTGGTGGAGCACGTCGCAGAACGCCTGTATGGGATCGGCGACGTCTGGCATTTCGGCCAGGCGGGCGACGTAGGGCTCGAAAGCCTCGACCCGCCAGCGAACCGCGGCGACCGCCTTCCCGGTGGGGGTGTCGCCGTCGTGGGTCGCCTGGAAGTAGTACAGGTCGGTGAGGATCTGACGGGCCTGCTGCTCCAGGGCCTCCACCCCGGTGAGCTCCTTCAGCCGGCTGCTGTGGAAGTTGCGGCCCGCCACCTTGAGTTTGACCCGCAGCCGGTCCCCGTTTCCCGTCGGGAGCAGATCCACCTCGTCGACGGTGAAGCCGAGCTGGTTGAGACGGGCGATCCGCTCCTCTATCCGGTATCTCTCCGAAGTGGCGATGACGTCTTCGCGGGTCAGTTCGTCCCACAGGGTCCGGTATCGGTCGGCGATGTCCTCGCCGAGGTGCAGATCTGCTTCGTCGAGGTCCCGACCGTGGGCTGCTGCTATGTCGGCCATCCCCCCCGCCACGTTGACGACCATGATCTCGATGTCCTCGGCCCGCTGCCCGTCGGTGAGTCCCTCCGGGTAGTGACGAGCGGTTTCGGCGTCGACCATGATGGTCTCGATCGCTTCGGCGTCGAACCGGTACAGGACGTTGGAGAGTGAGCAGTCGCCCCAGAACACCCCGTTGAGATGGAGCTCCACCAGGAGGTAGGCGAAGGCGTCCAGCATCTGGACCCGTCGTGACCCGAACCCGGGACCCTGGAGCATCTCCCGATAGGAGAACGAGAACGGCTCGTAGAGGGTGATCAACGCAGCCGACTCTTCGGCTCCGGGATCGGGGCAGCGGTCCTCCACCAGACCCACCGGCCTGACCGCCGGTCCGTCGAAGGACTCGACGATCCGCAAGAC
The DNA here is from genome assembly GCA_026002975.1 of Acidimicrobiia bacterium. GTDB lineage: Bacteria > Actinomycetota > Acidimicrobiia > Spongiisociales > ZC4RG35 > BPGJ01. The sequence goes on from BPGJ01000006.1 coordinate 118,060, forward strand.
GCCGTAGTCGCGCCTGGCCGCCGCCGTGGGGAGCTCTTTTACGACGTATATGGCCTGCGGGTAGCGGAGGAACCGGACCTCGTGGCGTGAAATGCCCTTGGGGAGATCGATCATGTGTGGAACCTCCCAGCTGGTCAAGGGGCGGTCCCAGGGGAGGTCGAGGAAGTCGGGATGGCCCGCGCGTACCGTCAGCTCGGCCACACCGGGAACGGTACCCGGGTTCAGAAGAGCTCGGCCGACCCGAACACGTCGGAGAAGTCCCTGGAGGCGAGAACCAGAAGCGCCTCCACCACCTCGGGGTCGAATTGGCTGCCCGAGCACGACACGATCTCTGCGATCGCGTAGTCGACGGGCATGGCCGGTTGGTAAGACCGTTCGCTGGTGATGGCATCGAAGGCGTCGGCGACCAGCACCACCCGGGCGAGCCGCGGGATCTCCTCGCCGGTCAGGCCGTGCGGATAGCCGCCTCCGTCCCACCGCTCATGGTGATGGAGGATGGTCAGGGCTACCTCTGGGTCGAGATGATCGACCGCCATCGCGTATCCCAACTCGGGGTGCTTCCTGATCTCGGTGACCTCGTGGCCTGCCAGCGGGCCGGGTTTGGAGAGAATGGCCGGATCGATGTGGATCTTTCCCACGTCGTGGAAGACCCCGGCGGTCGCCAGGTTGCGGAGCTGGGTCTCGCCCAGACCCAAGACCTCGCCCAGAGCCACCGACAGGCGACCGACCCGGTGGACGTGACCATAGAGGTCCTCCACCGTGTTGCGCATCGCCGTCAGGAAACCGTTCACACGATCCTCCCGTCCAGGGGGTTGGTCAGGGCTATTTGCACCGGGCTCATGATGGCGTATACGTTGGATCGAATCGATGGGCTGATCGACCCAATTTCGCGAACCAGCATTCTCGTCTTCGCACGACGCCGATCAGCGGATCTTTCACTTTCCGCGGCGCTTCCGCTCCTCCCAGGCGGCGACGTAACGCTCGACCGCCTCGACATGGGCCGGTTCGTGGTGGGCTATGGCTTGGAACGCGGCCGACAGGTCGAGGAACTCGTCGAGATCCATGGTCCTCGCATGGCGAAGGAGCCGTTTGGCCAGCCTCACCGAATGGGCGGGTTTGGCTGCTATGACGCCCGCCAGCTCGTCGACCCGGGACTCGAGGGCTTCGGGTTCGACCACCTCCAAGAGGATGCCGGCCTCCAACGCCTCGTACGCGTCGAGGCTCCTTCCTGTGAAGGCCAGTTCGGCGGCCCGCTGCCACCCGACTACCCGAGGCAGCAGCCAGGCGCCTCCGTCACCGGGAACTATCCCCAGATCGACGAAGGTGTGGGCGAACCGGGCCGACGTCGAGCCGATCCGGAGGTCACAGCCCAGCACGAGATCGAACCCGGCACCCACCGCGGGACCGGGGACCGATGCCAGCGTCACCAGGTCGGTGCCGAGCAGTGAGGCGGTGAGGCGCTGTATCGATCGGCGGTAACCCTCGGCGATCCGATCGGGAGTTCCGGCGAAGAGACCCGCCCGATCGCGCATGTCCTTGACGTTGCCGCCCGCCGAGAACGCAGGGCCTTCTGCTCCGATCACCAGCACCCTGACCTCGGGATCGTCCTCCGCCTCGGTGATGGCGAGCAGGATCTCTTGGATCATCTCCGGCCCGGTCAGGGCGTTGCGGATGTCCGGCCGAGCCAGGGTGAGGGTGGCTCGCCCCCGTTCGATGACGAACCGAGTCTCGGTCCGCCCGGTCACAGGAGACCTGCCTCGGCGGCGGCTGCCACCAGTAACCGTGCCCGACCTGGGTCGACCGGGGCATCCACCCGACCGTCGTGTTTCAACCAGGTGCCGACGATGACCGAGTCGGCGAGACCCGAGAAGGCCGACAGGTTCTCCGGGCTGATTCCGGAGCCCACCACCAGTGGCGCGTCGGGGCAGACGGTTCGCACGGTGCGGAGGGCTTCGGGAGTGACCGGGCGCCCGGTCGCGTCGCCCGAAACCACGAGTGCGTCGGCTCCCCCTCGGGTCCAGGTGTCGGCGGCGGCCTGTTCCAGGGTGAGTCCGGGGGGAGGAACGGCGTGTTTCACGTGCACGTCGGCGAGGATGCCGACCCGGGCGCCCAGGCGGGCTCGGGCGCGGAGAACTTCGTGGGCCGATCCTTGGATGATGCCCTGGTCGGTGAACATGACCCCGGTGAGCACGTTCACCCGGACGAAGGCGGCTCCGACCGCCACCGCGACTCCGAGGGCCGCCTCGGCGTCGTTCCGGAGCACGTTGATTCCGAGCTCGACCCCGGTCCGGTTCCGGATCTCCACGGCCACGGCGGTCATCGCCGCCACCGTCACCGGCGGCACCCGGTCCGGGTAGTAGGGGGAGTCGCCGAAGTTCTCCACCAGCACGGCGGGAAACCCCGCCTCGGCGAGAATCTCCGCGTCCCGAACGGCTCCCGACACCACCTGTTCGAAGCTGCCCCCGAAGCGAGGAGATCCGGGTAGGGGACCGAGGTGGACCATGCCGATGAGACCTGGTGGCCTCACCGCTGCGTCACAGATATGCCTTGGCGACTTTGACGGCTACCTGAGCCGCTTCGCCCGTCACCTTGAGCCGGGTCTGCTCGAAAGTCCTCCGCCGTACCACGAGCCTCGCCCAGTCGCCGGCCGAACCCTTGATCAGATTCTCGGCGTCTTCGGGGCCATACACCCATTTGGTGTACCCGGGTCCGATCACCTCCACCCGGACCGGGGTGTAGTCCTCGCCGGCCGCCTTGAACGCGTAGGGCAACGTCTTCCACCCCAACCAGCAGACGTGGCGGATCCGGGGGGTGTCCTCCACCTCGGCTTCCATGGCTGCGTAGATGTCGAGGCCGTGGGCCCAGGTCTCCATCAGGCGGCTGGTTGCGAGGGTCTTGGCGCTGATCGAGCCGCCGATCCATTCGACCCGTTCCCCCTGGTCCATGTGAGAGAGAGGTTCGACGACTTTGGCTCTCCCCGCGCGCCACCATTCGATCACATCCTGGGGACGCATCTTCCGTCCCTTCAGCACGGCTTCCTGGCGGAGTTCGTCCAGGTTCGTGGCCGATTCCCAGCGGGACAGGTCGGCGGTGCCGGCGATCACCTTGGCGGTGAATTCCTCCGAGTCGGCCAGATGGCTTATCTGGTCGCGGATCGTCCAGCCCTTGGCCGGGGTCGGCCGGTCCCAGTCCTTGAGCGATATCCGTTGGAGAAACTGGTCGAGGAACTGTTGCTCGGCTACCAGGTCGGAGAGGATGTCACGCACGTTCCGTCATTCTAGCGATGGGACGTTCCCGTCACCGAAGGGATCACCACTCTCGGTCGGCTTGCTCCTCGTCGAAGGGAGCGGGAGGCCGGACCTGGGCGGGGGTCGCCACGAGATCGTTCAGGCGGTCGATCAGGCGTCTCAGCCGACCAAAACTTCGCCTGTCGAACACGAACGCGACCCGGTGGCTGTCGAGTGAATCACCGTCCTCCAACTCGGCGGGGGTCGGGTCGATCACCTCGATCCGGCCCGACACGACGATGTCGGCGAAATCACGGTTCAACTCGTTGAGGAGCTCGGGCCCCGGCGCCTCCTTGACCCGGAGCACCAGCACCCCGTCCACGTACCTCTGCGACTGGTAGTTGGCGTAGAAATGAAGGATCCTCTCCATCGCCTCCTCGGCGCTCTCCACCAGGTCGAACAGGTCCAGATCGAAGGGGCTGACGAGTCCCCGCGACCTGAGCACTCCCTCGAGGAAGTCGAGCATCGGTTCCCAGAATCCGGTGCCTGGAGCCTGCATCAGGACGATGGGGTGCAGGTCGCTCTTCCCGGTCTGCACCAGGGTGAGCAGCTCGAAGGTTTCGTCGAGGGTCCCGAAACCGCCCGGGAACAGGGCGAAGGCGTGGGATTCCTTCACGAAGCCCAACTTGCGGGTGAAGAAATACTTGAAGTTGACCGTGCGGTGAGGCGCGACGTAGGGGTTGGGTTCGCTCTCGAAGGGGAGTCGAATGTTCACCCCATACGACCGATCGGGTCCGGCACCCTTGTTACCGGCCTCCATGATTCCGGGTCCGGCCCCGGTGATCACCCCCCAACCCCGATCTGCCATCAGCTTGGCGAAGTGCTCGGCGAGCCGATAGTTGGGGTCGTCGTCCGAGAGACGGGCAGACCCGAAGATGGTCACCTTGGGTTCCTCGTGGCGGCTGAAGACCAGAGTGGAGTACCGCATCTCCTTGAGTGCGGTGTTCACCAACTTCAGATCGCCTCTCGAAGCCCTGTCCCGGTGTAGCTTCAACGCGGTGGTGATCATCTCGGCGATCAGGTCGGGATGCCCGCCGTCGGCCGCCCGGGCGACGAGATCACGGACCGCCGCGTCGAGTTCGGGATTTCCCAGGTCGTAGGACCGCATCGCCCTCCAAGCTAGCCGTGGGTCAGCGTTCGAAGGGCGGGGGCGCGGGACCGCGCCGCACCACCGCACTCCACACCGTCTCGTAGTGGTCCCGGTCGTAGGGGTCGATGTGGGGCAGGACGAACTCCTCCCAGGCTCGGCGGAGAGGGTCGTCGTCCTCGGCGTAGATCCGGAGTCCGGTCGGGATCCTGTCGAGCACCGCACGCAGGCTGAGGGGTGTCTCCACCCTGGTGGTGGTGTCCCGGGACCGGAAACTCTCGTTGACCTCCACTGCCAGGCGGGCGATCGCCTCCACGTATGGGGCCTTCAGATCCCGATACCGGATTCGTAGCATCTCCTCGATCCGGTCGGCGGGAGGGAAGTCCTTTTCCCAGATCACCCAGCGGTCGGCGAAAGCCTTGTTGAGGGTTTGGGTCCCCGCGTAGTCCCTCAGGTCGGTGGGGTTCATGGTCCCGAAGATCCGCACGTCGGATCGGAGCCTCACCGTCTCCCCGGTGGGCAGGTCGAGAGCCGCGTAGCGGTCCAGCAGCCCATGCAACGCGAACAGCGTCTCGGCGCCGGCCGCGTTCAGCTCGGACAGGTTGATCAGGGCCGGTCCCCGCAGGGCCCGGGTGATGTCTCCGTCCTCCCAACGGCTCTCGGTTCCCCCTTTCCCGTCGCCATGGAGCTTGGTGGATCCGATCAGGGTGACGTCCCGCACCTCGCCGGTCAGGGGGATCCGGTAGTACGGAAGGCCGAGGCGCGCCGCGAACTGCTCGATGTCGTGGTCCTTGCCGGTGCCCATGTGGCCCCTCACCGCGACGTGGAGCGGCACGAACCCGGACGGAGCCTCCCGTCTCACCTTCTCGAGCTGCGCGAACCGGTACAGCATCCCCAGGTCGACGTAGTGGGGATCCGCCTCGGGGATCTTCCCGACCCTCTGCTCGTAGTCGGGCAGGTCGGACGGCACCTCGAACCGTTCGAGTTCGATCGGCTTCCCGCTCCCAGTCGGATCTTCGAAAACCACCACGTCAGGCATCCAGGGTCTCCTTCCCGGGTGTCGTCGTCGGTCGCAGCCACCAGGCGTCCATCCCCCAGAGGGCGAGACTCCGCCGCAGGGCCCTCCTCACCCCTTCCAGTATGGAGCGGGTGAGTTCGTCGGGACGGTCGACCACTTGGCTGCGGGCGTACGCGGAGGTAACCGTATCGTCTCCGATGCCGATACCCAGAACCGTGGTCCCGGTTCGTTCGATCGCGTCGACCGTTCGAGCCAGGGTGTTCACCGACCCTCGGGTCATCCCGTCGGCCAGCACCACCAGGACCCGCACCTGGGTTCCCAGTCGGCTCATGCGTTCGGCGGCGAAGCTCACGTTCAGCTCGTCGACGTTGGAGGCCTTCTCGAACATCGACACCGGTGGGGCACGGTGGGGATCCCGGCGGGCGGCCGCCGCGGCCCTCGACGGTTCGGCCGCGGTCCAGAACATCCCCGCAAACACGTCTTCGGCGTCTCGCCAACGACGATCGAACGGCTTGACCAGATAGTGGTTCACGGTGGAGGCGAGCCGGTCGGCGGCTGCACCCTGGGTCTGGCGTAGGCCGGCCGTCGCCTGGCTCTTCGAACGGGTGTAGCTCCATTCGGTGTCGTCGGGACGTGCGGCGAAGGACCGGTTGAACAGGGCGACTTCGAAGTCGATCTGGAGTTCGTCACACAGAGCTGCGAGCGTCCAGGCCCCGAGCAGAGCAGCCGACATCCCCCAAGAAGAGGTGCCGTGGCGGGCGGGCCGAGGCTGGAGCATCGACGCCGACCCGTCCACCAGGAGGCTCACCGCGTATCGCCTCCGGGTGCGGGCCGCCCGCCGCTCGTACATCCGGGTGTACAGACCGGCTCCGATGAACAGGGGGGCGTGGGGTGAAACGTCCCCCTGGTCGTACCCGGATCGAAGGCCACGCCGCTGATTGGCGGCGAACAGCGGATACAACTCACCGGAGACCCTCCGCTGGCTCACCTCCCATCGCTGAGCCACCGCGGCGAGGGCCCGACGTCCGTCCCCGGCGAACCGTGAGAAAGCCGACGGAGCCGGAACCACGATGAGTTTCCCGGACTGCCCGGTAGGCAGATACACGGTGGGGGCGGTGGACACCCGCAGGATCTGATCGGTGGAAGGGTCGGCTCCGAGGGTCGTGTCCGCATTCCGCTCACCCGGCCCCGGCCGACGGTCTTCGCTTCGCCTGACCTCCCGGTAGGAAGAGGCGTCTCTTACCACCGGACTGATCAACCTCACCCTGTCGACCGCGTCCGAGAGCTCGGCCGCCACCTGCTCCTCTCCGGGTCGGGTGTCGAGCCGAACGTCGTCGAGGAGCCCGTGACGGCGAGCCACCTCCAGCAACCCCAGCGCGTAGCCCGCCACCTGCCAGGGATCGTCGGTCGCCGCCGCCCTTAGCAGCAGGTCCTGGCCGTCGGTCAGGGCGGCGTTGGCTCGACGCTCGAGGCGTGCCTCCAGGTCGGCGCGGGAGGCGTGGGCTCCAACCACCAGGAAGCAGGCGAGGGTGAACTGGGCCAGCGGTGACGACCGTCGCAGCGCCCCCGGGTAGGCCGCCCGATAGATGTCGGACAGGACCGACCTGGCACCCGGATAGACGGACAGGTTTCGCAGCTCCTGGCGAGCGTCCTCGATGGCGAAGAACAGGGTCTCGGCGACGGGTCCGCCCGCCCGGTGCAAGGCGTCGAGAAGGTCGATGGGCTCGGGGGGCACCTCGTCGAGGGCCGGCCAGTCGGCGGGGTAGATGCGCTTCTCGTCGAGACGGGTGGCCAGCAGGTGCACCACCTCGTGCAGCGCGGAGGCGAGGGCCACTTCTTCCGGGGTTACCGGGGCGTCGCGTTCGTATGCGGCCCGGAAGAGCCGAGGGTCGCAAACCACCTCGTCGGGACCCACTGCGGGTTCGGAGCCGAGTCGCACCGTGAGCCGGTCGTTGCCCGACAGCGAGCGGGCGAAACGGGTCACGGCGGGCGCCACCCGCTGGTACCGGGCCACGACGTGCTCGATCGCCCCGTCTCCGGGCCCGAGCAGCGTTCCCAACATGGTGCGGCCAGACATGACCTCCCATTCTCCCAGAACCCGGGATTCATCTACGGGTCGTACCATCGTGTCGATGCACTACCGTCGCTCGATACTCCCCAACGGTCTGAGGGTCATCTCCGAACACATGCCCGGGATCCGATCCATAGCGGTGGGCTGCTGGGTGGACACCGGGACTCGGGACGAGAATCCCAACGAGGCGGGCGCCTCCCACTTCCTCGAGCACCTCCTCTTCAAGGGCTCCGAGAGGCTGTCGGGGAGGGAGATCTCGGAACGGTTCGACGCCATTGGCGCCGAATCCAACGCCTTCACGTCGAAGGACCACACGTGTTTCTGGGCGAAACTCCTCGACGAGGACCTGTTCGAAGGACTGGACCTGCTGGCCGAGATGCTCCAACGTCCGGCTTTCCGGCCGCAGGACATCGAGTCTGAGCGGCAGGTGGTGATCGAGGAGATCAACATGTCGGAGGACGATCCCTCCGACCTGGCCCACGAGGAGTTCACCCGAGCAGTGTTCGCCGGACATCCTCTCGAAGCTCCCGTGTTGGGCACCAGAGAGTCGATCCGGGCGATGACCCGGGACGATCTCAGCGGCTACTGGAAGCGCCGCTACGGAGTGGGTTCGACGGTCATAGCCCTCGCCGGCTCGGTGGACCACGATTCGGCGGTGTCGATGATCGACGACCTGTTCGGCGGCTGGTCGGGTGACCCGGTGGAGCACGAATACGCTCCTCTCGAGCCGAAACCGAGGGTGAGGGTGGTGACCCGTCCCACCGAGCAGGCCCACATCGTGCTGGGAGGAGCGGGACTCGACCGGGCCGACGAGCGTCGATGGAGCTTCGAGGTGCTCAACCACGTTCTCGGCGGGGGAATGTCGTCCCGTCTGTTCACCGAGATCAGGGAGGAACGGGGTCTCGCCTATTCGGTGTATTCGTTCCGGCTGGCTTACGCCGACGCGGGGGCCTGGGGGGTCTACGTGGGAACCACCCCCGATCGGGCTGCCACCGTGCTGGAACTGATCCGGAACGAGATCGACAAGCTCGTCCAGGATGGGATAACGCCCGCCGAGCTGGAACGTGCCCGAGGGTCGATCCGGGGAGGCCTGGCCTTGGCCATGGAGGACTCGTCGAGCCGCATGGTGCGGCTGGGTAGGGACGAGTTGGTGGGGGCACCCCACCTGTCGGTGGACGAACGGATAGCCAAGATCGAAGAGGTCACCGCCGACGACGTCCTCACGGTGGCCAGGACGGTGCTCACAGGGCCCAAGGCGATCGGGGCGGTTGGGCCCTTCGGAGCCGCCGACCTGGAGGAGTTCGCTTCGTGATCGTCGGTGTGTCGGGAGCGACCGGTCGACTGGGCAGAGTCGCGGCGTCCGCCGTGGCCGAAGCGGCCGACGTCGAACTGGGTCCCCTCTATGCCCCAGGACACGGGGGCGAGGAGATCGTGGGCCGTCCCGTCTCGGACGACCCGGAGGTCATGTCGGAAGCCGAGGTGGTGGTGGAAGCCTGTCCACCCGACCCGGTGATGGAGAACCTGGCTCGCTGGAGGGCCATGGGTCTACACGTCGTGGTCGGCACCTCCGGTTTCGATCAGCGGCGTCTCGACGAGCTGCGGGCCGTGTGGGGGGACGGCGGGCCGAACTGCCTGGTGGTGCCGAACTTCTCCCTGGGCGCGGTTCTCATGATGCGCCTGGCCGAGCTGGCTGCCCCCCATTTTCGGGCCGCCGAGGTGGTGGAGCTCCACCACGACAGGAAGGCCGACGCACCCTCGGGAACCGCCTTGGAGACCGCCCGACGTCTCGGCTCGGCGATGCCGGGTCAGGTGCGGTCCCGGGAGAGCAGCGAGACGGTGCCCGGCTCTCGGGGCGGCGACCTCTCCGGGGTGCGGATACACAGCGTCCGGCTTCCCGGGCTGTACGCCCACCAGGAGGTCATCCTGGGAAATCCGGGGGAGGTGCTCACCATCCGGCACGACACCAGCTCCCCAGAGGCGTTCGCTCCCGGGATCCTGCTCGCGGTGCGCAGGGTGGGGACCCTCGGTGGAGGGGTGTCGGTGGGCCTCGACCGGCTTCTCGGGTTGTCGGTCTAGAACAACACCGAAGCCAGCTTCCTCCGGTATTCCAGGGTGAGAGGGTGGTCGGGACCCAACAGCTCGAAGAGGTCCACCATCGCCTGGCGAGCCTGCTCCGAGACCTCCTCGGTCTTCTCGGCGGCCACTCCCAAGAGCACCTCGAGCGCTTCGGGATGGCGGTGAGCCGCCGCCAGCGCCTTCCCGTAGGCGAGGCGAGCCTCCGGGTCTCCGCTGGCGGCCCGCCGCTCCAGTTCCTCCAGGTCCCCGCCCTGGGACAGACGGGCCCGGGCTTGTAGACGACGGACCTCGTCGGAAGGGGGTAGACGGCCCAGGAGTTCCAGAGCCGCCTCCGATTCGCCCCGGGCGATGAGCAGTGCGGCCATTCCCACCCCGGCGCCCAAGTGGTCGGGTTCCTGTTCGAGAACCTGGCGCCAGAGACGCTCCGCCGTCTCCTCGTCGCCTGCCGCGTAGGCGTCGGCGCCGGCTCGGGCCTTCAGATCGAGATCCGAAGGGACGAGCCTGTCGAGGAACACGCGAACCTGGTCTTCGGGTATCGCGCCGGTGAAGCGGGCTACCGGCTTTCCGTCCCGGAACCCGATCACCGTGGGGATACCCTGAACCCCGAACCGCCCCGCCAGCTCGGGGTTGGCGTCGACGTCGACCTTCGCCAACTCCCAGCGACCGCCGGACTCCGCCGCGAGGCGTTCCAGGATCGGACCCAACACTCTGCACGGCCCACACCAGGCCGCCCAGAAGTCCACCACCACGGGGACGGTCCGTGACCGGGCGATCACCTCGTCTTCGAAACGCTGGGTCGTGACGTCTTTCACGTTCATGACACGGAGGGTACCCCCGGCTTGGAGGCTAACCGTGGAGGTATTCTCGGCCGGGGTCGACAAGGGAGCCAACCGATGACGCCATTTGGGGAAGTCCTTACCGCGATGATCACCCCTTTCACCGAGGACGGGGCCGTCGACCACGGGCGGGCTGCCCGTCTCGCCCGGTATCTGGTGGAGAACGGGTCGGACGGCCTGGTGGTCACCGGGACCACCGGGGAGGCGCCGACCCTGACCGCCGACGAGAAGGTCGCGCTGTACGCCACCGTGGTCGACGCGGTGGGAGACAAGGCTGTGGTGCTGGCAGGAACGGGCACCTACGACACGGCCGAGTCGATCCACCTGAGCACGCGGGCCGCCGACGTGGGAGTCGACGGCATCCTCGCCGTCACCCCCTATTACAACCGCCCCGGCCAAGAAGGCCTGTACGCCCACTTCACCGCGATCGCCGACGCCACCGACCTGCCCGTGCTGCTCTACAACATTCCGGGACGAACCGCCCGCCGCATCGAGGTGGACACCCTCGCCCGACTCGCCGAACACCCCCGGATCGTGGCGGTGAAGGACGCCGTCATGGACATCGACTTCACCTCGGAAACCGTGAGACGGGTGCCGAACCTGGCGGTCTACTCGGGACAGGACTCCTACACCTGGCCGATGATGGCGGTGGGTGCCGTCGGGGTGGTTTCGGTCATCTCCCACCTGGCGGGCAGGGAGGTGAAGCGGATGGTGGAGGCTGCAAGGCGGGGCGAAATGGAGGAGGCCCGCGCCCTCCATCTGGCTCTGCTGCCCCTGTGCTGGGCGTGCTTCCTGGAGACCAACCCCGCTCCGGTCAAGGCCGCCATGTCGGCTCTGTGGGAACCGGTCGGCAACCCCAGGCTCCCACTCACCCCGGCCCGTCCCGAGACCGTCCAGGCCATAAAAGACGCCCTGGCCGACCTCTCCGGGTAGCGTGACCCGCCCATGACAACCCGCCTCACCTTCCTGGGGGGGCTCGGCGAGATCGGGCGCAACTGCGCGGCCGTCGAGATCGACGGCCGGATCGCCCTCATCGACATGGGCCTGATGTTCCCCGAAGAGGACATGCTCGGGGTCGACCTGGTGTTCCCCGACTGGCGGTGGATGATCCCCAGGCGGCAGGACGTCGAGCTGGTGGTGTTGACCCACGGTCACGAGGACCACATAGGCGCCCTGGGCTACTTCCTACGCGAGTTCCCGGTTCCGGTCTACGGAACCCGCCTGACGGTCGAGCTCGCCAAGAGCAGGGTCGAGGAGCTCGGGGTCGATGCCACGTTCCGGCCGGTCCGCCCCGGCCGATGGCTCGACCACGGGCCGTTCCGGTTCATGTTCCTCCGGGTGGCGCACTCGGTGCCCGACGCCACCGCCGTCGCCTTCGACACTCCGGACGGGATCGTTCTCCACTCGGGCGACTTCAAGCTCGACCCGACCCCGGTCGACGGCCGACCCACCGACCTGCTGGGCATCGCCCGGCTCGCCGACCGGGGCGTCCGCCTCCTGCTGTCCGACTCCACCAACGCCGAGCGGGAGGGTTTCGTCCCGTCGGAGACATCGCTCGCCCAACCCATCCTCGACATCGTCCGCAACGCTCCGGGGAGGGTGATCGCAGCCTGCTTCTCGTCGCATCTGCACCGCGTGCAACAGATCGTCGACGCGGGGATCGAGGCGGGCAGGAAGATCGCCTTCTTCGGGAGGTCCATGCACCGAAACACCGAGGTGGGCCGCTCCCTCGGTGTGCTGCGGGTACCCGACGGTGTGCTGGTCGACATCGCCGAGCTGATAGAGGAGGATCCCGCCAGACAGCTGCTGGTGACCACCGGCAGTCAAGGCGAGCCTTTCTCGGCGTTGTCGCTCATGGCGCAAGGCCGCCACCGGTTCGTAACCCTGGAGGAAGGGGACACCATCCTCATCTCGGCCACGCCGATCCCAGGCAACGAGACGGCGGTGTCCAGGGTGGTGGACAACCTGATCCGTCAGGGGGCGGTCGTCTACCACGGAAAGAACGCCCCCGTCCACGTGTCGGGACACGCCGCCAGGGCCGAACTCGCCACCTTCCTCAGCCTCGTCAAACCGTCGGCGTTCGTTCCGGTCCACGGGGAGTACCGACACCTCACTGCCCACGCCCAGCTCGCTCGGGTCCTGGGGGTCCCCTGGGTGGAGGTGTGCGAAGACGGCGACCAGGTGGTGCTCGACGGGGACGAGACCAGGGTCGAACGCGGCGCGGTCGAGGCGGGCTACGTGTTCCTGGACGGGTTGGGAGTCGGAGACGTCGCCCAGGGTGTGTTGAGGGACCGAAGCCACCTGGCCGACGAGGGCGTGGTGGTGGTCACCGTCGGGATCAGCCGGCAGACAGGTTCGATCATCTACGGCCCCGACCTGGACAGTCATGGGCTGATGGCCGACCCAGAGCCGGTTCTGACCAAAGCCGCCGACGCGGTTCGCCGGGCCGTCGAGGAGCAGGTGGGAGTGGGACGGAGCGACCACGCCACCTTGCAGCAGACCGTCCGCCGAGCCACCGCCCAGGTCATCCGTGCAGAGACAGCCCGCAAACCGGTGATCCTCCCGGTGGTGGTCGAGCTGTGATCCATTCCGGAGCCAAACCGAGTCCCTGGTCGTTGGTGGTCGCCTCTCCCGTGGGTAACCTCTAGGCGAATGGCCAGGAAGACACCCACCCGCAGGGGTTCGGGGCGGAGACGGGTGTCGACCAAGAAGAAGTCCAACGCATCCAGCCGGGTCCGCGAGCCACGGCTCTCCTTCGCCCGGTTCCGGCGAGCGCTCGCCAGGGTGGCGGGAAGGCAGACCAACGACGTCTGGGGGATCGTCCTGGTCGTGCTGGCCGTATTGCTGGTGCTCGCCTTCCTGGGGCAGGCTGGCCCGGTGGGCCGGGTCCTGTCGACCGGGTTGGTGTTCCTGTTCGGGGTGTGGGCCTACGCCCTGCCGGTGGGCCTCGCCGCCGTCGGCATGGTGCTGGCCCTCGGTCGGCGAGGTGACGCCCCGGCTCGACTGGCGGTAGGAGCCGGCACCGCGTTCGTGGCCAGCCTGGCGCTGTTCCACCTCCTGACCGGCACCGTGTCGCTGGCCGGTTCGGTGGAGCTGGTCCGCGAGCGTGGCGGAGCGGTCGGTTCGCTGATCGCATTCCCTCTCAGGAGACTCCTTGGACTGTGGGGTGCGTTCGTGGTGCTGGCGTCCGGTGTGGCCGCCGGGGTACTGGTAGCCACCCGAACCTCGGTGCGGGAGCTGGTCTCGGCGATCGGGGACCTGTGGAAGGGACTGGGGGAGCTGGCCGCCGGGGTGACGATCCCGCGATCGCGAGCGGAGAAGAGGGGTCGGCACGCCGCCCCCAGGGTCGTGGCCGCCTCGGCCGTCCGTAAGCCCCGCCGCCGGCCCCGTCCAGCACCGAGCCGTCCCGAGCCGGAGCAACCGCCCGCGGAACCCATCCGGGAACCGCAGCCGGTCATCTCCACCCCCAAGCCGAACACCGGATATCAGCTCCCGCCACTCGATCTGCTGGCTCAAGGAGGAGCCAAAGACGTCAACCGGCGACTCCTCGAGGAGACCGCCCAGGCGCTGGAGGAGACGCTCCACCAGCACGGCGTGGACGCCTCCATCACCAAGATCGTTCCCGGACCGACCGTGACCCGATTCGAGGTCGAGCTGGCCCCAGGAGTCAAGGTCAACCGGGTCTCCAACCTCGCCCACGACATCGCCTACGCGCTGGCCACCCCCGACGTCCGGCTGCTCGTCCCGATCCCCGGACGTTCAGCGATCGGGATAGAGGTGCCCAACCGTCAGCGGCGTCTGGTGGCGCTGGGCGACATCCTGCGCAGCCCGGTCGCCCAGGCCGATCCCCATCCGCTGTCGGTGGGACTCGGTATGGACATCTCGGGCACGCCCTGCATGTTGAACCTGACCGAGCTTCCCCATGTGCTCATCGCCGGCGCCACCGGGGCCGGCAAATCGAGCTGCATCAACTCGATCGTCACCTCGATCCTCATGCGGGCCACCCCCGACGACGTGCGCCTACTCTTGGTCGATCCCAAACGGGTCGAACTGGGCCAATACAACGGCGTACCCCACCTCCTCACCCGGGTGATCACCAACCCCAAGAAAGCCAACGACGCACTGAAGTGGGCGGTGGCCGAGATGGATCGCCGGTACGACCTGTTGGCCGACGCCAAAGTCCGGGACATCGTCGGCTACCGGGAGAAGTACGACGGCGGCCGGCTCGACCCCGAGTCGTTCGACCGGTTCCCCTACGTGGTGGTGATCGTCGACGAACTCAACGACTTGATGATGGTGGCCGGCCGGGAGGTGGAGGAGTCGATCGTCCGGATCGCCCAAATGGCCCGGGCGGTCGGGATCCACCTGGTGATAGCCACCCAGCGGCCCTCGGTCGACGTCATCACCGGCGTGATCAAGGCCAACATCCCGTCCCGCCTGGCCTTCAGTGTCGCCTCCCAGACCGACAGCCGGGTGATCATCGACGCCGCCGGGGCAGAGAAGCTCGTGGGCATGGGGGACATGCTCATGGTCACCGCCAAGGAGCCGAGACCCCAGCGGATACAGGGCGCCTGGGTGAGCGAAGAGGAGATCCACGCGGTGGTGGAATGGGTGAAAGCCCAGCAAGAAGCCCGATACCGCGAAAAGGAGGTCCTGGAGGCTGCTGCCCAGGCGGCGGCGAGAGTCGAAGAGGAGGACGACGAGGAGGAGGCACTGGTCCGTCAGGCCATGGAGCTGGTGGTGCGCTCCCAGCTCGGCTCGACCTCGATGCTCCAGCGGAAGCTGCGGATCGGCTTCGCCCGGGCCGGTCGGGTGATGGACATCCTCGAACGGAGGGGGGTGGTGGGGCCCTCCCAGGGTTCCAAGGCCCGGGAGGTGCTGATGACCGAGGAGGAGCTGGAGGAGCTGCTGGCCCGGGATTCGGTGGATGCCTGAGATCGACCCGGGACGGGACGGCCTCCCCAGAGGCGCGTGAGTACCTACCGCGATTTCGCTAGCCTCGCCGCGGTGCGGGTCGAGGTGTCATGCGTCAGCTCCTGACTCCGAGCGGGGATCTGGTGGGTGAGGCGCCGTTCGGGTTGGATCTTTGTGTTCGTTTGTATCGGGCGATGGTGGTGGCTCGGTCTTATGACCGGAAGTGTGTGGCTTTGCAGAAGCAGGGTCGGTTGGCGACGTATGCGCCTTTTGAGGGTCAGGAGGCGGCTCAGATCGGGTCGGCGGCTGCGTTGGAGCCGGATGATTGGATGGTGGCGACGTATCGGGACGCGGCGGCGATGTGGGCGCAGGGTTATCCGATGGAGTTGTTGGTTGCGGGTCGTACGGGGGACGAGCGGGGGGGTTCTCCTCCTGATCATGTGAACGTGTTGCCTCCTTCGATCACGGTGGGGGGGCATATGGTGCATGCGGTGGGTTTGGCGTGGGCGGAGAGGTTGCAGGGGTCGTCTCGGATCGCGATCACCTATTTCGGGGATGGGGCGACGTCGGAGGGGGATTTCCACGAGGCGTTGAACTTCGCCGGTGTGTATGGGGTGGGTTGTGTGTTCTTCTGTCAGAACAATGGGTGGGCGATCTCGATGCCCCGTTCGGCGCAGACCGCGTCGGAGACGATCGCTCAGAAGGCGATCGCTTATGGGATGCCGGGGGTGCAGGTGGATGGGAACGACTTGTTCGCGGTGTATGAGGTGACTCGGCAGGCGGTGGAGCGGGCCCGGGCGGGGGAGGGTCCGACGTTGATCGAGGCGGTGACGTATCGGTTGGGTCCGCATACGACGTCGGATGATCCGGGTCGGTATCGGGATGCGGGGGAGGTGGAGGAGTGGCGTCGGCGGGACCCGTTGGAGCGGGTGCGTATCTTTTTGTCTGAGCGGGGGCGGTGGGATCCGGAGTGGCAGGCCGAGGTGGAGGAGAAGGCGGCTCGGGAGGTGGAGCGGGCGGTGGAGTTGGCGGAGTCGTTGCCTCCGCCTGCTCCTGGGGATGTTTTCGGGGGGATGTTCGAGTCGCCGCCTCGGCATCTGCGGGAGCAGCAGGCGACCCTCGAGCTGTATCGGGCAGCCGGGGAGGGTTGATGCCGATCTTGAATCTGGCTCAGGCGCTGAACCAGGCGTTGTTCCAGGCGTTGGAGAAGTGGGACGACGTGATGGTGTTGGGGGAGGACGTGGGACGGACCGGCGGTGTGTTCCGGGTGACGGATGGGTTGTGGGAGCGGTTCGGGCCGGAGAGGGTGGTGGACACCCCGGTGGCGGAGTCGGGGATCGTGGGGGTGGGTTTGGGGTTGGCGGTCGGGGGTATGCGGCCGGTGGTGGAGCTGCAGTTCATGGGGTTCAGCTATCCGGCGTTGGATCAGATCATCAACCATGTGTCCCGGATCCGGAACCGGTCTCGGCATCGTTTCACCGCGCCGATGGTGATCCGGATTCCGTATGGGGGTGGGATCGGGGCGGCGGAGCACCATTCCGAGTCGATGGAGGCGATCTACGGTCACATCCCGGGTTTGAAGGTGGTGGTGCCGTCCAGGCCGGCCGACGCCAAGGGTTTGTTGTTGGCGGCGATCCAGGATCCGGATCCGGTGGTGTTCTGCGAGCCGATCCGGTTGTATCGGGCGGTGAGGGAAGAGGTGGCAGAGGAGGTGTATGTGACCCCGCTGGGGGAAGCCGCGGTGGAGAGGGAGGGTGACGATGTCACGGTGGTGTCTTGGGGGGCGATGATGAGAGAGTGCCGGGAGGCGGCCGACGCCGCGGCCGAGGCAGGGATCTCGGTGGAGTTGGTGGATTTGCGCACGTTGGTTCCGTTGGACGTGGACACGGTGACCGAGTCGGTGCGTAAGACGGGGCGGGCGGTGATCGTCCACGAGGCGCCCCGCACCGGGGGGTTCGGGGCCGAGGTGATGGCCCAGATCTTCGAGCGTTGCCTGTACGACCTGGAGGGTCCGGTGGTCAGGGTGACGGGATGGGACACTGTGTTTCCCCTCAAACGGGGTGAACATCTGTATCTGCCCGACGTCGGTCGGGTGTTGTCGGGGATCAGACGGGCGTTGGAGGGCTGATGGCGCAGACGTTCCGGCTTCCCGACATCGGTGAGGGTCTCACCGAAGCCGAGGTGGTCAGGTGGCTGGTCGGAGTGGGTGACCGGGTGGAGGTCGACCAGCCGGTGGTGGAGGTGGAGACCGACAAGGCGGTGGTGGAGATCCCCTGCCCGTATGCAGGCGTGGTGCTGCATCTGGGTGCGGCGGAGGGAGAGACCATCTCGGTGGGGGAGGTCCTGGTGGTGGTCGGGGAGGAAGGCGAAACCTGGCCGCCCGACGAGGCGGAAGCGCCACCGGTGGTGGGGACCCTTCCCTCCACCTCCCAGACCCTTCCCACACGCACATCCGGGGGTGACGGCCGGGCGGCCGGCCGGGTCAAGGCGCTCCCGGTCGTGCGGAGACTCGCCCGGGAGCTGGGGGTGGACTTGGCCGAGGTGGAGGGCAGCGGACCGGGAGGGAGGATCACCCGGGAGGACGTCCTGGCTGCCGCCGAGACGAAACCGGCCGAAGAGCCCGCCGAGGCTGCACCGCTCGACGTCGAACCCGCCCGGGAACCGATCGCGGGGCGGCGGGTCAGGATGTCCAACCTGCGGCGTGTCATCGCCCGGAACATGGTCCGATCCTGGCGGGAGATCCCCCACGTCACCACCTTCGACGAAGTCGACGCCACCCGACTGCTGGAAGCCCGGCGGGCGCTGCAACGCCGCCACGGCGAACCGATCCCGCTCGACGCGCTCCTCGTCAAAGCGGTCCTCCCCGTCTTGGACGAGTTCCCCGACTTCGAAGCGGTGGTCGACGGCGACGACCTCGTCTACCCGGACACACATCGCATCGGGGTGGCGGTCGACACCCCCGAAGGCCTCATGGTGGTCGTCGTTCCCGAAACCGGCCGGCTCCCCCTACTCGACCTGGCCCGCCGGATCACCCAACTGGCCGAAGGTGCCCGCAACCGCACCCTCGACCCCGACCAGCTGACCGGTCAGACCTTCACCGTCTCCAACATCGGAGCCCTCGGCGGCGGCCACGGAACCCCCATCGTTCCACCAGGCACCACCGCCATCCTCTCGGTCGGCCGAGCCAACCCCAAACCGATCGCCCGGGACGCCAAGATCGAGATCGCCCCGATGATGCCCCTGTCGCTCTCCTACGACCATCGGGTCATCGACGGCGGCCAAGGACGACGGTTCATCGCCCGGCTCATCGAAAACCTCGAAGAACCAGCCCTCTTCCTCGTCTAGTCCGTACTGCCCAAGACACGGCTGGACTGGCGGCTGGTGTCCATTCGAAGTGTTGGCGCCTGGGCCGTGCTGCCTCCAGGGCCCGCCCTGGCCACCTCGGCAGGAAAGATCTCCGGGTCGTTGGGAACCCGCACCTCCGGAATCACGGCTCTACGCGGGCGGCCTCTGACCTTGGCGGTTGGTGGAGTGTCCCGTTTCACTCCGCAGTGCAGCAACAACCTCAGGCGATGGTTCTCCCAGTTGCGAAACCTGTGGCCGACTTTTCGAATCTTTTCGATGAGGAGGTTCTGGGCTTCGGTCATCCCGTTGGTGTGGCGTGTGGTGTGGAAGGCGAGCACTTCGTTCGCCCAGCCGGCCATCGCCGGCTGCATAGACGTCCCGGAGCAGCTCCTTGGCCACCCAGGCGCAGGCCACCTCCTCCCAGCGGTCCCCGCGGGGATCCGAGAGGGCTGTCTCCAGGCGCTCCCGGTCCCGGTCGCCGAGCCGCTCTGCGTCTCGGAGCAGAGTGTGACGGATCCCATAGAGCGGGTCGCCCTTCCTGCCCCGGTGCCCGTACACCTCTTGTTGGGTGCGCTGGGGGACCTCGGTGACCACCTGGTTGCCGAGTCGGACCAGATGGAAGCGGTCCACCACCACCTGGGCCCGGGGCAAGAGCCTTCTCACCGGCCCAAGGAAGCCCCGCCAGGGATCGAGGGCCACCACCTCCACCGAGGCCCGGTCCTCTGCGGCCTGGCGGGAAAAGAACTCCCTCACCCCGGCTCCCGACCGCCCTTGCACCACCTCGACGAGGCGGCCTTCGGTGAGGTCACAGAAGGCGGTGGCGAAGCGGTCCGGGCCCTCCCGCCAGCGGTGCTCGTCCATCCCCACAGCCCGCACCCCCTCCAGGGAACCGAGCTCTGCCACCTTCTCGGATCCGTGGTCCCATACCGCCGCCATGACGGTAGCCCACCCCAGCCCCAGGTCCCGGGCCACCTCGGCCACCGAGTGGCCGTCTCGCTCCACCCGCTCGCAGGCCTGGCGGCGGGCCCGCTCTGTCAGACAGGCCCGGGGGCGGATGGCAGGGTGGCTCTCCGACCAGGTGCGCCGGGCACAGTCACCATCGGGACAAGCCCAGAGGCGCTTTCTCCACCGGAGCCGCACCGGGCGGCGCCCGGCCGGCAGGTCCCGCACCCCGGGTCTCCCGCCGACCCTTGGAGCGGGCCCGGGTCCCGCAGCGGGGACAGCCCACCACCTCCTGGGTGGTCTCCACCAAGAGGAGGAGCTCTCCCTGGTGCTCGGCAGCAGCCAACACCCGCAAGCCCTCCAGTCCGAGGAGAACGACGTCAGGACGCGTGGCGTGCTCTTGCACCTAGTGGCCTCCTTCCTTGGCTGTCTTTCCTGACTCCAAAGTGTTGTGAGGCCACAGGTCGCGTTACGGCATTTCCCACCTGCTGGAAACTCCTACCATCCCCGGTTCATTGAGAAGAGCCGGAATCACCTCACCGAGTGCGTCGAGACGAACGATCGCCGACCGGCGACGATGCAAGTCGATACCGACATACCCTCTAGCCACAAGGGGCCTCCCATCTTCGGCGTCCCCCAAGGAGACGCGACGGAACGAACACCCCGAAGTGTTACCCGAGAGTCGTCAGGAGCGGAGGCCCCGCTCCTTCATCCCATCAACTGCGTGTGCTTGAAGCACCCTCATGTGCGACAGGAGTGACCGTCAAGCACGAGGGTCAGGAACGAGGCGGGCAGACACTTCGAGAAATGACGCCGATACCCCCGACGCCGCAAGGGCCGTTGGGAGTATCAGACCCAGGGGCCACAAACGATGTGCCGAGGAGAAGGCGCGCCCAGCGCCCACCGAGGCAGCGACTTGCCACGGAGCGGAGTGCCGATTCATCTCTCTACGGGGATCGTTTCGTTGTCGTACGCATCGATGAGGGAACGATCTCCGAGTGGGCGAGCAAGCGTTACCACCTCGGACCACCCGCAGTCACCTCCTTTGGAATCGACGCGGATCTCCACGGTGACGGAAGATTCTGTCTCCTGGACCAGCGTCTCAGAGCCCGCCGCGCAGACGTCTACCACAAGCTCAAGTGTGACACCGTCGTCGTGAAGAATGGCAAAGGACACATCCGCTGGTTGCATCCCGAGGCTGCATGCCGCGGCAACGAGCGGCAGGAAGATACCGAGGGCCATCTTGTTCACGGCCACGAACAGATGTATTCGCTCGTGCCTCCGCAATACAAATCCAGGCCAGGGAGGGCAATTTGGGCTCTGTCGAGCCGATAGTAAATACCGGCGTCAGTCACGCTGTCCGTGTGGATACCCGCGGCCCCCCCGCCAAAGAACCACGGTCCACCCGATGAACCGGGACGAGGGAAGTCGTCCCAGCTGGAGTTGCTTACCTTGATGTATCCACACCATCCCCAGTGGCAGTAGCTGGAATCCACAACTGTGCCGCACTTGTATCCCTCTGAGTGGTCGCGAAAAGCTCGTTTCCGTTGGCATACATCTCCGTAACGTTCCGGTAACCGGACGAGTAATCGTCTATGCAATGGGCAGCAGTCAGAATGCCCCGGTATCCGTCGAGCCGAGCTGTGAACCCTGATGTACGCGTTGTAGTAATCGGCTCACATCCGTCGCTCTTGTCGTAATGGGATTCGGAGGTGGCGATTCTGAGTCTTCGCCCACCTTCAAGCCATCCACCCGCCCCATGGGTGCATGCGTCGTCACTGTCCAGCTCAATTGTGGCAAGGACTTCCGGATGCTCCGGAACGAAACTCCCGGACTTGAAATCCAGTCCGCCATGCACGCCCTCCTGGGAAGACGCGCCGAGAGCGGCCGGTTCGTGCTGAGCGAGGAACTCGGTCTGAGCGGCTAGATCTCGTTCGGATACTCGTGCCACCCTTAGCTCTACGGAGCCGACTTCACTGGGTTCGACTTCCGACTCGAGCGACCGTAGCTCAGCTGAGCCGTCACCTGTGACCCACAAGTCGAGGCGGACAGTCCCATTGAGGTGTACGAACTCGCTTCCGGCGAAGGAGTCCACGTAGTTACGGCGGATCTTGCTGACAGCGGACTCAGCTGACAACATCCAATTCGCAATCACCAGCGCCTCGTCGCTAGACACGCCGTGAAGATCCGCCAGGAATCGCACTTCCTCCGACTCGGAGGTCAGACCGGACCCTTCTGCTGGAACGCCCGCCACGACCTCGCCGCCCTCGTACACAGGCTTCTCGTTGTCAGTAGCAGTCTGACTCGACGCGGCAGGAGCAAACGCAATAGCTAGGGCGGGCACCAAGGCGATTGCCATGATCTTGCCAGACAGGCGCGTCGCCCTTCTATGCGACATCGCGGGAACTCCACTTCTCTTGTTGACAGCTATCATGCCGGCGGTCGATAGTCGATCGTGCCCTCTGTCATGCCGCCCTCGTCCTCGATGTTGCTCTCGTCGTCGACCGGTTGCATCGCAGCAATGACCTCGTCGCGGAAGAAGCGGAACTGCTGACCCCATCTCATCGCCTTGAGTTCATTGCCGTGAACCTTGTCCCTGACGTCACCGATGGTGCAGTGCATCATCACTGCCACGTGAGCAGTGGTGAGGATGGGCGGGTACAGCCGCCGCAGCTCCTCGGTGGGGTCCAAATCGCTCATTCCTTCCCGATGCTACTCAACGTTGTGTCAGTCTGCAACGGTCAACCCCACCGACTCGCCCAGAAAGGATGGAACCCCAATGACATCAACACCCACTGAACCGTCCGGTCGAAACCTGGGCCACACGGCCTAGTCGTTCCAGATCTCCACTTCGGATCCCAAGCCCGAGCTGCCGCATCCGCTCCGAGATCCGGCGACGGAGGAGGGGAGGAGCGTTCCACACCTTGAGGGCGATCGCGAACCCCGGATCGTCGTCGGTGGTCACCACCGCTTCCTCTCCCTCCACGAACAGGTGGAAGCCGTCTTCGCCGGCCTTGACGGTGACCTCCGAGAGTTCCCAGTCGCCGATCTCCACTTCACCCGAGCGCACCCTGAGGTGCTCGTCGTCGGTGAGGTCGATCTCCACCTGGATACCCGGGCCGCCCTCGGTGGGGAGCCGAAGACGACCCCGGAAGCGTTCGGCCATGGTCTCAGGCTATCCGGGGGAGGCCGGGTTGGGAAGGGAATCCGTGGCGTGACGCTCACAGAACTCCTCCAGCTCTCCTGGCGGAAGCGCCCGGAGCCAGTCCGGGTGAGAGCATCGTCACCAGCCGCTGCTGGACCCGGGAATGGACGTCCACCCGGCCCATCCACCGATCCGGGTCGCGGGGCCGTCCACAACAGGCGCCGTCGGGGCAATCGGACCTGAGCTGGCGGGGGGTGTTCCGTCCCCTGAACACCCTGGCGTCCTCGAAACGAACTCCGAACGTGAAGGCGTGGCCGGACTGGTCGGCGGCGAGGTGGGTCGAACACCAGAAGCTCCCGGCGGGGGTGTCGGTGAACTGATAGTGGATGTCGAACTTGTCCTCCGAGCGGTAGGCGGTGCGGGCTCCCAGGAATCTGCACAGGCGCGACCCCACCGGGTTTCCGAAGCCGTCGTCGGGCAAGGGGAAGCCGTCGTTCGCGTATCCCTTCCAGACGAACCCCTCCTCGTCCGAGCGGAGGAAGTGGCACTCGACGCCGAAGTGCCACGTCAGCAGGTTGGTGAGGCGCTGGGCGGCCATCTCGTAGGAGACGTAGAACTGTTCCTTGACGTCCTCCACCGAGAGGTCGCGAGCCCGCCTCGCCTGCTCCAGGAAAGCCACCGCCGGGGTTTCGGGCACCAGCACCGCGGCTGCGAAGTAGGCGGTTTCGAGCCTCTGGGTGAGGAGCTCGGCCACCGAGCGGGGCGGGCGATGGGAAAGGGCGATCGCGCCGATGGTCTGCAGCACCGCTTTGCGGGCCTGGCGGGTACGCAACTCGTTTCGCTGGGCGACGTAGATGCGGTGGTTGCGATGGTCGACGATCGACCGCACCGAAGCCGGGACGTCGGCTACCGGAACTATCCGATAGCCGAACGCATCGGCGATCTCCACGAGGTTTCGGCTGGTCAGGGGACCGGTCCCCGGATAATCGGCCCGGCGCACCACCGACGTCGCCACCTTCTCCACCTCCGCCAAATATCCGTCCCGCTCCTGGAGTGTCCGAGTGAGCTCGCCGTGAGCCCTCCGCAGCTCCTCCGCCCCGAGGCCGTCGGGGGTTTGGCCGGAACCCGCAGCGTGGGAGAACAACCCGACGATCAGTTCCAGGGCCTCGTCAGGAATGCGAGCCGACGGACGGAGACGAGGCAGGCCGGAACCCTCGAACCATGGGTGGGACTGGATCCTCTCGACTTCGATCTCCAGCCAGGACCGGTGATCGGGCGCCTCCTCCTTCAGGAGATCCTCCGTGGTCACCCCTAGGGCGTCGGCCACCTTCTCCAAGTCGGCGTCCCGGATCCGACGTCGACCGTTCTCGACCAGGGACAAGAAGGGGGCTGGACGGCCGATGAGGCCGCCGAGGTCCTCCAGGGTCATACCCTTGAGGCGCCGATAGTGGCGTATTCGCCGCCCGAGGATCAACGCGTCGGCCACCTTTGGCAAAGTAGCGCAAAGTTTCGAAGTAGTCCACTCGACTTCCGGTCCCGTTGCCTCGACTGGAGCCAATACTGTTGACTCTTCTCGCCCAATGCCCTGGTGAGTCATGTGAGAGTGAAAGAACCCCCGATATTTCACCAGGGAAGTTGGCCACCCGGGGGCTGGGATATGAAACAATGGCAGAACATCGAGACGAGAAGGAGACGAGCCAAGTGAGCTGGTACGAGTTGAGAGCCCCGGTCCCGGAGGGTTGCGACGGCATCCTCTCCGACGAGGCCTTGGAGTTCGTCGCCGATCTGGTCGACACGTTCCGTGACCGGCGGGCCGCCTTGCTCGAACTGCGTCGGGAACGCCAGGTCCAGATCGACTCGGGCATCAACCCGCGGTTCCTGCCCGAGACCAAGGCGATCCGCGAATCGGACTGGAGCATCGCCCCGGTGCCCAAGGACCTGCTCGACCGGCGGGTCGAGATCACCGGCCCGGTGGACCGCAAGATGATGATCAACGCGCTCAACTCGGGCGCCAAGGTGTTCATGGCCGACTTCGAAGACGCCCTCAGCCCCACCTGGGAGAACGTGGTCCAAGGCCAACGCAACCTGGTGGACGCATACCGGCGCACCCTGTCGCTCGACACCCCCGACAAGCAGTACCGGCTGGGGGACGATCTGGCCACCCTCGTCGTCCGTCCCCGTGGCTGGCATCTGGTCGAGAAGCACTTCCACGTGGACGAACAACCGGCGCCGGCGTCCCTGTTCGACTTCGGCCTGTTCATCTTCCATGGGGGTAGGGCGGCACTCGAAGCCGGAACCGGCCCGTATCTCTATCTCCCCAAGCTCGAGTCGCACCTGGAAGCCCGGCTGTGGAACGACGTGTTCACCTGGGCGGAGGAACGGCTCGACATCCCCCACGGGACCATCAAGGCGACCGTCCTGATCGAGACCATCCTCGCCGCGTTCGAGATGGATGAGATCCTCTACGAGCTGCGGGACCACGCGGCGGGGCTCAACGCCGGTCGCTGGGACTACATCTTCTCGATCATCAAGAAGTTCCGCCGGCGCCCCGACAAGGTGCTGCCCGACCGCGAGCAGGTGACCATGACCGTGCCCTTCATGTACGCCTACACCGAGTTGCTGGTGGCCACCTGCCACAGGCGGGGAGCCCATGCCATCGGGGGGATGGCGGCGTTCATCCCCAACCGGTCCGATCCGGAGGTCACCGAGCGAGCCCTCACCAAGGTCGCCGAGGACAAGCGGCGGGAAGCCTCCCAGGGCTTCGATGGAACCTGGGTGGCCCACCCCGACCTGGTGGAGACCGCCAGAGCCGAGTTCGACGCGGTTCTGGGGGACGCACCCAACCAGCTCGACCGGCTGCGCGACGACGTGGAGGTCGACGCCCGGGACCTCCTCGACACCCACATCCGGGGCGGCACGATCACCGAGAAGGGCATCCGAACCAACGTGAGCGTCGGTATCCGCTACATCGCGTCCTGGCTGGCCGGAGTCGGAGCCGCGGCGATCGACAACCTGATGGAGGACGCCGCCACCGCCGAGATCTCTCGATCCCAGATCTGGCAGTGGATCACCCACGGAGCGCAGATGGAGGACGGCCGGGTGGTGACCCGGGAGCTGGTCGCCGACATCGTCGAAGAGGAAGTCTCCCGCATCCCCGGGGACGTCACCGAAGCCCGGCGGCTGTTCGAACAGGTAGCCCTATCAGAGGACTTCTACGAGTTCCTCACCATCCCCGCCTACGACCGACTCCCCTGAAAGGACGCCACATGGACCGTCAAGCCCTCATCCGAGATCTGACCAGAGACTGGACGACCAACCCCCGGTGGGAGGGGATCACCCGCCCCTACACCGCCGAGGACGTGGTGAGGCTTCGCGGGTCGATCCCCGAGGACCACGTCTTCGCCCGGATCGCGTCGGAGAAGCTGTGGAGGCTCCTCCGCGAAGAACCCTACGTGGCAGCCCTGGGAGCCCTCACCGGGGGCCAGGCGGTCCAGATGGTCAAGGCGGGACTCAAAGCCATCTACCTGTCGGGTTGGCAGGTGGCTGCCGACGCCAACCTGGCGGGAGAGACCTATCCCGACCAGTCCCTGTATCCCGCCAACTCGGGCCCGGCGCTGGTGCGGAGGATCGTCAACGCTCTGCGGCGGGCCGACCAGATCCAATGGTCCGAGGGGGACACCACCGTCGACTACCACGTTCCCATAGTGGCGGACGGTGAGGCCGGATTCGGTGGGCCCCTCAACGTGTTCGAGTTGACCAAGGCCTACATAGCCGCCGGGGCTGCAGGCGTCCACTTCGAGGATCAGCTCGCCTCGGAGAAGAAGTGCGGTCACATGGGCGGCAAGGTCCTGGTGCCCACCTCCCAACACGTCCGCACCCTGGTCGCCGCCCGACTCGCCGCCGACGTGTGCGGTGTCCCCACCGTGATCGTCGCCCGGACCGACGCCAACGGGGCCTCGCTCCTCACCTCCGACGTCGATCCCCGGGACCGGGAGTTCTGCACCGGCGAACGCACTCCGGAAGGGTTCTTCCGGGTCAGGGCCGGGCTCGATCAGGCCATCGCCAGGGCTCTGGCTTACGCCCCCTACTCCGACCTGATCTGGTGTGAGACGGCCCACCCCGACCTGGAAGAGGCGGAGCGCTTCGCCGCCGCGGTCCATGAACGGTTCCCGGGCAAGATGCTCGCCTACAACTGCTCTCCCAGCTTCAACTGGAGACGCCACCTGACGGAAGAACGGATCGCCGGGTTCCAGAAGGCCCTGGCCGAGATGGGTTACCGGTTCCAGTTCATCACCCTCGCCGGGTTCCACTCCCTCTCCGAGGCCATGTTCGAACTGGCCCGGGGTTACGCCCGACGGGGGATGAGCGCCTACGTCGAGCTCCAGGACAGGGAGTTCGCCCTGGAGGAGGCCGGATATACCGCCACCCGGCACCAGCGGGAGGTGGGCGCCGGCTACTTCGACCTGGTCTCCACGGTGATCACCGGCGGCGAGTCGTCCACCCTGGCGCTGGTCGGGTCGACGGAGAAGGAGCAGTTCTGAGGGGTAAGCTCGGGACGGACGACCTGGAGGGGTGAAACATGAACATCGTGCATGTCGTCGGTACCGGGACGATCGGTGAGCCGCTGATCGGGTTGCTGGCCGATCACCGGGAGGCCTTCGGGATCGACGAGGTGACCTTCCACAAGCGCACACCGCTGGTGACGGAACGCTCCAAGGTCAACGACCTGGTCCGGCGAGGTGCCGTACTGTGCGTCGACGACGACAAGCGCAGCACCTTCGAGGAGTTGGGTCATTCGCCCAAGTACGAGACGCGGGAGGCGATCGAGCGGGCCACGGTGGTGATCGACTGCACCCCGGTGGGCCTGCAGAACAAGGCCGACTTCTACGACAAGGCCCTCAACGTCCGGGGGTTCATGGCTCAGGGTTCCGAGTTCGGGTTCGGGAAGATGTACGCCCGGGGGATAAACGACGAGGCGTTGGTGCGGGGAGAGGACCGGTTCCTGCACATCGTGTCGTGCAACACCCACAACATCGCCGTGTTGATCAAGACACTGGCGATGGACCCGGACGGCACCAACCACCTCACCAACGGCGAGTTCCTGTGTATCCGACGGGCGAACGACATATCCCAGGATTCGGGTTTCGTGGCCTCCCCGACCGTGGAGAAGCACAAGGACCCCAAGTTCGGGACCCATCACGCCCGGGACGCACATGGTCTCTTCGCCACCTTGGGTTACGACCTGAACCTGTTCAGCTCGGCGGTGAAGATCAACTCCCAGTACATGCACGCCATCCATTTTTCGCTCACCCTCGACCGTGAGATCACCTTGGAAGAGGTGCGGGACCGGCTGGCGTCCAACGCCCGGGTGGCGGTGACCTACAAACGCTCGGCCAACCAGGTTTTCAGTTTCGGTCGCGACCACGGCTACTACGGGCGGATCCTCTCCCAGACGGTGGTGGCGTTGGAGACGCTGGCGATCCGAGGCGGCAACGAGGTGGTCGGGTTCTGCTTCACCCCCCAAGACGGCAACCCGCTCCTCTCCACGATCGCCGCCATGCTCTGGTACCTCGACCCGGACAGCGTCGACGACCGGATGGACGTCCTCAGGCCCTACCTGTTCAGAGAAGTGTGAACATCCGGCCCTTCCGGTTCGGCGCCCTCATCGGCGCCGCGGCCACGCGCCGGGAATGGCTCGAGCAGGTACGGCTCGCCGAGCAGGTGGGCTGCTCCACCGTGTTCTGCTCCGACCACGTCTCCGACAAGCTCGGCCCCATTCCGGCCCTCGCCTCGGCGGCGGAGATCACCCACCTCAAGGTAGGGACCCTGGTTCTGGCCAACGACTTCCGGAACCCGGTGTTGGTCGCCAAGGACGCCGCCACCCTCGATCTGCTCTCCGAGGGTCGGTTGGAGCTGGGCCTAGGTACCGGGTGGCTCGCCGACGACTACGAGAGAGCCGGCATCCGGCTGGACCCACCAGGGGTGAGGATCGACCGGCTCGAGGAGGCGATCCGGATCATGAAAGGGCTGTGGCGGGGCCGGGTCGACTTCGACGGTGATCACTACTCGGTCCACTGGGAGGGGATGCCCCGCCCCTACCGGCCGGGTGGTCCCACCCTGCTGATCGGAGGTGGAGGGCGGCGGATGCTGCGGCTGGCGGGCCGCGAAGCCGACATCGTCGGCATCTCGTTGCGGCTGCCGGAGGGATCCCGGGAGGAGCTTCGCCGGGAGATCGCTGCGGTCACCGCGGAACGTCTCGACGCCCGGGTGGGATGGGCCCGGGAGGCGGGCAGGGATCCCGAACTCAGCGTACTGGTATTCCACCTCGAGGTGACCGGGCGGGTTCGGGAGGCCGCGGCGAGGCTCGGCGAGCCCGAGGCGGTGATGGCCACCCCCCACTATCTGGTGGGTACCGTGGACGGAATCTGCGAGGAGTTGGAGGAGCGTCGACGGCGATGGGGGGTCAGCTACATCGTGATCTCCCAGGCGAATCTCGTCGATGCTGCTCCCGTGATCGAACGCCTGGCGGGTAGATGATCCGTTCGCGCTAGCGTCTCGGGAGATGGAAGGTCGGCTCCAACGTCAGGCATTGAGCGCAGCCGAGAGGGCGATCGAAGCCCTGGGGCGGGGCGATCCCGGCGCAGCGCGGATGGCGGTGGCCACCGCGGTGGAACGAGACCAGATCGGTGCCTTCTCCCGTCTGGCGGACGCGGTGTACCTAGCCGCCTCGGAGCTGGAGCACGAAGGCAGGATCAGCGAGTCCACCTGGGACCAGCTCACCGACGCCGTCTCCCCCGGACCCCTGGTGGCGCTGGTCGAGTCGGTTCGAGGCTGACCCGGTGTCCGACTACCACCTCCACCTCCACCCCCACGAACCCGCCGAAGGCGGGCCCCCACCCGGCGAATACCCCCCGGGTCTGATCGAGTCCTACGTGGAGGCGGCGGCAGCCCGGGGAGTCGACGAGCTGGGGTTCACCGAGCACCTGTACCGATGCGTGGAGTCCGAGGAGGCGCTGGGACCGTTCTGGGAGCGGGAACCGAGACGCGACCTGGCGGAGCACTCGGAGGCGTTCGTCAGGGCCGACCGCAACCTCTCCCTAGACGCCTACGTGGAGGCGGTGGTGGCGGCCAAGGATCGGGGTCTGCCCGTCAAGCTGGGCCTCGAAGTGGACTTCTTCCCCGAGACCATCGACTCGGTCCTCGAGCTCCTCGCCCCCTATCCGTGGGACTTCCTGATCGGTTCGGTCCATTGGGTGGGTGGATGGGCCCTCGACTCCTCGGCGGTCGCCTACGAATACGACCGCCGAGGGGTGGATCGGGCCTGGGAGGACTACTTCGAGGTCGAGGTCGAGTTGGCGGCCTCGGGGACGGTGGACGTCCTCGCCCACGTCGACCTCCCGAAGAAGTACGGGAGGCGGCCCGCCGATGAGCCCATCGAGCTCTACCGGAAGGTGGTAGAGGCCGCCAAGGCCTCCGGCACCGCGGTGGAGGTGTCCAGTCAGGGCCTCCGCAAACCGGCCGGTGAGGTGTATCCGTCTCCGGTGTTCCTGGCGATGTTCGCCGAGGCCGGTGTGCCCATCACCTTGGCGTCCGACGCCCACACCGCCGACGAAGCCGGTTGGGGACACCGAGAGGTGGTGGAGGCCGCACGCGCCGCCGGTTACACCACCCGCCTCGGGTTCGACGCCCGGCGCCGCTACGAGGTTCCGTTGCCACGATGAGCGTGCGTTGGGAGAACCCGTTCGTGCCGCCCCCGGAGGAGCGGGACGCCATCAGGCGGCTGCGGGGACGGCTCCCGGCGGGCGTCACCGTGCTCACCGCCGAGGAGGCCGGCCACCGGGCCGGTCTCACCGTGTCGTCCCTCTTGGTGGCCGAAGGTGAGCCGGGCCGTGTGCTCGCTCTCGTCGGCGAGCTCACCGACTTCTGGGAGGTGGCCTCCCAGTCGGGACGGTTCGTCGTCCACGTGCTGGCCGCCGACTCGCAGGACCGGGCGGATCGGTTCGCCGCCATCAAACCGGCTCCGGGAGGACCGTTCAGCGGCGAGGAGCTGGAACCCACCGAATGGGGACCCCGCTTCCGGGACGTGGGCGACTGGGCGGGATGCCGGCTCGAGTCGGCTCGACCGGTCGGCTACCACCTGTTGGTGGTGGCGACCATCGAACGGATCGAGGTCGCCGAGTCGACCGATCCTCTGGTCTGGTACCGAGGGCACTACCGACGCCTGGCTCGACCGTAGACTCCCGGTCCGTGCCGTCGGTTTACCTGACCACGCTGGGCTGCCCCAAGAACCAGGTCGACTCGGAGAAGGTCGAGGCCATGCTCGACCGGGCCGGGTACCGCTTCTGCTCCACACCCGGCGACGCCGACGTGGTGATGGTCAACACCTGCGCCTTCGTCGAGGAGGCCCGCAGGGAATCGGTGGAGACCATCCTCGGCCTGGAGGACGTCAAACGCACCGACGCCCGGATGGTGGTGATCGGATGCCTCGCCCAACGGTTCGGCGCGGACCTGGTCGAAGCTCTACCCGAGGTCGACGCCGTGGTGGGACTCGACCGCTACGCCGAACTGGTGAACGTCCTCGACGAGCTGACCGGGTGGAGCCCGGTGGGAACTCCTCGCCGCCGACCTGTGATGGACATCCTCCATGCCACCGGCAGGCCACGCCCCGAGGTTCCCTACGCCTACGTCAAGGTCGCCGAGGGATGCGACAAGGGCTGCACCTTCTGTGCCATTCCGTTGATCCGGGGACGTCAGCGCTCCCGACCCCTCGACGAGATCGTCCGGGAGGTCGAAGGGCTGGCCGAGCAAGGGGTGTCCGAGGTCGTGCTGGTCGCCCAGGACCTCGCGGCCTACGGCGCCGACCTGGGACGGCGCCGAATCGTGGATCTGGTGTCGAAGGTCACGACCGTGGAAGGGGTCCTGCGGGTACGGCTCCTCTACCTGTATCCCCGGGAGATCACCGATCCGCTCATCGCCGAGATCACCTCCAACCCCCGGGTCGCTTCCTACTTCGACCTGTCCTTGCAGCACGCCTCCCCCCGTCTCCTCCGGGCGATGCGTCGCCCCGGGTCGGGTGAGAGGTTCCTCCAGCTGATCGACCGGATACGCCGAGCCGACCCCGACGCCTGCCTCCGGTCGTCGTTCATCGTGGGGTTTCCCGGTGAGCAAGACGGAGACGTGGAGACTCTGGCCGGCTTCCTCGAGGAGGCCCGACTCGACTGGGCCGGGTTCTTCCCGTACTCGGCCGAACCCGGTACCCCCGCAGCCGAACTGGACGACAGGCCGGGACCGTCCGAGTTGGCTGATCGCCTCACCTACCTGACCGGCATACAGGAGCGGATCACCTGGGAGCGGTCGGCCGACACGGTCGGTCGCACGTTGGACGTCCTGGTGGACGAGATCGACGACGACGGCACTCCGGTGGGACGCTCCTACCGGGAGGCGCCGGAGATAGACGGGGTGGTGATGCTCGATCGGGGTAACCCGGGGGACTGGGTGAGAGCTCGGATCGTCTCCGCCTACGGCGCCGAAACCGAAGGGAAGGTGGAGGAGGTCGGGGGATGGTCATAGAGGTCGTGGCGGTCGGGACGGAGCTGCTCCTCGGCCAGATAGTCAACTCCAACGCCGCCACCATCGGAGCCGCCCTCGCCGCCGGTGGGTTCGATGCCCACTACCAACAGGTGGTGGGCGACAACGAGGAGCGGATCGCCGACTGCCTCCGCGTCGCCCTCGAACGCTCCGACGGGGTGATCGTCACAGGGGGGATCGGCCCAACCCAAGACGACCTCACCCGGGAGGCGCTCGCTCGTCTCACCGGGAGGCCCCTGGTGCGGAACTTCGACTACGTGGAGGAACTCGAACGGCGTTTCGCCCGGCTGGGCCGGGACCTGCCCCCCTCCAACCTGCGGCAGGCCGACCATCCGGAGGGTTCGGTCCAACTCCCCAACCCCAAGGGAACCGCTCCGGGCATCTATCTGGAGCACCGGGGAAAGCCCATCTTCGTCCTCCCCGGGGTTCCCGAGGAGATGGAGTGGATGCTCCATCACGAGGTCATGCCTCGCCTCGCCCGGCATGGGGAAGGGGTGGTGGTCAGCCGGGTGATCAGGACCTGGGGTCTGCCCGAGTCTGCAGTCGCCGAGATGCTCGACGACCTGTACCGGGGTTCGACCAATCCGAGCATCGCCTTCCTCGCCTCGGGCGGAGAGATCAAGGTGCGGATCACGGCGAAGGGTCCCGACGAGGCCACGGCTCGGGAGATGATCGACCCCGTGGAGTCGGAGGTGCGGCGGCGACTCGGCGACGTCGTGTTCGGGGTGGACGACGAAACGGTGGAGGAGGTCCTCCACCGAGAGCTCATCGGGCGAGGATGGACGGTCGGCACCGCCGAGTCCGCCACCGGTGGGCTGGTGGCGGCCCGGATCACCTCGGTGCCGGGTAGCTCGCAGGTGTTCCGAGGGTCGCTCGTGGCGTACGCCACCGACCTCAAGGAGCGCCTGTTGGGGGTCCACGCCACCACGGTGGACCGGCACGGCGTGGTCAGCGAGGAGACCGCCACCGAGATGGCCCTCGGCGCCCGGGGTCTGCTCTCGGTGGACGTCGCGATCGCGGTGACCGGGTCGGCCGGCCCCGACCCCCAGGAGCAGGAGGTGGGGACGATGGTGTTGGCGGTATCCACACCCGAGGACACCGCGGCTCGCACCCTCCGCCTCCCCGGGGACCGGGAACGGGTGAGGACCTACGCAGCGACCGCGGCTCTCCACCTGGCCCGCAGGGCGGTGACCGGGGTGTGGTGGAAGAGGTAGACAGGGTCTTCGTCGCGGTCGACCCGACCGAGGAAGCCCGTCACCGGCTGGCGGCGGCCCTGGCGGAGTGGAACCGGGGTCAGCCGCTACCCGGACGGCCGGTGCCGCCTGGCAACTGGCATCTCACCCTGCGCTTCCTCGGCTGGGTGGAGACCTGGATCTACGAGCGGTTCCTCTCCGAGTTGGATAAGGCGGCCCTCGGCCCGCCGTTCCGGGTCTCGGTGGAGGGGATCGGCGCCTTCCCCGGACCGAGGAGGGCCCGGGTCCTCTGGGTCGGGGTCGGGGAAGGACGAGAACGGCTGGTGTCGTTGGCCGCGGTGACCGAACGGGCCGCGGTCGCGGCCGGACTGCAGCCGGAGGAACGTCCCTTCCGGCCGCACCT
Organism: Acidimicrobiia bacterium; assembly: GCA_026002975.1. GTDB lineage: Bacteria > Actinomycetota > Acidimicrobiia > Spongiisociales > ZC4RG35 > BPGJ01. The sequence goes on from BPGJ01000006.1 coordinate 151,965, forward strand.
CACCTTGAGCAGGTTCCGACCCGACCAGGACGTCACCCCGCTGGTCGAGCGGGAGTCGCCACCGCCGATCAGGTTCCCGGTGGAGGAGTTGGTGGTGTACCGATCGATCCTGGGGCGGGGGGGTGCACGGTACGAACCGTTGGAGAGGCTGCCCCTCACCTGAAAGACTTGCATCGAACAGACGTTCGTGTAGTCTCGCGCCCGCGAGTCTGGTTTCATAGGTGTAATTTCCGAGGTGTGGTTCGGTGACACTCGAGCAGATGTTGGAAGGGGTTGGGATGTCACACCCCACGGATAGGTTGAACGACAGGGAGGTTCGGGGGCGATACCCGGATTCCCGAGTATCGAACGCCGAGAAGGGCGAGGAGAGGAAGGAGTGAACGTGGAACGCCACAAGGCCCTGGAGATGGCGGTTACCCAGATCGAGCGCCAATACGGCAAGGGCGCCATCATGAAGATGGGAGAGGCGGCTGCTACCCCCATAGAAGTGATCTCGACCGGTGCCCTGGCTCTGGACCTCGCCCTGGGGGTAGGGGGGGTGCCCCGGGGCCGTGTCGTGGAGATCTTCGGTCCGGAGAGCAGCGGGAAGACCACCCTCGCACTGCACATCGTCGCCGAGGCTCAGCGGAACGGCGGCATCGCGGCGTTCATCGACGCCGAGCACGCCCTCGACCCGGGCTACGCCCAGAGGATCGGGGTCGACGTCGACGAACTCCTCATCTCCCAGCCCGACACCGGGGAACAGGCGCTGGAGATCGCCGACATGCTGGTCAGGTCCGGTGCTCTCGACGTGGTGGTGATCGACTCGGTGGCGGCGCTGGTGCCCAGAGCGGAGATCGAAGGCGAGATGGGGGACGCCCACGTCGGCCTACAGGCTCGGCTCATGTCCCAGGCGCTGCGGAAGCTCACCGCCAACCTGGCACGCTCGAAGACCACCGCGGTGTTCATCAACCAGCTCAGGGAGAAGATCGGGGTCATGTTCGGGTCGCCGGAGACGACCCCGGGTGGTCGAGCCCTCAAGTTCTACGCCTCGGTACGGATCGACGTCCGGCGGATCGAGTCGATCAAGGACGGGGGCGAGAACGTGGGCAACCGGGTGCGGGCCAAGGTGGTGAAGAACAAGGTGAGTCCCCCCTTCCGGCAGGCCGAGTTCGACATCATGTTCGGAGAGGGGATCTCCCGGGAGGGAAGCCTCCTCGACGTGGCCGTCGACCTGGGGATAGTTCGCAAGAGCGGTGCCTGGTACACCTTCGACGAGGATCAGCTCGGTCAGGGTAGGGAGAACGCCAAACGGTTCCTGAAGGAGAATCCGGAGGTGGCGGTCCAGCTCCAGGAAAAGGTCTTCGAACAGGTAGGCCTGCGACCGACCACCGTGAGTGGTGAAGCAGAGCCGGTGGGCGCGACCGAGGAGTGAAAAGGCTCCTCGAACAACGACCACCCTCGGTTAGGATGGGTTTCAGCACACACGAAACGATGCCCGAACCCGAACAGACGCACATGACCAGCCACATCAGGAGCAGACCCGTCAGAGCCACCTAAAGGGCTTCCACGGTTTGCGCCGGCGTCGACGTGTGTGCCGAGCCGTGAGGCTCGGCATGCGCATTTATGGGAAGCCGGTGGAGGAGGTCCCCCTGAATCGTGGCCGCACCGTCTGGGCGGGGAGGGCCTGGAACGAAGGGTGTTGGACCATGGGTGAGGCAGCGGTCGTAGCCATCTGGGTGGTGGCCATCCTCGTGGCCCTCGCCGTGGGGTTCTTCGTTGCGAGGAGCCTTCGCAGCCCACGGGGCGACAACGCCGAGGATCTGGTATCCGCTGCTCGGCTCGAAGCTCAGCGGATCCTCGCCAAGGCCGAGGAGGAGGGTCGGGCCAGGGCCGAAGCGTTCAGGGAGCGGGAGGAGGCCGCCCTCGAACATCGGAGGGTGGAGCTGGAGACCATGGAGACCCGGCTGCTCCAGAGGGAGGAGACCCTGGAGCAGAGGGCGGCCAACCTGGCGGCCCGGGAGCAGATGCTCATGGAGCGGGAACGTGAGCTCGCGGAAGCCCGGCAGCAGGCCGAGAGCCTGAGGGAGAAGGCCCGGGCCGAGCTGGAGCGCGTCGCCGGTATCGACGCCCGGGCCGCCAAAGAGGAGCTGCTACGTCAGGTGGAAGACGAAGCCCGGAGAGAGGCCATGCTGCTGGTCCGCGACCTGGAGGTGAAGGCCCGGGAGGAGGCCGACCGGCGGGCCCGCCGTATCTTGGCCACCGCGATCCAGCGGCTCAGCTCGGAGGTGGTGACCGAGACCACGGTGTCGGTGGTGCCGCTCCCGTCCGACGACATGAAGGGGCGGATCATCGGCCGGGAAGGTCGGAACATCCGTGCCCTGGAGGCCATCACCGGGGTCAACCTGATCATCGACGACACCCCGGAGGCGGTGTCGATCTCCTCCTTCGACCCCGTCAGGCGGGAGATCGCCCGATTGACCCTGGAGAGACTGGTGGCCGAGGGTCGCATCCATCCCGCCTCCATCGAAGAGGCCTACGACAAGGCCCAGGCCGAGGTGGAGCAGACCATCCGGGACGCCGGCGAGTGGGCCCTCCTCGAGGTGGGGCTGTCGAGGATGCATCCCGAGCTGGTGACACTGCTCGGCCGTCTCAAGTACCGCACGTCGTACGGACAGAACGTGCTCAACCACCTGGTCGAGTCGGCCCACATCGCCTCGATGCTCGCCGCCGAACTGGGAGTCGACGCCGGCCCGGTGAAGAGGGCCGCCCTCCTGCACGACATCGGGAAGGCGGTCACCCACGAGGTCGAGGGATCTCACGCCTTGATCGGAGCCGAGATAGCCAGACGTTTCGGGGAAGACCCGGCGGTCGTCCACGGGATCGAAGCCCACCACAACGAGGTCGAGCCGAGGACGCTCCTCGCCGTCCTCGTCCAGGCAGCCGACGCCGTCTCCGCCGCCCGGCCCGGCGCCCGACGGGAAGTCCTGGAGTCCTATGTGCGGCGCCTCGAAAGGCTGGAAGGGATCGCCCGTGAGTTCGAAGGAGTCGAGCGGGTCTTCGCGATGCAGGCAGGTCGTGAGGTCAGGGTGGTGGTCGACCCGGGTGAGGTCGACGACCTCGCGGCCGCCGACCTGGCACGGAGGATCGCCCGCAAGCTGGAGGAGGACCTCCAGTATCCTGGCCAGATCCAGGTGACGGTGATCCGCGAGTTCCGTGCCACCGACTACGCCAGATGACCCAAACCCTCCTCCCGACTCCCACGGTGCGCACCGCCCGGCCGCCCAGCCGGGTCGGTCGCCGCTTCTTCGTCCGCACCTTCGGCTGTCAGATGAACGAGCACGACTCGGAACGAATCGCCGGCTTGTTCGCCTCCGACGGCATGGTGCCCGCGTCGGGATACGACGACGCCGACGTGGTCTTCATCAACACCTGCACCATCCGTGAGAACGCCGACAACCGACTGTACGGCCACCTGGGGCAGCTGAAGAAGCTCAAGGATTCCCGTCCCGGCATGCTGCTGGTGGTGGGAGGATGCGCCGCCCAGAAAGACCGTGAGCTGGTCCGGGAGAGGGCCCCCTGGGTGGACGTTGTGATGGGTACCCACAATCTCGACCGGGTTCTCGACCTGCTCGACCACGCCGAGGCCTGGGGTCCGGTGGTCGAGGTGGTGGACGAGCTCCAGGCGATGCCGTCGTCGCTGCCGGCCCGACGCCAGCTCCCCCACTCGGCATGGGTCACCATCCAGATCGGATGCAACAACACCTGCACCTTCTGCATCGTCCCATCGGTCAGGGGCAAGGAGGTGAGCCGACGACCGGCCGACATCCTCTCCGAGGTGCGGTCGCTCGCCGCCGACGGGGTGGTGGAGGTGACCCTTTTGGGCCAGAACGTCGACACCTACGGACGGGACCTGGCGATAGACGGGAAGCGGCGTCCCATCTTCGCCGACCTGCTCCGCCAGGTGGGCTCGGTGCCCGGTATCGAGCGGGTCAGGTTCACCAGCCCCCATCCCAACGACTTCCGGGAGGACGTCGCTCGAGCCATGGCCGAAACCGAGGCAGTCTGCGAGCAGCTCCACTTCCCCCTCCAGTCGGGTTCCGACAGGATCCTGGCGCGGATGCACCGGGGCTACACCGCCGAGAAGTTCCTCCGCCGCCTGGAGATGGCCCGAGCCATCGTGCCCGACCTGACCGTGTCCACCGACATCATCGTCGGGTTCCCCGGGGAGAGCGAGGAGGATTTCCAGGAGACCCTCCGGGTGGTGGAGGAAGCCCGCTTCGACCAAGCCTTCATGTTCATCTTCTCGCCTCGTCCGGGCACCGCCGCCGCCCGGTGGGTGGATGAGTTCGTCCCCGAGGAAGTCGCCAAGGAACGCTTCGCCCGCCTGGTGGAGCTCCAGCAGAGGATCGGGATGGAGCTCAACCAGGCCATGGTGGGGCGAGTCGTCGAAGTCCTGAGCGAAGGCCCCTCGAAGAAGGACCCGACGGTGGGAACCACCCGGACCAGAGGCGGGAAGGTGGTACACGTCGACGGGTTGTGCGAACCGGGTGTCTTCGCCCAGGTGGAGATAGTGGGAGCTCATCCCCACCACCTGGTGGGGAGGGTCGTCTGAGGCGGATCTGGGCGGTGGTCGGTCCCACCGCCTCGGGCAAGAGCGACGTCGGTATCCGGATCGCCGAGGCGGTTGGGGCGGTGATCCTGTCGGTCGACTCGATGCAGGTCTACCGGGGCATGGACATCGGCACCGCCAAACCCACTCCGGAGGAGCGGCGTCGGGTGCCCCACCTGATGATCGACCTGGTCGAACCGGAAGTCGAATACACCGTCGCCGAGTTCCAGCGGACCGCCCGGGAACTGATCGACCACGCCGACCGCCCGGTCCTGATCGTGGGAGGGTCGGGTCTCCACTTCCGGGCGGTAGTCGACCCTCTCGAGTTCCCACCCACCGACCCCGAGATCCGAGCCGAGCTGGAGCAGACCCCGATCGAGGACCTCCGCTCGATGCTCCTATCTGTCGATCCTCAGGCTGCGAGGTTCGTCGACCTCGACAACCCTCGCCGGGTGGTGAGAGCCGTCGAGGTCCTGCGGCTGACCGGCAGGACCCCCACCGCGTTGCACTCCACCCAGGCCGCCCGCAAGGTGGCCCGCTACGAGAGCCTCTACGACCTCCGGGTGGTGGGGGTGGATGCCGGGGACGCCCTCGCCGGGCGGGTCTCGCAGCGTCTCTCACGGATGCGGGAGATGGGATTCCTCGACGAGGTGGCTCGGCTCGCTCCCCGGCTGGGCAAGACGGCATCCCAGGCGGTGGGCTACCGGCAGCTGCTCGACGTGGTGGCCGGACGGCGAAGCGAAGACGAGGGCTTCGCGGCGGCCGAAGCAGCCACCTTGCGCCTGGCCCGGGCCCAACGCACCTATTTCCGCCGCGACCCTCGTATCCAGTGGGTGGAATGGGACGCCGATCCCGACCGGCTGGCCGAGAAGGTTCGCGATAGGTTGGGGGTCAGATGCGGTTCGTGAAGATGCAGGCTCTCGGCAACGACTTCGTGGTCGTGGAGGACCACGTCGACTTGGATCCCACTCTGGTAAGAGCCGTATGCGACCGGCGCCTAGGGGTGGGAGCCGACGGCGTGTTGACCGTCACCCGCAGCGAAGAAGGCGTGAGGATGGGCTACTGGAACGCCGACGGTTCGGCGGCGGAGATGTGCGGCAATGGGCTCCGGTGCGTGGCGGTGTACGCGGCCGAACGGGGTCTGGTCGACCGGGTTCCCTTCGTGGTGGCGACCCCCGTGGGACCCAGGCAGGTGGTGGAGGTGGAGGAAGGGCGAGCCACCGTGGAAGTGGGCCCGACTCGGGTGGTGGGAACGGCCACTCTCGAGGGGCTGGAACTCACCCTGGTGGACGTTGGGAACCCCCACGCGGTGGCCTTCGTCGACGACCCGGACCGTGTCGAGGTGGGCGCCCTGGGGGCATCGATCGGCACCCATCGGGATTTCCCGGCCGGGAGCAACGTCGAGTTCGTGACCGTGGAAACCCCGAACAGGCTGAGGATGAGGGTCTGGGAACGGGGGGTGGGGGAGACCCTGTCGTGCGGGTCGGGAATGGTGGCCGCGGCGGTCGCCGCCTTCCGGTCGGGGAGAGCAGGCCGCTCGGTCGAGGTGCTCACCCCTGGTGGTCCGGGACTGGTTGAGCTGACCGAGGGTTCCTCCCTGCTGTCGGGTCCCGCCGTCGAGGTGTTCGAAGGTATCTGGCCGTTGGGCTAGACCCGTCTGAGCACCGACACCACCCTGCCGAGGATCTGGACCCCATCGGTGAAGACCATGGGTTCGAAGGACGGGTTCTCCGACTCGAGCACCACGACGCCGTCACGTCGCCTGATCCGCTTCACCGTGGCTTCTTCTCCGTCGACCAGGCAGGCGACGATCTGTCCGTCGTCGGCGTCGGGTTGACGTCTCACCACCACGTAGTCGCCGTCCAGGATGCCGGCGCCCACCATGGAGTCGCCCTTGACCTGCAGCATGAACACCGGTCCCTGGCCGACCAGCTCTACCGGGAGGGGCACGAAGTCCTCCACCTCCTCGGCCGCCAGGATCGGGCGGCCGGCCGCGATCCGGCCCAGGAGGGGAACCGGGCGTACCCGCTCCGAAGAGACCTGCTCGGTTTGGGGCCTGTTCGAGAATCTCGATGGCCCTGGGCTTGGACGGGTCCTTCCTGATGGCCCCGGCCCTGACCAGCGCGGCCAGGTGGGAGTGGACCGTCGAGGGGGAGGACATGCCCAACGCCTCGCCTATCTCACGCACCGAAGGCGGGTACCCCCTCTGCTCCACGGTGGTGCGTATGTACTCGAGCACCTGGGCCTGTCGTTCGGTCAACTCGGGCATGTCGGTCCTCCCCGTAGCTTTCGGAGTCGAGGGTAACCCGTAGCCGCACGTTTTCCAAACATATGTTCGACATCGAACGCATGTTCCGCTATGCTCCGAACACATGTTCGATTCCACCAGAACGTGGGGATCCGGCGATCCGGACTCCGGTCGTCCGAGTCGCCAACTCCTCCCGACCCGGCTCCTGGCGGCCCTCCTGCTCGTGGGAGGGGTTTGGTCGGCCACCGGAGCGGTGGGGGAGGCGGACGAACCGCCCCGAACGGTCGAGTACGTGGTCTCGCCGGGCGACACCCTCTGGGAGCTGGCGGCCGAGATCGCACCGCCCGGGGAGGACGTACGAAGGTGGGTAACCCTCATCAAACAGCTCAACGGGCTCACCGGATCCGATCTGCGGGTGGGCCAGCGGCTGGTCCTCCCGGCGGATTGAGCGGTGGAAGTCCGGTTAGCCTGGGCTTCCATGCGATGCCCGGTGTGCGGCCACACAGCGAGCCGCGTGATCGACAGCCGACCGGTCGAGGAGGGTTCGGCCGTCCGGCGGCGCCGCGTCTGCGAGGAATGTCAGGCCCGGTTCACCACCTACGAACGAGTGCTGCCGGTGCGCACGGTGCGCAAACGGGATGGTCGCCTCGAGGCTTTCGATCCCGACAAGCTCCGCAGGGGGGTGGAGGCGGCCCTGGCCGACCGACCGGTCCCGGCTACCGCGATCGATGATCTGGTCGATTCGGTGGAGTCGGCGCTTCCGTCGGGTCAGGTCCAATCGGACCTGATCGGTCGGCTGGTGTTAGAACGCCTCCGGCTCCTCGACGAGGTCGCCTCCGTCCGGTTCGCCTCCGTCTACAAGGAGTTCCAGGGCGCCGACGACTTCGCCCGGGAGTTGGCCGAGTTGGATGGGATCGTCAGCCCGCCCGAGTAGACAGCTCGGTGAGGCGTTCCGAAAGCACCTGGAAGGCCTCGGTGGCCCATTCGATCAGTTCCTGGGAGGTGTCGCTCCAGGCGACCTCGACCGCTCTGAGTCGCCTCTCGAGTAGGTCGATGTGGAAACGGGCCGAACCGGCGTCGCCCTCCCGGAGGGCGTCGGCGTAACCGGTCTGCCAGGACTCGAGCCAGGTGGCCGTTTCTGCCATCAGCCGGCGATGGGTGTCGAGGAGGGGAGAGCCGGGCATTGCGTCCACGGTGGAGCGGAACCGACCCACCCAGTCGGTGACGTCGGCAACCACTTGAGGGACGTCGCGGCTGTTCGCGTCGGCCGGGAGGTCGGGGGGCTGGAGGAGTGCGACCAGCGCGGAGCGATAGGTCAAGGCGTCTCCCACCACCTGCTCGATCTCGAGGGCCTGCTGGGCGGTCTCCAGAGCGAGGGCCCGGACCGACCCGGTACGCGGCTGATTGGGGTCGAGCCGGGAGGCGGTTTCGAACAGCTCCCGGGATGCCTCGTCGTACTGGGCGGTGACCGCCGGGTCGGACAGCGGCGATCCGAGGTCTGCCAGCTCGGTCACCGTTTCGTGGAGGCGGGCAGCGGCCTGAGCCAACCCGTCGGCGGTGGCGGCGACGGTCGCCAGCGCAGCGGTCTGCCTGTTCTCCTGCCATCGGGTGGCGTACCAGCCGATCCCGCCTGCGAGACCCAACAAGACGAGGACGGCCAGCAGCCGCAGGATCCGGCGACGAGTATCGGCCCGGTCGGGATCGATGTCGACGTTGGGCACCCATTCGTCGAGTTCAGGCAGATCGGCAGCGGTTTGCCACATCTCTAGGACCAGCGTGCCGGTCGACGTGGTGTCCGGTTGGGGGAGCTGTGGCGGCGGGGAGGGGGACACAGGCGGCCTGTCGGTCGACCCTGGCGGCGCCGGGGGGCTGGCCGCGGTACGGTGGGTCGCTGCGGAGGTCCTGGAGCGGCGATCCCGGCGAGCAGCGTGCCGACCCCTACGGCGTGAGATGGTGGCCGGGTCGACGGGATGGCCGAGCAGGCAGCGCCCGTCCTTCACCGTGACCCTGGCCTGACACTCTGTACAGTGGCCGTGTGCCAAACTCGACTCCGTGGTTGGTCCGCCCGACCGCCCCACGAGATGTACCGCATACAGGTTAGCTTTTCGCGCCTCGACCGGGAACTACCCGCTCCGACCCGGGCCCACGAGGGCGACGCCGGCTGGGACCTGAGGACGGTCTGTGACTTCGCCCTCCCACCGCGGGGCAGGGCCACCGTGGGAACCGGAGTCGCGGTGGCCATTCCCCATGGCTTCGCCGGTCTGGTGGTTCCCCGCAGCGGCCTGGCCGCCAAGCATGGAATCGGGGTGGTCAACGGGCCGGGACTCATCGACTCGGGGTACCGGGGTGAGATCAGGGTGGTCCTGGTCAACCATGGAGAGGACGAAGTGCGTTTCCGTCGCGGTGAGCGGATCGCCCAGCTCCTGGTGGTTCCCGCGCCGCAGGTGGACTGGGTGGAGGTGGACACGCTGCCCGAGGGGGACCGGGGGGAGGCCGGGTTCGGGTCTACGGGAACCTGACCGTCCTGGTTGGGGTCCAACCGGCTCGGGGCTAGAATCGGGGTCCGCCTGCGGAAGTAGCTCAGCTGGTAGAGCGCAACCTTGCCAAGGTTGAGGTCGCGGGTTCGAGCCCCGTCTTCCGCTCCGTGACCGGCGGATCGCCGGTCATTTTGGTCTCGGCCGCAGGGTCGAGAGCAGGGCGACGTGGCCGAGTGGCTAGGCGCGGGTCTGCAAAACCCGTTACCCCCGGTTCAATTCCGGGCGTCGCCTCGGGCCCTTAGCTCAGAGGGAGAGCGCTTCCTTGACACGGAAGAGGTCAGTGGTTCAAGTCCACTAGGGCCCACCGGCATCCAACCGGCGTTCCGACGATAAGCTTCCTTTTCCGGGTGAACGCCGATCCCTTTTCTCCCGACAGGTTTTCCGCTTACGGATTGTGATGTCTCATGTCTCTTGGTGCTATGGTGCGCGCGTACGACAGGGACTGATTCCGGCTCGACTCTCCGTAGCCACGAGCATATGGAGGGTGTTCGGAAGGTGGCGGTTATCGGCAGACTGCACCGTCACGTCGGTTCCATTAGCGATGGAGGTGGATGGAACATGCCCATGACACAGGAGCACAAGGAGGCTCTCGCAAGGGGTCGCCGGGAGTCGAGGATGATCAAGGCCTATTTGGAGGCCCTCGAGTCTCGCAGGCCGGGTCGCCGGGCGACTCCTGAAAGCTTGAAGCAGCGGTTGGCCAACTTGGAGGAGAAGATCGCCACCGAGCAAGATCCCCTCAAGAAGGTGGACCTTCTCCAAGCGAAGCTGGACACAGAGCGTCAGCTCGAAGAAGCAGCCCAGGCCGCCAACTTCGAGGAGCTGGAGAGGGGCTTCATCGAGGTGGCCAAGTCGTATTCAGAGCGGAAAGGGATCAGCTACAAGGCTTGGCGCGAAGCGGGGGTGCCGCCGGCCGTGCTGAAGAAGGCAGGGATCCCTCGCACCAGGGGTTGATCAGGACCAGCCGAGCTCGTCGAGCCTATGGTCGTCGATCCCGAGATGATGGGCGATCTCGTGAAGAACGGTTCGTCTGATCTGCTCTTCGAGCTCGGCTCGGTCGAGTCCAAGAGCCAAGTGAGGCTGCCGGAAGATGGTGATCTGATCGGGCAGAGCCCCCCAGTAGTCGGCTGAACGTTCCGGCAGAGAAACCCCCTCGTACAGTCCCAAGAGGGTGTTCCCGGTGGGATCCTGATCGGGGTTCGGCCGCTCCTCCACCACCACGACCAGGTTGTCGATCTTCTCGAGGACCCAGTCGGGAAGCTGGTCGAGCACCCGATCCACCACCTGCTCGAACTCGCGCCGGGACATCATGACACCGGATTCTGCCAGCCCGGGGCGTACAACAGGACCGTGGTAGCATTCCGTTTCCACCAGGGCGCTTAGCTCAGCGGGAGAGCGCTGCCTTCACACGGCAGAGGTCACTGGTTCGATCCCAGTAGCGCCCACGGCGGGAATCCCCTGTAAGCATATGGGATTCTGCTGTTTCGCCTTCGCTCAACTGATCGCCGCTGGCCCATATCGTCGCCCCGGCGGTTCGAGTGAACTGAATCGGTAGGCGACGCTGCGGTAATGCTGTTCAACGCACTCCACCTGTAGGTGACACGGTTGACCGCGCCCGTGCCGGGCCACCGACGACAGCCTGATTACGCTGGTTCACGAAACGCTGAGTGGCCTGGCGACGGCAGCGAAAGACACCAAAGAGGTTGCTTGCCATCATCCCCTTGAAGTGTTCGTCGTCGGCGCACACGATCGGCACCGTCTCTCCTTAGCCGGAGTTCTCGGCGTCGCAGAAAGGGTCGGGCCATGAAGGGCATCGACGTCGTCTGGGCTCGGATCATCGCTCACCAACTCCTTTCTGTGCGGATCTTTCCCGTCCAGGCCGCAGCAGATCCGCACAGAACCTGAGGAGCTCCAGCGCCGACCCGGAGCGACAACGCCTCCCGGCATGGGGTGGTAACTCCGGCGACCGGTAGCCTGGGCGGGCTCACATGTATCACGCCGGCTGGCACAGTTATCTGCGGTTCGACGAGAACCAGGAGCCGCCCAGCATCGACCGGGCGCTGCTCCGACGGGTGTGGGCCTACGCCCGGCCCTACCGCAAGCCGCTGGTCGGGGTGGTCCTCACCGTGTTGGTGATCTCCGGGCTGTCGGTGGTGCCGCCCATCCTGGTCAGAGAGCTCATCGACGTCGCGATTCCCCGCCGGGACCTGGGATACCTGACGCTACTGGGGGGCGCGATGGTGGCGGTGCCGGTCGTCAACGCTCTGGTGGGGATACTCCAGCGGTGGTGGTCGGCCCGGGTGGGGGAGGGGATCATCTTCGACCTGCGGCGGCAGCTCTACCGGCATCTGCAGAGGATGTCGTTGCGGTTCTTCACCGCCACCAAGACCGGGGAGCTGGTGTCGCGGCTCAACAGCGACGTGGTGGGGGCCCAACAAGCCGTCACCGGGACCTTCGTCACCATCCTGTCCAACGTGGTGTCGGTGGTGGCCATCCTGGCGGTGATGCTCCGCTCCAGTCTGCTGCTGACCCTCCTGGCGGTGGCAGCCCTGCCGTTGTTCCTGCTTCCCGCCCGGCGGGTGGGCGCGATCCTGCGGAGGGTGATCCAACGGCAGATGGACCACAACGCGGCGATGTCGGCCATCGTCCAGGAGACCTTCAACGTGTCCGGGGCGTTGCTGGTGAAGCTGTTCAACCAGGGCGGTTACGAGACCGAGCGGTTCTCCAAGGAGGCGGCCCAGGTTCGGGACCTGGGGGTGCGGAGGGCGCTCATCGGGCGGTGGTTCTTCGCGGGTCTGGGCTTGGTGTCGGCGATCGGCACCGCCGCGGTGTTCTGGGTCGGGGGTTATCTGGTGGTTACCGATGCCCTCACCCTGGGGACGGTGGTGATGTTCTCCACCCTCCTCGCCCAGCTCTACGCCCCGCTCACCGCCATCTCCAACAGTCGGGTCGAGTTGGCCACCTCCCTGGTGTCGTTCGAGCGGGTGTTCGAGATTCTCGACCTTCCCACCGATCTGCCCGAACCGGAACATCCCGTCGAGCTGACCGATGTGGAAGGGCGGGTCGAGTTCGACGACGTGTGGTTCACCTATCAGACCGACGACCCGGTCGGCCTGGAGGCCCGGCGAGGCGACCAGGTGAGGGAACGCCGATGGGCCCTGGAAGGGGTGAGCTTCGTGGTGGAACCCGGTGAGCTGGTGGCGTTGGTGGGGCCGTCGGGGGCGGGCAAGACCACGGTCGCCTACCTGATCCCCCGCCTCTACGACGCAACCAAGGGCCGGGTGCTGATCGACGGCCACGACGTGCGGGACCTGTCCCTCGGGTCGCTGTCCGACGCCATCGGTATGGTCACCCAGGAGACCTACCTGTTTCACGACACCATCGCCGCCAACCTCCGCTACGCCCGTCCCGACGCCACCGAACACGAACTGTTGGAGGCGTGCGCAGCCGCCAACCTCGCCGAGCTGATCGACAGCCTTCCCGCCGGCCTGGAGACGGTGGTGGGGGAGAGGGGCTACCGCCTGTCGGGTGGCGAGAAGCAGCGTCTGGCGATCGCCCGGGTGATCCTCAAGGACCCGGCGATCCTCATCCTCGACGAAGCCACCTCCCACCTGGACAGCAGGTCGGAGGCCCTCATCCAGGAGGCGTTGGAGAGGGTGATGGCCGCCAGGACGTCGATCGTGATCGCCCACCGCCTCTCCACCGTGCAGAGAGCCGACCGGATCCTGGTGTTCGACCGGGGGAGGCTCGTCGAGTCGGGTACCCATCAGGAGCTGCTGGCCGAGGGGGGCATGTATGCCACCCTGTACCGCACCCAGTTCCGGGCGTCCGAACCGGATCGACCGGATGGTCTGAGTCGAAAGGAGGGCAAGTAGATGGGCCACATCGGATTCGGGCATGGCATGTGGGGAATCGGAATCTGGGCCTTTCTGTGGATGCTCGTCTTCTGGGGGGCTCTGATCGCCCTGGGGGTGTGGGTGGTGCGCAACCTCCTCGACGGCTCGCGGTCGTCCCGGGAGGCCATCACCATCCTGGAGGAGAGGTTCGCCCGGGGAGAGATCGACCTCGAGGAGTTCGAGAAGCGTCGAGCGGCGTTGGAGAAGCGTCGCTGACCTGACTTCTGGCCTCGACCCACACTCCGGGTGTTCGCCGGCGTAGAGTCGGTGACGTGCTGGTCCGTTCCTGGTCTCGCCACGGATGGGTGAGATGGGTGCGTATCGACGACCACCGGGGCGTGTGGGGGGTGGGACGTGACTGGGTCTCCTACGCCGACGCCGAGAGCCGCGCCTGGGACGACCTGTTCGACCGTCTCCTCCGGCGGTGGGCAGCCCGAAACGTGCGTCGGCGCCGGATCATCTGGAGTCGTCTCCTACCGCGACGGGCTCGACCACCCGTGCCCGAACAGTCAGAGTGAAGACCGAACCCTCGCCGGGGCGGCTGTCCACGGTCAGGTCGCCTCCGAGGAGTCGGGCGAGCTGACGGGCGATGAACAGTCCCAGCCCCACGCCGCCCCTGGTCTGGCCTTCCGGAGTCTGGCCGAACTCGGCGAAGATCGCTTCCCGAGCCTCCGGGGGGATGCCGATGCCGGTGTCCTCGACGTCGAAACGCAGCAGCAGCTCGCCCTCTCCTGCTTCGGCGGTGGACACCCTGATCTTCACTCCACCCCGTTCGGTGAACTTCAGGCCGTTGCTGAGCAGGTTGGAGAGGATCCGTTCGAGGTGTCGGGGGTCGGTCTCGACCACCCGCGGCACCTCGGGGGCGATCTCCGCCGACAGCTCGAGCCCCTTGGCTTCGGCGACCGGCTGAAGACCGTTGGTCAGGTAGCGGATCAGATCGGCGATGTCGACCGGCTCGGTTTCCACCCCGATACGACCAGACTCGATACGGGAAAGGTCGAGGAGCTGGTTGACCAGATCGAGCATCGAGTCGGCCGCACGGCGGATGGTTTCGACGAACTCCCGGGTCTCGGCGTCGAGCGGTTGTTCGAGTAGCAGCTCGCTCATCCCCAACACCGCGGTGATCGGCGTCTTCAGGTCGTGGGTGATCCGAGCCAGGAACAAGGTCTTGGCCTGGTTGGCGGCTTCGGCCTGGCGCGTCTTCTCCTCGAGACTCCGCTCCAACTGCACGATGTGGGTGACGTCGCGGATCCCCAGCCGGGCCCGACCATCCGAGGCGCCTTTGAACGCCACCTCCGTCCACACCCGGCTGCCGTCCTTCCGGACGAGCCGCACCCGCATGATCCCGGTGTCGGTGTTCCAGCTTTCCAACAGTTCGGCTACCCGTTCCCAGTCGGCGGGGTCGGTCACCTTGGCTGCCGGACTGCCCACCAGCTCTTCGGGGGTGTAGCCCAGCAGCTCCCTCACCGAAGGCGACACGTAGGCGATGGTGCCGTCCCGCTCGAGCAGGACGATCACGTCGAGCGAGGTGGCGGCCAACAGCTCGTAGAGAGAAGCCAGCTCGAGTTTGCGTTCCTTCTCCCGGTTGAGCGCCTCGAGGAGCATCGCCCGGGTCACCAAGCCCCTACGCTCGAAGACCACCAACGCGAGGCGGTATGCGGCCCATGCGGCTGCAGCCGCTGCCACGCTGAGGGCAGCCGCCGTCACCCAGAGTGGGAAGCCTTCTGAGCGAGGGCTGGCCGTCACCTCGAACACCCTGTCCGCCGCCAGGAACCTGACCCCGTCGCCGGGTGTGGTCTCGGTAGTGAGCTCGATGCGATAGTCGGCCAGGGTCGAAGCAGGAACCGCGTCCGACACGATGGTCGCCAAGTCGGCGGCGCCCAGAGCCACACCCCGCCACGACTCGGTCACGAACGGCACAACCAGGATCACCCCGGTGGATCCGTTGACGAGGGTCAGAGGTTCGCTCGTGGCAGGACCCTGCGTCGCCATCGCCCGTTGGATGGCCCGCCTGCGCCGCTCCTCGGACGCCGCGTCGAAACCGATGAGGGGGCTGGCTCCCCGGCCCGGCCGGTGGTACACCACGATGGCGTGGAGCGGGGTGTCGGCTATGGGTCCTCCTCCCACCGAGAAGAACTCCACCGGTTCCTGGTAGAGCCCGTTGACGAAGGCCTCCACCTGGTCCAGTTCGTTGGGGAGCGCTACCCGGGCGATGGCCACCGAGTCGGGATCGCGGGTGAGTTCAAGATGGTCGGTGAAGGAGAGGAACTCCTCGGGGGTGGGGTAGGGCTCGACCAGGAAGAGACCGGTGGCGGCTTCCAGCCGGGCGAATCCTTCAGCAAACGCCTCCTCTAGTTCATCGGCCGCCAACCCCGCCGTTCGGCGGCGGTCCTCTTCGAGTTGGAGACTGCGAACCTCGGTCCATCCCCAGACCGATATCAGCCCGACGAGCAGGACCGTCAGGCCGACTCGCCGGGCAGCTCGACGGACCGCCGAAGAACGGTGCTTTTCCATCGTATGACTCTTCGGCAGCTGGAGGGCGTGCCTGAAGCCGGTTTAGGGTCGGATGCGGGACGCATCCGAGACCAGGTGTTTGGCCAGCACCTCCCATATCTCGGTGCGGGCCAGGGTCTTGCGCATGCCCACAAGAGTCCGCATGAAGGTGGGCACGGCAGCCCGGGAGTCCATCGGGTTGGGTCTCATGGCGGACAGGGCGTGGGGCGAGGGTCGGAGCACCACCACGTCGGTGTCGGGCCAGCGGGACGAGATCAGCTGCAGCTCCTCGGACAGCGCCTGGGCTCCGACTCGGTCTAGCAGCCTCTCGTGGGGCCAAGCCCCCGGCCGTTCCTCTTCCAACGCCATGGGAGCCAACACCAGAACCAGGTCGAGGGGCTCGGGGTTACCGAGCACCAGGTCGGCGTGGGTGCCCGACATCACCCCGCCGTCGACGTAGTAGCGGCCGTCGATCCGGTAGGGTTGGAACACCACGGGGATGGCGCTGGAGGCCGCTACGGCGTCGGCCAGCCCTACCGCAGGAGCCCCTTCGGTTCCGAAAGCCACCCGGTGGCGGTCCTGCACGTCGAACGCGGTTATGACGGTTGGCGTCGCCGGCCACCCCGAGGCGGCTTCCGGGCCGATCTTCTCGGCTACCCACCGGGCCAAACCGCCGGCCTCCCAACGGGCTGGAGACGCCAAGAGCATCCCCAATCCCGGCTGACGAACTCCCGGGAGGAGGCCGTGACGTACCCAGCGGACCAGTCCCGCGCCCCGAGCCCGGGTGAACAGCCGCTCCGAGATCCGTCGGGCTACCTCGTCGGGTCCTTCGTCACCTTCGACCAGCGAATCCAGATGCAACCCGGAATGGCGTACCAGAGCCGCCACGAACGCCCCAGCCGAGGTCCCCACCACCACCGACGCCCGTTCGGGAGACCAGCCGGTCGCCATCTCCAGGGCCATCAGGGTGGCCATCTCCCATGCCGCACCGGTGACACCGCCGCCACCCAGCACCAGACCGACCGACGGCGAAGGGCGTGAAGTCATGGACACCGCAGAATAGGACGGCGTCGGCGCCAAACCGCCTACCGTGGACTCATGAGGATCCGGCCGGTCGATGCCCGTGGTGACCTACCCCACCTGGAGGAGCTGTTCCGGGTGGTGACCGAATGTGACGGCCACCCCCCCATCGGTGAACACAAGTACCTCGACCTCCTTCACCCCGAACCCGACCGGGTGGCGGGTCTGGTGGCCGAAGACGGGGAGGCGATCGTCGCCTACCTGGCGCTGTCCCCCACCCAGCAGGAGGACACCTGGGCGATGGAGTTGGCGGTCCACCCCATGCATCGCAACCCGGCGACCCTCAACAGGCTGGTGGAGACGGGGCTGGAGTTCGCCCGGACCCACCACGCCAAGAAGATGAGGGTGTGGGCGTTCCAGCCGAACGTGGCCGACGTGTTGGAACGGGCCGGATTCTCGCCGGAGCGGGAACTCCGTCAGCTCCGTCGGCCGCTCCCCCATCCCGAGCGACCCGCGTTCCCCGCCGGTGTCGTCGTTCGGGGTTTTCGGCCCGGGATCGACGAGGAAGACTGGCTGAAGGTGAACAACGCGGCGTTCGCCGGCCATCCCGAGAACGGCGCCTGGACCAGGGAGATCCTCGCCGACCGGGAAGCCCAGGAGTGGTTCGACCCCGAGGGGTTTCGGATGGCTTGGGAAGAGGACTCCCTGGTGGGGTTCTGCTGGACCAAGGTCCACCCCCCCTTCGGTGGGCCACCCGCAACCCACCGGGGAGATCTACGTCATCGCAGTGGCTCCTTGGGCCCAGGGTCGGGGATTGGGACGCAACCTCGTCTTGGAGGGTCTCCGCTACCTGTGGGAGGTCCGCCGGGTTCCCTGGGCGATGCTCTACGTCGACGCCGACAACACTCGGGGGATCGCTCTATACGACGACTTGGGTTTCAGACTCGATCACGTCGACCGTTCCTTCGTCAAGGAACTGTGACCGAAGCGTCGAAGACAGGTAGGGCAACGCTCGTCGGTCTCCTCGGTGGGTGAGTGACACCACGGGCAGGGAAGGTCGGTCGATTCGACCGTGAGCACCTGGTACCCGTGACCGAACCCCTCCAAGTGCACCTCCAGGATCGGATCGACGGCAGGCTAGAGAAATCCGCTCTCCGATCCGGGTATTTCCTGGTCGGCGGCCTACTCGAGCGAATCGGCGAGGTCGTCGACCAGGTAGGCGAGATCACCTAGCCGTCCATCCCGCTTCTCGGCGGCCTCGAGCATGCTGGCTGCGGCGTGGTAGGCGGTCCAAGCCCGCAACCGGTGGCGGGGGAAGGAGGCGCCGTAGCCCTCCCAGAGAGCCTCGGAGGCGCCCGGGCCGATCTCCCGGTCGAACCGCCAGGCGGCCCGGGAGAGATCCCACTCGGGTGGCGCCAGGGTGGCCCACTCCCAATCGATCAGCATGACCTCCCCGTCCTCCGAGACGAGGAACTTCCCCGGGTCGGGATGGGTGTGGGCAGGAACCGGATCCGACGCCACCGGGATGTTCGCCTTGCTTCGGGCGGCGTCCAGCACGTCCCGTGGCAGCCCGAGTCGCCTCCTGTAACGCTCCAACCGGTCCAGGACCGACCTGAAGTGGGCCTCCACGTAGGCCCCGTCGAGACCACGATCCAGGTTGGTGATGTCGGCACCCGAGGTGTGGACGGCCCGCAGCACCGCACCCGCCTTTCTGATGGCCGAGGGGTTCATCGGCAGGGTCGCCAGGCTCCAGGCCCCCCCATCGGTCATGCGGATCCACGGATGGCCTCCGGTCGACCCCCTCTCCAAGATCGCCGGCACTCCGGCGGTCCCGGCCAGTGCCTCCAGGGCGTGACGTTCCCGGCGTTCCCTGGCCGGGGTCGAATACACCTTGACGATGGTGGTCCTACCGGACTCTTCGAGGAGTCGGAACACCCGGTTGCCCCCGGCCGTGATCTCTTTGACCGTGGCCGTGGGAGCCAGGCTCGTCACCATCTGTGCTGCATCCATCGTCACTCCCTCAGGACGGCTTCTACGGGTGGACGGCGTACGGTCGCGTGTCCTACCCGTCGGCCGGATCCGGGACCCGACTCGGGGCGGGTAGGCTGCGACGTTCTCAGGCTAGCCAGAGAAACCCATGGCATTGGACATTCGATTCCCCGACGGAAACGTCCACTCGTTCCCGGAAGGAACCACCCCGGCGGAGATCGCCGCCTGGATCGGACCTGGTCTGGCCCGGGCCGCGGTGGCGGCCAAGATCAACGGGCGTCTGGTCGACCTGACCACCCCGCTCCACGAGTCGGGCGACCTCGAGATCGTGACCCTGGACAGCGAAACCGGCCGGCACGTCCTCAGGCATTCGACCGCCCACGTCCTCGCCCAGGCGGTGTTGAGGTTGTTCCCCGAAGCCACCTTCGCGATCGGTCCCCCCATCGAGGACGGCTTCTACTACGACTTCGACGTCGGCAGGCCGTTCACCCCCGAAGACTTGGAGCGGATCGAAGAGGAGATGCGGCGGATCGTCTCCGAGGACCAGCCGTTCGTCCGGGAGGAGCTCAGCCGGGACGAAGCGTTGGAGGTCTTCCGCGACCACCCCTACAAACGGGAGATCATCGAATCGGTGGAGGAGAGTGAGGTCGGTTCGGGGGAGGTGGTGACCGTCTACCGCAACGACGGTTTCGTCGACCTCTGCCGGGGCCCCCATCTTCCCTCCACCGGCCGCATCCCGGCGTTCAAGCTGCTGCGGTCGGCGGGCGCCTACTGGCGGGGAGACGAGACCCGGCCTCAGCTACAGCGGATCTACGGGACTGCGTGGGAATCGAAGAAGGCGCTCGACGAGTACCTGGAACGCCTGGCCGAGGCCGAGCGTCGGGACCATCGTCGACTGGGACCGGAACTCGACCTGTTCAGCTTCCCCAGGGAGCTGGGCGCCGGACTGGTGGTGTGGCATCCGGACGGTGGAATGGTCAGGAAGCTCATCGAGGATCGGAGCCGGGCCCTCCACGAACAGTACGGGTTCCGTTTCGTGTACAGCCCGCACCTGGCCCGTGAAGACCTGTGGAGGGTGTCGGGTCACCTGGACTGGTACTCGGAGTACATGTACCCGCCGATGCGATCCGACGAGGGAGAGTCCTACCGGGTGAAACCGATGAACTGCCCCTTCCACATCCTCGTCTACCGCTCAAGGGGCAGGTCGTACCGGGACCTACCTCTCAGGCTGGCCGAGCTCGGCTCGGTGTACCGTTTCGAGAGGTCCGGAGTTCTCCACGGGATGCTCCGACTGCGGGGCTTCACCCAGGACGACTCCCACACCTTCTGCACCAGGGAACAACTCGGCGGGGAGCTGCAACACCACTTGGATTTCGTCTTGAACTGGTTGGCCGACTTCGGTTTCGACTCGTTCGAAGCCGACCTGTCCACCCGCAACCCGGAGAAGTGGATGGGATCGGTCGAGGCGTGGGACGAAGCCACAGAAGCCCTCCGGGCCGCTCTCGACGAGTCCGGGATCGGCTATCGGGTGGCCGAAGGGGAGGCGGCGTTCTACGGGCCGAAGATCGACGTCCACATCCACGACGCCATCGGGCGCCGATGGCAGATGTCCACCATCCAGGTCGACTTCATGCTCCCCGAACGGTTCGGCCTGGAATACGTCACCCCCGCCAACACGCCGGAGAGGCCGGTGATGATCCACTGCGCCAAGGCCGGTTCGATCGAACGGTTCATGGGCGTACTTGTCGAGCACTACGCGGGCGCTTTCCCGCTGTGGCTGGCACCCGTCCAGGTGACCCTGGTACCGGTCGCCGACCGTCACCTCGAATACGCCCACCAGGTGGCGGGTCGGATGCGCCAGGCCGGGCTCAGGGTGGAGGTCGACTCCACCGACGAGACGGTGGGTGAGAAGATCCGCCGGGCTCTCACCGCCAAACACCCGGTGGTGGCGGTCGTGGGGGACCGGGACGTCGAAGCAGAGACGGTGGGTCTCCGCTTCTACGGCGACGACGAGGAGACACGAGGGGTGCCCGTGGACACCGCGATCGAAGACCTCGTCTCGAAGGCGACCCCTCCCCGTCCGGGAGAGAGATGACCGACGGGATCCACATACCCAGAGAGGTGGCCGACGCGGAGGGTGTCCCGGAGGATCTCGACGCCAGCGTGGTCGGGCCCTACCGATTCCCCGACCCTCGACGGAGACGGATCGCCGGAGGCATCTATCTGGGTTTGGCGGCCCTGGTCGCATGGTGGCGCCCCACCTGGCCGTTCCTGCTCGTCCTGGTCGGATTGGGGCTCTGGCACGTCATGGCGGCTTGGCCGCTCGGCCTCGACCAGGAGGAGGCCCTGCTGGTGGCGGCTCCCAGGGTTCCGTTCCCGGTCGGACATGCCTCCGCCGCTCTCACCTTCACGGGAATCCGGGCCCGACCCACCTGGCACGTGGTCGTTTACTCGGACGAAGACCCGCCCCGGAGGCGGGCGCTGGTCACCTTGGACGCGGTGACCGGCGACCCGATCGGGGAACCCTACGTGGAGGACCTCCCTCCGGTGTAGGTCACCGTTGGTCGATCGGGACGTAGTCCCGCTCGGTCGGACCTACGTACACCTGGCGGGGCCGGTAGATCCTCAGATCGGGGTCGGAGGTCAACTCGCGCCACTGGGCCAGCCAGCCGGGCAGACGTCCGAGCGCGAACAGGACCGGGAACATGTCGGTGGGGAAGCCCATCGCCCGGTAGATGATCCCCGAGTAGAAGTCGACGTTGGGATACAGCTTCCGTTCGATGAAGTAGTCGTCGGAGAGGGCGACCTCTTCGAGCTGCATCGCCACGTCCAACAGGGGATCGTCACGTCCCAACTTGGCGAGGACGTCCTGGGCCGTCTGTTTGATGATCCGGGCCCGGGGATCGAAGTTCTTGTAGACCCTGTGCCCGAAACCCATCAAACGGAAAGGGTCGTTCTTGTCCTTGGCCTTGGCGACCCACTTGGACACGTCCCCTCCGTCGGCGACGATCCGTTCCAACATCTCGATCACCTCCTGGTTGGCCCCACCGTGGAGGGGCCCCGAGAGGGCGCAGATACCCGCCGCCACCGAGGCGAAAACGTCGGCCCTGCCCGAACCGACTAGACGAACCGCCGTGGAGGAGCAGTTCTGTCCATGGTCGGCATGGAGGATCAACAACACGTCGAGGGCCTGGGCGATCACCGGATCCACCACGTACTCCGACGTCGGGAGGGAGAACATGGTGTGGAGGAAACGGGCCACGTAGGGGAGGTCGTTGCGGGGATACACGTAGGGTTGGTGAACCCTGTACTTGTACGCCCAGGAGATCATGGTGGGCATCTTGGCGATCAGCCGCCGCGCCGACAGGTCGACCGCCTCCCGATCGGTGGGGTCCAGATCCTCGGGGTAGTAGCTCGCCAAGGCCGAAGTGGCAGAAGCCAGGATCTGCATGGGGTGGGCCTCGTGCGGGAAAGCCTCGAAGAGCTGTTTCATGTCCTCCCGTAGGAGCGAATGCATGGTGATCGACTCCTCGAAGGCGTCGAGCTCCGCCTTGGTGGGCAGCTCCCCATAGTTGAGCAGGAACGCCACCTCCAAGAAGGTGGACTGCTCGGCGAGCTGCTCGATCGGATACCCCCGGTAGCGCAGGATCCCGGCCTCACCGTCGATGAACGAGACCGAAGACGTGTTGGCGGCGGTGTTGGCGAACCCGGAGTCGAGGGTGACCACCCCGAGCTCTTTACGCAGGTTGGATATGTCTACTCCGTTGTCGCCCTCGGAGGACTCGACGATGTCGAGCTCGATCTGGCGATCGCCTATCCGCATGGACGCTTTGGCGTTCACTGACCCTCACCTTCCTTCCCGGCGGCCGCGATCACCTTGTGGGCTTCTTGAGGCGGCACCTCTTCGTAGTGGTCGAACGCCACCTCGAAGGTACCGCGCCCGCTCGTCATCGAACGGAGATCCACCGCATATCGCTGCACCTCTGCCATGGGCACCTCGGCGGTGATCACCCGTAGGGAACCTTCCGTGTCCATCCCCAGAACCCTGCCCCGTTTGGCATTGATGTCGCCCATGACGTCCCCCGTGTACTCCTCCGGGATCCTCACCACCAGCCGGACTATCGGCTCGAGGAGCACCGGCTTCAGGTTGGGGGCCGCGGCCCGCACCGCTGCGATCCCCGCCATCCGGAAGGACAGCTCGTCGGAATCGACCGAGTGGTACTTGCCGTCGAACACTTCGGCGGAGATGTCGGTGACCGGGTAGCCCGCCAAGATCCCCCGTTCCAGGGCCTCCTGGATGCCCTTGTCGACCGCCGGGATGAACTGCCTGGGGATGGCGCCCCCCTTGATCGAGTCGATGAACTCGTAGCCCGACCCGCGGGGACGGGGAGCGAAGCGCACGTAGGCGACCCCGAACTGTCCCCGTCCGCCGGTCTGCTTCTTGTGTTTGCCCTCCGCCTCCGCCGAGGCGGTGATCGTCTCCCGGTAGGGGATCTTGGGGAGGCTGGTCTCGACCTCCACACCGTATTTCCGGGCGATCCGCTGCAACGTGACGTCCAGGTGGACGTCACCGAGTCCGGCCAACACCGTTTCGTTCGTCTCCGATCGGCGTTCCACCGCCAAGGTGGGGTCTTCTTCGATCATCCTCTGGAGGGCGGCCGAAAGCTTGTCCTCGTCCTGGTTGGACCGCGGGGTGATGGCCAGCTCCATCACCGGGCGGGGATAGGGAACCGGGGCGATCACCACGTCGGAGCCGGGTGAGCGGAGGGTGGTACCGGTGAACACCCCTTCCACCTTGGCGACCGCGGCGATGTCGCCGCACACCACCTCTTTGGTGTCGAGATGCTCTTTCCCCCGCAGGTGGAACAGGTTGTGCATCCGCACCGAACTCCCCGCGTCGGTCTCGAGGGTGTCGTCCTGCCGCACCGTCCCCGAGTACACCCGGAACAGGGAGATCCGTCCCACGAACGGATCGGACACCGTCTTGAAGACGAAAGCCGCCACGGGCCCGTCCGGTTTCGGCTCCAGGGTGCCCGACTCCAGCGGTGGGGTGGGACGCTCCAGCGGGCTGGGGGCGAAATCGACCAGGAACTCGGCGAGGGTGTCGACTCCGACGAGTTTGGGGGCCGCCGACACCAGCACCGGGAAGATCTCGCCTTCCAGCATCCCCTGGTGGACCTTCCGTACGATCACCTCGGGTTCGGGTTCGATCCCCTCGAAATAGCGTTCGAGCATCTCCTCGTCGGTTTCGACGACGCTCTCCACCAACGCGGTGTGGGTCTGCTCGATCAGGTCGGCGGCTTCGGCCGGAGGTTCCTCCGCGAGACGGCCGGTCTTGGACTGCCCGTCGTACAGGTAGACCCGGCCCGACACCACCCGGGCCAGACCCGCCAGACCGCTCTCCTCGCCGACGGGTACCTGCACCGGCGCGATCCGCTTCCCGAACACCTCACGGAGCTGCTCCAGAGTCCGGTGGAAAGAGGCCCTCTCCCGGTCGAGCTTGGTGATGATCACCGCCCGGGGGATACCCTCCTCGGCAGCGGCCCTCCACATCAACTCGGTGCCCACCTCCACCCCGTCGACCGCGGAGACCGCGAACAGAGCCAGATCCGCGGCCCTGAGGGCGGCTCGTGCGTCACCCGAGAAGTCGGCGTAACCGGGGGTGTCGATCAGATTGATCTTGTATCCGTTCCAGTCGATGGGCGCCACCGCCAGGCTGAGAGAGATCTTCCTCTCCTGCTCCTCGGGTTCGTGGTCGAGGAGCGAAGTGCCCGAATCGACCGAGCCCAGTCGGGTGGTGACCCCGGCCACGTAGAGCAGCGCTTCGGCCAGGCTCGTCTTCCCGCTGCCGCCGTGGCCGACGAGAGCTACGTTCCTGATCCGATCGGGAGCGACCACCAGACCTCCTATCTGAGCCGGATTTACGAGGATAGAACGTCGCAGACGGCGTTTGGCCGGCTGCAGGCCCGGTGTCGACCGTGGTAGGTTGACGGCGCCGTGATCGACCTGCGGGTCCGCCCCCGCGTCCAGAGATTCCTCGAGCCGCTCGGCCGCGCTTTGGCGCGGCTCGGGGTCACCCCCACCATGCTGACCTTGCTGGGGCTGGCCATCGGGATAGCCGGAGCGGTCATGATCGGCAACGGGGCCTTGGTGGCCGGGGGTCTGGTCGCCCTTCTGGGTGCGGCGGTGGACGGACTCGACGGGACGGTCGCCCGAGCCGCCGGCAAGGAGAGCGCCCGGGGCGCCTTCCTCGACGCCGCGGTGGATCGTGTCGGAGAGATCGCGGTGCTGGCCGGGCTGGCGATCTCCCAGCGGGAAGACGCCCGCATCCTGCTGCTGGTGCTCCTCACCATGGGCGGAGCGCTGCTCATCCCCTACATGCGGGCCAAAGCGGAGGCGGTCGGTCTCGACGGCCGTGGCGGCATGATGGGTCGGGCCGAACGGGTGATCCTGGTGACCCTGGGCCTGGTCACCGGTTTCGTGGAGCAGATGCTGTGGCTGATGGTGGTGCTCAACTGGTTCACCGTCGGGCAGCGATTCTGGACCACCTATCGTCGAATCCCCGACTGATGTCCCGGCGGGCCGTCGTCTACTACCAGGCTTTCCGCCTGGGCATGCTGGTGGTGGGGGTCCTTCCGATGCGTCTGGCCCAGACCCTCGGCCGGATCGGAGGGGCGCTGTTCTACCTGGGGGCCAAGGGACGCCGCAGGATGGCACGCCGCCACGCCGCCCGGCTCCACGCCGCCCGCCCGGGATGGCAGGCGTTCCGGATGTTCCTCGCCTACGGGAGGTATTGGGCCGAGACCCTGTGGATCAGACCCCACCGCATCCCGCTCCTCCGTTCGAGGCTCCAAGTGGAGGGGATCGAATGGGTGAGGAAGGCCAAACAGGACGGCCGAGGGCTGATCTGCGCGGTGCCCCACCTCGGCAACTGGGAGGTGGCGGGACCGGTCGCCTCGGAGGAGGGCATTCGACTGGTCGCGGTGGCGGAACGACTCCCCAACAGGCTGATAACCGACTGGTTCGTCGAACTACGTAACCGGCTGGGCATCGAGGTCGTCCTCACCGGGGGAGGGTCGGTGATCAGGACGCTGGAAGCAGCGCTGAGGGAGAACGGTGCGGTAGCCCTCCTCTGCGACCGCGACCTCAAAGGTCGGGGCATCAGAGTGGAGTTCTTCGGTGAGGAGACCACCCTCCCCGCCGGGCCGGCTTCCCTCGCCTACCGAACGGGCGCACCGATCCTCCCGGTGGCGGTGTATTTCACCCCGGACGGAGGTCACAGGGTGGTGATCGAACCGCCGTTGGAGCTTCCGTCGGGTGGGAGGGACGAGTTCGTGAAGGAAACCACCCAGCGGATAGCCCACGCGTTGGAGCGTCTGATCCGAACCGCCCCCGAGCAGTGGCATCTGGTCCAACCCAACTGGCCTTCGGACCGGGAAACGGCACGATGAGGGTCGCGGTGGTGTGCCCATTCGATCCCGCGGTCCCCGGCGGCGGCCAACACCACGCCGTCGAGCTGACCCGCAGGCTCGGGAACCGAGGTGTGGACGCCTACCTGGTGGCGCCCGGAACCGTCCCCGCGTGGCTCTCCCCGCGGTCTCCACCGGGCCGTCGAAGACGGTGAGGGCCAACCGCTCGGCGGTACCCCTCGGTCTCACACCCCGGCACGTCGGAGCGACCCGACGGGCTCTGAGAGGAGCCGACCTGGTCCACGTGCACGAACCGCTGATGCCGCTGGTGTCGACCACCGCCACGCTGTCCGGTGGTCCGGGGGTGGTCACCTTCCATGCCGACCCTCCCCGGTGGGTCCGGATGGCATATCGGGCCGTACCCGCCTCGGTGTTCCGGGGGAGGATCCTCACCGCGGTGAGTCCGGTGGCGAGGGCTGCGCTTCCTTCCCGATGGGCTCCGGTCGAGTTGGTGCCCATCGCCATCGACGTCGACGGATACCGCCGACCGGTGACACGGCACCCGCACCGAGTGGTGTTCGTGGGACGGGACGACCCCCGCAAAGGGCTGGAGGTGCTCCTCGACGCCTGGCCGAAGGTGGTATCCCGAGTATCCGACGCCGAGCTGGTGGTGGTCGGAACTCGCCGACCCGGCCCAGACGGGGTGGTCTTCTACGGCCGGGTCGACGAAGAACAGAAGCGGGAGCTGCTGTGCTCGGCGGCGGTGGCGGTCGCCCCCAACCTGGGGGCCGAGAGTTTCGGCACGGTCGTCGCCGAGGCGATGGCTGCGGGATGCGCGGTGGTGGCGAGCGACCTTCCCGCCTTCCGCTGGGTGCTCGACGGCGCCGGAGTCCTGGTCCCGCCGGGCTCCAGCGAGGGTCTGGCGGACGCCATCGTGCAGCTCCTCGAGGACCCCGAGGAGCGCCGGCGGCTGGCGGTGGCCGCCGACCGGCGAGTGGAGGTGTTCGACTGGGACCGGGTCGTCTCGGCCTATCTCGACGCCTACCGGCGGGCGAGAGACCCCTCGACCGACCGTTAGCATTGCCCGGGAAAGGAGAACCACGTGGAGAGAGGGACCGAACTGGTCAAACGGGGCCTGGCCGACATGTTGAAGGGCGGGGTCATCATGGACGTCGTCACCGCCGAACAGGCCCGGCTGGCGGAGGAAGCCGGGGCGTGCGCGGTCATGGCGTTGGAACGGGTCCCCGCCGACATCCGTCGCCACGGCGGGGTCGCCCGGATGGCGGACCCCGCCAAGATCGCCGAGATCCAGGAGGCTGTGACCATCCCGGTGATGGCCAAGTGCAGGATCGGCCACTTCGTCGAAGCCCAGGTGCTCCAGGCGCTCGGAGTCGACTACATCGACGAGTCGGAGGTGCTCACACCCGCGGACACCGTCAACCACATCGACAAGTGGCGCTTCGTCACACCTTTCGTATGCGGCGCCAGGAACCTCGGTGAGGCGCTCCGGCGAATCGGCGAAGGGGCCGCGATGATCCGCACCAAGGGCGAAGCCGGAACGGGGAACGTGGTGGAGGCGGTCACCCACATGCGCACGATCATGGGTGAGATACGACGACTCACCACCCTCCAACCCGAGGAGCTGATGGCCGAGTCGAAAGCCATCGGCGCCCCCTTCGAGCTGGTCAAGGAGGTGGCCGAGACCGGCCGCCTGCCGGTGGTCAACTTCGCGGCGGGAGGCATAGCCACCCCAGCCGACGCGGCACTCATGATGGCACTCGGAGCCGACGGGGTGTTCGTCGGATCGGGGATATTCAAGAGTTCCAACCCGGCGGCCTACGCCCGGGCGATCGTCGACGCCACGACCCATTGGCAGAACCCGGACCTGATCGCCAAGGTTTCCCACGGGCTGGGCGACGCCATGCCGGGCATCGAACTGGAGACCCTGTCGGAACTCGAGCGGCTGGCCGACCGGGGCTGGTGACCATGAGTACCGTCGGCGTGCTCGCCCTCCAAGGCGACTACAGGGAACACCAGCGGGTCCTCACCCGCCTGGGGGTGAACACCCGGCCGGTGCGTCTCCCATCAGACCTGGAGGGCCTGGACGGCCTGGTCGTACCCGGGGGAGAGTCCACCACGATCGGAACCCTCGCGGTCCGTTACGGACTGCTGGACCCACTCCGGGAGTTGGTCGCCGACGGTATGCCCGTCCTGGGGACCTGCGCTGGTCTCATCTTCTGCGCTCGGGGTGTCACCTCCGGTCATCAGCCGCTACTCGAGGTGT
>BPGJ01000007.1 GCA_026002975.1 Acidimicrobiia bacterium
TAGCTGCCGAAGACGTCGGGCTGAAGCTCGATGCCTTACACTCGAGTACGAGCCAACTGGGGTCGCTAGTGTGCTGAACGAGAAGGTCAGGACTCGGCCCCGCGTAGCCGAGTTCATCACCGAGCTTGCTCTTGAACTCGTCGGAGAGCAGGAGACGCCTTTCGACGGAGTGTAGGACGTACCCATCCTCGTAAAGGACTGGACGGTAGTTGCTACCCCGCCGAGGGCAACAGCGTCCACAGTAGCACGTTGAGCTGAAAGACAGGATCTTTAGCGAGGGTGTCCGCCGCTGGAAACATCATGCTGTCTCGCTTATCGAGGATTTGATCACCGTGGTGTAGTCGGCCCCACCTAGCCAGACCTTTACGCCGGGATCGAGGAAGCGTTGAATGTTGGTGGCCAGCCGGTGGACGGTATTGCCGCAGGTCCCTCTAGGCAGCAGTGCCACTATCCCCCGGGTTGAGAACTCCATCTGAAGAGGTTGCCACAGGTGCCGGTCGATCGCCGCGACTTGCACCCGGGTTGGCGATATTGGGAAGCGCCGCCCTGCTAGGCGGAAGCGCCCGCGCCGGGTGAAGGTGGACTCGATCCACCGGTCGAAGGTGGCTTGGCTCAGTTCATCTGAGAAGCGGAAGGTGAGGGCGGCCCCATTGAAGTGGGCCTGATCGTCGTCGGCTTGTAGCCAGAGAACCCGCTCCGAGGCGTCTGTCGCTTGGCGGTAAAGGGCGACCACTCGGTGGATTGCCGCCCGGTGCTCAAAGAATGAGTCGCTGCGGTTGGTCACCTGGCCATTGAAGTAAAAGTCGAAACCGCCACGACCCTGGGCGGGGATGCGGAGCAGCACGAGGGACTCAAACGGCCGGTAGAGATCCCGCAGCCTGGGGAGCATCTCAGAGATGACGCTGACTCGCTCCACGACCGTGAAGTTTGAGGAGCGTCGCGCTGGGCCGATCCTCTCGCCGTCTTCATCTTGGTCAGTGTCTTCCAAGTCCGACTGCTCGAGGTCATATATGTCGCCCCCCTCGCCTGTTGGATCCTCATAGAAGGCGTCGTAGTCGAACCGGAGCCGGGGTATACCGGTTTGGGTGGCTAGTGTTCTGCACGTGCCGCCAAAGTTGCTCCAATATCGGAGCTGACAGCCACAGCCGGTCAACCCACGGGTTCGTGCGTATAAGCTTGTTGACCTCTGCCGCAGCTGCACCGCTCTTCAGAGTGGTGAACAACACTGGGTATCGTCGGTCGATCTCCTCGATCACTCCGAACGGATACTCCTCGCCCTGCCGATAGACAAAGCTGACTTCATCGTCGAGCCGTTGAATTCGCAGGTCGCTGCGCCGGAATATTTCTTCGATGGGAGGCAGCTGTCGGGGGCCCGGCACTGTCTCCAGCATGAAGCTTTTAACTAAGGGTCCCTCAAGACGGCGTTCCGCCAGCCCGTCGCCGGTATCGACTGCATGCCCTTCGAGGTAGTCAAACAAGTCCTGGCGGCTGGAAAAACGAGGAAGCAACTCTCCGTCAACAATCATGACTGGCTCCCTGATCGGAACAGCTCCACCCTACCCGGATGTGTAGGCCGAATGGTTCCTTCATGCATGCGAAATAGCTCCGATCGGCAGCCTTGGGCCTCCCAGTGGGTCGGGAACCTTGTGTGGGGATCGTTCCGTGGCTCGCAAGCGGCGCTGTGACGGGACAGCAAAGGAGGACCGTCATACTCACCGCCTGCGCCGGTTCCGGCTGCGGCCTCCCCTGGGCCGGTGGCGGAGCAGGTCGGGCCTGATCCCTGTGCAAGGCTCTCGGCCCGCTGCTGGCGGGCGATCCACTCCTCGATGCTCGCTGCCGGCCACCGGACACACCGGGCCGAGATTCTGACCGGTTGGGGGAAGTCGGGGCGACTCTCCAAGAGGCGGTAGAGGGTCGATCGGGAGATCGACAAGGCTTCGCATACGTCTTTGGCGGTCCAGAGCAGCCGGGTCTTGTCGCCTATCACGCCCAGGACAGTGTCCGCCTATGACCTGGGACAATCAGGTTGAGGCGCCTTTTCCTGGGAATGTTCCTGGGAAAATCGGTGGCTCAGGAGAAACAAACTCCCTGCTAGAGAGGCATTTTTGAGAAGAGCAGGGTCGAGCTTGGGAAGCTCGTGTTCTGCCATTGAACTACACCCGCGGGATCGGCGTCTCCCCTGGTTCCTGCTGGGGAACCGCCTACCCGGAGTCTAGCTTCCAGCCTCCGACGGGGTACTCGGTGACCGGCCCGGCCGAGCAGCGAGAGCGCCGGAGACTCAGGGATAGAAACCCTCCAGTAGGCGGCGATGCGGGCCTGAACCGCCTCGCTGCTCGGCGTAGAGGCGGTCGCCTTCCGGATGAACGCCGCCGACTGGAGATCCCGCCTGTGGGCCTGGGCCGCTCCGACGAGGAGCTCCCGCTCCCTCGGGTCGGGTCGAGGTCGGGCTCGGCGTCAGCACCTCACCAGCTCCGCCAGGTCGTGTTCCCGACCCGAGATCCTCGTCGAGGCGATGGAGGGCCGAAGCGGTCACCTTCGAGCAACTCGGGCCACAGGGGCCGGAGGATCTCGAGCTGATGCCGGAGGTACTTGGCCCGTTTACGCCACTGGTGAACGCTCGGCCGTCGGTTCGGCCCGAGCTGCCTCCAACTCTCTCCGTCCGCCGCCGAGTAGGTGCGGGCGATCCCGTCGCCTATGGCATCGAAGCTGTTGCGGATGGGCTCGGATGCCGTAGGCACGGCCGCCGGGTCGTCGTCGGTACCGGCCACACCGCGTACCGGGTCCTGGCCGCGGTCGAGGTTGCGGCTCACCTGCCAGCACCCCGTCGTCCTCCAGCGCCCGGGCCCGACGTCCGATGCGATCGACGAGCCGCTGCTCCACGCTGGAACCTTCCGAGCCGAGACGGCCTGCGTGACGTTTCCGCAGATGAGTGACGGCGTCGGCGAGACTGCGCCGTCCCGGATCGGGGCGAGCAGGCGGGCGGTGTCCCTCAGGACCGCGTTCTCCACCCGGTAGACGCGGTCCCCGATCTCGCTCCGCACCGAGCCGGAGCACGGCCCGGATGCGCTTCATCGCCTTTCGGGCCTCGATGCACGGCGGCGTCGAAGTCACCTCCGTTTTCAGCCCATCGATGGCGAGGTCGAGCTGCTCCACGACAGAGGCGCTTCAAGGCCACCGCAGGGGTTCTCCCGGGAGATCTCGAAGCGCGCCCGAGGAGTCGGCCGACCGACTGGGATGAGGAGATCCGAGGATCCGTCACGGACCCAGATCCTAGAGATACCCGATGATCCCTCTCCGGGACGGTCCCGCCGCTTAGCATGTTCCCATGACCACCGAACCCGTCCCAGAGCCCGGAGCAGGAGCACGAACCGGCCCGCCCGGTCGCTCCCGTAACCGGCGAAGACCGGCCGGCCGGCGGGTTCGGTCGGTGGGTTCGGCGTCTGGCCCGCTGGGTGTTCTGGCTGCTGGTCATCGCGGCGATCGGGGTGGGTGCCTACTACGGGTGGCCGGTGGTGCAGGATCGGCTCTTGCGTCCGGTGGAGACCAACACCGCGCAGGTGGCCGAGCTGACCGACCGGCTGGCCGCGATCGAAGAGCGTCTGGCACAGCTCGAAGCCCGGGCTGCCGCCACCGAGGCGGAGGTGGGGGCGGTGGAGGCGGCCGGCGAGGATACCGCCGGAGAGGTCGACGCGCTGGCCGATCGGCTGGCCGAGCTGGATCGCCGGATCGAAGCACTCGAGCGAACCTCCGAGGAGCTGGGCGCCCGGGTGGACCAGGCGGATTCGGGCTTCGCCGAGGAGCTGGCAGTGCTGAGAGCCATGGAGCTGATGTCCCGGGCCAGGTTGTTCCTGTATCAGGCCAACTATGGGCTGGCCGAGGCCGACCTCAGGGCGGCCCGAGCGGTGCTCGGCGAGCACACGGGGACACCACGGATCGACGAAGCCGTCACCCGGATCGACCTGGCGCTGTCGGCGCTGCCCGCCCGCCCCGTGGCGGCCGCCGACGACCTGGACATCGCCTGGGCGTTGCTGCTCGGTGACGTGGCTGTGGCGCCGCCGGTCGCTTCGACCACCCCCCCTACCACGACCGCACCTCCCACGACCGCGGCTCCCTGACGTCTAACCGAGTAGGCGACGCCACCAGGGTCTCCGGCCCGGGCGAGGCTTCTCGGTGAGGGCACGTTCAGCTCGCTGGAGCGGCTCCAGTTCCAGCTCCCGGGCCGAGATGTCGATGAGGAGCTGGTCTCGTTCCTCCAGCTCTCGAGGGTCGAGCCATCGGCTGTCGACCTTGGCTGCCAGGCCCTTGGCCAGGTCGAGGTCGAACCGCTCCAAGGCCCGCCGAGCGTCGAACAGTCGACGAAGAGCCAAGTCCCGTTGGTGCTGCTCCCAGGCCGCCACCTCCCGTAGATGCACCTCGACCCGGCGGCGAGACGCCTCGGGCAGCAGCCCCAACATGCGGACGGTGGTCCCATCCCGGAGGAGGTCGGACAGCTGGGCCATTCGACCCTCTTCCGACAGCCGGAGGATCATCTGGTATCTGCGCTCGGCTTCGACCAGTTCGTCCGCCATGTACCGGCGGCAACATAGTGTGGTTTCGCGCATGCCAAGCCATTCGACCAATCTGGCGGTGCGAACAGGAGAGCGCCAAGGATGATCTCTGGGCCCCTGACCCGGATGGGATGGGTGGTAGGCCTCGCGTTGTTGGTGGGGGCCTGCACGGGTGCCGAGGGCATAGAGCCGGCCGATTCGACCACGAGCAGGTTCCCCACGACCACGGTGTCCGAGACCTCCACCGCGCCGATCAGGGAGACCAGCCAGCTGGTGGCGGCCCTGGACTCCGAACCCCGGGGATTCGACCCCCACCTCACCACATCGGAGGCCAGCCTCCAGGTGCTGGAGAACGTGTACGACACCCTCGTCGAGCCTGGAGCCGACATGACCATGCAGCCGGCGCTGGCCACGGAGTGGGAGATCTCCCAGGACGGCCTGGCTTGGACGTTCTCCTTACGGGAGGACGTAGTGTTCCACAACGGGCGCCCTCTGGTCGCTGACGACGTGGTCTACTCCTTCGAACGGCTCATGGACCCCGACTTGGGTGCCGCCAACGCCTTCCGGTTCGCCTCGATCGAGGAGGTGACGGCCATCGACGACCACACCGTTCAGATCACCTTGAACCGCCCCACCCCCAACCTCCTGGAGATCGTAGGTGGGTTCAAGGGGATGGCGATCGTTCCCCGCGAGATCGTCGAAGCCGATCTGATCGACACGCAACCGGTCGGGACGGGTCCCTTTCGGTTCGTGTCTGCGGTTCCCGGTGGAGAAATACTGCTGGAACGCAACCCCGACTATTGGCGGTCCGACCAGGGACTGCCGCATCTCAACGGGATCCGGTTCGTGACCGTCTCAGATCCGCTCGAAGCGCTGACAGGCCTCGTAAACGGCGAGCTCGACTGGATCGACTCCGTGTCTCCTTCCGAGGCCGCCCGACTCCAGAACGACGGGTCGGTGGTTGTGCAGAGCATCCCCAGCGGTGACTACCACTACCTGACGTTGAATCAAACGCGGCCGCCCTTCGGGGACGTCCGGGTGAGGAGGGCGATCGCGATGGCCATCGACCGTGAAGCCGTGGCCGAGGCAGCTCGGCCCGGGGCGGCCACCCCCAACCAGACCGCCATCCCTCCGTCCAGTTTCTGGTACCACGACTACGAGCCGTACCGGCCGGCCGATCTGGAGAGTGCCCGGGCCCTGCTGGAAGAGGCCGGGGTGGAGGGGCTGACGATCGAGCTCCTGGTCACATCCGACTTCCCAGAGACGGTGGTCGAGGCCC
Source organism: Acidimicrobiia bacterium (assembly GCA_026002975.1). GTDB lineage: Bacteria > Actinomycetota > Acidimicrobiia > Spongiisociales > ZC4RG35 > BPGJ01. The sequence goes on from BPGJ01000007.1 coordinate 5,827, forward strand.
AGGTCGTCACCAGACAGCTGCAGCCGCTGGGAATCCAGGTCCACATCGTCGACGTGGATTTCGCCACCTGGCTCGATCGACAGGCCGACGGCGAGTTCGACGCATTCCTGTCGATGTGGATCGGCAACCTCGACCCCGACGACTTCTACTACGGGCAGCACCACTGCAACGGCAAGTTCAACTTCCAGGGATATTGCAACGCCGAGGTGGACGCACTCCTAGACGCGGGCCGGCTGGAGACCGATCCCCGCGTCAGGAAGGCGCTGTACGACGACGCGGCAGAACTCATCGTGGACGAAGCCTCCTACATCTACCTCTACAATCCCGACGTCATCCAGGCCTGGGCCGCATATGTGACCGGCTATCAGGTCGGAGCCGACGGGGCCGCTCGCTTCGTCGAGACCCGACTGGATCGTTGAGAGCCGTCCCTAACTCGGGTTCTGTAGTTGAGATTTGGCGGAGATCTGCCTATGGTGATTCGGTCGTGCCCGTGTGTGAGCGCGGGCCCAGCTTGCGCGACGAGTGATTCTGGCAGGTCGATGCTGGCCGAGCGGTCGTCGCCACTGATGGGTTCACGAACCTGCACGGAGCACGAGGGGAGGAACTTGCTGACGAACACCGCCACAAGCGACACCGCGGATTCGTGGGGGGTACCGGCTACCGAGGGTCGTCCCCGTCCGCGGCCAACAAGGTGTAATCGAAGAAGAGGACAGACGCGAATCCATGACCACGATGCTCAACCGTGACAAGAAGGGAACCGCCGTCACCGACGACCGGGGACGGCTCACCACAGACCTCATCGCCCAGTATCTCGACGAGGTGGGCCGGTATGAACTGCTCACCGCCGCCGAGGAGACCGAGCTCGCCCAGGCGATAGAAGAAGGCCGGGAGGCGCAGGCCCGCCTCGACTCGGGGGAGAAGCTCACCCCTGCGGAGAAGGCTCGGTTGAGGCGCCTGGTGCGCAAGGGTGAGCGGGCTCGGGAGAGGTTCGTGGCCGCCAACCTGAGGCTGGTGGTCGCCAACGCCCGGCGGTACGCCGGCTCCAACCTCGAGATGCTCGACCTGATCCAGGAGGGAAACCTGGGCCTGATCAGGGCGGTCGACAAGTTCGACTGGCGGAAGGGGTTCAAGTTCTCGACCTACGCCACCTGGTGGATTCGTCAGGCGATGACCCGGGGAATCGCCGACCAAGCCCGCACGATCCGGATCCCGGTGCATCTCCACGACACCATCGGCCAGGTGAAGCGCACCACCCGGGATCTCGAATCCGAACTGGGCCGCGCACCGACCCTGGAGGAGATCTCGGAGGCGTCCGGTATCCCTGTCAAGGACGTGGAGCGGGCCATGGCGGTCGTCTCGACCGTCGCCCTCGAAACCCCGGTGGGTGACGACGGCACCGCCCAGCTGGGGGACTTCATACCCGATCCGGACAGCCCCGACCTGGAGGAGATGGCCATCGCCGCCGACATGGCGGCTGTGCTCGAGAAGCACCTGAGCCGGATCCCGGAGCGGGAGGCCGCCATCCTCCGTATGCGGTACGGCCTCGATGGGCAGGGGCCCCGCAAACTCGAAGAGGTGGGGAAGGCCTTCGACCTGACCCGTGAGCGGATCCGCCAACTCGAGAAGAAAGCCCTCGCCAGGCTGCGCCACCCATCGATGGGTCTTCGGATCTGACGGTCCCCGGCCTGGGGCCCGGGGGGCGTTATCCTCATCTAGGGCCATGGCTGTCTACCTGGAAGGTTTCACCGCACGGGACCTGGACCTCCTGGCCGGCCTGGCCGGCACCGACCGGGCCGGCCTGGTCGAGGAGCTGAGGCGCCGCCCCTGGGCGATCCACGACCTGCTCGCCCACCCCGATCTGTTCGACCGTCTGTTCGACCCGGAGGCGGAGCTGAGCGACGTCGTGTCCCCATTCTTCCTCTTCGCGGTGGTGGTCCACCGGGTGGCGGCGGAGCTACGGGAAGTGACCTACGTCAACGACTGGTCGGGGCCGAGGAGCCGCCTCCCGGTGTTCGACGTGGGTCCTCTCCGGGAGTTCGTCGACGATCCGGCCCGGGTGTTCTTCCTGGCGGGTCTGCTCGCCTCGTTCGCGGTGCCGGAGCGGCCGCCGGTGCCGGTGCGGGGTCCCCTCGACCTGGAGGGTCTGGCCGCGTGGTTAGACCAGGTGATGCCCGCCGACAGGGTGGTGCTGCTGCGTCGCCTGGGCGACCTTGCCTTGTTCCTGGCCGGTGTGTTCCCCGACCGGACCGGCTCGCGACCCTTGAGGCCCCTGGACGCCGAACGGCTGGGGCGCACCGTCGGGATGAGCGCCGAGGAGATCCTCGCCCTGTGCGACCCGACCCGCCCAGCCCCCGGTTTGGAGGCATTGGAGTCGTTGGGGGCGCGCTGGTACGAAGCTGCCGCAGCGGCCGCGGTGGCGGCCAACACCCGCATCCCGCCGATCATCGGCGACGTGGCGGCCCGATTCTCCGCGGCTCGTCGGGTGCTGAACCATCTGACGGACCGCTACCTGTATCGGTTGGAACCCCGCTGGAACACCGCGGCCTGAACTCAATCCCCCGGAAAGCTGGGGGGCCGGCGCTCCAGGAAGGCGGAGAGGGCTTCGGTCAGGTCGTTGGAGCGGAGGAAGGCCGCGTTCCACAGGGCCACGTAGTCCAACCCGGCTTGGATCTCACGACGCCTGGAGGCCCGCAACACCGCCTTGGCGCCCTGGACCGCCATGGGCGACATCGAAGCGATTCCCTCGGCCAGGTCCTGAGCGTCCCGCCAGAGCGTCTCGACGTCGGGTGAGACCCGGTTGACCAGACCCATCCGGTGGGCGGTGGCTGCGTCGAAGTCGTCGGCGGTGTAGACCAGTTCGGCCACGTGCCCCCAACCCACGATGCCGGGCAGCCGCTGGAGGGTGCCGACGTCGGGAACGATTCCCATTCGGGTCTCCCGCACCGAGAACACGGCGTCGGCGGACGCCAACCGGAGGTCGCAGGCGGTGATCAGATCGACCCCGGCTCCCAGGCACCAGCCGTGCACCGCGGCGATCACCGGCTGGGGGAGGTCCTCCAGGGCGGTGAAGGAGGCCTGGAGCCGGCGGATGGTCTGGAAGAGACGCCGATTCCGGTCGGCTTCGGAGGCTCCCGGTGGGTCGAAACCCGCCAGGTAGTCGAGGTCGATTCCCACCGTGAAAGCCGGTCCACGACCTGCCACCACGACGACCCGAACCGAAGGATCATCGCCGAGTTGGGCTGCCGCCCGGGGCAACCCGTCCCACATCTCCTCCGAGAAGGCGTTCCTCTTCTCGGGCCGGCTCAGCCAGATCCAGCCGACCCGTCCCCGGTGTTCTGTTTCGATCGGAGGCATGGACTCACCCTACCCGGCCGCCTATCCTTGATCGGGAGGCGAATTCGATGGGAGGCGTTCTTCTCGTAGCGCTCTTGGCCGGGGCGGCACCCTGCGGGGGGTCTGTCATCGACGAGTTCGTGCGGGACCACCCCGGCCAGGTGGTGGAGATCGAGGGCACCTTGGTGTCGATCCGGGTAGGGGGTGATGGTGTCACGTCGTACGTGGTGAGGGAAGGAGCCTGGCTCGACCATGTCTTGGTGGAGTCGTTTCCCGTCGAAGGAACCGAAGACCTCGCCATCGGAAACGCCGTGCAGGTGCTGGGAAACCCGGGCAGGTCCGGCACCATCGACTGGGACGACTGGGTCCGGCTGGTGTTCACCGGCGGTTTGGAATGCCAGGAATCGCCCGAAACGGAGGTGATGGGCACACAGGTGATGGAGTTGGGCCCCCAACCGTCGCTGGAGCCGGACCGACCGGCCGTCCGTCGCCCACCGATCTTCGACCCGCTGCGGAAGCTCACGGGACAGACCGTGGTCCTCTGAGCCCGCACCGTAGACTCGCCTTCCATGGACCTATACGAAGCTCTCTACACCACCCGAGCCATGCGCCGGGTCAAACCCGACCCGCTCCCCGACGACGTGGTGGCCGACATGCTGGACGCCGCGGTCAGGGCGCCGTCCGGCGGCAACAACCAGAACTGGCGTTTCCTGGTGGTCACCCGCCCAGAGGTGAAAGCCGAGCTCGGTCCGCTGTACCGAAGGTCGTTCGAGGAGCTCCAACGGACGGTCTACCGCCGGTCCTGGGAGAGAGCCAAGGAGACGGGCGACGAGGCCGCCCTCCGGGTGATGCGTTCGTCGGCGTGGCTGGCGGAGAACTTCGAGCAGGTGCCGATGTGGCTGTTCGCCTTCTCCCGCAACGACCCGTCCGGAGCCTCGATCTACCCGGCGGTGTGGAACGCCATGCTGGCGGCCCGGGGACGGGGAGTCGGCACCTGTCTTACCACCATCCTGGGGATCTTCGCCCACGACGAGACCTGTGAGATCCTCGGCGTCCCCACCGACCGGGGATGGCGTCTCGCCGCGGCGGTTTCGGCGGGATACCCCCTGGGACGATGGGGAGTGGCGGCCCGCCGCCCGGTGGAGGAGGTGAGCTACGCCGACCGGTGGGGCGAGCCGCTGCCCTTCTCGGTCGATGGGCCCCGGTGGAGGCCGGATGCCTGACCGACACGACGAGGTAGACGACGAATTCCGGGCCTTGATGGAGGGGCTCCGGACCACCCTCCCCAGTGTCCAGGTTCTGTTCGGCTTCCTTCTCGTGCTTCCTTTCCAGAGCAGTTTCGTGGAGATCTCGTCAGTGGCCGAGGTCGCATACGCGGTCTCCTTCTACGGATCGGCCCTGGCATTGGTGCTGCTGGTCGCTCCCAGCGTCCACCAGCGGGTGCGGGCCCCGATAAGTGGAGTCGCCCGCAGGGACGAGGAACATGTGCTGTTCGCCGCCAAACTGGCGATCGCGGGAAGCGTCTGCTTCCTCCTCGCTCTGGTCGCCGGAGTGTTCCTGGTGTCGATCGTCGTGTTCGAAGGTCTGGTCACCGGCGTAGCGGTAGCGGTGGTGGCTGCTCTCGCCCTGTGGTCCTGGTTCTTCGTGCCTCTGCTCCGCTTCGGTTTGAAGCGGACCGGTTCGGGGTAGAAGGTCGTCCCAGGAGGAGGTGACCATGTCCGAGACCACTCAACATCCACACGACCATCATCCAGAAGAACAACGTCCAGAAGAGCACCGACACCATCCCGAGGAGCACGTTCACAGGGTGCGCCGTACCTGGAGTCCCGCCCAGGTCGTCGCCGGGCTGATCGGATTGGGCTTGATCGTGTTGGGAGGGGTGGCGCTCGTGCGGATCGGCTTCACCGACCTGACCGCCACTGCCACCGTCGGCTGGTACGCCCACACCGGGATCCTGGCGATCATCGAGCTGGCGTTGGGGGCGCTCTTCCTGTTGGCCGCGGCCAACGCCTTGGACGCCCGATCGAGCTCGATCAGCCTGGGCGTCCTGATGGTGGCGATGGGGCTGATCGCAGTGATCGAACCGGAGGGCACTTCGGCATATCTGGGTGATGCCCGCCGGGTGGGTTTCACCTTCCTGGTGATCGGCGTGGTGGCTGCTCTATCCGGTCTGGCGGCACCGACCATCACCACCGATCGGGACGTCCACCACTCCTAATCGAACAGACGAGGTCGGAACAGGCGGTCGTGCATCCGGAGGGCGAATCGGTCGGTCATCCCCGACACGTAGTCGATCGCCCGGGTGAGGTCGTCGGCTTCGTCGACCTTGTAGGAGTCTGGAACCTCCTCGGGGTGATGGCGAAACCACTCGACCAGGTCCCTGATCACCTTGATCGCCCGCTGCTTCTCGGCCTCGGTCTCCGGATGCAGGTAGACCCGCTCGAACATGAACCGTCTCAGGTGGTGCATGACGTCGAGGACCTCGGGGTCCATCGACACTTCTCCGGTGCGGTGGGAGTGCTCGACCACCGCCCGGACCATCGCCCCGATCCACTCCCGGGACGTCTCACCGAAGGTCCGGACCGCCCGGACGGGCAGATCCTCCGGTGCGAGAACACCCGCCCGGATGGCGTCCGACACGTCGTGGGTCAGGTAGGCGATCCGGTCGGCGAAGCGGCACAGCATCCCCTCGGGGGGTGGCAGGAGGCGGGTCGATCTTCCACGAATGGGCCCGCACCCCGTCGAGGACCTCCCAGGTGAGGTTGAGCGGCTCGAGGACGGTCAGTACCCGGACTCCCTGGGCGGAGTGGAGCCACTCCCCCTCCACGAACGGACTCAAGGCTTCCTCGCCGGTGTGACCGAACGGCGAGTGGCCCACGTCGTGGGCCAGGCAGATCGCCTCGGTCAGCGTCTCGTTCAAACCCAGGCTCACCGCCATGGCTCGACCCACCTGGGTCACCTGCAGGGTGTGGGTGAGCCGGGTGACGTAGTGGTCGCCTTCGGGGTTCAGGAACACCTGGGTCTTGTGTTTGAGACGCCTGAACGCCTTCGAGTGGATGACCCGGTCCCGGTCCCGTTCGAAGGCGGTGCGGTACTCGTCCGGCTCCTCCGGTGTGGCCCGACCCCGGGTCTTGGAAGCCAGGGTGGCGGAAGGAGCCAACAGCTCGGCTTCCAGCCGCTCCCGCTCCTCCCTTTTCCTGAGCAGTAGGCCGCTCACACGAACCGCTCCCGGAGTCGGGAGGACAGCCAGTCCATCGACGCCACCACGATCGCGATCGCCAGCATCTGCACCGCCGCCGCCCGGTACTGGAACAGGTTGACGTTCTGCTGGAGGATGAAGCCGATCCCACCGCCGCCGGCGAAACCGAGGATGGTCGACATCCTGACGTTGATGTCCCACCGGTACATGGTGAAGGAGATGTACGGCGGGACGATCTGGGGAACCACCGCGTAGACGATGGTCTGCAGCCGGGTCGCTCCGGTCGCTCTCACCGCTTCGATCGGTCCGGGGAGTATCGACTCGACCTGCTCCGAGTACAGCTTGGCGAGGGCGGCCGCGGTGTGGAGAGCCAGGGCCAGCGAACCGGCGAACGGCCCGATCCCGACCCACACGACGAAGACGATCACCATGACCAGGGGTTCGATGGACCGCAGGGTGTTGAAGACCGTCCGGGCTATGTAGTAGATGGTGAGACCGATCTTCACCTGCCCGGCTCGCATCCCGACCGCGGCCACCACCAGCCCGCCCAGCGCTCCCACCGCGGCCGGTATCCAAAAGGTGGCCGTCGGGTTCTGCAGGCGGTAGAGCCACTCGACCACCCCTCCCAACCCGGCGGCCCACACCGCCCCTGCGAGCCCCGCCAGTACGAGGTTCAGCGGGACGAGGATCGGACGGGGGAGGGCGGAGCGGAGCAGATACCCCAGCCGGCCCGCCAGTCCCGCCAGGACCCCGGCTCCACCGAGCGCGGCGGCGACCGGTGTGAGCAGCTCACCCAGCTCGCCGAGGCTGCGGACGAACCCCGCCAGGAACCCGAACGGTCCCAGCATCGGGCGGAGCTCTTCCCCGACTCGCAGCGCCAGGATCGACAACAGAAAGGCAACCACGATCCCGAAGGCGCCGGCCGCGATCAGGGCGGCCCGGCGAAGGGCCTTCTCGACGGGTCCGGGCGGTTCGAGCTCGACCGGGGGGAGCGCCCAACGGGCCACCCGGGCGATCCCCCAGGGGATCAGCACTACTCCCGCCAAAACGAACAGCAGGTTGTCGCGGAACGGTTCGATCACCGTGCGGGCAGTCCGCGCCGCGGCCAACCCGATACCGGCTCCAACCGGGAGAGCCAACAGGGTGAGTGCCAGGTTGGTGACGGTCACCGCGATGTCCTTCATGATGTTGCGGGCGGCGATGAACGAGAGGGGCACCGCCACCATCAGCCCCGCGGTGGTGGCCACCAGGGCGAGAGCCACCGTCTCGATGATCTTGTCCCAGGTGAGCCGGGCTTCCTCCGAGATGCGGGGCGAGAGTCGGAAGGAGTCGGCCAGGGCCGCGGTTCCTTCCACCGCGCCGGTGGCGGCGTCGTACACCGCGACCCGCCAACCACTCAGATCGGTGCCCGGAGGTGCGGCCACCCTCACCAACAGGCCGTCTTCGGCCTCCTCCAGTCCTACGACGTAGACGTCTCCCGGCTCCCGTTCCTCGACCGGCACTGCCGTCTGCCCGTTGGCCTGACCGTCGATCGCGACGAAGGAGGGACCGAAGGAGACGAACTCCTCCAGGTTCCTCGACGGGTCGAGGAGAGCGGTTCCGTACTGCTCCGGCAGAGGGATGGGGAGCCGCACCGTGTACTCACCCGACTCGGGCACCCGGGGCTGGTCGCGGACGCCGTTCTGGTTCTCGTCCACGAAGGTCTCCACCCGGTTGCCCCACGATCCGATCGGTCGCTGGGAGACGACCCGGATCGCCTGGAGCTCCTCTGATGGGCGGTCGGGCACCGTGAAGGTGCCTTCGAAACCACCCGAGTCGTCCACCGTGACCCTCCCCATGGTGAGCACGATGTCGAACTCCGATCGGGGCACGAACGCGATCGACACCGTCTCCCCGGGGTCGAACCCGGATCCGCGTATCGTCACCTCGCCGCCCGGTTCCACACAGGAAGGGACCACTTCCACCGGACCGGTGGTGGCCGGCACCTGGGGTCCGCAGGGCACCGCGATGGGTACCTCGGTGACGACGTCCTCGGTGTCGTACTCGACCAGCTCAGGTTGGGCCAGAGCCCGGAGGATCCGGAAGAGCTGCTGCTGGCGGGTCTCGGACTGGATCTCCCCCAGGTCGACGTCGGTCTTGTCGAAGGCGAAGGCGTAGATCACCACCGCGGCGAGGACCGTCAGGGCGATGACCAGCGGGCGACTCCACCGGTAGCTTCGCCGGGCCGTCTCGGGAGGTCTCTCCTCAACCAACCCGCTCCGCCTCCTGTCCGTAGATCTCCTTGAACTTGGCGTCGTCGATGTCCTGGGGCAGGCCGTCGAAGACCAGTTTGCCCTCGTTGAGGGCTATGGCGCGGTCGGCGTAGCGGTGGACCAGGTCGAGGAAGTGGAGGGAGCACAGAACCGTCACCCCCTCGGCCTGGATCTGCTCGAGGTACTGCATGATCGAATGGGCCAGGACCGGGTCGAGGGAGGCCACCGGCTCGTCGGCCAGGATCATCTCCGGATCCTGCATCAACGCTCGGGCGATGCCCCACCCGTTGCTGCTGGCCGCCGGAGAGCTCGTCGGCCCGGGAGTAGGCCTTGGAGCGGAGACCGACCCGATCCAGAGTCTCGAGCGCCTTGGTGACGTCTCCGGGGGCGAAGCGGTTGATGAGAGCCAACGCCGGGTTGGTGTAGCCGAGGCGGCCCGCCAGGACGTTGGTGATCACTTTGGATCGGTGGACCAGGTTGAAGTGCTGGAACACCATCCCGATCCTTCGGCGGATGCGGCGCAGGTCCTCCTGGGAGGCGGCGGTGATGTCGATCCCGTTCCAGACGATCCGGCCTTCGGTCGGTTCTATCAGCCGGTTGATGCACCGAAGCAGGGTCGACTTCCCCGATCCGGACAGGCCGATCACCGCCAGGAACTGACCGTCGGGCACCTCGAAGCTCACGTCCTCGAGGGCCACCGTGCCGTTCTCGTAGACCTTGGTCAGGTGTTCGACCTGGAGCATCACCGGAAAGTGTGAGGGGGGCCGGGATCGCCGGCCCCCCGCGTGAGGATCAGAGATCCTCGATGGTTATCCCGAGCTGCTGAACGATGGCCCGGATCGAGTCGAACTCGGCGTCGGTCGCCGGGTTGACCGAGTCCCAGGAGTAGGCGTCGAACGCCGCCTGGAACCCTTCGGGGTCGTTCTGGGCGAACTCGATGAGGGTCTGGGTGATCTGCTCCTTCAGGTCCTCGGGGAACTCAGGGCCGAACGCCAGACCGTCGTTGGGGATCGGATCGGACACGGCGATGATCTTCACCTTCTGGACCACGTCGGGGGCCTCCTCCCGGATGTTCCGGCGGGCGTCCCACACGAAGAAGTCCTCCCCGCAGACCAGTTCGCCGTCGGCGTCTAGGCCGCAGCTCTCCACCAGCTCCTCGGGAACGTCGAACCCGGTGGGGCCGCCGTCCCACAGGGGGTTCCCCTCGGCGTCGGTGGGCGGGCTGTAGAAGGTGGTGCCGAAGTCGACGTCGCCGTTGTACACCGCCTGGACCACCGCCGAGTGGCCGCCGGCTTCCACCGTCTCACCCACCTCGATGCCCAGCTGGGCGAGGATGCCGGAGGGCACCAGGAACCCGGAGGTGGATCCGGCATCCGGATACGCCCAGGTCCTGCCGGCCAGGTCCTCCAGGGTCTGGATGTCGGAATCCCGCTGGGTTATGAACTGCGCCCAGTAGACGTCGTAGCCGAACCGGAGCGCCTTCAGGGCGATCTCCAGGCCGCACAGCTCGTTACCCAGCACGTAGGCCTGGGCCGGGATGAAGCCCATCGACGAGCCCGGGTTGGCGCACATCTCCTGGATGGTCGCCGCATAGGAGGTCGGGACGCTCACCTCGAAGCTGAGTCCCGTCTCGGCCTCCAGCGTCTGCTTGAGCAGCTCCCCGCCGGCGATGATGTCCTCGGCGGACACCGACGGCACGAACAACACCTGGATCGGGTTGTCGGGAGTGCCGACCTCGGGTGCAGCCGCGGTGGTCGTGGTCTGCGCCGCGGTGGTCGTGGTCTGGGCCTGGGTGGTGGTCGTCTGCGGGGCTTCGGTGGTGGTGGTTCCACCTCCTCCCCCGCAGGCGGCGGCTACCAGAGCCACCACCGCGAGCAAGGACAGTCGTTTCGTCATGTTCGTGGTCCTCCTTGTCTGCGTACTCAGGATCCTCCTCCCGCCGGGGAAGGCTAATCCGGTCGGCGGGACGAGGGTCCATCCATGGGAGTCCGACGAGCCAACTGTCCTACCAGGTTCTCGAAGTCGTCCCAGGATTCGACGTCCACCGCCCCGGGGAGGGGATGGTTCCAGGGACGTACGTAGCGGCACACCACCGCCCGGGGCCGGTGGGCGATGAGACCCTCGAGCACGTGGGGTGCGTCGTCCAGGTAGACGTCGCACGGCACTTCCCACTTCTCCTCGGTTATGTGCACCTCGCGGGCGGGTATCTCGTGCTGGCCGATCCACGAGTAGGTGTCCGGGATCGCCCAATCGGGTTTGGTGGTGACGATCACCAGATCGTGGCGTCGGGCCAGCCGCCTCAGGGTCTCCAGAGCGCCGGGGTACGGCTCGAGGTGGCGAAACAGGCTGTGGCCACCGTGGTCGCGGGCCCATTCCCAGAACTCCCCCATGTGGCGAAAGTGGGTGAGTGAGGGGATGGCATCCCAGGAACGTACCGCGTCGAAGGGGATGTCGGCGCCGTACTCCTGGTTGTACCGACTGATCCAGCCGGTGTTGAAGTCGGCGACCACGCCGTCCAGGTCGATTCCCAGCCTCATCGCCCCAACAAGCTAACCGGGTCAGACCACCTCGACCCAGCCCACCACCTCGGGTATACGCCGGGCCAGGAGCCTGCCGGCCAGCCAGGTGGCCGTGGTGTACACCGCCACCCCCCACAGCACCGCGAACAGGTGGGTGAACCAGGCCGGTATGACGTTGCCGAAGGAGACGGTGAGAACCACCACCGAGGCAGGCACCACCAGGAGCAGGCCGATCACCCCGAATCCGACCGCCTGAGCCCCGATCGCAAGGCAGCCCTGCTCGGTCGCCTGGGAGAACACGTCGGTCCCTTCCCGGGGGAGGCGGAGAGGTGCGATGACCGACACCAGGTTCCCCACCGCGAGCTGACACCCCACGGCGGCCACCCACAGGGAAGGAAGGAAGGCCAGCATCGACCAGGAGGAGGACACCCAGGCCAGGAACACGCCGGCGACCGCCGTCTCGACTGCCAAGGCTAGACCCGCGGCCAGGTTCTTCCCGGCCAGGAGCCGTCCAGGACCAGCCGGAAGCACGAACAGGAAACTCGCCGCGTTCCGTTCCCAGCCGAACAGGTTGAGGACGATGGGGAGACCGACGAAGAGTACGACCACCGGAGCCAGGAGGGGGAGCCACTCCCTCTCCTGGAAGGCCGCCAGGCCTCGGGTCCCCACCACCATCGACGCGACCGCCAGACCCAGGAAGATGACGGCCCCGGTCCACACCAGTCGTTGCCGGGGGTCTCTCAGGTAGAAGCGGATCTCCTTGGCGACCATCGCCGTTACCGGCCCCCATCCGGGTCCGGAGACCAGTCCCCTCCGTCGGGCTCGCCGCCCCGGGCCCGGATGGCCTTCCGGGGTGGTGAGCAGGTGCCGCAGCATCCGGTGCCACAGGTAGGCGAGCACCGTCGTCCAGCCGGCCGCCACCCCCACCGCCAGGACGGTCCTCGCCCAGTCCCCGGCCGCGGCAGCCAACACCACTTCCCTCGCGGCGAGGGGTGGGAGGACCAGAGCCCAGTCGCCCAGCGGGTGGTCGAGCAGCGCCCCGGCCAGCCCGTCCCGGGCGACCGCGGTGCGAATCGCCTGCTGCAACGCGAACCCGACCGAAGCCAGCCCGGCGACGATGACCATCGACAGGTTACGGCCGTGCCTGGTCCGCAACACGGCCGACACCGCGGTCGAGAAGAGCTGGGTGGAGGTGACCAGCAGGGCGAGGTAGAGCACACCTCCCAGAGCGGCGGCGGGGGCTATCCCCCCGAAGACCGCCAGGTCGGCGCCCAGCAGGGTGAGCGGCACCACCACGCTGGGTGACACCAGGGCGGCGACGCCCAGCCCGGCCACCAGCTTGACCGGGGGTATGGGCAGGAGGGCGAACTGGGCGGGGTCCAGGTGCTCGTCGAGGGGGAACAACACCACGGGCAGGGTCACCCAAACCGCGTAGAACAGCAGCCCGGCCCATCGGGCCATCTCCTGGGCCGCCTCGGGAGGGAGCCCGGTCATGGTGTCGAGGTGGAGGCGGGCCAGGTGGAAGGCTGCCCAGGCGAGGAGACCGACCGTGGCGGGTAGACCCACCCGACGCTGCCAGTCGGCCCTCAGCCCGTTCCAGAGGAGCCTTGCCTTCAGCCAGACGAGCCGTGCAACCAAGACAACTCTCCTCGGTCGGGGTCGCCCCCCACCGCGACGATGAAGGCATCCTCGACGTTGGTGGTTCCGGTACGGGCGCACAGCCCCTCGGGGGTGTCCTCCACCGCCAACCTGCCCTTGACCATGATCCCGATCCGGGTGCACAGCCGCTCCACCAGGTGCATCTCGTGTCCCGAGAAGACGATGGTGGCGCCGGCTTCGGTGTAGCGGACGAGGAGCTGCTGGATCAGGCGGGCGCTGACCGGGTCCACCCCCTCGAATGGCTCATCGAGGAACAGGACTTCGGGTCCGTGGATGATGGCTGCGGCCAGCGCCACCTTCTTGCGCATGCCCCGCGAATAGTCGGCGACCAGCTTGTTCGCCGCGTCCGCCAGGTCGAGCATCTCCAGCAGGCGGTCGCGCCGCTCCTTGGCTTCCTGTTTGGGAAGACCGTGCATGGCGGCGGTGAAGTCGAGCAGCTCGGCCCCGGTGAGACGCTCGTACAGGTTGAACTCCTCGGGCAGGACCCCGATGCGACGCTTCACTTCGAGGGGATCCCTCCAGGTGTCGTGGGGGCCGACCCCGGCGGTTCCGTCGCTGGGGCGTAGGAGACCGACGATCATCTTTATGGTGGTCGTCTTCCCGGCCCCGTTCTGGCCGAGCAGACCGTAGAACTCGCCCCGGGCTATGGAGAGGTCGAGCCCGTCGACCGCCACCGTCTTCCCGAATCTGCGGGTGAGGCTCCGAGTCCAGACCGCCGGCACTCCGTTGAGGGTGTTCGAATCCATGGATCCATTCCTATCGGAAAGTGGCGGCCGGGGCTGAACCCGGAACGGTCATCGCCGGTCCGGGTCGACGAGCTGCCGGAGAGCCAGCGTGGCGAAGAAGAAGAGGATGGCCAGACCAGCCATGCTGGCCGAGGCCGCGGTGCCGGCGTGGAAACTGACCAGCAGTCCGCCGACCACCGACGCGGCGCCCATCACTACGGCCACGATCATCATCGAAGGCACCCGGCGGGCGATCAGAGCGGCGGTGGCGGGAGGCCCCACCAGCAGGCCGAAGACCAGCAGGGTTCCCACGGTCTGAAAGGAGGCCACCACGGTGGCGGTGACCAACGCCAGCAACGTGAGGTGGGCAACCCGGGGACGCATCCCGAGGGCCTGTGCTTTCGCTTCGTTGAAGGAAAGGGCGAGGAGAGCCCGGTAGAGGACCGCGGTTCCGGTCAGGGCGAGGACCGCGGCTGCGCCGAGGATCGCCAGGTCCCTGCCGGTCACTCCCAACGGGTCCCCGAAGAGGATCCCGGTGAGGCTCCCCGCGTAGGAGGCGGTCCGGGAGATGATCACCACGCCGAGGGCCAGCATCCCCACGAAGAGCAGCCCGATCCCGGTGTCCTCACCCAGTCGCGAATAACGATGCACCAGGAATATCCCCGCCGCCATGACCAGGGCGGAGCCGATCGCTCCGATGATCGGCTCGAAACCGAGCAGGACCGCCAATGCGATGCCGGGGAGTACCCCGTGGGCCAAGGCGTCGCCCAGGAAGGTCATTCCTCGGAGCACGACCCAGGTCCCGACCAGGGAGGTGGCGACGACCGCCAGCAGGCCGGCCACCAGAGCCTGCTGCATGAAGCCGAGCGAGAAGGGTTCGGTCAGCCAGGTCATCGGAGCGCCTCGACGATACGCCGTGCGTTCTCCCGCATCATCCCAACATAGGTGTCGGCGTCGCTTCCCGCCGGTCCCAAAGAATCGGAGAACAGCTCGACGACTTGGAGGCCCTCGAGTTCCGCCGACAGAGCCTCGGCCAGATCGTGGGAAGCCTCCGGTTCGACGAACACGACCCGGACGTTCTCCCGGCGCATCGCGGCGACCAGCTCGGCCAATTCGCGGGGCGATGGGCGGGCATGGGTGTCCCCGCCGGGCAGTATCACCCCCACGATCTGGAACCCGTACCGTTCGGCCAGATAACGAAACGAATCGTGGGAGGTGACCAGCTTGCGGCGCTCCTCGGGGATGGTGCGGTACTGCTGTTCCAGCTCGGCGTGGAGTGCTTCGAGCTCGGCCCGGTAGGCGGCCGCCCGACCCTGCCAGCCGATCTCGGGTCGCAGCTCGGCCAGGGAGTTGGCGATCACCTCGGCTGCAGCGGCCATCCTGAGCGGATCGTGCCAGAAGTGGGGGTCGCAGTCTCCGTGGGCATGGCCCTCGTCCGGGGCCTCGTCGACGGACTCGTGGAGCGGGCAGGGTCCCCCGCCGCCGGCCCGGAGCGGCTCGATCTCCTCGCCGACCGCCAATACCCGCACCCCGTCTTCACGGGCCGCCGAGACGGCGTCGGCCAGGGCGTCCGGCTCCAGTCCCAGACCGACGGTCACGACCAGATCGGCTCGACGGACCTCGGCCACCTGCTGGGCGGAAGGTGCGAAGTCGTGGGGATCCACTCCCGGAGGCATCAGTACCCCGGGGGCCTCCACCCCCAGCTGCGTGACCACATCGCCCAGGATGCTGGTAGTGACCACCACCGAGGGGGAGTCCGCCTCGGTGGGACTGCAGGCGACCGCGAACAAGGCCACCACCGCGGAAACCGCCACGAGGCTCTTCGTCTTACCGAGGCGGGACTTGGCCATCATCTGCTCCCTTCGAGTAAAATGAGAATCATTATCAATAGTATAGTGGGGGCATGAGCGGTGAGGGTGATCCCCTGGAACAGATCCCCGGCTATCTGCACGCCCGGGGTATCCGTTACACGCCGGGCCGTCGGGCGGTGATAGAAGCCCTGGCCGAAGCGAACGGGCCCAAGAGCGCCGCCGAGCTGGCCGAAGCCAGGTCGTTGCCCCTGTCTTCGGTGTACCGCTCCCTGGCGGTGCTGGAAGGAGGCCGGGGTCGTGGTGCGGCACCAGCACCCCGAGGGGTCCCACCAGTACGAGCTCGCCGAGTGGCTGGCCGGTCACCATCACCACGTGGTCTGTATGGAGTGCGGCGAGGTCGAAGACGTGCATCTCGACGAGGATCAGGAACGCACCCTTCGAGCCTTGGCCGCCGCGGTGGCCAAAGGTGCCCGCTACCGCATCGGAGGACACGTGCTGGAGGTCGAAGGGGTGTGTCGGAGATGCGGAGCGTGACCCCGGCGGTGGTGGGCCGGGGGGTCGAGCTGCGATACGGCGACCGCTTGGCACTGGCCGCATCCGACTTCACGATTCCGGCGGGCGGGTCGACGGTGATGATCGGGCCCAACGGGTCGGGCAAGTCGACGCTGTTGGCGGCGATCGCCGGGCTGCATCCGGTGCATGCGGGGGACCTCCAGGTGGCGGGCGGCCCACCGGGCGGAACGAACGTCGCCTTCGTCATGCAGGCCACCAAGGTGAACGAGCTGCTGCCGGTGACGGTCAGAGAAGTCGTGGCCATGGGCCGCTACGCCCACCTGGGTCTGTGGCGCCGGTTCGGTCCCGCCGACCGGCAGGCGGTAGAAGCGGCCATCCTCCGGCTCGGGCTGAGTGACGTCGCGGGGCGGCACCTGGCCGAGCTCTCGGGAGGACAACGTCAGAGGGTCTTCGTGGCCCAGGGGCTCGCTCAGGAGCATTCGATCCTCCTCATGGACGAACCCACCACCGGTCTCGACCTGGTCTCCTCCGCCGAGATCGCCAGGGTCGTGGAGGAGGAGACGGCGGAAGGCAAGACAGTCGTGTTGGCGGGGCACGACCTCGCCGAGGCGGCCGAGGCGGATCACGTGATCCTGCTGGCCAACCGGGTGGTGGCGGAGGGGCCACCCGCCGAGGTCCTGGTACCCGCGCTGTTGTCCGAGGCGTACCAGACACGGATCTTCGACGCCGGGGGGATCCTGGTGGACGATTCGGCGCATCGCGCCGCGGGCCGCAGACACGTGCATCGGCGCCGGAGGGGTGTCGGAGGCGGCGGTTAGGATCGAGGCCGGGTGGAATACCAGGCGCTCTACCGGAAATACCGGCCGCAGACCTTCGAGGAGGTGATCGGTCAGTCCCACGTCACCTCGACCCTGGCCCGGGAGGTGGCCGAGGGGCGGGTCGCCCACGCCTACCTGTTCGCCGGTCCCCGGGGAACCGGCAAGACCACCACCGCCAGGATCCTC
This sequence comes from Acidimicrobiia bacterium, assembly GCA_026002975.1. Taxonomy (GTDB): domain Bacteria; phylum Actinomycetota; class Acidimicrobiia; order Spongiisociales; family ZC4RG35; genus BPGJ01. Next base: position 22,842 of record BPGJ01000007.1, read on the forward strand.
GCCAAGGCGCTGAACTGCACCGACCGCAGAGCAGACGGTTCCCCATGCAACCGGTGCCGCTCATGCACAGAGATCTCCGAGGGAGCCTCGCTCGACGTGTTGGAACTCGACGCGGCCAGCCACAACTCGGTCGACGACATCCGGGAGATGCGGGTCTCGGTCTCCACCGTGGCCTCCTCGGGAGGAGGTCGCCGGGTCTTCATCCTGGACGAAGCCCACATGCTGTCGAAGGCGGCCGGAAACGCGCTCCTCAAGACGTTGGAGGAGCCGCCCTCCCACGTGCATTTCGTCCTCGCCACGACCGAGCCATACAAGCTGTTGGAGACCATCCGCTCCCGGTCCCAGCGCTTCGACTTCCACGCGGTGGGGGTGGAGACCCTGACCGCCCACCTCACCCAGGTCTCCAATGCCGAGGGCTACCAGGCGGAACCGGCCGCCCTGGTGGCGGTGGCCCGCCACGCCCGGGGGAGTGTCAGGGACGCCCTGAGCCTGCTCGAGCAGGTGGCGGCGTTGGGAGGCGGCAAGGTGGACGTGGCCGGGGTGGCTCGGGCGTTGGGTCTCGCCGACGAAGAGGCGTTCGAGATCCTGGCTCGGGCCATCGCCGGCGAAGACACCCGGACTGCTCTGGAGTTGGTGGCTCGCCTGGCCGGCCAGGGTGTCGACCTTCGGCGTTTCGCGGCCGACGCAGTCGGGTTCTTCCGGGGTGTGTTCTTGGCGCACTACGCCCCCAATCTGGCCGAGGTGGCCGACGAACCCCCCGAGGTGATCGCGACATGGCAGCGTCTGGCAGAGACGCTTCCCGCATCGGCGACCCTGCGGGCCGTCGACGTGCTGGGAGACACCTTGGTGAGGCTGCGGGAAGGTCGGGAGGAGCGTCTGATGTTGGAGCTCGCCCTGATTCGCCTCACCCGCCCCGAGACCGCCACCGACCCCGACGCCCTGCTGGCCAGGATCGACCGCCTGGAGCGGCGGCTGGCCGATGAGTCACGCCCCGCCCCCAGATCCGAACCGAAGCCCGCCCCCAGACCCACCGACAGCCGGCCGGAGGTGGCCGACCGACGCCCGGAGCCGACCGGCGCCACGGTCGGCTTCGACGAGTTCCGTTCGATCTGGCCCGGCCTGTTCGGCAGCCTCCGGGAACTGTTGGGGTCGCGCCGCTGGGCACTGTTCCGGGAGACACGGCCCGGAGCGGTGGAAGGCTCCACCCTGGTGATCGAAGTCCAACACGACTTCCACCTCGAAGCCCTGCGGTCGGATCCGGCGGTGGCCGCGATCGTCGCCACCCGGGCGAGCGACCTCCTCGGCAAACAGGTGGAGGTGACGTTCCGAGCGGCGGCAGGGGGCCCGGAACCAGAACCCACCCCTGAAGCGGCTTCCGAGCCGGACCCGGCGCCTTCGGATCCGTTCACCCTGGTGGAACGGGAACTCGGGGGACGGGTGGTGGAGGAGTTCCCCGTCGACGGATGACGGGTCGTCCGGGTTAGCCTTCCCGACCGATGAGCTTCGAAGGGCCCCTGCAGCGTCTCGTCGACGAGTTGGCGCGTCTCCCCGGCGTGGGGCGCAAGTCGGCGCAGCGGATCGCGTTCCACCTCCTGTCGGTGGACGAGACCGACGCCCGCCGGCTGGCCCAGGCGATCATCGACCTGAGGGACCGGGTCGGGTATTGCCGCCGCTGCTTCAACGTCACCTCGTCCGACGAGTGCGCCATCTGCCGGGATCCGCGGAGGGATCCGGCGGTGGTGTGCGTGGTGGAACGTCCCCAGGACGTCGTGGTGATGGAGAGGACGCACGAATTCCATGGGCGGTACCACGTCCTGGGCGGGGCGCTGTCTCCCATCTCGGGGATCGGACCCAACCAGCTTCGGATACCCGAGCTGCGTCGGCGGGTGGCCGAGGAAGACATCGAGGAGTTGATAGTCGCCACCAATCCGACGGTGGAGGGCGACGCCACCGCCATGTACATCTCCCGGGAGTTCAAACCGCTGGGGGTGAGGGTGACCCGCCTGGCGTCGGGACTGCCGGTGGGAGGCGACCTCGACTATGCCGACGAGATCACTCTCGGCAGGGCCCTGGCGGGACGAGTCGAGATCTGAGCTTCAGGCGACCACCACCGTCTTGATGTTGACGAACTCCTTGATCCCGAAGTCGGACAACTCCCGTCCGTAGCCGGACGCCTTGATCCCGCCGAAGGGGAGCCGGGGATCGCTGGCCACGAAAGCGTTCACGAAGCAGCTCCCGGCCTCCAGCATCTGGGCGGCGATCCGCTCGCCCCGGTCGACGTCGGTGGTGAACACCGCGGCTCCCAGCCCGAAGGGGGTGTCGTTGGCGATCCGGATGGCGTCCTCCTCGTCGGCCGCCCGGATGACCGCCGCCACCGGCCCGAATAGCTCTTCGTCGTAGGCCGGCATGCCGGGAGCTACGTCGACGAGGACGGTGGCCGGGTAGAAGGCCCCGGGGCCTTCGGGGATCTCCCCGCCCAACACCACCCGGGCGCCGGCCTCCACCGACTTGACGACCTGGGCGTGCAGGTCGTCCCGGAGGTCGTGGCGGGCCTGAGGCCCGATCACCGTGTCCTCCTCCAGAGGATCACCCATCTTGGCCGCCTGCATGTTGGCCACGAAGGCGTCCAGCCAGCGGTCGTACACCGCGGTGTGGACGATGAACCGCTTGGCGGCGATGCACGACTGACCCGAATTGATCAGCCTGCTCGCCGCGCAGGTAGCGGCCGCCTTCTCGATGTCGGCGTCCTCCAGCACCAGATACGGATCCGATCCACCGAGCTCCAACACCGTCTTCTTGAGCAGCGAGCCCGCCTTCTCGGCCAGAGCCCGCCCGGCCCGATCCGACCCGGTGAGGGTGGCGGCCGCCACTCCGGGGTGGGACAGCGCTTCGGCTACCCGGGAGCCGGGGATGACCAGGGTCCGGAAGACGTCGTCGGGAAATCCGGCCTCCCGGAACGCCTCCTCGATCGCAAGGGCGCAGCCGGTCACGTTGGAGGCGTGTTTCAGCACGGCGGTGTTACCCGCCATGATCCCGGGTGCGGCGAACCGGAAGACCTGCCAGAAGGGGAAGTTCCAGGGCATGACCGCCAACACCACCCCCAGTGGTTCGTAATGGACATATGACTTCGTGCGTTCGGTTCGGATAGGCCGGTCGTGGAGCATTCCCTGGGCTTCCTCGGCGTAGTAGCGGCACACCCAGGCGCACTTCTCGATCTCGGCCCTACCGGCGGTGATCGGCTTGCCCATCTCTTCTGCCATCAGGCGGGCCCACTCCTCTTTGTGGGCCTCCAGGACGTCGGCCAGCCTCCACATGAGGTGGGTGCGGGACGCAAAAGGCCTCCTCCGCCACGATTCGAATGCCTGGGCGACCCGGTCGATGATTCCGGCGACCTCCTCCGGGTCGTGCTCCGGGTAGGTGGCGATGACTTGGCCGGTGGTGGGGTTGATCGACTCCATACCGGTGAGGCTATCCGATCGTCGTGTTCCGTGGCGGGGGCGGAAAGCACCCGATCCGGCCGTCATCGATCTGACCGGCCGGTTAGATTCCGAATCCCGGCTTCGGGGGAGTCGCGTCAGCGAGTAGGGAGGGATTCATGGACCGACGCCACTTCCTGGGTCTCGCCGCCAAGGGAGCAGTAGGGGCCACGGCCCTGGCCGCCTGCGGCACCGGCAACGACGACCTGGATCAGGCCCTTCAAGCCGATGATCTGCCCACCATCACGTGGGAGCTGGCCACCAGCTGGCCCCCCGGTCTGGACACGATCTTCGGCGGGGCCCAGACCTTCGCCGATCGGGTGACCGCCATGACGGGGGGAAGGTTCACCATCAACCCTCGGGCCGGGGGGGAGCTGGTCCCCGCCCTGGAGATCCTCCAGTCGGTGCAACAGGGTGCGGTCGATGCCGGCCACACGGCTTCCTACTACTACGTGGGTCTCGCTCCGGTGGTCGCCTTCGGCACGGCCGTCCCGTTCGGACTGACCGACCGGCAGCAGAACGCCTGGCTGTATTACGGCGGCGGACTCGAGATGCTGCAGGAGATCTACGCCGAGCGGTTCAACACCATCCAGTTCCCGGCCGGGAACACCGGGGTGCAGATGGGCGGTTGGTTCAACAAGGAGATTCGGTCGGTGGCCGACCTGAGCGGCCTCCGGATGCGGATCCCCGGCCTCGGGGGACGGGTGATGGAGAAGTTGGGGGTGACCGTCCAGAACCTGCCCGGTGGGGAGATCTTCCAAGCGCTCCAGACCGGAACGGTGGACGCCGCCGAATGGGTGGGGCCCTACGACGACGCCAACCTGGACTTCCATCGGGTCGCCCGCTTCTACTACTTCCCGGGTTGGTGGGAGCCGGGCCCGACTCTCGAGGTGCAGATCCCGCTCGATAGATGGAACGAGCTGCCCGAGGAGTATCAGGAGGTGATCAAGACCGCGGCCGCTCAGGCCAACGTCGACATGATGGCGGCCTACGACGCCAAGAACCCGCCGGCTCTGGAGACGATCCAGGAGGCCGGAGTGCAGATCCTGCCGTACCCGGACGACGTCATGCAGGCCGCCGAGGAGGCGTCCTTCGAGCTGTACGAGGAGTTCGCCGCGTCCGACAGCGACTTCAAGTCGGTGTTCGATTCCTGGATGGCGTTCCGTAAGCCGGTCCAGGATTGGCATCGCCTCGCCGAGGCGGCGATGCTCACCTACGAGTCCCGGTTCTGAGTCGTCCGTCGGTCTGGGGGAGGCGTCCACTGCGGGGCGCCTCCCCTTCTCCTGTCACCGGAGCCCGAAGGCCTCCACCGTCCAGGTGACGGTTTCGGGGAACACCATGACTATGACCAGACCGACGAGCTGCAGCACCATGAACGGAAGAGCCCCGATGTGGATGTCCCGGGTCTTCACCTCGGGTGGCGCCACCGACTGGAGGTAGAACAGGGAGAACCCGACGGGCGGCGAGATGAAGGCGATGTTGAGGTTGATCGCCATCAGCACGGTGAACCACGTCAGGTCGATCCCCAGGGCCTGTGCTGCTGGCACGAACAGGGGCATGACGATGAACGAGATCTCGAGGAACTCGAGGTTGATGCCCAGCAGGAACACCGCGATGTTGGCGACGATGACGAAGGTCCAGAACCCGCCCGGCAGGTTCACCAGCCATTGGGTGATCAGGTTCTGGCCTCCGAGGCGGTCGAACACCAGGGCGAAGAAGGTGGAGGCGAAGAGGATCTGGAGAACCAGACTGGTGATGTTGGCGGTGGACCGGGCGGCGTCCATCACCATCCGCCAGTTGAAGGTCCGGTAGGCCAGGGTGAGGAGCAGCGCACCGAGGGCGCCCACCGCTCCCGCCTCGAAGATGGCGGCGATCCCGGTGAAGATCGAACCGAGCACGGCGAACATGAGGAACAAGGGGGGCACCACCGCCACCAGCGTCTCCTTGAGGAGCTCCCCTCCCCGCAGGGTGCGCTCCTCCTTGGGGATGGCGGGGGCGGTGCCGGGACGGAGGTAGGCCATCGCGACGGCATAGGCGGCGTACAGGGCGGCCAGGATGACGCCGGGGATCAACGCCCCGGCGAAGAGCTCGCCCACCGATATCGGCAGGAACTGGGCGAGGACGATCAGCACGAGGCTCGGTGGGATGAGCTGGGCCAGGGTCCCGGAGGCGACGATCACCCCGGTGGCCAGCTTGTGGTCGTACCGGTAGCGGACCATGACGGGCAGAGCGAGCAGCCCCATCACGATCACCGTGGCCGCCACCACCCCGGTGGCCGCCGCGAGGAGAGTGCCGACGATGACCACCGCCACCGCCATCCCTCCCCGAAGGGGACCCATCAGCATGCCTATCGTCACCAGCAGCCGCTCCGCCAGTCCCGACTTCTCGAACACGGCTCCCATGAACACGAAGAACGGGATGGCCAGGAAGGTCAGGTTGTTGAGCGAGTTGCCGAACCACTGGTTGAAGAGCCCGCGCAACACAGCAGGTTCCACCTCACCGAACATCCACCCCAGGAGGAAGAACACGATCGCGGTTCCCGCGAAGCTGAACGCCACCGGGTATCCGGACAGGATCAGGAACAAGAAGAGGGCGAACATCACGACCGCCAGGATCTCGCCCAAGATGCCTCCTCCTCGCTACTCGATCCGTATCGGCGCTTCCTGCTCCTCTATCTCCACATAGCCCTCCAACCCCCGGAGGACGGCGATCAGCTTGATCACCTCCGAGACGGCCTGGATGAGGAGCAGCACAAAAGCCACGAGGATCATCGTCTTGATCGGGGCCCGGGGCAGGCCGCTGGGGTCGGGCGACTGCTCGTTGATGCGCCAACTGAACAAGACCGGATCCCAGGAGGCGACGATCCCCACCAGACAGAAGGGGATGAGGCCGATCAGGTGGCCGACCAGGTCGATCCAGGCCTTCCTCCGTTGCGGCTGATGTCCGAACCAGAAGTCCACTCTCACGTTGATCTGGTGTTTGAGGATGTATGGAAACCCGAACAGGAAGATCAGCGAGTACAGGTACCACTGGGTTTCGATCAACCCGTTGTTGGTGAGACGCTGCTGGGTGAACCGCCCGAAATAGCGGAGGATCACGTTGACGAACCCGACCGCTACCGTTGGCAGGACCAACCACTGGGAGATCTTGCCGGTCCACTCGGCGAACCGGTCGGCGGCCCGTTCGTACGCCAGGCAGTATCTCATCAACCGGTCCCGGCTGATCGGACCCGGTGCGCCAGCGGGTGGCGATCACCGCCAGGACCAGCGACCCGACGATGACGAACCCCAACGCGCCGACGAGCGCCGTCACGTCTCCAGGCCCCCGAGCATTGGCAGGGAGCCTAACGAGCCGGCCCGGAGGGTGCCGGGCAGATCACGCCTATCTTGTCGGCGATGCCACACGTCGTCTGGGACTGGAACGGCACGCTGGTCGACGACCTGGGGCTGGTGGTCGAGGCGGTGAACGGTGGGCTCGGGCGGTTCGGGCTGGGCCCGATCGGCCCCGACGACTACCGGCGCCACTATGCCAGGCCGGTGCGCACCTTCTACGAGCGCCTGTTCGGGCGGGCGGTCACCGACGAAGAGTGGAGCCAGCTCGACGCCGCCTTCCACGAGGGCTACCGGCGGCGCCTCCACCGTCTACGTCTCAGGACAGAAGCCCCCGAAGCTCTGAAAGAGGCGGCCCGGCGCGGATACACCCAGTCGGTGCTGTCCATGTTCCTCCACGACGAACTGGTGGAGCTCGTGGAGCGGCTCGCCATCGCCTCCTTCTTCCTGCGGGTGGACGGCGCCCCCGATTCGGGCCGGGGTGAGGCCAAGGCGTCCTATCTGGAGGCCCATCTGGCTCGTCTCGGGGTTCCTGCCAGGGAGGTGCTGGTGGTGGGAGACAGCCTCGACGACGCCGACGCGGCCGCCGCGGTCGGAACCCGGTGTGTCCTGCTCGCCGACGGATCCCACCCCATCGAGGTGCTGCAGGCCGCAGGCCACCCGGTGGTGGGCAGCCTGCTCGAAGCCATCGACCTCGTCTAGTCGAAGTCGACCGCCGCGAACCGCCGCAGACGTGCGAAGTTGTGGTAGGCGTCCATGTACCGGATCGAACCGGTCTTGGAACGCATCATCACCGAGTGGGTGATGGCGCCGTCCCCCCGGAACTCGACCCCCCTCAGGAACTCCCCGGTGGTCACCCCGGTGGCCGCGAACGACACGTTCTCGCCGCCCACCAGATCCTCGGTGGTGAGGACCCGGTCCAGGTCGTACCCGTGCTCCGCGGCATACGCACGGTCGTTGTCGTCCCTGGGCCACAGCCGGGCCTGCATCTCGCCGCCCATGCAGCGCAGGGCGGCGGCGGCGAGGACCCCCTCGGGGGAGCCCCCGATCCCCATCATCACGTCGATCGCCGCGTCGGGCCGGGCGGTGGCGATCGCCGCCGACACGTCCCCGTCCTGGATCAGCCGGATCCGGGCCCCGGCTCTCCGCACCGCGTCGATGTAATGCTGGTTGCGGGGCCGCTTCAGGATGATGACGGTCAGGTCGTTGACGTCCGACCCTTTGGCCTTGGCGATTCGTTTCAGGTTCCGCTCCACCGGGGCGTCGAGGTCGATCATCCCCGCCGCCTCCGGCCCCACCGCGATCTTGTCCATGTACACCAGCGAACCGGGGGCGAACATCGTGCCCCGTTCGGACACCGCGATGACCGACAGCGCACCGGGTCCGCCCTCGGCGGTGAGACGGGTTCCATCCACCGGGTCGACCGCCACGTCGACTCGGGGACCCACACCCCGTCCCACCTTCTCTCCGTTGTGGAGCATCGGAGCCTCGTCCTTCTCGCCCTCCCCGATCACCACCACGCCGTCCAGCTCCAGGGTGCCCAGGTGGGCCCGCATGCCGTCGACCGCGGCCTGGTCGCAAGCCTCGGCGTCACCTCGTCCCTGCCATCGAGCCGCGGCCATGGCCGCGGTCTCGGTCACCCGGGCCAGATCCAGACCCAAGTTCCGGTCGGGGATCTCCTGACGGCCGGCGGCCGAATCCGAACTCATCCATGCACCTCCAGGATCAGAGCGTCGCCTTGTCCTCCGCCTCCGCACAGCGCCACCGCGCCGACCCCGCCGCCTCTCCGGCGGAGAGCGTTCACCAGGGTCACCACCAGACGGGCTCCGCTGGCTCCGATCGGATGGCCGAGAGCCACCGCACCTCCATGGACGTTGACCCTCTCCTCGTCCAAGCCGAGCATCCGGGTGGACCAGAGCGACACCGCCGCGAAGGCCTCGTTGATCTCCACCAGGTCGAGATCCGACGGCTCCATACCGGCTCTTTTGAGAGCCACCCGGAGGGCCTCGGCGGGTCGCTCGTGGAGGGTGGCGTCGGACCCGCCGATCTGCCCGTAGGCGACGATCTCCGCCAAGATGGGGGTGCCGGCCGCCTCGGCCGCGTCCCTGTCGGCGACGACCACCGCGGCGGCACCGTCGGAGATCTGGGACGCGTTCCCCGCGGTGATGGTTCCACCTTCGGTGAAGGCCGGAGGCAGACCGGCGAGGTCGTCGACGGTGGTCCCGGGGCGTATTCCCTCGTCGGTTTCGACTACCAGGGGGTCGCCCCGCCGTTGGGGCACCGTCACCGGCACGATCTCGTCGGCGAAGACGCCGGCCTGGCCGGCTTCGGCGGCCCGCCGGTGGGACCGGGCCGCCCACTCGTCCTGCTCCTCCCGGCTGATCCCCAGCCGGCGGTTCTTGTCGTCGGAGGACTCACCCATCGTGCAGTGGTCGAAGGCGCAGAACAAGCCGTCGTGGGTCATCACGTCGACCAGCTCGACGTTTCCCATCCGGGCGCCCCACCGCAGCTCTCTCACCAGGTACGGGGCCCGACTCATCGACTCCATGCCCCCAGCCACGACGAACCGGGACTCTCCGAGCCGGACCGACCGGGACGCCAGCCCGATGGCCGCCAGTCCCGACAGGCACACCTTGTTGATCGTGATCGACGGAACGGTCATGGGGACGCCCCCCCTCACCGCAGCCTGCCGGGCGGTGATCTGACCCTCGCCCGCCTGGAGCACCTGGCCGATGATCACCTCGTCGATCACCTCCGGGTCGAGTCCGGAGCGTTCCAGGGCGCCTCTCACCGCGACGCCACCGAGCTCCACCGCGGGTACGTCCTTGAAGACCCCTCCGTACTTCCCGATCGGGGTGCGGGCCATTCCGGTGATCACGGGGACGCTCATATCCACGATCGTAACCAGCGGCCGGGCCGACTACCGTGTCGGCGGGGTGAAGCTGCTCAACCTGGACCACGTGGCGGTGGCGGTCAACGACCTCGACACCGCGCTGGCCGAGTACCGGCGGCGCTACGGGGCGGTGCCTCTCTACCGGGAGACGGTGGAGGCCCAAGGCGTCGAGGAAGCCATGATCCCGGTGGGAGGGTCTTTCCTCCAGCTCCTCCAGCCGCTCGGCCCCCGACACTCCGGTGGGCCGCTTCCTGGCTTCCCGAGGCGAGGGGCTGCACCACGTCGCCTTCCGGGTGGCCGACATCGAAGCCGCCCTGACCCATCTGGAGGCGGAGGGTGCCCGGCTGGTCGACCGGAGACCCCGCCTGGGAGGGAGGGGCGCCAAGATCGCCTTCGTGCACCCCGCCGACTGGGCCGGAACCCTGGTCGAGCTGGTCGAGATCGACGACGACGGGATCGGTGTATGACCGAGATCCGGATCAGAGGCGGTGCGGGCGAATACGAGGCGGCCGCGGTGGCTGCGGTGGTCGCCTACCTCCTGGAGTTGGAGGAGGCCGCGGCCTCCGTCCCACCGTCGTCGGGCAACGTCCCTCCCGCCTGGATGAGAGCCGTGATGCCCACCCAGCCGGGCACCTTCAACCCGCCCGTATTCCCTGAACAACCCTCCAGGTGAGCGCCGCGTAGATCGCCACCACCGCAGCTCCACCCAGGATCAGGGCCAGCACCGCCTCTCCCACCGATCCCCAGCCGATCCGGTTGCTCACCCACCAGCCGCCCGCAGCCGGCCGCGACCGCCGCCATGCCCACCGGACCGAGGAGGCGACCCAAACCGGTCGGACCCACCGAACGGGACCACATCCGGGAGATCACACCGGCGTAGGCCGCGATGGAGAGACTCGACACCGCTGCCAGCCAGACCGCTCCCCGACTCGAACCCCACCACAGCAGGGGCACGGTCAGCACCGTGGTGGCGGTCCCCACCCCCACCGGTACCCACATCCGTCGGGTCGCGTAGAAGGCCCGGCTCACGACCTGGTGTATCGCCCAGAAGGGGATCGAGCAGGCGTATGCGGCCAGCAGAGGGGCGACGAAGGCGGTGTCGGCCGGCCCGAACTCGCCGCGCTGCAGGGCGAGGCGCACCACCGGTCCAGCCAGGCCGGCGGTGCCGGCCGCTGCCAGCCCGGCGACGACCAGCGCCGACCCGGCCGAACGCCGGACGGTCTCGGCCAGCCCCCTCTGGTCCCCCGAGGCGTGCAGACCGGCCAGGAACGGGTACGCGGCCACCCCGGCGGCCTGGGCGATCACCCCCACCGGCAGCATGTTCAACCTCCTCGCATAGGTCAGGCCGGCCGTCGTGCCCACGTCGACGAGCTGACCGAACAGGCGGGGCCACTGCTCGTCGAGGGCGACCACCGACTGTCCCACCATGAGGGGCAGAGCCATGGTCAGGTACTCCCGAACCGCCGGATGCCGCCACCCGACCTCGACGGGAGAGAAGCCGGCCCGTCGGGCTCCCCACCACTGGAGGCCGAAGTTGCCCACGCCCGCGCCGACCAGGCCTCCCCACAGGAACCCCTCCGGGCCGGGTGACCCCGACCAGGCTCCCGCCAGCCCACCGGTGATGATCCCCAGGTTGTAGATCACCGGGGCGACCGAAGGGACCACGAACCGTTGCCGGGCGTACTGGGCCGCCATCAAGACCGTCCCCACACCGAAGAACACCTGGGAGGCGAGAGCGATCCTCGTCAACCCCACCAGACGGCCCCGGTCGGGGAGGAGGGGGAACAGCAGGTCGACCAGGGGACCGGCTCCTGCCATCGCCAGCCCGGTCACCGCCACCAGCGCGACGGACAGCCAGCGCAGCACCACCGTGAACGAGCGGCGGGCCTCGTCGAGGTCGCCCGAAGCGAGGTGGCGAGCCAGGATGGGGACCAGGGTGATGGTGAGGTATCCGCCGGCGAGCAGGAAGAACAGGTAGTCGGGTAGGAAGAAGGCCGCGGCGTACAGGTCGGCGTCTCCGCTCCTGCCCAGGAGGGCGGCGATCACCATCTCCCGGGCGAAACCCAGCAGACGGGATGCGAGTATCCCCCCCGAGACCACCAGAGCGGCGCGACGGACGGCGCCGCTCCCGGTCATGGCCCCGATCGCCTGGCGGCCGCGAGATCGGCCAACACCGAATCGGGGACGCCCAGACCGACCTTGCCGGTACCCAGCTCCACCCCGGGTTTGTAGCTGCCGTGGTAGTCCGACCCTCCGGACGGTACGAGACCGAACCGCTCCGCCAGCGCGACCATCCCCCTACGTCCCCCCTCGTCGTAGGCGCCGTAGTGGCATTCGATCCCCACCAGGCCGGCGCCGGTCAGCCGTTCGAGCAGATCCGCCATCTCTCCCGGGGCGTCCAGACCCAGAGTGTGGGGATGGGCCAAGACGGGAACCGCGCCGCCGGCCCGGGCCAGGGAGATCGCCTCCTCGGGGGCGAGGCGGGGCCGGTGGACGTAGGCGGGCCTACCGGAGGCGAGATACCGGTCGAAAGCGTCGGCGATGTCGGCGCAGTACCCCTTCTCCACCAATACGGCTGCGATGTGGGGACGGCCCACCGACCCGTCGCCGGCCCGGGCGGCCACCTCCTCGATGGTGATGTCCAGGCCGAGCTGGTTGAGCCGTTCCACGATCTCGATGTTGCGGCGGTCCCGACCACGGCGAAGCTCGGCCAGGCGGTCCTGGAGGGGACCCGGGCCCGGGGGAAGCCAGAGCACGACGAGGTGCATCCCCCCCTGCGGCCAGTCCAGGGACAGCTCCACCCCGGGGACCAGCTCGATCCCCTCCTTCTGGGCTGCAGCGAGGGCCTCCGGCACCCCCTCCTGGGTGTCGTGGTCGGTCAAGGCGATTGCGGTCAGCCCGGCCCGCGCGGCCTTCGAGACCAGCTCTGTCGGGGTGTCGGAGCCGTCGGAGGCGGTGCTGTGGGTGTGCAGGTCGACGGCCACGGCGGGGCAGGCTACCCGGCCGGTTCGACGACGACCTCCACCGATTCCAGGTAGACGGTCTCGAGCGGCCGGGAGCGTTCGACCGTGACCCCCTGGATGGCCAACGGCACCGAGACGATCCGGTCCAGGGTTTCCCGGCCGTCCACCATCTCGCCCAACAGGTTGAAGGTCGGGTTGAGCGCTTCGGCTTCGACGCCCACCACGATGAAGAACTGGCTGCCGGTGGTGCCCCGCCCGGTGTTGGCCATCGCCGCCATCCCGGGCCGGTACACGAAGTCGGGCGGGGGGAACTCGTCGGGCACGGTGTAACCCGGTCCCCCCCTGCCGGTCGCGGTGGGGTCGCCCCCCTGAACCAGGAGATCGGGGACCACCCGGTGGAACACCGTGCCGTCGTAGAAACCCGCCCGGGCCAAGAACACGAACGAGTTCACCGACTGGGGGGCAGCGGCCGGGTCCAGGCGGAGCGTGATCGGCCCGCAAGAGGTGTTGAGCACCGCGGTCACCACGTCGTCGGGTGAGAGTCCTTGGTCCTCCGGCTCTTCGAAGCTCATCGGGGTGAGGGGAGGCGGCGGCTCGGCTCCGCAGGCGGTCGGCTGTCGCCGATACTCGAGATAGGCCTCGGGGAGTTGCTCTCCCCGTCCCGACAGGAACGCCACCAGGAGCAGGGCGGCGGCGACCGCCACCCCCAGACCCACCGCCACCCGGATACGTCGGAACAACTCCCGGCGGGCGGCGGCTTTCCGGGCCGCTTCCCGGCGGGCAGCCCTCTCGGCCTTACGTCGACGCCGTTTGTCGGCGGCTGAGGTCATCGGGCCGGGCAGGCTAGCGGTGTGCGGACCCGGTCGGGGGGCCCCGTAGACTGCCGGCGTCATGGGCCTCGTCGTCCAGAAATACGGAGGTACCTCGGTGGCGACCCCCGAGCGGATCAGCCGGGTCGCCGAGCGGGTCGTGCAATCCCGCAAGGAGGGCAACGACGTTCTCGTGGTGGTGTCGGCGATGGGTGACACCACCGACGAGCTGATCGCACTCGCCAGGGCGGTCAACCCCAACCCTCCGGCTCGGGAGCTCGACATGCTCCTCACTGCGGGGGAGCGGATCTCCATGGCCCTGTGCGCGATGGCGATCGAGGCCAGGGGTGTGCAGGCGGTGAGCTTCACCGGCAGTCAGGCGGGCATCCTCACCGACGCAGCCCACGGAGCCGCCAAGATCCGGGAGATCCGGGGGGACCGGGTGCGCCAGGCCCTGGCGGAAGGCAAAGTGGTGATCGTCGCCGGTTTCCAGGGGGTCGACCCGCAATCCAAGGAGGTCACCACCCTGGGGCGGGGTGGGTCGGACGCCACCGCGGTAGCGCTCGCTGCGGCGTTCGGTGCCGAGGTGTGCGAGATCTACACCGACGTGGACGGTGTGTACACCGCCGACCCGCGGCTGGTGTCGGACGCCCGGAAGCTCGACGAGATCTCCTTCGAGGAGATGTTGGAGCTGTCCGCCTCGGGGGCTGGGGTGCTGATGAGCCGTTCGGTCGAGGTCGGGAGGCGTTACGGCATCCCCATCCACGTAAGGTCCTCGTTCAACGACCACCCAGGCACCTGGGTGAAGGAGAGCACGATGGAGCAAGCCATCATCAGCGGTATCGCCCACGACGTTTCCGAAGCCAAGCTCACCATCCGGGGTGTTCCCGACCGTCCGGGTGTGGCCGCGGCCCTGTTCGAGCCGATGGCCGCAGAGGGCGTGAACGTCGACATGATCGTCCAGAACGTGTCGACCGACGGCACAACCGACATCTCCCTCACCGTCCCCAAGGCGTCCCTAGAGACCGCCCGTCGCATCGCCCAGGAGGTGGCTTCCCGGGTCGGCGCCCGCGGTGTGGAGGTGGACGCCGCGATCGGCAAGGTGTCTCTGGTCGGCGCGGGAATGAAATCCCATCCGGGGGTGGCCGCCAGGGTCTTTCGGACCCTGGCCGATGCGGGGATCAACATCGAGATGATCTCGACCTCGACGATTCGGATCTCCTGTGTGGTCCGGGAGGAAGACGTCACCGCGGCCGTCAAGGCGCTGCACGCCGCCTTCGAGCCGCCGCTCGTAGAAGAGGAGGTGGGTGCATGAACATCGCCGTCGTGGGTGCCACCGGAGCGGTGGGCCGGACCATGCTCGACGTTCTGGAAGAGCGGGAGTTCCCGGCTGAAGGCGTCCGGCTGTTCGCCTCCTCCAGGTCGGCCGGGACGAAGCTGGAGACCCCGTGGGGACCGGTGGTGGTCGAGGAACTGGAGAGCGCCGACCCGTCGGGCATCGACGTGGCTCTGTTCTCCGCCGGCGCGGACCGCTCTCGCCGCCACGCCCCCCGTTTCGCCGCGGCGGGGGCGGTGGTGATCGACAACTCGTCTGCCTTTCGCGCCGACCCCGACGTCCCGTTGGTGGTGGTCGGCGTCAACGACCAAGCCGCAGAGCATCGACCCAAGGGGATCATCGCCAACCCCAACTGCACCACCATGGGCCTGCTCATGGCGGTGGCCCCCCTCCACCGCGCCGCCGGGTTGGAGCGGATGGTGGCTGCCAGCTACCAGTCCGTCTCCGGTTCGGGTCAGCGGGGGATCGACGAGCTGCTCCGCCAGACCGACGCCCTCCGCCCGGATCCGACGGCTCTGGCGTCGGGAGCGTGGGAGGACCCGGGATGCGAGGTGTATCCACGGCCGATCGGATTCAACGTGGTGCCCTTCGCAGGCTCCCAGGCGGAGCTCGGATACACCGACGAAGAATGGAAGCTGGTGAACGAGAGCCGCAAGATCCTCGACGTCCCCGACCTCCGGGTGGAACCCACCTGTGTCCGGGTGCCCGTGTTGGTCGGCCACGGCATCGCCGCGTCTCTTTGGTTCCGTTCCGAGCTCGGGGCCGACGAGGCGGTGGACATCCTCGAAGCCGCCCCCGGGGTCGAGGTGTGGACCGACCGTGTGCCCACCCCGCTGGACGCCGCGGGCAGGGACGAGGTCCTGGTGGGTCGGCTGCGTCCGACTCTGGGAGACCCCGGGGGTATCAGCCTCTGGGTGGTGGCCGACAACCTGCGCAAAGGGGCGGCTCTCAACGCCGTCCAGATAGCCGAACTGGTGGTGGCGTCTAGCTGACGGTGGGCTCCTGGCTGGCCGGCCATTCCGGCAACGGAATGAACAGATTCGGACCGAACACCACGTCGGGGGGATCGTCGGACGTCTCGGCGGGCACTGGTTGTCGGTGGACCGGGGCAGCCGGAACGGGTGCGGGTGGAGGCGGAGGCGCTGGGGCAGCTCCACCCGACGGCTGATGCTCCACGCAGAACACGACCGCTACGTAGAGGACGCCGTCGTCACCCTGGGCGGTCGCCGTCCCGGCCGCGGTCCACGCCGGATTGGTGATGATCGACCAGTGGGCCGGGCTGTTACGGAACGCCTGGAAGACGGAGGAGACATCGCCACCAGCCCCCAGGACCTCGCCGGCGCGGGAACAGACCGCCGACAGGCTCGATAGGTCCGAATGCCGAAGCCGGTCGGCTCCCACCTGGCGTCGGGCCGCCGCCGCGGCTGCGTTCTCCAACTCGGTCCGGACAGGAAGTGCTCCACCCCGGGCAGCTGCCACTGCGGCGTCCACCGAATCGGCCGCCACAGGTGAGGCGACGGCCAGCAACCAGGCCACGAGCACCACAGGAAGACCCCTCCGCACGAGCGGGGAAGCCTAGGTCTGGAGACCTAGACGGGCAAATGGACAGGCATGCTCGACCGAGTCTCGAGCGCCGGAGCAGCTCGACGACCCCGGACGGCAAGACCGCGATGGACGCGCGAGAGCGATTTCCCTTTCAATCAGGAGCTGCCCCGAACGCTGGAACCCACCTGGCACAATGATGTCGCGGGTGTTGCAGGCTCGACGTGTCGTCGCGGTCGTTGGTGGATCTGTCGTTGGCGTCACTGCCGCTATTTCCTGATCGTGGCTGTTCGAGTCCAGGTCGCCACGATCGGCGGCGGTCCGTCCTTCGAGCGACAGCGCCAGGTCTCAGCCCTGATTCCGCTCATCGGCTCGGCCGTCTACCTGGTGGGCATACACCGCTTGCGGCGGCGGTGGGCGCTCGCCGGGGCTCTGCTTACGCTCGCATACAGAATTCTGTTTCTCTTTGGCGTTGGCCCGTACTACGCACCGATGGGTCTACTGATGGTGGGCGCTGCGGTCTGGGTGACACCGCGTAGAGTCCGGCCCGTTGACGCATAACGGTTCCGCGCGGTGACCTGGGGGTTGTGGCTGTCTGGGTCGAGCGGCACTCTTGCTGGGAACGTTACGCCGCAGTTTCGACGCCGTGGCTTCAGAGCCGCGATGGCCCCTCCCGAACCAGAGGGCCGCTCGCGTGAGCGGCCCCGACCTGCTCTTGTCGGGACGGCCGGACTTGAACCGGCGACCTCAGCGTCCCGAAGGCTCCCGGTATGGACTGAAGCGGACTCTTGCGGACCAAAACCCCAGGTCAGAGCGTTGCGGCGATCCGTGCGGACCGGCGTGGACGTCAATGGACGCGCGATGGACGCGCGATGGAGCGGTGAGGTTGCTCCCTGTCAGGCGACCTCGAGGAACCGGCGGATCGCCTCACGGATGATCTCGCTGGTGGTGGCGTGCTCGGCTTCGGCTATCACCGCCCGATCCTGCCACAAGGGCAGGCACCAGGTCGGGGGACCGCCACCCTCACATCGACAGCTCCCGGGACAATCTCAGCCGGCGAGGCTGGCGAGGCTGGCGAGGCTGGCGGGGTTGTCCACCGAGCGTGATCGTTTGCGACAGAATGGGGGACGGTCGCACGGTGGCCCTACCGCATCACGGACCCGACGTTCCTTTTTCATTACTTCTGAGGGGGCTCCCCTCCTCTCCGACTAGCGCGTTACGAAGGGCAGTGGTCAGCGCGAATGAGACGATACTGACCGCCACTTGGACGAGCTGGCGCAACGCCACTTGAGCCTCATCTGGATTCCTTGATGGATAGACGTGTGTCTCGGCGGCCTGGTGAAATTCGGAAGCGATGGCTCCAACACGCTCCATGACGGCCGTCCACAGCTCCATCGCGGTTGACTCAGGGAAGCCCAGTTCGAACAGCTGAAGAATTCCCTCGACCAAAGGACGGAGTCCCTCGTCTACAAGAGTCACTCGGTCGCCTTGGACGGCCAATACGCCCAACTCGACAGCGTTCCTGATCGCCTCGGACTCGATCCCCTCAGGAAAGAGACTCGCGACAAGATCGTTGATGTCTCGCTGTGGGTCAGCAGCGTTGGGCGAACCAGCAAGGCCCAGGACGGACTGAAGGCTGGCGCCAGCGCCATGTCCGTCGAGCAGCTGGCGTATGCCAGCAAGCGAGAAACCGCGCTGCTTCAGACGCCCGATCAATTCCAACCGCTTGAGATGGTCGTCTCCGTACACCGCCTGCCGACCCACGCGTCTGGGTGGATGTAATAGACCTTTCGCCTGATAGAACCTGATCGTGCTGGAAGGGAGTCCCGTTTGCGAAGCGAGGTCATCGATTGAGAACTGCATAACACGATTCTCGCACGGGAGAAGGCTGACCACTATTCGAGTATTGACTCATAGAGTATATTGTCGTACAGTGGAGCTTCCCTAGAAGGAGGGGTCATGAGGTCAGTGTTGATCGTCCTAGCGACTGCCGTGGCATTGGCGACCGCTGGGGCAGCGTCGGCGACTCCCGATCAGGCTGAAGCGACGCCTGCATCGACGGACTTGGTGATCGACGCCCAGAGTGCGCCCATTGGAGCGGTACTTGGTCGAGGAGACCGAGTTGGGGACTCGTGTCGGTTCGGTGAGTTGGAGGTGAGCCAGGAAGCAGCCGGTCGCGACTCGGTCTGGGCAGCTATCCGCGTTAACAAGCGATGCGAGGTGTCCGTAATCGCGAGGTGGACCGGCGCACTCATTGACCGACCAGCCGGAGTCTTGTCCCAAGTCGAGGATGCCGGGCTGGTCGAAGCGACGTTCTCGAAGGAAGGCGGGCCGGCAGGTCAGACAAACCAAAGTCTAGGGACGACGCTCGCGGCCGCGTCGTGCTCAACACACGAGCAACAGATCATCCACTACGGATACGGTGGTCCGACCGACAGGCTTACCCGGTTGGTAGGCAAGATGGTCGCATGCGAGAATGCCACGACGTTCACGTCAGTGTCGCAGACCGGAACCTGCTATGCGACGGACCCGCCTGGGGGCTGGACATGGGTGATCGAGCGGTGCTACTCGGGAGGAGCCTGGTACACCTCAACGACCGCGCAGACAATCGAGAAGGGCGACTTCCACTGCAGCCCACGTAGCTCATTTCCATGCAACATCGTCGATCCTGACGGCTACGACCACACGCTCACTACCAAGGAACGCAAGACACGCGGTGGATCGACGGTGTGCACCGCTTGGTTGACGGGACTCGACGTCGTTGGCAGCTACCAAGATATCATCCAGGGGTGCCGGTGACCACCGGCACAATGATGTCGCGGGCATTGCAGGCTCGACGTGTCGTCGCGGTCGTTGTTGGATGTGTCGTTGGCGTCACTGCCGCATATTTCCTGATTGTGGGCGTTCGAGTTCAGGTCGCCACGATCAGCGGCGGTCCGTCCTTCGAGCGACAACGCCAGGTCTCAGCCCTGATTCCGCTCATCGGCTCTGCCGTTTACCTGGTGGGCATTCACCGCTTGCGACGGCGGTGGGCGCTTGGCGGGGCGCTGCTGACACTCATATACGGGATCCTGTTTCTCTTTAGCGTCGGCCCGTACTACGCACCGATGGGTCTACTGATGGTGGGCGCAGCGGTCTGGGTGACACCGCGTAGAGTCCGGCCTGGTTGACGCATGACCCCCCGACGCCTGCATCCATCAGACGACAGCAGTCCACCGAGCTGCGTGGCAGCGAAGAGCACCCGGGTGGCGAACCGCTCGGCAGGTATGGAGAGGCGACAGCATGACTTGTTGCCTGCGACATCATTGTTGCTGCAGGTCGCCTCGCTATCGGGTCGGTCAGGCCGTGAGAGTGCCTGTACTTGAGGCCTGATCCGCACGGACAGCGTTCGTTTCGCGCGACCCTGGTGCTGGCTCTCTGGGTTGAGCGGGCACTCTTGCTGCGAATTTGACCAGGCGATCTCGGGATGTGCGTCGGTGACGTCCTGCGACATCGCCTTGGATGCCTCGCCGATGATCTCGAGGCACCGTTCGACGGCGCGACGCAACACGACGTCGGCGTCGAACGCGTCCCGTCCCCGCTCGACGACTGCGGCGATCTCGTCGGCCGCCATGATCATGTCGGCCAGGCGGTGCGCGTCGGATCGACTCACAACGTGACGGCGTCGCTTCGGATCTCGTCGTCTCGATCGAGAAGCGCACCGAGCGAGATGACGTCGACGTCGACGCCCAAGAGGTCACAGAGCGCCTCCTCGAGATGGATCAGATCCAGAAGGGAGCTCTCAGGCTCGAACTCGACCAGGAAATCGATGTCGCTGTCGACCGTTGCCTCGTCTCGCGCAACCGAACCGAACACTGCGATCGAACGGGCGTGGTGTGGCTCCAGCAGCGCCCGAATCTCGTCGCGGTGGGCATCGATCAGTGAATTGAGAGCTATCGAACGGCTCGTCATGGGCAGATTGTACGGTCGCTCGTCTCGAACACCACCCCCTTCGGCACGCGCGATGGACGCGCGATGGAAACGGGTACCAAACCAGCGGGCCGCCCCGAAGGGCGGCCCTGACCTGGCGTTTCTCTGGTCGGGACGGCCGGATTTGAACCGGCGACCTCAGCGTCCCGAACGCTGCGCGCTACCAAACTGCGCCACGTCCCGTCGACGCTCCATGGTAACGGAAGGGGCTCAGGCTCCGTGCCCGGCGGGAGCCGGAAGATCCTCGAGAACCGCCCGGAACTCCTGGGCGGTGAAGGGCTTCACCACCCAGGCATCGGCTCCTCCGCGGCGGGCCAAGAAGACGTCGGCACGCCGATCGAGCAGATTGACGACGGGAACCGGCTTCAGCTCACCTACCGCCGCCGCGTCCTTGACCAGCCGGGTCACCGCCATCGCCCCCATCGACTTCACCTGCATGTCGACCACGATCACGTCGTAGTCCCCGCGGGCGGCGGTCTCCACCACCCGGCTCGGGTCGTCGAGCACGTCGACGGTGGTGTTCGAATCGACCGCGGCCAACACGTCGTTCACCACCCAACGGTCGTCGGCGACGAGGAGGAGGCGAGGCATGGGGGGAGAGACTACCCGTTCCGGGCACACCCGGTCCCACCCCTAACATGACCGGCCCGTGCGCTTCCTCGCATCCATCGGAGTTCTCTTCGCCCTGACCTCCCTCGGTCCGAACGTCCGAGCCCAGGAGCCGGAGCGGGTGATCGAGGTGATCGAACTGGAGGGACCGCTCGAAGCGCGTGTCCTCGACTTCGCGGCGGACACCATCGAAGCCGCGGCCGGAGTCGAGGTGGTGGTGCTCCAGATCGACTCGCCCGGGGTGGTAGACGGCGAAGAAGAGCTGCAGCGGCTTCTCGGGCTGTTGGCCGATCCGCCGGTGCCGGTGGTGGCCTGGGTCGGCCCCGCACCGGCCGTAGCCTACGGAGGAGCCCTCCAGATATACGCGGCGGCGCCGGTGAAGGCGGCGAGCCCCCGGAGCGGAGATGGGCTACGGGGCTCCGACGATCGTCGGGCGGGTGAACGAACCCGTGGTCCCCCTCCCCGAAGACCTGGTCGACGGGACGACCCGGGTCGAAGCCACCGCCCCGCTGGGCGGCCTGGTGCAACCCTCACTGCGTCAACTCGTGGTCTCCGACCTGGACGGCCTGGAGGTCCAGACCCGGTCGGGTGCTCGGGTGCTCTCCACCCTGCAGCCGATCGACGGGGGGGTCACCCACATCCCCACCGTGTTGCGGCAACCTGGACTGTGGGACCGGTTCCTGCGGTTGGCGGTGCGACCGGAAGCGGCCTTCTTCTTCCTGGCTGCGGGCCTCACCGTCGCCGCCTTCGAGTTCTACGCGATCGGGCCCGGGATAGCGGCCGGGGTCGCTGCGATATCGCTGTTCCTGGGCGGTTACGGACTGTCGGTGCTTCCGGTCAGAGGATGGGCTCTGGGGCTGCTGCTGGCGTCCTGGGGGCTGCTGGTCGCTTCCCATCAGCGGGGCGGGATCGGTGTGCTCCGGGTGGTCGGCACCCTCGGCGTGGGGGTGGCCGGCTGGTTCTTCGCCGACACCGCACCTCAGATCGTGCCTTCCCCCCTCGGGGTGGTGCTCACCGCGGTGGCGGTCGGCGCGTTCTTCTGGGTGGCCATGCCCACCGTGACCAGGGCGCGTTTCAGCACCGGCACCGTGGGTCGGGAGTCGCTGATGGGCAGACGGGGCAAGGCACTCGTCCGATTCGACCCGGACGGGGTGGTGGAGGTCGAAGGGGCTCGGTGGCCGGCCACGGCCCACCGGGCCGCGGGAATCGAGGCCGGAACTCCGGTGGTGGTCACCGGACTCGACGGTCACTACCTCGAAGTCGAGCCAGTTCGCGAAAACCGTCCTTGAATTTTCCCAGGTTTTCCCTGGCGAAACGTAGGGTCGATCCTCTAGGTTTGCGGGCCGACCCGAACCAAGGGAGGAACATCGGTGAGCTACGACTGGCAGTCCCGCGGCCTGTGCCGTGGACACCACGCCCATCTCTTCTTCCCGCCGAGCACCTTCGAACGCAAGGAGGAGCGGGAGCGGAGAGAGATGCGGGCGAAGGCGATCTGCAACGTCTGTCCCGTGTTGGTCGAATGCCGGGAATACGCCCTGGCGATCCGCGAGCCCTTCGGCATCTGGGGCGGGTTGACGGAGGCCGATCGCCGAGAGTTGCTGGCTCGCAGCTCGGTGTGAGCAGGGGGGCGGACTACGACCCGCCCCTCATCTCACCCGTCTCCGATCCCCCATCCTGACGGTTAGGCCCTGGTCGTCGGCCCACTCGAGGAACGGCACCGCGTACTTGCGTGAGATGCCGGCCCGATCCTTGAACTCCGACACGGTGAACGGCTCCGCGAACGACCTGACGACTCCGACCAGGCGATCCACCTGCTCGGGGAGATAGACCAGGTCGGGTGAAATCCGGACCAGAGAACCTTCCCGGATCAGAGCCGCCAGCAACTCGGTGGGGAGGCCGAGTTCGTCGACCCTCGGTACACGGCCGTCCTCGGCTTCCGCCAGCCTCTGGCGGGCCCGCGACCAGGCGGCTTCCTGGTCCCGGGTGCGGTCCACCGTGTGGTCGCGGTGGTGGACGGCAGCTCCGGTCAGAGCCAGGTCAGGGCTTCGTTCCACCAGCGTGGCGACCAGCTCGGACGTGACTCCCAGGCGTTCCGCCGCCTCGGCCAACCCGAGACCGGGCCTGAGCGGGTGGCTGCGGTGGTATGCGCCGACCATCTCCTCCAGCCTGCGGGTGAGCTCGTCTGCCCGTTCCGCCGAGAACAGCACCCGGCCGATCCGCACCGCGTCGGAGGGCACCCCTCCGCCGGTGTGGGCCGAGAGCTCGTCGAGGGAGGACGAACCCCGTACGGCGAGGAGCGTCCGGGCCTGCAGTTCGGGCGAGGCCTCGGGTAGCTGGCGTAGCAGGTCGAGGTCCAACCGGCGCAGGCGGCGGGGCTTGGGCGGAGCGGGATCCACCACCCTGCCGCCGGCGACCACCAGGCGCCGCCCGGTGTCCCTCAGGATGAACCGGTCGCCCACCGCCAGCGGGAGAGGCTGTGGCAGGTCGATCACCACCAGGTCCTCGGCGATGATTCGCACGGCGACCGGGAAGGCTCCCGAACCGACGTGGAGTTGATAGGCGCCCCGGTTGGTCAGTTCTTCCACGTAGCGGGCGGTTCGGATCCGGGCCAGGAAGCGGCTGGTGGGCCGCCAGTGGTCGGGCAGCCCCAGCATCGACCCTCGGGTGATCTGCTCTTTCGGGGTTCCGCCCAGGTTGACTGCCACCCTTCTCCCCGGACCTACCCGGTCCACCTCACGTTCATGGGTCTGGAGGGAGCGGATCCGTCCCGTCGTCGGTCCCGGCCAGATCTCCACCTGCCGGCCCACCTCCAGCCATCCGTCGAGGAGGGTCCCCGTGACGACCGTGCCCGCCCCGGCGATGGTGAAGACCCGGTCGATCCACATCCGGGCCCGCCCCCGGTCGGGCGGATCCACCCGGTGGACCAGCTCGGTCAGCTCCGCCACCAGGGCGTCCATGTTGTGGCGGGTGACCGCCGAAACCGGGATCACCGGCGCCCCCTCCAGGCTGGTACCGGCCAGCTTCTCCTCGACTTCGAGGAGGGCCAACGACGTCAGGTCCTCGTCTACCCGGTCGACCTTGGTCAGGGCCACCACGCCTCGGTCGACCCCCAACAGGTCGAGGACCGCGGCGTGCTCCTCGGACTGGGGCATCCAACCCTCGTCGGCGGCCACCACCATCAACGCCAGGTCGATCGCCTCGACCCCGGCGAGCATGTTCTTGACGTAGCGTTCGTGGCCGGGGACGTCCACGAACGACACCTCGACGCCGTCGAAGGTGGCCCAGGCGAAACCGAGGTCGATGGTCAAACCCCGCCTCTTCTCCTCCTCCCAGCGGTCGGGGTCGCGTCCGGTCAGGGCGGTCACCAGAGTCGACTTGCCGTGGTCGACGTGGCCCGCGGTGCCCACCACCGGCATGTCAGTCCTCCCAGGCCTTCTCCACCGCTGCCACCAGCTCGGAATCCCGGTCCGGCGGGACGGTCCGCAGGTCGAAGAGCAACACACCCCCTTCTCGGCGGGCGACCACCGGAGGGTCCGAGGCCAACAGGCGGAGGAATCGCCGGTCGACCTGCTCGCCTACCGCCACCAGAGGCGAGGGGATCTCCGCGCCGGGGACGCTCCCGGCTCCCACGGTGGAGTGGCCCTCCACGATCCGGCCTCCCAGGCGGGCGGCGAGGCTCTCGGCTCTGCGTTCGAGCTCCTCGTAGGGGGCGAGTGCCATCCGCCACAGCGGCAGGTCGGCCGCGGTCCCGTCGGCGTACTTCTCGAGGGTGACCGTGAGGGCCGCCACGGTGGGGCCGTCGAGCCGGAGAGCCCGGGCCACGGGATGGCGGCGCAGTCGGTCTATCAGCTCGGCGCGACCCACCACGACCCCGGCCTGGGGCCCCCCGAGCAGCTTGTCTCCCGAGAAGAGCACCAGGTCCGCACCCCGGGCCAGCGACTGGACCACTCCCGGCTCACCCGACAGCCAGGCGGGGGGAGGACCGGGAAGCCAGGGCGTGCGTTCGTCGAGGAGGCCGCTGCCGACGTCGAAGACCACCGGCACCCCGGCTTCCCTCCCCAGGCGGGTCAACTCCCCGAGGGGGGTGTCTTCGCTGAACCCGACGATGCGATAGTTGGAGGGATGCACCTTGAGGATCAGGGCGGTCGCCTCGCCCACCGCCGAGCGGTAGTCCGACGAGCGGGTGCGGTTGGTGGTGCCCACCTCGACCAGTCGGGCCCCCGTGGCCGCCATCAGCTCGGGGAGCCGATACGAGCCGCCGATCTCGATCAGCTCACCCCTCGATACCGGAACCTCCCTCCCCGACGCCAAGGCGGCCAACGTGAGGAAGAGCCCCCCGGCGTTGTTGTTGACCACCAACCCGGATTCGGCGCCGGTGAGGGACGTGAGGAGCTCGACCAGGTAGGCGCCCCTTCCCCCCCGGCGTCCCGTGGTCAGATCCAGCTCCAGGTTCCCGTACCCGATGGCCCACCTGCGGGCGGCTTCGGCGGCGTCGGGGTGGAGGGGGGCCCGACCCAGGTTGGTGTGGAGGAGCACACCGGTGGCGTTGAGCACTTCGGTGGGGCGGAGAGCCGAGAGTCGCCTGAGCGCTTCCTCGGCCAGCGCCTCGGGTGAGGCGGCCTCTCCCCGGGTCAGGGCCTCCCGGGCGTGGGCCACGGCGGCCCGGACGGCCTCGACCACCAGCCCCCGGGGCAGGGACGAATCGAGGGTGCGGACCAGGCGATCCACCGAGGGCAGGTCCCTGGGGTCCATAGGGCGGTGAGCCTACCGAGAGGTGGTGAGATCCGGGTCGGGTCGGGTTAGATGGGGAAGATGGTGGATGCGGTCCCGGTTCCGGCTGCCACGGTGGTGGCGGTGAGACGCCTCCCGGATTGGGAGGTTCTGATGGTGAGACGACCCGGGGGAGGGGCCTTCGGGGGCTCCTTCGTCTTTCCCGGAGGGAAGGTGGATCCAGCCGACGATGAGGGTCGGGCGAGACGGGCGGTGGTCGGTTCACCGCAAGACGATTTCCGCTACCGGGCGGCGGCGCTCCGTGAGCTGGCCGAGGAAGTCGGCATCTTCGTGACCACTCCCCGGTGGGAGCATCCACCCGTCGGGGTGACCGGAGAGGCGCTCTACGAAGAGGCGGTGGCGGCGGGGGTCCGGTTCGACGCGGGGCGCCTCCGCTATCTGTCCAACTGGGTCACCCCCGAGGGGGTTCCGGTCCGGTTCGACGCCCGGTTCTTCCTCCTCGAGCTTGGCCCTTCCGAATGGGACGTGCACCCCCAGCAAGGCGAGGTCGAGGAGGCGGTGTGGATATCGGCCGAGGAGGCCCTCCGCAAAGCCGAGTCGGGCGAATGGGATGTCATCCTCCCGACCCTGTCGCACCTGGAGCTGCTGCGAGTGCACCGCGACCCGGACGCGGTGTGCCGGGCGGCCGGAGGCAAGAGGATCCAACCCCGGCTGGTGGTGGACGACGACGGAGTCAGGGCGGTGTTGCCGTGAGAGTGGAGAGGGTTCTGGCTCCCAATCCGGGGCCTTTCACCGGTCCGGGGACCAACACCTACGTGGTGTCGGACGGTCGGGAAGCGGTGATCCTCGATCCCGGCCCTCTCGATAGGGGCCACGAAGCCGCGATAGTCGACACGGTGGGTGACCGGCGGGTGGTGGCGGTGGTGGTGACCCACACCCACCCCGACCATGCTCCCCTCGCCAACCCGCTGGCCCGCGAGCTGGGCACCGACACGGCCGGATACGCCCCGGGTCCCGATTTCGAGCCGGATCGCCTCCTCAGGGAAGGCGACGTCATCCGGGTGGGCGGTGTCGCCCTACAGGTGGTGTTCACGCCCGGGCATTCCTCCGATCACGTCTGTTTCAGGGCGGGCGGCGTCGTGTTCACCGGGGACCACGTGCTGGGGCCGTTCCCCGGGCAGGAGCGCACCTCGGTCATGGTCGAAGACCTCGCGGCCTATCTCGAGTCCCTGGAGAAGATCCTCAGGCTGACTCCGTCCCGTCTCTATCCGGGACATGGCTCGGAGGTAGACGACCCCGTCGCTCTGGTGTCCTGGTACATCCGGCATCGGCTGGAACGGGAGCGGGAGATCCTCGCTGCCGTGGCCGGCGGCGCCTCTACCGTGGGGGAGGTGGTGGAAAAGGTCTACCGGGAAGTCGATCCCGCCCTGTTCCCGATGGCGGCCCGGTCGGTGGAGGCCCACCTCCGGAAGCTGTCGGCGGAAGGCCGGCTCACGATGGCCGGTGAGGGTTGGGACGCCCGGATCGAGGCGACCCGATGATCCTTCGGGCGGCCGCCGCGGTGTTGGTGCTGGTGGGAGCGGTGTCCTTCCAGGTCGACGAGTCGGCGGTCCGGGAGGCCCGCCGGGAGGTGGAACGGTTGACCCAGGAGGCGGATCGGATCACCCGCCAGATCGAGGACGCCTGGGCCAGGCAGTACACGCTGGAGGTGCGGATCGAGGAGCTGGTGGCCGAACGGCAAGCCCTGGAGGTGGCTCACCGGGCCGCGGTGTCACGGGTGGAGGATCAGGCCGTCGAGCTCTACATGCGGGCAGCCAGCGGGGAGACGCTGGGGGTGTTGTTCGTCGTTCCCGACTTGCTGGCCGGCGTCGGGTACTTGACCGCCTCCACCGCCGAGGGAGAGGAAGCCCTTCGCCAGCTGGCCGTCCTCGGGGCGGAACTGGAACGTCGAACCCGCGAACTGGAGGCCGCCCTGGCCGAACAGCAAGACACCGAAGCCGAGTTGGCCGTCCTGGCAGGAGAGGTGCAGGCCGAACTGGCAGAGGCGGAACGGCACTACCGGCTCCTCGTGGCCGAGCTGGAACGGCAGATGAACATGGCCGCCTCCACGACGACCACCACCACCACGGCTCCTACCACCACCCAGGCCCCTACCACCACCCAGGCTCCGACCACCACCCAGGCACCTCCCACTACGACGACAGCCACCGAGGCGCCAACCACTACCACGACGACCACCCAGGCTCCCACCACCACGACGACCACGATCCCCGGAGCGGTGACTCCGGCGCATGTCCGGTGGCGGGCCCGGTCTCCTTCGTCGACTCGTGGGGCGCACCCCGCTCGGGGGGCCGCTTCCACGAAGGGGTCGACATGATCGCCTCCCGGGGAACCCCGGTGGTCGCCGTCTACGACGGAACCGTCCTCCGGATGAGGACGTCGACGCTGGGAGGGCTCACGGTCTGGCTGCGTGACAGGAACGGCGACGAGTACTACTACGCGCATCTCGACGGATATGCACCCGACGTAGCCGAAGGTGCGACCGTCGAATCCGGGAGGGTCCTCGGATACGTCGGGTCGACCGGGAACGCACCCGACTACCTGCCCCACCTCCACTTCGAGTACCACCCGGGCGGCGGGGCGGCGGTCAACCCCTACCCGCTGGTCGTCGAGCTGTGCCGCTGACGCGGCACGAGGGCCCGCGGGGGATTCGGGCCCTCGTGCGAATCGAGACGCTCGGGTCTCGAAGATCTCTCCCAGCCGGCTCCTTGTCCCGGTTCGCCGCCGGTGGCACGTTCCCTCCCATGATCGGCCGCACGGCGCCGAAACTCCAGACCGTTTCGAGAACGATCCAAGTGACTAGTCACGAAGCTTCGAGCTGATCGATCAGTTTGGCGAGCCGGCCGGTGCAGGTCTCGTCCACCACCGGGGGAAGGACCTCCAACACCTTGGCCGCCAACGCCTGGAACGCCTCCCCGGCCGGGCCGTCGGGCGCCGACCTGACCACCGGCCTGCCTTCGTCTCCCCCCAGCACCACCGCCGGGTCTAGCGGTATGGAACCGAGCAGAGGGACGTTCAGCTCCTCGGCCAGACGGCGTCCACCCCCCTCGCCGAACAGCCGATAGGTCGTGCCGTGTTCGCAGACGAAACCGGCCATGTTCTCCACCACTCCGATGATCGGCATGTGGGACCGGCGAGCCATGTCCCCAACCCGGACCGCCACCTTCTGGGCGGCCTTCTGCGGGGTCGTCACCACCAGCATCTCGGCCTGGGGGAGCATCCGAGCCAGAGCCATCTGGATGTCCCCCGTCCCCGGAGGCATGTCGATCACCAGATAGTCGAGGGGTCCCCACTCCACCTGCTTGAGGAACTGCTCCAGGGCCTTGGAGAGCATCAGGCCCCTCCACATGAGCGCCGTCTCCTCGGTCTCGACGATCAAGCCGGTCGACACGAGCCGGATCCCCTGCACCTCTGCCGGGACGATCAGCCGGGTGTCCGGGTCGGCCCGCAAACGCTGGTCTGCTCCCAGCATCCGGGGAATGGAGAAACCCCAGATGTCGGCGTCCAACAGACCCACCCGGTGACCGTGATCGGCGATCGCCAACGCCAGGTTGACGCTCACCGACGACTTGCCCACCCCTCCCTTGCCGGAGCTCACCGCCAACACCCGGGTGCTGGGTGCCACCTGGGTCGGCTCGGCGGCCTCCCTGAGCCTTGGCGCGGGCCTTCGACATGAGAGCGGCCCGCTGGGCTTTGGTCATCGCCCTGGTCCTCACGGTGACGTTGGTGACTCCGGGCAGGCTCCCCACCCTGCGCCGGGTCTCCTCTTCGAGCCTAGAGCGAAGCGGACATTCGGCGATGGTGAGCGCCAAACCGACCGTCACCCCCGCCGGCGTCGTCCAACTCGACGTCGGCCACCATCCCCAGTTCCACCACGTCGCCCCCGAGCTCGGGGTCCATCACCCCGCGGAGAGCCCCGTAGACGTCTTCGACGGTGAGTGGGGCGGCCATGGCGATCATCGTAATTTCCACTATGGGCGTAGTGTGAATGCTGGTGGAACCGTCCGGTTACACTGTGACGGCGCTAGGTTGGAGTTCGGAACGGTCGAGCGGCAGGAGCCCACATGACCCAGATCCTCACCATCAAGTCGAACCGTCCCCCCCGGGTGGTGAACCTGACCGACACCGCCAGGTCGAAGCTGATCGAGCTGCTGGAAGCCGAAGGAGATCCCGGTTTGGCGCTGCGTATGGCGGTCAAGCCCGGCGGGTGCTCCGGCTTCTCCTACGAGCTCTACTTCGACTCCGAGGTGGCCGAGGGCGACCTGGTCGAGGAGTTCGACGGGGTCCGGGTGGTGGTGGATCCCGAATCGGCCGAGCGGCTCCGAGGCTCGACGCTGGACTACCGGGATGGGCTGATGGGCGCGGGGTTCGCCATCAACAACCCCAACGTCACCCGTACCTGCGGGTGCGGAAACAGCTTCGCCTGAGATCTCTCAACCCGACGTCCCCGCCTTCCGATAGCGGAGGGTGGTGTTCTACAGCGTCGAGTCAGGGATGTTGGCCCTCGCCGGCCTCTCCGTCGCCTGGCCGTGGATAGTCCTGTCGGCGGTCGCGGCGTTCGCCGGCGGGATGTGGGTCTCGTCCCGGCTCGCCCGGCGCCGTCCCCGGCAGGACGATCTGGACGCCACGATCGCGGGCAGGATCGATCACGAGTTCCGCACACCCCTCAGTGTGATCATCGGCTCCGCCGAACTGCTATGTGACGACACCGGCGGCGGCCTAGACGACGAACGTCGAAGACTGGTGGAAGCCATACAGCGGGCTGCCCGCCGCCTCCACCGTGTGGTGGAAGACCTCACCCTGGTGGGGCAGCTACAGACCGGAGGGTTCGCTCCGAAACGGGAACCGGTTTCCCTCGCCCAGGTCGCCGACGAGGTCGCCGAGTGGAACCGGGTCGACGCGGCTACCAAAGGGGTCGGACTGACCGTCGAGGTGCGGGACCCGGCATGGATCCGGGGTGACCCGGCCCGACTCCGCCAGATGGTCGACAACCTGGTCACGAACGCCGTGAAGTTCACCCCGCCGGGAGGTTCGGTGAGCATCGTGGTCCGTCGGGATCCAGGCGGTTCGCTGGAGGTGGAGGTCACCGACACCGGGGTGGGCATCCGGCCCGAGGATCGGCACCGGATCTTCCGGCGGTTCGAGCGGGGGTCACACGCGGTGGCCAACCACGTCCCCGGGCCGGGGGTCGGCCTGTCCGTCGTCGAAGCGGTGGCATCCGCCCACGGTGGGCGGGTCCGGGTCGATTCGTCCCCGGCAGGGTCTCGATTCGTCGTTCAGTTGCCCGCGGCAGCGGTCGAAAACCAGGTCGACGAGGTGCACCCATGAGCGACACGCCCACCGTTCTGGTCGCCGACGACGATCGGGACATCCTGGACATCGTCACCTTCCGGTTGGAGCGCTCGGGGTTCAAGGTGATCCGGGCGTCGGACGGCCGCGAAGCCCACGAACTGGCGGTGAAGCACCGGCCCGACGTGGTGGTGACCGACGTGATGATGCCCCACATGGACGGCTACGAGCTGGCCAAGGCGCTCCGCTCCGACCCTGCCACCTCCCACATCCCGGTGATCGTCCTCACCGCCCTCTCCCAGGAGGAGGACGCAGCTCGAGCATTCGAATCCGGTGCGGTCGACTTCGTCCGGAAGCCGTTCAGCCCTCTCGAGTTGAAAGCCCGGGTTCAGGCCGCCCTCCAGAGGCGATGAACCTGACAGAACTGGTGGTGGCCGCCACCGTCGTGCTCGCGGCGGTCAACCTGCTCGTAGCGTTGGTCCTGACGTTGCGACGGCTCCGGGTCCGACGCCGGGAAGCCGCTCTCGAACGTGCGGAACGGGATCTCAAGCCGATCGTGTTGGCCCTGGTCGACGGCGAGGAGGCGACGCTCCCTCCCCTCGACGACACGTCCCGGGAAGCGCTGGCTCGCCTGCTGCAGAGGTATGCACGGCTGCTACGGGGAGAGGCGCGGGAGAGAATCGCCCGAGCCGGACGCGAGCTCATCTCCCAAGAGGTGGCCAAGCTGAGGGATCGTCGCGCCTGGAGACGCGCCGTTGCAGCCACCCTGCTGGGCGACCTGGGGGACCGGCACACCCATTGGCGACCCCTGGTAGCGGCGCTGGGCGATCGCTCCCCGGAGGTGCGGATGGCGGCCCTGCGGAGCTTGGGTCGTCTCGGCGCGGTCGAGGCGGTCCCCCGGATCGTGCGCCTCATGGCCCTGGGACGGGTCCCACGGGCCCTGGCCGCCGAGGCTCTCATGACGATCGGGTCACCCGCCGCCCAATGGGTGACGCGGCTCCTCAGGGCCGAAGAGCCCGAGGTGCGGGCCGCGGCGGCCGAGCTCCTGGGTCTGGTGGGGGCCCCCGCCCACGGTCGCCATCTGATCGACCTCCTCGACGACCCGGATCCCGAGGTGAGGGTGAAAGCCGCCCGGGCGCTGGGGAGGCTGGGAGCCGGAGCGGCCGTGCCCGCCCTGCGTCGCCTCCTCGACGATCCGATCCCCTATGTCAGGGGCGCAGCCGCCCGTTCCCTGGCAGCTCTGGGAGATCGGAGCCCGTGGGGACGGTTGGTCACCATGGCAGCCGAGGACTCCTACGACGCCGCCCGGGCCGCGGCCGAGGCGTTGGTGACCCTGGACGAAGTGAGGGCTGAGAAGGAGTGCGCCCGAATACCGCACGTGGCCGAGGCTCTCGATCTGGAGGCCCTGCGATGACGACGGTCTTCGAGGTCTTCTCCTGGACGATCCTGGCCTATTTCACCGTTCTGAACCTGGCGTACCTGGTGTTCACCGTGGTGGCGTGGAGGGAACTGTCCCGCCATCGCCACGGACGGGAGACCGCACCCATCGAAGAGATATTCCGCAGTCCCCTCACCCCACCGGTCTCCATCCTCCTGCCGGCCTACAACGAGGAGGCGGGGATAGTCGACAGTGTCAGATCGCTGTTGCAGCTCCGGTTCCCCCAATACGAAGTGGTGGTGGTCGACGACGGCTCGACCGACGGAACCCTCGACCGACTGGTGGAAGCGTTCGAGCTGGTGCCCGTCCGCAAGGTGATGCGGACCGATCTCGAGACGGCGCCGGTGAGAGCCACCTTCGCGTCTTCCAGGTTCCCTCGGCTGGTCGTCGTCTCCAAGGAGAACGGGGGCAAGGCCGATGCCCTCAACGCCGGCTTGAACGCGGCGAGATATCCCCTGGTCTGTTCCATCGACGCGGACGCTCTGCTCGAACCGGATGCGCTGCTCCGGGTGGTGGCGCCCTTCGTCCAAGACCCGGCCCGGGTGGTGGCGGCGGGTGGGATCGTCCGGATCGCCAACGGATGTCCTGGTCGACGACGGGCGGGTGGTGGAAGTCGCCCTCCCCTCGGCCCACCTGCCGGCGCTCCAGGTGGTGGAGTACTTCCGGGCCTTCCTGGTGGGTCGGGTGGGCTGGTCCAGGATCAACGCCCTCCTGATCATCTCGGGTGCCTTCGGCCTGTTCGACCGGTCGCTCGTGTTGGAGGCCGGGGGATACGCGACCGACACCGTTGGTGAGGACATGGAGCTGGTGGTCCGGCTGCACCGGCGGATGCGTGAAGCGAGGCGCCCTTACCGGGTGGTGTTCGTTCCCGACCCGGTGTGCTGGACCGAAGCCCCCGAGACCCTCACCGGTCTCGGCCGGCAGCGCCGCCGTTGGCAGCGGGGCCTGATCGAGACGATGGTGCGTCACCGCCGCATCGTCGGGAACCCGCGATATGGGGCGTTGGGGCTGCTGGCGGCCCCCTATTTCGTGGTGTTCGAGATGCTCGGACCCGTCGTCGAGCTGGCCGGCTACCTGGTCGTCCCTCTGGCATGGGGGTTGGGGCTCCTGGCTCCGGCTTTCGCTCTGGCCTTCTTCCTACTCGCGGTGGTCACCGGCACGCTGCTCTCGGTGTCGGCCCTCGCGCTGGAGGAGTTGAGCTTCCGACGTCATCAGCGCACACGAGACGTAGTCCGCATGCTGGTCTACGCGGTGGTCGACAACCTGGGTTACCGGCAACTCACCAACCTGTGGCGTCTCCTGGGGATCGTCGACGTGTTGAGGGGAACCTCCGGCTGGGGCGAGATCGAGAGGACCGGTTTCCGAAGGGTCGCCCGGGAGGAGAGAGCGACCTCCTCGACGCCCGGTTAGCCTCCGGTACGTAGCCGAACAGGAGGTTCTCCCTTGCCCAAGCAGGTCCCTTCCCTGGAGGGCGTCCCGGCTCCGGTGGGGCCGTACTCGTTGGTCACGGAAGCGGCGGGCCTGGTGTTCGTGTCCGGACAGGTGGCCTTGGATCCCGACGGGGGGCCTGTACCCGACGACGTGGAGGCTCAGACCGAGCTCGTCATGAGGAACATCGGGCGGATCCTCGAAGGGTTGGGGCTGGGTTACGACGATATCTGCAAGACCACCATCTTCCTGGCCGACATCGGCGACTTCGCCGCGGTGAACCGCGTGTACGCCTCATTCTTCGAGGATGCCCCGCCGGCTCGGTCCACGGTGCAAGCAGGAGCCCTTCCCCGTCCCGAATTCAAAGTGGAGATCGAAGTGATCGCGGCGCGATGAGGAGGATCGCATGACCGTGCAGGAGATCTTCCGGGTCCTCGGCCTGAAGCAGGTCAACTCGGGGGTGTACGCGGCCGGGTGGGTGGAGGCAGAGGGGGACGAACTGGTGGTGGAGAACCCGGCGACGGGAGAGCCGCTGGGCACCGTGGTGACCGCCTCCCGGGCCGACTACGAACGGGTGGTGGAGACGTCGGTGGAGACTTTCCGGCGGTGGCGGATGCTGCCCGCCCCCAAGCGGGGAGAGTACGTGAGGCGGCTGGGCAACGCCCTGACGGGACTTGAAGGAACCCCTGGGCGCCCTGGTGACCCTGGAGAACGGGAAGATCCGCGCGGAAGGGGAAGGCGAGGTCCAGGAGATGATCGACATCTGCGACTTCGCGGTGGGACTCTCCCGGCAACTCTACGGGTTCACCATGGCTTCGGAGCGTCCCCACCACCGCATGTACGAGCAGTGGCATCCCCTGGGACCGGTCGGGGTGATCACCGCGTTCAACTTTCCGGTGGCGGTCTGGTCTTGGAACTCGGCCATCGCCGCGGTGTGCGGCGACACCCTGGTGTGGAAGCCGTCCGAGCTGACTCCCCTCACCGCGGTGGCGGTCACCGAGATATGCCGGCGGGTGATGGAGGGAAGCGGCTACGAAGGGGTGTTCAACCTGGCGGTGGGCACCGCCCAAGACGTCGGCGCCTACATGGTCGACGACCCGCGGTTGCCGCTGATCTCGGCGACTGGTTCGGTCCGCATGGGAAAGGAGGTCGCACCTCGGGTGGCTGCCCGGCTCGGCCGTACCATCCTCGAGCTGGGTGGCAACAACGGGATCATCGTCATGGACGACGCCGACCTCGATCTGGCGGTGCGGGCGGTTCTGTTCGCCGCGGTGGGCACCGCCGGGCAGCGCTGCACCACCCTCCGTCGCCTCATCGTCCACGAAGCGGTGGCCGATCGGCTCGGTCGATCGGCTCGTCGACGCCTACGCCCAGGTGCGGGTAGGAGATCCCATGGATCCCGACACCCTGATGGGCCCCCTGATCACCGAGAGAGCCGTCTCGGTCTACCTCGCGGCGCTGGAGGAGGCCGCCTCCCAAGGCGGCAAGGTGCTGTACGGAGGCCGGCGGATAGACCGTCCCGGTCACTTCGTCGAACCCACCCTGGTGGAGATGCCGAAGGAAGCGCCGATCCTCCAGGAAGAGACCTTCGCTCCCATCCTCTGGATCATCCGGGTGTCCGACTACGAGGAGGCGATCTCGGTCCACAACGGGGTTCGTCAGGGCCTCTCCTCGGCGATCTTCACCGACTCGCTCAGAACCGCCGAACGGTTCCTGTCGGCCGAGGGATCCGACTGCGGTATCGCCAACGTGAACATCGGCACCTCGGGCGCCGAGATCGGAGGAGCCTTCGGAGGCGAGAAGGAGACCGGTGGGGGACGCGAAGCCGGCTCGGACGCCTGGAAGGCCTACATGAGGCGCCAGACCACCACCATCAACTGGGGGACGGACCTTCCTCTGGCTCAGGGAATCGAGTTCGGTTGATCGCCGCCGACCACCCGGCGGAGCTCCTGGGCCACGGCTGCGAAGCGGGCGGTCTGGCCCACCGGGTCGGTGTCGCGGGGCCAGAGCACAAACGTGTCGAACCCGTGATCCACGGCCAGCTCGGCGAGCTGATCGACCCACTGATCGGCGGGACCCTCGAGGAATCCCCGGCTGGAACTCCCGGTGATCTCGCCGGCCACGTTGAGCATCCGCCTGATGGAACCCGGATCCCGTCCGGCCTCCCGAGCGGCCCGGTCGAGTAGCGCCTGACGCCGGCCCAGGGTTTCCAGGTCGGTCATGGGAAGGGAGGGGATCCAGCCGTCCGCCGCCCTTCCGCACAGCTCCACGGCTCGGGTTCCGTACACACCCAACCAGATCTCGATCCGGTGGGCCGGTGGGGGCCCACCGTGCACCCCGTCCAGACGGTAGTGCCTTCCGTGATGGCGGATCCCTCGCTCACCTGCCCACCAGCGCCTCAGGATCGAGATGGCCTCTTCCAAGGCTTCCAGGGCCTCGGCAGGAGATCTCCGGGGTCCGCCCATCGCGTGTATGGCGTCCCAGAACCCGCCGGCCCCCAGACCGAGCTCGAAGCGACCGCCGCTGAGCGAATCGATGGTGGCCGCCTGTTTGGCCAGCATGGCAGGCGAACGCAGTGGCAGGCAGGCCACGTCGGGAAACACCCGTACCCTCCGGGTAGAGGCTGCGATCCATCCCAGCAGGGTGAACGTGTCGAGAAACCGCCGCTGATACGGATGGTCCTGGATCCCCACCAGGTCCAGCCCCTCTGCGTCGGCGACCTTGGCGACCTCCAAGGCCCCGCCGTCGGCATCGGGCCGGGGGAACACGCCAAACTCCAGTGGGCGCCTGAGCCGGGTCACCGGGTCACCCGAACCGGTAGCCGACCGATCGAACCGTGGTGATCCACCGTGCCCTCTCCTCGCCCAGTTTGGCTCGCAGGCGACGGACGTGGACGTCGACGGTGCGAGCCCCGCCGAAGTAGTCGTACCCCCACACCTTGGAGAGCAGCTGCTCCCTCGTCCAGACGCGTCCCTGGTTCTCGACGAAGAAGCGCAGCAGCTCGTACTCCATGAAGGTCAAGTCCAGCGGTTCGCCCGAAAGGGTGGCCTGATAGGTGAGGGGATTGAGTGCGAGGTCCTTGTATCTGAGCACCCCGTCCTCCTCGGCCAGTCGACCCAGCCGGCGGATCCTCAACCCCAACTCGGCGGCGTCCACCGGGGAGGTGATCAGATCGGTCACTCCGCTGGCCTTTTCCACCAGGGGAAAGTGAACCGGCTCGACCACCACCAGGATGGGCAGTCCGCTCTCCTCGGCCAAGGCGCCGACGTGGCGGAGCCGCCGCATCGGCTGGTCGCCGAGTTCCACCACCAGTACCGACCACTCGCCGGAAGTCTCGAGGGCCACCGCCTCCAGGCTGTCCACCGGCGTGGGATCTATCCCGGCCATGGCGAGAGCGGAGGCCAGATCTTCGGAGCAGTCACCGGGATGCAGCGCCACGTTCATGGAGGACTCGTCACAGCAACGGCAGATAGTGCTCCAGCTCGAAGCGGGAGACGTGGTGCTGGTACCGCTCCCACTCCTTACGTTTGTTGCGGAGGAACCAGTCGAAGGTGTGATCCCCCAGCGCCCGACGCACCAGATCCGATTTCTCCATCTCGTCCAGCGCATCCGCCAGGGTTTCGGGGAGGCGCTGGATCCCCATCTGGCGCCGCTCGGCGTCGCTCAGATCGAACACGTTGGCCTGGGTCTCCGGAGGTAGCTCGTATCCTCCTTCGATCCCGGCCAGCCCGGCGGCCAACACCACCGACAAGGCCAGATAGGGGTTGGCCGCCGAATCCGGCGACCGGTACTCCACCCGGACGCTGTCGGGCTTCCCCTTCTTCACGGTGGGGACCCGCACCAGCGCCGACTGGTTGTTCCTGGCCCAGGTGACGTAGATCGGGGCTTCGAAACCGGCGACCAGCCGCTTGTAGGAGTTCACCCACTGGTTGGTGACCGCGGTGATCTCCCGGGCGTGGTGGAGCAGCCCGGCGATGAACATACGTCCCGTATCCGACAGCCCGGTGTCCGAACCTTCGGCGTGGAACGCGTTGCGGCCCTCTGTGAACAACGACATGTGAAGGTGCATCCCGCTGCCGTCGTGTTCCTCCAACGGCTTGGGCATGAAGGTGGCGTATATGCCTCCTTCCAGAGCGATCTCCTTCACCGTGAGGCGGAAGGTCATGATCGAGTCGGCCATGGTGAGGGCGTCGGTGTATCGGATGATGATCTCGTGCTGGCTGGGGGCCACCTCGTGGTGGGAGTGCTCGACCGGGATCCCCATCTGCTCCAACGCCCGGATCGTCAGACGCCGATACTCGTGGGCCACGTCGAGGGGTGTCAGGTCGAAGTAGCCGCCCCGGTCGAGGATCTTGGGTTCGGGTCCCGAGTCGGCGAAATAGAAGAACTCGAGTTCGGGAGCCACGTAGAAGGTGTAACCCAGCTCCGCGGCTCGGGCCAGGTTCCGTTTGAGGACCCGGCGGGGATCGCCCTCGAACGGTTCCCCGTCGGGCGTGTAGATGTCGCAGAACATCCGGGCCACCTGCTCGTCCTTCCGCCATGGGAGGATCTGGAAGGTCGATGGGTCCGGAACCGCCAACATGTCGGCTTCCTGCACCCTGGCGTACCCGTCGATCGCAGACCCGTCGAAGGTCATCCCCTCTTCGAAGGCGGTTTCCAGCTCCTGGGGGCTGATCGAAACCGACTTCAGGAACCCCTGGACGTCGGTGAACCACAGTCGGATGAACCGGATTCCCCGGTCCTCCACGGTCCGCATCACGTAGTCGGCTTGCCGGCTCATCGCCGAGAAGGTAACCACCTCCGGTCGAGCATGGAAAACGTCAGAACACCTCCTGGCACCACGGCTCGGGGACCCAGCCCGTCATCGCCACCAGATTCGACCATGCGCGCCGTTCGCCGGTAACCCGCCCGGAGGTGTAGAGGAAGTCGACGTCGGCTCGTCCCAGGTAGAGGGCGGCCAGGTCGTCGACTCCCAAACGGAGATCGGGAGCTTCATCGGTGGGGCTCACGGTGGCTCGCCCCCCGTCCACCTCGAGGCTCCAGCTGCCCTCCACCAGGCCCAGCGGGTCCTCCACCTCGAGGACGACCCGCCCGTCGGTCCGGTAACCACGGGCTTCGAAGGCGGCGGGCAGGTCGAGGATCCGGACCCAGAGGCCGTCCACCATTCGGGCCGCGGCTCTACGGGGGCCGGCCAGCAGCCCGAAGATGTGGTCGTCGACCGGACGGTTGGAGGCCTCGACCATCACCGCGAGGTCGTGTCCGACCAGCAGCCGCCACAAACCGGCGGCGGCTTCGGGGGTGAGGGCGACCGCGTCCTGCACCTTGACGGTGAATCGACCATGATCGTCCCAGTCGCCCTTCACCCGATACTGGACGTATCCGGTGGGGTGTCCGTCCTGCTGGGCGACTCCGTAACGATACGACGTGGCGCCTTCCCGATCGTCCGGGTCGTCCCTCAACCGGATCTCCTCCCACCACTCGGGAGAGCGGGCGAACATCCCCGGCCTCTCCCGCCGGGCCCGGTCGAAGACCGTACTCAGCGCCGGCTTCGCTTCGTCGGCCGCCAGCAGGTCCACCTGGGCAGGCGACGCCGACCTCTCGTGGAACGAGGCGGCCCGGGTGTCCAACTGCACCCGAACCGACCAGGCGGCCATCCCGAACCCGAACCTCCCGTAGATGGCCGAGTCGGACGCCCACAACGCCACCAACGGTTCGCCCCGCTCGCGTGCGTCCTCCAGATGTGCGGCCATCATCCGACGGAGGAGCCCCCGTCTCCTGTGGGAGGGCAGCACCGCGACCATGGTGGTCCCGGCGGCGGCGACCACCCCGCCCGGAACCGTCAGTTCCAGCTCGAGGCACGCCAGGGTCCCCACCAGACGGTCCCCGTCGAAGGCGCAGCGGGTCCGCTCCAAGGGATACAGCTCCCGGAATCGGTCCTCGCTCTCCGGTCGGGGATCGAAAGCGAAGGCGTGTCCCAGAACCGTGCGAAACCGGGAAACCTCGTCGGGCCCGATCGGGCGGATGGTCATCCGGCGGCCTGGGCGGCCTGACGAGCCTGATCCACCGCGGCCGTGAACCCCCTCACCGCGTCGTCGAAGCGGGAAACCGCTTCCCGGCGCTGCTCGCCGGTGTCGGGTGCCCGCAGCCCGGCCAGCACCTCCTGGGCGGTGGTCGCGATGGTCTGGGCGAACTGGACGACGGTGTCGTGGGCGACGACCAGTGCCTCCGGTGGGGTGACGGCCTCCACCTCGCCGGCCCACTGTTCGACCCGTGCGACCAGGTCGACCAAAGCAGCCTCTGTCTCCGAGTAGGTGACACCGGTGGACTCGCGGTTCTCCCAGTTGGCGTTGATCGTGGCCAGCTCTGTCTGGAGCTCGACCAGTCGGGTTTCGAGGGCGTTCACCTGCTCGAGGTAGGCCTGCAGTTCGGGAGACACGGCAGGAGGAGCCGTGGTCGTGGTCGTGGTGGTCGTGTCGCTGTCACCGCCGGTGGGTGGCGACCCGACGGTGGTCACGGTGGTGTCGGAAGTACCCGCCTCTGCGCCTGGCAGGGACCGCACGAACGCGTAGGTGAAGACCACCATGCCGAGGATCACCAGCGGTAGCAGCCAACGCCCAGGTCTGGGGTCCGGGTTCATACGTCATTGAGACGATAGCCAACCCCTGCCCGGTTCCCCGGGTATACCCCTTGTCGACCCGGTCGCCGACCCATAGGTTCCTCCTCATGGATCAGGAAGAGGAATTCCAGTCGACTCCGTGGGATGCTCTGCTCGACCAGGGCCGGAGTTGGAGGTGGTGGGCGGGGCTGGCCGCCGCGGCGGTGGTGGTTGCCGCGGTGGCCGCGAGCGTCACCTCCCGGGTCTGGCCCGTCTCCGCCTCCGCGGCGCCGACGTCGGCACCGACGTCCACCCTGCCTCAGCCGAGCCGGCGTCCCAGTCGTGCCGGTTCCCGCCGAGCCGAGGGCTCGCCCGGAAGCGGTGGAGGTGGGCTCGGTGGCTGCTTGGTACGCAGCCGACTACTTCACCTCGACCGAACCACCCACCTACGTGGAGCGGGCCGTCCCGGTCTCGGTCGAGCGGCTCGGTCCCGAACTCCACGCGGTGGTGGTCCTCGTACAGGTGTTGGCCCGGGACGAGCTCGGATACCGGCGTCTCGAACCCAAGGCGGTCGAGGTCGTGGTGGACACGTCCGACGGGATCCGGGTGGTGGATCGACCCCAACCGGCGGACACCCGGATCTCCTTCGACACGGTGGAGCTGGATTCGACCGATCTCCCCCAAGAGTTGGTGGATCGTGCCGTGGAGTTGGCCACGGCCGCAGGATCACCCCTGGCGGAGACAGCGAAGGGTGCGGAGTTCGA
Source organism: Acidimicrobiia bacterium (assembly GCA_026002975.1). Classification (GTDB taxonomy): domain Bacteria; phylum Actinomycetota; class Acidimicrobiia; order Spongiisociales; family ZC4RG35; genus BPGJ01. Next base: position 64,073 of record BPGJ01000007.1, read on the forward strand.
GGGGGGATGGCGGATCGAGATCGATGTGGTCGACGAAGCCGGGATCGCCTGGCCGATGGTGGTGTGGCTCGACCACGGGGGCGACCCAATCAATCCGCCGGGATAGGTCACCCGAAGTGGTGTTCTAGGATCCGCTCCGCCTCGGGAACGATGTCGCTCCAGTCGGCGGATGGCTGCTTGGTGACCGTGACGAAGTCGGCCGTCATGAAGACGGAGGCCACACCGGGCAACGCCAGCAGCTGGCCGGCGACCGGGTGGTCGACTTCGTCCCCCGGGGTGTAAGAGCGGGGTCCACCTACCTGGACACCCACCGTGAACTTCACGGCGTTCGGGTTGGGGGTGGCTTCGGTTCGCACCGGCATCGACCAGGAGGCTAGCGGTGACGATGGTAGGGGTAGACGTGGGCGGGACCTTCACCGACGTCGTCGCCTGGGACGGTTCGAAGCTGGTGACCGTGAAGACCTCCACCACCCGCGACCAGGCGGTGGGGGTGGCGGAGGGTGCCCGGCTGGCGGCAGGACGAGCCGACCTCCTCTTACACGGGACCACCGTCGCCACCAACGCCCTGTTGGAGCGGAAGGGGTCTCCTCTGCTGCTCATCACCGACCCCGGGTTCGAAGACGTCGTGGAGATAGGCCGCCAGGATCGCCCCTCCCTGTACGACCCCTTCGCCGATCGGCCCGCACCTCTGGTCGACCGGAACCATCGGATCGGCTATCGGGACACGGACCCCCTTCCCTCGCCGGAGCCGGGCCGGGTGGCGGTGGTGGCGAGGCTCTTCGCCTACGCCGAGCCCGACCGTGACCTGGAGGTGGTCCGGAGACTCGAATCCGGCGGGTGGGATCCCACCATGATCGTCCCCGCGGTGCGGGTGGCTCCCGAATACAGGGAGTTCGAGCGTACTTCCACCGCGGTTCTGACCGGTTATCTCCGGCCGGTGGTGACCCGCTACCTCGTCCGTCTCGGCGAACTCCTCCCGGCCATCACCCGGCGGATGCTGGTGATGCGGTCGTCCGGCGGCCTGGTCCCCCCCGACGAGGCCGCCACGGAGGCAGCTTCCATCCTGCTGTCCGGACCAGCGGGAGGGGTGGTAGCCGCCGCCGAGCTCGGCCGGGCCTTGGGCCATCGACGGGTGGTCAGTTTCGACATGGGCGGCACCTCGACCGACGTGTGCCGTATCGAGGATGGACGCCCCGAGGTGGGCTACCAACGGACGGTCGACGGATACGTGTGCCGGGTTCCGTCGGTGGCGGTCCACACGGTGGGGGCAGGTGGTGGTTCGGTGGGGTGGATGGATCAGGGAGGAGCCCTCCGGGTCGGTCCCCGGTCGGCGGGAGCCGACCCGGGCCCTGCGTGTTACGGGCGAGGCGGCACCGAACCCACGGTCACCGACGCCAACCTGGTGTTGGGTCGGCTAGACCCCGAGGGTCGCCTGGCGGACTCTCTGACCCTGTCATGGTCGGCGGCGTTGGAAGCGGTTCGGAGTCTGGGCGACGCGTTGGGGTTGGACCCCATCCGAACCGCAGAAGGCATGGTGGAGGTGGTCGAGTCCAACATGGAGCGGGCGGTGCGGCGGGTGTCGGTGGAAGAGGGTGTCGATCCCCGCAAGGCCGTCTTGGTGGCTTTCGGAGGAGCGGGCGGTCTGCACGCCACCGCGTTGGCCCGCCGTCTGGAGATGGCGGGGGTGGCGGTTCCTCCCCATGCGGGCGTGTTCAGTGCCCTCGGTCTACTGCTCAGCCCGCCCCGACGGGACCGAGCCAGATCGGTGATGCTGGCCGAAGGCGACGCCCGGCTCGACCACCTCCTCGATTCCCTGGCCGACGAAACCCGAAGGGACTTCGAGGAGACCATCGGAGAGAAACCGCAGGTGGTCGACACCATGATCGACGTTCGATACCTGGGCCAGTCTCACGAGACGACCGTGTCCTACCGGGTAGGAGAGGGCTGGTCGGTACTGGTAGAGCGGTTCCATTCCACCCACCACCGACGCAACGGATTCTCCCGACCCGGCGACCCGGTCGAAGCCACCACCTTGAGGGCGGTCGCCGTGGGTGTGCCGGTCCTCCATTGGGACGACCTCCCCGAGCACCGACCCCGGGGCGAGGCGAGACGGCCAGACCGCAGGGTGATCGTCGACCGCCAGGAGCTCACGGCCGAGGTGTGGTGGAGGCCCGGGATGGCTCCGGGAGGCGAGGTGACCGGCCCTGCGGTGATCGAGGACGTGGACACCACCGTGTTCCTCCGGGCCGGCGACCGGGCCCGTCTCCACCCGACGGGGGCCCTGGAGGTGGAGTGGTGAGCCTGGGGCCGATCGAACTGGAGGTCGCCCGGAACGAGTTGGCTTCCGTCGCAGAGGAGATGGGCGCAGTCCTGCGTCGAACGGCGTACTCCCCCAACATCAAGGAGAGGGCGGACTGCTCCGCCGCGGTGTTCATGCCGGACGGTTCCATGCTCGCCCAGGCGGAGCACATCCCGGTCCATCTGGGAGCCATGCCGGCTTCGGTGGCGGCGGTGGTCGAGGCCCACGAGGCCGCTCCGGGCGTCCAATACGCGGTGAACGACCCCTACCACGGAGGCACCCATCTCAACGACCTGACCCTGGTGGAGCCGGTTTTCGTCGAAGGCCGGCTGGTGGCTTGGGTGGGAAACCGGGCTCATCACGCCGATGTGGGAGGTGAGGCGCCGGGGTCGATGCCGGCCCATGCGACCCGCCTCGAGCAGGAGGGGGTCGTCGTTCCTCCCATCCCCGCGGTGGTCGACGGGGAGTGGCGCGCGGACTTCCTCGAGCCGTTCTTGGCCGCGACCCGGACTCCTGCCGAGAGGCTGGGGGACCTATCCGCGCAGCTGGGAGCCAACGAAGTGGGTGCTCGCCGTATCAGGGAGATCGTCGCCCGGGAGGGACCCGACCGGTTCGGTCGTGTAGCTCTCGCGCTCCTCGACTACGGGGAGCGACGGATGAGGGCCGCCCTCGGGGAGCTCCCCGACGGCGAGTACGGGTTCGAGGACTTCATGGAGTGGGGGGACCGCGACGTCGCGATACGGGTGCGGGTGGTCATCTCGGGTGAGGGGTTGCTCGCCGACTTCACCGGAACCGAACGTCAGATCCCCGCCAACTTCAACACCGTCGAGGCGGTGGCTCGGTCGTGCGTGTACTTCGCGGTGCGGGTCGCGACCGACCCCACCATCCCGCCCAACGGGGGTAGCTACCGGACCGTTGACCTGGTCGCTCCCAGAGGAACCCTGGTCAACGCCGAACCGCCCGCGGCGGTTGCGGCCGGAAACGTCGAGACCTCCCAGAGGATCGCCGACGTCGTTCTGGGAGCCCTCGCCCAGGCCGCACCCGACCGGGTTCCGGCCGCTTCCCAGGGCACGATGAACAACATCCTGGTGGGTAACGAGAGGTTCGCCTACTACGAGACCGTGGCGGGAGGTCAGGGAGGCCGCCCCGGACGGCCCGGGCAGTCGGGCATCCACACCGGGATGACCAACACCAAGAACACCCCCATCGAGTCGCTCACCACCCACTATCCCCTTCGGGTCACCCGCTACCGGCTGCGCCGAGGCTCGGGAGGTACGGGGAGGTTCCCCGGCGGCGACGGCATCGAACGGGAGATCCTGTTCGACGAACCCGCGGTGGTCTCTCTGATGGGGGAGAGGCGCCGAATCCCGCCCTGGGGGCTGCAAGGGGGCGGCCCCGGCGCCTGCGGAGAGGACTGGCTCATCCGCCGGGACGGGACACGTGAAAGGCTGCCCGGCAAGTGCACCCTGCAGGTCGAGGCCGGGGACCGGCTACTGGTCCTCACCCCGGGAGGGGGAGGCTGGGGCGCCCCGGCGCCCTAGGCGGTGGCGTCGCCCGGGCGTCGGTTAGCCTTGGGTGCCGTGACCCTCGCGGCTGATCTCCGTCGGGTGTTGGGGGCCGACCGGGTGTCGGACGATCCTCTGGAGCGACACCTGTACGGCAAAGACGCCGGCGTGTTCCGGGGCCGAGCCGCGCTGGTCGTGTTCCCCGAGACCACCGAAGAGGTAGCCGAGGTGGTCCGGATCGCCGAGGAGCACCGGGTTCCGGTGGTGGCCCGAGGAGCGGGGACCGGTCTGGCGGGAGGCGCGGTGCCGGAGGAACCCGCCGTCGTGGTGGCCCTCACCCGGATGAACCGGATCTGGGACGTAGACCTCGACGATAGGACCGCCTGGGTGGGTCCCGGTGTGATCAACCTGGATCTCTCCCGGGAGACCTCACCTCACGGGTTCCACTTCGCCCCCGACCCTTCGTCGCAGTCGGCTTGCACGATCGGCGGCAACGTGGCCAACAATTCGGGGGGACCCCACTGCCTCCTCGAAGGTTCCACCGTCAACCACGTGCTCGGCCTCGAAGTGGTGTTGACGGGAGGGGAGGTGATCACCGTCGGAGGGGCAGCCCCCGACCCCCCCGGACTCGACCTCCGGGGTGTGCTGGTCGGTTCGGAGGGGACCCTGGGCATCGTCACCAAGGTGCTGGTCAAGCTCACCCCCAACCCGCCCGACGTGCGCACCATGCTGGCCGCGTTCGGGACCGTGGAAGATGCCGCGGCGACCGTGACGGGGATCATCGCCGCCGGGATCGTGCCCGCCGCCCTGGAGATCATGGATCGGGCGATGGTGGAAGCGATCGAGAACTGGCTCCATGCCGGTCTCCCGGTCGGGGCTGCGGCGGTGCTCCTGGCCGAGGTCACGGGGGAGACCGCCACCGTAGAAGACGAAGCCCGGACCATCGTCGAGATCGCACAGGCCAACTCCGCCCGAGAGGTGCGGATCGCGTCCGACGAAGCGGAGCGAGCCCTCCTCTGGAAGGGACGAAAATCGGCTTTCGGGGCGGTCGCCCAGACGGCCCCGGACTACTACCTCCACGACACCGTCGTGCCCCGCACCCGTCTGGTGGAGACCATGGGACGGATCTACGAGATAGCGGCCAAACACGGTTTGGCCATGATGAACGTCTTCCACGCAGGGGACGGGAACCTGCACCCGCTCATCCCCTTCGACTCCTCCGACCCGGAGGCCTGGGAGAAGGTCCAGAAGGCGGCCGACGAGATGGTGGAACTGTGCGTACGGCAGGGCGGTGCCCTGTCGGGTGAGCACGGCATCGGCCGCGAGAAGAGGGACCTGATGCCCCTCGCCTTCGGCGAAGACGACCTGGCGGCCCAGGCGTGTATCAAGGCGGCGTTCGACCCGTCCGAGACCTTCAACCCCCACAAGGTCCTTCCCCGGGGCACGAGTTGCTTCGACCGGGCGGTTCCCATCCCGGAAGGAGCCTGGATATGACCACCGGCGACACCGTCCGGCTCGTGGAAGCGACCACTCCCCGCACCGCAGAGCTGCCACCTTTGGAGCGGGTCTCGCCGGGGTCCCGCGAGGAGCTGGCGAGCCTGTTGGCCGAGGCGTCCGCCTCGGGTAGGCGGCTGCTGATCTGGGGAGGTGGCACCCATCAGGGGATCGGTTACCCGGTGGAGGCCGATCTGGTGGTGGACACCTCCCGCCTCGACCGGATCATCTCCTGGGAGCCCGACGACCTGACGCTGGTGGTCGAAGCGGGGGCTCGGGTGGCGGAAATCGAGGCCGAACTGGCGACCAAGGGTCAGACCGCGGTCCTGCCCGAGGTTCCCGGAGGAGCCACGGTGGGCGGCGTGGTGGCCGCCGGGGTGTCGGGATACCGCCGGTGTCGTTACGGACCGACCCGCGACAGGATGCTGGAGGTCACCCTGGCCACCGGAGACGGACGCATCGTCCGGGGCGGAGGCAGGGTGGTGAAGAACGTGTCGGGCTACGACCTGCCTCGTCTGGCCACCGGATCCCTGGGTGGTCTCGGGGTGATCGTGTCTGTGTGTCTCAAACTCTGGCCGACCCGGGGTTTCCGGGCGACGGTCGAGGTGGAGGACCCGGCCGCGGCGTGGCGGCGGCTCTACCGGCCGCTCGCGGTGCTCCAAACGCCCCGAGGATCGTTCGCCTACCTGGAGGGAGTGCCGGACGAGGTCGTGGCCAAGGCCGATGCTTTGGGCGGGCGGTGGACCGAAGGGCACCAATGGCCGGGACCGCCCGACGGCGAGTACGTGGTGTCGATCCGGGTGCGTCCCTCCGACGTTGCTCGGGCGGTCGAGGTGATCCCGGCCGGATGGGACTACGTCGCTCAACACGGAGTAGGGGAGATCACCGCCGCCGGTGCCGGCTCCGACACGGTGGAGCGGCTCCGGACCTGGGCCGAGAGCCGAGGGGGATGGGTGGTGGTGCTGTGGGCGCCCCCCGACTCCCCGGTCGACCCCTGGGGAACCCCCCCGCAGGGTCTGGACCTGCAACGCCGTCTGGTCGGGGCGTTCGACCCGGCCAGGGTGGTCAACCCTGGGCGCCTGCCCGGGAGGATCTGAATGGACAGGGTCACCGGAGGGTGGGCCACCTCGGTGGCGCCGACCAGATCCGAGCTGGAGAGCTGCGTCGAATGTGGCCTCTGTCTTCCCCACTGTCCCACCTTCCGTTTGACCGGTCGGGAGATAGCCTCGCCTCGGGGTCGAATCGGCGCGATGAGGGCGGTGGCCGCGGGGATCGCCACGGTCGACTCCAGCTTCGACGAGGCGATCTCCTTCTGTCTCGGCTGCCGGGCTTGTGAAGCAGTGTGTCCCAGCCTGGTCCCCTACGGGCGGATGCTGGAAGGAGCCCGGGCGGAGTTGGTGGCTCAACGCCCAACCCCGGGCAGGCGGATCAGAGGGTGGTTCCTCACCCAGGTCGTCCCCGACCGGGGGGCGATGCGCCTCGCCACTACTGCGGCCGCCCTGGCCCAGAGATGGGGACTGACGCAGTTCCTACCCGGTCGGCTGGGGAGGAGCGCTCGAGGGCTGCGGCGTCTGCCCACCAACCCGGAGGGATGGGTGGGCCGCACGTTCGAACCCGAGGGCCGGCCACGGGCGACGGTCGGTCTACTGGCTGGATGCGTGATGGGCCCTTGGTTCGGGTCGGTCCATTCGGCGCTCGTCGGGGTGCTGGTCGCCGCGGGGATGCGGGTCGTCGTGCCGGCGGGACAGACCTGCTGTGGAGCGCTGGCCGCCCATGACGGCCACGCGGCAGGCGCGGCTCGGCTGGCCCGCCGGAACCTGAAGGCGTTCAGCCGAATGTGACCTGGTGGTGGCCGACGCGGCCGGCTGCTCCGCTCATTTGAAGGGTTACGGGCACTGGGCCGAAGGTGGGGAGGAACTGGCTTCACGGGTACGGGACTCCACCGAGCTGGTGGCACAGCTCGTCGACGAGGGACACCTTCCGGAGCTTCCCCACACCGGGGAGCGGGTCGCAGTCCAGGACCCGTGTCATCTGCGTCACGCGCAGAGGGTCACCGAAGCTCCCCGGAAGGTGATCAGGGCGGCGGGGTACCGACCCACCGAGATCGATCCCGACGGTCTGTGCTGCGGCGCGGCCGGCATCTACTCCCTGCTCAGGCCGGAGGCCGCCGAAGAGCTGGGACGGCGAAAGGCCGATCAGGTGCGGGCCTCCGGCGCGAGGATCGTCGCGAGCCCGAATCCGGGCTGCGAGATGCAGCTCCGCGCCCATCTGGGGGGCAACCATCGGGTGGTGCATCCCGTGGAGCTGTACCACGAATCGTTGGGAAGGGCGTCGTGACCGAGCTCGTCCCGCGCCGGGTCGGGGAGTACGTGGAGCTCGGGTTGTACGGGGCTCGCACCATGATCGACCTGGGCATGCTGGTGGTGGGATCGGCGCTGCTGGGGCTGGCCGCGGCGGTGGTGGGGGACGGGCTGGGGTTGATACGGATCGGTCTCGGCCTGTCGATAGGAGCCCTCCTCGGGTCGGCCCTGGTCATAGCGGTGGTGGCCGCTTTCGCCTTCGGGGTGGCCTCGGAGGGTTCCTTCGGGGCCAACCGCAGCCTCCTGGGTCCGCCCAGGGAGGTGGCGGTGGCCCGCTTCGTCGGGGGGCTGGCGGTGTCGACTTTCCTCGCCTGGGCGGGGAACCGTCTCTCCGGGTTGGTGGCCGACCTCGCCTATCCCCTTTCGGTCGGCGCAGAGGTGTTGCGGGCGTCGGGGGTAGGAGGTGTGTTCACGTCGCTTTTGGTCGTCCCCGCGGTGTGGGCGATCCGGCGAGGACTCGACCGGCTCGAGTGGGGTCCGGTGCTGGAGCTTCCGGTCATCTACGTCGGATGGGTGGTGGCCACTCTGGCGGCTCTCGACCTTCCCTGATCAGAGGGTTCGGGCGTACACCGTCGCAGGGTGCAGCGAGAAGGAGGCCCGTTCCAAGGCCTCCACCGCCCAGGGCACTTGGGGCACCCAGATCAGCAGGTTCCGTAGGCCGGAGGCGACCGCCCTGTCGTCCAACGCCCGGACGATCCGATCGGCGTCGAGGTCGGTGGTGACCAGCCAGGAAACCTGCCATCCGTCGACGGTCGGATCGGCGATGACCCAGCCCGAGGGACACTGCCACAGTCTCCCCTCCTCGGCGGCCTCGACGACGTCCGGATACCGCATCGTGCGGAACGACCAGCCGAAAGGCTTCAGCATCTTGGCCGCGGCGGCCAGAGGACCGGTGGAGTAGGCCATCCAAGCCGGCTCCGCCTCGGAGCGGGACGAGCGGACCAGGCGCTCCTCGGAAGGCACCCTACGCCCTCCGTTGGCCCGGACCCGGGGTGCTCCATCCGCGACCGATTTCTCGCCCCACACCCAGGAGGCCGCCGGAGAGAATCCCAGCTTGGTCACCTGGCTGCGGGCCGGGGTGTTCCAGTTCTCGACCAGCAGCCTGACGATCACTGCGCCCCTGTCGGCGGCCCAGCGGCACGCGGCCCGGTTCAACGCCGTCCCGATGCCCATCCGTCTGTGATCCGGATGGACCCGAGCCGCGTGGAGCCACGCCTCCTCGGGTGAGAGCAGCTCCACCCGGATCACCCCCACCGGGCGGTCGGTCGGGTCGACCGCCACCAGTAGACGTCCGTCCGGCTCCTCCAGCCAGTCGAGGAACCGGTCCGCCACATAGTCTCCCCACGGGAACGTCGAGGCGGTGAACTCGGCTACGACGTCCCGGTCCTCGCGCCGGGCGTCCCTGATCCGCACCGGGATGTCCACTCGACCCAGGCTAGGACGTCACATCCTGTCGGGAACCCGGATGCCGAGCAGGTCGAGGCATTCGACCAGCAGGCGGTGGGTGAACTCGACCAGACCGAGCCAAGCTCCCCTCCGATCCGGGTCGGGTTCCGACAGGATGTGACACTTCTCGTAGAAACGGCTGAAGTCGGACACCAGCCCGAACGTGTACTCGGCCAGGTGGTTGGGAGCTCGCAACTCCGCCGAGCGGACCAGCACCTCGGGGAGCAGCACACAGGTGAGCATCAGACGGCGTTCCTCGTCGCTTGCGGGGGGGAGGAGCGGTCCGGGCTCGAATCCCCTCTCGGTCGCGTTGCGGAGGATCGATCGCATCCTCACCGCGCCGTACAGCAGATAGGGCCCAGTCTTTCCGTCGAAGGAGGTGAAGCGTTCGACATCGAACACGTAGTTGGAGGCGCGGTGGTTCTGCAGATCGCCGAACTTCACCGCCGCCACCCCGACCAGGCGAGCGATCTCGGCTCGTTCCTCCTCGGGATAACCCACCGCCAGGTCGTTCTCGTCCAGCCTGCGGGCGGCCCGCTCGATGACCTCGGCGAGGAGATCCCGCAGCAGGGGGAGCCCACCCTCCCTGGTCTTGAGCGGCTTGTTGTCGAGTCCGTTGACCGTTCCGTTCACCGCGTGTTCCAACGTCACGTCGGTCGGGGCGATCCCCGAGCGGCGGGCCGCCCGAAACACCTGCCGGAAGTGGAGGCTCTGTCGGGCGTCGACTACGTAGATCAGATCCTCCCGGCCGAGGTCGACGACCCTCTCCTCGATGGTCGCCAGATCCGTGGTGCCGTAGGTGTAGCTGCCGTCGGACTTCACCAGGATCAGCGGTGGCAGGTCCTCGTCTTCGTCGGCCACGTCCACCACCACCGCGCCCTGGCTGTGACGTGCCACCCCCGATGCGAGCAGTCGCTCCACCATGGGAGCGATCCGGTCGTGGACGGAGCTCTCCCCCAACCACAGCTCGAACTCCACCCCCAGTAGGTCGTAGACCTCTTTGAACGCCCGCACCGACACTTCCCGTAGATGCTTCCAGAGGGCCCGGTACCCGGGTCGCCCAGCCTGGAGTTCGAAGGTCGCTCTACGGGCCCGCTCGGCGAACTCCGGGTCGGTCTGGGCCTTCTTGGCGGCGATCGGGTACAGCTCCTGGAGATCGGCGAGGGTCACCGGCGGCTCGTCGGGGTAGGGTCCGGTGTAGTCGGGGTCGAAGTAGGGGAGGTCCCCGAACCGGTCCTCCAGCTCGGCGATGAGCTGACCCATCGGTGTGCCCCAGTCGCCCAGGTGCACGTCACCCACCACGTCGTGGCCCAGCCGGCGGATGATCCGTTTGATGCTCTCCCCGATGATGGCCGGACGGAGGTGGCCCACGTGCAGGTCCTTGGCGACGTTGGGGCCTCCATAGTCGACCAGAACCCGTCGGGGACGTTCGACCCGTAGCCCGTCGTCGCCTCGGGCGATTCGTGCCACCCACCCGGCGAGGTAGTCGTCGGTGACGGTCAGGTTGATGAAGCCAGGTCCGGCCACCGAGACTCGGCTCAGCCTCGAATCGGAGCGGATCCGTTCCACGATCCGTTCGGCGACCTGCCGGGGCGGGATCCCCGCGTTCCTGGCCGCTGCCATCGCGCCGTTGCATTGGAACTGTCCCAGGTCGGGACGCTGGGACACCACCACCTCGCCGAACGACCTGTCCAGCCCCTCGGCTTCGAAGGCCGAGGACACCAGGTCGGTGAGGTCGGAGACGAGCGACATCGAGCCAGGGAGGATAGGGGTTCCCCGGTGCGGTCAGTACTTGACCAGCTCCTGGGCCTGCTGGACGATCCCCTCCGGACTGGGGTAGAGCCGGTTCTCGAGGGACGCCGCATAGGGCATGGCCGGGACGTCTCCGAGTGCGTAGCGGCGGACGGGGGCGTCCAGCCATTCGAACGCCTTGTCGGCCACCTGGGCGGCGATCTCCGCTCCGAATCCCACGAACTCGTTGTCTTCGTGAACGATCAGCACCCGGCTGGTCTTCTTGACCGACTCGTAGATGGTGGGCCAGTCGAGTGGCTTGAGGGTGCGCAGGTCGATGACGTCCGCGCCGATCTCCAGGTCCTCCAGCATCCGAGCGGCTTCCACCGCGAAGTAGGCGGTCGCTCCGTAGCTGACGATGGTGAGGTCCCTGCCCTGGTGTCTGAGGGCTGCGCGACCCAGGTCGACTCGCCAAGGACCCTCCGGGTAGGGGCCCTTGACCAGCCGGTAGAGCTTCTTCGGTTCGAGGAACAGTACCGGGTCGGGATCCTCGACCGCGGCGAACAGGAGACCCTTGGCGTCGGCCGGGGTGGAGGGGACGACCACCTTGAGTCCCGGCACGTGGGCGTAGAAGGACTCGACCGACTGGGAGTGGTACAGGGCTCCGTGGATGCCCGCCCCGAAGGGCGTGCGTATCACGATGGGGCAGGTCCAGGCCCCATTCGACCGGTAGTGGATGCGGGCGGCCTCGGAGACGATCTGGTCGAAGGCAGGATGGATGTAGTCGGCGAACTGGATCTCGGGCATGGGCCGCAACCCGACGGCGGCCATCCCCACCGCCACACCGACGATGGAGGACTCGGCTATGGGTGTGTTGAAGCACCTGTCTCCGCCGAACCGTTCGGTGACTCCTTCGGTGGCCTTGAAGACCCCTCCCTTGCGGCCCGCGACGTCCTCGCCGAACACCACCACCTCGGGATGGGCCTCCATCACCTCGTGGATCGCCCGGTTGATGGCGGTGATCAGGTTCACCTCCGGGCCGGTCGGCACCTGTTCGACCTCCGTGGTCGGATCGTCGGGGACGACGACCCGGGCGTAGACATGGCTGAAGGGGTCGTCCGGGTCGGGTGCCGACTCGGCCTCCGACACCGCCTCGGCGATCAGCCGCTCCACCTCGTCCTCGAGGGCTGCCTCCTCCTGCTCGGTGAGGAGACGCTCCTCGATCAGGTACTGCTTCATGGCGACCACCGGGTCGTTTCTCCGCCATTCGTCGACCTCTTCCCTGGTGCGGTAGAGCCGGTCGTCGTCGTCGGAGGTGTGGGCGTAGTACCGGTAGGTCTGGGCTTCGATCAGATAGGGCCCGTCACCTCGACGGGCCCGGTCGGCTGCTCGTTTGGTCGCTTCGTATACCCGGAGGGCGTCGTTGCCGTCCACCGTCTCCCCGGGAAACCCGTAGCCTCGGGCCCGCTCGGCGATCGACCCGGCCACCTCCTGGCTGGTGGGGACCGAGATGGCGTACTGGTTGTTCTCGATGATGAAGATCACCGGTAGGGAGTGGATCCCGGCGAAGTTCATCGCCTCGTGCCAGTCCCCCTCCGAGGTGGAGCCCTCCCCCCCGTACACCGCCACCACCCCCGGCTCCCGTCGGAATCGAAGTGCCTTGGCTATCCCGGCGGCGTGAGGGAACTGGGTGCCGATCACCGAGGACTGGGTGAAGATGCGACGGGCCGGATCGGACCAGTGGTTGGGGAGCTGGCGGCCCCCCGACATGGGGTCGGTCTTCTTGGCGAACACCGCCAGGAAGATCTCCACCGGTGGCGTCCCCCAGGCCAGCGCCACACCCATGTCGCGGTAGTAGGGGAGCAGCCAGTCGGTCTCACGGTCCAGGGCGAAGGCACTGGCGACCTGGACGGCTTCGTGCCCGGACGAACCGACCACGAACGGCGCCCGTCCCTGGCGGTTCAGGGCCCACATGCGGTCGTCCATCTTCCGGGCCATGAGCATCACCCTGAACATCTCCACCATCTGGGAGTCGCTCAACCCCAGATCCCGGTGGTGGAGATCCCGCTTCATCCATTCCATCCGGTCCTCCTCATCGGTCCTCGCCGTTTCGCCGGAAGCGGCGCAGGTCGCCGATCTCGTCGATCCGCCGCTCCGCGATGAGGAGGGCGGCCCGGTGAGGGTTCACGCCCTCACGGTCCGCGGTCTCCAGGATGCGGGCGGTGGCACCGTAGATCGAGTCGACCCGGTGGAGGGCCCGGGTCCTGGAATAGCCCCGGAGCTCTTCGTACACGTTGATCAGGCCCCCGGCGTTGACCACGAAGTCGGGGGCGTAGAGGATGCCCCGGTCGGCCAGGAGGTCGGCATCCGAATCGTTTCGGAGCTGGTTGTTGGCCGAACCGACAACCGCTCGGCAACTGAGCCTCGGTATCGTGTCCGGGTTGAGGTCGCCCCCCAGCGCGCACGGTGCCAGGATGTCGCAGTCGACGAAGAGGATGTCGTCGTTGGAGACCATCTTGGCTCCAAAGTCCTCTGAGGCCCGCCGGGCAGCCGCTTCGGAAACGTCGGCGACGATCACCTCGGCTCGGGCTTCCACCAGGAGCCTCACCAGGTTGTAACCGACCTTCCCCACCCCCTTGACGGCCACCCTCCGCCCGGTCAGATCGTCTGCGCCCCACAGGTGCCGGGCGACCGCCCTCATCGCCGCCACCAGGCCCCGGGCGGTCATCGGTGAAGGATCCCCCGACCCGCCTTCGGCTACCGGTATCCCCACCACCCAGCGGGTCTCCCGGCGGATCAACTCCATGTCGGCGGAGGTGGTGCCCACGTCCTCGGCGGTGATGTAACGGCCGTGGAGGGAGTCCACGATCCGGCCGTACGCCCTGAGCAGCCTCTCCGTCTTGTCCTTGGCCGGATCCCCGATGATCACCGCCTTCCCGCCTCCCAGGTCGAGTCCAGCCGCCGCGGCCTTCAACGTCATCCCCCGTGCGAGCCGAAGGACGTCGGTCAGGGCTTCCTCCTCGGTCGGGTAGGGAAAGAAACGGGTCCCGCCGAGGGCGGGACCCAGAGCTGTCGAGTGGATGGCGATGATGGTGCGGAGGCCCGATACCGGATCGTGTCCGAAAACGACCTGTTCGTGCCCCTCGCCGGCGACCGACGCGAATACGCCAATGCCGTCGACGCCCAAAGCCGTCCTTTCGTAGCGTCGTGACCGAGTCTACCGGCAGGGCCGTCCTTGCGCCGGGGAGGTACGATCGGTCACGTGATCAAAGCCGCCTATCTGCGGGTCTATCTGCCGGTTGCCGAGGGGACCGATACCGGTACGTCGGTCCGGGACCGACTCGACGTGCCGGTCGCCGGGCGTTACGGGCTGATCTCCGAGCCTCTCGACGAAGGGGCGATCGGGGTGGAATGGGGCGGCCGCCGCTATCGATGCCCTCGGACGCCCCGCCTGCGAATCCTCGAAGGCGTGTTGGCGATCCGGCGGGCCTACCGGCAGCTCGGCGAGGCCGAGGTGGTGCCGGAGGGGGTGGCTCGGGCCGCCCGCCGGGAGTTGGAGGCGATCCGGTCGGAGGACCCGACTCTGCGGGCCCACATCCTCACCTCCGCCTGGCACGTGCCCTTCAGGTGGTTCGTTCCCTTCGATCCGGCCATGCGGGAGCTGGTCGGCGACGGCGACGGGATGTCGGTCAGATACCGAACCCTGCATCACGAGGGGATGGACCGGCTGAGACGGGCCATCGGCATCCTGGATCGGTCGGGACTCGGCGAAGGGGTGGCCGGAGAGGTCGTGGAGCTGATGGACTGGCTGGCGGGGTTCCCTCCCGATTCCCTGGTCGAGCTCGACTACGGGTCGGTGGCCCACCTGTTCGACGAAACCGACCTGGTGTTGGACGATTCCGCCGCCGACGTGTGGGCGTCGCTCGAGGCTCTGGAGAGAGGGGATCGGCGGGCGGCCATGGAACACTACGCGAATCTGGTGACCAGATGGTCGGCGGCCATGGCGGTCACTTACTCCAGCTAGGAGGTGGTGGTGACGGCTGAGTTGTCGTTCGAGCGGCCCGACCCGAGGGATTTCGTGGGTTTCGACCGGCTGTTGTCGGAGGAGGAGCGGCTGGTGCGGGACACGGTGCGGGGTTTCGTGCGGGATCGGGTGTTGCCGGAGGTGGCGGATTGGTGGGAGAGGGGGGTGTTTCCGAGGGAGTTGGCCAAGGAGATGGCCGGGTTGGGGTTGTTCGGTATGCATCTGGAGGGGTACGGGTGTGCGGGGGTGTCGAACGTTTCGTACGGGTTGGCGTGTCTGGAGTTGGAGGCGGGGGATTCGGGGGTGAGGTCGTTCGTTTCGGTGCAGGGTTCGTTGGCGATGTTCCCGATCTGGAAGTTCGGGTCGGAGGAGCAGAAGCAGACCTGGCTGCCGCGGATGGCTTCTGGGGAGGTGATCGGCTGTTTCGGGTTGACCGAGCCGGATGCGGGTTCGGATCCGGGGGGGATGCGGACTCGGGCTAGGCGGGTGGGGGGCGACTGGGTGTTGGATGGGCGGAAGATGTGGATCACCAACGGGTCGATCGCCGATGTGGCGATCGTGTGGGCCCGCACCGACGACGGGATCGGAGGGTTCATCGTGCCGACCGATTCGAAGGGGTTCTCGGCTCCGGAGATCAAACGGAAAGGGAGTCTGCGGGCTTCGGTGACCTCCGAGCTGGTGTTGGATGGGGTGCGGGTGCCGGAGGGTTTCCGTCTGCCCGGGGTGGGGTCGATGCGGGGGCCGTTGTCGTGTCTCAACGAGGCCCGTTTCGGGATCGCCTGGGGGGCGGTGGGGGGCGGCTCGGGCGTGTTACGAGGCGGCTCTGGACTATGCGCGGGAGCGGCACCAGTTCGGGCGTCCGATCGCGTCGTTCCAGCTGACCCAACGCAAGCTGGTCGACATGATGGTGGCGGTGAACCGGGGGTTGCTGCTGGCGTTGCACCTGGGGCGGATGAAGGACGCCGGGACCCTGACCCCTCAGCACATATCGTTGGGGAAGTTCGACAACGTGCGGAACGCTCTGGAGGTGGCCCGCACCGCCCGGTCGATCCTGGGCGCCAACGGCATCACCTTGGAGTATCCGGTGTTCAGGCACATGGCCAACCTGGAGACCGTCTACACCTACGAAGGCACCAACGAGATCCACACCCTCATCCTCGGCGAAGCCCTCACCGGCATCCCCGCCTTCACCTGAAGGGGTAGCCTGACGAGGTGCCCTCCATCTCGCTGGTCGACGTGGCCAAACGCTACGGCAAGACGACCGCCCTCGACGGGCTGACGGTCGACTTCCCGAGCGGTTCGGTGGTCGGGTTCCTCGGTCCCAACGGCGCGGGCAAGACGACCACCTTTCGCTGCATCCTCGGCCTGACCCGGCCGGACCGAGGCACCGTCCAGGTGCTCGGTTACGACGTGGCCAGGCACCTCGTCGAGGTGACCCGTAGGGTGGCCGCGGTCCTGGAGGATCCGGGTCTGTACGACACCCACTCGGGTGTGGCCAACATGCTGATCGCGGCCGACACCTTGGGTGAGGGTCACGACCGGATAGAGGAGCTGCTCGAACTGGTCGACCTGACCGCCGCTGCCGGCCGCAGAGTGAAGGGTTATTCCAAGGGGATGCGGCAGCGGCTCGCCCTGGCCACCGCCCTCCTGTCCGACCCGGAGATCCTCCTGCTGGACGAGCCACTCGACGGGTTGGACCCGGCCGGACAGCGGGCGATGAAGACCAAGCTGGTGGCGCTGGCCCGCAGCGGCAAGACGGTCGTCGTCTCGTCCCACGACCTGGCCGACATCGAACAGCTCGCCGACCACGTGGTGATGATCCATCGGGGCCGCCTCGTCGCCCAGGGACCACTGTCCGAGGTGGTGGGCCCGGCCAGGAGCCTGGTGGTCGAGGTGGACCGCCCATCCGAGGCGGCCGAGGCCCTACGAGCGGCGGGTTTCGGGGTCGAGTTGGCGGACGGTCGGCTGGTGGTGGACACCGAAGACGGGACCCGGGTCAATCGGGTGCTGAGCGAAGCCGGGTTTCACCCGTCGGCGCTGACGCCCCGCCGCCCCGGTTTGGAGGAAGTGTTCCTCCGGTTGACGGGAGAGGGGACGTGACCGGCCTCCTCAGAGCCGAGGTCCGCAAACTCGCGGGTCGCAAGCTGTACTGGATCCTGCTGGCGGTGCTGGCCGGGTTCGTCGTGGTGGCAGCCTTCTTCGTCCTGGTGTTTCCTCGGATCGCCCCCGCCGAAGCCGGGCCCATTCCGGTGATCGACAAACCCGACGCCTATCTGGTGGGTGTGGGCCAGGTGGCCTCCCAGGTGTGGTTCCCGGTCATCCTGGCAGTGGTCATGTTGGGGACCGAGACCGGGTCGTCGCTGTGGGCCACCAACCTCACCAGAGAGCCGAGAAGGGGACGGCATCTGGCGGCCAAGACCGGGGTGCTGGGGCTGGCCGCGATCGCCGGGGCGGTCCTCGGGGTGTTGGTGTGGACCGCGGCTGCGGCGGCCTGGGCTTCAGGGTCGGGGACCCCGGAAGTGGGCGACTGGGCGGATCGGGTCGCCAAGCTGGGCCTGATCGAACTGGTCTGGGTGTCGATCGGGCTGGCTGCGGCCGCCGGTCTGCGCTCGGTGGGTCCGGCGGTGGGTGTCGGTCTGGGCTTCTCGTTCCTCGACGCGGTTCTCGCCGTTTGGGCGCCGTGGCGCCGGTGGTCGCCGACCTGGGCGACGTCCAGCCTCATGGACGGACGCCGGGTCTCCGACATCCTGGGCGGAGGCGAGATGACCGCGGGAGAGGCCGCTCTGGTGCTGGTCCTGTGGTGCGTCCTTGCCCTGGTGGTGGCTTGGGCGGCCCTCCGGTTCAGGGAGCCGTGACCGCGGTCACTTCCAAGGACAGGGCCACCCCGGTCAGGGTTTCCAAGTGTCCCACCGGGGTGGGGTCGAACCGGAGGAACAGGAGATCGGTGGCCGAACGGCGGGCGTCGACCAGAGGAACCACCAGCACCCGCCCCGACGGATCCCACCGGGGTGGGAGGGCGCCCTCAACCGTCTCCTCGTATACGAGAGCGAAACCCGATTCCCCCCGCTCCCAGACCTGGAGACGTTGGACGCGATCGGCGCCGGACGAGCAGAGCAGCGCGATCCTGGTCTGCGACATCGGACTGAACTCGCCGGAGGTGCAGTCGGCGCTCCAGGGCGCGGGTGACTCCACCGTCAGGTCGGGCGCCACCAGGAGGGCTCGATCCGGGGTGGCCACCGCTGCGAACAACGGGCCGCCGTTTACGAACCAGGCGACGTCCGACATCTGGCCCAGGACCTGTCCCCCCGCTCCCCGATCACGGTGAGTCGGGCGAGGACCTGGTCGTGGAGGACGAGACGGCGGTCCGCCCACCAAACCGGTCGGCCCGACCCACCCGGCTCGACCTCGCCCAGGATCACCTCCGACCCGCCGAGGCGGATCCGGCCTCGGCGGACCATGGCGTCGTCGGGACTCGACCACGCCAACCAGCCGGGCCAGGCGGAGTGCCACACCACCGACTCGGCCCGGAAAGCCAACGGTTCCAGGTAGGAGGCGTCCCCGATCCAGAGGGTGTCCCCCGCCTGGTAGCGGTTATCGACCAGGACCGCCAGGTAGCGTCCCCAGGCGTCGGAGGTCAGCGTCCCCGGCGGCAGGTCGGTGACCGTGGGTGAGGGCTCGGCAGCCGACCATCGCAGCAACTGGAGTCCGCCTCCCGGATCGGTCACCGATACGACCACCGTTCCGGTCAGTCCGGGCACCAGCGACCCCAACCGCTCGCCCGGGCGGGTCGTCGGACCGGAAGGAGGGGGCGGCAAGGACTCCGAGGGATCCTCCGTGACCTCTTCCGGAGTCCCAGACCCGGCCACGACCAGGATCCCCGCCGCGACCAGCGCCACCAGGGCGCCGACGACCCGACCCGACCGGGGTTGGGGGTCGGGTCCTTGGTCGACCGAGACGTCCATGGACCCGATTCTGGCCGGGCCGCCCGGCTAACGGGGTCAGGCCCGAACGTCCTGGCGCATGAACGACACGAACGCCGCCGCGAAGACGATCGCGGTGAGGGCCACCAGGGCGACGATCTGCGGCCAAACGACCAGCAGGCTCTGGCTGAGGGTGAGGTTGGACACCATGGCCCGATCGATCTGCTCCAGGGAGACCAGGCCGGTAGCCCTCACCGAAGGGTCGAGCAGTGCGCTGGAGGCCTCCGAATACAGGGTCAGGGGTGAGATTCGGGACACCGCCAGCTCGGCTCGTAGCGCTGCGGTCGGGTCGTCCCCACCGATGAAGCTCCCCACCGCCCTGAAGATGAACCCTCCGAACAGGGAGAGAACCAGCCAGATGCCCACCGTGACCAGCGCCGACGTCGCCGCCCGGGGCACCAGCACCGACACCGAGGTGGCCAGCGCCAGCCAGAACCCCACGTAGACCACCGTGAACACCACCCACACCGCCAGTCGAGCCACCTCGGTGGGTTCGGGAACCAGGCCTAGACGGAAGATCCCCAGCCCCGACACGAAGGCGGTGAGGGCCCCGAGCATCACCCCGATCACCGCCAGGCCCGCCACGAACTTCCCGATGATCACCTCGTCCCGGTGGATCGGCTGGGACAAGAGCCGGGGAAGAGTGCCTTGGGCCCGTTCACCGTTGATCGCGTCGAACCCGAACATGATCCCCAGCAGAGGAGCGAGGAAGCCGACGAAGGTGACGAAGGGGAAGGGGACGGGATCGGTGGTGACGGTGAACAGCTTGAGGAACAGCGCCGGGATGCCGGTGGCGTCGGGTGCAACCTCGCGGATGCCTCCCGATGCGGCGAACACGGCGGCTGCCGCCGAGACCGCCAAGACCCCGATGAGCACCACGAAACGAGCCGACAGCAGGTGGTCGGCCAGCTCCTTGCGAGCCACCACCTTCCAGCCGGTGCCGGCCGGGACGGTCGGAGCCGCGGTGTCAAGCATGAGCCACCTCCGGATGGAAATAGCGTCGGTACACCACCTCGAGGTCGTCGGTCACCCGTCGAAGAGACGACAGGCGGACACCCTTGCCGAC
The DNA here is from genome assembly GCA_026002975.1 of Acidimicrobiia bacterium. Lineage (GTDB taxonomy): Bacteria > Actinomycetota > Acidimicrobiia > Spongiisociales > ZC4RG35 > BPGJ01. The sequence goes on from BPGJ01000007.1 coordinate 83,978, forward strand.
CAGCAGTGCCACCAGATCCGAGACCCGGCCTCGTTCCACGGTCACGATCCACAGGCCGGGTAGCCGCCCTCGTCGCACCTCCCGGACGTAGTCGACGGGAGCGAGGAGCTCCTCCAGGTCGGATTCGGCGTCGACTCCGACCTCCATGACTTCGGGGCCCGAGCCTTGGGCTGCCAGTTCGTGGGGTGCTCCCATCGCGACCACCTTGCCCTCGACGAAGATGGCCACTCTGTCGCAGATCGCCTGCACCTGGTGGAGCAGGTGTGAAGACAGCAGCACGGTGACTCCCCGCTCGTCGGCCAGCTTCCTGATCAGAGCCAGCATCTCGGCGACGCCTTCCGGGTCGATGGCGGTGGTGGGCTCGTCGAGGATCAGGACACGGGGGTCCTTGACCAGGGCGTCGGCGATCCCCAGGCGCTGGAGCATGCCTCTGGAGTAGGTGCCGGTGGGCCGGTCGGCCGCGTCGGCCAGGCCCACCTCGCGGAGTAGACGGTCGATCGTTTCCTCGGCTTCGGCGGGTGGGAGGCCGTTCAGCCGGGCGGTGAACCGAAGGTTCTCCCTTCCCGTCATCTGGTCGTAGAAACCCACCGAGTCGGGGAGGTAACCGACCCGTCTCTTCACCTCCAGGGGGTGCCGGGTGGGATCGAGCCCCAGCACCCGCATGCTCCCGGCGCTGGGTTCGATGAGGCCCAGCAGCATCAGGATCGTGGTGGTCTTGCCGGCGCCGTTGGGGCCGAGCAGACCGAAGATCTCGCCGGGGTGGAGCTCCAGGTCGAGGTGGTCGACCACCGCCCGGTCTCCGTAGCGTTTGGTGAGGCCCGAAGCAACGACGGTGGGTTCGGCCATCCTCACCTCCGTCCGTAGGTACGGAAGACCCATCCCAGGCCGCCCAGGGTGAGGGCGATCACCGCCACACCCACCAGACCCCAAACCGCCGACGGGTTGACCGTGGCCCGGACCTCCACCGAGTCTTCGGCCTGATCGACCGAGGCCCGGAACGTGATCCGATAGTCGCCGGCGATCGCGTCCGAGGCGGGGGTGATGGTGGCTGTGACGTTGGCCGACTGGCCGGGGGCGATCTCCGGTATCACCTCCGGTTCGAAAGTCACCTCCCAGTTCCTGGGCGGGGTCGCGCTGAGCTCCACACCCTGGAGCAACGCCGTTCCGGTGTTGAACACCACGAGGGTGAACTGGCTGGGTTGGCCGGCGGTCACGGTGGTGTTGAGGCGCTGGTCCGGGGTGGTCAGCTCCAGGGCGACGTCGCCGATGATCTGGACGGTGAGAGGCAGTTCCTCCTCGATTCCGTCTCCCCGAACCCGGAACACGACCTCGTAGTTGCCGGCCTCCGCGTTGACGGGTGGCCGGGCCTCGACGTTGACCCGCTGGGTGCCACCGGCGTCCACGGTTATGGTCGCGGCCTGCTCCTCGGTGGTGGGGCGGGCCGTCACCCGCCATCCTTCCGGCCCGGAAGCGTCCAGTTCGAGCTGCACCTCCTGAGGAGTGTCGTTACGAACCTCCACCCGGAAGGTGAAGGTCGCGTCGGCCGGGCCCCTGAGCCCAGGGAAGTCGGGGGTGAGGACCACCTCGCCGCCGGCTCCGGCCCGGACCACGATCTCCAGGTCGACGGAGGCCGCCAGGTCGGCTCCGACGTCGGAAGCAACCACCCGGAACCGGTAGGAACCCTCGGCGGCGTCGGCCGGAACGTCGACGTTCAGGTCGAAGGAAGTCGGGTCGGAGTCGGCCGTGACCCGGCTGATGTCGGAGCCGCCTCCCCGGAAGGTGGCGGTCCATCCCTCCGGCAGCCCGTCCACCCTCAGCTCGAGCTGGCGGGGGGTGGTGCTGGTCGCCTCCAGGTCGAAGGTGGCCTGATCCCCCGGTTCCACCACCACGCCCGGGTAGAGGACCTCGAGACCGACCTGTCCCTCCACCTGAGCCAGGGCGGGCAAGGGATAGAAGATCATGAGCGCGAAAAGCAGACCGATGGTTCTGCGCACTTCGTTCGTCCTCCTGCTTCTTTGGGGGGGAATGAAATCGGTGGAAGGGTAAATCAGGCGTAAAACATTGCCAGTCGGCCGGGTGTCGACTTGGCGTTGGAAAACCGGTGGGTAGCGTCGGGCGGCATGGTGGCCCGCCGTATCACCAGAGGCATCTATCTGGCCCTGGGCCTGCTGTTCCTCGGTATCGCTCTGGTGGGCGTCTTCCTGCCCGGGGTTCCTACGACCATCACCACCATCGTGGCCGGCTACTTCTTCGCCCGGTCCTCGGAGCGTTTCGACCGATGGCTCACCCAACACCGGGTGTTGGGTCCGATCATCCGGGATTGGAGGGACGGTCGGGGGTTCACCCGGCGGATGAAGACCACCGCCATGGTGGCCATCAGCCTGTCGATAGGGCTGTCCGCCTACCTGATCGAAAGCCCGTGGGTGAGGGTCGCTCTCGCCGGGTCCTGGATCTGGGCGACTTGGCTGATCCTCAAGCAGCCCACGAAACCGAGCGCGGTTGGGCGCTGAGCTGAACCCGGGCGGCCCAGTCGGGTAGTTCGCTCGAACGGGTGACCCGGAGGACGGGGCCTGCCGCGCTGGGAACATCGAGGCGCCGGGTGTTCCTACACCGCTGCTGGCATCCGAGTCCGAGGGGGACCGCATCGGTGGATCCGGGTAACGGTTCGGATGTCCTGCGCGACACGATGGAGCGTTTGCAGCTCGGGGCGGGGTACCTCGAGAAGTCCGAGCAGGCGTATGTCCATCGTGGCCGCGTCCGCCTTTCTACTACTCGGCATCTCCGCTGGAGGATTTGGCCGAGAAGAGCCCGCCAAGGAAATAGTTGACAGGTGATTCATCTGTCATTAAAAACGGGGCCGGCCTCCTGTTCGGGGGTCGTGCACACATCGAGGAGGAGATCGTCATGAAGCGCAACCTGTTCTGGTTGCCGGGGTTGGTGGCTCTCGTCCTGGCCTCCTGCGGAGGAACCGGCACCACCGACAATACGGCGCCGGAGACGACCACCACGAGCAGCGTTCCTGGCACCACCGCTCCCAGTGGAGAGACCACGGCCTCGCCCGCCGGGGAGCCCATCACCGTTGGGATCATCACCAGTACCTCGGGTTTCTTGGGCGGCTACGGGGAGCAGTACCTGGAAGGTCTTCGTGTGGGCTTGGCCTACGCCACCGACGGAACTGGAGCGGTGAACGGCCGGCCCATCCAGTTCGAGATCCTGGACGATGGGGGCGACCCTCAACAGGCCATCACCCATGCCACCGATCTGGTTGGTCGAGGCGTGAGGATCATCGCCGGAACTGTCTCGTCGGGTGTCGCGGTGCAGCTCGCTCCGTTCGCCGAGGAGAATGGGGTTCTCTACATCTCCGGCCCGGCGGCCACCGATGCGATAACCGGAATCAACGAGAACACCTTCCGCTCGGGAAGGCAGTCATTCCAAGATGTCGCGACAGCCGCTTCGCTGATCGATGGTGACTCGGGGACCGTGCTGGTGTTCGCCCAGGACACCGAGTTCGGTGCAGCCAACGTCGCCGCTGTGGAGGCGGTCCTAGGGACGAGAGGCTTTACCGTGGAGTCTTTGCTGGTGCCTCTCAACGCCAGCGAGTTCACACCCTTCGCCCAGCAGATCATCGACGCCGCTCCCGACCTGGTATTCGTGGCCTGGGCGGGAGAGACCGCAGGAGCCATGTGGCAGGCTCTCAACCAGCAGGGCGTGTTCGACGTCACCACCGTCACCACGGGTCTGGCGGATCGAGTGACCTGGCCGCTCTATGGTCCGGCGGGCGAGAACATACGGTTCCTGTCCCACTACTTCGCCGAGGCGGCCGACAATCCCGTGAACGCCTACTTGGTGGAGAACGCGGCAGTGGCCGATCTGTTCACACCCGACGGCTTCGTGGCTGCTCAGATGATCGTGAAAGCGGTGGGTGATGCGGGACCCGACGACGTCGAGGGCATGATCGCTGCTCTGGAGGGGTGGACGTTCGATGCGCCCAAGGGAACCCAGACGATTCGGGAAACGGACCATGCAATGCTCCAGCCGATGTTCACCGCTCGGCTGTCACCCGACGGCACCAGTGCAGAGCTGCTTTCCACACTGGCACCGGAGGAAACGGCACCACCCACCCCCTGATGTCCGATAGTCAGAGAAGTCGAACCGGTGGCCCTCCGGCGGTGAGGGTCACCGGTCTCGGCTGGCGAATAGGCGGACTGACGATCGTAGAGGGCGTCGACCTCGAAGTGGGAGTGGGCGAGTTCGTATCCATAATCGGGCCCAACGGCGCCGGCAAGACCAGCCTGATCAACCTCATCTCCGGGGTGCATATCCCGACCGCCGGTTCCATCGAGTTGTTCGGTGAGGATGTCACCCGTTTGCGCCCCTCGGAACGGGTCAAGCGCGGGCTGGGACGTACCTTCCAGACCTCCAGCCTCTTCCCCTCTCTGACCGTTAAGGAGAACGTTCGGCTGGCGGCCCAGGCTGGCCTGGGCGGAAGTCTCGACCTGTGGCGCCGGGTGAGAGACGGCGAACCGGCGACGAGAATCGGCATCGGGGTGCTCGAACGGGTCGGCCTGGGCGAGCACGCCGACAGGGTGGTGTCCGATCTGTCCCATGGGGACAAGCGGAAACTCGAGATCGCGGTGGTGATGGCCCGGGATCCCGCAGTTCTCCTGCTCGACGAGCCCACCGCCGGTGTCGGCGCCGAGGAGACGGAGGGCCTGATCGGGGTGATCCGGGACCTACACGGGTCGGGCAAGACGGTGGTCATGATCGAGCATCGAATCGAATTCGTGGTCGATGTTTCGGAGAGGATCGCCGTGCTCGACCAGGGCAGGCTGCTGACCTGCGACCGGCCCGAAGCGGTGATGGTCGACCCCCGTGTCCGGAGCGCCTATCTGGGTGGATGACGATGAGCATGACCCTCCCCGACCCTTCGGAACCGTTGCTGGTGTACGAGGATCTGAACGTGTGGAGAGGCGAAGCCCACGTCTTGCACGGGGTGAGCTTCACGGTGCCGACCGGTCGGGTAACTGCGCTCCTCGGTCGCAACGGAGTGGGTAAGACCACCACCCTGCTCGCCACCCTCGGTCTGCTGCCGGCCGGCGGAAGAGTCTCGTTCGCCGGAACGGACTTGATCGGGCTGCCGACCCACATGATCGCCCGGCTGGGTATCGGGTACGTCCCCGAAGACCGGGAGGTCTTCTCGGGTCTTACCGTCGAGGAGAACCTCCGGCTCGCCGAACGCCAAGGCGAAAAACCCAGGTACCACCTGGTGTTCGAGCTGTTTCCCGACCTCGCCCTTCGGAGACGCCAGACGGCCGGAACCCTCTCAGGGGGACAACAACAGATGCTCAGTCTGGCTCGGGCGCTTCTCAACCCCAACCGCCTCCTGCTCATCGACGAGCCGACCAAGGGATTGGCGCCCATCGTGGTCGAGAACCTCATCGAGGCCCTGTCCAAGGCCGTGGGAGAGACCACGGTGGTTCTGGTGGAGCAGAACCTGGGTGTGGCGGCGGAAGTTGCGGAACAGGCCGTGGTGCTAGACGAGGGGAGGGTGGTGTTCAGCGGACCGATGAGGCAGTTGGTGGCCGACTCGGACCTGGCGGGCAGGTTGCTCGGGGTGTCCATCCGATGAGCGGAAGGAGGCCAACGTGACCACGTTCATACTCATCACGGTCACCGGGCTCGGGTTGGCCGGTCTGTATTTCCTGTTGGCCTCCGGTCTTTCGCTGATCTTCGGTCTGATGCACGTGCTCAACCTGGCTCACGGGGCGTTGTTCGGCTTGGGGGGCTACACCGCCTGGTTGGTGATGGATCGGCTGTCGGTGGTGCACGACCCCGGCCTCAGGTTCGTGATCGCCTTGCTGGTCGCGGCTGCGGTGGGATTCGGAGCCGGTGGGGTGATGGAGCGTGCTCTGATCAGACGCCTCTACGGGCGTTTGGTCGACCAGGTGCTGCTCACCGTGGGTCTCGGCCTGGCGTTGGTGGCACTGTTTGGAGGCCTGTGGGGATACGACCCCCTGGTACTCGACCAACCCCGATGGTTCGGCGAGGTCACCCACGTCTTGGGGGCCCGGATTCCCAACAGTCGTCTGCTCATCCTCTTGGTCGCCCTCGCTTCCTTCGGTGGGCTCTTGCTGTTTCTCGATCGCACCCGCCACGGTCTGGTCATTCGGGCCGGGGTGGAGAACCCGAACATGGTCCGGGCCCTGGGAATCGACGTCGAGAGGAGTTTCACACTGGTGTTCGCAGTAGGGGGAATGCTGGCCGCGATCGGAGGCACCCTGGGTGCGGTGTTCTTCAACGGCATCAGCCCGGCCCTGGGTACCAATCAGCTCGTTTTCGCGTTCATAGTGGTGGTGATCGGGGGGATGGGATCGGTGGCCGGTACGGCTCTGGGAGCGCTTCTGGTGGCACTGACCCAGCAGTACGTGAACTTCTATGCCGCGACCGGGCTGGGTGATGTGGCGGTGGTGTTCCTGCTCGCGCTGGTGCTGATGATCCGTCCTCAGGGCCTGTTGGGAAAGGTCGCGCCTTGAGACTCCGGGCGAACGCAGGTACGGACCGAACCGTCGCGGTCTTCGTGGGGTTGGCCGGGCTACTCGCCCTACTGCCCACCCTCGACCTCACGATCCCGGGGATCTTCAACGGCCCCCTCTCGTCGCCGGGGACCATCCAGGTGGTCGGCATCGGGTTGGTGTTCGCCGCGTTGGCGGTCTCCTACGATGTGCTGTTCGGCTACACCGGGCTGCTGTCGTTCGGCCACGCGCTTCCCTTCGCCCTCGGCGTGTACGGCACCAATCTCCTGATGCTCCGGTCCGGCATGGATTACCTTCCCGCCGCAGTCGTCACCCTGGTTGGGGTCGTGGCCGTGTCCGTGGTTCTGGGGAGCGTCGCCCTACGTACCGGGGGGATCGCTTTCGCCATGGTGACGCTGGCCTTCGCCGAGTCCTTTTCGATCCTCGTGCTCACGGATCCGTTCAGGCTCTTCGGAGGGGAGGAGGGTCTTCCCCTGGCGGTGGAGCACGTACCGGAGGCCTTTCGAGGGGTGGCGAATGTGCGCAACATCTATTGGCTGGCCCTCTCGTTCCTGGTGGGGACCTTTCTGGTGGCTCGAAGGGCGACGACCTCACGGGCGGGGAGGGTCTGGGAGGCGATCAGAGAGAACGAAGCCCGGGTCGAGCTGCTGGGTCTCCGGCCTTTCGTCTTCAAGCTGGCCGCCTTCGTCCTGGCTTCGGGCTTGGCGGCTGGTGCGGGAGCCATCCATCTCTTGTTGGTACGAGGGGCGACAGCCGGAGTGACCACTGCCGATTTCACCCTGGCGTTGCTCGTGATGGTGGTGTTGGGAGGACCGGGGAGGCTGTGGGGCGCGGCCATCGGCGGCTTCGTCTACGGCATACTTACCCTGCGGCTTTCCGTGGTGGCCACCTCCCACGTGGTGGCGTCGCTGCCGCATTGGCTGGCAGGCCCTCTGTCTGAGCCGCTCTTCGTCCTCGGGGTGGTGTTCGTGCTGCTGGTGCTGTTCCTACCCGGGGGCCTGGTGACGCTCTTCGATCGTCTGGTGGGGAGGCTCAGACGCTCATGACACGCACCGAACTCGCCCGGAACCGTGACGTGCGGATCGCCTGGTCCGATCAGGGATCGGGCAGTCCGGTCCTGTTGATCCACGGCTTGGGCTACGGACGGTGGGGGTGGGGCCCGTTCGGGGATCGACTGGCGGAGCGTTTTCGGGTGGTCTCCTTCGACAATCGGGGGATCGGGGAGTCCGACGTTCCGCCCGGCCCCTACACGGTGGGGGACATGGCCGAGGACGCCGTCGCCGTCCTCGATGCCGCCGAGGTGCGTTCGGCGTTGGTGCTCGGTGCCAGTTTGGGCGGAATGGTGGCGATGGAGCTGGCTTGGCGGTACCGGGACCGAGTCGACCGGTTGGTCTTGGTGGGAACCACACCGGGAGGGACTAGGTCGTACCCCATGCCTTCGGGGACGGTTCGTCTGATGGAGGAGGCTCCCAGCTTGGATCCCGAGGTCGCCTTGCGCCGGTTCGTGGAGAACGCCTTGGGGGAAACCCGGAATCCCCGCCTGGTCGACGAGATCTATCGGCTTCGTCTCGCCAACCCACCCGACCCGAGGGGTTGGCAGGCCCAGGCCGCGGCGGCCGCCGGTTTCGACATCGCCGAGCGATTGGCCGACATCGACGTTCCGGCCCTCGTCATCCATGGATCCGCCGACCGGGTCGTCGACGTGCGGAACGCCTCGTTGTTGGCGGAGGCCTTGCCCGACGCTCGCTTGGTCATCTTGGAGGGAGCCGGGCACCTGTGTTTCTGGGAGCAACCCGATGATGTCGAGGCTGCCGTCATCCGCTTCTTCGGGGAGACGAAGTGAAAGACATGACCATTGGACGCTGGCTTTCCGACCGGGCGGAGGTGACGCCGGGGAGGATCGCCATCGAATTCGAAGGCGAGTCGATCACATACGCCGAGTTGGAGGCGGCGGCTCGAGGGTTGGCGGCCGAGATGGTCGACCTCGGACTGGCCCCGGGTGACCGGGTTGCGGTGCTGTCGGAGAATCGACCCGAATACGTGGTCGTGGTGTTCGCCTGCGCCAAGGTGGGCTTGATCGTCGTTCCCCTGAACTGGCGGCTCACCGCCTCCGAGTTGGCGTATCAACTGAACGATGCAGCAGCCGGGCTGCTGCTGGTGGAGGCAGGGCGAATGAGCCAGGCGGAGGAGGCGGTGGCGCGGGTGGGCGGACACCTCCGGGTTCGGCCGCTCGATCGGCCCTTCGGCTCCTCCGAGTGGCGGGGCGACGGGCCGGAGGACGACGATGCCCTCTTTCTCATCTACACGTCGGGCACCACCGGGCGTCCCAAGGGGGCGCTGTTGTCCCACGCCAACACCTTCTGGACCAACCTCTCGCTCGACAGACTGATCGACGTCACCACCTTCGATCGGGTGCTCCAGGTGTTGCCCCAGTTCCACATAGGGGGCTGGAACGTCCAACCCCTACTCGCCTGGTGGAAGGGCGCCACGGTCTTTCTGGAACGCAGCTTCGACCCGGCGCGAGCGCTGCGCATCATCGAAGAGAAGCGCATCACCACCATGATGGGTGTGCCCGCCACCTACCTGTTCATGTCCGAACGCCCCGAGTTCGGCCGTACCGACCTGTCGAGCCTGAGGTTGGCCGTGGTGGGCGGCGCCCCGATGCCGGAAGGCCTCATTCGTGTCTGGCATGAAAGGGGGGTCCAGCTCGTCCAGGGTTACGGGCTCACCGAAGCAGCCCCCAACGTGCTCGGGCTGCCCCCCGAGGACATAACCCGGAAGATCGGGTACGCCGGGAAGCCCTATCCCCACGTAGAGGTGGCCCTGCGCGACCTGAGATCGGGACGGATGATCGAAGGGCCCGGGGTGGGTGAGCTATTGGTGCGAGGACCCAACGTCTTTTCGGGATACTGGCGCAACCCGGAGGCCACGGCCGAAGCCCTGGCCGGTGGGTGGCTTCACACCGGCGACATCGCAGAGCGGGACGACGAGGGCTTCTACCGTATCCGTGATCGGGTCAAAGACATGTTCATATCGGGCGGGGAAAACGTCTATCCCGCCGAGGTGGAGTCGGTTCTGCACGATCATCCCGACGTGGTGGAGGCGGCGGTGGTGGGGGTTCCAGACGAGCGCTGGGGGGAGGTGGGAGCCGCCTTCGTGGTGCTCAAGCCCGGGGTTCCCGAGGATCCAGACGGTCTAATCGCGTTCTGCCGGCAGCGTCTCGCCTCATACAAGGTGCCCAAGCACCTGCGGTTCGTGGAGGCCCTGCCCCGCTCGGGTGTCAACAAGGTGCTGAAGCGGGAACTGGCCGCCCAATTCAGGAAGGGAGAACAATGACACACACCGAAACGCCCAGCGGATGGCGGATCGAGGAACCGGCTCCTCCCAGGGCGGCCGACGGTCGGGCGTTGTCGAGCAAGGGTGAGCGTACACGCCGCCGCCTCCTGGAGGCGGCCGAGCGGGTGTTCGGCGAATACGGGTGGGAGGATGCTTCGATCGTGAAGATCACGGAGGCGGCCGGTGTAGCCCAGGGGACCTTCTACCGGTACTTCCCTTCCAAGGAGGCGATCTTCGAGGAACTGGTCGACGACCTCAATCGGCGGGTGAGGCGGGCGATGAGCGAAGGGGCCGCCCGGGGTAGGACCCGAGCAGAAGCCGAGAGATACGGGTTCGAAGCCTTCTTCCGGTTCACTGCCGAGCATCCCGCCCTGTACAGGATCATCCGGCAGGCCGAGTTCGCCTCACCCCCCGCGCTCCATCGTCACTACGAGAAGATCGCGGCGGGATACGTCGAGGCTCTGCGTATCGCCATGGACCGAGGGGAGATCGCCAGGGGCGACCCCGAGGTTCTCGCCTATGCACTGATGGGGATAGGGGAGTTGGTGGGGATGCGATGGATCCTTTGGGCAGGGGCGGACCGAGTCCCCGACCACGTACTCGATGAGCTGTCGCGTTTCATCGCGCGCGGACTGGGAACCGCCGAATGAGGCCGGTGGGAGTCACCGGAGTCGCGTCGTACCTGCCGGAGAAGTGGATGCCGGCTTCCGATCTCGCTCGTCTGTCCGGTATCCCCGAAGACGTCCTGGTCGACCGGTTCGGTCTCAAGGGCAAACACATCGCGGCGCCCGATGAGCACGTTTCCGACATGTCGGTCGCCGCGGCCGAGAAACTGCTGGCCGAAACGGGCACCGACCCCCTCGAGCTGGATGCTGTCGTGTATTTCGGATCGACCTGGAAGGACTACCAGGTTTGGCAGGCTGCTCCCCATATCGCTCACCGGCTGGGGGCTCGACGGGCGTTCGCCTTGGAGCTGGATTACGTGTCCTGTGGCACCCCGGTGGCGCTGAGGGTCGCCCGGGACATCCTCAGGGCCGAGTCGGAGCTGAGGCGGGTGTTGCTCGTGGCGGCCTGCAAGGAATCCCAGCTCCTCGACTATGGGAATCCACGTGCGCGTTTCATGTTCAACTTCGGCGACGGAGCGGTGGCCGCCCTGGTAGAGGGGGGTGCCAATGAGAACCTGGTTCTGGGTGCCCATATGATCACCGACGGCTCCTTTTCCATGGACGTCAAGGTGCCCGCGGGGGGATCGGTCGAACCGGCCAGCCACTCCACGGTCGACGGCCGTCGCCACTTTCTCGACGTCGAGGATCCGGGATCTATGAAGGCGCGCCTCGACCCGGTATCGCTTCCCAACTTCGTCGCGGCAGCCGACGGTGCCCTCCATCGATCGGACGCCGACCGAAGCCAGGTCGCCCTGTTGTGCGGCATTCACATGAAGAGGTCGATGCACCGGGCGCTCCTGTCGGAGCTGGGTCTGCCCGAGGAGAGGGCGGTGTACCTGGATGACACAGGCCACATGTCGGGAGTAGATCCCCTGCTAGGACTCGATCGGGCAATTCGACAAGGACGGCTCAGCGACGGCGATCTGGTGCTGTTGCTGGCCGCGGGGACCGGTTACACATGGGCTGCCGTCTGTCTGCGTTGGGGGGCGGCCTCCGAAGAATGGAGATCATGATGAGCAATCTGGTATCTACTGGGCGCCTCGACCTTTTCGTCCGCCGGGCGGGCGAAGAGGGTGGTCCACCTCTCGTGCTGGTTCACGGCAACGTGTCCTCGGGCGAGTTCTTCGATTCGCTGATAGCCGAGCTGTCCGAGGTTCGCTGGTGTTTGACGCCGGACATGCGGGGATATGGAGGATCGGAGCGGAAACCGATCGACGCGGCCCGTGGTCTGCGTGATTTTTCCGACGACCTCTTTGCTCTGCTCGCCACGCTGGGTGTCGATGGCCCGATCGACCTCCTGGGTTGGTCGGTGGGGTCGGGTGTCGTTCTACAGTTCCTACTCGACCACCCGGACCGGGTCCGCTCCCTGGTTCTCGAGGCGCCCATGTCGCCCTTCGGATTCGGTGGGACGAAGGGACTCGACGGGGAGCCGGTATGGCCCGATTTCGCCGGCTCGGGCGGGGGGACCGCCAATCCGGAGTTCGTCCGCCGGTTGGCGAACGGCGACCGCAGCGATGAGAGCCCCGTATCTCCCCGCAACGTGTTGCGGACGTTCTACGTGAAGCCCCCCTTCGAGTTCCATCCCGACGCCGAGGAACGATATCTCACCGCCATGTTGCAGACCCGGGTGGGTGAGGACGTGTATCCGGGCGACGTCGCACCTTCTGAGAATTGGCCGGGGGTGGCGCCGGGAAGCCGGGGTATGAACAACGCCATATCACCCCGTTTCTGCGATCTGTCGGGCATTGCCCGGCTCGATCGGCGACCGCCCATCCTGTGGATACGGGGCGCCGACGACCAGATCGTGTCCGACACCTCCCTGTTCGACTTCGGCTACTTGGGTCAGATCGGAGCAGTCCCGGACTGGCCGGGCGCCGAGGTGTATCCCCCGCAGCCGATGATCTCCCAGATGCGAGCGGTCCTAGACGAGTACGGGGAATACCAGGAGGAGCTCTATCCCGACTGCGGTCACTCACCCCACCTGGAGCATCCGGAGCGGTTCACCTCCGACGTCGTGTCGTTCCTGGAGGGGGTGAAATGAGCGGCTGTAGACGTCAGAGAGGCTGCGCTCCAGCCGAGGGGATGTGAACGCGGACCAGCTGCTTTGTCTCATGAGCCCCCGGACGCCGGCCGGTGGGTTCCCGGGCCGTCGGCCTGTGCAACGACGGCACCCCAAGTAATCCAAGTGAATCCGAGACGAAGTCGGAGTGCTAGATGGACCGTGTGGTCCATCTAGGTCGATCGTTGATCGGGTGGCCAGGGGCAGAATCGAACTGCCGACCTTCGGTTTTTCAGACCGACGCTCTGCCAACTGAGCTACCTGGCCTCCCCGCCCCGGCGACGACCGGAGCCGAGGGATCCGGCGGGGACGACGGGATTTGAACCCGCGACCTCCGGCTTGACAGGCCGGCGTGAACTCCAGACTTCACCACGCCCCCGGGTTTGGCGTGCGACCGACGGAACGTCGATGGCGATCAGGCAGTATAGGCCGAGGGGGTCAGGCGTGGGTCAGGGCGACCTTCCCCAGCTGGTCCCCTGCCTCCAGCAACGCCAGCGCCTCGGGCAGACGGTCGAAGGGGAAGGTCGTGACCGGGGGATCGACCACGCCCCGGGCCACCAGGTCGAGTACCTCGTTGAACTCGCCGTGGGTGAACATGGTCGATCCGATCACCTCGAGCTGCTTGAAGAACAGCACCGGCATGCTCAGCTCGACTTTGGTGCCCGAGGTCGAGCCACACACCACCACCCGGCCGCCGGGGGCCAGGCTGCGGAGGCTCTGATCCCAGGTGGCGGGCCCGACGTTCTCCACCACCACGTCGGCCCCCCTTCCCGCCTTCGCCTTCAGCTCCTTGGAGAATTCCGAGTCGGAGGCGAAACCCCCTTCGGCGCCACGCTCCACCGCCCAGGCGATCTTGTCGTCCCTTCGGGAGGTGACGAACACCCGGGCGCCCATGGCCCGACCGAGGAGAGCGGCGGCGCTGGAAACCCCCCCTCCCACCCCCACCACCAGCAGCACCTCGCCGGCCCGTAGGCGGGCCCGTCGGAGCATCCGGTACGCGGTGCCGGTGGCCAGACCGAACGACCCGGCGGTCTCCCAATCGAGATGCGGAGGCTTGGGGACGGCGTTCACCGCCGGAACGACGGTTCTCTCGGCCAGGGTGCCGGGGCTGTGCTCTCCAAGGATGCCGAACCGTCGACAGAACACGATCTCGCCTGCCAGGCACTGCGGACAGGTTCCGCAGGAGGTCGAGGGATTGATGATCACCTCCTCGCCGACCCGACTCGGATCGACCCCCTCCCCCACCGCGTCGATCACCCCGGCTCCGTCGGCTCCGGTGATGTGGGGTAGGTGCTCGGGACGGGGCAGACCCTTGGACATCCACAGATCCAAATGGTTGAGGGCCGATATCCGCATCGCGATCCTGACCTCGCCGGGTCCCGGCTCGGGGTCGGGGATCTCGTCCAGCCGGTAGGAGTCGGGGCCGTCGGTGTCGTGGAGCCGCCAAGCACGCATGGTGGGTCGAGGGTAGCCAGCCCGGCTAGGGTTGCCCGCCGTGGCCCACACCACCGGTCTCGTCGTCCGTTTCTCCGACCTGGACCCCTACAACCACGTCAACCACGCCCGCTTCCTCTCCTACTTCGAGTCCGCCCGGATCGAGCTGCTCGAGGAGATGGGACTGGGCATGAACGAGATGCTGGCCATGGGCTTCCAGATCGTCCTGGTCGACCTCGCCGCCCGATTCCACGCTCCCGCCCGCCTGGGCGACCGGATCGAAGTCACCACCGTGGTCGCCGAGGTGAGGCGGGCCACCAGCCGCTGGGAGCAGATTGCCCGCAGGGGAGAGGAGCTGCTGGTCGAGCTTTCGGTAACAGCCGCTTTCACCGACCTGGAGGGCCGGCCTCGTCGTCCGCCGGAGCTCTTTCGGGAGAAGGCGGCCCGGTTTTCGCCGGCTTCTTGACGTCTCTTTACCCTTTTCGAACAGTCGCCTCTGATGATTGGAGTGAGCCGAGAAAGGAGGCACACGCATGAAGAAGCTCCTGATCGCCGGATTCGCGGCGGTTCTGGTCGCAGGAGGAGCCCTGGTGGCAGTAGCGCAGACCGACGAAGACGCCGGATCGGAAGCCCCGGAGGGCCCCCGGTTCGGGATCCTCGCCGAAGTGCTCGACGAGCTGGTCTCCGACGGGGTGCTCGACGAGAGCCAGGCCGAGGCGGTGTTGGACGCGGTGGCCGCCAAGAAGGAAGAGATCCGCGCTGAAAGGCAGGCGTTGCGTGAACAGATCCAGGAGTTCCTGTCGGACGGCGTGATCACCCAAGACGAGATCGCCCAACTCCCCGAAGACTCCCGTGCACGGCAGGTGCTGGAGGAACTGTCCGACGACGAGATCACCGTCGCGGAGTTCCGCCGTCTCTTCCGGCATCATCGGGGACGGTGAGGCGGATCAGCCCGGGAGGGTGAACCCCACCTCGGCGCCGCCCTCTGCCAGGTTCCGGGCAAAGGTCGTGCCGCCATGGCGCCGCACCACGTCGGCGACGATGGCCAGGCCCAGACCGGTGCCCGGAACCTGGGACCGGGCCGGCGACCGGTAGCTCCGTTCGAAGATCCGCCCCAGGTCCTCGGGCGGAATCCCCGGACCGTGGTCCCGGACCGAGATCGAAGTCCCCCACACCACCACCTCGACCGGCCGGTCAGGTGGCCCCCACTTCAGTGCGTTGGTCACCAGGTTCGACAAGGCCCGTTCGATTTCCCGCCTCCGAGCCTCCACGGTGGTGGGCTCGCCCAAGACGATCACCACGACCGCCCTATGTGTCCGGCCCCTGAACCGGGCCGCCACCTCCCTGGCCAGACCCGCCAGATCCACATACGAGAGCGGCTCCTCGTCGACCATCGACTCCACCAGGGTCTCGATTTCGTGTTCCTCGTCGAGCGCCGCAGCGATCAGCTCCCGGCGAAGGTCGGCGGGGAGCTCGTGAGTGGCCAGCAGCTCCAGGTTGCCTCGCAGTCCGGTGAGGGGTGTCCTCAGCTCGTGAGCAAGATCCGCCAGGACCCGTTCGACCCGGCGGTTTTTCCTCCGTCTGACCCAGATCAGGGCGACGGTGGCCCCCACCAGACCGCCACCCAGGGCCGCGGCCACCATCCCGAGCACCAGCTCCACCTCACACTCCCACGAACTCGGCCACCCAGCGGTCGGCGGGCTCCGACCGGATGTCGGTCCACCGTCCCACCTGGACGATCCGTCCCTCCCGCATGACCGCCACCCGGTCGGCGACCGCAGCCACCTCGGTGTGATCGTGGGTGACGTACAGGGCGGTCGTGCGATTCCGGGAGAGGAGCTCTCGGATCTCGACTATGAGCCTCTCCCGAAGCAGACGGTCGAGAGCCCCCAAGGGTTCGTCGAGCATCACCAGCCGGGGTTGGGGTGCCAGGGTGCGGGCCAGCGCCACCCGCTGCTGCTCCCCGCCCGACAGGCCCTCTATGCCACGATCGCCCATGCCTCCCATACCCACCCAGGAGAGGACCTCGTCCACCCGACGGCGGATCTCGGCGGGGGAGAGCCCCCTCATCCTGAGCCCGAAAGCCACGTTCTCCGCCACCGTCCGATGGGGGAAGAGGGCATAGCCCTGGAACATCAGGCCGAAACGGCGGAGATGAGGGGGCGTTCGGGTGATGTCCTCGCCGTCCCAGAAGATCCGACCCTCGTCGGGGGTCTCCAACCCGGCGATCACCCTCAACAGGGTCGACTTTCCGCATCCGGAGGGACCCAGGAGCCCCATGACCTCGCCGTCGGTCACCGTCAGTTCGACCCGATCCAGGGCCGTGGTCTCACCGAAACGCTTGGTGACCATTCGCACCTCGAGCATCAGAAGCTCCCCAGCTCGCCCGTCCGGAACCGGTCGACGGCCAGGATCACCCCGGCCGTCAACAACATCAACACCACCGCCAGTGCCATCGCGCCACCGAAGGTAACCGAGCCGGGACGGGACAGGAGGCGGAAGATGAGGGTCGGTACCGTGATGGTGTCGGGGCGCACGATGAACGAGGTGGCTCCGAACTCGCCGAGGGACACCGCCGCGGCGAACCCGGAGCCGACCGCCGCCGCCCGGGCGATCAGAGGCAGATCGATCTCCCTCCAGACTCGACGTGGGGAAGCCCCCAGCACCGCGGCTGCCTCCCTGAGCTCCGGCCTGATGGCCCGCAAGCCGGGTACGGTGGCCCTCACAACGAAGGGAACCGCCACCAGCGCGTGAGCCAGGGGAACCAGTGCTGCGGTGCCGCGCAGGTCCACCGGCCAGTCCAGCGCCACGAGGAATCCGAACCCGATGGTGACCGCCGACGTACCCAATGGGAGCATGAGGAGGGTATCGAAGGCTCGACCCAGCGCCCCCGGGTCGCGGGTGATCACGTGGGCCGAGGCCAGACCCACCCCAGTCGCGATCAACGCGGTGACCGCCGCGAACGTAAGGGAGTTGAGGATCGCTTCGCCCGGTCGGATGGCGAGTCGTCCCGGGTCGAGGAGGAAACGCCATCCGGCCGCACGACCCTCCAGACTGCGGGCGAGCAAGGCGACCAGCGGCAGGGTCTGCGCGGCCAGGGTGGTCGACACCACCGCCGCCACCACCACCCGCTGCCCGGGTGTCGCCGGCCGACGCAGGCTGGCCGCCTCGGGTACCAGGCGGAACCGGACGGCCCGGGTCTCCTGATACCTGCTGTACATGAACATGATCGCCGACACCCCCACGAGCTGGATCACAGCCAGTGCCCCGGCGGTAGAGAGATCGAGGAGGGTCACCGCTTGGTGATAGATCTCCACCTCGATGGTCCTGTATCTGAGGCCGCCCAGGATGAGGACCACCCCGAAGGAGGTGAAGGTGAACAGGAAGACGATGGACGCCGCGGCTGCCAAGGCCGGGCGGAGGAGGGGCAGGGTCACCTCGAGGAAAGCCCGGGTCCGGGAAGCCCCCAGACTGCGAGCCGCCTCTACCAGAGACGGATCGATCCGTGACCACACCCCGCTGAGCGTGCGCACCACCACCGCCAGGTTGTAGAAAACGTGGGCGGCGAGGATGGTGACCACCGAACGTTCCGCGCCCAGGGCCAGGAAAGCGGTCCCCACCACCACCGTCGGAAGCACGAAAGGCACCGTGACCCAGGCCTTGACCAGATCACGTCCCGGAAACCGGAACCTGGACACCACCGCGGTGAGGGGAAACGCCGCGACCACCGTAAGCAGGGTGGACACCCCGGCCTGCCAGACGGTGAACCACACCGCGGTGCGGATCCGGGGGTCGGACAGCAGCTCACGGAACCCGTCGCCGTCGGACAACGAGATCCACAGGATCCGCCCCAGCGGATACACGAACAGGTAGACGAGGAAGACCACCGGCAGGGCCGCCACCGCCCAGACGGCCGGTCTCCTCACCGGTTCAACCGAGGACGATCGAGGTCCACTCGTCGATCCACCTCTCCCGGTTGGCGTCGATCTCAGCCGGGTCGAGGGTGACGGGATCGGGAGGAAGGACCGTGTGTTCGACGAACTCGGGCGGCAGCTCGGCGTCCTGGTTGGCGGGGAACACGAACCAGGTGAGGGGGATCTGCTCCTGGAACTCCACCGAGAGCATGAAGTCGATGAGACGGCCGGCGGCTTCGGGATGGTCCGTCCCGGCCAGGATCCCCGCGAATTCGACCTGACGGTAGCAACCCTCGGTGACGACGCCGGTGGGGGCTTCGTCGACCGGCGGATCCGAGAAGATCACCTCGGCTGGGGGCGAAGAGGCGTACGACACCACGATCGAATCGTCGCCCCCATAGCGGGTGAACTCCCCGTAGTAGGCGGTGTCCCAGTCGGGCACCACTTCCACGTCGTTGGCTGCCAGGTCCCGCCAGAACTGCTGCCAGCCGGGGGGTCCGTACAGCCCGATGGTGGCGAGGAGGAACGCCAGGCCGGGCGACGACGTCGCCGGGTTCTCCACCACGGTGAGACCCCGGTACTCGGGCTCCACCAGGTCGCCCAGACCGTCCGGGGGAGGCACCGTCTGGAAGGCGGCTTTGTCGTAGTTCAAACACACGTCGCCGTAGTCGATCGGCGTGACCCGGTTCTCGGGATCGAGCTTCAGCCGGTCGGGAACCCGGTCGAGCAGGGGCGAGCGGTACGGGAGGAAGATGCCGGCTTCTAGGGCCCGGGAGAGGAAGGTGTCGTCCACCCCGAAGAGAACGTCGGCCACCGGGTCGTCCCGGGTGAGGATCGCCTGGTTGACCAACAGCCCGGTGTCCCCGGCGGGTAGCACCTCGACCTCGATGCCGGTCTCGGCGGTGAACCCGGCGAACGTGTCGGGGGTCACCCCGGCGGCGAACGAGTCGTGGGAGACGATGGTGAGGCGCTCGGGAGGCAGCTGGGTGGTGGAGGTGACGGCCTCAGTGGTGCTGGCGCCCTGTGCCGTGCTGGTGGTGGGCGCGGCGGTGGTAGTAGTGGGGGTGGTCGCAGGCGTGCACGCCGCCAGGACCACGACCAGGATGGTCGCCCGGATTGCTCTCATGTCGCTCCTTTCCGCGGGAGCGACCGGTTGCGATGTCCCTTCGCCGGCATTACCCGGATCAGGTTCATACGGTCGGGACCTCCGAGGTCCCCTCTCAGCCCGGTCGCACCGAGCTCCCGCTGGGATGCATCCTATCGACCTCGGGAGATCATTCCGGCGGGGCCACCACCAACACCGTGTTGTGACCCCCGAAACCGAACGAGTTGGAGATGGCCGGGCGCGGATCCCAGGGTCGGGGTTGGGTGACGATGTCGGCGAGGGGGATCTCGGGGTCTTGACGGCGCATGCCCACGTTGGGTGGCAGCTCGCCCCGATGCACGGCCAACACGGTGGCCACCGCCTCGATCGCCCCCGACGCTCCCAACCCGTGACCGGTGGTTCCCTTTATCGAGGACACCGCCGGCTGCCGACCCTCGAAGACCCGGGCGATGACGAGACCCTCGGTTCGGTCGTTCAGGTCGGTCCCAGTGCCGTGGGCGTTCACGTACCCGACGTCGGCAGGAGACAGGCCGGCGTCCTCCAGGGCCAGCCGGATGGCTCGCTCGGCGCCTTCTCCCTCCGGATGGGGAGCGGTTATGTGGTGGGCGTCAGCCGTGGAGGCGGCCCCCACCAGCTCGGCGAGGATGGGGGCTCCCCGCCTCAGGGCCGCCTCGCGCTCTTCGAGGATCAGCACCCCGGCTCCCTCTCCCAAGACGAAACCGTCCCGGTCGGCGTCGAAGGGTCGGGCCACGTTGGTCGGCGAGAGGGCCCGGGCGGCCGAGAACCCGTCCACGGTCGGTTTCCGGATCGCTCCCTCGCTACCTCCCGCCACCGCGGCGTCTGCGTAACCCCATTGGATCTGCCGAAAGGCGTCGGCTACCGCCTGGGCGCCTGCGGCGCAGGCCACGACCGGGGTGGTGGCCGCACCTCCGAACCCGTATTTGATGGAGATGGCCGCCGCCGCGGCGTTGCACATCATCATCGGGATCCAGATCGGGGAGATGCGGGGGTCGTCGGACTCGTAGGACTCCCGGATCAGCAGCTCCAGGGACTCCAACCCCCCGATGCCGGTGGCCAGAGAGACCGCGACCCGGTCGGGCGGGTATTCGTCGAGGGTGCCCGCCATCTGCATGGCCTCATGGGTCGCGACCAGGGCGAACTGGGAGAATCGGTCGAGCCGTCGATGCTCCCGCTTCGGTAGCCAAGGTTCGGGATCCCAAGCCTCCACCGCATGGGGTCCGGGCCCGGGATCGACGGCCAGACCCTTCCAGAAGTCGTCGATCCCGACGCCGGGGGCGGCGACCACACCGACGCCGGTCACGACCACTCTCCGGCGTTCCATTCCGTCCCTCCTTCTGCCGTGACCGGCCGACGCCGGCTACTCGAGCAGTCGCCGTTGGAGGCGGCGCATACCGTCCAGCCAGCGTTGGTAGTCGTTGGCCTTGTTCTGGAAGTAGCCCTCGACTTCGGGGTGGGGAAGGATGAGGAACTCCTCGTTCTCGATCCCCTCCACCACCCGGTCGGCGACCTCCTCGGGTTCGAGGGCGACGGGTGCCAGCAGCCGTCGGATCTTCTCGTCCGCGTCGAGCAGACGGGTGTTCACTCCCTGCGGACACAGACAAGAAACCTTCAACCCCCGGTCGCCGTAGGTGACCGCCAGCCACTCGGCGAGCGCTACCACCGCATGTTTGGTCACCGAATACTGGAGCGCGAACAGGTTGGTCAAGAGCCCCGCCGCCGACGCGGTGTGGAGGAGATAGCCCTCTCCCCTGGCCAGCCACTCGGGGACGAGACGGCGAGCGGCCCACACATGGGACATGAAGTTGACCCGCCACATCCGATCCCACTCGACGTCGGGTGTCTGTTCGTCGCCCTCGATGGCGTAACCCGCGTTGGCGCAGAACAGGTCGACCGGGCCGAAGCGGTCGGTGGCGGCGTCGATCAGACGGACGTTGTCCTCTTCCCTACCGACGTCGACGGTCACTCCCAGACCACCCACTTCTCTCGCCACCTCGGCTGCGAGATCACCGTCGACGTCTCCCACCACCAGCCCTCGCGGGTCCTCCTGGGCGAAGCGTCTGACCATGGCCGCGCCTATGCCGCGACCACCCCCGGTGACCACCACGACCCTCCCGGAGAGTTCCATGGGCTCAGAAGTCGCCGGCCGGCAGGGACATCAACGGCTCGGCGCCGGCGGTGACCGCCGGCACCAGACCGTTCGCCCGTGGTAGAAGCTGGTCCAAGTAGAAGGAAGCGGACGAGATCTTGGACCGGAGGAACCGGGCGTCTCCTTCGCCCGCCTCCAGCATCCGGTGCGCCGCCAGCAGAGATCGGGCCATCAGCCATCCTCCGGTGACCGTCCCGAACTGGGTCAAGTAGGGGGTGGCGCCCGCCAGCGCGTCGTTGTACGAGCCTCCCGCCAACCGGCCGAGCAGCCAATCGGTGGAGGCCGCGAGGGCGTCCAGCGCCTCGGTCAGCCGGGCCGCGGCCTTTGAGTCGACCGTGGCGAGAGGTTCTGCCACCGAGCGCATCTCGGCGATGAATCCGTGCACGACCCGGCCTTCGTCCAGCGGCAGCTTCCGCAGGACCAGGTCGATGGCCTGGATCCCGTTGGTCCCTTCGTAGATGGGGGCGATCCGGGCGTCCCGATAGTGCTGGGCGGCTCCCGTCTCCTCCACGTAACCCATGCCGCCGTGCACCTGGATCCCGATCGACGACAGCTCGACTCCCAGGTCGGTACACCAGGCCTTGGTCACCGGTGTGAGCAGTGCCACCACCTTGCCATGACGTTCCCGCTCCTCGGCGGTTTCGGCTCTCCGCTCGAAGTCGACGTGGCGGGCGACCACGTAGAGGAGTCTGCGCATCGCCTCGTTGTAGGACCGCATGGTCAGGAGCATGCGGCGCACGTCGGGATGCTCGATGATCGGGCTCTGGACCGTAGGGTCGCCGCCCACCGGGCGGCCCTGGCGTCGCTCCCGCGCGTAGCCGAGAGCCAGCTGATAGGCGCGCTCTCCCATGGCGAGGCCCTCGATGCCCACCCCGATCCGGGCGGTGTTCATCATGGTGAACATGTATCGCATGCCCCTCTGCTCCTCGCCGATGAGGTAGCCGACCGCCCCTTCGCCTGCGTCGCCGAAGCTGATCACACAGGTGGGGGAGGCGTGGATCCCCAGTTTGTGTTCCAGCGACACCACCCTGAGGTCGTTGCGTCTGCCCAGCGACCCGTCCGCCTCGACCAGGACCTTGGGCACCAGGAACATGGAGATCCCCTTGGTGCCCGGTGCCGAACCCGGCGTCCGGGCCAGCACCAGGTGGATGACGTTGTCGGTCAGGTCGTGGTCACCCCAGGTGATGAAGATCTTCTGTCCGAACAGCCGATAGGTGCCGTCGGGTTGCCGCTCGGCCCGGGTGCTCAGGGCGCCCACGTCGGAGCCCGCATGGGGTTCGGTGAGGCACATGGTGCCCGTCCACTCGCCCGTCACCAGCTTCTCCAGGTACAGGCCCCGCTGGGTGTCGTCGCCGTGCCGGATCAGGGCCTCGATGGCGGCTTGGGTCAACATCGGGCAGAGCGAGAAAGCCATGTTGGCGGTCTTGAACATTTCCTGGAGCACGATCCCGACCGTGTAGGGCAGCCCCCCTCCGCCGTACTCCTCGGGTATGTGGGCCGCGCCCCATCCCGACTCGACGAACTTGTGGTAGGCGTCCTTGAACCCGTCGGGAGTCACCACCACGCCGTCTTCGGTGAGGCGTGACCCCTGGCGGTCACCGACCCGGTTGAGGGGTGCGATCACCTCGGAGAAGAACCGCCCCGCCTCCGCCAGGATGTCCCTGACCGTGTCGGGGTCGGCGTGCTGGAAGCCTTCCAACTTGGCGACCGAGGCGAGGTCGGTCACCTGGTTCAGCGCGAAGTCGATGTCCTCTAGGGGAGGCTGGTATTCGGACACGCCACCCAGGTTACCCGCGGTGCGATCACGGCGCGGGGGGCGGAGCGGCTTCCACCAGGCCGACCAGGTTGCCGGCCGGATCGCTGAACAGGGCGAAGGTCACCGCTCCGGGGACCTCGGTGCGGGGCACCACCGTGGTCGCACCCAGTTCTTCCGCCTTGGCCAGAGCCGTGTCGATGTGGTCCACCTCCACGTAGATCGTCTGGTAGGTGGGCGACTCGGACGGCCCCTTGCCCACCGCGCCGCCTATGCCGGCCTCCTCCGAGTCCACCAGGTAGTAGTCGTCGAGACCGGGGGCGGCCTGTGTCACCCACCCGAACATGCGGCGATAGAAGTCGCGCATCGTCTGGGCGTCAGGCCCCATCAGCTCGAAGTGCACTATGCGGTTGGCCATGGGGCCTCCTCGATAGGGGTTGGTAGTCGCCCACCCTAGGACGCTCGGGAACCCAACGCCACATCCGCTGCGTACAGGACGGTCGAGGAGGAGGATCGATGAAGCGGACATTCGTCGTGTTGTTGGCGGCAACGACCGTCTGGTTGGGTGCTTGCGGAGGTGGCGGAACGGCCACCACCACCGCCCCGCCTGCCGAGGGTTCGGCCGGTGGGCCGATCATCCAAGTGGGACCCGGGGGGTTCCTGGTAGATGGACAGGGCCGAACGCTCTACCTGTTCACCAACGACGAAGGCGGGACACCCTCCTGCTACGACACCTGCGCCGACGACTGGCCGCCGGTGCCGGCGCCGGCGACTGCAGGGGACGGCGTCGACCCTTCCCGGGTCGGGTCGGTGGAACGCCGCGACGGCACCTCCCAGGCCACCTACGGCGGGTGGCCTCTCTACTACTACGCGGCGGACTTCGTGCCCGGCGACGTCAACGGTCAGGGTGTCAACGGCGTGTGGTGGGTGGTCACGCCCGATGGGGAGGCGCTGACCGATGACCTGCCCTCCTCGGCCGACTACGGCTACTGATCCCGCAGGAGAGCCACCAGCCGCTTCAGGGTCTCACCGGCGGGCGCCTCCACCTTCAGGTCGGCCACGTGATCGGCCTCGGTGGGCCCCAGGTTGACTATCACCAGGGGAGCCCCCCGCCGCTTCGCCCTGAGGGGTATGTCGGCTGCAGGCCACACCGACAGGGTGGTTCCAACCGCCAGCACGGCGTCGGCCCGGTCGGCGAAGCTCTCTGCCTTGGCCACTTCCCCCTCGGGTAGATACTCGCCGAACATCACCGTGGCGGGCTTGACCAGTCCCAGACAGTCCGGACAGTGGGGGTCTTCCTCTCCGGCATCGACCCACGAGAGCACCTCGTCGATCGGCCAGACCTGTCGGCAGGTGACGCAATGGGCCCGACGAACGTTCCCGTGCAGCTCGGCCACCATGCTCTCGTCCAGTCCGGCGGCCAGGTGCAGCCCGTCGATGTTCTGGGTCACCACCCCCGCCAGCCTGCCCATCCGGTGGAGCTCGACCACCGCATCGTGGGCCCGGTTGGGTCGCACCGAGGAGCGGGCTCCCCACAGTTCCCCCTGCTGATGGAGCCGCCAGCTCCGAACCCGGATCTCCCTGTCGGTCAGGTACCGCTGAATGGTGAAGTCGTCGGGATCCAGTCTGGTCCACAGACCGTCGGGGCCCCGGAAATCGGGTATCCCCGACTCGGTGGAGACTCCGGCTCCGGTGAAGACCAGGATGGCTCGGGCAGGACCGAGGAGGGCCGCGGCTTCCTCTACCGTCAACCGACCGGCTCTGGTTCCTTCAATCTCGCCAGCTCCTCTTCGAGCTCGGCGATGATCGTGCGAACGTCGAGGGCGAAGTCGACCACGTGCCCGGGGAGGCCGGCACCGTGTCGAGCCAGGAATTCGTCCACCACCCTCGTCTTGGATTCCTTCATCGTCTCCATTTCAACCGTTCACTCTGCTTCGCGCCAACTGATCAACGTCGGGCCGCACGTCGTGCTTCCGAGAGTCACGTTAGCGGCCCAGGTGAGGATCCTCCTGAACAGCCCGGGTACGCACCGTGTAGACCCCGTCTCCGGTGAGGATGCCTCCCCTTCCGAACAGCCGGCCGAACTGCCAGTTGGAGAGTCCCAACTCGGGCCGCCGCAACGCGAACTGGCCGTCCACCCATCTCGTGAAGCCGTTCCCCACGAACGGCGAGTCGATCGTCCGGTAGAAGGCTTCGTGTTCGGTCGGGTCGTCGGAGATCAGGCTGGCCACGAACCGGGGCGAATACCGGTTGAACAGGTCCACCGCCTCGTCGACCGACTCGACGACGACCAGGGTCACTTCCGGGCTCTCCTCCCACTCCCATTCGACACCGAGGTCGTGCCACTCCAGCGGTTCGGTCTGGGGTTCCAGCCTCTCGCCGTCGGCTCGGCGGATCGGTACCGGTCGACGCCAGCTGTCGGGCACCAGAGGCTCTTGGCCCGCGACCACGTGGAGTTTCGGATGAGCTCCCCGCCTCTCGCCGGCCCGTCCGAGGGCGTCGAGGAAGAGCGGCAGCAGGTCGTCGACCCGGGAGGAGACGATGCAGCAGGTGTTGAGGGTGTTGCAGACCTTCCGGTCGAGGGAGTGGTAGACGGCCGAAGAGAAGGCCCGCGGATCGGCGTGATCGGAGGCGACCAGCCAGGCACCCCCCGTCCCGTGGAGGCTCACCGGTATGCCCGCCTGTCGGGCGACGGCTCCGAGCTGGGCGACCGCGGCACCCGAGCCGCGGGCGACAGCCAGGGCGAGTCGAGGATTCGAGAACATCGCCCATCCGGAGGCCCGGGAGGGCGAGTCGACCAGGGAGACCGCCCCGGGGGGCAACCCGGACTCCCGGAGGGCCGGCTCGAGGGCGTGCTCCATGATCGCCCGGGCGGTCCCCAGGGCGTCCGAGCCGATGCGGAACACGACCGTGTTGCCGGAGCGGAGCAGCCCGGTGGCATCGGCGAACACGTTGGGCCGCCCCTCGAACACGAACCCCACCGTCCCCAGCGGCTCCTGGCGAAGCTCCACCTTCCACCCGGGGTGATCCACCTCTTCGACCAGCCGGCCTCTCACCCCGGAGAGCCCCGCCCACAGCCTGAGACCCTCCACCATGTCGGTGCGCATCTTGTCGGAGAGGACCAGCCGGGTGATGGACCGGCCCCGCTCCCTAGCCCGATGCACGTCGGCCTGGTTGGCCTCGGCGATGGGTTCGAAGACGTCCTGGTCGGCCAGCCGGTCGGCGAACGCCTCGAAGAAGCGGGTTATCCGTTCGTCCTCGGCCGCCGACATCTCCGGGAAGGCGCCTACCGCGGCGTCGACGGCCCGGTTGGCCGCCTCCCAGTCGGCTTCGGGTATGTGGAGCAGATCGCCGGTGTCCTGCAACACCAACAGACGATCCCCGGACCGGAAGGCCGCGGCCAGCTCGAGGGACACCCGGGTGACCCGGTTGCCGCCGTAGATGACCGGCATGCCCGGCTCGAGACGTTCCAGGGGCTCCACCCGGAGGAGGATAGGCTCGCCTGAGGCACACGCCGGCCCGGGTCTGGCAGACTCGGTCTGTGCCTGAAACGACCAAATGTTTCTGTGGGGCGGAGCTGGTCGCCCTGGACCTGGACCGTCTGGCCGAATCGGTGGTCGACCACTTCGGGGAGTTCCACCCCGAGATCCGACTCAACCCGATCGCCGCCCGCAACTACCTGGACGCCGAACGGCGCCTCACCGGTCCTACCCAACGCCTCCCCGAGCTGGGAGAGGTGGAGACCCGGCCGATCTCGCCCGACCTGGTCGACGACGTACTCGAGTTCTTCGACCGCCGGGTGTTCGCCGACAACCCGGCGTGGGCGATGTGTTACTGCATGTTCCACCATCTGGGAGGGCGGGACTTCCCCGGCTGGCTGGAGCGGAGCTGGCAGGAGAACCGGGCCGACCTGGAGGAACGGATCCGGACCGGCCGGACCACCGGCGTGGTGGCCTACGTGGACGGTGTGCTGGCCGGGTGGTGCAACTGCGGACCCCGAGCCGTGTTTCCCGACCGGGCAAGGGGTGTGGACGACGACCGGGTCGGAGCGGTGGTGTGCTTCGCGGTGGCTCCCCCCTACCGGCGTCACGGACTGGCTCGGCTGTTGCTGCGGGAGGCGGTCCGGCTCCTGGCGGGCATGGGCATGACCCGGGTCGAGGGCTACCCCGTAGAGCAGCCCCGTGATCAGGCCGCCGCCTACGTCGGCACGCCTGAACTGTTCGCCTCCCAGGGATTCGTTCCCGACCCCGACACGCCCGGTGTGATGACGCTCGGCCTAGGCTCCCCGACATGACCTGGGGACGTCCTCCCACCCCCGTCAACCGGGCCCTGTACCGTTACCTGGCGGAGCTGGCGGTACCCGACGATCCGATCACCGCGCGGCTCGCCGAGGAGACCCGCCGGGTCCTACCCGACCAGTCCTCGATGCAGGTCGGCATCGATCAGGCCAAGTTGCTCTACCTCCTGGTCCGGCTGGTGAGAGCCCGGACGGTGGTCGAGGTGGGCACCTTCACCGGTATGTCGTCCCTGTGGATGGCCAGAGCCCTGGAACCGGGGGGCCGAGTCATCTGTTTCGACCGGAGCGACGAATGGACGTCCATCGCCCGCCGGTACTGGGAGGAGGCCGGGGTGGCCGACCGCATCGAGCTGCGGATCGGGCAGGCGGCCGAACAGCTCGGGATCCTCCCCGCCGAACCCCACGTGGATCTGGCCTTCATCGACGCCGACAAGTACAACTACCCGACCTACCTGGAGCTGTTGGCGCCTCGGCTTCGCTCCGGCGGGCTGCTCCTGGCCGACAACGTGTTGTGGGCGGGCCGGATCATCGACCGGTTCGACGAAGGACGACGACGCCCTCGGCTTGAGGGAGTTCAACCGCAGGGTCGCCGACCACCCCGACCTCGAGTCGGTGATCCTCACCGTCGGCGACGGGCTGACCCTCGCGGTCAAACGGTGAGGCTCACGATTCGTACGCGGTCAAGGCCTCGTCGATCAGCCCTATGGCCCATTCGAGCTCCTCTGAGGTGGTCACCAGCGGCGGGATGAAGCGGATCACGTTGCCGTCGGGCCCGCAGTCGATCACGATCATCTCCCGCTCCAGGCACCAGCGGTGCACGAACCGGAACGCCTCCGGATCGGGTGTGCGGGCCTCGGGGTCCGAAACCAGTTCGACGCCGATCATCAGGCCCAGCCCTCGGACGTCTCCGATGGTGGGATGGGAGGCCGCCAGGTCGGCGAACCGGTGGAAGGCCAGCTTCGACAGGTCCCGGGCGTGAGGCAGCAGCGGCTCCATGGCTTCGATCACCGCCACCGCCGCCGCGCACGACACCGGGTTCCCCCCGAAGGTCGTCCCATGGGAACCCTTCGGCCAGGCGTCGATCAGCTCCGCCGAAGCTCCGTACGCCGAGAGAGGCAGCCCGTTGGCTATCCCCTTGCCCATGGCGACGACGTCGGGGTCGACCGGATAGTGGTCGGCGGCGAACCATTCGGCGGTGCGGCCGAAACCGGTCTGGACCTCGTCGAAGACCAGGAGGATGCCGTGACGGTCGCACAGCTCGCGGAGGGCAGCGAGGAACGACTGGGGAGCCGGGTAGTACCCGCCTTCACCCTGAACCGGTTCGACCAGCACGGCCGCCAGGTTGGAAGGGGTCACCTCGTGGCGCAGGATCCGGTCGAGCTCGTCCAGGCAGAACGACACCGCCTCCTCCTCCGACATGCCCCACCGGTAAGGATGGGGGAAGGGAGCGACGAAAACCGAGGGAAGCAGGGGGTGGTAGCCGTCCCGGTAGAGGGCGTTGGACGTGGTGTAGGCCACCGAGCCCATGGTCCTTCCGTGGAACCCGCCCCGGAACACCAGCACACCCTGGCGGCCGGTGACCTTCTTGGCGAGTTTCACCGCTGCTTCCACCGCCTCGGCCCCCGAGTTGGCGAACCCGAACTTCTCGATGGTCGGGGGTGTGATGTCCCTCAGGCGTTCGGCCGCCTCGACGAGGGTGTCGTATCGGAATATGCAACCCGAATGGACCACACGGTCGAGCTGACGTCGGGCGGCCTCCACCACCGCGGGATGGTTGTGACCCAGGTTGGTCACCGCGGTGCCGCAGGCGAAGTCGGCCCAGCGGTTGCCTTGCCGGTCGTACACCCAGAGGCCTCGGGCTTCGATCACCTCGATCGCGGTGTCGAAGGCGATGACCGGAGCGACTACCTGACTGTGACGTTCGACGAGATCGGACATTGGCTCCTCCTCGAGTGGGGGGTCGGTGCGTGCGCGGGGACCGACCTCGACTAGGGAGCCGCGAACAGGTTCCTCCTCGCCTCCAGGGGCCGGTTCATGGCCATGGACCCCGATGCTAGGTGAGTTCCACCCCTCTGCCATCCTCCACCACCCGGCCGATCACGGTGGGTCGGTGGGGTGAGACCAGCTCGGCGACCCGGTCCAGGCCGGCGGGATCCACCACCAGACAGAAACCGATGCCCATGTTGAAGACGGACCACATGTCGTCCGGCCCGAGGCGACCCTCTACCCGGATCAGCTCGAAGATGGTGGGGGGATCCCAGGCCGAGGTGTCGATCACCGTGCCGAGTCCCTCGGGGAGGATCCGTCCGAGATTGGTGGGGATCCCACCACCGGTGATGTGGGCTGCTCCCCGGACGTGTCCCGTCGCGCAGGCGGCGACCACCTCCGGCGAGTAGATCACCGAGGGGGAAAGGAGCAACTCCCCGAGGGTGGTTCCCTCCACCTGGCGGTCCAGGTCTGCCGAGTGGAACACCCTGCGCACCAGCGAGAAACCGTTGGACCGGAGGTTGGGTGAATGGAGACCCACCACGAGGTCGCCGGGCCGGATGCGTTCCCCGGTCACCTCGTTGCCCCTCTCGACGACTCCGAGGGCGGCTCCCGCCAGGTCGACCTGGTCGGGTTCCATCACTCCGGGATGTTCGGCGGTCTCCCCACCCAGCAGCGGAGTGCCGGCCCGCCGGCAGGCCTCCGCCACCGACGCCAGGATGGCGGTGTCCCGGTCGGTGTCCAACCGACCGACCGCCAGGTAGTCCACCAGGCCCAGCGGACGGGCACCCACTGCGGCGAGGTCGTCGACGCACATCGCCACCAGGTCGAATCCCACCCCGTCCCAACGTCCCAGCCTGCGGGCCAGCTCCAGTTTGGTGCCCACCCCGTCGGTGGTGAGCATCAGGACGGGTCGCCGCAGGTTGGGAGGCAGCTCCACTCCTGCGGCGAACCCTCCGAACCCGCCGACCACCCCGGGGCCCCAGGTCGCCTCCACCAGCGAGCGGATACGGTCGACATGTCGGGAGGCGGCTTCCAGGTCGACGCCGGCGTCCCGGTACGCGGTCACCCGGTGTGCTCCAACGCCAGTTTGCCGACCGCCTCGGACACGTCGGTGGGATAGTCGCCCGACAGGCATGCGGTGCAGAAGCCGCCCGGTCCCACCGAGTCGAGCAGACCCTGGAGCGACAGGTAGCCGAGGGAGTCGACGCCCAGATACTCGACCATCTCGTCGACGTCCATGCGAGCTGCGAGGAGCTGGGAACGATCCGAGGTGTCCATCCCGTAGAAGCAGGGCCAGCGGTAGGGAGGTGACGACACCCGCAGGTGCACTTCGGAGGCCCCCGCCTCCCGCAGCATCCGGCAGAGTTGGCGGGTGGTGGAGCCCCTGACGATCGAGTCGTCTACCAGCACCACCCTCCGCCCGGAGAGGACCGCCGAGATCGGATTCAGTTTCAGGCGGATGCCCCTGTCCCTCAGTTCCTGGGTGGGTTCGATGAAGGTCCTCCCCACGTAGCGGTTCTTGACCAAGGCGTCGGCGTAGGCGATCCCCGACCGCTGCGCGTACCCCTGGGCAGCCGGGATCCCCGACTCCGGGACCGGAACCACGATGTCGGCATCGGCCGGATGCTCCTCGGCCAGCCGGAAACCCATCGCCCTCCGCGCCATCGCGACGTTGGTTCCGCCGAGGACGCTGTCGGGACGGGCGAAATAGACGAACTCGAACACGCACAGTCTGGGCTCGGCCGGCGGAAACGGTCGGACGCTCCTGAGACCCTGGGCGTCCACCACGACCATCTCACCCGGTTCCACCTCCCTCTGGAAGGTCGCTCCCACCAGGTCCAGGGCGGCGGTCTCCGAGGCCAGGACCCAGCCTCCGTCCAGGGAGCCGAGGACCAGCGGCCGGAAACCGTGGGGGTCTCTGACTCCGATCAGCCTGCCCTGGTCCATCACGACGAGACTGAACGCGCCGCGGAAGGAGGGAAGGGCCTCCATCAGCGCCATCTCCAGACCCCGGTCGTCGGATCGCCGGTCGTCGAGCCGACGGGCGATGGCCTCCACCATCAGGTCGGAGTCGCTGCCCGAGCCCTTGATGCCCAGCTCGGCGGCCAGCGACCCCGGGTTGGTCAGGTTCCCGTTGTGGCCCAGGGCGATGGAGATGTGACCGACCTGGCGATGGGCGGGCTGGGCGTTGCTCCAGGAGTTGGAACCGGTGGTCGAGTAGCGGGTGTGGCCGATCCCCAGGTGCCCGTCGAGAGCCGCCAGATCGGACTCGTCGAACACGTGGGACACCAGGCCCAGGTCCTTGACCAGGGTCAGGGTCTCGCCGTCCGAGGTGGCGATGCCGGCCGATTCCTGGCCCCTGTGCTGGAGCGCGAACAACCCGTAGTAGATGAGATGGGACACCGGCTTTCCGGGGGCGTAGATGCCGAAGACGCCGCAGGCTTCCCCGGGTTTCGGGCTGTCGGGCACGCCCCGAGGATAGACCGGGGGAGCGGTCTCCCGTTCAGCCGTCGAACCGGGGCCGTCGCTTCTCCCTCGCCGCGGCCAGCCCCTCGCGCGCCTCGGGGGTCCTGAAGCCGAGGAACTCGTAGGCGAGGGAGGCGTCGAAGGCCGGGAACGCCATACGGAGCCAGTGGTTGAGCGTCCGTTTGGTCCACTGGAGGGCGGACGGGTTTCCGTCGGCCAGCTGGAAGGCGATCTCCCGGGCGGTCGTCATGAGCTGGTCGTCGTCCACCACCATCGACACCAGGCCGATCCGCTCGGCCTCCTCGCCGTCGAGAGGCCGGTTGGTGAGCAGATGGAGCTTCGCCTTGGCGACTCCGCACAGCAGCGGCCACACCACCACCGAATGGTCGCCGGCCGCCACCCCGAGAGTGGTGTGACCGTCGACGATCCGGGCCGAACGAGCCGCGATCGAAATGTCGGCCAGCAGGGCCACCGCCAGACCGGCTCCCACGGCAGGTCCGTTGATCGCCGAAACGATCGGCTGGGGGCATTCGATCAGGTTGCGCACCAGGTCTCCCGCCTCCCTCAGGGCCCGCCTCCCCACCTCGGGGTCGTCGATGATCGCCTCGACCATGGTGAAGTCGCCGCCGGCGGAGAAAGCCCGGCCCTCTCCCGTCACCAGCACCGCCCGAACCGTGTCGTCGTGGGCTACGTCCTCCCACACGTAGGTGATCTCCCTGTGCCCCTCGAGATCGAGGGCGTTGAGGCGCTCGGGACGGGAGATCACGATCTCCAACACCCCCGGGTGGGGACGCTCGAAACGAAGATGCCGGTAACGCTCCTGTTCGACCATCTCATCCCTCCTCCGCCGCTCTGCGGCCCGGATCTGCTTGGCTTGGGCCGGTCGTCCCCGGATGGGGTGACGCTAACCAGGCCATGGAAGGGATGCGTTTCAGAGATCGGGTCTGTCTGGTCACCGGCGGCGGGTCGGGTATCGGCGCGGCGGTGGTGGAGCGCCTCGCCTCGGAGGGCGGCCGGGTGGCCGTCTTGGACCTGGCGCCGGGCGATCGATCGGATCTGGCGTTGGAATGCGACGTCACCGACGACGGGGCGGTCCGGGCCGCGGTTCGCCGGGTGATCGACGAGTTCCACCGGGTCGACGTGTTGGTGAGCGCCGCCGGGTGGGATCGGATCGTCCGGTTCGTGGACTCCGACCCCCAGCTCTGGGACCGGGTGTTGGCCGTCAACCTGAGGGGCGCGATCAGTGTCACCCACGCGGTGCTCCCTTCGATGTCGGCTCACGGCCGGGGTTCGGTGGTGTTCGTGGCTTCCGACGCCGGGCGGGTCGGATCGTCGGGTGAGGCCGTCTACTCGGCGGCCAAGGGCGGTCTGATCGCTTTCGGCAAGGCGCTGGCCAGGGAGGTGGCTCGGGACGGGATCCGGGTCAACTCGGTGGCGCCGGGACCCACCGACACCCCCTTCCTGGACATATTCGGCGCCGAGTCGTCCAGGATCCTGGAGGCGATGATCCGGCAGACGCCCCTCCGGCGTCTCGCCACCCCGGCCGATGTGGCCGCCGCGGTGTGTTTCCTGGCTTCCGACGAGGCGGCCCACATCACCGGCCAGACCCTGTCGGTGTCGGGTGGCCTGACGATGATCTGACCTGGGGGACCATGAAGCGGGAGAAGAAGTCCGACAGCTCCGCGTGGGCGTCGAGCGGCAACACGCCGGCCACGTATTGGTCGGGACGCACGACGATCAGCGCTCCCCACCTCCGGTCGATCCCCCTCACGTCGAAGATGTCGGGGCCGCGTACCAGGTCGGGACAGAACACCTTCTCGTAGTCGACCAGTCGGAGACGCCCTTTGATCGGGCGGAGGAGTGGCGGCATCTGGGGGATGGTCAAGGTCCTGTGGTGCTGCTGGAAGATGGCCCGGAGATCGATCACCGCATCGATGTCGTGCCCCGGCGGGGTGAACAGGCGGAGGGGACTGGTCGGGTCGTCGGCCAGGAAGGAACACAGGCGGGCAATGGCCCCGCCCGGGGCGCCGACGTCGCCGGCTGGGGCGAAGGCGAAGAGACGCCAGCGGCCGTCGGCTTCGATCACGTGACCGAGGTGCATCGGTTTGGCGTCGGCCAGGCGGATCACCGGAGCGGAGTGGAACCGCATACCAACTACCAGACCCCGGGCCAGTTCTTGGTGGACGGGGCGCATCACCACCAACGACGGGTCGTATCTGGTCTCTACCCCCGCCGTGTAGCGGGCGTGTTTCTTGAAGTAACGCTCGAACTCCTCGGCCTTGGCCGGATCCCGGGCTCCTTCACTGAAGAGTCTCGCCATGTCTCGATCGAAGTCGATCAGTTCCTTCGCCTTGGCTCGCCTCTCTTCGGAGTAGGTGAGGAGGAGGGATGGGTCGGCCTGCCCTTTCAGCACCGAAGCCAGCTTCCACCCCAGGTTGAAGGCGTCGGCCATCGACACGTTCATTCCCTGGCCCGCCTTCGGGCTGTGGGTGTGGCAGGCGTCACCGGCGATGAACACGCGGGGTTCGCCCCTTTCCGAGTCGTCGAACCGGTCGCACAGCCTCTGGCCGATCTCGTAGGCGGACCACCAGGCCACCTGGCGGACCTCGAGGGTGTAGGGGTCGAGGATCTCTCTGGCCTTGGCGATCAGCGCCTCAGGAGACAGGTTGCGGTCGGAGGCCCGCTCTCCTTCGGCGAGCTCGTCCAGCTCCATGTACATCCGCACCATGAACCCGCCTTCCCGGGGGATGATGAGGAGGCTGCCCTTCTCGGCCGACCGGATCGCCGACTTGAGACGGATGTCGGGAAAGTCGGTGACGGCGAGCACGTCCATCACCCCCCATAGCTGGCGGGCCCCTTCGCCCTTCATCGGGAAGGCGAGGAGCTTCCTCACCGTGCTGTGAGCCCCGTCGCATCCCACCAGGTAGCGGCACCGGACGCGTTCCTCGCTCCCGTCGTCGACCCGAACCAAGACGGCTTCCAACGGGTAGTCGTCGCCCTCGGTTCGCCTCAGGTCCCGCAGCTCCACGCCGTAATCGGGAACCAGGCGGCGGGGCGACTTACGCATCAGCTCCAGGAAGAAGTCGTGGACCCGTGCCTGGCTGAGGATCACGTGGGGCATCTCCGATAGGTCGTCTTCGACGTCCTGGATGCGATCGGCCCGGACGATGCCCACGCCGTCGGGTCCGGGTCGCCAGAAGGTGACCTCGTTGACGAAATACGCCTCCTTCATCACCTTGTCGGCGAAGCCGAAGGCTTGGAACATCTCCATCGAGCGGCAGGCGATCCCGTCGGCTTGACCGACCCGCAGGGGACCGGGCCGACGCTCGACGATACGGGTTCGGATCTCTCCGAAACGGGAGAGTTGGGCTGCCAGGGTCAACCCGGTGGGGCCGGTGCCCACGATCAGCACGTCCACCGGGTCACGGACCTCTACGTCGGCTGCGGGTTCGGCGAGCTCCGGATCGCCAGGTCGGAAACCGTCGTGGTGGAACTGCACGTCCTCAGTCCCCCAGGCACACCCCGAGACGTCGAGCCGACTGGATCCACGGATGGTCGAGCGGCACCGTCTTGCGGCGGCCGGCCACCTCGGACAGGGGCACCGCCACCGGCCGCCCGTCACGCACGGCGATCATCACTCCGGTCTCTCCCCGCACCACCGCCTCGACCGCCGCTGTGCCGAGCTGGGTGGCGAGGAGACGATCCACCGCCGACGGGGTGCCTCCCCGCTGCACGTGTCCCAGGATCGTGACCCGCGACTCCAGACCGGTCCTCTCCTCCAGGGCGGCGGCGAGACGCTCGGTGGAGCGGCGCTCCGCCTCGTGGAGGGCGGCCAGCTCCTTTTCGAGCAGCTTCTCCTCTTCGGGATCGTCGCACCGGTCGATCAGCGCCTTCAGCTCGTCGTGACGTTTTCTGACCTGGGCCGACATCGCGCCCTCGGCCACCGCCACGATCGAGAAGTTCGATCCCGCCGCCTTCCGTTGGAGGATCGACCGGGCGACCGCGTCCTCCGAGTAGGGGATCTCGGGGAGGAGGATCACGTCGGCTCCGCCGGCCAGACCGGCTCCCAGGGTCAGCCATCCGGCGTTGTGGCCCATGATCTCCACCACCATGATCCGGTGATGGGAGTGGGCGGTGGAGTGCAGCCGATCCACGGCTTCGGTGGCGATGGAGAGGGCCGTGTCGAAGCCGAAGGTGGTGTCGGTCCCCCACACGTCGTTGTCGATCGTCTTGGGGAGTGCCACCACCGGGATCCCCACGTCGTGGAGGCGCAGGGCGTTCTTCATGGTGCCTCCCCCACCCATGCATATCAGGGCGGTCAGGTCGTGTTGCTCCACCACCCTGCACATCATCGGGCGCATGTCCACCTTGTCGCCGTTCCCGAGGTCGACTTTGTGGACCTTGATGCGGCTCGTGCCGAGGATGGTCCCGCCCTTGGTGAGGATCCCCGAGAGGGAGTCGCCGTCGAGTCGGACCGTCCGGTTCTGCATCAGGCCGGCGAATCCGTCCCGGAATCCGATCACGTGCATCCCGTAGGCCCGTTCGGCCGCCTTGCCCACTGCCCGGATGGCCGCGTTGAGCCCGGGTGAGTCGCCGCCGGCGGTCAGGATCCCGATGGTGCCGGTCACGATCCCAGGTTAGGGCCCGGTCAGGTGGCGTGGGAGGTCGCCATCCTCCGGGGGATGGCTCCTAGATGGGCAGCGCTCGCCTCCTCGAGGGGCACGGCCTCGCGTCGGTCGGGACCCTCCAGGAGGATCGAGTCTCCGCCGAAGGTTCCGAGGCGGCTGATCTCGACGCCCTGTCGGCGCGCCGCGTCGACCAGACGGTGGGAGTCCGCCGGGGAAACGACTGCCACGATCCGGTGGGGATCCTCGGAGAAGAGGGCCCTCCAGTCGGAGTAGGACAGGCCGACCCCGATGCGGGCAGCGATGCAGAGCTCCGCGACTGCGACCAGCAGGCCCCCGTCGGAGACGTCGTGGAGAGCGACCGGGATACCTTCGGCGACCAGTCGGCGGACCAACCCGAGGACCGAGTTGCCCCGGGTCGGGTTGGTGGATGCCGGTCTTCCCCCGACGTGCCCGAAGACCACCTGTTCGAAGGCCGAGCCGGCCAGGTTGGGCGTGGGGTCGGATCCGACGATCCACAACTCGTCGCCTTCCTCCACGTTCTCCCATCTGGGGATCTGCTCCGGGAGGGGGTCTACGATTCCCAGCATCCCGACGACCGGCGTGGGGTGGATGCTCTTCCCCTCCGTCTCGTTGTAGAAGCTCACGTTGCCGCCCACCACCGGGACGCCCAACTGGGTGCAGGCCTCGGCGAGACCTTGCACGGTCTCCACGAACTGCCACATGACGTCGGGGTCCTCCGGGTTCCCGAAGTTGAGGTTGTCCACCACCGCCAGCGGTCGGGCCCCCAGCGTGGCCAGGTTGGCGGCCGCTTCCCACACCAGCCGGGCCGCTCCCCGCCGGGGATCCAGGTAGCACACCCGCCCGTTGCCGTCGGTGGACACCACCAGACCCGCTCGGTCCACCCTCGTCAGGGAGGCGTCGGCGCCAGGTCCCACCACCGTGTCGAGGAACAACATGTGGTCGTACTGTTCGTACACCCATCGGGCGGAGGCGACCGAAGGGTCGTCGAGCAACCTGAGGAGAGCATCCCCGAGCCGTGGGGGCCGGACCATCGACAGGGTGTTCGACCAGAGGTCCTCCATCCACTGGGGCTCCCCGTAGGGTCTCCGGTAGGCCGGAGCTCCATCGGTGAGGGACGCGGCGGGCAGGTCGAGCACCACCCGTCCATGGTGCCTGGCCACCACACGGTCCCCCGCCACGACTCGGCCCACCACCGAGGCGTCCACCTCCCAGCGCCGAGCCACCTCCAGCACCTCTTCCACCCGTTCGGGGACGACGAAGGCGAGCATCCTCTCCTGCGACTCGGAGATGAGCAGCTCGGCCGGGTCCATCCCTTCCTCCCGGACGTGGATCCGGTCGAGGTCCAGTTCGACGCCCACCCCGGCTCTGGCCGCCGTCTCCGAAGCGGCGCAGGAGATGCCACCCGCGCCCAGGTCCTGGATGCCGACCACCAGGCCACGTTCGTACAGTTCGAGACACGCCTCGATCAGCTTCTTTCCTTGGAACGGGTCGCCCACCTGGACCGACGGCCGTTTCGATTCGGAGGTCGCGTCGAATCCCGCCGAAGCCAGGATGGAAGCCCCTCCGATCCCGTCGCGGCCGGTGGGTGCTCCCAGCAGCACCGCCACGT
The DNA here is from genome assembly GCA_026002975.1 of Acidimicrobiia bacterium. Taxonomy (GTDB): domain Bacteria; phylum Actinomycetota; class Acidimicrobiia; order Spongiisociales; family ZC4RG35; genus BPGJ01. Next base: position 121,954 of record BPGJ01000007.1, read on the forward strand.
TCCCGGGGTTCCCGGCGGTGGCCCGCACCACCCGGTCGCGGGGTAGCAGACCTAGACACATGACGTTCACCAACGGGTTGGCGGAGTAGGTCTCGGCGAAGGCGGTTTCGCCGCCCACCGTGGGCACACCCACCGCGTTTCCGTACCAGGCGATTCCCGACACCACCCCCCCGAACAGATAGCGGCTGCGGTCGTGGTCGATGGGACCGAATCGGATCTGATCCCACAGTGCCACCGGCCGGGCGCCGACTGTGAGGATGTCCCGGATGATGCCCCCCACACCGGTCGCGGCCCCCTGGAAAGGCTCGACGAAGGAAGGATGGTTGTGGGATTCGATCCGGAGAGCCGCGCACCAGCCGTTTCCCAGGTCGACGACCCCGGCGTTCTCGCCGGGTCCCATCACCACCCAGGGGGCTTCCGTGGGGAGCCGGCCGAGGTGGACTCGGGAGGACTTGTAAGAGCAGTGCTCGGACCACATCACCGAGTAGACAGCCAGTTCGGCCGGGGTGGGTTCGCGCCCCAGCAGGTCGAGGATCGACCGGTACTCCTCGTCGGTGAGACCCAGCAGGCGATGGGCGGGTTCGGCCTCCGGCGGAGCCTCCTGGGCGACGATCGAGAGGGCGTCCTCTTCGGGAGGGAGCTCACGCATGGACGGGCAGCCGCTCGAGGGCGGCGAGGTACGACTCGAGTAGCGGCACACCATCGGTGGAGCCGGTGAGGTGGTCGACGGCCCGCTCCGGGTGCGGCATGACACCCACGACGTTTCCCCGTCCGTCGGCCACCGCCGCGGCCCTTCCCTGCGAGCCGTTGGGGTCATCCCGGTAGCGGAGAACGACCCTCCCTTCCCCGGATGGGTCCACCCAGGCCCCCTCGTAGGAGTTGAGGGGGATGCGCAGCACCTGTCCTACTTGGAGGGTGGAGGTGAGGACCGTGTCCGTGTCCACCACCTCCACTTCGACGAACCGGCAGATGAAGCGGAGGTCCCGGTTGGCGATGTGGGCTCCGGGGAGGAGACCGGCTTCGCAAAGGACCTGCCACCCGTTGCAGATCCCCAAGACGGGCCGCCCCTCACCGGCCATCCGGCGGACCGCGGCCATGATCGGCGAGGTGGCGGCGATGGCTCCTGGCCGCAGGTAGTCGCCGTGGGCGAAACCTCCGGGGAGCACCACACCGGCGAAGCCCGACAGGTCGGCGTCCCGGTGCCACACCGCTTCGGCCTCCCCTCCCAACGCGCGGAGAGCCCGGATCACGTCCCGTTCGCAGTTGGTTCCTGGGAAAACCACCACCGCGGTGACCGGGCTCACTCCGTCACCTCCACCTCGAAGTCCTCGAGGACCGGGTTGGCGAGCAGCCGCCGACACATCTCGTCGACCGCGCTCCGTACCGCCTCCGGGTCGTCGCCGTCGACTTCCAGATGCAGGGTGCGGTCCACCCGGACCGACCGAACCTGAGAGAACCCGAGGTCGTGGAGGGCCCGAAGCGTGGTGGCGCCTTGGGGATCGGCGATGTCGGGTCGCCGGATCACCCGCACCGTCACCCTCATCCGGTGTACTCCGAGAAGCTCCGACCGGTGATGCGTTCGTAGGCCTCGATGTAGCGGCGTCGGGTCCCTTCCACCACGTCGGGGGGGAGGGGAGGGGCGGGAGGTGAGTGGTCCCATCCCACCGAGTCGAGCCAGTCCCTGACGTATTGCTTGTCGAAGCTGGGCGGATCCTCGCCGGGTCTCCAACTCTCCGCCGGCCAATACCGGGAGGAGTCGGGAGTGAGGACTTCGTCGACCAGCAGCAGCTCGCCGTCGCAGAAGCCGAACTCGAACTTGGTGTCGGCCAGGAGCACACCTCTACGGGCGGCGTGGTCGGCGGCCCTAAGGTAGATGTCGATCGAGAGGTCGCGGAGCTTCTCGTACAGCTCGTCACCGACCAGGCTTCGGGCGCCGGCTTCGGTCAGGTTCTCGTCGTGTCCGGTGGTCGCCTTGGTCGCCGGGGTGAAGATCGGTTCGTCCAGCTTCTCGGCTTTGCGCAGCCCGGGCGGCAGGTGCTCGGTGGTGGGTCCCCCACCGGCCTGATACTCGCGCCACGACGAACCGTATAGGTATCCCCGCACCACGCACTCCATGGGAACCACCTCGGCTCGGCGGACCACCATGGCCCGACCCCTCAGGTCCTCCCTCTCCTCGTCGTCCAAGCCGGGAACCCCCGACAGGTCGGTGGTCACGAAGTGGTTGGGAACGCCGAGCAGCTCGAAGAAGTAGAGGGAGAGCCCGGTGAGGACCCGCCCCTTGTCGGGGATAGGGTCGGGGAGGATCACGTCGTAGGCGGAGATCCGGTCGGTGGCGACGAACAGGAGATACCGGTCGTCGATCTCGTAGATCTCCCGCACCTTTCCGGAGGCTACGTGGGGCAGCTCGGGCACGGGCCGCCAGAGTAGCGTCACCGATCGACCTCCTGATCGAGGACAGCCCGGTATCGCTGTAGGGCGGCGGCTCGCGACTCCCGGAGGTCGACGATCGGAGCCGGATAGGCGCCCCGGACGAGCGGTTCAGGGGCCAGCCAAGGGGTGTGCACATACCGGTCGGGGAGGTTCTCCAGCTCGGGCACCCATCGTCGGATGTATCGGCCGGCGGGGTCGTGTCGTCTCGACTGGAGTATCGGATTCAGGATCCTGAAGTAGGGAGCCCGGTCCAGGCCGATCCCGGCCACCCACTGCCAGTTGCCCACGTTTTGGGAGACGTCGCCGTCGAGGAGATGGCGGCGAAACCATCGTTCGCCCAGCCTCCAGTCGATCCCCAGGTTCTTCACCAGGAAAGAAGCCGTCACCATCCGGACCCGGTTCGGAAGCCAACCCTCGGCGAGGAGTTGACGCATCCCCGCGTCGACCAGCGGATAGCCGGTGTGCCCGGTCTTCCAGGCTTCCAAGGCTTCGGGGTCGTCCAGCCATCGGATCCGGTCGAATCGGGGATCCAAGCTCCTGGTCACCAGGTCGGGGCGGAACCACATGAGGTGAGCCAGGTAGTCCCGCCACGCCACCTGACGGACGAACTCGCTGCCGCCCGCGGTGCGGGCCTCGACGACCAGACGTCGGGCGTCCAACGTGCCGAACTTGAGGTCAGTCGAGAGGTGACTGGTTGGGTCGAGGTCCAGGCGGCCTCGGTCCGTCTCGTACCGGTCGATCCTGCCCAGGAACTCCCTCAGGGCCCGCTCGGCCGCCTCCTCCCCTGCTCGACCCTCCCACCGGGAGGGAGGAACCCCGTCGCCGGGGTCGTCGGTGGGTGCGCCGTCTCCCGGCTCCGGCCACAGGTCCCATTCGGCTTCTGTCCAGGCGCGGTGAAACGAGGCGAAGGTTTGGGGGAGGGCGCCCTTGCGGGTGGTAACCGACCCGGGGGGGAGCACGAAACACCCCTCGTGAACGAAGGTCCGAGCCTGGATGCGGGAATCCCTGGCGCGGGCGTACGGCGTCACGTCACGGTTGAAGAAGACCTCGTCGGCCCGGAACCGCTCGACCACCCGAGGGACCACCTCCACCGGGTCGCCGACCACCACGTGTAGGCGACCCCCGGAGTCTCCGAGGCGCTCGTCCAGGGCGCGGAGGTGGGCTGCGAGTAGCGTCACCCTCCTGGGTGAGCAGCGGTTCCACAGGTGGGGGTCGACCACGAACAGGGGAACCACCCGCCGGTGCCGCCGGGTGGCGTCCGACCAGGCCGGGTTGTCGGCCAGGCGGAGGTCCCGGCGGAACCACACCACCCCGACGCTCATCGGGCGAGCCTCTCTCCGACCCATCCGTCCACCCGGGACCACAAGCCGAGGATCCATTCGACCCGGGCTGCTCGATCACCGGGAATCTCGGAATGGGGTGTCCGCCACAGTTCCACCTCGATGGTTCGGCCCACCAGCCTGCCGTCGAACAGGTCGGCCACGGTCGCCAGTCCCTCCAGACCGGTGTGGGTGAGGGTCACGACGTCCAGCGGGTTGGCCTCCAAGGCCGCGAGTACCCCGCCCGGGCGGGGAGGCATCACCCAGCGAAGGTCGCGGGCCAGGCGATACATGCCGGGGTTGCGCCGCGCCAGCCGCTCGAGGTGCCGACGCTGCTTCTCTGGGGTGAACCGGGTCCCCTCCGGGTAGATGAGGATCGCTTCTCCCCGCTGCAGGTCCGCGGCGAGTTCCGCCACGAGGGACGCCTGGTCGGCGCGGGCCGCCCGGTCCACGAACCGGTTGGGGAGACGGCTCCCGGCCAGGTCCAAACAAGGGTCGACCAAGAGCTCCCTCTTCAGGACGTAGCGCAGCTTGATGCCGTGGAGGCGTGTGACCAGGTGGGCGGGGATCAGCGTGTCGACGATGCTGGTGTGACGGCTCACCAGGAGGAATGGGCTCTCCGCCAGGTTCTCTTCCCCTCTCACCACCAGCCGGAGCGAGAAGAGGCGGCGGAGCGCCTGGTAGAGGGCCTCCGCCCACATCCGTTGGATCGCATAGGTGGCCCGGATCTTCAGCTCGGAGGGGAAAATCGCGGTGACGGTGATCGCCAGTATCCCCAAGGTCTCGACCGCGAGGTAGACCGCCGACATCATGGTGAGGCGGGTCACCACCCATCGGCGGGGACGGACGACGTCCACGACCAGCGTGATCGTCGCCAGCAGGGGCAACCCGGCCCACACCGCGGCGGCGGCCATCAGATAGACGGGAATCGTCCAGCAGCGGCGCCTCAGGTCGTTCGCCCGGCTCACGAATCCAGTCTGAACGATCCCATCAGCTCCCTGATGAGAGGAGCCCGCCTCGGGAACGTCTCGGTCGGAGTGATGTAGGTGACCTCCCAAACGGTTCCCCGGTGCAGCACGAGGAGCCGTGCGACGGTTACCGGCACCCCGCTCGCCACCCCTTCGGCGGTCACTCCCCGGCCCACCACCCCTTCTCCCACCTGTACTTCGTTCTCTTCGACCACCCGTACACCATCGAGGAACTGGCTGAGCCTCCCCACCTCGCCCAGGTAGTAGGCCGCGGGAGGGAAGTCGTCGGGCACGTCGATCACCGCCACGTTGAACCGGTCCGGCACGGACGCCGGAGGGTCGAACACGACCAGCCCGTCTTCCTCCTCCCGGGGCGTCCAACCCTGGGGGTAGGCGATCTCGAAACCCGATCCCGAGTAGGTCTGGAGCGTGTCCTGGTTCACCACCAGGGTGCTCGGCGGAGTGGTCGGGACGGATTCGGCGGGGCGGCAGGCGGCGACGGCCGCCGTGACGAGGAGGAGAGCGAGGAGACGCATGGAGGGTCGTCAGGCTAACCGCTAACTTCCCTCACGGTGACGGCCGGTTTCGACCTAGGTATGCAGAAGGCGGGTCGGGGAGTCGCCCGGCTGGTCGTCCGACCCGAGCACTTGAACTTCCTCGAGGTGACCCACGGCGGGGTGGTGTTCGGGGTGGCGGTGGCGGCCGCCCGCGACCTGACCGACGGCCGACTGTTCGACTGTCACCTCCTGCTCACCGGACGGAGCGGACTCGGTGACACCTTGCTGGCCACCGCCACGCTCGTCACCGAGGGGAGGACGCTGTCGGGGGTACGGGTCGAGGTGAGGCGGGACGACGGCCGTCTGGTCGGTGTGCTCCAGGGTGAGCTGATCCGGGGGTCCCGGTAGCATCGCCGCCTGGTGAGGTCTTGGATCCGTTCCCATCCCCGCAAGGTCGTCCTGTTGCTGGTGGGCGGAATGATCCTCGGATACGTCGGCTACCAGGCGGTCGCCTCGGTCATGGCGTTCAACCGCATCGCCAGCGAGGAGTTCGACCCGGCCGAAGCCGCCCAAGCCATGCAGGAGCCTGCACCCACCACGACGCTGGTGGTCAACGGACCGGAGGAGGCTCCCACGGTTCCGGCCCCCCGCTACGAGCGTCTCGAAGCCGAGAGGCTGATGGAGTCGAGGGATCTGGAACAGGGGGACAGCTTCAGCGTGCCCTACGCGGTCAGCCCTCCGTTACCGGACGATATGTTCGAATCGATCCTGCTCATCGGTTCGGACGCCAGCGGGTTCCTCGCCGACGTGATCATCGACGTGCTGCTGCCCGCCGACGGCTCCAATCCGATCGTCTTTTCGATCCCCCGGGATCTGTACCTGCTGGACGAATGTGACGGTGGTTACAGCAGGGCGAACGCCGCCCTGGGAGGATGCCGCGGGGTGGCGTCCGGTCCCGAGCTGTTGGCTCTCACCGTCCAACGGTTCACCGGTATCGAGGTCGACCACTACGTACGAGTCGATTTCGACGGTTTCAAGACGGTGATCGACCGGATGGGGGGTGTGACCATCTGCGTGGGGGACACCCCGGTGCGGGACGTCAAGGCCCACCTCGAGATCGGCGCCGGCTGCCACCATGTGGGGGGCGAGACGGCCCTGGCCTGGGTACGTTCCCGGTCGCCCGAGAAGCTCATCGACGGCCAGTGGGTGGCGGTGGGGGGATCCGACTTCCTTCGCCAGCGGCGCCAGCAGGATCTCCTCTTCCAGTTGGCCGACAAGCTCGCCTCCTACTCCACCGTGGCTTCCCTGGCGTCCGCCTTGGAGAATCTGGCTTCGGCGGTGCGGATGGACTCGGGGTGGAGCATCTGGGAGGTGGCCCAACTCGGGTTCCGTTATCGAGGGCTCGACCGGGACGAAGTGATCCGGCTCTCCATCCCCACCGAGGATTACCGGACGGGCGCGGGAGCCCAGGTGCTGCTGCCCACCGAGAGTTTCAACCGGGTCCTCGGCGAGGTGTATCCGCCGGCTCGGCTCACACCGTGACGGCTTCCAGCCGGTCGAACACCACCCCGATGTGACCCAGGAACCTCTCGGGGTGGAAGCAGGCTTCGAGGGTCTGCCGGTCCAAGGTGACCCGCGGGTCGGCGATCAACACGTCGAGGAGATGGGGGGTCTCGCCGGCGGCGACTTGGAGGGAGCCCTCTTGGACGATGCGGTAGGCGGTGTCCCGGTCGAGGCCCTGCTCCGACACCAGCGTCAGTAACACGGCTTGGGACGCGACCAGCCCTCGGGTGGAATCCAGGTTCGCACGCATCCGATCCGAATCCACTTCCAGGCCCTCCATCAGATCGGCGAAACGGACCAGCATGTAGTGGAGCACCTGGCAGGCGTCGGGGAGGGTGACCCGTTCCACCGACGAGTGGCTGATGTCCCTCTCGTGCCAGAGGGCCACGTTCTCCAACCCGGTCAGCCCGTAGCCGCGGAGCAGCCGGGCCAGACCGGTGATCCGCTCCGAAAGGATCGGGTTGCGCTTGTGCGGCATCGCCGACGACCCCTTCTGCCCCGACCCGAACGGCTCGCGGACCTCACCCACCTCGGGTCGTTGGAGGAGTCGAATCTCGGTGGCGAAACGCTCCAACGAGGCCCCGACCAGAGCCAGGGTCTGGAGGAGCTCGGCGTGACGGTCCCGGGGAACCACCTGGGTGGAGGCGGATTCGGGTGTCAACCCCAGACGCTGGCAGACGTAGGCCTCGACCGCGGGCGGCACGTGGGCGTAGGTCCCCACCGCCCCGCTGACCTTCCCGACTGCCACCCTGTCCCGGGCGGTCCTGAGCCGTTCGACCCCGCGGGCCGTCTCGAAGGCCCAGCCGGCCAGTTTGAGGCCGAAGGTGGTCGGTTCGGCCCACATGCCGTGGGTCCTTCCCAGCATCACGGTGTCGCGATGGCGAAACGCCATGGCCTTCAGGCTCTGGAAGAGGCGTCGAGCGCGGTCGATCAGGAGGTCGCAGGCCTGGGACAGGATCACCCCGGTCGCGGTGTCCAGCACGTCCGAGGACGTGAGTCCGTAGTGGACCCACTCCCCTCCCGGTCCGGCGGCTGCTGCCAGTACGTCCACGAAGGCGGCCAGATCGTGGTTGGTGACCCGTTCCCGCTCTGCGACCTGTGTCGGAGTGGGCACCGGGGCCGCCTCCACCGCGGCTACCGCCTCCCGGGGGACCACCCCCAGGTCGGCCCATGCCCGCAGGGCGAGGATCTCCACTTCGGTCCAAACTTCGAGGCGGCGGTGGTCGGAGAACACCTCCGCCATCTCGGGCAGCGAATAGCGGGGGATCACCTCATCCGGCCAGGGTCTTGCGGGTCAGCTCCTCCCGGTAGCCCCGGAGCTTGGCATGTAGCCCCTCATCGGACAGGGCCAGGATGGCCACCGCCAGCAAGGCCGCGTTGGCGGCGCCGTCGACCGCGACCGTGGCGACGGGAATCCCGGTCGGCATCTGAACCGTGGAGAGCAGCGCGTCGAAACCCCCCAGCGAAGCCGACAGGGGGACCCCGATGACCGGCAGCAGCGACTTGGCGGCCATCACTCCCGCCAGGTGGGCCGCTTTGCCGGCACCGGCGATGATCACCTTCAACCCCCGGTCGGCAGCGGTCTCGGCGTACTCCAACGCCTGGTCGGGTGTCTTGTGTGCGGAGAGGACCCGCATCTCGTGGGGGACACCGAACTCCTCCAGGATGTCCGCGGCCTTCTGCATGGTCGGTTTGTCGGAGGCAGATCCCATGACGATTCCGATCATGGGCTCCATCCTAGGAGATTACGGTGCCGGGTCATGCCGGCCCGCATGACCGCCGCTCAGGCTCGCCGGGTCGCGGTCGCCTCCTTGGGTCTGGCTCACCCCAAACCGGCCGGCCGGATCGACGTCAGACACTTCAGGAGGGTGCTCCACACCCTGGGGGTGGTCCAGCTCGACTCGGTGAACGTGCTCTGCCGAGCACACTACATGCCCTTCTACTCCCGTCTGGGTCCGTACCCGGCCGACCGGCTCGACGCCTGGCTCTGGGGCAGCGGGGAGGTGTTCGAATATCCCGGCCACGAAGCATCGGTGATGCCCGTCGAGCTCTACCCGACGATGCGACACCGGATGGCCGACGGCCACCGGTGGAACTCGGTCGACCAGGCCGCCGCCCGGCATCCCGACCTGGCGGAGAGGGTGATGAACCGGATCCAAGCGGACGGTCCGCTGGCGGCGGGGGACCTGCAAGGCGGTCCGGGGGGCGGATGGTCGGGTTGGAGACCGGCGAGGCTGGTCATGGAGCAGCTGGTCGCCCGAGGCGAGCTGGCGGTGGCCTTCCGGGATGCGCGGTTCGTGGTCCACTACGACCTTCCCGAGAGGGTGATACCGGCTCGTGTACTGGCTGCGCCGACTCCGGACGGACCGGAGGCCCGCCGGGAACTCGTCGATAGAGCCGTCCGGGCGTTGGGGGTGGCCGACCTGCCGGCCGTGGCCGACTACTGGAGGATGGGCCGGCGCGAAGCCGGAGAAGCCGTCGATGCCCTGGTCGCCCGAGGTCGGCTGCAGCGGGTCGAGGTGCAAGGGTGGACCCGACCGGCCTACGTCAGCCCCGACGTCGTGATTCCCCGGTCGGTGTCGACCGCGACCCTGGTGTCTCCGTTCGACCCTCTGGTGTGGTATCGACCTCGGGTGGCCCAGCTCTTCGGGTTCGACTTTCGGATCGAGATCTACGTACCGGCCGATCGCCGTCGGCACGGCTACTACGTGCTGCCCTTCCTCCTGGACGATCGTCTGGTGGCCCGGGTCGACCTCAAGGCGGATCGGCGGGAGGCCCGCCTGAGGGTCCTCGCCGCCTACGGGGAAGACGCCGCCGACCGGCCGCAGGTGGTCATCCATCTGGCGGAGGAGCTCCGCACGATGGCGGGCTGGCTAGGTCTACGGGAGGTCGAGGTGGGATCGAAAGGGGATCTCGCCGCTCTGCTTCGTCCGCTCGTCTAGAGGGCTATGTCGCTTCGATACTGCATCCCCTGCCACCGGATGCGACTCACCGCCCGATACGCGATCCGTCTGGCCTCGCAAAGGTCGGAGCCCACCCCGACCACGTTGAGAACCCGGCCGCCGTTGGTGACGAGGCGACCCATCCCGTCCCGGGCGGTGCCGGCGTGGAAAACGAGAGCCCCTTCGTCGACCGCCTCGGCCAGGCCTGTGATCGGGTCGCCGGTGCGGGGCCGGTCCGGATAGCCGGCGGAGGCGAGCACGACGTTGACCGCCGAGCGGTCGCTCCATCTGGGTCGGAACGAGTCGAGACGGCCCGTGAGGGCAGCTTCGATCAGCTCTATCAGGTCGCTGTCGAGGCGGGGGAGGAGGACCTGTGCTTCGGGGTCGCCGAGGCGGACGTTGAACTCGATGACCTTGGGTCCGGTGTCGGTGAGGACCAGCCCGGCGTAGAGGAAGCCCGTGAATGGGCTCCCATCCTCGGCCATCCGGGTGAGGGTCGGTCGGATGATCTCGGTTTCGACCCGAGCGAGGAGCCCATCGGGCAGATCGACCGGCGAGTAGCTTCCCATCCCGCCGGTGTTCGGTCCCCGGTCGCCGTCCAGCAGCCGCTTGTAGTCCCGGGCGGGCTCGAGGATGGACGCCTGGGTCCCCGAAGCGACCGCGAACACCGAGAGCTCCGGACCCGACAGGAACTCTTCCACCAGGACCGTCTTCCCGGCATCGCCGAACCCGCCGGATAGGCAGCGGTGCACCCACCCGACCGCGGCTTCCGGGTCGTCGGTGACCAGCACCCCCTTACCCGCGGCCAGACCGTCGGCCTTCACGACCCACGGGCCTCTCCGAGCCCGTATATAGGTCACGGCTTCGTCCTCGTCGGTGAAAGAGCGGGCCGATCCGGTGGGGACGCCTGCCCGAACCATCACCTCCTTGGCGAACGACTTGGAGGCCTCGAGCCGCGCGGCCGCCGAAGTGGGACCGAAAGCGGGGATGCCGGCGCTGCCCAGCCGGTCGACCAGGCCGGCGGCGAGGGGAGCCTCGGGGCCGACCACCACGAGGTCCACTGCCAGTCGGGTCGCCAATCGGACCAGGTCGTCGGGCCGGGACGCATCGAAGGTCGGGCCCAGCTCCTCGAGGCCCGGGTTCCCCGGCGCCGAGTAGAGCGCCGCCACCCGGGGGCTGGTCTTCAGCTTCCATCCCAGGGCGTGTTCACGTGCGCCCGAACCGACCAGCAGGACCTTCACCGTTGGAGCATCTGTTCGCGTTCGGGTCCCACCGACACCCAGGCGACCGGCACCCCGGTGTACTCCTCGATGAACTCGACGTACGCCTGCGCTTGCTTGGGCAGCTCCGAGAAGCTGCGACATCCGGTGATGTCCTGCCGCCAGCCGGGCAGTTCCCGGTACACGGGGGTGCAGTTGTACAGGACCCGCTGCTGCCTGGGGAACTCCTCGTAGACCTCTCCCAGCGACACGTACCCGGTGGCCACTTTCACGGTCTCGAAAGCCGACAGGACGTCGAGCTTGGTGAGGAATAGATGGCTCATCGAGTTGATCCGCACCGAGTACCGCAGGGCGACGAGATCCAACCATCCGCACCGGCGGCGCCGGCCGGTGACCGTTCCGAACTCCCCTCCCAACTCCACCAGCTTGTCACCCACCTCGTCGTGGAGCTCCGTGGGGAAAGGCCCGGTGCCCACCCTCGAGATGTAGGCCTTGGCGACTCCCACCACCCGGCCGATTTCCCGGGGACCCACCCCGGACCCCACCAGCGCCCCCCCGGCGGTGGGGTTGGAGGAGGTCACGAAGGGATAGGTGCCGTGGTCGACGTCGAGCAGGGTTCCTTGAGCGCCCTCGAACAGCACCTCGTCTCCCCGGCGGAGAGCCTCCCACAGCAACAGCGAGGTGTCGCACACGTAGGGGACGAGACGGTCGGCCATACCCAGGTAGTGGTCGATCACCTCGTCGGGGTCCATGGGAAGCTGGTTGTAGACCCGGGTGAGGACCTTGTTGACGTCCTCCAGGGCGGCCTCCACCTTGTCCCGGAAGATCTTCGGGTCGAACAGGTCCTGGACCCGGACGCCGCGCCGCGCGTACTTGTCGGTGTAGGCCGGGCCGATCCCCTTCTTGGTGGTGCCGATCTGGTTCCGTCCCAGATACCGCTCCATCACCCGGTCGAGTTTGCGGTGATACGGCATGATCAGGTGGGCGTTGGCGGACAGCTTCAGCTTGCCCGGGTCGATGCCCCGGGAGGAGAGCATCTCGATCTCGGCGAGCAGCACCTCGGGGTCGACCACGCAGCCCGAGGCGATCACGGGGGTGCAGTCGGGGTACATCACCCCCGAGGGGATCAGGGAGAGAGCGAAGCGCTCGTCGCCGACCAGGATGGTGTGCCCGGCGTTGTTACCCCCCTGGTACCGGACCACGTAGTCGGCTTCCCGGGCGAACCAGTCGGTGGCCCGCCCCTTACCCTCGTCGCCCCACTGGGCGCCTACCACGATGGTCGCCGGCATGGGCTGGAATGCTAGGAGGTCCGGCCGGCGGCTCCTTCTGCCGGTCGGTCGGTATGCTCGACTGGTGGTCGACCACGTGGTTCCTGCGACCAGAACCGAGGTAGTCAGGTTGGGGAGAGTCGACCTGGTCGTCGACGTCACCGATGGTGACGAACCCGCGTATCTCCTGGTCCACGGCCTGGCTTCCAACGCCCGCCTCTGGGACGGGGTGGTGGGCGGCCTCCGGAGGGCGGGCCGCCGTTCGGTCGCGGTAGATCTGAGGGGCCACGGTCGGTCGTCCAAACCGGGTGACGGCTACGACTTCCCGACCCTGGTGGCGGACCTGACCTCCGTACTCGACGCGGTCGGGTCGGAACGGGTTGTGGCGGTGGGTCAGTCGTGGGGAGGGAACCTGGTGGTGGAGTTGGCGGCTCGCCACCCCGAACGGGTGGAAGCGGTCGTGTGCGTCGACGGCGGATTCATCCATCTGCGTTCCCGCTTCGACGACTGGGAATCGGTGTGGGATGAGTTGGCTCCCCCGGTGTTCGACGGGTGGACGCGGGACCAGCTCAGAAGGCGGGCGAAGGCCCGGTTCCCCGGGTGGCCGGCCTGGGCGGTCGAAGCCCAGCTCGCCAACTTCGGGGACAAGGGAGACGGAACGGTGGAGCCCCACCTGCCACGGGAGCTCCACCGTCGGATCCTTCGGGAGCTGTGGAATCAGGATCCCCCCCGGGTGGTGTCTCGTGTGCGGGCCCCAGTGGTGGTGCTGGCGGTCCGAGAGGACGGCGACCCGACGGGCAAGGCGGAGCAGGTGGAACGGTTCGCTGCTTCCGGTCCCGTCCGGGTGATGTGGGTGGACGGTCATCACGATCTCCATGCGCAGCGACCCGAGCTGGTCGCCGACGTCCTACTCCAGGCCCGATGATGGGACAGGTGGTGCTGATGGGTTCGGGGGAGACCGCCCCCCGGATGGTTGCGGTCCACAGGAAGGCCCTGAAGGAGGCCGGGGCCGATCGGGTGGTGCTCCTCGACGGACCGTTCGGTTTCCAGGAGAGCGCCGATCTGCTGGTCGAGAAGCTGGCGGCCTTCTTCCGGAGCAGTCTGGGCGTGGAGGTGGAGGTACCTTCTCTTCGCCGCCCCGACGAACCGGCGGTCAGGCGAGCGCACCTGGTCGAGGCGGTGCGGTCGGCCAAGGCGGTGTTCGCAGGCCCCGGATCGCCCACCTACGCCCTGCGGGTTTGGCGCTCCATCGGGCTGGCCGAGGCCGCGGCCGAGATGGTGTCGCGGGGTGGAAGCCTGATCATGGCGTCGGCCGCGGCCCTCACCCTGGGACGCAAGACCTTGCCGGTGTACGAGATATACAAGGTGGGGGACGATCCGCACTGGGTAGACGGCTTGGACATCTTGGGGATGCTCGGCCTCTCTCTCACCGTGGTGCCCCACTGGAACAACACCGAGGGGGGCAACCACGACACCAGCCGGTGCTATATCGGCGAGCGGCGGCTGCGTGCCATCCAGGGGGAGCTGGACACGCCGATCCTGGGGATCGACGAGCACACGGCGGCCATCCTCGACTTCGAGGAGGGGACGCTCGAGGTTTCCGGGCTGGGAGCGGTGACGTTGAGGGACGCCCACGGGGAGACGCGTTTCCCCGACGGATCCACGGTCCCCCTCGACCGGTTGGGGGGCGGCCCCCCGGCCGGCGACCGGGTCGAACGGCCGGAGGCGGGCCGTACCGTGTTCGACCTGATCGAGGGGCTTCCGCCCGACGTGCGGGAGCCGCTTCGCCGCGAGCTGGTGGCCGGGATCCAGGTCCGGCAGGAGCTCGAAGGGTTGGCGGAGTGGAGAACACGGGTGGTCGAAGGGATGCTCGAGGTGAGGGAGAACGCTCGGCGTCGAGGGGACTTCGAGGCCGCAGACGCCATCCGTGACGCCCTGTCGGCGGCCGGCATCGAGATCCGGGACACCCGAGACGGGCCCCGCTGGAGCTTGTCGGGAGGTGGCTCCGCCGCCGGCGCCGGGTAGTCTCCCCGTCGTGCCGCGGATCCGCGCCGAGAGCATCGAGGCCCACAAACGGCTGACCCGGCGGGACATCCTCGACGCCGCCTACCGGGTGTTGGAGGAGGTGGGGACCGCCGACATCAGCCTCGCCGAGGTGGCCTACGAGGCGGGAATCGGCCGTACCACCCTCTACGAATACTTCCGGGACAAGGACGACATCATCGCCTCGTTGGTGGAGGAACGTCTCCCCGAAGTGGTGGATTCGCTGATCGCTTCGGTGGGAGGCGACGACATTCCCGAGAGGCTGGCTTCGCTGGCGGTGGCGACGGTTCGTTTCATCATCACCGACCCGGTACTCGGATGGATCCTCCATCGGGAGGTCCCCAGGCTTTCGGCCGACGCGCAGGAGAGGATCCGGGTCGCTCACGCCGACCTCGCCCGGGAGATGGTCGACCTGTACCGGCAGGGTGCCTCCCAGGGCCGGTTCCGGGAGATGCCGATCGACATCGCCGGACGGTTCGTCTACGACGTGATCATGTCCGCGGCTCGGGTACTCATCGCCGATCCCGACCCGACCGCCCGGTTCGAGGAGGTCGCCGCCCACATGAGGTCGTTCCTGCTAGGCGGTCTGGCCCGCGACGCCGAGTGAGCCGACCCGCACCGACACGGTGGATGGCGGTGGCGGTGGGCGGGGCCGCGGGTTCCACCGCCCGTTGGCTGACCGGGGTCCATGGTTGGCGGTCCACCCTCGCCGTGAACCTGGTCGGATCGTTCCTGTTGGGGCTGGTGATGGCGGTATCTCTGAGGCGGATGTGGAGCCCGACGTCGAGACTCATGATGACCGTCGGTTTCCTCGGGTCGTACACCACCTTCTCGGCGATGATGGTGGAGGGTGTGAGGATGGCGGAGGCAGGAGGGGTGGGCTGGATCGCCTATTGGTCGGTCACCGTGCTCGGCGGCCTGGCGGCGGCCTGGGCCGGGCTCAGACTGGGAGGCAGATGAGATGATCCCCGAAGGGAAGCTGGTCAGGATCTTCATCGGCGAGTCGGACACCTGGGAGGGCGTCCCCCTATACCACGCCCTGGTCGAGACCGCCCGGCGGCTGGGGATGGCAGGTGCCACCGTGCTGCGGGGTATCGAAGGCTACGGCGCCAGTTCGGTGGTGCACACCACCCGGCTCCTTCGACTGTCCGAAGACCTGCCAGTGGTGGTCGAGCTGGTCGACCGCGCCGACAACGTCGACCGTTTCCTGGAAGAGATCGACGGCATGATCTCTGAGGGACTGGTCACGGTGGAGAACGTGGAGGTTCGGATGTACCGGTCCCGGAATCCGCAGTGACCCTGGTCGCGGTGGCCCTGGGAGGCGCCGCCGGTGCGGTCGCCCGATACGTGGTAGGAGGGTGGGTGGCACGACGGTGGGAACCCCGCCGTCTGGCCCTCCCCACGTTGGTGGTCAACACCCTGGGGTCGGGTCTGGCTGGAGCTCTGCCGGGTGGGCGGGACGTCGGATCTCCCCCCGACGCTGGTCGCCGGCCTCGGGGTCGGCTTGTTGGGCGGCTTCACCACCTTCTCCACCTTCGCCTACGAGACGGTGAGGTTGGCCGAGGACGGCACGCCGGGATCGGCTCTCCTCAACGTGCTGGCCGCCTACCTCTCGGCTGGCGTCGCTGCCTGGGTCGGCTACACCCTGGTTCGGGTCACGGTGTGACGGTCAGTGCGAGCTCGACCTCCAGCGATTTCCGCTCAGACCCTTTCACGTACGTGACCTCCCATCGGAACGGATGAACCCCCGGCGCCAAGCCCGACGTGTCGACCAGGAAACGGGCTACGTCGGTTTCGCCTGCGGTGAGCACGGCGTCCCGCATGAGGCTGGAGTGGGGATGGCGGCCTTCGGCCTTCCTGCCGGCTCGGGGGCCGATAGGCTCTCTCCGTGTACCTGAATCGGGAACTCTCCTGGCTGGACTTCAACGGGCGGGTCCTGGCCCTGGCCGAGGACCCTTCGGTGCCTCTGTTGGAGAGGTGCCGATTCCTCTCGATCTGGGCGTCGAATCTGGACGAGTTCTTCATGGTGAGGGTGGCGGGACTGAAGGAGCAGGTCGCTCACGGGATCAGGACGCCCTCACCCGACGGGCTGACGCCCGCCGAACAGTTGGCCGCCATTGCCGAGAAGGTCGAAGATCAGTACCGACGGGTCGGGCAGCTCTTCCTGGACGAGCTCACCCCGTTGCTCGCCAAGTCGGGAATCCACTTCTCCACCTATCAGGCTCTCGATCCAGAAGACCGTCAGTTCGTGGATCAGCAGTTCCGGGAGCGGGTGTTCCCGGTGCTCACCCCTCTGGCCGTCGACCCGGCCCATCCCTTCCCCTACATATCCAACCTCTCCCTCAACCTGGCGGTGATGGTCCGCAACCCCGAAACCGGCGTGACCCGGTTCGCCCGGGTCAAAGTCCCTCCCATCCTCCCCCGGTTCGTGGTGATGCCCGACGGCGAGCGGTTCCTGCCCCTCGAAGAGCTGATCGGCGCTCACCTCGCCGACCTGTTCCCCGGAATGGAAGTACTCCGCCGGGACGCGTTCCGTGTGACCCGCAACGCCGACCTGGAGATCGAAGAGGACCGGGGAGGCGACCTGTTGGCGGTCCTCGAATCCGAGCTGACCCGCAGGAGGTTCGGCCGGGTGGTGCGTCTGGAGGTCCACTCCGACATGGATCCGGGCGTCAAGGCTCTGCTCATGCGGGAGATGGGGGTTGAAGACCGGGACGTCTACGTCTCGGACGGGCCGCTGGACCTGGCGGGTCTCCGAGTGTTGGCGGAGCTGGACCGCCCCGACCTGGTTTGGCCTCAGTGGTCGTGGGTGACCCAGCCGCGGCTGGCGGCGGTCGGTGGGGAGAAACCCGACCTGTTCGAGGTGATTCGAGAAGGCGACCTGCTGGTCCACCATCCGTACGAGTCGTTCACCACTTCGGTGGTGGCTTTCATCGAGCAGGCCTCCCGGGACCCCCAGGTGCTGGCGATAAAGCAGACCCTGTACCGCACCTCGCGGGACTCCCCGATAATGGCCGCCCTGATCGAAGCCGCTCACGAGGGCAAACAGGTGGTCGCCCTGATCGAACTCAAGGCGCGTTTCGACGAGGAACGCAACATCGAATGGGCGCAGAGGCTGGAAGACGCAGGGGTCCATGTGGTGTACGGGGTGGTGGGATTGAAGACCCACTCCAAGATCGCCCTGGTGGTCCGAGAAGAAGGGGAGGGGATCACCCGTTACGCGCACATCGGAACCGGCAACTACAACGACGCCACCGCCCGGACCTACGAAGACCTGGGTCTGTTCACCTGCGACCCCCAGGTCGGGGCCGACCTGACCGACCTGTTCAACTACCTGACCGGGTACAGCCAGCAGAGGAGCTACCGGAAGCTGCTCGTCTCCCCGGTCGGAATGAGGGCGGGGATCAGGGACCTGATCCGCAGGGAAGCCCACCCGGAGGGCCGGATCACCATGAAGATGAACTCGCTGGTGGATCCGGAGCTGATCGACGAGCTGTACGAGGCCGCCCGACGGGGCGCCGAGATAGACCTGATCGTCCGGGGGATCTGCTGTCTGTTGCCCATCGAGGGCAGCCGGCTTCGGGTGCGGTCCATCGTGGGTCGGTACTTGGAGCATTCCCGCATCTACCGGTTCGGAGCCCGGGGTGGACGGAGGGACTACCTGATCGGGTCGGCCGACCTGATGCCCCGGAACCTGGACCGCCGAGTCGAGGTCTTGGTGCCGGTGGAGGACCCCGACTTGCAGTTCCGGCTCGACGAGATCCTCGAGGTGGAGCTGGCCGACGACGTACTCGCCTGGGAACTGGGATCGGACGGCACCTGGACCAAGGTGCCCACCCGGCGGGGAATCGACTCCCACCTCGTGCTCAGAGGTTTGGCCGAGGCCCGAGCCGCGGCCAGGATCGATTGATCCAAACGTTCACCTGTCGTTCACCCCGGGGCGGGATCCGGGTAACCCCCGCCACCTAGCTTGGCTGCGTACACCCGAACAGGAGAAACGAATGCGAAAGATGATTGCGCTTCTGACCGCGGTGTCCCTGGCGCTCGTGGCATGTGGGAGCGGCGAAGGAGGTTCCACCCCCACCACGTCGGGTTCGGGAGGTTCGGAGGGAACCGCTCCGCCCAGCGCCGGAGGCCAGATAGTCATCTCCGGTTCCTCGACCGTCGAACCGATCACCGCTCGGGTCGCGGAAGCTTTCGCCGCTTCCCGCCCCGACGTGTCGATCAGTGTCGACGGACCGGGCACCTCCGACGGCTTCGTGTTGTTCTGTAACGGGGAAACCGACATCTCCGACGCTTCGAGGGCGATCAAGGAATCG
Source organism: Acidimicrobiia bacterium (assembly GCA_026002975.1). Classification (GTDB taxonomy): domain Bacteria; phylum Actinomycetota; class Acidimicrobiia; order Spongiisociales; family ZC4RG35; genus BPGJ01. The sequence goes on from BPGJ01000007.1 coordinate 140,523, forward strand.
GAGCTGGAGACCTGCCTGGCCAACGGGATAGAACCGATCGAGATCAAGGTGGCGATCGACGGCCTGTCGGTGATCACCCACCCCGACAACGACATGGTGTCTTGCCTCGACTTCGGAGACCTCTACGCCTTGCTCGGGATCGAATCCACCGGTTTCAGCCGCTGGTCCGACGCCAACGACCTGGCCGCCGAGCTCCAGGCCGAAGGACTCGGTGCCCGCCACGCTCCCTACCCGGACGAGCCGCTGGTCATCACCGCACCCGGGGAGGAGTCCGGCACCTTCGATTCGTTCGTGGAGTTGGTGCTGGAACCGGTAGCCGAGGCGCGGGGGACGGACCCCAACCCGAGGCCGGACTATGTGGCTTCTCCGAACGACAACGTCATCATCGAGGGGATCTCGGGCAACGTGACCTCCCTCGGTTGGGTCGGCTACGCCTTCGTGGTGGAGAACCTCGACCGGGTCAAGGCCCTGGAAGTCGCCTCCCTCGACGGCGACTGCGTGGCGCCCACCGCCGAGACCATCGCCAGCTTCGAGTACCCGATCGCACGTCCCCTGTACATCTACGTGAACAAGGCCAGGGCCGAGGAGAAGCCGGAGGTCGCCGAGTTCGTGGACTTCTATCTCAGCGACCAGGGCTTGCAGGCGGTGGACGAGACCGGGTACGTCCGGCTCACCGACGAGGAATACCAGACCTGGCGGGCCAATTGGCAGTCCCGCAACGTGGGCCACGTCGGTTGACGGTTAGCCTGGAGGTCCGATGAGCCTTCGAGGTCTGGAAGGCGACAGGAGACGCCAGCGGCGGGAGATCGGCTGGCGTCTCCTGTTCACCTCGGCGGCAGGGGGGACGATCCTGGTTAGCGCTGCCATCGTCGTCTCCCTGGCGGGCGAGGCGTGGACGTTCCTGGCCAACGTCGACCTCTCGGCCCTGTGGGACATCGGCTGGTTCCCACGAAGGGGCATGTACGACATAAAGACCCTGGTGGTCGGCACCCTACTGGTCGCCGGCATAGCGATGATCATCGCCGCTCCCCTCGGTCTGGGTGCTGCCGTCTACCTGTCCGAATACGCCGACCGCCGACTCCGCAAGACCCTGAAGCCGATCCTCGAGATCCTGGCCGGGATACCTTCGGTGGTCCTCGGCTACTTCGCCCTCACCTTCATCACCCCCGACCTCCTCAAGCCGATCTTCGGCAACGAGGTGGCTGCGTTCAACATGCTGGCCGCCGGGATCGGGGTGGGCATCCTCACCATCCCCCTGGTGGCCTCCATCTCCGAAGACGCCCTGAGGGCGGTCCCCACGTCTCTCCGGGAGGCGTCGTTCGGATTGGGGGCGTCCAAGCTCACCACCACCGTGCGGGTGGTGATCCCGGCCGCGGTGTCGGGGATCGTCGCCTCCCTCATCGTCGGGCTGTCCCGGGCCATAGGTGAGACGATGGTGGTGGCTATCGCCGCCGGAGCGACCGGAGGATCCCTGTTCTCCTGGAACGTGCTGCAACCCGGTCAGACCATGACCGCGGCGATGGCCGCGTTGGCGATCGGCTCCGACCGGGTGAGGGGCGACGACTACGCCTTCCAGAGTCTGTTCTTCCTGGGGCTCCTCCTGTTCGTCGCCACCCTCACCCTGAACGTCATCTCCGAACGGCTGGTCCGGCGGTTCAGGCAGCGTTACTGATGGTCACCCGTAGTCCCGCATCCGACGCCCGCCTCGGCGCTGAGGCCGTCCGACGGGCCCTCACCGCCAAGAGAGCCGACACCAGGGGTCTGGTCTTCCGGCTCGCCCTCCTGACGTGTCTGCTCGTCTCTCTCCTGGTTCTGGTGGTGCTCCTCGCCGACACCGTCCTGGGCAGCCTGTCTGTGTGGCGAACCCGGGGGCTGGCCGACTTCGTCAGGAGCCCCCTGTCGGCAGATCCCGCCGTCGCCGGGATCTGGCAGGCGTTCTACGGATCCGCAATCCTGATGGCGTTCGTGGTGGCGCTGGCGGTGCCGCTCGGGGTGGCCACCGCCATCTACCTGGAGGAATACGCCTCCGACAGCCGACTAGCCCAGGTGATCAACGCCAACATCCGCAACCTGGCGGGTGTGCCCTCCATCGTCTACGGGCTGTTGGGTCTCGCCCTGTTCGTGAAAGCCCTGGGTTCTGTGACCGGTCCCGAAGTGTTCGGGAGGAGCCTCATCTCGGGAGGCCTGACCCTGGCCCCCCTCGCCCTTCCGGTGATCGTCATCGCGGCCGCCGAGGCCCTGCGGGCCGTCCCCGATTCGATCCGGGAGGCGGCGGTCGGAGTGGGCGCAACGCCATGGCAGACCATACGCCACCACGTGCTGCCGGTGGCCGCCCCCGGGATCCTGACCGGCATCATCCTCTCGGTGGGTAGGGCATTCGGGGAGGCTGCTCCCCTCCTGCTGGTGGGGGGGATCACCACCTTCTTCCAGCAGGCGGCCGGCTCCGGGTTCCTGGAGGTACTCCAAGGGCGGTTCAGCGCCCTGCCCGTGCTGGTGTTCAGCTGGAGCCGCCTCCCCCAGGAGGAGTTCAGGGCCCTGACAGCGGCGCTGATCGTGGTGATGCTGGTCCTCCTGTTGGCGATCAACGGGACCGCCATCTACCTTCGCCAACGATACGAGAAGGAGCTCTGAGTGGAGTCTGTGACCAAGCCGGATCGCGAAGTAAGGGTCGAGGCGAAGCCCCGCGACACGTCGGACAGCCACGAGACGGTCTTCGAGATCGCCGGGCTCACCGTCACCTACGGGTCGGTCACCGCGGTGGAGGGGGTGAACCTCGACATCCGCAGCCGGGAGATAACCGCCCTCATCGGCCCGTCGGGCTGCGGCAAGTCGACCGTCCTCCGCTGCCTCAACCGGATGAACGACCTCATCCCCTCCGCGCGGGTCGGCGGAAAGGTGCTCTATCACGGGATCGACATCTACGACCCCGGGGTGGACCCGGTGGAGGTGCGGCGGCGGATCGGAATGGTGTTCCAGAAACCCAACCCGTTCCCCAAGTCGATCTACGAGAACGTCGCCTATGGGGCACGCATCGCCGGTATACGCGACCTGGACGGCGTGGTCGAGGAGTCGCTCCGCAAGGCGGCCCTATGGGACGAGGTCAAGGACAAGCTCGACACCTCGGGGATGGCCCTCTCGGGAGGTCAGCAACAGAGGCTCTGCATAGCCAGGGCTCTTGCCACCGACCCCGACGTGCTGCTCATGGACGAGCCGTGTTCCGCCCTCGACCCCATCGCCACCCTCCGGATCGAAGAGCTCATGCTCGAGTTGAAGGACGAATACACCTTCGTGATCGTCACCCACAACATGCAGCAAGCCGCCCGGGTTTCCGACCGGACCGCCTTCTTCTCCATCGAGGTCACCCCCCAGGGGCGAAGAGGTCGCCTGGTGGAATACGATCGAACCGAGAAGATCTTCACCAGTCCCTCCCAGAAGGAGACCGAGGATTACATCACCGGAAGGTTCGGTTGATGCCCGACGTCAGATCCCACTTCCATCAAGAGCTGGAGCGTCTCGAGCAGGCGGTCCTCGACGTTTCGGACCGTTGCGACCGGATGATCGGGATGGCGGTGGAAGCGGTCTGCGCCGGGGATCTCGAGTTGGCCGAGCGGGTGGTGGCCGAAGACAACGAGATCGACCGCATCTACCTCGACTCCCACGACCGGTGGATCGAGTTGATGGCCCGCCAGCAGCCGATGGGCTCCGACCTCAGGCTGATGTCGGTGATCCTCCACCTGAACGTCACCCTGGAGCGTTCGGGTGATCAATGCGTGAACATCGCCAAGATGGCGCAAGTCACGGAAGGGTTGCCCCGTTCGGAGCGGATCGTTTCCCAGATCCGGGAGATGGGAGACCTCGTCCGTCCGATGCTGCGCACCGCGGTCCACGCGTTCATCCGGCGGGACGCCGAAGAGGCTCGCCTCCTCCCCGCCATGGACGAACCGGTAGACCGGATCAACCGGAACATGTACCGGGAGGTGGTGGCCTGCGGTCCCGACCCCAAACTCCTCGAATGGGCCACCCGGATGATGATGGTGTCCCGGGCTTTGGAACGGATCGGCGACCAGGCCGTCGACATCGGGGAACAGGTCGTCTTCCTCGTCACCGGCGAATACCACGAGTTCAGCGAGGAGGCGTTCCTGGGACGTGGTGGCGGCGACTGAGCACCGACCGCTGATCCTCCTCGTCGAGGACGAGGCGGACCTGGTCGAGTCGATGCGGTTCGCCCTCGAAGCGGAGGGGTTCGACGTCGTCACCGCGTCCACCGGCCGTGAAGGTCTCGACAAGGCCCGCACGCATCGCCCGTCCCTCGTGCTCCTCGACCTCATGCTCCCCGAGTCGTCTGGACTCGACGTGTGCCGGTACCTCCGAGCCGAATCCGACGTCCCGATCATCATGCTCACCGCAAGGGACGGGGAGGCCGACAAGGTCGCAGGCCTGGAGCTCGGCGCCGACGACTACGTCACCAAGCCGTTCTCGATGCGGGAGCTGGTGGCCCGGATCCGCGCCCAATTGCGCCGTTCGTTCCGCTCCGGGACCTTCGCCGAGGTGTCGGAGGTGTTGCGGGGCGGGAGGATCACCCTCGATGTCGACGCCCACGAGGTGGCGGTAGACGGGAACCCGGTATCCCTTCGCCCCAAGGAGTTCGACCTGCTCGAGTCGTTGATGAGACGCAAGGGGAAGCTCGTCACCCGGGAGACCCTCATCGACGAAGTGTGGGGCCCGGGCTACTTCGGGGACACCAAGACACTGGATGTCCACATCAAGAGATTGAGGGACAAGCTCGAACCCGACCCCGCCAACCCCACCCACATCGTCACCGTGAGGGGTCTCGGATACAAGTTCGTGGATGGCTGACCGTTCCACGTTGACGGCCTGGGCCGTCGCCCGGTTCGTGGTGGTTTACCTCGTCGGTTCGTCTCTGCTCCTGGTGTTGGGGGTCGACACCCTGTGGATGGCGGTGCTCCTCGCCGGCGCGGTCGGGGGGATCACGGTCTGGTGGAGCCTGAGGGGAGCGGTTCGGGCTCTCGACGCCGCGGCATCGGGTCGTCCGTCCCGTCGGCTTCCCGGCGACCTCGACCGGATCGCCCGGGGGATCGAGGATCGGATCGGGGAGCTGGAACGACGTTCCCAGGAAGCAGAGCAGTCCCTGGCGCTCCTCGAGGAGGTCCTGGCCAGATTCCCACACGGGGTGGTCGTGGTGGACCGCGACGAGCAGGTGATCTACATGAACCCGGTTGCCGTCACCCTGGCAGGGGGGGAGAGCGCTCACCTCTCCGGCCTGACACCCCACCGTCTCCAGACGCTGATCCGCCAGGTCGTCTCCGAGGGTGCGCCCCGCACCGAAGACGTGGAGCAGGTGTCACCCCAGGCGGTGTTGTCGGTGTCGGCGATACCCGCCGGCAGGCACGTCGTCGCCGTGGTCACCGACGTGACCGAGCAACGCCGGGTGGAGCAGATGCGGCGGGACTTCGTGGCCGACGCCTCCCACGAGTTGAAGACGCCCCTGGCTTCCATCACCGCGTCGTTGGAAGCCCTACGGATCGCTCTGAATCGACGGCCGGACAGGGTGGAGGAGTTCGTGTCCCGGGTGGAGGCCGGGGTCGGACAGCTCGCCCGGATAGTCGAAGACCTCCTCGACCTGTCACGTCTCGAGTCCTCCCACCTGGAGATGACCCGGGTCGACTTGGCCCGACTGGTGGGCGAAGAGGCGGCGAGGTTCGCCTCCAAGGCCGAAGCCGCCGGGATCGAGCTCGTGGTGGAGCTCAACCCTGCCGAAGTCGACGGTTCTCCCCGGGACCTGGCGTTGGCGATCCGCAACCTCTGCGACAACGCCATCCGGTACACCGATTCCGGGGGAAAGGTGGTCCTCCGGGTGTACTCCGATGCCGACCGTGCCGTGGTGGAAGTGGCCGACAACGGCATCGGCATCCCTCGGAGAGCCCTGTCCAGGGTGTTCGAGCGTTTCTACCGGGTGGACTCGGCCCGGTCACGAGCCACCGGAGGAACCGGGCTGGGGTTGGCGATCGTGAAGCACGTGGTGCAGCGACACGGGGGTACGGTGACGGTGGAGAGCGAACTGGGGGCCGGATCCACCTTCCGGGTGTCGCTTCCCCGCAACCAGACCCCATCCGGCAACTAACCTTCCTGTAGGTGGCGATCCTCGATCGAATCTCCGATCCGACCGACCTGAGGAAGCTGTCCCATGCCGAGCTGACCCAGCTCGCCGAGGAGATCCGCCGGTTCCTGGTCGAGTCGCTGTCCCGCACCGGGGGGCACTTGTCTCCCAACCTGGGTGTGGTCGAGCTCACCATCGCCCTTCACCGGGTGTTCGCCAGTCCCCGGGATCGGATCATCTGGGATGTGGGACACCAGGCGTACGTCCACAAGCTGCTCACCGGTCGGAAGGACTTCAGCCGACTGCGAGCCTTCGGCGGTCTCTCCGGATATCCATCCCGGGCGGAGAGTCCCCACGACTGGGTCGAGAACAGCCACGCCTCCACCTCCCTCAGCTATGCCCTGGGTCATGCTCTCAGCAACCCCGACTACTACACGGTGGCGGTGATCGGAGACGGCGCCCTCACCGGGGGCATGGCCTACGAGGCGCTCAACCACATCGCCGTCGCGCGTCCCCGTCGGCTGATCATCGTGGTCAACGACAACGGACGCTCCTATGCCCCCACGGTGGGTGGTCTCGCCATGCTCGCCAACCTGGCCCACCTGCGTTTCGACCCACGCTACGAGTGGGCCAAGAAGACCACCAGTCGCATCCTCCGGGGTCTCCCCATCGTCGGGGAGACCGCCGAGGAGCTGGCGACCCGCTTCAAGGAGGCGGTGAAGCAGATGCTGGAGCCGTCTACGGTGTTCGACACCCTGGGCCTCAAGTATTCGGGGCGGATCGACGGTCACGACCTGCCGCTGCTCGAGGACACCCTGGAACGGGCCAAGGAATTCGACGAGCCGGTGGTGGTGCACGTCGTCACCGACAAGGGGAGGGGTTACCCACCTGCGATCGCCGACGAAGTCGACCGCCTCCACGGGGTGGGGCGTTTCGACGTCGCCACCGGCCAACCTCTCGGTTCCGAACTGAAGCTGACCGACGTGGTCGGGAAGGCGCTGCTGGAGGCGGCTCGGCGAAGAGAAGACCTGGTGGCCATCTCGGCGGCGATGATCTCCTCGACCGGCCTCGCCGACATGGCCGAGGAGTTCCCCGACCGGGTGATCGACACGGGCATCGCCGAACAGCACGCGGTCACCTTGGCGGCCGGTTTGGCCATGGCGGGGAAACGTCCGGTGGTCGCCATCTACTCGACCTTCCTGCAGAGGGCCTTCGACCAGATCATGATGGACGTGGCTCTCCACCGGCTCCCGGTTGTGTTCCTGATCGACCGGGCCGGGGTGACCGGCCCGGATGGCCCGAGCCACCACGGCGTGTTCGACCTGTCGTATCTGAGGATGATCCCCGGCCTGGTGGTCGGCGCTCCTTCCGACGCAGCCGAGCTGTGCGCCATGCTGGAGACCGCCATCGCCTACGACGGGCCGATCGCAATCCGCTATCCCAAGGCGGCGGCGACGTCGGTGCCGACCGTGCCGGCCGACCCGATCCCGGTGGGTGAATGGCAGGAACGCTCGGCGGGCGAGGACGTTCTGTTCCTGGCGGCGGGCCGGATGGTCGAGACCGCGGAGAAGGCGGCCGCGCAGCTCGCCCAGCGGGGAGTGTCTTGCGGGGTGGTGGCGGCTCGCTGGGTGAAGCCCATGGACCGACGTCTGGAAGACTGGGTGGCCCGGTATCCCACGGTGGTCACCTTGGAGGACAACGTGGTGACCGGCGGGTTCGGGGCGGCCGTCTTGGAGCGCCTCGCCGATACCGGGCTCGCCGACCGGGTCAGGGTGGTGGGTATCCCCGACCGTTTCCTCCCGGCGGGATCGGCCGACGATGTCCTCGCCTCGGTGGGTCTGGATCCGGATTCGGTAGCCGACCGGGTGGTGGGGCTCCTGGGTCGCTGACCCGGCGCGGCGACATCACCCCTGCTAGGTTTGCCCGGGGGTTCGCCGGGGTGGACCCCATTCGACATCGGGAGGAAGCACATGAGAAGACTGACCTTGTCCATCTCCGTCTTGGCGTTGGTGGTCGCTGCCTGTACCCAGGCAGCCGACCAGACGACCACGACCGCGGCGGGAGGCCAACCCAGCGGCCAGGGCCTGCTCGCCACCGTGCAGGACCGCGGGACCCTGCTGTGCGGCGTCAACGACGCGGTGCCGGGATTCGGGTTCCGCAACCCCGACGGCACCTTCTCGGGATTCGACATCGACTACTGCAAGGCCGTTGCCGCGGCGGTGCTGGGCGACGCCGACGCGGTCGAGTACGTCCCCCTGACCGCCCAGCAGCGGTTCACGGCTCTCCAGTCGGGCGAGATCGACGTCCTCATCCGCAACACGACCTGGACCGCATCCCGGGACGGTGGCGAAGGCGCCACCTTCCTCCACACCACCTTCTACGACGGTCAGGGGATGATGGTCCGTGCCGATTCGGGGATAACGACGATCGAGGAGCTCGAGGGGTCTGCCATCTGCGTGCTGTCGGGCACCACCACCGAGCTGAACCTGGCCACCCGGATGGCCGGGATCGACTACACCCCGCTCACCTTCGAGGACAACGAGACCCTGCAGTCGGCGTTCGTGGCCGGCCAATGTGAGGGCTGGACATCCGACAAGAGCCAGCTCGCCGGTGTTCGCTCCAACTTCCCCGAGGCCGAAGGCGGCCCCGAGTCGCTGGTGATCCTGGAAGAGACCTTCTCCAAGGAGCCTCTCGGTCCGGTGGTGCGGGACGGCGACTCCCAGTGGGCCCAAGTGGTCGACTGGGTGGTGCTGGCCACCATCCAGGCGGAGGAGTTCGGGATCACCTCCCAGAACATCGACACCTTCGCCGACACCGACGACAACGCCATCCGCAGGTTCCTCGGTCTGGAGATCACCGACGACGAAGGCAACACCACGGTGTTCGACCCCGGTCTCGGCCTCCCCACCGACTTCGCCTCCCGGGTGATCCGGGCGGTGGGGAACTACGCCGAGATCTACGATCGGAACGTAGGACCGAACACGCCGCTGGGCCTGGAACGTGGGCTCAACGCCCTGTGGACGGACGGTGGACTCCTCTACGCTCCGCCGTATCGCTGAACCCGACCGCCCGGGGGGCGACCACCACCGTCGCCCCCCGGGCCGTTAGGGCATGACGGCGCGCCCTCCGCTCTGGCGTGACCTGCGGGTCATTCGGGCCGCCGCGCAGGTGGCGGCCCTCGTCGCCGTGGGCCTGCTCCTCTACGTCCTCTGGTTCAACCTGACCAACAACCTTCGCCGGCTGGGAATAACCACCGGCTTCGACTTCCTCGACCTCCCTTCGGGTGTCAACGTCGCCGACAATCCGATCTCCCCGGGAGCTCCCCTGAGACGAACCCTGCTGGTGGGGATCAAGAACACGTTCGCCCTGGTCGTGGTGGGTATCCCGCTGCTCACGGTGATCGGTGTGCTGGTCGGGGTGGCCCGTCTCTCCACCAACTGGCTGGTCGCCAAGGCGGCCGCCATCTACGTGGAGACCCTCCGCAACATCCCGCCCCTCCTGGTCATCTTCTTCGTGTTCTTCGCGGTGATCCTGCAGCTTCCTCCGCCCCGCACCCCGCTCGTGTTCGGCGGTCTGGTGGTCTCCAACCTGAGGATCACGGTGCCTTGGGTCGAGACCGGTCCCGGCGCCGACCTGTACGGCTGGGCTCTGGTGGGTGGACTCCTGGTGGCGGGAGGGGTCGCCTGGTGGCGGACCAGGGTCTACGAACGCACCGGCCGACCCCACCACCGGGTGTTGTGGGCCATCTCGATCCTGGGAGTGGTGGCAGTGGCCGGTTGGTTCCTGCTGGACGGGCCGATCAGGCCGTCCCTCCCGGTGGTGGACGGTCAGCGGGTCAGCGGCGGCTTCAGCGGACTGGGCGCCTACTACGCCATGTTGTCTGCCCTGGTCCTCTACACCGCCTCCCACGTGGCCGAGATCGTCCGGGGTTCGATCCTGGCCGTACCCAAGGGACAGACCGAAGCTGCTCTCGCCCTGGCGTTGAGTCCCTTCCAGAGGCTCCGCCACGTGATCCTCCCCCAGGCGATGAGGATCGCCATCCCTCCCATCATCAGCCAGTACCTCAACTACACCAAGAACACGTCGCTGGGGATCGCGGTCGGATACGCCGAGATCACCCTGATCGTCTTCCAGGCGATCGGTAACGGACGTCCCGCTCCCCAGTCGATCCTGCTGCTCATGGGCGCCTATCTGGTCTTCTCCCTGACCATCTCCGCTCTGGTCAACTACCTGAACCGTCGCCTGCGATACGTGACCAACTGATGGCCGAACTGACCGAGACGAGGAGCATTCCGGTGGCGGTACGCCTCCGGCCCGTCGAATGGGCCAGACGGCACCTGTTCGGCACCTGGTACGACGCGGCCCTCACCGTGGTCTTCGGCGGTCTGTTCGTGTACGGGGCTGTGTGGCTGATCGGGTTCCTCATCCGTTCCGACTTCGAGATCCTCCGGGTCAACCTGGCCCTCTTCATGGTGGGCGCATACCCCCGGGCGGAGCTGTGGCGACCGGCGGCGGCGACGGTGATCGTCGCGGCGCTGATCGGATACGTGGCCGGTTCGGCGTCGGCGGCGGCCCAGGCCCGCGCCGAAGAAGCCGGCCTTCCGTTTCACCGGGCCCGACCGAAGGAGGTGGTAGCTCGGTTCTGGCCGGTCCTGGCTTTCATAGGTGTGGTCCTGCTGCTCACCTCCACGCCCACCCCCTGGCTGGTGGTGGTGTCTGCCCTGATCGCCGGGGTGGTCGGCTATCTGGCGGGACGCGGCCAACCGGCACCGGTCCGGAGGTTCGCCTGGGTGTGGTCCGTAGGGTTGGTGGTCGTCGCCTACCTGGTGCTGACGGGGAGCGGGATCGGATGGGACCGCTGGGGCGGATTCCACCTCAACCTGTTCCTCACCGTGGCCGGCATCGGGCTGGCGTTCCCCTTCGGTCTGATCCTGGCGCTGGGGAGGCGCTCGTCTCTGCCCGCGGTTCGCGCCGTCTCCATCACCTACATCGAGTTCATCCGCGGGGTTCCGCTGATCACCCTGCTCCTCATGGGGATCTTCGCCCTGGGGTTCTTCCTACCCCAACAGCTCAGACCCGGCGACGTCACCCGGGTGTTGGTGGCGATAGTGCTGTTCGAAGCGGCCTACGTCGCCGAGGTGGTGCGGGGCGGACTCCAGGCGGTGCCCCGCGGCCAGGTCGAAGCCGCTCAGGCGTTGGGTCTGTCACCTTGGAAGACGACCCGTCTCATCGTGCTGCCCCAAGCCCTGCGGGCCACCATCCCTGCCATGGTCGGCCAGTTCATCAGCCTGTTCAAGGACACGACCCTGGTGGTGGTGGTCGGTCTGATCGACATCCTCGGCGCCTCGCAGGCCGCCAACAGCCAACCCGAATTCCTCGCCCAGGGCCTCCACGAGGTCACCCTGCCCTTCGTCGGGCTGGCCTTCTGGGTGGGGTCCTACACCATGTCCCGGGAAGCCCGGCGACTGGAGAAGAGACTGGGGGTGGGAGAGAGATGACGGTGTTCGCCGACGCGACCAAGGCCAAAGGAGAGCCGATCATCGAGCTGGAAGGAGTCGACAAGTTCTTCGGCAGCTTCCAGGCCTTGAAGGACATCAACATGAAGGTGGGCCGTCAGGAGGTGGTGGTGGTCATCGGGCCGTCGGGGTCGGGGAAGTCCACCCTGATCCGGTGCATCAACCGGCTGGAGAAACACGACCGGGGTCGGATCGTGGTCGACGGGGTCGAGCTGTCCGACGACGTCAAGAACATCCAGGAGATCCGTCGGGAAGTCGGCATGGTGTTCCAGCAGTTCAACCTGTTCCCCCACCTGACCGTGCTGGACAACATCACCCTGGCTCCCCGCGAGGTGCGGCGCATGCCCCGCAAGGAAGCCGAGGAGTTGGCGATGCGCATGCTCGAGCGGGTCAAGATCCCCGAACAGGCCCACAAGTACCCGGGCCAGCTGTCCGGAGGGCAGCAGCAGCGGGTGGCCATAGCCCGCGCGTTGGCCATGCAGCCCAAGGTGATGCTGTTCGACGAGCCCACCTCGGCCCTCGACCCCGAGATGATCAAGGAAGTCCTGGACGTCATGGTGGAGCTGGCCGAGTCCGGGATGACCATGATCGTCGTCACCCACGAGATGGGGTTCGCCCGGGCGGTGGCCGACCGGGTGGTGTTCATGGCCGACGGACAGATCGTTGAGGTCGGCACCCCCGAGCATTTCTTCACCGACCCTCAGGAGGAACGGACCAAGCTGTTCCTCAGCCAGATCCTCTGAGTCGGTTAGCCTCCGCCGGTGTCGCCCTCCGTCCGCGTCGCTTCGGTCGTGGTGATGGGTGCCCTGCTCGGCGGAGTGGCCTTCGCCGCGGTTCGCACCCCACCAACCCCGTCGACCACCCGGATCACCTATCCCGCCCCTCCGACGGTTCCGACCACCACGTCGACCAGGGGCGAGAGTCCCACATCGACCGTCGTCCGGGAAGAAGTAGCCGACCGGCGCACCGTGGTGATCCACGGAACCGGGGACGTGGCTCTCGACCCCGACTACATACCCAGGTTCCGCTCCGAGGGATACGCGGTCGCCTTCGCCGGACTCGGCGGTCTGTTCCGGGCCGACGACCTCACCGTCATCAACCTGGAATGCACCCCATCGAACCTGGGATCGCCCTTGCCCAAGGAGTTCACCTTCCGCTGCGACCCCGCCTCATTGGAGGTGGCGGCTCGTCACGGCGTCGACGTCGCCAGCCTGGCCAACAACCACGGAGGCGACCACGGCCCCGAAGCCCTGCTGGATGGGCGGAGGAACCTCGAAGCCGAGGGGATCGCCCCGGTGGGGGTGGGTGCCGACCTCGAGGAGGCGATGAACCCTGCGGTGTTCGAGGTGGGCGGATGGAGGATCGGGGTGCTGGGGATGGGCGGTGTGGTTCCCTCCGCCTCCTGGCTGGCTGCCCCCGGCCGTCCCGGCATGCTGTCGGGTGACGACACCGAACTCATGGTGGAGGCCGTGGCCCGGGCCGCAGCCCAGGCCGATCTGGTGGTGGTGACCATCCACTGGGGGTGGGAGCTGGAGACCGAGCCCCGAGCCGACGACCGGGCCCGGGCCGAGGCCATGGTCGCGGCCGGAGCCGACGTCATCTTCGGCCACCATCCCCACCGGCTGGGTCGCATGGAGACGATCGGTGGCCGCCCGGTCTTCTGGACTCTGGGGAACTTCATCTGGCCCCGGCTGTCGGACGCGTCGGCCACCACCGCGGTCGCCCGGGTGGTGGTCACCCCCGACGGGTCGATCACCGGCTGTCTGGTGCCGGCCTTCATCGAACGGCCAGGGGAACCGGTCTTGCAGGCCGCTCCGGTCTGCGGCCCGGAGGACCCGGCAGCGGATCCACCTGGTCGGGTGGGCTAGAGCATGGAGAAGTGGGGTCCCCGGCTCGCAGTGGTCCTACTGGGCGGGATCCTGGTGGGTGTGGGGGCGTACGTGGCGGTAGATCCAGCCGCCGCGCCTGCGCCCGCGACCACCACGCCGTCGATCCCTTCGGTCTCGACGAGCGCGTCTCCGCCGGATACCTCCGTCACCACCCTCCCGCCCCCGCCGGTCACCACCCTCCCGGAGCGTCCGAGAGGAGTGGTGCCCGGGTACACGGTGGGGCGGCCCTGGGGGGTGGTGGACGGACTCACCATGTTCCGAGGCAACCCCACCCGGACCTGGTACGGCACAGGTCCCCTCCCGAACACCCGGGCGTCGGAGCTGTGGCGCTACCCCGACCTGCCCATGTGTTCCCACTCCTCGGTGGGAGGGGAGAGTCGCCTGTGGTGCGGCACCGGGTGGACCGGCCAGCCCGTGGTGTGGGAACGTCCCGATGGTGTGGTCGAGGTGATCGTAGGCGCCTACGACGGAGCCGTTCACTTCGTCGACGCCGCCAGCGGGCTACCCACCAGGGAGCCCTTCCAGACCGGCGACCTGGTGAAGGGATCGGTCACCCTGGACCCAGACGGCTACCCGCTGCTGTACTTCGGCTCCCGGGACAACCGGCTGCGGGTGGTCGCTCTCGACCGGGAGCCGGTGGAGGAACTCTGGTCGCTCCACGCCTCGGCGGTTCCCGGCATCTGGAACGACGACTGGGACTCGAACCCGGTGGTGGTCGACGACCTCCTCTACGAGGGTGGGGAGAACGGCTGGTTCTTCGCCATCCGGCTCCACCGGGGATACTCGGCGGACGGGTCGGTCACCGTGTCGCCCACGATCGTCGCCCAGATGCCGGGCTGGACCGACGATCTGATCTCACGGGTGGGACGCAACGTGTCCATCGAGAGTTCTGTGGCGGTCTACGGAACGACCGCGTACTTCGCCAATTCCGGCGGCCGGGTGGTGGGCGTCGATGTCTCCGGAGGAGAACCGGAGGTGGTGTTCGACTATTGGGTCGGAGACGACGTCGACGCCACCGTGGTGATCGACGAGGAAGGATCGTTGTACGTCGCGGCCGAATACGAACGCGACACGGCACGGGCCCGGGAGGTGGGCCAGCTCTTGCGGCTCGACCCGAGACGGGAAGACGATCCCCGGGTGTGGGGTGTGGCCGTCCCCCCGGAGGGCGGGGTCGACGGCGGCATCTGGGCCACCCCCGCCTACCACCGGGGACACCTGTACGTCTCCACCAACACCGGGCGGCTCCTCGTGGTGGAGGCCACCACCGGGGAGGTGGTGTGGGAGGATGAGGTGGGATGGCACGCCTGGTCGTCCCCGGTGGTGGTGGAAGACCACCTGGTGGTGGGCACCTGCTCGCCCCCCGGGCTCAGGGTCTACCGACTGGATGAACCGACCAGACCCGAACTCCTGTGGACCGTGGAAGCCGATGGGTGCATCGAGTCGACCCCGGCGGTCTGGAAGGGAATCATCTACGTCGGAAGCCGGGACGGTTACCTTCGCGCCTATGGGCCGGGTTGATCTGCGCCGGCTGGTCGTGGTACTGGTCTTGGTCGCGGCTTGCGGCGGGACGCCCTCGACCACCACCACGACCACCACCACCTCCCCGACGACCGGCGGTGGGGCGGCCGCCCCGTCCGACTGCCCTCCACCGCCCTACCGGGTGGGGGTGCTGCCCGCAAAGGTCGACGACCGGGCGTTGCCCGCCCGGGACCTCCCGGTCGACCGTTTCACCACCATCCCCGGCACCAGCTCGGTCATCTGGGTGGACGGGGATGGGCGGCCGGCGGTGGCCCTGATCCGCGGGGCGTTACCCCCCGAACAGTGGCCGGGACCCAAGGGGGAGGTCGAGATCGACGGAGCCCGGGGAGTGGCCGGACCCTTCGAAGACGGCACCTGGGTCGTCGCCTGGTACGAGGAACCCGGCGACCGGTGCGACCTCTACATGCTGGTGGTGTACCCACCGGTGGAGCCGTCGGAGGTGGAAGCCACCGTCAACTCGCTGGATCGGGTGGCGGGTTAGACCCCGGGTCCTGGCGGAGCAGCTCACCGATCGCGGCCACGCTACCCAGCAGCCCCGAGGTGTCGAGCGGCAGGAACACCTTGGTGGCCTGACCGTTGGCGATCCCCTGGAGGGCCTCCAGGTAGCGGATCGCGATCAGGTCGGGGGTGGGGTCGCCGTTGTGGATGGCGGCGAACACCCTCTCGATGGCGCGGGCGTCGCCTTCGGCCAACGTCTCCTTCTGGTACCGCTCGGCGTCGGCTACCCGGCGGATCGCCTCGGCCTGGCCTTCCGCCTCCAGGATCTGCTGCTCCTTGACGCCTTCCGCCCGGAGGATCCGGGCGGTCTTCTCGCCTTCGGCTTCGGTCACCACCGCCCGCCGGTCCCGCTCGGCCTTCATCTGGCGGTGCATCGCCTCCGTCACGTCGGCCGGCGGCTCGATCCGCTGGATCTCGACCCGTACCACCCGGGTTCCCCACTTGTCGGTGGCGTCGTCGAGGATCTGACGGAGCTTGGCGTTGATCACCTCCCTGGACGTGAGGGCTGCGTCGAGGTCTAGGTCTCCGATCACGTTACGGAGGTTGGTCTGGGCCAGTTTGGTGACCGCCAAGATGAAGTTCCCGACGTTGTACACCAGCTTCACCGGGTCGGTCGCCTCGTAGTAGATGACCGCGTCGACCGTCACCACCACGTTGTCCTTGGTGATGACCTCCTGTGGGGGCACGTCCACGACCTGTTCCCGCATGTCGACCTTGACCAGGCGCTTGATGAACGGCATCACCCAGCGGAGCCCCGAATCCACGGTTCGTTCGTAGCGGCCGAGGAACTCCACCAGGCCCTTCTCGTAGGGCCTGACCACCCGGAACCCGGCGGCCGCCACCACCAGCAGAGCCGCCGCCAGGACGAAGAACAGGAATATGACGTTGCTCACTTCTCCTCCTTCTCGATGGGCACCACGTACAGACGGGCTCCCCGCACCTCCCTGACCACCACCCGGGAACCCGCCGGAATCGGACGATCGGAAACCGCTCGCCACTCCTCCCCTTCGACCCGAACCAGGCCCCTGGCTCCGTCGGGATCGATGTCCTCGAGGACCACCCCCCGGGCGTCGATCCAACGGTTGGCTCCCACCCTCGGTTGCACGCCCGAGTCCTGACGGTCGATGAACCTCCTCAGGTACACGAGAGCGATGAGGGAAACCCCGAAGAACACCAGCCATTGGGCCAGCACCGCCACCCCCAGCCAGGCGAGGAGGGCGGCGGCCGCCGAGCCGATCGCGAAGGGGAGGAGGAAGAAGCCCGCGGTGAAGATCTCTCCGATTCCCATGCCCAGGGCGAAGAGGGTCCACAACCAGCGCCACACCCCCAGCTCTTCGGGGTCGGTCCCTCCGGCGGCGAGGCTGCCGGCCACCGCGCCGGCCACCAAGGCCAACGCTCCCGCCGCGTAGCCCCAGACGAGGGAGGTCTCCCGACGTGGAGTGGGTTCGGTCCCCAGGTAGGCCGACGCCCACGAGTCGGCGAAGGAGGCCGGATCGGGGCCCACCACGCTGTCCGGGCTGCGGCCTTCGGCGGCTGCGGCTTCGAGGTGTTGGGTCAGCTCGAGCCGCATCTCGGCGACGATCGAGCGGGACAGTCCCATCCGGCGCCACCTCTCTTCGCAGCGGGCTACGACCCGGGCCACATCGGCGGATTCAGCCATCGTCTCCTCCTCGAAGGATCCGGCCGGTGGCTTCCACCAGCCTCTCCCATTCCGATACCCAGGATCCGAGAGCGGACCGCCCCTTCGGTGTGATCCGGTAGTACTTGCGGGCCGGCCCTTCGGGCGACTCGACCAGATATCCCTCCACGAGCCCCCGGCGTTGGAGGCGGCTCAGCGCCGGGTAGATGGTGCCCTCGTTGGCCAGCTCCAGGCCCTGCCGGGTGAGCGTCCTGGCCAATTCGTACCCGTAGCCCGGTTCGTCGGAGAGGAGCGCCAGGAGACACATGTCCAGCACGCCCTTCAGCAGCTGAGACGAACGATCCGCGTCTACCACGCCACTCAGACTAGGCGACATCACCTAGTAGTCAACCGGGTTTCATAGCTCACCGGTTGAGGGCGTCGCGGATCTCCCGAAGTAGGACGATCTCCTCCGGCGGGCCCGCCGGCGCAGCCTCTTCCTCCTTCCACCGGGCTTGTAGGCGGTTGTACGACTTGACCACCAGGAACATGACGAAACCGACGATCAGGAAGTTGAGGACCGCCTGGACGAAGGCGCCCACCGAACCCTGGGGCACGCCGGTCTCGGGATCGACCGGACCGAACGTTCCGACCGCTTCGAGCCCCGACAGGTCGAACAGCATGCCGATCAGAGGGGAGACGATCCGCCCGGTGAAGGTGGAGACCACGGTGGCGAACGCCGCTCCTACCACGAACCCCACCGCGATGTCGACCAGGTTTCCCTTGGAGATGAATGCACGGAACTCCTGCCACATGGCCTACCTCCTCGATATATGGCGGGCATTCAAGCCGCTGATGGCCGACGGCACGGTGGTCTTCTAAGGTGCGTCTGACATGGCCAGAGCCCTCCTCGCCACCATCGACCACCGGGTCGAGCCGGACAGTCTCAGGGTGGAGGTCACCCTGGGATGGCGAGACGTCGCCTACGTCGGTTCCGCCCTAGGTGAGCCGGACCAGCGACACCTCCCCCGTCTGGTGGGTGAGGCCACCCTCGACGCGGTGAGGCGGATCGACGGGAGCCGCCTCTTCGAGTTGGAGGCGGTTGGCTGGTCGGAGCTGGGGGACCTCCGGGTGGCGGTCGCCCAGGTCAGGGAGCCGGGCAAGGGAGACCTGGTGGGTTCGGCCCTGGTGCGCAGCGGAGACGGACTCGCCGCGGTCGCCAAAGCGGTGTTGGACGCCATCAATCGGAGGATCACGGACTGATGGGTGTCGTCGAGATCATCTGGCTGTTCTTCCTCCTCTCCAGCCTGCAGCCGCTTTTGGCCCAGAGATGGCTCCTCATGCAGAGGGTGCAAGCGCTGCGAGCGCTGGAGCGGCGCAACCGATCCCGGGCGATAACCCTTATCCACCGTCGGGAGGGCTTCTCCTTCCTGGGGATCCCCTTTGGTGGTTTCATCGACATCGACGACTCGGAAGCGGTCATACGGGCCATCGAGATGACCGCCGACGACATCCCCCTCGACGTGATCGTCCACACCCCGGGGGGCCTGGTCTTGGCCGCCGAGCAGATCGCCTCGGCTTTGGCGGCCCATCCCGCGCCGGTGACCGTCTACGTGCCCCACTACGCCATGAGCGGAGGGACCCTGATCGCCCTGGCCGCCGACCGCATAGTGATGGCCCCTTCGGCGGTTCTCGGCCCGGTGGACCCGCAACTCGGGAACCTGCCGGCCGCCTCGATCCTGGCTGCGGTGGCCAGGAAGGACCCCAACGAGATCGACGACCAGACCCTGATCATGGCCGACATCGCCGACAAGGCGATCCGGCAGATGCGGGAGGCCGTGACCCGACTCCTCGAACGGCACTTCGACCGTGCCCGGGCGGAGGAGGTGGCCACCATGCTCACCGAAGGCCGCTGGACCCACGACTTTCCCATCAACGCCGAGCTGGCCGCCTCCCTGGGCCTGCCCGTGTCGACCGACCTGCCCGACGAGGTGCGTCGCCTCATGAGCCTCTACCCCCAGCCCCGTGGCCGCCGTCCCAGCGTCGAATACATACCCATGCCGTACGGGGAGCCGGAACGTCCGGAGAAGCCGGCTCCTCGGCGGCGGGCTCGATGAGCCGGAATATCGACCAGCCGTAGAGCCTTATAAGGGGAGACTCAGATTTATGTAGAAGGAGTTTGACATATATGAATCTCGACAAGCTGACCGCCAAGAGCCAGCAAGCCCTGCTCCAGGCCCGTGACCAGGCCAAAGCCCGCAACCATGGGGGTATCTACCCGGCCCACCTGCTGAGAGCGATAGTCGCCCAGACCGACGGGGTGGTGCCTCCCCTCCTGCAGACCCTAGGAGTGCAGCCCGCCGGGGTCCGGGCCGCCGTCGAGTCCCTGCTGGGGAGTCTCCCCAAGGTGTACGGAGGGGCGGAACCGCAGATCACCCCCGACCTGGCGCGCATCCTGGAGGAAGCCGACCGTTATCGCCAGAACTTCAAGGACGACTACACCTCGGTGGAGCATCTGCTGCTGGCGCTGGTCGCCTCCGACGACCCGGCCGGCAGGTTGCTGCGCGACGCCGGGATCGACGAGGACCGTCTCCTCGACGCGATCCGCAAGGTCCGAGGCAACCAGCGCATCACCAGCCCGGAACCCGAATCCACCTTCAACGCCTTGGAGCAGTACGGGCGGGACCTGACCGCGCTGGCCCGCCAAGGAAAGCTGGATCCGGTGATCGGTCGTGACGAGGAGATCCGCCGGGTGATCCAGGTGCTGTCCCGCCGCACCAAGAACAACCCGGTCCTCATAGGCGAGCCCGGGGTGGGTAAGACCGCCATAGTCGAGGGTCTCGCCCAACGGATCGCCAACGGGGACGTACCCGAAGGCCTGAAGAACAAGAGGATCATCGCCTTGGACCTGGGTGCCCTGATCGCCGGGGCCAAGTATCGAGGCGAGTTCGAGGAGCGGCTCAAGGCGGTGCTCGACGAGATCCGGGCCGCAGAAGGGGAGATCATCACCTTCGTCGACGAGATGCACACCATCGTCGGGGCCGGAGCGGCGGAAGGCGCCATGGACGCCTCCAACATGCTCAAACCGATGCTGGCCCGAGGTGAGCTGCGCATGATCGGGGCCACCACCCTCGACGAGTACCGGAAGTACGTCGAGAAGGATCCAGCTCTGGAGCGCCGGTTCCAGCCGATCTTCGTCGACCAGCCGTCGGTGGAGGACACCATCGCCATCCTCCGCGGCCTGAAGGAACGCTACGAGGTGCATCACGGTGTTCGGATCGCCGACTCGGCGATCGTCGCGGCCGCGGTGCTGTCGGACCGGTACATCACCGGCCGGTTCCTGCCTGACAAGGCGATCGACCTGATCGACGAGGCGGCCAGCCGACTGAGGATCGAGATCGACTCGATGCCGGAGGAGATCGACGAGCTCACCCGCCGCAAGATCCAGCTCGAGATCGAACGGGAGGCTCTGAAGAAGGAGACCGACCCGGCGTCCCGGGAGCGGCTGGAGGCGCTGGAGAAGGAACTAGCCGACCTGGAGGAGCAGATCGGCGCTTTGACCGCCCGCTGGCAGCTCGAGAAGGAGGCGATCTCGTCGATCCGGGAGATCAAAGAGAAGATCGAACAGACCCGGGTCGAGGCCGAGCAGGCCGAACGGGCTGGTGATCTCCAGAGGGCCGCCGAGCTGCGTTACGGAGTCCTCCGGGAGCTGGAGCAACAGCTCCAAGCCCGCCAGGAGGAACTCGAGAAGCTCCACGCCGAGGGTCGCATGCTGTCCGAGGAGGTGACCGACCAGGACGTGGCGGAGGTCGTCTCCCGCTGGACGGGGATCCCGGTCGCCAAGCTGATGCAGGGTGAGGTGGAGAAGCTGATCCACCTCGAGGAATACCTGCATCGCCGGGTGGTCGGCCAGGATCGGGCAGTGGCGGCGGTGGCCCACGCCGTCCGCCGGAGCCGCGCCGGTCTGGCCGATCCCAACCGGCCGATCGGCTCGTTCATCTTCTGCGGGCCGACCGGGGTGGGAAAGACCGAGTTGGCTCGGGCGTTGGCCGAGTTCCTGTTCGACGACGAGCGGGCCATGGTCCGCATCGACATGTCCGAATACATGGAGCGCCACGCCGTCTCCCGGTTGATCGGCGCGCCTCCCGGCTACGTCGGCTACGAGGAGGGAGGGCAGCTCACCGAGGCGGTGCGGCGTCGCCCCTACTCGGTGATCCTGCTCGACGAGATCGAGAAGGCCCACCCGGACGTGTTCAACGTGTTGCTGCAACTCCTCGACGACGGGCGACTGACCGACGGCCAAGGCCGGACGGTGGACTTCACCAACACGGTGTTGATCATGACCTCGAACCTGGGGTCGGAGCACATCCAGCCCGACCTACCCGACGAGGTGGTGGAGGAGAGGGTGTTGGAGGCGGTGCGTCGACACTTCCGTCCCGAGTTCCTCAACCGGGTGGACGACGTGATCGTGTTCCGCAGGCTCACCCCCACTCAGATCCGCCAGATCGTCGAGATCCAGATCGACCGGCTGCGGGCCCGGCTACGGGAGCGCCGAATCGACCTGGTGCTCACCGACGCCGCGGCCGATCTCCTGGCCCGGGAGGGATACGACCCCTCGTACGGGGCGAGGCCGCTCAAGCGGGTCATCCAGCGCCGGTTGGAGAACCCACTGGCCACCAAGATCCTGGAGGGAGAGATCAAAGACGGCGACGTGGTCGAGGTCGACGCGGTCGACGGTGAGCTGACGTTCCGGGTCGTCGAACCCGCCCAGATCTCCTCGTCGTAAAGCCCGACCGGTGTGGGGCCGATGTAAGGAGGCGTGAGCCTCACCACCGAGCTGCTGGTCTTCGCCCGGCGGGCGGGGACGGAACGTTCGACCACCAAGCTGCTGGCCGAGATGGCCCGGTTCCTGGCCGGGTCGTTCTCGGTCGACCGGGTGAGCGTCTACATCTACGAAGAGCCCGGGGGGAGGCTCCTGCCCCTCGTCGCCGAATACGCCACCGGCGAGACACGGCCCGAGATGTGGGCCGACTTCAAATCCATCGGGGACCTGCGGCGATTCCCGCTGGTGGCCAGGATCGAAGCCGGGGTCGACTCCATCCTCGACAGGGACCCGCACATGGGTTTCCCGGCCGAGATCGTCGACCGGTTCGAGATCGGACCCTATCTGGCGGTTCCCCTACGCAGCGAAGCAGGCCTGCTGGGCGTGGCCCTCGTGGAGGGCGACCGTGAGGTCCTCACCTCCCACCGGACCGAGTTCGTCGAGTTGTGCGGGTTCGTGGGGCTGGCCATCCAGAACGCCCGGGCGCTCGAGCGGGAGATGAGGAGGGCCGCTGAAGCCGAAGCCCTGCTCGAGGTCGTGTCGGTCTTGAGCGAGAGCGTGGAGCTCACCCCGGTGCTGGCCGCGGTGGCCCGCAACGGCGCCAGGGTGGCCGGATTCGAACGGGCCTCCATCTTCCTCCTCGACCCGGCTGGGCGTCTCGTCCCGACCATGAGCCAATTCGCCGACGGACATGCCGACGAGGAGGCCTGGCTTCGGTTCCGCTCACACCCGGTCGAGTTTCGGGCAGGCCGTCGGGTGGTGGAGACCGGCACCCCGCTGGTGGTGGCCGACACCCGGACGGACCCCGAGGCGATCGACCCGGAGTGGGTGGAGCCCTTCGGGCTGAGGTCGGTGCTGGTCGTGCCGCTCGAGGCCTGGCAGGAGCGGATGGGGGCTCTGGTTCTCGACCATCGCATCCCCCGCACGATCACCCGGGGGCAGCTGCGCCTGGCGAGCGCGGTGGCGGCCCAAGGGGCGGTGGCCATCGGGCTGGCCCGACTGCTCCGGACCCGGGAGGAGACGGTCAGACAGCTAGAAGAACTGGATCGGATGCGGATGGATTTCGTGGCGACCGTCTCCCACGAACTGAGGACTCCGCTCACCACCATCATGGGTTTCTCCCAGCTCCTCGAAGAGGTGGTGGAAGCTCCCGAAGCCGTCGAGTTCGTCTCGCTGATAAGGCGCGAATCGGCCCACCTCGCCGGCTTGATCGCAAATCTGCTGGAGCTCTCCCGGCTCGAGGCGGGCATGCTGTCGGTGGCGACCGACCGGGTCGACGTCGGCGAGGTGGTGCGCGAGGCCGTCGACCTGGTACGGGTGGTGCAGCCGGATTGCTCCATCGACCTGGAGGTGGAAGAGGGCTGTGGGTGGAAGGGGACGCGGCGAGGCTCAGGCAAGTCGTGACCAACTTGGTGGAGAACGCCTGCAAATACGGGCGGGGGCAGGTGTGGGTGGAAGGCCGCCGGGTCGGCGACCGGGTGTCGATCCGGGTCGAGGACGACGGTCCCGGTATCCCTCCCGAGGCCCGGCATGCCGTCTTCGAGCGGTTCCGCAGATTGGACGAGAACCGGGTGACGGGTGCGGGAGTGGGTCTGTATCTGGTCAAGGCCCTGGTGGAGGCCCACGGCGGGTCCATCGCGGTGGCAGACGGACGCCGGTTGGGCGGCGCCTGCCTCCAGGTGGAGCTCCCTGCCGGTACTTAGTATCCGACCGGTGGGTTCGGTTTGGCTGTTCGTCTACGGCACCCTCCGCCCGGGCGGCTCCGCGTTCGAGACGGTGTTGGGGGACCGGGTCCTCGAGATCCGTTCTGGGCGCCTACCCGACCATGGCCTGTATGGGAGGGGGCTGCCCTATCCGTTCGTCGCCCCCCTGGCCGGCGGGCAGGTGGTGGGCGAGCTGCTGAGGGTCCCGGTCGGGGTGCTGGCAGAAACCGACCGATACGAGGGGCCCGAGTACTCGAGGGTCGAGGTCGACGTCCTCGACGAACACGACCGGCCGGTCCGAGCCTGGACCTACCTGGCGGCGCGACCGGAGCGACTCTCCGAGACGAGCCTGATCGCCTCGGGCGACTGGTTCGGTGCATGACCGCAGGCCACAATGAGGACCGTGATCGGCTATGAAGACTGCCAGGCCTTGGACGCCGCCGATCCTCTCGCTCCCCTTCGTGACCTGTTCCGGGTTCCGGAGGAAATCGTCTATCTGGACGGCAACTCCCTCGGTGCCCTGCCCCGGACCGTCCCCGACCGGATCCGGCAGGTGGTGGAGGAGGAGTGGGGTCGGCGGCTGATCCTGGGATGGCGGGAGAGCGGATGGCTCGACCTGCCGAGGCGGGTAGGTGCCCGCCTCGAGTCGATCCTCGGGGCCGAGCCCGGCTCGGTGGTGGCGTGTGACTCCACCACCATCAACCTCCACAAGGCGGTCGCGGCTGCCCTGGACATCAACCCCGGCAGGATCCTCACCGACTCGGGAAACTTCCCGACCGACTTGTACGTCCTCCAGTCCCTGAGCGAACCCACCGTGGTCCACCCAGAGGAGATCCTGGATGCCATCACCCCGGGTATGGGGGTGGTGGCTCTCACCGAGGTCGACTACCGAACCGGGCGCCGCCACGACATCGCAGCCGTCACCGAAGCGGCCCACCGGGCGGGAGCCCTGACGGTGTGGGACCTCTCCCACTCGGCCGGGGTGCTCCCGCTCGACCTGGCGACATGGGGGGTCGACATGGCGGTCGGATGCGGATACAAGTACCTGAACGGCGGTCCGGGAGCACCCGCCTACGTCTACGTGGCTCCCCGCCATCTCGAGCGGCTGCGCAACCCGATCGTGGGATGGTTCGCCCACGCCGACCCGTTCTCGTTCTCACCCGAGTTCGTCCCGGCGCCGGGTATCGACCGGCTCAGGGTGGGCACGCCTCACATCCTGTCGCTGGCCGCTCTGGACGCCGCCCTGGAGGTCTTCGACGGGGTGGACATGGAGCGAGTGTGGGCCAAAGCCCGATCGCTGACGGAGACGTTCATCCGGCTGATCGACCAGCAGGGTCTGGATCTCGAGGTGGTGACCCCCCGGGATCCCGATCGGCGGGGCGCCCAGGTGAGTCTCCGCCATCCCCGGGCCCAGGAGGCGATCGAGGCCCTCATCGACCGGGGGGTGATCGGCGACTTCCGCACCCCCGACCTGCTCCGGTTCGGCTTCGCCCCCCTGTACGTGCAGGTACGTCGACGTGTGGCGGGCGGTAGCAGGCCATCGCCGAGGTGCTCGGCCGATGACCGCCGAATGGGAAACCGCCGACGACTACTCCTCCTACCTGCGGCTCGACCTCATCCTCGACGCTCAACGTCCCCTCAGCGAACACCACGACGAGATGCTGTTCATCGTGGTCCATCAGGCCACCGAACTGTGGATGAAGCTGATCATCCACGAGGTGGAGTACGCCCAGCGGAACGTCGCCGCCGACGAGCTCGGCCCGGCGGTGAAGGCCTTGGCCCGGGTGGTGCGCACCTTCGAGGTGATGACCTGGCACTGGCAGGTGCTCTCCACCATGACACCGGCCGACTACCTGATGTTCCGGAGCCGGCTCGGTTCGGCCTCGGGACTCCAGTCGGTCCAATACCGGGCCATCGAGATCCTGTTCGGCCGGCGACGCCCATCGATCCTGCGACGCCATCCCCCCGACGAACGCGCCTACCTACATCGGCTGTCGGACCGGCCCAGCCTCTACGACGAGGTGGTGGCCCTCCTGGGACGCCGAGGCTTCGAGGTCGGGCCTGTGGCCTGGGGGAAGGTCGAGCCCAGGGTGGTGGACGCGTGGCTCACCGTCTACCGCGATCCGGATTCCCACTGGGACCTGTACGAGCTGGGGGAGAAGCTCCTCGATGTCGAGCACGCCTTCAGCCGTTGGCGGTTCGAGCACTTCCAGACCGTCCGGCGGATCATCGGTCGGAAACGGGGAACGGGAGGGACCTCGGGTCTCGACTATCTGAGACGAGCCGTCGACCACGTCTACTTCCCCGAACTGTGGGAGGTCCGGACCAGGTTGTGAGAACCGAAGAGACCGGGCGGTCGTCTGCGTATGGAGGGTTCGACGAGAGGAAGGGAGGCCTTCCATGCGCAGGCTGGTTCTCGGGTCCGTTGCTCGCCGGGGTCTTGGTGCTCGGGCTGGTGCTGCCCGGCTGGGCGGGTCACGTCGACTATCGGGCTCCCCCTGTCCCACGCCCAGGAGGTCGGCGAGGTGAACGCCCCCGGGGCCGGCGGTCACGCCGAGTTCTGGGTGGACGGCTCGACCCTCCACTACCGGATAACCGTCAGGCACCTGACCGGCCCGGCGATCATGGCCCACATCCACGCCCCCGCCGGCCGCCACCACAACGCCGGGATCGCCCAGTGGCTGTGCGGAACCGCCGCCTCGCCCGGTCCGCCGGGAACACCCACGTGCCGGTCGACCACCGACGGCCTGCTGGTGGAGGGAGCCGCTCCCGCCGCCATGGAACTGCTCGGGCATCTCGACGCGGGGCAGGCGTACGTCAACGTCCACACCGCCGCCCACCCCGGGGGCGAAGTGCGGGGACAGATCCTCAGGCTGGGGCGCGGTTAGAAGCGGGCCGGGTCGATTCCCACGACCTTGACGTCGACCAGGTCGCCGGGGACGTCGGCCAGCTTGGGTCCCACCTGGGCCCTGAACCGGCGACCGTCGGCGATCTCGATCAGGCAGGTGAGGGAGCGGGGCTCGAGGCACGAACCCCGGAACACCCGGATGGAGCCCCGCCAGCTCCCCACCTCGGGGTCGGTCACCCAGAACCAACCCTTGCCGACGTCGAGCAGCATCCCGTTGAGGTCCAACACCCGGGCCAAACCGCTGTAGGCGGGGCTCTCGGTCTGTGTGGGATCCTCCAGGGCCACGGTCATGCGGCAGGCAGGCTAGCGGTTCACCTACCGGCCAATGCCCACACCGAGCCGTCTCCGGTCACCACGAACACCGCTCCGGGGACGACCGCCGGGGTGGCGGCCACCGGTTCGCCCGTCCGGAACGACCAAACCTCGGTCCCGTCGGTGGCGTCGACGGCTATGACCCGCCCGTCCTGGGTGCCTATGTAGACGAGCCCGTCGGCGACCAGGGGAGCGGTGGTGATTCGGCTTCCCGCGTCGTAGGGGATCGCCCACACCGACAGCTGGCCGTCCCGGGTGTCGTAGGCCAGCAGGCGCTGCTCCTCCAGGGCGTACACCACACCGTTCGCCACCGCCGGTGGGAGCTGGAACGCCACGCTGGTTCCGATCTGGGGTACCACCCCGGGTGGGGTTCCCGAGCACCGTCCCGCGGGAAGCAGATGGAGGGCCCCGGTGGTGGTGGGTAGGTAGGTGATCCCGTCGGCGACGATCGGATTGCCCACCACCGGGCCGAACGCCTCGAACGGCTCGCACACCGCCGTCCCGTCGGCCACGTCCACCAGATGGACCCGACCCTCCCGGTCGGCCACGTAGACCACCCCGTCGGCGTAGGCCAGGTCGACGTCGACCGGGCCGAGGGGCGAGCCTTCGGTTCCCGTGTACGACCAGAGCTCCCGACCCTGGTCCTCCGCCGCCAAGGCGACGACCCGTCCGCCGGTGGTGGCCGCCACTACCACGTCGTCCACGAATACGGGGGAGGCCACCACCGGATCGCCCAGATCCACCGTCCACAGGGTGGATAGCCCGCCGATCAACGCATCCCGGGCGTACAACCGTCCGTCGTCCGAACCGAACACCAGGTAGGTGGTGGAGCGAGCTGCTGGACCGCCGGCTCCGACCGCACACGGTCACCGGTGGCAACCTCGAAGGTGACCGAGCCGTCCTCCATGTGGAGCGCCACCAGTCGATCGTCGGTGCTCGATCCCAGATACAGCAGCTTTCCGTACGCCACCGGGTCGGTGGCGAAGAACCCGCCCGGATCGGTCACCCAGTAGCGACCGATCGGTTGGAGGAACCCGCCCCTGCCGGTGCCGCTGCGGGTGTAGCCACCCCTGTGGAGTTGGGTTCCCCCCAGCCCGTCGGCCGGCACCGTCACCGGGGTCGCCTCGAGCGCCAAAGTGGTGGGTGGAGCGGTGGTGACGGTAGGTGCCGGCGGTGGGGGCTCGTCGAGCGAAGCCACCGCGTAGGCCACCACCGACGAGAGCGCCACCACCCCCAACCCGGCAGCCACCAGACCCGCCAGCCGACGGCGTCTGCGTCTCCTCCGCACCAGTCCGGCCTCTCGGCGCTGGGCAGGACTCAGGACCGTCTGGTCGTCGTCGAGGCCCATCGCCTCCATCGCCTCGTCGAACCGGATCTCCAGGTCCTCGACCGCCACTTCCTCGTCCGGGGTCCGAGAGAAGGCGTGCTCGACCTCGGGCAGCCTCTGCCACTCCTCCCGCCATTCCGGGGGAACCTCCACCCTCCGCAGCGCCCGGGCCACCGGAGCGGCCGCCGGTCGGGACCAGATCCCGGCCCGTTCCACCACCTTGGCGGCCAGCATGGGGTTGCCCAGGCGTAGCGCCAACCCGGCCGCTTCTTCACCGAGTCCGGCATCGCGTTCTCGGGCTGCCCGTTCGGCCAGCAAGAGCGCGGCGGTGTCCAGCCACTTGGAGTAGAGCATCAGGTCGGTCAGGTCCTCGGCCTCGTCCTGCGGCCACGGCCCGTCGATGAGTTCGAGTTGGAGAGCCCTGATCCGAACGCGTAGGCGCCACCCGTCGGCACCGGGCGGGGTGGCTTCGACGGCCCGATCCGCCGCGGTCAGGGCATCCTGAGTCCGACCCAACGCGGCGAAGAGCCGAGCTCGCCACAACCAGACCAGGTTCTCCCAGGCCACCAGCAACCCGGCCAGCTCCTCGACCGCGGCCAGTCCATCCAGGTAGCGTCCGTACAGCCAGCATCCCTCGACTCGGGCCAGCCCCGACAGGAACAGCACGGCCGGGGTGGGTTCGGGCCCTGCTGCGGTCTTGGCCTGATCGAGGCGAGCCAGGGCCTCCTGGGGTCTTCCTATGGCGAAGAGCGCCCGCGCCAGGTAGATGAGCTGATTGGGGACGTTGTCCGGGTCGATGTCCGGGGCGTCCGCCACCAGGCGATCGAGCTCCGGCTCGGCTCGCCGGACGTCGCCCCGATCGAGCCAGACCCAGGCACGGTTCAACCTGGCGTGATACCGCTGGCGGTCGCTTCCGTGTCGGGACACCAGGTCGGTTCCCACCTCCAGGGCGCGGTCGGCCTCCCTGGGAAACCCGATCCTGGACAACGAGCGGGCCTGCAGGG
>BPGJ01000008.1 GCA_026002975.1 Acidimicrobiia bacterium
CCGGTAGGGATCCGGGGGTCCCACCGCGGCACGCCTGGTCTGCAGATGCTGCTCGGTCACCAGCCACCCCTCGGGCGCCAGAGCCCGGACGACCCGGGGCCAGAGATCCCGGTTTACGTAACGGAACAGGGCGATCAGCCGGTAACGACCTTCCGGTAACGGCTCTTCGTCGAGGTCGGCCACACGGAACAGGACTTCCAGGCCCCGCTGCCGGGCCTCCTCCACAGCTCGGCCGATCGCGATCTCGGATATGTCGACCGCCTCCACCTCGAACCCGCGTTCGGCCAGGAACAAGGCGTTGCGACCAGTTCCGCAGGCCAGGTCGATCGCCGGACCCGGGGGGATGCGTTCTACTGCTTCCACCAGGAACGACGAAGGTCGAGGTCCGTGGTCGGTACTCACCGGTGGCGTACCGGCGGTCCCAGCGTTCCTGCTCCTCCCGGCTCATGCGGGTTGCGGCGGGCGGTCGTCCGAGCGGCCCGAACCCGCCAGGTGGCGGGCCGCCCGGTACGCGAAGATCACCGCCGGGGCGATGGTGGAACCCGGTCCCGGATAGGTGCGCCCCATCACCGAGGCGGTGGTGTTGCCCGACGCATAGAGGCCGGGGATCGGGCGGAGATCGTCGTTCAGGACCCGGCCGTCGGCGTCGGTGAGCAGACCTCCTTTGGTGCCCAGGTCGCCGGGTACCAGCTGGACCGCGGTGAAGGGTGGCTTCTCCAGAGGCCCCAGGTTCGGGTTCGGTTTGACCCTGGGATCGGAGTAGTAGCGGTCGTAGGCGCTGTTTCCCCTGCCGAAGTCTTCGTCGACTCCGTTCCGGGCGAAACGGTTGAACCTCTCGACGGTGGCTCTGAGCCTGGACGGATCCATCCCCAACTCGACCGCCAGGCCTTCGATACTGTCGGCGACCCGTACGATCCCGGCCTGCCGGAGCCGTTTCCCGTGCTGGAGCAGGGCAGCGAACAAATAGCGTCGCCGGTGTCGGGCATCGACGATCAACCACGAAGGGATCGCTCCTACCTGGCGGTGGCGCTCCAACATGGCGTGACCCACGTCGATGTAGCTGGCCGACTCGTTGACGTAACGGTCGCCTCGCTGGTCGACGATGATGCTGAACGGCTGGGACCGTTCGTTGAGGACGAAGGTCGGTGGACCCCCGTCAGGGTGGGGAACCGACACACCCCACCAGGCGTCGTCCATCAGCTCGAGGCGGGCACCGATCGCGGCTGCCAGCTCGATCCCGCCGCCCAGGTCGCCGTCGGCGGCGGAGCTGTAGCCGGGGATCCCGTGATAGCGCTCCCGCCAGTCTCGTCGGTGGGCGAACCCGCCGGCGGCGAGCACAACGCCCCGGCGGGCACGGATCCTGGCGGAGAAGCCGTCGGGTCGCCGTGACACGACCCCCACCACCGCACCCCGTTCGGTCACCAGTTCGGTCACCGGGCTCTCCAACAAGACCTCGACCCCCCGACGCCGGAGGATCCACATCAGGTTGGCGACCAGCCCGGCTCCCATCCCGGCGAGACGCTGACCCCGGACCAGCCCGGCGACGGTCCGACCCACGAACCGGGCTCCCCGAACGAACCCGTCGAGGGTCGACCAGGCTCGGGTCAGCTGCCACACGTCGTCGGTCATCAGCGGGATGGGCGGGAGCGTCTCACCGGTCCGGGAACGGTGGATCCAGTCGCCCAGCTTCCGGGTGTCGAATGGGATCACCTCGACCGCCCGACCGATCTTGCCTCCGGGCAGCTCCGGGTAGTAGTCGGGGTAGTCCCGGGCGGCTGCCCAACGCACCCCGAGACGTTCGAGGAAGCGAGAAGGCCTCGGGGACGGTGTGGACGAACGCCCGTCGCCGCTCGGGCGAACTGGCCGGTCCGACATCCCCGATGCAGGCGTCCATGTAGGTGAGAGCCTCTTCGGGGGAGTCCTGTATCCCCAGCCGAGCCATCAGCGGATTGGCCGGCATCCACAGCCCACCACCGCTGAGGTTGGTGGTGCCACCCCAGCGGTCGGTGGATTCCAACACGAGGGTTTCGAGGTTCGACTCGGCCGCGGTGATGGCGGCGGTGAGGCCGGCGGCGCCGGTGCCGGCCACCACGACGTCGACTTCACGATCCCAATTCATGTGCCTCCAGCAAGACGACGCTGTCTGGCGTTTCAACCTATCAGCGAAGCGCCATCCAACCTACCGGCGGGGCGGAGACAACCGCCGAGCCCGACCGAGAGGTGCGGCTCCTGCCGTCACTCATGGGCCGGTCGCCCGCCTCGAGGGGATCTGTCACACCCCCCGGTTAGGTTCACCACCCGAGGATGCGGTGAAGGAGGAACCGATGTCTTTCCGAACATGGTCGCCGACGTTGAGGAGCCCCGCGGCGTGGGTGCTGGTGGTTGCGTTGACCGGATGCGCGGTCGACGCCGGCCCCGGCGCCGATGTGGAGCAGGGCACACCGCAGGTGACGGAGCCAGCCGCCGTCGAGACACCCGGGGCGGCGGAAACAGAACCTGCAGGAACCGTTCCCGCCCCGACCTCGCCGGATACCCAACCGCCTGATACCCGCTCGGAGGCGGGGCTGGTCCCCGTGTTCGAGGATGGCACCTGGCTGGTCGGCGAGGAGATCGAGCCGGGTGTGTACGAGACCATCGACGACGACCTCTTAGGCTGCTATTGGGAGCGCCTCTCGGGGCTGGGCGGCACTTTCGACGAGATCATCGCCAACAACTACGCCGAGGCACATGAGGTGGTCGAGATCGATCCCGGCGACGAAGCCTTCAGCTCGTCGGGTTGTGGTGGCTGGGTCGAACTCACCCCCAGGGATCCCTTGCTGACCGTGATCCCTCCGGGTCGTTGGGCGGTGAACGTCCACATCGCCCCGGGCAGGTACAGATCGGTAGGGGGTGACGACACCTGTTATTGGGAGCGCCTCTCCGGGTTCGGTGGCACTTTCGACGAGATCATCGCCAACGATCTCGGTGCCGGGAGCATCGTCGACATAGCGGAATCGGATGCCGGGTTTGCGTCCAGCGGATGCGGCTCATGGGAGCCGGTCGGCTGACGATCCCGACGAGAGGCTACCCGTTCATCCGACGGCTCGGCGGACCAGGTCGGCGATTCGCTCCTCGACTGCCGGGGTTAGGGCCGCGACGGCGAAGGCCACCGGCCACATGTCGCCGTCGTCGAGCTGGGCGGAGTCGCTGAAACCCAGGGTGGCGTACCGGGTCTTGAACTTCGACGCCGCCTGGAAGAAGCAGATCACCTTGCCATCCTTGGCGTAGGCCGGCATCCCGTACCAGGTTCGAGGAGCCAGCTCGGGTGCTGCTTCCCTCACGATGGCGTGGATCCGTTCGGCCATGCTCCGGTCGGGTTGGTCCATCTCGGCGATCTTCTCCAACACGTCCCGCTCGGGATCCTTCTTGGAGGCTCTCGACTCCCGGGCCCGTTCACGCATCGCCGCCTTCTCTTCGGGGGTGAAACCGTCTTCGGCCATCACAGCTCCTGTCTGCTGAGGGGTGTTCGGACGATACGCCTTGCCCGTACACTGCGCGTCATCCGATCGGGAGGAAACCTTGGGTCATCGCATAGTGCCCCACCTGTGGTTCGACAACCAGGCTGCCGACGCCGCCGCCTTCTACGCCGATGTGTTCCCCGAGTCGTCGGTGGTAGACCAGGTGGTGCTCCACGACACCCCCTCGGGGGACGTCGACGTGGTGTGGTTCGAGGTCTGGGGCCAGCCTTTCCAGGCGATCAGCGCCGGACCGTTGGTCTCTTTCAACCCGTCGGTGTCGTTCACCGTAACGGTGGACAGTCCAGACCAGGTCGACTGGTTGTGGGGACGGCTGACCGAAGGCGGTGCCGCGCTGATGCCGCTCGACGCGTATCCCTGGTCGGAGCGCTACGGATGGGTGGCCGACCGGTTCGGGTTGTCGTGGCAGCTCATGTACCGTCCGGACCCGCCCGACCAGCGCATCACGCCGAGCCTGCTGTTCACAGGGGATGTGAGCGGACGGGCCGAAGAGGCGGTGACGCTGTACACGTCGGTGTTCCCCGATTCGAAGATCGAAGAGTTGGTCCACTGGGGACCCGACGAACCCCCCGAGGTGGAGGGAACGGTGAAGCAGGCGGTGTTCACCCTGGACGGATACCGGATGACGGCGATGGACAGCGCCTACCCCCACGGGTTCGGGTTCAACGAGGCCATCTCGCTCGTGGTGATGTGCGACACCCAGGAGGAGATCGACCGCTACTGGGAGGCGCTGTCGGCGGTGCCGGAGGCCGAACAGTGCGGCTGGCTGAAAGACCGGTTCGGCTTGTCGTGGCAGATCGTCCCCGGCCGGATGGACGAGATGCTCCGTTCCGCCGGCAGGGAAACCCGGGACCGCCTCACCCGGGCGTTCCTACCCATGAAGAAGATCGACCTGGCCGAACTGGAGCGGGTGTTCGCCGAGAGATGAGGATGCTTCTGTGCGGATCTACCGGGCTCCTGGCGGGACAGATCCGCACAGAATGACCCCGGCCGGTCGGTTCCTCGCCCGGACGGTTCGTCCTGTCGGTCGCCGAGGTTCAGTACAAGATGTCGAGGGAGTAGCGCAACGCCCGGTCGAGGAGGGCTCTGGTGCCAGGGTCGATTCTCCCCGCCGGGCGGGGGTCGAGCCTTTCTTTGGGGATGGTGATCAGGCTGTCACAGTTGATCACCGCCTTGTCGGGTAGGCCGTGTTGGGGTCCCACTTCGACTTCGGATGCGATCCCCCGGACGGTGCGGGTTATGGGTGCACAGGTGACCGAGCGCAGAACGGGTATGGCGGCGTCCCGGGTGAGGACACACACCGGCCGGCGGCCGGCGGGTGGGCCAAGGTCGGCCCAGATGATGTCGCCCCGGCCTACCACTCGGGGACGGCCTCGGCGGCGAGCCTCGACGCGGCGGCGACGATCGCCGGGTCGGGGGGCTGGTTCCTGTAAGCCTCGACCAGCCGCTGGTCGGCCCGCGCCCAGTCGTCCGCCTGTAACACCGCCCTGGCCCCCCTCCTGAGGAGCTCTGATCGACTGACTCCGATCCGCTGAGCCAACTCGTCGAGAGCTTCGACCAGGTCGTCGTCGAGTTGCACCAACACTTCGCGCCGTGGCATGTCCATATGATAAACCATATGCTCCTTCTAGACCGACTTCTAGAGGGTGGGGTCCTCGTCTCTTCGCCGGTAGATGCGTGGCATGCTCTTCCCAACCGACCCGGGAGGACCGGCATGCGTTTCTACAACCCGGAGGGGGTCGCAGGCCCCTTCGCCACTTATTCCCACGGGGTGGAACTCGAGGGCCCCCATAGGCTCGTGTTCGGGGCCGGCCAGGTAGGGGTCGCCCCCGACGGCCGGGTGGGGGAGGGCATCGAGGAGCAGGCCCGACTGGTGTGGGACAACATCCGCAAGGTGCTCGACGGCGCCGGGATGGGGATCCCCAACATCGTGCAGCTCAACATGCTGCTGATCGACCGGGCCCACGCCCCGGCAGCCATGGCGATCCGGGAGGAGGCCCTGGCCGGCCACCGTCCGGCGTCCACGCTGATGTACGTCGCCGGCCTCGCCTCACCCGAACTCCTGATCGAGATCGACTTCGTCGCCGCTCAACCCGTCTGACCGGCGCGCCTCCGGGACGGGTCCGGCGGGTAGCGGGTCGGGTCGGGGGGGAGTCCGTCTACGAAGGTGTTTGCGAAGTCGGCCGCCACCTGTTCGATCAGTGCCCGCCCCTCCAAACCGTCGAGCCACGGCCGGGGGATGGACTCCACACCCAGCAACGTCCCGAGGATCTGACCGGTGATCGACCCGGTCGAGTCGGAGTCCCCCGAGTGGTTGACGGCCAGACACACCCCGTGGGCGAAATCGTCGGCAGCGAGCGCGCAGAACACCGATATGGCCAGGGCGTCGTGCCCGTACCATCCGCCCCCCAGCGCCTCGACCACCTCCGGAGTAGGAGGTCGGGTGTCGGCTGCCTCCAAGGCTCGACCTAG
Organism: Acidimicrobiia bacterium; assembly: GCA_026002975.1. Lineage (GTDB taxonomy): Bacteria > Actinomycetota > Acidimicrobiia > Spongiisociales > ZC4RG35 > BPGJ01. The sequence goes on from BPGJ01000008.1 coordinate 5,988, forward strand.
GGCCTCCACGACCAGCTCCGCCGCGGCGTGCTGGTGGAGCCGATCCGCGGCTGCGGTTGTCGCCTCCTCGAGGCCCACCCCTCGAGTCAGCTCCGCGACGATCTGGGCCAACACCCCGGCCGAGAGGTACCCGGCGGGATGCCCGTGGGTGACCGCCGCCACCCGACAGCCCAGGTCGAACACCTCCGCCCCCACGAATCCCACGGGGGCGACCCGCATCACCCCGCCACATCCGAACGAGTCGTTGAGGGGCAGCTCCGGTGTGCCCATCCGACCGGTTCGCAGGGCGGAGAGACAGGTGTTCCCGGGTGCCCTCCTTCGGGCCAGGAGCGGCTGGGACTCCAGCCACCCTTCCCCCGGGGTTTGGTCTTGGGTGCCGAGCCACCGCAGGTACGCCCGGTGGACTGCCTCCACCGACTGGTCCGGGCCCAGGCCGGCCGCCCGGGCCCGCAGGAGACCCTCGGCGGTGAACAGGGTCATCTGGGTGTCGTCGGTGAAACGACCCACCCCGCCGTCCTCCACGTAGCCCGACACCCCTGCCGGCCCATAACGGCTGAGGATCTCCGGGAGGGAAAGGAACTCGACGGGGGCTCCCAGGGCGTCACCCACCGCACCGCCGAGGAAGCATCCCAGCACCCGACTCCGGAGGGAAGGACCGGTCATGTCGAGGATTCAACCCGGTCGGTGTGACACCGTCACTTGGCTTCGAGGTTTTCCTGGACACGCCTGAACAGCCGGTCGGCCAACCCGACCAACCGGTCGTGGCCTTCCACCTTGTGCCGCCACGGGATCGCCTCGTAACCCCAGCGGGCACCGGCGGCGGCTCCGGCCATCGCTCCGATGGTGTCGGCGTCGCCGCCCAGCCGAACCGCCCGCAACACCGCGTCTTCGAAGTCCGACGCCCCGAGGAGGGCATACAGCGCAGTCACCACGGAGTCGTCGGCCGCAACCCAGTTCCCCAGGGCTTGCTTGGCGTAGACATCGTCGTTCCGCTCCAGGCATTCGGGGAGCCGTTCGAGCTTCCTCCTCAACCTGTCGGTGGTGACCGACCGATCGAGGTCGGCGAGCAGTCGGTCGGTGGCGAAGTCTTTCCTCAGGGCGTGGTGCACCGTCACGGCTTGGATCACCGCGCCCTCCACGCCCACGGGATGGGTGTGGGTGACCCGGGCGGTCATCTCCGCCAGCCGTACGGTTTCCTCGAGGTCGGGATAGGCCCACAGGGCGACCGGCGCCACCCGCATCGCCCCGCCGTTACCGAACGAACCGCCGCCATCGAACTGACGGGCTGCCGCTTCCGCCCAGGGCTCTCCTCTCAGCACCGCCTTGAACACCTTCGGGATGTTGGAGCCGTACCCACGCCAGGGTTCGGCCTTCCACGCCAGGGCGAACCGCCTGGCCATGTCGGCACCGTCGAAGCCACCACAGGCGATCAGCGACTCGGCCAGTTCGATGGTCATCACCGTGTCGTCGGTGTAGGGCAGAAACTCCGCCCGAGTGACGTAGGAGAGGACACGGGCCAGATCCGGACTCCTCCGACCCTCGGCGGGCCGTCCCACCGCGTCGCCCACCGCGGTGCCCACCATCACCCCACGAAACCTGTCGGATAGGTCGGTCACGTCGGTTCTCGCTACTCCTCGAAGTCGAAGTCGTCGAAGCGGAGCTGGGCTGCGTTCTCCCTCACGATACGGACCACCTGATCGTTGTAGCCGTCGGATTCGGCGTTGATCTCGACGGTGATGGTGACTCTCGACCCGGTGGGGGCTTCCAGGTGCTTCACCACCTCTTCGCACAGGTCGCCGAACTCGCGGATGGCGCGGACGGGGTCGAGGGTCTTCCTGCCGTAGAACCGCGTCGGCAGGCGCTCGCCCTGTGAGGCCAGCCCGGTTTGAGGCGGGCCGGTAACGGTGTCGACGCCTGCAGGAGCGCCCGTCGTCTCCTCTCTTTCGGCTTCGAGCTGCGAAGCCGCCCGCTCCGGTTTCACCAGAACGGCGGTGTGGCTGGGCGCGGGGCCTAAAGCGACCCGCTGGCCGACCGTGAGCCCCAGGTACCTGTCCACTGTTTCGTCGTAGGACTCGGCGTATGCGAACGTGTCGGTCCAGTTGATCTGCCCCACCCCGTCGGCGATCGCATCGGCCAGGACCTCGAACCGTGCCAGTCTCGGCATGTACAGGAGCTGGCAGTAGTAGCTCCACAGCTTTCGAACGCTGATGTGGTCCCCCTCCCAGAGAGGCGCTTCCGGCCGATCCAAGTCGAGCCGCACCCGCACACCGGCATACCTGACGATCAGCTCCTCGGAGGCGACCAGCTTCCGGGTCACCCGCTCCGCCAGCTCGCCCTCCCCGCTCGCGCCGCCTCCACCATGTCCCGGGACAGGATGTCGAAGGGGAGTTGGAAGCGTTGCCACAGTTCGTCCTGCCACTGCTCGACCAACGACCCTGGAGCCACCACCAGCACCCGGTTGGCGTCGCCTCTGATTCGCAGTTCCCGGATGTAGAGACCGGACATGATCGTCTTGCCGGCGCCGGGGTCGTCGGCGAGAAGAAACCGGAGGGGACGCCGGGGGAGCATGCGCTCGTATACGGCTTCGATCTGATGGGGGAGAGGGTCGATGTCGGCGGCAGAGACCCCCACGAACGGGTCGAAGAGGTGCGCCAGCCGGATGCGTTGAGCCTCTGACACGAGTTTGAAGAGGTCGCCGTCGGCATCGAAGGTCCACTGGGCTTCGCCGGTAGCCAACTTGAGGCGCGCTTCGTCTTGCCGGGTGAGTAGCCGGGCCTCGACCTTCCCGTCGGCCAACCGGTAGACCACCTCTGCCGTGTCGGGGCCGTGGGGGACCACCGCGATGATCGTGGCCGGTGAGCCCGCCGCCAGGCCCTCCACGACCGCTCCGCTAGTGAGATCCTCGAGTTTCGCCACCATCCTCCGCCGGCTCGACCCGCACCCTTCGGCAAGCCTAACGTGCGTCTATGACACGTTGAGTGGTGCGGATGGCCTATTCGCCTGGCTCGGCGGGGTCGCCGGAGGACCCACTGCGTGGGCAACACATTGAACGGAGGCCCACCGAAGTCGATCGGATTTTGGAGGCACGATGCCCAAGACGGTTTTCAAGGACACGACGTACTCCTTGGCGAACCTAGTAGAAGAGATCGATCGCGGCGAGATCGCCCTACCCGAGCTTCAACGGCCGTTCGTCTGGAAGGCCACCAAGGTTAGGGACCTGTTTGACTCGATGTACAAGGGCTTTCCGGTGGGGTTTCTTCTCCTCTGGGCAACCGGAGCCGAGGTCGGAGCTAAACCGATCGGTGTAGACGCCAAACAGTCCGCTCCCCGCTTGATGATCGTCGATGGGCAGCAGAGGCTGACCTCGCTCTACGCTGTGCTTAAGGGCCGTCCTGTCCTCAACAGCGACTTCAAACAAATCTGGATCAAGCTCGCCTTTCGGCCTACCGACGGATCGTTCGAAGTCACTGACGCAGCCATCCAATCCGACCCAGAGTGGATCCCCGACATCTCGAAGCTATGGGTCGAAGGCGTGTTCTCTACCTGCCAGGCGTATCTAAAACGCCTCGAGTCCAGCAAGGGTCCGGTCGACGTCGCGATGCAGGAGCGTATCTGGAAGGCAATCGACCGGCTCCACGATTTGCAGAACTACCAGTTCAAGGTGATCGAGCTGTCGTCCTCGGTGGAAGAGGAGGAGGTCGCTGAGATCTTCGTGCGGATCAATTCCGAGGGCGTGCGACTGGTCCAATCAGATTTCATCCTGACGCTCATGTCGGTGTGGTGGGATAAAGGGCGGAAAGAGCTGGAGGAGTTCGCGCGGGCGGCCAAGTTACCGCCCGCGAAAGGGCCCTCGCCCGCCAACCCATTCATTGACCCGTCTCCAGACCAGCTCCTACGGGTGAGCACGGGATTGGCATTTCACCGGGGTGCATTACGCCACGTCTACCGGATACTCCGAGGAAGGCATCCCGAGACGGGGGAGGTGGATCCGAAGCTCCGGGAGGAGCAGTTCGCCAAGCTCCAGCAGGCACAGAAGGTGGTGCTGGACTTGACTAACTGGCATGAATTCCTCAAGTGTTTACGTATGGCCGGCTTCAGAAGCAGGTCGATGATCACCTCGGAGAATAACATCCTTTTTGCCTATCTCATGTACCTGATCGGGCGCTACGAACACGACCTGAATCACAGGGAGCTGAGAGGCGTCATTGCCTCCTGGTTCTTCATGACAGCGCTGACGGGCAGATACACGGGAAGTTTCGAATCTAGGGTTGAGCAGGATCTCCGGCGGGTTGGAGAGGCGAAAGACGGATCGGAGTTCATGGCCATATTGAGGTCGATCATCGAGACCGAGTTGACTCCCGATTTCTGGGAGATCCGGCTGCCGACCATGCTGGAATCGTCGGCTGCTTACAGCCCAGCCTTGTTCGCCTACTATGCGGCGCTGATCTTGCTGGACGCGACCCCACTGTTCTCCGATCAAAGGATTGGGTTGCTTCTCGACCCGAGTTCCCACGCTCCGAAAAGCGCGATTGAACGCCACCACCTGTTCCCCAAGGCCTATCTGGCCAAGCTGGGCTACGGCAAAGTCCAGGAGATCAACCAGATCGCCAACTATGCCTTCGTGGAATGGCCAGACAACGTCGAGATCGGTGATCAGTCGCCGGCCGAGTACTTTCCCGGGCTCTGGAGTCGGCTCGACCCGGAGCGGCAGAAGAAGGCCCGATTCTGGCACGCATTGCCCGAAGGTTGGGAGACCATGCCGTACAAGGAGTTCCTGGCGGCTCGGCGGAAGCTCATGGCGGAGGTGATTCGAGCCGGATTCGACCGGCTTACTCAGGGTGAAACCTCGGAGGATGCCGACCAGGAGAGGACGGTGTACCGCGTCAAGGCTGACTGGTCGCTCGAGGAGTTGATTGCAGGGGAAGAATCGGGGGTTGTCGAGTTCAAGTCCTCTGCGTATTACAGCTACCGGCCGGATGTTCCCCCTAGGGTGGTCACCGATAGTGTGATCAAGACTATCGCCGGTTTCCTCAACGCCGATGGGGGGATCCTGGTCGTGGGCGTGGCTGACGACGGAGAGGTGCTCGGGATCGAGCCGGACCTAGCCGCCAAGGGAGTGGACGAAGATAGGTATGTCAACTGGCTCACCAGTGTGGTCAGCAGCTCGCTGGACCCCTCCGCTGCGGCCGCACAGGTGGCTATCAGCATCCGGCGTTTCGAGGATGTGCCAGTTGCGGTGATCGAGGTTCGCCGGGGGGTTGAACCCGTGTTCGCTAAGGTGAGCAAGTCCGACAAGGCCTTCTTCGTGAGGATGAATAACAGCACCAGGGAGCTCTCGGGCCCGGACCTTGTCTCGTACTTGAAGCTCCGCTTTGGTGTGTAGGTCGCAGCTTCGGCCCGAAAGCTCACCGATCGGTGAACCGGGACAAGGTCAGCCTGGCGGGTGTGGGGGAGCTGCACTACCTAGGCTTAGGCGGGTTCCTGCCGGCACCCATGATCGGCGCCGCCAGCAAACGAGCCGTGGGGCTCGCTGTGGCTGCGGCATCCAACTTTGGGCTCGCCTCGCTGGGGAGGCCAAATCGTTGGCCGTCGGCGCCTACGGTATAGCAGGCGCGTTGTGGGTACAGCCTCGGAAGTGATGGCTGAACCGGAGGACCTCCTTCTTCGAGCTGGGAACCGCGACGGCCGGCCTGGACCTGGCGAACAGGTCACATCCAAGCTATCTGTAGTGGATGCTCGGCTGGTCAGCTCAGAACCCAAGAGGTGCTCAACCGGCGCGACGAGGCCGAAACTACGGACCTGAACGGGGCATGGCTAGCAGGTCGCTGCAAATCTAGATTCGGGGTAGACCGAGGGGCTGGCTGTTGATAGTTTGATTCTCCAGCCCATTCATCGCAAGGAGAATCCGTTCGATGGGTCACTGGACTCCGCAACCTCGCACGATCGAGTCGATCGAGAGTGTTGAGCTCCTGCTTGCAGGAGAGAAGGCATCTCTCATCGAGTGGATCGATGCCATAAGAGTCGCCAAGATCCGGAGCCGATGGGATCTGGTTGAGCGGTGTGCAACGAGGGCCCTGTCAGATGCGGTCGGACGATCGCCCTCTGCCCAAGCTATAAACGATGCCGCCAGATCTCTTCTAACGGCGAGACTCAGGCGAGCAATTGATCTGGAAGACGTGAAGAGGGGGATCGCGGGAAATAAGGAGTCGGCTAAGCCATGTGGGTGAGAGGCGCCGACTGGCCGACTTTGACCTGGAGCTTGAGGAACTCCTCCTTTTGCTGTCGGATGGGTCAGCCGCATCTCTTATCAGTGCCTGTTCAAGGCTTCGGAGGTTGGAAGCACCAGCGCAAGCTCGTATGGCCGTAGCGAAGGCGCTTGAAGCGCCTGACTGTGATCGGCGTCGTGCCTTGACGACTGCTGGCGCCGCAGCGCTCGACTTAGGCCTTGTTGAGATGGCGCGGCGCGAGCTAGAGGAGGCTCACTCCCTGGATCGTGAATCACCGTACACAACGGCGGCTTTGGGTCGCTGCGCTCTCTTGTCAGAGGACTACGACGAGGCCGCATCGTGGGCAAATCAGACAGTTGCACTCGGAAAGCCGGATTCGGGTTGGGCTCTAATGGCAGCAATTGCGAGGACGGTCGGTGATGAGGAGGCGTTCAGGAACGCTATCACAAAGGCCGAAGAATTCGCCGAGGAAGGACTGTCCAGTCGTTGGCCGCTGTTCGTGGCAGGCCGACTCCTAGTCGAGTCAGGCGATCCGGGAGGGGCCGAGAAGATTGCGGCTGAGCTCAGGAGGAGAGGAGAGGACAACCTCGCCAACTGGTTGACAGATCTTATCTCAGCCCGGTCTTGGAAGGAAGACCGACCCGGCGGTCCTCTGCTTTCTGACCGACCGCCCGCTCGACGAGGTCAGAGCCCGTCTGGAACGGCTCGGCCGCCCGGTCATCGAGGACCCGATGCGACGGACCGGTGCGGACTTGGCGAGGTCGACCGCGCTCCTCCACGGACCAAATAGGTGATCCGGGGGACGAAACTCAAGGCCGACTCACCGGTCCGCGCCGTCGAAGCACATACTCGTGGACTAGTTCCCTGCTTTGCGGGCTTGGGCAGTGACTCAGGGCTCGATGACCACGAACCTGTCTCGTAGCCGCCGGGCGACCACCCGGTAGATCAGGTCCCTCACCGAAGGAACGAGGAGCAGGATGCCCATGGTGTCTGTGATGAACCCGGGTGAGATGAGGAACGCCCCCGCCACCAGGATCAACGCCCCGTCGCTCAGCTCACGTCCGGGAAGCTCACCTCTGGCCAGACGCTCCGTCAGGCGACGCAGGACCGCCAAGCCGGACAGCCGCACCAGGTAGGAGCCGACGAGGGCGGTGGCGAGCGCCAAGCTCGACGCCCACCCCAGGCCGATCCTCGACCCCACCCAGAAGAAGGTGGCCATCTCGGCCAGGGCGACGAGGGCGAAAACGGTGACGAACCTCACCCACGTCACGGTACCCGACGGGGAAACCGGGTCGGCAGGGATTGGGGGAGAAGGTCCAGTGACGATCCGTCAGGTCACGTAGTCGGGGAGCTCGGTCTCGAGGTTCCGGATCGTAGGCGAGGTGTATCCGGCCACGCCGATGACCGCCATGATGATGCCGGCGATCACGTACATCGGTCCGATGCCCCGTCCCGGACCAGTGCCGATTACGGAACCGACGCTGGATGCCAGGGCGCCGCCTGGAGCGAGCAAAGGCTCGAACAGGCCGTCGGCCAGGGGTCCGGCCACCAGGATCGCCACGGGGGAGATGGCGTTGGCGATGGCGCGGCGGATGGCAAACACCCTTCCTTGGAGGGCCGGCGGCACCTTCGTCTGCCACAGGACCTGGCTGCAGGTGTTGGCGATCGGCACGATCGTCATGACCAGGGCCACTGGAACCGCGATGGCCCACACCTCGGCTCGCATACCGGTAGCGGCGACCAGCAGCCCGATCGCCCACCAGCGACCACATCAACCCCTTGGACCCGCTGCTTCGGGCCGCCCCAGACGCTGACGGCCAGGCTACCCAGGAGTGTGCCCGCACCTCCGATCGACAACACCGTTCCCGCCGAGATCTCGGATGCGAAGGAGAGGATCAGGGGGAACAGAAGCACGTTGAAGAACTCCAGGGTGAAGTTCACGCCGGCCACCACGATGAGGACGCCCACCAGTCCTCGTCGCAGCTTCAACCACCGCCACCCTGCCCGAACGTCGCCACGGACGGTGCTGGTGTTGGTCTCAGGATCCCGGGGTGGGCGAGGGAAACGGACCGAGGCCAGGGTGCCCAGAGCCACCAGGTAGGTGGCCAGATCGACGAGCAGCACCCCCGGCAGGTCGAAGACGGCCAACAGCGCCCCCGCTACCAGGGGGGCCAGGACCAGCGAAAGCCCGCCATTCACCTGGTCCATCCCGTTGGCTCGCCCCAGCAGGTCCTTGGGGACCAGTAGTGGCATCGATGCCATCCACGCCGGGGACTGGAAGGTGTTCGCCACCGCCCCTACCGCCGCGACCACATAGATGTGCCACAGCTCCAGCATCCCGGCCTCGAAGAGGAGGAGTATGGACAGGGTTCCCACGCCGGCAACCGCGTCGGCGGCGAGCATCACCATCCGACGGTCCCACCGATCGACCAGGGCACCGGCGAATGGGGCGAGCACCGTGGCCGGCAAGGCGAAGGCAAGAGAGGCCATAGCCAGCGCGGTGACCGAGCCGGTCTCGAGGTAGACCCACATGGTCAGCCCGAATCCGGTCATCGAGGTACCGAACACCGACACCAGTTGTCCGCTCCACACCGTCACGAAGGTGCGCATGCTCCGGTTGGGGGGAAGGGTGTCGGTGGGCGGCATGGCAGAGGATTATCGCCACGGGGAGCCACCGAGATGCCGGTGTCGGTCGATCCCGACCATGGCACGACCGTGGACGGGGGTCGGCAGATCGGATCCATCCCAGAAGGCACTATCCGCCAACGGCGAAGCCCCCGTTGACACCGGGCTCATTCCCCTCGGGGCGGATCAGGGCAGGTACTGCTCATCCATGCGGACGACCTGTCCCCCTTCGATGGTGATCCACCACGGGTCGGCGACGAGGTTGGACCACACCCCTCCCTCGGCGGACTTGAACGCGGCGACGAGGTCGGGCCAGGAGACAGGGTCGTTCTCCAGGTCGGGATCGGTGTCGTAGTCGTACCACACCGAGGTCGCTTGGATCCCGGACGCCACCTCGAAGACGAACGTCCGCTTGGACCGGTTGCGGATGTAGAAGTCGTTGGGAACCGGAATCTGGGTTTCCCCGTCGGCGATCGCGGCCCGGTTGGCGTCCGGACCCGAAAACCACACGGCCAGGTCGAACACCACTTCGTCGATGTTGGTCTCCGAGTCGAGGAAACCCAGGTAGACGCCGTCGGTCAGCGAGTCCACCCCTTCGTCGGTGCCCGGCCAGGCGGCAGCAACTGAGGGGGCTGACGGTCGAGGACGGGTACAGCGGCCTCGTCCACGGTGTTCAGTGCGGCCGAGGTCCCTGCCGCGGCGAACAGGGTGTGACAGTCCCCGCAGCCGAGATCGATGTACAGGAACGTCTCTTCGGGGAGGGCGGGCTCGAACGGCCCACGGGAGACGATGATCCGGCGTCCGTCGAAGTCGTGGAGGCGTGCCCACGGGGACTCAAGGGTGCTGACCGAGATGTCGAAGAGGTGAGGGCCGGCGAAGTTCACCGACATGGCTCCCTCCCGGATGATGATCGTATCGGAGGGGCCGATGATCAACCTAGCGGGGGCCTCGACCTCGACCGGCTGCCCCTCATCGTCGTAGCTCACCTCGGGGGGCGTGACCACCGCAGCGAGGCCGTTCCGCGCATACCAGACCGGAGTCGTCGTAGGGTCGGGGAGGACCACCACCCCCGGGGTGTCGGGTTCGGTGGGCTGGCCGGTCTCCACGTCCACCCAGTACGGGGAACCGTCGGTCAGATGCACCAACGCGGCCGGGGCTTCGTCGGTGGGCACCGCCCGGACGAACTGGTCGACGTCGGCGCGAACCAGGCGGGGTCGAGGCTCCCCGGCCGGAAGCCACCACAGACCGGCGAGGTCGACCCCACACGAACCCGCCTTCTCCATCCCGGGAGACGACGGTTTGTCCGGGTACGCCTTCGATGGCCCAGACGATCTGGCCGGTGAAAACCCGGATCCCCTGGTGGTCGCCGAGCAGCCATGGTGAGTCGGCGACCAGGTCCCAGTTCACCGAGGCCTCCGGAACGGTCGTAGTGGCGGTCGTGGGGGTGGAGCTGGTCGAAGTCGGGTGGGTGGAGGTCGTAGTAACCGAGGACGGAGAGACATGTGACGACGTGGTAGTGGATGGCTCCCGAGCCGAGGTGCAGCCAACCAGCAGCAGCAACGACACGGCGGCGAGTCGACCCGATCGCATCTTCATGGACGAACGGTACAGCCCGACCCCGGTTGCGGGCGGCACCAATCCGAACCGGTGGTCTGCTCCGAATACATGCACTGGAGGAGGCGAGGGTCCTGCTCCGGAAAGGAAGGGACATGAGAAGAGCACGAACCTGGTTGTTGGTGCTCGGCTTGGTGTTTGCGGCGATACCGCCGGCGTTGGCCGCTCACGACACCAACCCGTCGGAACCCGTACGCAGCTACACCTATCGGCTCGACGGCGTGGCCAACAACGCCCCCGGAGCCACGGGCACTGTGAGGCTCACCGCCTTGCCCAACGGGAAGATCCAGGTGAAGATCCGGGCCGAGGGTTTGGCCCCCAATCTTCCGCACGCCCAGCATCTCCACGGGATCCTCGACGAGACGGGCACACGGTTCGTCCCGGGGAGCTGCCCCACCATCGCCCGCGATCAGAACGGAGATGGCCTGGTCGACACCCTCGAAGGTGTGGGCGATTACGGACTGGTGAGGCAGTCTCTCACGACGACCGGTGACACCAGCCCTTCGTCGGCACTGGCGGTCGACCGGTTCCCCGTAGCCGACGATTCAGGATCACTGAGCTACACCAGAACCTTCACCCCGACCGACCCGATGGTCTGGGAAGGCCTGGGTGCACTCGAGGTGGTGATCCACGGGGTGGATCTCAACTCGTCGGGCGGCTACGACTTCGAGGCCGGTGTGTCGCCGCTCAACCCGGCGCTCCCCCTCGAAGCCACCCTGCCTGCCCTCTGCGGCGGTCCCCAGGGCTGACAACCTCCTCCCCGCGCAGGATGGGCCCCTCCAACCGGAGGGGCCCCCTGCGCGTCCTTCTGTGCGGATCTGTAACGCTGCTAGCGCCGCGGATCCGCACAGTAGGACATGATCGGTCAAGTCGGGAGGCCTCGAAGGAACGCCCGGAGGGTTCGCCGCCATAGGGATTCGGGGTCCGAGCCGTCGATCATGGGCCACATCGACGCTCCCACCGGAGGGGGCTCGCCGGCCAGTTCGCAGCTGGCCAGTCCCTGACAGACGGCATGGAACGTGTAGCTGAGCTCGTTGGCGGTCATGTCGTCAGGGAGCGCTCCGGCCTCCTGGGCTCGGCGAACCAGACGCCGAAGAGCGCGGAAGCTCTGATATCCCGACTCGGCGACCCCGGACGCCGCCAGTACCTCGGCGGGCACCCGCTCGAAGGTGAGGCGAAACAGGCTGGGATGATCCAGAGCGAACCGACGGAACCTGAGGCCGGCCTCCACGAGATCCTCGAGGGGGTCGGCGGTGTGGGGAACCGACGAAACCGAGGACTCCAGCAGGCCGAACCCACGCTCCGCTAGGGCTGCGACCAGTCCCTCCTTCGACCCGAAGAGGGTGTAGACCGCCCGGGTCGTGGTTCCCGCCTTTTCGGCCACTGCCCGCAACGACGGCCAGGTGGTCCCATTGGCGACCATGTCCTCCGCTGCATCGAGGAGCGCCTGAGCGGTGTGCTGGTCATGTCGACGTGGGCGTCCCATAGGGGTTGACAGTCTAGCGCGCGAGTGTTACGTTACAGCGTAACGTAACGGCGTGACGAAAGGGCGAATCATGTCGGTGGTAGACCGAGTTTTGGTACTGGGGGGCAGCATGGCGGGTCTCCTGACGGCAGCGGCGGTGGCCCGACACGCCTCCGAGGTGATCCTGGCGGAGCGCCAGGACATGAACGGGCCCGACTGGGCCTTCGGATCGGTGGCCCCTCAAGGCAAGGCGCCACATGCACTGCTGATCTCCGGTTTCCGAGCCATCGACCGTCTCCTGCCGGGGATGGGAGATGAGTTCTTCGAGGCGGGAGGGGTCGAAGCGCGCAGTTCTTGGGTGGTCCTGGGCGGGATTCTCCGCCAGCATCCCGCGTGGCCGGATGCGCGTGCCGTGTTCGCCAGTCGGGCTCTGATCGAAACCCGGGTTCGGAGACGGGTGAGAAGCCTTCCAAACGTTCGGATCTGCAGTCCGGCAGTGGTTCGGGGCCTGGAGGTCTCAGGGGAACGTGTTCGCGGCGTGTCCATCGACGCTCCTGGTGGTAGCCGACGCTTGGAGGCCGACCTGGTGGTCGACGCGTTGGGAAGGGCAACCCGGTCACCGCATTGGCTCGCCCAAGCGGGACTGGACGCCCCCACCGTGGAACGGGTGGAGGTGGGGATCGAATACACCTATCTGCAAGTGGAACGGCGAGACGGCGATCTGAGGGGAGGGGAGTGGTTCTTCGTGCAGAACACACCGGAGAACCCCCGATTCGGGATGGCCATCGCCATGGAGAACTCCCGGTGGCAGGTGGTCTTGGGCGGGTACTTCGGCGACGTCGCCCCCGCGGACCCGCCCGGGCTGTCGACTTTCGCTCGCAGCCTGCCCAACCCGGAGCTGGAATCGGTCCTCGCCAACGAGTGGGTGAGCCCGCCCGGCAGGTACAGGTTCCCCTCGTCGCAACGGTACCGGTGGGAACGAATGCGGCCGGTGGGCGGCTTCGTGCCTCTCGGCGACTCGGTGGCGAGCTTCAACCCCATCTATGGGCAGGGGATGAGCTCGGCTGCTCTCCAGGCGGAGTTACTGGCCGAGCTGCTTCCCTCTGTTGGGCCCGGTGGCGAGCTCTTCTCCCGGTTCACCGCCCAGGCCTCGCGCATCGTCGACAACCCATGGACGATCGCGACCGGCACCGACTTCGTGTATCCCGAGACCCGGGGCGTTCGTCCAAAGGGAACGGCCTCGATCAACCGGTACATGGCCCGGGTCCTGCGGGCAGGTGCGGTCGATCCGGTGGTGAACGACGTCTTCTTTCGGGTCATGCACCTGTTGGAGCCGCCGGCCGCACTCTTCCGGCCTGGCATCGCGACCCGGGTGGCGATCCACGGAGGGCTCCGGACCGAGCCCGTGGCGGTCGGGGCGACCTCCTAGAGCGCCCTCGGCGACATCCCGTCCGGGGGAGTCCGTACCCTCTTGGATCGCCACCCGTCCTCTTCGGGCCTTTTTATGACGCAAAACCGCCCGAGCTGGGCGGGTTTGCGTCATAAAAACGCATCGAGGTCCGCTATCCGAGCTCCAACACCTGGGCTAGCTCCTCGCGGCTGGAGATCCCGAGTTTGGTGTAGACCGAGGCCAGGTGGTTGTCGACGGTGCGTACCGAGATCCCCAGGTCCTCGGCGATCTCCCGGCTGGTGTGCCGGCCGGCCAGGCGGGCGATCTGAGCCTCCCGAGGGGTGAGGAAGGCTGGGGCCTCTCTCAGCAACGGGGTGGCGGCTTGGGGATACCGGTCGCGGAGGCCGGTCAGCTTCCCCCTCACCTTGCCCGCCTCCCGGCTGGGAAGGAGCCTGACCGCCTGGGCCAGGGCCCCCATGCCGTAGAGATCGAATCCCATCCGGAGGAAACCATCGGCCACCTCCGCCAGCTCCGCTCCTGAACCCGCTACAGACGCCCGGGCATGGCGCGCCATCAGGGGCACCAGATCCCCATCGACCTCCCGGGCCATCTCGTCGAGCAGGTCGGCCACCACCTCGGGGTGGCCCATACGGACACCGTCGTGGGCGATGATCACCCCCCAGTTGACAGCGTCGTGTTCCCACGCCCACCTGGCGGCCTCGGCCGCGTGCCTCGAAGCCCCCTCCGAGTGTCCTTCCAACGCCAGACGCCAAACCTGGACCCGTGATCGAACCACTCCCGTTCGCGAATCCTCCGGTGCCCACATCTCGTCGAGCTCGCTCGCCAGACGCTCGAACGTGTCCCGGTCGCCCATCTGGGCGGCGGCGACGGCCGCGTATCCGACCGCAAGGCCCCGGATCGAGAAGGGATCATGTCTCCGGGCGATCTCGGCCGCCTCGGTCAGGTGCCGAAGGGCGGCCGGCAAGTCGCCGCGCCTCTCTTCGGCAAAGCCCAGGGTGTTGGCCCAGAGGGCGATGGCTTCCGGTGCGCCCTCCTCGACCGTTTCCTCATAGTGGCGGCGGGCCAGGGTCTCGGCCTCGGCCAGACGACCCAACAGGACCCACCCCATGAACCGGTTGGCCTCCAGCAGATCGGCGGCGAACGGCATCGAGGTCCTCAACCGGTGGGCGAGCTCCAATCCGGCTTCGATTCCCGCTTCTGCGGCCAACACCTGGCCCCGCATGACCAGCCCCAGCGTCGAGACGATCGCGGTGGTGAGTCGCACCCCGTCGGGGGCATCTGGCTGCTCCCGGCCGAGCCGGATGGCCTCCTCGAAGGAACCCGCCAGGGCTGCGAGCCACGCCCCGGTGATTCGCAGCATCTGGCTTTCGAAACCTGGAGGGACCTCGTCGAGGGCCTCGTCGACCAGCCGGCGGGCATCCGAGACCCGACCCAGCACGAAACCGAGGTTGTGGGCCCGTCCGACCAGGGCCCGAACCCGTGTCTGCAGATCCGACGACGCCTCTACCGCCCTGGCGTACACCTCCTCGGCTTCCTCTCCACGGCCCGAGCGGGAGAGGACCTCGCCGAGCACGAGGAGTGCCTCGGGCTCGCCGGCGGACGACGCGGCCCGGGCCAGGTATTCGGCCAGCGGGTAGGCGAAGACTTGGAAGGCGGCGCCGGCAGCCCGGGCGAGGACCGCAGGGTCGGGAGGTTCGCCGCTGTCGAGTTGTAGACGTGCAACCCGGATCAGATCGTCCCGACGACGCATTCCGGTCGCCTCGATCGACTCCGCCAGCCGGGCCGACACCTCCCGGAGCCGCGACGGGGGGAGTCCTGCTCTCAGCACCTCGCCGTGTAGCGGATGTGCGAACCCGACCACCCATCGCCGCCCTTCCCGCCGGGTTTCTACGAGTTGGCGCCGCTCCAATCCGGGAAGGGCGGCGCGACCTTCCGGCGTCAGGAGGTCGACCTCGAGGGGGCCGGCCACCGCCAAGGCTTCGAGGACCTCCCGACCGGTCGGGTCGAGTCCTTCGAGGCGCTGGGAGACCACCTCCACCAGCCGGTCCGTGGGGTCGGCCGCCACAAGATCGGTGACGAGCTCTACTCCCAGGGTGAGCAGCTCTCGGATCAGGAGTGGATTGCCCCGGGCCAGGTCCCACACCCTGTGCTTGACCAGGCTGGTCGCCTTCGGGCCTAGAGCTGCCTCGACCAGCTTGTCGCTCGACTGACGGTCCAACGCCCCGAGGACGAGCTGGTCGGCGAGGTCGTCGGTCCACAGATCCGACAGCGCCTGCGGCCGGGGTTCGTGGCTGCGGATCGTCATCACCGGAAGGACGATCCCCCGGTCGGACGTCTGGTGGATGAGGGCAGCCGATGTGTCGTCGAGGAGATGCGCGTCGTCGACCGCCAACAGGAGGGGTCGGCCGGGGCGGGCCCGGGCGGCGAGGGCCTGGATGGCGATCCGGTACAGCGCCCACAGTGCATCGGGGGTCTCGGAGGGAAGCAGCGACGACAAGGCTCCGAGGGGGATGGAGGAGGTCCTCGGGGTGGCTCGGACCTGCTCCACCTCCCACCCCCGGTCGACGGCCCAGCAGACCAGCTCCCTTAGGAAGCGGCTCTTTCCGGCCCCAGCCTGACCCACCACCAGGAGGCCGCGGGGAGGCCGAGCGGTGAGCGCGGCCGACGCCGTGCGGAACTCGCGCTCCCGGCCGACGAACGGCCACGCCGGGTCCGATCGGCTCTGAGACGACACCCTCGACCCCCAGCCTATCGGCGGGGAGATGAGTAGGCCCTTACTCATGACGGCGTCGCCGGAGCCTGAGACCGTGGAACCCGCATGCGAGGAATCCGAACGCCCTACCGCATGGGCCACCGATGGGGGCGACGCCTGGTCGCGATGATCATGACCGTCGGGCTCCTCGTGGTGGGCGGATGCACGGAGGCGGGCACGTCGGTCGAGGCCGTGACGGGCCCACCGGCCGGGCCGGAGCCGGCGATCCCGCCGGAGGACCTGCGGAATCGGCTGACCGACCCGGAGACCCGGGAAGAAGCCGTGTGGGCTCTCCTGTCCCATCTCGACATCGGGGTGTACACCGCGGCGGGAGAGCAGCTCCTGCCGGGTCGGGAGCGGTCCGAGGACGACTTCTACCTATACGACTTCGAGATCCCCATCTTGGTGCGGATGGCAGGCGAGCCTCCCCGCACCTTGGATCACCTGTCCGCATTCCTCCGAGCCGTGAGCGGGATGGAGCTCGGAGTCGACGCCCTGGAGGACCTGTACACGGAGATGTTCAGGGTGGTGCCGGATGATCCGGTGAGCCGGATGTTCACGGCGGATCCACCCGGAGAGCCGTGGCAGGTGACCCCGCTCGAAGAGTGGGTGCTCTTCTGGTCGCTTCTGCCCTCTGAGGACCAGGAAGCAGCTCGATCGTCCACACCGGTCTTCATGGGAGCGCTCGGGTTTCCTCCGATGGCCACCGGCCATTGCGATGTGACGGGCAAGGAGGAGGCCGACGGTGGGCTGGCCGACAAGTACCTCGAAACGGTGGGTGGGGAGATCACCAAAGCGCTGTACGAGACCCTGAAGGAGCGGGGCGGCGTGTTGGGCGACCTGGCGGAACTGCGGCTCGCCCTCGGAGAAGCGGTCGGAGCCTTGGGCGGCATATTCGACGCGGCGCGGATGAAGCTGATCGTCGACAACATCGATCTCACCATCGACGCCGACCGGGGTAGCACCCACCGGTACCACGACACCGCGGGGGAGACGGCCGCCGACTCGGCGGTCGAGGTGACGGTGAGAGCGTACTGGAACGGTCCGCAACCACCCGACGAGGTGGAATGCGGCAGGTTGAAGCTGATGGGGGACTTTCCTCCCCCGGGACCCTTGAAGGACGTGGGGGTCAGGTTCCTGCTCGACGACACGCTTACGAAACATGGGTACATCCGTCGGCGGTCGGATCAGAACACCGCCCGGCAGCTCACCGGTCCGGACGGGAAGCTGGGCGTCTGGTTCGAGGCCAAGGCCGAGCGTCCTCCCGAAGCTCAAAGGCTTGGCGAGCAGTGGATCCACCGCCAGACCGGCCGGATCCGAGCCGAGTTCGACGTGGGCGGCTCGATGGGCGAGTTCTTCAACCTCGCCGCGGTCGTGGTCGACATCGGAGGCGACCTGATCGACCTCTTCGTCGTCGAGTACCCCGTCACCGTGGAGTACCACATGATCGACCGGTGGGTGATCGAGGCTGCCTCGCCGGTCGAGGCCATCGGCGCCGAAGTCCCGTTGGAGACCATGGTCCGATTCCTGGGAAGGTTCGAGTTCGACGACGAGGGTCGGATTGTGGGGGAGGGTCGACTGGTGTACGAGAGTCGTTGCCTGTCGGTCAGCAAGGACGTCGACATAACTGGCTGCGCCGTGTTCGATGACGAGGGGGTACCCACCGCTTTCCGACTCGATTTCGTTCCCCGGTCTGGGGATCCGCAGGTGGAGTTCTCCGGCTGCTCGGTAGAGGACACGATGGCCTGGATCTTCTTCGACGGTCCGATGTTCTCCGGGATCGAGTACGTGATGGGCGAAACAACGTTGGAGATCCCTGCCGAAGAGTTCGGCCAGGCCTCCCTCCCGGTGGAGGCTATATCGCCGGAGCCCGCCCCCTTCCAGGGCGTCGACGCGCGACTGGACCTGGTGTTCACCGTCGTCCCCGACCTGGAGAGATGACGGCTACCGACTCGAACCACCCGCATCGGGCCGAGGACTGGCCCCCGGATCTGCTCGAACAAAGCGTCAGGCAGGCCGAACTGCGATGGCTGGAGACCTGGGTCCGGGGTCCGAAGGACGTCCGGGTGTCTGCCACACCCGTCCAGGTGGGAGATGCCGCTCCCGACCACCTGCTGCAGGATTCGGACGGAAGGTGGCGTCGAATGTCCGATTTCTGGAAGACCCGGCCTGTGCTGTTCGTCTTCCTCAGACCCCTGGGATGCCGGTGCTGCGACCAGAGGGCGGCCCGCCTGCGATGGGAGTCCCGGGTGTTCGAACCGATGGCCGACCTGGTGGCGGTGTCCCAGGCCGACCCGCCCCGGGCCGCCACCTTCAGACGGCGTTGGTCGCTGGAGATACCGGTGCTCTGCGACCCCGACCTGGAAGCCCACCTCGGATACGGTCTCAGGGAGGGCACCCTTCCCGAGGTGCTGTTCGACAGGCCTACCTTGCGCCACGACCGGGCAGTCGGCCAGGCGCTGATCGAGGCGGGACGTGCCGCCGGTGTCCGGCGGGCCGACAACCCCTGGATCCTGCCCGGGGAGTTCCTGGTCGATGCTTCCGGGGCCGTGCGACTCGCCTACCGATACCAGCACCGCTGCCAGATCCCCGAGTTCGAGCTGCTCCTCCGAGCGGTCGAGGCGGTGGTCGAAGGCCGTTGAGCTGCTCGGAATTCGGATCATCCGGATGGCCGGTCGGCGCCGAACTACTCGCGAGACCCGGCCAAAGGTCGGTCGGGAAGAGACGAAAGGAGTTACCAGATGAGACGAATCCTCGTCTCGTTCGCAGTAGCGGTGTTGGCGATGGTTCCGGCTGCCATGGCGTCGGCCCAGACGGCCGAAGGTGACGTGATCGTCGTTCACGGCGTACCCGGTCTGGCCGTCGACATCTATGTGAACGGTGATCTGACCTTCGAGAACTCGGAGTTCGGTGACGTGTTCGGGCCGTTGGCGCTTCCAGCCGGCAGCTACGAGATCGAGATCTATCCGACCGGATCCGACCCTGCGACCACCGACCCGGCTCTAGCCGGCTCGGCTGACCTGCCAGCCGGTGCGGTGGCGACAATCGCCGCCTACCTGCAGGAAGGCGGAAGCCCCACATTGGGTGTGTTCGTCGAGGACAACTCGCCGACCGATGCAGGGAATGCCCGCATCACCGCCCGCCACCTGGCCGACTTCGGGCCGGTGGACATCCTGGCCAACGACGGCGCGGTGTTCGAGGGTGTGACCAACGGGCAGGGAGGGTCGGTGGACGTTCCGGCGGACACCTACAACGTGAAGATCACCGCAGCCGGTGATCCCGGCACGGTCGCCTTCGACGCCGACCTGACCCTGGCCGAGGGCACCAACACCATCGCCTACGCGGTGGGGTCAGTCGCCGACGAGACCTTCCAGGTGTTGGCTGCCACCATCACCGGTCTGGCTCAGCCGCCCGCCGGGGTCCCCACCGGGACCGGAGGCCTGGTGGCGGCCCCGGGGCCGCTCACCGTGGCCGGGTTGTCGCTGGTTGGGCTGGTCGCTCTGGGAGCGTCAGTCGCGGTCGTCCGGCGAAACCACTGAACGGTAAGCCTTCATCCCATCTCGAGGGGGGCTCCTCCACGGAGCCCCCCTCGGATCCAATGAATAACACGGCTCCGCTGGTAGCCGGGCTCCTCGCCTTGGTCGGGGTAGTGGCGCTCGCTGCAGCCCTGGCGAGCATCGCGCGGGTTTCTCGGCCGGCGGGCGACGTCGAACGGATCGAACAGGCACTGGCTCCACCGAAGACCATCCTCCCCCCGACCACCGGCTCTCCTCCGGACCGATCCGATCGGCTGGGCCCAGTCGATAGGTCGCCGATCTTCGGGTCGATCTCGCCCAACCCCACCAGCCGCATCGAGGAGTTGACCTCCCCGTCGTCCCCAACCCCGATCCGACTGACCGTTCCCGCCATCGGGATAGACGCGCCGGTTGTTCCCTACGGTGTGGATCGAACGACCGGAGAGATGGAGGTCCCCTCCAGGCTGGACGAGGTCGCCTGGTATCGCTTCGGCCCCGCGCCTGGTGAGCCGGGCTCATCGGTGCTGGCAGCCCACGTCGACTACGCCGGCCGAGGACCCGGGGTCTTCTTCCGTCTCTCCGAACTGCAGCCCGGAGACGCGATTCAGGTCCGCATGTCGGATGGCACCACCCGGCGTTTCCACGTAGCGGCCCGAGCCGTTTACGACAAGTCGCAGCTTCCCCTCGACGTCATCTTCGCTCGGAGCGGGGATCCGGTGCTCACTCTGATCACCTGTGGGGGAGGGTTCAACCGGGCCTTGAGCAGGTACGACAGCAACGTGGTGGTCTACGCCATTCCGGCCGAGCCGCCCCCAAGCGCCGCATGAACGGCCCATGCCGCAGGGATCGGCCGGGTCGACCGGGAGGCCGACAGGTGGGCTGGCCGACCTAGGAGAAGAATCGTCGTGCGATTCGAGTTACACGTGATCCGACCTCCGGCACCCAGTCCTCCAACCCCGCGACCAGGGCTCGGACTACTCGGGACGGGTCCTGGCCGTGGGCGCGGAGAGTGGCCTCCTGCCAGCTCAACATGTTTTCGAGGATTCGATCGTCCCCCACCAAGAGCGTCGATTCCAGCGCCGAGAGAAGCAAGGCCAACTCGTCGACCAGGCGGTCGCTGGGGTCCTCGATGCCGAGATCGATCTCGGCCTTGCCAAGGACACGCTGCCGGGCAGCACGGAGGGCGGCCAGCTCGTCGGGTATCGGCCAGGGTTCTCGGAGTTCTGGCACCTGTTCCGCCCAGCCGGCCAATACATCGGGTATCCGACGGGGGTCGTCGACCCAGGCGTCGGCTCCAACCGGCTCGGACCATCGACCTTCGGGGCCGAAACCCCGCCCTCCCGCCACCACGGGTACCCCGACCTCATGGGCTGCCCCGATCACGGCTCGGGCGCCGAGGAGGTGGGTGGTCATGGTGGCGGAGACGACTACGGCCAGTGGGGGCTCGATCTGGAGGAAACTCCGGAGGTCTACGGCCGGCACGCTCGGCCCCAGGTAGTTGGTGCGATAACCGACGAACGACAGGTAGGTGGCAGCCGCCCGGGCGGGAAGGGAGTGCTGGTCGCCTTCCGCGGTGGTCACCACCACCAGAGGCGCCTCGGGAGGTTGGTCCAGGGACCCTGCGAACAAACCGATCACTGTTTCGACCGTGGCGGTGGCGGCGTGCTCCTCTGCGACGAGATAGTCCCCATGGGCCCACCGGCCTCCTACTTCCCGCTCCACGCGCAGTAGGTGATCGAACAACAGGACGTCGAGCGGCGTCCCAATGTCCAAGAGGTCTCTACAGAGACGGAAAAGGGTGCCGTTGTCACCCGCCACTGCCGCCGTGGTGATGGCCAGGCTCAGCTCTGGACGATCCATCGGGGTGACATTAGGAGCCGTCTCGGCAATCCGTTGTCGGCCCCCGCTTCGAACAATGGTGGAAGGTCGCCGATCGTGGGAGCGAATAGTGTCGGTTCTTGAGATGACCGACAGGGAGACCCGATCCAACCTCGCCGACGCCGAGCTC
Organism: Acidimicrobiia bacterium; assembly: GCA_026002975.1. GTDB lineage: Bacteria > Actinomycetota > Acidimicrobiia > Spongiisociales > ZC4RG35 > BPGJ01. The sequence continues at coordinate 27,605 of BPGJ01000008.1, forward strand.
GCGGCCCTGGTAGGGGACGGCGACCAGTTGGCGCTCGAATCTGTGTTCGAGCTCTACGGAGGAGCTGTCAAGGCGATCGCCCTGCGGGTGCTTCGTGACGAGGCCCTGGCCGAAGACGTCACACAGGACGTGTTCTTGGCCTTTTGGAGGGCCCCTCACCGCTACGACGCGATGCGGGGCAGCTTGCGGACCTACCTGGTGACCATGGCGCACCGCCGGGCGGTCGACACGGTTCGTTCAGAGGTCGCCCGCAGTCGGCGAGAGATCCGAGACCCGCGAGCCGTCGAACCGACGATCGACGAGGAAGTCTGGGCGAGGAGTCTGTCGGAGACCGTCAGGGAAGCGCTGGGCAGTCTGAGCCCCGACGAGAGGGAAGCGATCACCCTCGCCTATATGGGCGGTCTCAGCTACGCGGAGGTGGCCCGGCGGCTCGGAGCCCCGGAGGGAACCGTCAAGAGCAGGATCAGGGTCGGGATGCGGAAGCTGGCGGCCGCCCTGGGGGAGAAGCTCAGATGATCGACCACCAAGCTGCGTATCGGCTTATCGAGCTCTACGCGATGGATGCCCTAGAGGGAGCCGAGCGGCAGGAAGTGGAACGCCACCTGCACCGCTGCGAGACCTGCTCCGAGTATCTGGCTCTCTCCAGATCAGTTCTGGCCGCCCTGGTCCCCGACGAACCGCCACCGTGGCATGTGTGGAACCGGATGGCTGGGCGGCTGACGTCGAGGGCCTCTTCGACCCGGCGGAGGCTCGGGCTGGGTTGGACCGCGGTGGCCGCCTCGGTTCTTCTCCTAGTCGGCCTCGGGGTGGCGATGCTCAACAGCGAACCGAGTTTGGCACAACTGGCTGCCGCAGTTGCCTCCCGACCCGACGCCAGGGTGGTCGAACTGACTGCCGATGGAGACCCGGTGGCCCGGGTGGTGATGGCACCCGACGGCCTGGGATTTCTGATCCCCTCGGATCGGCTGGTCGACCTCGACGAGAGCCGCACCTACCAGCTATGGGTCGTGAACCACGAGGGCGCGGTGATCTCGGCCGGCGTCCTCGGCAACCGACCTCGGGTGGCTTCCTTCACCTGGGAGGGGCCGATCACCGGCGTAGTCCTCACCCGGGAGCCAGCTGGCGGGGTCCCGACCAGTCGAGGCGATGTCGTCGCGGCGGCCGAGTTCTGACGATGCCCATCCGATCGGCGGCTCGGCTCCGAACATCGAGTGAGAGGCGACCGGGAAGGGTGTATGTCGAACATCATCGTGGGCAGCGGGGTCGCGATCCCCGACAACCTGGTGTCCAACCACGATCTGGCGCGGATCATGGACACATCACCCGAGTGGATCTCGACCCGCACCGGGGTCGAAGAACGGCGGTTCGTGGATCCGGGAGTGTCGACGTCGCGTCTGGCCGTCGAGGCCGTCGGGGCTGCCTTGCAGGACGCGGGAGTTGCTCCAGACGAGGTGGGAGTGTTGATAACCGCCACCATGACCCCAGACGTGTACGCCCCCGGGATCGCGGGTTCGGTGCAGAAGGGAGCAGGACTCGGCCCCATCCCGGTCTTCGATCTTCGCCAGCAATGCACCGGATTCATCTATGGGCTCGATCTCGCTCATCGCTATCTGGAGACAGGTGGCGCCGAGGTGGCAGTCGTGGTGGGGGCCGAGGTCCACAGTGCTCTACTCCCCTGGAGCGACGAGAGCTGGCGCGCCCTCGCCGACCCGCGGTTGTCTGTGAGTCCGGCCGACTTCGAGTGGAACACGGCCCATCGATCGTGGAGCGTGCTGTTCGGTGACGGTGCCGGCGCCGTGGTGCTGCGTCGGATCGACTCCTCAGATGGGGGAATCCTGGCTTCGGTGCTGATTACCGACGGTGAAGGCGCCGAGCTGATCTGGATTCCCGGGGTCGGCTCCATCAAACGGCCCTACGTCACCCGGGCCGACCTGGACGAGCACGCCCACGTCCCGGTGATGGACGGCCCGGGTTTGTACCGACGCGCCGTCTCCTCGATGTGCGACGCGGTAGCGGAGGCATCGGCTCGGGCCGGGGTGGATCCGAAGGACATCGATCTGGTGGTAGCTCACCAGGCGAACGAAAGGATATTGGATGGTGTGAGACGAAAACTGGGATTCGGGGTGGAGCGGGTTCCGTCCAACATCGCCCGTTATGGCAACACCACTGCCGCCACCCTGCCGATCCTCTTCCACGAGTTGAGGAAGTCCGAACGGGTGCAGCCAGGCTATCTGGTCTGTTTCGTAGCGTTCGGCGCCGGAGCGCACAGCGGAGCGGTGCTCTATCACGCACCTTGACACGTTTAGGATTCCTAACTATCTTTTCCTCCGTGAGCGGAAGAGGAGGGAACCCATGATCGAGGGCTACACCTACGGACAGGTGGCCGCCTCGCCGGTCGGTCTCGACGATCTGAAAGACCTAGAGAAGACCTTGCTATGGTCGGAAGACGACGAGAGAGCCCTCCGGCAGGCCGGGGAGGTGCTGGCCGACCAGGTGGAGGAGGTGCTCGACCTCTGGTACGGCTACGTCGGATCCCATCCCCACCTGGTCCGCTACTTCAACGGACCGGACGGAACCCCCGACGGTGCCTACTTGGAGGCCGTCCGAGCCCGGTTCGGTCAGTGGATCAGAGACCTCACCTCTCGTCCGTGGGACGAGGACTGGCTGGCCTACCAGGAGGAGATCGGCCAGCGCCACCTCCACCGCAAGGGACGCACCGACGGGATCCTGTCCGAGCCGTTCGTCCCGTTGCGTTACATGGTGGCCTTCATCTGGCCGATCACCGCCACCATCCGTCCGTTCCTCGCCAAGAAGGGCCACTCTCCCGAGGAGGTCGAGGCGATGTACTCGGCTTGGTTCAAGGCCGTCACCCTGTCGACGGTGCTGTGGACCAGGCCGTATGCGCCCGACCACTGGTGAGGAGTGCCAAGATGGGCGGGTGAGCATCGACCGGAAGCTGTTCGAAGCGGTAGAGCGCCTCGGGGCGGCGATCGACGCCGCTCTGCGGCGTTTCGCCGTCGATCACGGCCTCAGTCTCCTCCAGGCCCAGCTCCTCGAGACTCTCGGTGAGGGTACACCGCGTCGGATCGGCGACCTGGCCGCCGAGCTGGCCGTGTCCCTACCCACGGTCAGCGATGCAGTCGGGTCCCTCCAAGCCAAGGGATTGGCCCGACGCGTCCCCGACCCGGACGACCGCCGTGGTGTCCTGGTGGTGCTGTCCGAGGAGGGTGAGCGGTTGGCTGCCCTAGCCCGAAAAACCCTTGGGCCGATGCTCACCGCTGCGGCAGAGGTACCCGAAAAGGATCGTGAAATCGCACTCGGCGTGTTGCTGCGAACCATCGCCGCCCTCTACAGGATGGGGTTCATCACCCTCGACCGGAGCTGTTTCACCTGCCGTCACTACGACCCGGGCGGTCCGAGATGCCTGCTGCTCCAGATGCCCCTCCGCCCGGCCGATCTCCGGGTGCGGTGCCCGGAGCACACGCCTGCCGCCGCCGGCGACTGACGGAACCCTCACGAAGTGACGAGCGCCGCGAGCCGCTTGAGGTTGCCCCGCCAGATCCATGCCAACACAGGGCGTGCCACCCACGCACCGAGCCTTCCCCCCATCCACCAGGGGAAACGGAGCTCCTCCGCCCAGACCACCACGGTCCCGCCGTCCCGGGGTAGTAGAGATAGGGTTCCCTGTCCGGTGACAACACCTACGTGACGCACCGAGATCGACTCGCCCTCCCTCCAGTCGGTCACTTCCATCCGGTCGATGGTGCGGAACGGACCCACCTTGGTCTCCACCTCCATCACCGTTCCCGGGCCGCTGGTCTGTTCGCCGACGAACGCGATCGACCGGGCGTCCTTCATCCACCGGGTGTGGGAACCCAGGTCCGCCAGGTGGGGCCACACCTCCGCCGGTGAGGCGTTCACCGTTTGAGAGACGCGGATGTGAACCACGGTTCCACATTGTGACAACTCGTGCCCGCTCCCCACATGGGATGGGCGGGCATGCTCGCAGGCGACGGTCGTCATCCGCCGGACCCTCCGGCTCCCCATAAGTCTCGTACCGTGTCGACCAGAGGGAGCTCAGCGCCTGCCACGGGGTGGTCGTGGCACCAGCACCGGGGTGGTCTCCTTGTACCGAACGTAGTCTGGGCGGTCGCCCCACCGGGCGTCGGCCCGGGCCTCCAGCATGGGGATTCCGCTCACCCGGGTGAGGAGGAACGTCACGAACAACGGTGAGATCACCGTCACCCACCGCCATCCCGACAGGGTGGGCAGAGCGATCACGGTGACCCCCACCCAGAGGAGGATCTCCCCGAAGTAGTTGGGGTGGCGGGACCAGGCCCACAGTCCGGAGGAGATGAACCCGTCGGGGTTCTCCCGACGGAAAGCCGCCTTTTGACGGTCCGCGACCACCTCGATCCCGAAACCCACCGCCCACAGCGCCGCCCCGGCCACGGCGGCTAGATCCAGCCCGCCCTGCTCCGGGCCGGTGATCACCGCCAGGGCGGGGGAGACGGTGAGGAGCACCCACAGACCCTGGAGCGTCCAGGCGAGGAAGAACCGGGCCGGGTCGGTCTTGATCTGGTCGAAGCGGCGGTCCTTCCCCTCCCGCAGCACCCTCCTGAACAAGAACGTGCCCAACCGGAGGGTCCAGACGGCGACCAGCCCCGCGACCAGGAGCGAACGGGGGCCCGGCTCGCCGGACAGGAGAGTGGCAGCTCCCACGACCGTCAGATAGGTGAGACTGCCGGTGAGGTCGTAGAACCGTTCGGTCCGGGCCACCAACGCGGGGACGAACGCCGCCCAGTTGACCGCGAAGGCCAGCGCCCCGCACAAGGCGAACACCGGAACCCCGCCCACCCGGGCACCGCCGTCGCTGCCCGCCCAGGACACCAGCATCCCGACCAGAATGCCGACGGCTGCGCCGACCAGCGAACGTCCCGAGGACATGGGCCCAGCCTAGGGCTCAAAGACCACCCAACCAGGGACTTCCGTCCCTAGCCGCTACCTGCACGAATCCGGCAGCCTCACCAGAGTGGAACGCATCGTTCTCGACGGGAACGAAGCCGTCGCCCGGGTGGCCTACGCCACCAACGAGGTGATCGCCATCTACCCCATCACCCCGGCCTCGCCGATGGGCGAGTTGGCCGACGCCTGGGCGTCGCAGGGTCGTCCCAACCTGTTCGGTCGGGTTCCCGAGGTGATCGAGATGCAGTCGGAAGCCGGCGCCGCGGGGGCGGTTCACGGATCACTCCAGGCGGGAGCGCTGACCACCACCTTCACCGCTTCCCAGGGGCTGCTGCTCATGATCCCCAACATGTACAAGATCGCAGGGGAGCTGACCCCCACCGTGTTCCACATCGCAGCCCGGACGGTGGCCACCCACGCCCTGTCGATCTTCGGGGACCACTCCGACGTGATGGCGGCACGATCGACCGGATGGGCGATGCTCTTCTCGGCTTCCCCTCAAGAGGCTCAAGACATGGCTGCCATCGCTCAGATGGCCACCCTGGCTTCCCGGGTGCCGTTCCTCCACGTGATGGACGGGTTCCGAACTTCCCACGAGGTGAACACCATCATCCCGCTCACCGACGACGACCTGAGGACGCTGATCGAGGTCGAGCCGATCAGGGCTCACCGCCGGCGCGCCTCGACCCGGAGCGGCCGGTCCTCAGGGGATCGGCCCAGAACCCCGACGTGTTCTTCCAGGCTCGGGAGGCGGTCAACCCGTTCTACCTGGCCCTGCCCGACCTGGTCCAGGACGCGATGGACCGGTTCGCCGAACGGACCGGTCGGGGCTATGGACTGTTCGAATACCACGGCCATCCCGAAGCCGACCGGGTGGTGATCCTGATGGGCTCCGGCGTGGGGGCCGCCAAGGAAGCGGCGGAAGCCCTCAACCGGAAAGGGGAGAAGGTGGGTGTGGTGCAGGTCAGACTGTTCCGACCGTTCTCCGGCGCGGGGCTGGCTGCAGCCCTTCCCGCCAGCGTCCGTCGGATAGCCGTCCTCGACCGCACCAAGGAGCCGGGGGCGGCGGGTGAGCCCCTGTACCAGGATGTGGTCACCGCGCTGGTAGAGGAGACGGCCGCGGGCCGCACCGCTTTCGCCGAGATGCCGCTCGTGGTGGGGGGCCGCTACGGGCTGGCGTCCAAGGAGTTCACCCCGGCCATGGTGGCGGGGGTGTTCGCCGAGCTGGCTCGAGATGTCCCCAAGAACCACTTCACGGTGGGGATAGTCGACGACGTAACCCGGACCTCGATCTCCTACGACCCGGACCTCGACACGGAGTCCGACGACGTCACCCGGGCGGTGTTCTACGGTCTGGGTTCCGACGGGACGGTGGGCGCCAACAAGAACTCGGCCAAGATCATCGGTCGCCACACTTCCTTCTACAGCCAGGGCTACTTCGTCTATGACTCGAAGAAGGCAGGTGCCCGAACCGTTTCCCATCTCCGGTTCGGACCCCGCCCGATCGAATCCACATACCTGATCAGACGGGCCAACTTCGTCGCCTGCCATCAGTTCGGCTTCCTGGAGAAGATCGACGTCTTGGAGGTGGCCGAACCGGGTGCGACATTCCTCCTGAACAGCCCGTACGGTCCAGAGGAAGTTTGGGATCGGCTCCCCGCCGAGGTGCAGGCCGAGATCGTCGCCAAGCAGCTCCGCTTCTACGTCGTCGATGCCTACCGGGTGGCTCGTGAGGCGGGGCTGGGTGGCCGGATCAACACCGTGATGCAGACCTGCTTCTTCGCCCTCACCCGTTTGATGCCCACCGACGAGGCCATCGCTGCCATCAAAGACGGCATCCGGGCGTCTTACGGGAAGTTCGGTGAGCCGGTATTGGAGAGGAATTTCCGGGCGGTGGACGCGGCTCTCGACGCGCTCGCCGAGGTCGATTACCCGAGACGGGTCACCTCCGGTTCGCATCGCCCGCCCCCGGTGCCCGACCATGCCCCCGACTTCGTGAAACGGGTGACCGGAATGATGATGGCCGACCGGGGCGATCTGCTGCCGGTGTCGGCCCTCCCGGTCGACGGCACTTTCCCGACCGGAACTGCCAAATGGGAGAAGCGGTCGATCGCCCTCGAGATCCCGATCTGGGACCCGGACATCTGCATCGACTGTGCGAGATGTGCCCTGGTTTGTCCCCACGCGGCCATCAGGATGAAGGTCTACCAACCCGCTGCCCTCGACGGCGCACCCGCCAGCTTCAAGTGGAAGGAGTACCGGTCGAAAGACCTCGACGGGTATCTGATGACCATCCAGACGGCACCCGACGACTGCACAGGGTGCGGCGTGTGCGTCGACGTCTGCCCGGTGAAGTCGAAGGAAGACGTCTCCCACAAGGCGATCGACATGGAGCCCAAGCTCGCCCACCTCGAGGTGGAGCGAACCAACTGGGATTTCTTCCTGTCGATCCCGCCCTTCGACCGAACCGGGGTCGATCCGGCCACGGTGAAGGGTTCTCAGACCCTCGAGCCGCTGTTCGAGTTCTCCGGCGCATGCGCCGGATGTGGGGAGACCCCCTATTTGAAGCTCCTCAGCCAGATGTTCGGGGACCGGACCATCGTCGCCAACGCAACCGGCTGTTCTTCGATCTACGGCGGCAACCTGCCCACCACCCCTTGGACGGTCGGACCGGATGGGCGGGGTCCGGCGTGGTCCAACTCGCTGTTCGAGGACAACGCCGAGTTCGGTCTGGGAATGAGGCTCGCCATCGACCGGCAGCGCGACCTGGCTCGGGCGCTGGTAACCGAACTTCGGGAGGAGATCGGCTCCGAGCTGGCCGACGAGCTGTTGCAGGCCGATCAGTCCGACGAGGCCGGAATCGCCGAGCAGCGTCGCCGGGTGGACGAGCTCAAACGGAGACTCGCGACGATGGATCACCCCCGGGCGGCCGACTTGGCGGAGGTCGCGGACCTGCTGGTGAGACGGTCGGTGTGGATCGTCGGGGGAGACGGATGGGCCTACGACATCGGGTACGGCGGCCTCGACCACGTTCTGGCCAGCGGTAAGGACGTGAACATCCTCGTGATGGACACCGAGGTGTATTCGAACACCGGTGGTCAAGCCTCCAAGGCGACTCCCCGGGCCGCGGTGGCCAAGTTCGCCACGGCCGGCAAGCACGGACGCAAGAAGGACCTGGGGATGCTGGCGGCCGAATACGGCAACGTCTACGTGGCCCAGATCGCCTTGGCCGCCAACCCGGTCCAGGCGCTCAAGGCTTTCGCCGAGGCGGAGGCTTGGCCCGGCCCATCCCTGATCATCGCGTACAGCCAATGCATCGCCCATGGCATAGACATGTCGACCGGGATGAGCCACCAGAAGGAGGCGGTCGACTCCGGCTACTGGCCGCTGTACCGCTACGACCCGCGCAAGGCGCATCCCGGCGACCGTCCCTTCCACCTCGATGCCCGGGCACCCAAGCTGAAGTTCAAGGATTTCGCCCTCAAGGAGGCCCGGTTCGCGATGTTGCAACGCACCAACCCGGCCGAAGCCGACCGGCTGTTCGAGCTCGCCCAAGCCGACATCGACGAACGCTGGCATTACTACGAGCAGATCACCAACGTCGAGCGGATCCTGCCCGACATGCCCGACCCTGAAGAGGGGACACGTCCCATTGTGACCGCCGAGCTGGAGGGCGAGGAGTGACCGTCGACCTCACCACCCGGTATCTGGGGATGGAGCTGGTCAACCCGCTGGTGCCGTCGGCTTCACCGCTTGGCGCAGACCTCGATCTCCTCCGCCGCCTCGAGGCGGCGGGAGCCGCGGCGGTGGTCCTGCCGTCGCTGTTCGAAGAGCAGATCGAACACGAGGCGATGGAGATCCATCGCCTCTACCACCTGACCGCTGAGAGCTTCGCCGAAGCGCCGACGGGTTATTTCCCCGAACTGGATGGCTACAACACCGGGCCGGAGCGATACCTCGACCACCTGGAGAAGACGAAACACGCTCTGAACATTCCGGTGGTGGCGAGCCTCAACGGGACCACCCGAGGAGGCTGGGTGCGGTACGCACGGCTGATGGAGTCGGCCGGGGCGGATGCCCTGGAGCTCAACGTCTATCTGGTGGCCAACGACCCCGATGTTCCGGGCACTCAGGTCGAGGAGCGCTACCTGGAGCTGGTGTCGGCGGTGAAGGAGCAGGTCCGGATCCCGCTGGCGGTCAAGATCGCCCCCTACTTCTCCTCCCCGGCCCACATGGCTCGGCGTCTAGTAGACGTGGGAGCCGACGGACTGGTGCTCTTCAACCGCTTCTACCAGCCGGACATCGACATCGAACGCCTGGAGGTCGCCCCCGGCCTCGAACTGTCGACCCCCAACGAAGTACGCCTCCCACTCCATTGGATCGCCGCGCTGGAAGGCCGGGTGGGCGCCTCCCTGGCCGCGTCGACCGGGGTCCATTCGGCGACCGAGGCCGTGAAGCTCCTGCTGGTGGGGGCCGACGTGGTGATGATGGCGTCGGCCCTGCTCCGCCACGGGCCCGACCACCTGACGAAGGTGCTGGAGGATCTCCGGACCTGGCTCGAAGAGCATGGGTATGTATCCGTTCGGCAGATGAGAGGCTCGATGAGCCTCCGTCGGGTCCCCGATCCGTCGGCCTTCGAGCGTGTCAACTACATGAGGACCATCATCAGCTACACCCCGCCGTTCCTGGCCGGGGCTGAGTCACCAGACGCGCCCAGACGCTCACCAACCGAGGAGACGCGAACATGAGCGAATATCTGCCTGAGCAATATCGCCTCTTCCGCGACCGCTACCCCGAAGTGGCGGCTGCGCTGGACGGACTGGGCCGTGCCACCCAGCAGGCCGGTCCGCTCGACCCCAAGACCCAGAGGCTGGTGAAGTTGGGGATCGCCATGGCACTCGGATCGGAGGGGGCGGTGAGGTCCAACGTTCGTCGTGCTCTACAAGAGGGAGCGTCACCAGACGAGATACGCCACGTCGCACTGTTGGTCATCAGCACGGGAGGTTTCCCCCGGTCGATCGCCGCGATGGGCTGGGTCGACGAAGTGCTCGACCTGTGAGGGACCTTGGTTTCTGTTCCATGGGACGAACGGCCCTATCCCGTCGGAAGTCCCCTCCCGGAGACTGCCGGCAGTCGATTGCTTTGGAGGATTTCGAATGGTCGCAGTGACTCGGCGATCCTTCCTCAAGGGCTCGGCGGCCGTCGGAGGGGGTGTACTGGCCTCCGACTTCTTGTTCGGGGGATTGGAGACCCTCCGGAAAACGAACAAGGTCCTCCTCGCCGACCAGCTCACCGAGGACTACGTCCACACGACGTGCTGGATCGGCAAGCAGGACTGCGGCATGCGCGTCCGCAGGATCGATGGACGGCCGGTGAAGCTGGAAGGCCTCGCCGGGCATCCGCGTAACGACGGCACGCTGTGTCCGAAGGGACAGGCGCAGATCATCTCGTTCTACGACCCGAACCGGGTCAAGACGCCCCTCATACGCACCAACGCCAAGGGCGAGCCGGGTGCGTGGCGGAGGGCGTCGTGGGACGAGGCTCTCGACCTCGTCGCCACGAAGGTCAAGGAGGTCCTCGAGGAGGACCCGAAGCTCGTCCTCTGGCAGAAGGGCCGTTCGAAGGCGAAGGACTTCTACGACGACGCCTTCGTGAAGGCGCTCGGCTGCTCGAAGCTCGGCCACGGCGCGTACTGCTCTGACACGGGGTACCGGGCGGTCGAGTACACGGTCGGCCTCCACGGGGTCCTGCACCCCGACCTGCTCAACGCCCAGTACGTGCTCTCCTGGGGTTGGAACATCACCAACGCCGGCGGGAACAAGTTCTGCTGGATCACGTGGCCGCGCCAGATGCTCGACGCCATGGAGAACGGGCTGAAGATCGTCCACATCGATCCCCGGCTCCGGCCGGCCGGCCCGTTCGCCGATCGGTGGGTCCCGATCCGTCCGGCGACCGACCTCGCGTTCGCCCTCGCGCTCATCCACGAGCTCATCGCCCAGGGCTACGTCGACCGTCCCTATCTGACGACGTACACGAACGCCCCGTACCTCGTCGGGCCGGACGGGTTGTTCCTCCGTGACGAGGAGGACACGCCCCTCGTCTGGGACGAGACGACCCGCCGAGCCGTACCGGTAGGGACCGCCGACAGCCCCGCCCTCGAAGGGACCTACACGGTCGACGGCGCCGAGGCGAAGACGGCGTTCGAGCTGCTCAAGGAGCACGTTGCCAGCTACACGCCGGAGTGGGCGTCCGAGATCTGCGGCATCGAGGCCGAGCAGATCCGCCGCATCGCCACGGAGTTCGGCGAGCACGCCCGCATCGGGTCGACGGTGGTCGTGGACGGTGTCGAGGTGCCCTACCGGCCGGTCGGCATCATGGCCTACCACATGGCCCAGCAGGAGCTCGGCTTCCAAGCCCTGCGTGCCATGTGCATCGTCCCGATGCTGGTCGGCGCATGGGGTGCGGTCGGCGGCCAGACGGCCGACTTCACGTGGAAGGTCGACAAGAACTACGCGGCGTTCGAGGAGCTGAAGGTCGAGGAACCGCCGTACGACTTCACTCTCAAGAACTCGAAGTTCTTCCCCATCAACTCGGGGTTCCCGGGCATCGTCGCGAAGGTGATGCAGGATCCGGAACGTTACGAGGTGGACAAGCTGCCGAAGGTGATGATCCTCCACCACGTCAACCCGGTGGTGAGCTTCGCCTCGCAGCCCGACTTCCTCGAGGCGTACAAGAAGCTCGAGTTCGTGGCGGCGATCACGCCGTGGATGTCCGAGACGGCCGACCTCTTCGCCGACGTGGTGCTCCCCTGCGCCACCATCGAGAAGTACGAGGGCCCGATCTCGGCCACCGACGGCTACATCGACGCGGTGACCCTCCGTCTTCCGCCGATGGAGCCCCTGCTCGAGTCCCGGGGCGAGATCGACATCTACATGGACCTCTCCGAGCGAATCGGGGTCCTCTATGGGGAGGGTGGCTATCTCTCGGTGGTCAACGAGGGTCTGGGGCTAACCGAGACTGAGTTCGCCCTGTCACTCGAGGAAAAGCCGACGGTGCGGGAGATCTTCGACCGATGGTCGAAGGCTCAGGGCCTCGAAGGCATCTCGTACTTCGAGCAGAACGGGGTCTTGGTGAAGGGCGCCATCTCGCCGACGAAGCGGTACGGCTACGTCACCGACCCGCCGTTCGGCGGCGCGGTGCATCGCCTCTACGGCGAGAGCCTGCTGAAGGCCCAGCGGATGCAGCAAGAGATGGGCGCCGACCTGATCTATTGGCAGGACTACACGCCGCTGCCGACGTGGCGTGAACCGACGATGTGGTCGTCGCCCGCCGACTACGAGTTCACCCTCATCACCTACAAGCTGGTCGAGCACAAGCAGTCCCGGACGACCACGGTCCCGCTGCTCGCGGAGCTCAGCGGACCGCAGCGGCTCGAGATGAACGCGACGGTCGGCCGGGCGAAGGGTTTCGAGGATGGGGATGAGGTCGTCGTCGAATCGCACAACGCCCTCACCGGGGAGACGCGGCGGCTGAAGACGAGGATCAGGCTCATCGAGGGGATCCGGCCCGATGTCGTGGGGATGCCCCACCACTTCGGGATGTGGAGCCACCCGTCGAGCCAGGGCCTCGGCCCGACGCCGAACGAGATCTTCTACACCGGTGAGGGCTACATGGGGGCGACCGCAGACGCCTCGTTCCATGTCCGGGTCCGGGTCTTCAAGGAGTAGCCATGGCGAGATACAAGATGGTGGTGGATCTCGACCGGTGTCAGGGCTGCCGGGCGTGCATGGAGGCGTGCAAGGTCGAGAACAACACCCCGGCGGGCGTCTTCTGGATGTACGTGTTCCGTTTCGAGCAGGGCGAGTTTCCGGACACCTCGATTTCTTTCTTGCCGAGGCCGTGCCAGCACTGCAACAACGCTCCGTGCGTGAAAGTGTGCCCGACCGGGGCCCGCTACAAGCGTGAGGACGGCCTCGTCCTCACCGACTTCGAGCGCTGCATCGGGTGCCGGTACTGCGAGGTGGCCTGCCCCTACGGGGTCAACTACTTCAACTGGCGCAAGCCCGACCACGCGTTCGACGACTACAAGATGGACTTCTCCGATCCCGACCTCGTCGCCTTCACCGGTGGGGTCGTGCCCCCGTACCGGAACCCGGACCATGACGTGAAGCATGGTCCGGAGGGCCGGCTCACGTCGGGCAGCGGCCATTTCAAGGGCGTGATGGAGAAGTGCACCTTCTGCGTGCACCGGGTGGAGAAGGGCCTCGTGCCTGCCTGCGTCGACACCTGCCCGGTGGGAGCGTTGCGTTTCGGCGACGCCGAGGACGAGAACAGCCCGATCTCGGTCTTCATCCGTGAGCACGAGTCCTTCCAGCTGCTGGAGGAGCTCGGCACGGACCCGAGCGTGATCTACGTGGGCGGCGCGCCGCCGTCGACGGAGTCGCGGGAGATCGAGCGACCGATGACGAGGGTGTGAGCCATGACGACAGCGACAGACACACAGCTACCACAGGGGATCGGCCGGCTGTCCCGAGGGTGGATCGCCTTCTTCCTCGGCGCCGCCGTGCTCTTCGCCTTCGGGATCGTCGGGTACATCTACGAGCAGGGCCAGGGGATGGTCGCGACTGGGATGCGCGACCTCGGTGCGATGCAGGGCGCCACGTGGGGTCTCTACATCGCCATGGTCGTGTACTTCATCGGCGTGAGCTTCGCCGGCGTGACGGTGGCGGCCCTCATCCGGCTCTTCGACATCGAGAAGCTCAAGGGTGTGGCCCGCATGGCGGAGGTCCTCACGATCGTCGCGCTGGTGCTCGGTGCACTCGCGATCCTCGTGGACCTCGGTCAGCCGCTCCGAGGCATCGTGAACCTGTTCCGTTACGGGCGGCCGCAGTCGCCGTTCTTCGGGACGTTCAGCCTCGTCGTGTCGGGCTACCTCTTCGCGAGCCTCGTCTACCTGTACGTGACGAGCCGACCGGATGCGGCCCGCTTGGCGCAGCGCCCGTCGCGGCTCCAGGGCCTCTACCGGTGGATCGCCGCCGGATGGGAGGACACGCCGGAGCAGCGGGCGAAGGACCGACGGGTCACGTTCTGGCTCGCGATCACGATCCTGCCGCTCCTCGTCGTCGCCCACTCGACCCTGGGGTTCGTGTTCGGCCTCCAGGTCGGGCGGCCCGGTTGGTTCTCCACCCTGCAGGCGCCCGCGTTCGTGACGCTTGCAGGGGTGAGCGGGATCGGCCACATCATCGTCCTCGCGGCGATCGTGGCGACGGTCCTGAAGGCGAAGGATCGGATCCGCCTCGATGCCTTCATCTGGCTCGGGCGGTTCCTCATGGTGCTCCTGTTCGTGTACCTGTACTTCACGATCGTGGAGCTCCTCACGACGATGTATCAGCCGACCGAGCACGAGAAGGTGCTCTCGGATGCGCTCCTGCGCGGTGAGTACGCGTGGATCTTCTGGGGATCGCTCGCCGGTCTCGCCATCCCGGCGCTCATGCTCGCGTGGATGGCGCTCACCCGACACTGGCGGGTGAGCTGGCTCGTCGTGGCCTCGATCCTCGTGAACCTGGCGGCGATCGGGAAGCGCTATCTCATCGTGGTCCCGTCCCAGACCCATGGGCAGCTCCTGCCCTACGGGATCGGCTCCTACAGCCCGAGCTGGGTCGAGTACGCGGTGGTGATCGGCCTGTTCGGACTCGGCGCCTTGGCCATCGGCGCCTTCATGAAGCTGTTCCCGATCATCGAGCTCGAGGAGGGCGAGGCATGAAACGGTCCACGATCGTGACCTGGACGATGATCGCCGTCGGTGTCGTCCTCATGGTGGTCAGCTACTTCTTCCTGGCCACCCCCTGGTGCAACACGGCGGTCGAGTGCTCGAACCCACGGGTGCCGTTCGCCCCGGCCATCTTCGTCCTCGGTGTGCTCATCGCCTTCTCGTCTGCCGTCTACTACGCGGTCGCCAAGGACTGAGGAGCCGCTCGGTGGAGTGGCACGAGGTCGCTCGGCTGCGGCAGGGCCTGTATCGGTTCTTCGGTGCGGCCCTGCTGCCGCCGGACCTCGAGCGTCTCCGGCTGCTCCAGGCCGCTGCCGGGACCCTCGACGACATGGGTGTCGATGCGTTCGCCTTCGCGCGTTCCTGGCGTCGGTTCACCGACGCGCTCACGACCGTCGAGGACCCGATCGCCCTCGGATCGGACTACATCCGGCTATTCGAAGCCGGGGTCGGCGACGTTCCCGTCCCGCTGTTCGAGAGCGCCTACCGAGCGGATGCGAGGAGCGGCGGCACCGGCGCGCTGCTCGCGTCCATCCGCCGCCGGTACGCCGACCTCGGACTCGAGCCCGACACCGGTGTCACCGGCGGCATCGATCACCTCAGCATCGAGCTCGAGACGATGGCGGCGCTGTGCGCCCGTGAGGCGGAGGCCTGGGAGACGGGGGCCGAGGCGCGGGTCGCCACCCTGCTGGCCCAGGAACGGTCGTTCCTCGCGGACCACCCCGGGGCATGGATCCCCAAGGTAACAGACCGGCTCCACGCGATGAAGGCCGACCGGTTCTACCGTGCTCTGGGCGACGCCCTCCATGCCTTCACCCATCACGACCGTGAGTTCCTCGCGGTCCTCGAGGCCGGGGTCGGCACCGCATGAGCCTCCCAGGCAGCGAGGAGTTGGTCGGCGCACCGCCCGTGTTCGCGATTCTGTGCGACGACCATGACACGCCCCTCCCGCCGAAGGTCGAGGGGGCACGCCTGTTCCTCGCCGGGGGGCTGTGTGGGGCACCGGTGCGTATCCAAGAGCTTCCGCTCGACGGCGGCGACGGTGTGCGCCTCGTGCTTGGGTTGCACCCGGGCGAGTTCGAGCTCGGCGCCGTCCAGACGGCCCTCCGGCGGATCGGTGTCGACCCTTTGGGGGTGGAGATCGTCGATCTCCCCGCCGCGTCGGGGTCGGCCGACCGGCTGACGACGCTCCTCGCGGGAGCGGTGGCCCGTGTACGCCGGTTCCCCGGAGCGACGCCCGAGGAGACGAAGCTGCGGATCCCCGGGGCATTTTCCCGACGCGCGCTGTTGCGTATGGAGGCGCCGGTCTACATCGGTGCGCCGAGGATCGATCCCCAGGCGTGCGTCGCGGGGACCGGTTGCCACGTCTGCGTACCCGCCTGTCCGGCAGGCGCACTCACCTTCGCAAGCGGATCCATCGCCTACGACAAGGAGACCTGCATCGCCTGCGGGATCTGCGTGACGACCTGCACGACGGGCGCCGTGCGGAACCCGACGGCGGTCCCCGAGGGGGTCGCCGACCAGATCGCCGCGTACGTGAGAACATCGCAGGACCCTGCCGTCGGGGTGGTCTACATCTGTCGGGACGGCGCGATCCCGCCGCTGCCCGAAGGGATGTACCCGGTCCGGGTGCCGTGCACCGGGATGCTCACCGTCGGCTGGCTCCTCGCGCCGCTCACGATGGGCGCCGGCACCGTGGTCGCCCTGCCCTGCGGCACCGTGGGATGCGGGCTCGGCAACGAGGAGCGCCTCGCGGGCGTCGTGGGGGACGCGGCGACGATCCTCGGCGTCGTCGAGGCCGTTGCCGGCCGGGTCGGTCATCGCCTGGTGGGGCCGCCGTCCCCACCCCTGCCGGACCTCGAGATGCCGGAGGATGCCTTCGGGCCGGCAGGCGAGGCAGCGGTGGTCGCGGCGCTCGCGTCGTCGCTCGCGGCGCCGGAGGCCGAGATCGCCCTCGGGTCGGCCCGCCTCGGTTGGGTCACGATCGACGAGGCCGTCTGCACCGCCTGTACGCGGTGCGCGCAGGTCTGCCCGACCGATGCGCTAGCACATCGGGACGTCGACGGCACGATCGAGATCGATTTCGATCCGATGCTCTGCGTCGCGTGCGGCACGTGCGTCGAGGTCTGCCCGGAGTCCGGGGCCAACGAGCTGTGGCGGGGCCTCCGTTGGCCCGACCTCGTGGCCGGACCTCAGGTCCTGCGACGCGAGACGACGGCGACGTGCGAGGTCTGCGGCGGACCGATCGCGCCTTCGGCCATGCTGGACCGCATCGCCGCGATGCTCGGCGACGAGCATGCGGCGACGCTCAAGCTCATCTCGCGCCGGTGCCTTCGCTGCCGTTGATTTGCAGGGTTCCCACCATCCCGGCTGCGAAGTGACCCGGAACGGTGCAGATCACACGATATGTGCCGGGAGGAAGGTCCAAGGTCTGCGTTTCGGTGGCGCCGGGCTGGACGTCGACCGCCAACACGACCAGATCAGGCGAGAGCTGTTCGATGGTTTCGACAGGCCGGGAGAGCACGGTCCAGTCGTGCTGGACCGTGCCGACGTTACGGAATGCGACCAGGTCGCCGGAGGTGACGACGACCTCGCTCGGAGAAAAAGCGAACTCCCGAAGGGTGATGGTGACGACTGGCTCGTGTAGTTCCAAGGTGGTGTGTGTGATTTCACCGGCTTGAGAGCACGACCCCACTACCAGAGCCCACATCACTGTGATCCGGGTGAGGACACGCTGGCAGATACCGAAAGTTCGAAGCTGCCGCCCGGCAGTCCTCATGATGGCGAACGAGATTAGAGGCTCCCCTCACGGTGAGGCGGGACCGTAAGCGTGTCACACCCCTACGTCATGATGGAAGCGTGGTCTACCAGAGGGACCGGATATGACCGTCGAAGTGGTGCTTCTCGTCGTGGTGGCTGCTGTTCTGGCCGGTGCCGGGGTAGTGGTGGCGGTGCTGCTCCGCTCCCGGCGGAACGCCCCGGCTGCCGAGCCGTCCCCGTTCGACGCGGCGGCGGCCCGGATCGTTGGAGCTCGCCAGCCGGCTCGAGTCGATCGAACGGACCGTGACCAGCCAGCGGGCGGTCCTCGAAGACCAGGTGCGGGGGATCGACCGCAAGGTGGGCGACATCGCTCCAGCTCTTCACCAACGACCGGGCCCGGGGCAACTGGGGGGAGATCTCCCTCCTCCGCATCTTCGAGCTCGGCCAGCTCTGCGAGGGGAGGGACTTCGCGGTCCAGGTTCACCGTTGGGCAACGGGTCCGTGGCCGACGCGGTCGTCTACCTGCCTGGTGCGACCGGAGGAGTCGTGATCGACGCCAAGTTCCCCGTCGCGCGATATCTGGAGGCCCTAGCTGTTGAAGATCCGGAAGATCGGAGCCCGCCTGCTGTCGGCCCAGGCCAAGGAGCTGGAACGGGTCGGCAAGGAGCTGGTCAAGCGGGGCTACGCCGACTACGCCTCGGGCGGGTACGTGGTCATGTACCTCCCGTCCCAGGCGGTGTACGAGGCCGCCGCCGAGAACTGCCCTGACGTGATCGAGAGTCTGCTGGCGGCGCGAGTCGTGGTCGCCGGACCGACCGCCCTCTACGCCCTGGTGGCCAACGTCGCCGCCCTCCTCACCGAACATCGGGCGATTCGCCAGGCCGACGAGATTCTTCAGCAGGCCCGGGAGCTGCACCGGCGGATGGGTACTTTCCTGGGTCATCTCTGCAGTTTGGGCACCCATCTGCAGCGGGCGGTGGGTGCTTACAACCAGGCGGCCGGGTCGTGGGAGAGGCGGCTGTCGCCCCAGCTCGAACGGATGGTGGAGCTGACCGGTCTGGGGTCCTTGGAGGCTCCGGAAAGGGTCGAGGAACCAGTCCGGGAGTTCTCTACCACCTATCCCAGGCTGGCAACGGGAAGCGAAGGACGATGACGGTCAGGATCCCAGCTTCAGGACCATGGCGGCGAGCACCAGCGTAAGCAGGGCGATGTGGGAGACGTGGAACAAGGCCCGTTTCGTTTCGGCCTGCTGGACGAGGTCTGGGTTCCCGGCGGCCATGGCCTCTCCGGTTCGTTGGTCCAGTTTGCGGCCGTACGTGGAGTTGCTCACCGCCGAATAGATCCACACCACCAGGCCCAACATCACGAACCCGTCGGTGAAACCAAAGGCACCCGACATGGCAACCAGTCCGGCCCCGGTGAGCAGAGTCGACACCGCCACGGGGGCGAAGTAGGTGTTGCCGAGTGCCTGAGTAACGGTCATCCAGGTTTCGGGGGTCGACCCCAACCTCCGGGGCCTCCTCGATCGCGTGCCGTAGCTGACCCGCGTCGCCCACCCGCTCTTTCAGGAGATAGGCGAGTCCGTCGGCGCCGTCGGCGAACAACGCCACCGCCAATCCCGGTTCCAGGTACTGGGAGAGGACCACCACTCCGATGGAAGGGTGCCGGCGTCGGATGTCCAGCGCCGCCCTCACCCCCTCGTCGGTGCGGGTGGGCGGCATCCGGATGTCGGTCACGACGACATCGGGGCGGTGTCGGTCCACCGCGTCGAGGAGTTCGTCGTAGGTCTCGACCGCCGAGCAGACCCGATAGCCGAGCCCTTCGAGGAGGGTACGGAGACCCTCCCGAACCACCATGGCGTCCTCGGCGATCACGATGCTGTCGGCCACCGACCGAACCCTAACCTCGGTGGTTCCGGATAGCCTGCTTCGGGGATGGAAACCCTCCGGGAAGTCGTTTCCTCCGCCCGCCGGCTCGTGGTGCCGGGCGACGGTGTCGACCTGGCGGTCCTGGTCTGGCCGGGTGACGGAGACGTGGTGGTCTTCGCCCACCCCACCGGGTTCCACAAGGAGATCTGGGCTGCCACGGTGCGTGCACTTCGGGCGGCGGGGTGCGGCGGCACTCTGGTGGCGGTCGACCTGCGGGGCCACGGTGACACCCCCCGGCCGGCCGTTCCCCCCGACGTGTGGGGCTACGCGTCGGATGTCGGGTCGGTGGCCGCGAGATTCACCCGGGAGGCGGAACGGAAGGTCGGAGTGGGACACTCGTTGGGCGGGATGGCGGTGACCGCGGCGCAGATCCGCTACCGCTGCTTCGACCGGCTGGTCTTGATCGACCCGGCGCTTATCTCCCCCGACCGGGCCGCCGAGGTGGCCGCCGACAACATGTGGGCGGAGTCGGCTCGCCGGAGGCGACCCGCCTTCCCCAGCCGGGACGACGCCTACCTGACGTATCGACACAAGCCCGTGTTCGCCGATTGGCCCGACGAGATGCTCGCCCTCTACGTCGACTACGGATTCTCGGCCCGGGATGGGGTCTGGGCCCTGAAGTGCGACCCGGATTGGGAAGCCGCCACCTTCTCCCAGCCGTCCTTCCCCGAGGTTTGGAGGGCCGCCCGAGGGCTGGACGTCCCGACCACGCTGATCACCGCGGGGCGTTCCCCCACCCATCCCCCCGATGTGGCGGAGTCGACCGCCCGCCACCTCGACGCCAGGCACGTGCGGTTGGAGGATCGAGGGCACTTCGTGCCGATGGAGGCGCCCGAGGTGGTCGCCGACGCGGTGATCGACGCCCTCTCCTGAGACCGGGCGCCAACCGGGGGCGGCATCCGCCCATACCGGCAGGTGATCGTCCACCGTCACCGTGGACGGCCCGGCCACGACCGCCGAGGGGCAGGGTGGCGGTGGTGTCGGGGACCGTGACCGTGGTGACCTCGGCAGGTCCCGCCCTCACCGTGGCCGATTCGCCCCCTCGGCCGGATCCTGGTCGACGACCAGGGTTTCATCGTCTACTCGTTCCTTCTCGACTCTCAGGGCGAGCCGATCATGGGCGGCTGAGCCGCGAAAGGCCCGGCGCACCCAAGCCGTGCAATCGCTTGCATGCCTCGGGTGGCCGCTGTAGCCTCGTCCGGTAGATGGTTCGTCCGGGGCAGGCTCGACATCGGGAGATCGGCGAGGGAATGACCTTCGACGTGGGGGTTTCGGCGTGAGCAGGCTGGCGGTGCGGGCCGGATGGCTGTTGAGTCTCGACCGCCAGGTGGGCAACCACCGGAACGGTGGAGTCCTGATCGAAGACGGGCGAATCGTCGAGGTCGGACCCGACGTGAGACCTCGGGGAGCCGAGCTGATCGATGTGCCCGACGGGATCCTCATCCCCGGATTCGTCGACTCGCACCGACACGTCTGGGAGGCGGCCCACAGACACGTCCTGACCGGGTCTCTCGACTCGGCACCCCAACCACCCTCGGATCCCGAGCAGGTGTACCGGGCCACCCTCGTCGGGCTCCTCGGTTCGCTCGAAGCCGGCGTCACCACCGTGGTCGACCACGTCGACCTCCCACCCGAATATCTGGAAGCGGTGACCCAGGCGCACCGTGACGGGGGAGTCCGTACCGTCCTCGCTACGGAACCCGACACCCCGACACCCGACCTCCCCCCAGATACGACCGCCGCGGCCGCCCTCCCAGGAAGTGCCGACGCCGCCTCGGCGTGGCAGGCGGCCCGGCGGCGGGGAGCGAGGATCCACACCCATCTCGGTTCTGACCCCTCCCACCGAGGGCAGGCCGCCGCCCTGGCCCGAGCCGGCCTGCTAGGCCCCGACGTCACCGTGGCTCATCCCGTACACCTCGACTCGACCGACTTCGCGGCGATCGGATCGGCCGGCGGGTCGGTGGCGGTGGCCGCCCAAGCCGAGATGGCGGCCGGGTTGGGCAACCCGCCGATGCAGGAGATGATCGACCACGGAGTGGGGATCGGACTGGCGGTCGGCTCGGAACGGTTCGCCCCACCCGACCTGTTCGCGGCGATGCGGGCCGCGATCTCGGTTCAGCACGCCGTCCACTTCGACCTCAAGCTGGCGGGCAAGGGTGGGCTCCCCAGCCTGATGACCACCCGGGACGTGATCCGCTACGCCACCGTAGGCGGGGCGGTGGCGGCGGGCCTCGGGGAGACTTGCGGCAGCATCACCCCGGGAAAGGCAGCCGACCTGGTGGTACTCCGCACAGACCTCCCCAACATCCATCCCATAAACGACCCGATCGGCGCGGTGGTGTGGGGCATGGACACCTTCAACGTGGGTTGGGTGTTGGTGGGCGGCCGTCGGATGGTCGAGGACGGGGGGCTGGTGTCTCCGGTCGCGGTTCCGGTCTCGGAGGGGAGCAGATGACCGCCCCGGCGGTGCCCCGGTCCCCGGTGACCACCCTGGTGGTGGCGTCCCGGTACGTGCCGGTCTACCTGGCCATCGGGGTCCTGGTGGTGTTCGCCTCGATCTGGGCGCCCGCCACGTTGTCCGGTGCCGGCCTGAACGCCATCGCCCCCTTCGGGACCTTCCTGGCGATCACCGCCCTCGGCCAGATGCTGGTGGTGATGACCGGCGGCATCGATCTCAGCACCCCGGGGACGTTCACCCTCGCCGCCCTCCTCATGGTGGGAGTGGGTCAGGTCTCGGACGCCCGGATCCCCCTCGCCTTGGCCACCATCGCCGGGGTCGCGGGGTTGATCGGACTGGTCAACGGGCTGCTCATCGGGGGTCTCAAACTGAACCCGCTCATCGTGACGTTGGCCGTGGGACAGATCGTCAACGGGGTGGTCAGTCGCTACTACACCACCATCGCCATCCAGTCTCCGGTTCCCCGCGGACTGTCCGAATGGACCTCGACCCGGTTCCTGGGGATCACCCGTATCTTCTGGGTAGGGGTGGCCCTCACTCTGGTCTTGATGCTCACCTTCCGCTACACGAGCCTGGGACGTCGCTTCCAAGCGGTGGGCGCCAACCCGGTGGCGGCGGGTGTGGTGGGACTCCGGGTCAGCTTCTACCAGACCGCGGCGTACGTGGCCGCGGCCCTGCTCTACGCGGTCGCCGGGGTGTTGTTCGCCTCCTTCCTGCGGATGCCCGGGGTGACGATCGGAGCTCCCTACCTGCTGGGTCCGATCGCCGCAGTGGTGATCGGAGGAGCTTCCCTCACCGGCGGACTGGCCAGCTCGCTCTCGACTTGGTCGGCTGCCTTCTTCCTGGCGGGTCTCAATCAGGCCATGCGGGTGATGGGGTTACCCACCGCCCTGCAGTTCGTCGTGTTCGGGCTGGTCATCGTGAGCGGCATGCTGGTGTCGGGGGACCGGATCACCAAAGCCGTCGAGCGGATCATACGGACCCGGCGGACCGAGGTTTCCACTTCGAACACAGATGGGCAACCAACGGAGGAGAGCTATGCGCCCTAGAACCATGACACTGATCGCCGTATTGGCGATCGTCGCGGCGGCGTGCACCGGTGACGTCACCGCCACCACCACCACGGCGGGGGGTGGAGCGACCACCACCGCGCCGCCCCAGACGACCACCACCGCGCCGCCCCAGACCACTACCACCGAAGGTGGGGACGCCAGCAACCCGCTGGCGGCTTATGGGGAGACGACCGACGCCGACCCCGCCCTGATCCAGAAGGCGATGGGCCCGGTCACCGACGTCCCCGACATCGTCCTGGCGGCCGTCGCCCGAGCCAAACAGGATCTGGACGAGGAGACCATCCAGAAGGCGATCGACTGCTTCAACAAGGGGAGCAGCGCCGAGTGCGACACAGGCACCGGCGGCGAGGTGATCATGGGGTACGCCGACGGCGGCGGCCTCAACGTGTGGCGCCAGGTCACCCGGATGGAAGCGATCCTCCAGGCCCTCACCTATCCGGAGATCGGAACCATGGTGTTCCGGGACGCCCAGTGGAACCCCGACCCGGCGGTGGCGGCCGGCGACATCAGGTTCCTGATCGAACGCGGCGTCACCTTCATCATCGGGTACCCCGACCAGGGTGTCGCGATCGCCGACGCCATCCTCGAGGCGGAAGCCGCCGGCATCCCATACGTGCCCTACTCGGCCGGCTGGGTGGGGCTGCCCGGTCAGGAAGGGGCTCTCATCCCCGGGGAGGACTACCTGACCATCGTCGGCGAGGACCTCTGCAAACTCGGGACGGACTTCGCCGGCATCATGAACCAGTACGTCGGGTCGGGCACCATCGGCGTCCTCGGCGGAACACCGGGCAACGCCCTGTCGGTCGGCTGGCAGCAATGTGAGCTGGAGGCCCTCAACGACTCGATCGAGGTGCTCGGACCGGCCGACACCTTCTGGGTGAACGACGTCGCGCTCCAGGTGGTGCTGGGGTGGCTCTCCACCAACCCGGACATCGCCGGCTACAGCTACGAGTACGCCGACGGTCTGTACACCGCCCTCGACGCGTACGAGCAGCTCGGGGTTCCCCTCGACGACCTGATCGTCACGGTCAGGACCGACGAGCAGACCCTGTTCTGCGACTGGGCGGAGAGGGACAACCCCAACTACCGGATCTTCTACACCGGAGGGGGCAACTTCCAGTCCCGGGTGGCGGTGACCGCCCAGATGCTCAACCTGAAGGGCTACGAGATACCGCCCCAGATAGTGGTGCCCCACGTGATGCGTGAGGTGACCAAAGACGACTGCAACCCGAACCGGGTCACCCCCACTGTGTCGGGTACTTCGCTGGTGCCCGACGAGGTGCTGGCCCTCATGTACCCGAATCAGTGACCGACCGATCGGACGGACGGGTGGTCCTCGAACTGACGGGCGTGTCCCGTCAGTTCGGGGCCGTCCGTGCCCTAACCGACGTCGACTTCGACTGTCGGGCCGGGGAGGTCCACGCCCTGGTCGGGGAGAACGGATCGGGGAAGTCAACCCTGTTGGGGATCGCTTCGGGATTCGTCGAACCCGACCGCGGGTCGGTGCGTATCGACGGTCAGCCCCTACGCACCGACTCGCCGGCCCTGGCCCGGAAACTGGGATTGGCGATGGCCTACCAGGACGGCTCGGCGATCCTGGCCGAACCGGTCAAGAACAACCTGTACCTGGCGGCGCCGCCCGAGCGGCGTCCTCCCTACTGGAGGCGCAAGAAGTGGGCTCGGCAGCTCCTTCTCGAGTTCGACCTGGATATCGAGCTCTTCCCCGACGTCCCGGTTGGCTTCCTCACCTTCGCCGAACGGCAGCTGTTCGAGGTGGCCAAGGCGTTGGTCACCGAACCGAAGGTCCTACTCCTCGACGAGCCGACCACCGCTCTCGGCCCTCACGAGGTGGAAGCCCTCCACCGCACCGTGGTCGCCTGTAGGAGAGAGGGAATGGGTGTCGTCTACGTGAGTCACCGCCTCCCCGAGGTGCTGGAGATCGCCGACCGTGTGACGGTCCTCCGGGACGGCCGCAACGTCGGGACCTTCGACGCCCGGGAAGTCAGCGAACCCGAGCTGGTCTCGTTGATCGTGGGCCGGCCGTTCGAGGCGGCCTTCCCGGTGGCTTCGCCTCGCTACCAGCGCCGGGAGGAGGTCTTGGTGGTCGACGGTCTCCAGGGTCAGACCTTCGGGCCCGTCTCCTTCACCCTCGAGACGGGGGAGATCGTCGGGGTGGCGGGGGCGGAGGGGAATGGCCAGCAGCAGCTGTTCGACACCCTGGCGGGGAGAACGCCTCCCAAGGCGGGCCGGGTCGACTGCCGCGGCAAGGACCTGGCGCTGATCTCCACCCACGGCACGGTGGAGTCGGGGATCATGCTCCTACCGGGCGACCGGAAGCGTGAAGCGCTGATGACGGTGCTGGGAGTGAGAGCCAACGCGACCATCCAATCGCTGCGACGTTTCGCGGCGGCTGGCGTGCTGCGACGGCGGCTCGAGCGCCGTACCGTGGCCGAGTTGGTTCACCGACTGTCGATCAGGACCCCGTCGTTGGAACAGCCCGTCGAGTTCCTGTCGGGCGGCAACCAGCAGAAGGTGTCGGTGTCGAGGACCTTCCTCAGGGAACCTGCGGTGATCCTCGCCTATGAACCGACCCAGGGAGTCGACGTGGGGTCCCGCTTCGACATCTACCAGGCTCTGCGGATGAAAGCCGACGAAGGAGCCGCGGTGCTGGTCAAGTCGTCGGACCCGTTGGAGTTGGCCGGCCTGTGCGACCGGGTGCTGGTCATGTCCCGGGGGCAGATCACAGAGGAGATCCCCGGGGACGAGTTGGACGAACACCGCATCGTCGAGGCGATCGTGCGGGGCCCCGGTCGCTCCCGCTCGGCGAGGAGCCCACTGGGTGTGGCCATGCCGAAGGCGCCGTCTCAGGTCGGGAGCCCATGACCACCCGGGTCGATCGGGCACGCCAGTGGATCAGGCGACTGATCCGCGACGCACGAGACATCGAGAAGTGGCGAAAGATCGTCCGGGTTCGCCTGTGGATGCCGGTGGCACTCCAGGTGATCCTGGTGATCGGGGTGGTGGTCTACACCAACGCCCGGTTCCCGGGTTTCATCAGGTCCTCCAACATCGCCAACGTCCTGCTGCTCGCCATGCCGCTGGCGGCAGCCGCCATCGCCCAGACCCACGCCCTGCTGGTCGGCTATCTCGACCTGTCGGTGGGAGCGATGATCAGCCTCGGGGTGGTGATGGCCTCGTATCTGATCGTGCCGGGGAACACGGCCGCCGAGAACCTGATCGGGGTAGCAGCCATCTTCGGGGCGGGTCTCCTCCTCGGTCTGGTCAACTCGTTGCTGATCAGGGGAGTGAAGATCCCCTCGATCATCGCGACGCTGGCCACCCTCTCCATCTTGGACGGGGTGTCCCTCACCCTTCGTGAGCAGCCCGGCGGGAACATCGACCCGGCGTTCACCACCGTGCTGCGTGGAGGTATCGGTCCGGTTCCCATCGCCTTCGTCCTGCTGGTAGTGGGAGCCGGACTGCTCGACCTGTGGCTACACGCCAGCCGGTCGGGTCTGGAGCTGAGGGCGTCTGGATACGACGAACGGTCGGCCAGGAGATCGGGGGTGCGTACAACCTGGACCCGGGTGCGAGCCCTGGTCCTCTCGGCCCTGTTCGCCACCTTGGCCTCGTTCTTCGTCATGGCCCGCACCGGGGTGGGAAACGCCCAGATCGGATCGAGCTACACCCTCAACAGCATCACCGCGGCCGTACTGGGCGGCGCCTCCCTCGCCGGAGGGCGGGCCACCTTCGTCGGGGCGGTGGTCGCATCGCTCCTGCTGGCGCTGATCATCGCGGTGCTGCCGTTCCTGGGGTTGAGCACCGAACACGGGCTGATGGTGATCGGCGTGTTGGTGCTGATCGGAATCGTCCTCTTCCAGGTCGGCGACATGAAGGAGCTGGTCAAACGCAACTACAAGCGGGCCCGCCGGCTGGTGGTGGGAAGCCGACTCCCCGAACAGGCGGAGCTGCCCCGCCCCTATCCGCCGGGGGTGGATCTCCGGGTGCCTTCCACGGGTCGGGTGCTGATCCGAGGCGCAACCGTCCTCACCATGGACCCCGAGTTGGGGGACGTACAGGGTGACGTCCTGGTCGAGGGGACCAAGATCGCCGCGGTCGGCCCCAACCTGACCGCCGAGGGTGCCGAGGTGGTGGACGCCTCGGGCATGATCGTCGTTCCCGGATTCGTCGACACCCACCGCCACATCTGGGAGGGCATCCTCCGCAACATCGGTACCGACGTGCCTCTGGAGGGCCGCATCAGCTACATCTCGTTCGTGCTGCACCGTCTCGCTCCCGCGTTCCGACCCGAAGACGCCTATGTGGGGGACTTGGTGTCGGCGTTGGGAGCCATCAACTCGGGGATCACCTGTCTGCTCGACTGGTCCCACATCCAGGCGTCCCCGGCCCACACCGACGCGGTGATCCAGGCGCTCCAGGACTCGGGGATGCGAGCCGTGTTCGCCTACGGGTTCCCGTGGTGGGGCAAGTGGGAGGAACGTCAACCCTCCTGGTTCGTCCGGGCCGCCAACCAGTACTTCACGACCAAGGACCAGCTCCTCACCCTCGCCCTCGCCGCTCCCGGTCCCGAGTTCACCGACTTCGAGGTGACCCGCGACCACTGGAAACTGGCCCGGGAGGTCGACGCCCGTATCTCCACCCACGTGGGGGTGGGAACCTACGGGCAGGTCGGAAAGGTGCAGGAATTCGGTGAGGCAGGCCTGATGGGGCCCGACACCACCTACATCCACTGCACCACCCTGAACGACACCGAGATCCAGATGATCGTCGACACGGGCGGAACCGTGTCGATCGCATGTCCGGTCGAGATGATGATGGGACACGGGATGCCACCCATCCAGAAGTTCCTCGACCGTGGGCTCCCCCCGAGTTTGTCGGTCGACGTCGAAACCAACGTCCCCGCCGACATGTTCAACCAGATGCGGTCGGTGCTGGGGCTACAACGTGCCCTGGCCACCGAACTGGGTCGCAGCCCGGTGTCGGCCCGCGACATACTGGCATGGGCCACCATCGAAGGAGCCAAGGCGAACGGCCTCGACCACAAGATCGGGACTATCACCCCGGGCAAGGAGGCCGACCTCACCCTGCTTCGGGTCGACCGGTTCTACACGTCGCCGATTAGTGACCCGGTGTCGGCGGTGGTCACCGGGATGGACACCCGCAACGTGGACTCGGTGATGGTGGCGGGCCGGTTCCTGAAACGCAACGGCCGGCTGCTCCACGTCGACTGGCCGGCGGTGATGCGGCTGGTCGACGCCTCCCGGGACTACGTCATAGACCGGTCCGGGTTCAAACTCCCCAAGGTCTGATCGAAGTACGAGCCGACTCGGGGAGCCACCAGCTCGACCAGCTCCTCCAGGTCGGCGGAAGCAATCGGCCCCAGCCGGACCACGTAGCGGGCCACCGCCACTCCCACCAGATGGGCGGCGGCGAGGGACACCCTCAGGTACCGGTCCGGGGAATCGAGGAGCGGGGCGACCCTACCCAGGAGCTCCTCTTCGAGGAACTGCCGGAAGGCCTCGACGCCGGTGTCCTCGCCCTCCAGGGCGCCGCGCAGCATGGCGAGGAGGGGACGCCGGGCCTCGGGACGTTCCCAGATCCCGAAGAACAACCTGGTGACGCGTTCCCCGATGCCTTCCAGTCCGGGATCGGCGATGGCCTTCGCCACTTCTCGGGGGCTGACGGGAAGGGAGATCGCCGCGGCGTACAGATCCGCCTTGGGACCGAAGTAGTGATGCACCAGGGCGGGATCGACTCCCGCTGCGCCGGCTATTCGCCGGATGGTGGCTCGTTCGTACCCCACCTCGCCGAACACCCTGCGGGCTGCAGCCAGGATTCGTTCCCGGGTGTCGGATCGGCCGGGCCTGCGTCCCCGGGGACTCATCTCGAGACCAGAGCCACGAACGCCTCTTCCAGGGTGGGTGACGTCGGCCGCACGTCCGCCCCAGGTCCGGCCAGGCGTGTTATCTCGTCGGCGTCGACGCCGGCGACCCGGAGCCGGGACCCCGCCAGGAGGGGGCGGAACCCGGCCTCCCGCAGCCGTCGGAAGACCGGTTCCCACTGGGGAGCCGAAACCTCCACCGCGGTGACGTGCCCGGTGACCTCGGCCGGTGTGCCGTCGGCCACCACCCGGCCCGCGGATAGCAAGACGATCCGGTCGCACTGTTCGGCCTCTTCCATGTGATGGGTGGTGACCAGGACGCCCGCCCCGCGGGCCGCGACCTCGCCGATCGCCCCCCACAGCTCCACTCGACCCAAAGGACCCACCCCGGAGGTGGGTTCGTCGAGGATCAGAAGGTCAGGGTGATGACAGACGGCGGCGGCGAACGCCACCTTCCGGCGGATACCGAGAGGCAGCTCACCGAGTGGGCGGTCGGCCACCGCTCGGAGTTCTGGGTCCAACACCGGAGGGGTGGTCCCGAATGCGGCGGCGACGAACCTCAGGTTCTCGGCCACGGTCAGGTCCAGATAGGAGCCGGTGGTCTGGGGTACGTACCCGACCCGTGCTCGGGCCTCAGGGCGGGGCGGAGCCCCGAACAGATCGATCCGTCCGGCTGTGGGAGGGAGGAGCCCGAGGATCAGACGAATCAGGGTGGTCTTGCCGGCTCCGTTGGCGCCGATCAGTCCCACGATCTCTCCAGGGTGGACTCGTAGCGTGACCGAGTCGACCGCGACCAGATCCCCGAAACGTTTGGTGACCTGCCTCGTTTCAAGCAGCGGACGCATCGGCTCTCCTCAGCAGGGCGGCGACGATGAGCACGTCGGCGAGGTCGGGTGGGACGACCGACGCTTCCGGCGGTGGGTGCCCGTCGGGGAGCCACCCCCGCCAGCGGGATCCCCGTCTCCACCGGTAAGCGAGTGCATCCGGGCGGTCGGTCTGCACGATGCGTCCCGGAACCCGGGAAACGAGGTCCTCCACCGTGCCGGCCGCCAGCACCCTTCCCTGGTCGAGGGCCACCACCACCGATCCCCGCTCGGCCTCGTCGGTGTAGGTGGTGGTGAGGAGCACCGCGGTGCCCTCCGCCGCGGCGCCGGCGACCAGCATCCACAGGTCGGTGCGGCTCACCGGGTCCAGCCCGGTGGTGGGTTCGTCGAGGACCAGCAGTCGAGGTTGGGGCAGCAGAGCCATGGCGACTCCCAGCTTCTGGCGCATCCCTCCGGAGAGGCGACCGGCCAGCCGGTGCCGAGCGGAGCCGAGACCGGTGACCTCGATCAGATGGTCGATGCGGGAGTCGGGCTGTGGGATCCCGTAGGCCTGGGCGACGAAACGGAGGTTCTCCCACACGGTCAGGTCGAACCACACCCCCGAATGCTCCGACTGGTATCCCACCTGGCGCTTCTCCGGGCGCCGAACCCGTCCCGAGACAGGTTCGACCAGCCCGACGAGGGTCTTGGCCGCGGTCGACTTGCCGGCGCCGTCGCCACCTACCAGCACGGTCACCCGGCCGGCTTCGACCGGTATGTCCACCCCGTCGAGTGCGCGCACCGAGCGGTAGGTGACCTTCACCTGCTCTAGACCCCAGGTCATGTCGTGTTCTCCTCGATCCGGGCCGGGGCCAGCTCACGGGCGAAGCGGAGCACCGCGAGGCCGAACACCGCTACTCCCATCGCGGCGAGGACCGACGTAGGGGTGAGGAGGGTCGAGAGAGGCGCTCCCCGGACCATCACCCCTTGGGCGATCTGGTTGAAGTAGGTGAGGGGGAGCAGGTAGCCGAGCCAGCGCACCCCGGGGGCCATCGAGTCGAGGGGGAAGATGATTCCCGACAACAGCACCTGGGGTAGGACCGTCATCAAGGCGAGCTGGATGGCTTGCCCCTGGTTCTCGGAGACGCTGGAGATGAGCACCCCTACCCCGAGGGTGACGAACAGGAATAGGGCGGCTCCCAACGCCAGGGTGGCCGGCGATCCGTTGAACGGGACGTCGAACAGGAGGATCCCTGCGGCCAGCACCACCGCCAGGTCCAGGGTGGCCACCAGCAGGTAAGGGGCGATCTTCCCGAAGAAGACGTCGCGACCCCGGAACGGCATCACCGCCAACTGTTCGAGGGTGCCGGCCTGACGTTCCCGAACCACGCCCAGGCTGGTGAGCAGGGTGCCGACGAAGATGAGGATCAGTCCCGCCAGGCCGGGAACCAGGACCACCGACGTGTCCAGGTCGGGGTTGAACAGCACCTCGACCTCGAGAGCGGGGAGAGCGGCCCGGGCGGCGGTGAAACCCCGGAGGGCCGCCTGCGCCTTGAAGAGGCGGGAGCCGTCGACGAGCGCCTTCGCTCCGTCGTCGGAGGTGACGAGCGCCACGTCGAGCCGGCCGTCCCGGAGCCGAAGGCGGGCGTCGTCTTCGACGACCGTGGGATCCACCTCGTCCACGACGAACGGCTCGTCGACCAGGGCGGTCGCCTGCTCAGCCCGGGGTCCGAACACCCCGGTCCGGATGGTGGTGACGTCGAAACTCGCCGCATACCCGAAGACCACCAGCATCACCAGCGGCATGAGGATCATCATCGCCAGGGTGCGCCGGTCCCGGCGCATCTGCCGGAACTCCTTCGCCACCAACGCCCACATGTAGGTCACCTCCCGGTCGAGGCCGGTCGAAATTCTACGTGCGTTGAATTTCGAAGGCGAAGAAAACCCGGAGCCGTTCGGCCCCGGGAGTGTGGGCCCACCTGGACTTGAACCAGGGACCTCTTCCTTATCAGGGAAGCGCTCTGACCGGACTGAGCTATGGGCCCGTGGACCAGGGAGTCTACCGCGCCAAGACGGTCAGGGGCCAGGCGCGAAGGGCCCACCTCATGCCAACGTCAGGCACACTGTCGAGCTGGTCGACCGGGCCCCAACGGAGAGTCCCCACCATTCGTATCATGTGCCTTCCGTGGGGACGTAGCTCAGCGGAAGAGCACCTGCCTTGCACGCAGGGGGTCGCCGGTTCGAATCCGGTCGTCTCCACTTCGAGGACCCGACAGCCATCTGGTGCGGGTGGAGATCACACCCCGAGGAGCGAACCGTCAAGCCACCTCGAACAGGCCGGCGGCTCCCATGCCGCCACCGACGCACATGGTCACCACCACGTAGCGGACTCCCCGCCGTTTCCCCTCGAGGAGAGCATGGCCCACCAGGCGGGCGCCGGTCATCCCATACGGGTGGCCGATGGCGATGGCGCCGCCGTTCACGTTGAAGATCTCGTTGTCGATCCCCAGGCGGTCCCGGCAGTAGATCGTCTGCACGGCGAAGGCCTCGTTCAGCTCCCACAACCCGACGTCGTCGATCGACAGGCTGGCCCGTTCGAGCAGCTTCGGTACTGCGAACACCGGCCCTATCCCCATCTCGTCGGGGTCGACTCCGGCGACCGCCATCCCCCGGTAGTAGCCGAGAGGTGCCAGGTTGCGGCGTTCGGCCTCCTTGGCGTCCATCACCACGAGAGCAGCTGCGCCGTCGGACAGCTGAGAGGCGTTGCCCGCGGTGACGTTCTTGCCCGGTCCCCGGACGGGCTGGAGGGCCGCCAACGCCTCGAGGGTGGTGTCGGGTCGGTTGCCCTCGTCGAGGCGCAAGGTGACCTCTTCGGTTCGCTGCTCACCGGTTTGCTTGTCGACCACCACCTTGGTGGCTGTCACCGGGACGATCTCTTCGTCGAACAGCCCGTTCTGCTGGGCCTTGGCGACCCGCTGCTGGGACTGCAGGGCGTACAGGTCGCAGTCCTCCCGGCTGATCCCGTAACGTTCGGCCACCACCTCGGCGGTGTCGATCATGGGCATGTACATGTGGGGCTGGAGCTCGAGCAGTTTGGGGTCCATTCCCCGGTAGAGATTCATGTGCTCGTTCTGGACGAGCGAGATCGACTCGACCCCGCCCGCCACCACTATGGGCGCCCCGTCGAAGATCACCTGTTTGACCGCGGTGGCGACCGCCATCAGACCCGAAGAGCATTGACGGTCGATCGACATACCCGACACCGAGGTGGGCATCCCCGACGCCATGGCGGCCAGCCGGCCGATGTTCGGCCACTGGGTGCCCTGCTGCATGGCGCACCCGAGGATGACGTCGTCGACCTCGCCGGGTTCCACCCCGGCCCTGTCCACCGCGGCGCGGATGGCGTGGGCGGCCATGCTGGGTGCTTCGGTGTTGTTGAACAGCCCCCGGTAGGCCTTGCCGATCGGGGTACGGGCATATGAGACGATCACGGCTTCACGCACGGCTACTCCTTGGTTCCCTGGAGTCAACGCTACCCGGATTTCGGGACTGCAGACGCTCCGGATTTGGTTGAATGGTCAAGAGCGCCCAAAGGAGAGCCATGAGGAACGCAGTCATCGTCGACGCCGTACGCACCCCGATCGGGAAGCGGAACGGCAAGTTCAAGGACATCCACGCGGTCGACCTGGCTTCCATCCCGCTCAAGGCGCTGGTGGACCGTAACGGCCTCGACCCGGCTCTGGTCGACGACGTGATCATGGGGTGCGTCTCCCAGACCGGTGAGCAGGGTCTCAACATCGCCCGGAACGCCGCCTTGGCGGCCGGGTTCCCCGAGGACGTGGTCGGGGTGACGGTGGACCGGCAATGCGGCTCGTCTCAGCAGGCCGCCCACTTCGCTGCACAGGGCGTGATGGCCGGAGCCTACGACGTGGTGATCGCCGCCGGCGTCGAGTCGATGACCCGGGTCCCGATGGGGGTGACCGCCGAGCAGGGCCCGGGAATCCCCTTCGGTCCGAAGATGCTCGAGCGGTACAGCCACGGACTGGTGCCGCAGGGGATCTCGGCCGAGATGATCGCCAAGAAGTGGGGCATCTCCCGGGAAGAGTTGGACGCCATCGGGCTGGAATCACATCGACGGGCCGCCCGGGCTACCGAGGAGGGCAGGTTCGCCGCCCAGATCGTTCCGGTGGAGGTGAAGACCGACGAAGGGGGCATCGAGACGGTCACCACGGACGAAGGGATCCGTTGGGACACCTCCGCCGAGAAACTCGCCGGCCTGGCTCCGGCCTTCAAATCGGACGGGGTGGTCACCGCCGGCAACTCGTCGCAGATCTCCGATGGTGCGGCCGCGGTGCTGATCATGAGCGAAGAAAAGGCCGAAGAGCTGGGTCTCACCCCGATGGCCCGGTTCGTCGGTTTCGCCCTCGCCGGGGTGGACCCGGTGATCATGCTCACCGGCCCGATTCCCGCCACCACCAAGGTGTTGGAGCGGACCGGGCTGAGCATCGACGACATCGACCTCTTCGAGGTGAACGAGGCTTTCGCGTCGGTGATCGCCGCGTGGCGGGCCGAACACGGCGGAGCGGATCCGGAGGCTCTGTGGGCCCGGACCAACGTCAACGGAGGCGCCATCGCTCTGGGCCATCCGCTGGGCGCTTCGGGGGCGAGACTGCTGACCACCCTGGTCCACGAGCTGGTTCGGACCGGCGGCCGGTACGGGCTGCAGACCATGTGCGAAGGCGGCGGGATGGCCAACGCCACCATCATCGAAGCGGTCCGTTGACCGGGGAGGAATGACCGGGATAGGGCCGCTCGATCTGGCCATCGCGGTCTTGATCGGGCTGGCCATCTGGCGTGGGTCCCTGGCGGTGATCAGGGCGCTGTCCAACCCGCCCGACCAGCCCGACCCCGACGCGGTGGTCCCCACCCGGCAGGACTACAAGTGCACGGTCTGCGGCACCGAGGTGACGATGACCGTCCGCAACGTCGACGAGACCCCACCTCCCCGTCACTGCCGCGAAGAGATGATCCCGGTGTGGAGACCACCTGGGTAGAGCCCCGGTCCCCTCGT
Organism: Acidimicrobiia bacterium; assembly: GCA_026002975.1. Taxonomy (GTDB): domain Bacteria; phylum Actinomycetota; class Acidimicrobiia; order Spongiisociales; family ZC4RG35; genus BPGJ01. The sequence goes on from BPGJ01000008.1 coordinate 62,334, forward strand.
GCTTTTTTATGACGTAAAACCGCCCAGTCTGGGCGGTTTTACGTCATAAAAACGAGAGTGGGGCGACGAGGGGATTCCCCTGGGGCCACCGGGATCGGATAGTGCCCGGGTGGACATCGACGACGCGATTCGCCGTTTGGGGGAACGCCAGTACGGCCTGGTAGGCCGCCGTCAGCTCCATTCCTTGGGTCTCTCCTGGAAGGTGATCCGGTCGCGGATCGACCGCGGCATGCTGGTGGAAGAGACCCCCAGGGTGCTCAGGTTGGCTGGCACACCGCTCACCGAAGAAGGCCGCCTCCTGGTGGCGGTGCTCCATGTACGCGACTCGATCGTCTCCCACCACACCGCGGCTGCGCTCTGGGGTGTCGCGGGTTTCGACACGCACCCGATCCATGTGTCAGTAACCCGAAATCTGCATCGTCCCCCCGCGGTCCCTTGGGTGGTGCACCACGCCACGGTGATCCCGGAGGGAGAGAGGCGGGAGGTTCGGGGGATTCCGGTCGCTTCGCCAGGATTGACGTTGGTTCAGATCGCCGGGTCTGTGAGTATGGGCCGCTTGGAGCGGGCCGTGGACAACGCGTGGTCGCTTCGTCTGGTTCACCTCGGCGAGCTCGCCGCCCTGCTCGAACGGATGGCACGGTCGGGTCGAAACGGGGTCCGGTCCCTTCGGAAAGTGCTCCAGACCAGGCAGGCCATGAGACGCCCGCCGCAGTCCAATCTGGAGACCCGCTTTCTCCAGCTGATGGAGAGGGTAGGGATCCGCACCATGGAACCGCAGGTCGACGTAGGGGACGAACGTTGGACGGGAAGGGTCGACTTCCGTGACGACGAGTGCGCGGTGGTGGTGGAGGTCCAGAGCGAGCGTTACCACAGCGCACTGTCCGACCGTCTCGCCGACGAGGCCCGTCACCGGCGCCTCCGGTCCGCCGGGTTCGAGGTGGTGACCGTGTGGGATCGCGACCTCTTCACGAGACCCCATCTCGTGGTCCGTCTGGTCCAGGAAGCCAGGAAACGCGCCACCTGAGACCCTCCCGATCATTTTTATGACGTAAAACCGCCCGAATCGGGCGGTTTTACGTCATAAAAACGCCCCGGGTCACCGGTAGTTGGTGGTCATAAGGAAGCCGGCGGCGATCATCCCTAGGCCTACCAGCAGGTAGAGCTGGTCGAGGACGAACACGAACCGGACGATGACCAGGATCACCCCCACCGCCATCAGGGCCGTCATCAGCACGACGTACCAGGTGGGGGAGGGGGCCTTCTTGGCGATCGAACTGGTGGGTTTGGAGGGCGGGGGTCGGCCCCGGGCGGCGTCGCTTCTTGCGATGTTTCGACTCGGGCATCGTGCCCAACCGAGCCTAGCGGCAGGTCGAGGAGCCATGTCGACGCATCCCCACGGGTCTGGCATCATCGCGAAACATGAGGGTGCTGGTGGTCGACAACTACGACTCCTTCACCTACAACCTGGTGCAGTACCTCGGTGAGCTGGGTGCGGACCCGGTGACGGTGAGGAACGACCGCCTCGACCCGGAGGCCGCCGAGGACCTACGCCCCGACCGGATCGTCATATCCCCCGGGCCGGGCCGGCCGGAGGACGCCGGGCTGTCGGTCGAATACGTGCGGCACTGGGCGGGGCGGGTGCCGATCCTGGGGGTGTGTCTGGGTCATCAGGTGATCGTCGCCGCCTTCGGCGGCAAGGTCGACCTGGCGCCCGAACCCCGGCACGGGAAGACGTCGCGCATCCGGCACGACCACCGAGGCGTGTTCGAAGGGTTGGCCGACCCGTTCGAGGCGACCCGCTACCACTCTCTGGCCGCAGTGGACCTGCCCGACGAGTTGGAGGCCTGCGCGTGGAGTGTCGACGACGACGTGATCCAGGGGGTCCGCCACCGGAGGTGGCCGATCACCGGGGTGCAGTTCCACCCAGAGAGCGTCATGACCTCGGAGGGCAAGGCCCTGCTCGCCAACTTCCTCCGCGGCTGATCAGGGCTCGGGCGGCGGCTCGGTCGTGGTCGTCGTGGTGCTAGTGGTGGTCGTAGTGGTCGTGGTGGTGGTCGGGGCGGGAGCCCCCAGGGTGACCACCACCGTCGAGCCCCGCTCGAGGGTCACCCCGGCTTGCGGGTTCTGCTGAACCACCTTGTCGACCAAGGAGGGGTCGGACACCTCGATCCGGGCCTGGGACACCTCCATCACCAGCCCCAGCCCCTCCAGGGTCGACCGGGCCTGCTGCTCGGTGAGGCCGAACAGGTTGGGGACCTGAACGGGTTCCGGCCCGTCGGAGACCACCACCAGAACCCTGGTGTCGGGTGCGACCTGCTCGCCGGGCTCAGGGTCGGTCCGGATCACCCGCCCCTCCTCGACTTCGTCCGAATACTCCCGTTCGATCGTCCAGGTGAGTCCCGCCAGCTGCAGCTGGGACACCGCGTCCCGCTCGGTCAGACCCACGATGGGGGGAATCTCGACCGTGTCGGGGCCGGCCGAAACCACCAGGTCGATGGGGGTGCCGGCCGGCACCTGGGCGCCGGGTTGGGGGTTCTGGTCCAGGACCGTCCCCTCCGGTTCGTCGGGGTCGGCGCGTTCGGTGATCTGACCGACGGTGAATCCCTGCTCCTCGATTCGCTGCCTAGCCGTCTCGAGGTCCATCCCGATGACGAACGGCACTCCGAAACGCTCCTCCCCCGACGACACCCACACCGTGACCAGAGACCCCTCTTCGGCCTGGGTGCCCGCCGGCGGGTCGGTTTCGATCACCAGTCCTTCCTCCACCGTAGGGTCGGGCCTCTCGCGGGCCACCGCGATGAAGCCGGCCCGCTGCAACACCACCAGAGCCTCCTCCTCGGTCATCCCCACCACGTTGGGAACTTCCAGGGTCGCTCCGCCGCCGCTCCCCGAGAACAGGTCGAAGGTGAGGATCACCAAGACGATCAACGTGGCCAGCAGCGCGAAGGTCCCCACGATGAAACCCAGGTTGGAGCTGGGAGGTTCCTCGAGCTGCCGGTACGCCTCGTCGGGCGGGACCGTGGCGGGAGGCACGGCGAGGACCCGGGTGGCGTCGTCGGCTGCGGCGGGCGGGGGGACGGCTCCGGCCATCGGCTTCTCCCCCTGCAGCGCCCTCCACAGGTCGGTACGGAGCTCTTCGGCGGTCTGGTATCGGGCCTGAGGATCCTTCTGCAGGCACTTGCCGACTATCGCATCCAACTCGGCGGGGACGTCCGGGTTGAGCCTGGAGGGCGGCGGCGCCTCGGCCGACACGTGCTGATACGCGACCGCCACCGGGCTGTCACCCCGAAACGGGGGTTGGCCGGTGAGCATCTCGTACAGCACGACTCCGAGGGAGTAGATGTCGGAGCGTTCGTCGACCTTGCCTCCCTGGGCCTGCTCGGGACTGAAGTAGGTGGCGGTGCCCATCACCGCTCCCGTCCGGGTCAGCTCCTGGGAGTCGTCCCAGGCTCGGGCGATCCCGAAGTCGGTGACCTTCACGGTCCCGTCGGGAGCGAGGAGGATGTTGCCGGGTTTCACATCCCGGTGGACCAGCCCGGCCCGGTGCGCCACCGACAGAGCGGCTGCCACCTCGGCGGCGATCTCGGTGGCTCGGCGAGGCAGCAGGGGGCCTTCGGAGCGGAGCACGTCCCGCAGGCTGCGTCCCTCTACCAGCTCCATCACGATGAAGTAGGTGGAGTCGAACTGGCCCCAGTCGTAGATACCGACGATGTTGGGGTGGGTGAGGTTGGCTGCCGCTTGGGCCTCCTTGCGGAAACGCTTGACGAAGGCCTCGTCGTTGGAGAGCTGCTGGTGCAGCACCTTGATCGCGACGTTCCGCCCGAGCAGCTCGTCGTAGCCGCGGTAGACGTCGGCCATTCCGCCTCGGGCGAGGTGGGACACGATCCGGTAACGATCGGTGAGGGAGGTGGGGGTGTCCATCGAGTCGACCGGGATTCTACGGCCTGTGGGCCTTCAGTCGGTCAGATAGGCCTCGAACACCTGTGCGGCGATCGGGGCCGCCACCAGCCCTCCGGTGGCCGACTCCCCGGCGTTGCCCCCGGACTCCACCAGCACCGCCAGGGCGATCCTGGGGTCTTCGACCGGGGCGAAACCGATGAACCAGGCGTGGGGCGGCCGCCCGGGCTGTTCGGCGGTTCCGGTCTTGCCCGCCACCCGAACCCCGGGAACGGCGGCCCGCCGGCCGGTCCCTTCGGTGACCACTCGCTCCATCATCTCGGCCAGGACCGAAGCTGCGGCTGGGGACAGCGCCCGGCCGAGGGGTTCAGCGGAGAGCTGCTCCACGGTGTCGCCGTCGGCGTCGAACACCCGGGCCACCAGCCGGGGTTCGAGCACCTCGCCGCCGTTGGCGACCGCCTGGGCGACCAGCGCCATCTGCAGCACGGTGGCCCGGACGTCCCGCTGACCGATTCCGCTCTGGGCCAGGGCGGCGGGGTCGTCGACCAGGTCCCGTCTGGGAAACACCGATTCGGCCACCGGCCAGGGGAACTCCAGCTCCCGGTTGAACCCGAGGGCGGTGGCGATCCGGTCGATCTGGTCGGCTCCGACTTGGATCGCCAACGCGGCGAACACCGTGTTGCAGCTCCGGATGAATGCCTCTTGAAGGGTCACGGTGCCTCCCCGGCCGCAGGCCTGTCCGTCGAAGTTGGAGATGGTGGCGGTCGAACCGGGCAGGGGGAACTCGGCCTGGTCGGGATACTCCGACTCGGGTCCGGCCAGCCCCGACTCGAGGGCCGCAGCCGCCACCACCGTCTTGAAGGTGGAACCCGGCGGGTACAGCTCCTCGGCGGCCCGGTCGAGCAGGGGCGCGGCCGGGTCGTCGAGGAGGCGCTGACGCTGCTCGACCGCGTCGGCGCCGACCAGCAGGTTGGCGTCGAAGGAGGGAGATGACACGTAGGCCAACACCGCCCCGGTCGTCGGGTCGAGGGCGACGACCGCGCCCCGTTGCCCCCCCAGCGCCCGATAGGCGGCTTCCTGGACCCGGGAGTCGATCGTGGTTTGCAGGTTGAGGGGCCTCAAGTCCCGACCGAGGAGCGCCGCGATCACGTCGGAGATGGTGAGATCCCGGCGCGACCGGAGGTGGTCGGAGTAGGCCTGTTCCAAACCGTCGGACCCGGCCAGGCGGCTCGTGTAACCCACCACCGGGGTGTAGGCCTCACCTGCCGGATACGTGCGGGTGAACGCCTGCGGTGCTCCGGCTTGGGGTTCCGACCGGGCGAGGACCTGCCCATCCGCCGAGACGATCAACCCCCGCTCCTTGGTCGACAAGGCGATGGCCGTCCGGGCGTTACGGGGATCGGATCGGTAGGTGTCGGCCGCCACCACCTGGATCCAGGTGAGCGAGGCGAGGAGCAGCCCGAATCCGATGAACACGATCAGAGCCAGGCGTCGTATCGGGCCGTTCACGTCGCCTCCTCGTGGGAGATGCGAAGGAGGAGAGCGGCCAGGACGAAGTTGCCCAGCATGGCCGACCCGCCGTACGACATGAGGGGCAGGGCTATACCGGTGAGGGGAACCACCCTGAGCACCCCACCCAGGATGAGGAACGTCTGCACGGCGAACACCAGGGTGAGGCCGGCCGCGGCCAGCTTGCGGAAGCGGTCCCGGGCCGTCACCGCGATCCCGAACCCGACCGCCACCACCAGCCCGTAGGCGGCGACGACCGCCACCGCCCCTGCGAACCCGAACTCCTCGCCCACCGCGGCGAAGATGAAGTCGGTCAGGGCGTTGGGTATCAGGTCTGGTCGACCCAGACCCGGGCCGGCGCCCGCCAGGCTTCCCGAACCCAGACCGAAGATCCCCTGGGCGATCTGGTAGCCGGCTCCTTCGAAGTCCGAGAACGGGTCGAGCCAGGCCGTCACCCGGCGCTGCACGTGGTCGAAACTGCGGTAGGCGCCCACTCCGCCCGCCAGCAGCAGCAAGAGCCCACCGGTCAGGTAGCCGGCCTCGGCGGTGGCCGCGTAGAGCATCGCCACCACCACGGTGAACAGCAGCAGCGAAGCCCCCAGGTCTCGTTGGGCAACCAGCACGCCGAGGCTCCCCAGCCACACCACCAGCAGGGGGATGAGTTGGCGTGGTTCGGGAACCCGGAACGGACCCAATCTGCGTCGAGCGGTCACCAGTGCCGGCTGGCGATCCGCCAGGTAGGCGGCGAGGAACAACACCAGCATCAGCTTGGCTACCTCGCCCGGCTGGAAGTTGAGGTCCACCAGGCCCAGGTCGAGGACGATCCACAGCCTGGACCCGTTCACCTCGTTGCCTTTCAGCGGGAACGCCCAGTCTTGGGGGAGCATGGGCAGAGCCAGGAGGGCGGCTGCGCCGACCAGCATCAGGTTGCGGTAGCGGCGCAGCACCGCCACCCCGTTGTTCGCCATCCACCACAGGGTGGCGGTGGCGGCGGCTGCACCGATCAACAACCACCAACGTTGCAGCCCGGCCCGAACCGGGTTGAGCCGGTAGATCTCGACGATCCCGATCCCGGCCAGGAGCCCGAGGGGCGGGAGGAGATGGGGGGTGGCTCGGGGGGCGAACCGTCGGAGCGCCAAAGACACGGTGCCGAAACCGAGGAGGAAGATCACGAACGTGAGACCGACCTGGGCGTCGACGGTGCCTCCCGACGCCAGGTTGACCAGAGTCACCCCGAAGGCGGCCAGACCCGACGCCCCGACCACCAGGACCGCTTCCAGGTTTCTGTTCATCGGGGGAGGACGTCGACCACGACCGCGGTGATGTTGTCGTGGCCACCCGCCCGGTTGGCTTCCTCCACCAGGGTCCACACGGCCTCCTCGGCCGAGTTGTCCTTCAACGCGGCGGCTATCGCCTCGTCGTCGAGCATCGAGTTGACCCCGTCCGAGCACACCAACACCCGATCGCCTTCGGCCAGGTCCATCGGATAGACGTCGACGTCGATGTCGGGGCTGAGCCCGAGCGCTCGGGTCAGCATGGACCGCTGCGGATGCCCGGCCGCTTCCTCGACGGTGAGCCGTCCGGCCCGTACCTGCTCGGCCACGACGGTGTGATCGGAGGTGAGCTGGGTGAGTTCCCCCTCCCGGAGCAGGTAGGCGCGGGAGTCCCCTACGTGGGCGATGGTGGCCTTGCCGTCTGGGGCGAACTCCACCAGGGTCATGGTCGTTCCCATCCCCGCCAGCTCGGGGTTCTTCAAGGCTTCCTCGAAAACCGCCAGGTTTCCCGCCTTGACCTTGTCGGCCGGGCTGCCCTCGACGGCGACGGCCCTCTCCACGGCGAGACGGGACGCCACCTCCCCGCCGACGTGGCCTCCCATCCCGTCGGCCACCACCACCAGCAGGGGTCCCTCACCGGTTCCCGAGGACTGCGGGTGGACGTAGTCCTGGTTGTTGCGTCTGACCCGCCCCTGATGGGTGGCGACGGCCCACTGGTACCTCACCTGACCTCCATGACGGTCTTGCCCACCTGGATGGCGTCTCCCCGAGCCAGGTCGACCGGGGTCGACAGCCTCCGCCCGTTCACGTAGGTGCCATTGGTGCTTCCCAGGTCGGTCACGGTGAGCCGCCCATCCCGGTGGGTGAGTCGCAGATGGAACTCCGAAGCGTAGGGGTCGTCCAAGACGATATCCGCTTTGGGGCTCCTACCCACCACCACGGAGTCGACCACGGTGAAGTCGAGTCCCGCCTGGGTGTCGGAGCGGACCACCACCACCCGGTTTCCCGACCTGCCGGAGCGAGCCACCGCCCCCAACCCGACGTGGGAGGCGATCGACCGGGCGACGTGCCACACGAACAGGTAGACCAAGGCGAGGAAGATGAGACGGAGCAGGGTCAGAAGTACGTCGGGCACCGGTCACATCTCCAGTCGGTAGGCGACGGGACCGAAACGGATCACCGACCCGGGTCGCACCTCTGATCCTTCGTCGCTCACCCGCACCCCGTCCACCGTGGTTCCGTTGGCCGATCCGAGGTCGGCCACCATGACCCGTTCAGCTTCTCGCCATACGGTCGCGTGGCGCCGGCTCACATGGGGATCCGATATCACCACGTCCACGTCGGCCGCCCTCCCGATGACCGCCCGGTTGACGCACACGGGAACACGGTGGTCGCCCACCAGCCAGCACCATGGATCCCTGGGGCCCTTCTCGATTCGGGCTTCCACCTTGACCTCCCCGGTCCGTATTCGGGGATCGGTTTTCAGTTCCACCTTGGTCGGCCCCTCCAGCCGCCAGCCCCGCTCGGCCGCCGCCTCCTCGACGAGGCGGGCCAGTTCCGCCTCGACCCGGGAGAGGTCGGCCGCCTGGTCGACGTCGTCCGGAGACGCGGACACCACGAATCGGTTGGCCGCCACCGGGCCCCGCTCGGTGTCGGTCACCGACAGGTCGGCTCGGCGGATGATCCGACCGGCCAACTCGGTGGGGTGGAGCGGACCGTGGAACATCCGGCCGGCGACACCGTCGAGGATCGCCTCGAGACGCTGTTCGAGTGACCGGATCAGGTTCTTCATGATGGTGGTGGCCTCCCACAGGATGCCAGCTTTTCGGCCACGTCGGGATGGGGGCAGGGCCCGCCGGCGGCTACCATCGGCGGCCACGTCACCCGGGCGAGTGGCGGAATTGGCAGACGCGCAGGATTCAGGATCCTGTGGGCATTGCGCCCGTGGGGGTTCAAGTCCCCCCTCGCCCACTTGGCCACAGATCTGTTCCGGCCCCGGCGCCGGCGGCGTCTGTTCCTTCCGATCGCCATCACCGTGGCCGTCATCGGTCTGATCGGTCTGTCGTTCGCCGCCGACTCCGGCCAGCCTCCCAGCGTGTATGCGGAGGATCTGAGGGACGTGGCCGGCCAGATCTCCGGTAAGGCGGGGACGTTCCAGGAGATGCTGAACCGCCTGTCGGGGGTCGGGCGTCCCGAGTTGGAGGAGGTGGTGGGAGAGGCCAGGCAGACGGTCGTCGACGCCCGGCGGTTCCTGTCGGACTCTCCACCTCCCGAACCGCTGATCCGGGCGGGTCTGCTCCTCGACCTGGCGGCCGAGTCGTGGGATCGTGGGCTGGCTGCCTTCCAGGAGGCGCTGCTCGGAGCCGCCGACGGTATGCCGGTCGGGGCGGCCCGGAACCTGCTGACCGACGGTCTCCTCGAGCTGAGGACCGGCGATCGTCTCTATCTACGGGCGGTGGAGGAGATCGAGCGGAGCGGGGTCCCGCCGGTGTCGGGGATGCCCTCGGTCGAGTTCCTGCCGCCCACCTATCCGATCGCGGCGCTGGCCGGGCCGCTGGTCGAGCAGGCCGCCTCCGAGGCGAGCCTCCTCCGGCCCCGCGAAGACGTGGCGGTGGGCCAGGTCACCACCGATCCTCCTCTGGTGGCCGACACCGAAGGGGCGCTGGTTATGGAGGCGACCGAAACCATGACCGTCCGGGTGGTGGTGGCCAATCAGGGGAACGTCGAGTCGGAGGCCACCACCGTGACCCTGCTGTTGGAGGGCACCGACGGTTCGGTCCACGACGCGGTCGCCCAGGTCGAGAGCCTGGAGCCGGGGGCTGAGACCACGGTGGCTTTCCCCGATCTGGCGGTGACCCCGGGAGTGGCCTACCGGCTGGAGGTCGTCCTGGGCGGTGAGCCGACCGTCATCCAGTTCCGGGTCAACGAACCCACCCCGGAGACGACCACCACCACGAGCGGCGGCTGACCGACCGGCCGAAGAGCTTGCCGGGTGGGGCTGTACCATCCTCCCGGTGATCGACCTGGCGATACTTCGAGATAACCCGGAGATTCTCGAAAAGTCCCTGGCCCGGCGGGGTCTGACCGTCGACGTGGCCCGGCTGGCGGACCTCGACCGCCGGGTGAGGGAGACCCGGCACCGAGCCGAGCAGGTCCGCGCCCGACAGAAGGAGCTGGGCAAGAGGATCGCCCGCTTGCAGGGGACCGAGAAGCAGGAAGCGATCGCCGAGGCGTCGGCCCTGGCCGAGGAGTTCAAACGGCTCAGCGCCGAAGCCGACCAACTGGAAACCGAATTCCAGGAGATCTGGGTGACCATCCCCAACCTGGTCGACGACACGGCCGCCGATGGGTTCACCGAGGCCGACAACCAGGAGATCAAACGGGTCGGGGATCCACCCCGGTTCGACTTCGAGCCCCGGGACCACGCCGAGCTGGGGACACTGCTCGATGTGATCGACACCGACCGGGCTGCCAAGGTGTCGGGGAGCCGCTTCGGGTACCTGAAGGGAAAGGCGGCTCTGCTGGAGTTCGCCTTGGTGCGTTTCGCCATGGACCGTCTGGTGGAGGCCGGGTTCACCCCGATGGTGCCGCCCGTGTTGGTGAGGGAGTTCGCCCTGTTCGGGACCGGCTTCTTCCCCGGCGACAGGGAGCAGGTCTACGAGGTCCCGGCCGACGGGCTGTTCCTGGTGGGCACCTCCGAGGTGTCTCTCGCCGCCTACCACGCCGAGGAGATCCTCCCCGAGGAGGTGCTACCGATCCGGTATGCCGGGTTCTCCACCTGTTTCCGGAGGGAGGCCGGTACCTACGGCCGGGACACCACCGGGATCTTCCGGGTTCACCAGTTCGACAAGGTGGAGATGTTCGCTTTTACCCACCCCGACGCTTCCCGGGACGAGCACGAACGGCTCCTGTCGATCGAAGAGGACCTGGTCCAGACCCTCGAACTTCCCTACCGGGTGGTCAACGTCGCCGCGGGGGACCTGGGCGCGTCAGCCGCCAAGAAGTACGACATCGAGGTGTGGTTCCCGTCCCAGGAGACCTACCGGGAGCTCACCTCCTGTTCCAACACCACCGACTTCCAGGCCCGGCGGCTGCGGATCAGGTTCCGTGCGGGCCACGGCGGAACCGAGCTGGTCCACACCCTGAACGGCACCGCGATCGCGGTCGGCAGGACGATCATCGCCATCCTGGAGAACCACCAGCGGGCTGACGGTTCGGTACGGATACCCGAGGCCCTAGTCCCCTACCTCGGGTTCGATCTGATCGAGCCGCCCAGATGAGCACGGGTGAGGGGGTCCGGGTTTTCGCCCGGATCGCCCGCCGTTACGACCTGGTCAACCGGGTGCTGAGTCTCGGTCGGGAACAGGCCTGGCGGCGGGCGGTGGCCGAGCATCTTCCCGACGGGCGGATCCTCGATCTGGGAGCCGGAACCGGGGCGGCAGCAGGACTCCTCGGCGACCGCCTGGTAGCCCTCGACCCGCAGCCCGAGATGCTGGCTCTCTGCCGAGCGCCCGCCCGGGTGGTTGGGGTGGGCGAGGCGCTTCCCTTCGCCGACGCCAGCTTCGACGGGGTTTTCAGCGCCTTCGTGTTCCGCAACCTGGAGTCGGTCGACGCCACCCTCGAAGAGATCCGTCGGGTCCTCCGACCGGGCGGCCGAGCGGGAATCGTCGATTTGACCCGGCCGGCCCGACCCACCGCGGCGAGGATCCACCGATGGGGCACCGCGGTGGTGCTCCCCCTGGCGGGATTGGTGGTGGGGGGCGGAGCCGTAGGGGAGTACCGCTATCTGCACCGGTCCCTGGACGAGCTACCGCCGCCGGAGCGGATGTTCGAGTCGGCGCCGCTGCGTCTCGTCAGGCTGTGGCGGATGGGATGGATGGGTTTCGTCTACGGGGCGGTGCTGGAGAAGGCCGACTGAGCCGGACGCCCCTCCGGGGTGGACGCTCCTCCCGCCGAGCGTGGCCGCCCACCCGGAACCGACCCGCTTAGGGCTGCTTCCTTCCGGACCTGACCCGGTTCACGGCGTCCCGCCGGGCGGGGCCCGACGAGAAGGAGACGCCCACCCCGCAGAGGCGTCGTAGGCAGCCTAACGGGACCGGAACCACCACCGGAACGGCCCGACTTTGACCGAGCCGAACCCGTCCCTCTTGCCGCGCTTCTTTCCGGTGATGGGCACCGAGATGCCGCTGCCTCTCTTCCAGATCGACAGCCGGACCCCGGTGCGACCCACCGTGAACGGGCCGATGCGGATCCGCATGCTCGAGATGGTATTCAGCGGCGCGTGCGGAAGAAGGAGGTGAGCAGCTCCGAGCAGCGGTCCTCCAACACACCGGCCACCAGGTCGCAGCGGTGGTTGAGACGGGCGTCCTGGGGAATGTTGTAGAGGCTCCAGCAGGCCCCGGCTTTCGGGTCGGCAGCCCCGTAGACGATACGGTCGATCCGGGCGGCCACCGCGGCGCCGGCGCACATGGCGCACGGCTCCAGGGTGACGACCAACGTGTGGCCGTCCAGCCGCCAGCTCCCCGCGAGGCGGGCCGCCCGGGAGAGCACCAGCATCTCGGCGTGGGCGGTGGGATCCGACAGCTCTTCTCGCCGATTGTGGTCGGCCGCCACCACCTGACCCGAGGCGTCCACCAGCACCGCCCCCACCGGGACGTCGCCGTGCCCTGGCGCCTTGGCCGCCTCTCCGAGGGCCAGACCCATCAGATGCTCGAAGTCCACGCTTTACCTTCCGGTCGTCGGCTCGGTACCCTCTAGGGGGCTCCCGGGGTTCTCCCGGGGGCGACCCGGAGGGATCGCATAGTCTGGTCTAGTGCGCGGCACTGGAAATGCCGTTGGGGGTTACCGCCCCCTCGAGGGTTCAAATCCCTCTCCCTCCGCCAGCACCGGCCACCGGGCCGGTGACCCCTGGAGGGGTCGCATAGTCTGGCCTAGTGCGCGGCACTCGAAATGCCGTAGGGGGTTACCGCCTCCTCGTGGGTTCGAATCCCACCCCCTCCGCTCCGGGCGCCGGGTACCGTTACCCGGCGCCCCTGTCGTTGTGGAGGGATGACCGAGCGGACGAAGGTGACGGTCTTGAAAACCGTTGGGCCCTGAAGGGCCCCGTGGGTTCGAATCCCACTCCCTCCGCCGCCGGATCCGGTCGCCCTATCCTGCGCCTTCCAGGAGAGGTGGCCGAGTGGTCGAAGGCGCTCGCCTGCTAAGCGAGTAGGGGGTTCACAGCCCCCTCGAGGGTTCAAATCCCTCCCTCTCCGCTCCCCGAGACCGGGAGGGGCCAAGTGAACGGACTGTTGTGGACGTTGCAGGTGCTGCTGGGTGCCTATTTCGTGGGGGTGGGGATCTTCCACTTCACCCTCCCCGAAGGGCTTCCCGAGGCGATGTCGTGGATGTACGACCTGTCGCCCACGGTCCACGCATTGGCCGGGACCGCCGAGATACTGGGGGGCCTGGGGCTGGTGCTGCCGTCGGTCACCCGGATCAGACCGGAGCTGTCGGTGGCTGCGGCGGTGGGCCTCGGGGTGGTGATGGTGTTGGCGGCAGGCTGGCATCTCACCAGGGGGGAGTACCCCCAGATCCTGCTCAATCTGATCGACCTCGGGCTGCTCGCTTTCGTCGCCTACGGACGGGCCAGGCTGAGGCCGATCCCGGCCAGGTAGTCGAATGGCGCCGCGGGAGCGTCCTCCGGGTTCGCTGCCCCGACCGGGACCGCTGGGAAGGCTCCTTCGGCTGGTACTCGCGGCGGTGGCCGGAGTCGGGGCGTTGGCGGGGGTGGAAGCGGTTCGTTCGGTGCCGCCGGGCACGCGACCACCCACGCTGCTTCTCGCCGGTGTCGCCCTGCTGGCCGGCTGGATGTTGCCCCATCTGACCGACATGGGGTTCGGCCGCAGATGGGGTAACCGGGTCCGAGTCGCTGCTGCGGTCCTCGCCGGGGTGTTGGCAGTGGTGGATCTGGTCGCCTTCGGGGAGTGGTGGGCCCCACCGTTGGCCTGGTACCTGGTGGTCTTGATCGTCGCCGTGTTCGGCTGGTTCGCCGTGTCGCTGGCCGTCGCCGGGGTTGCAGCGGTCCCGGGCTGAGAGTGGGGCGCGGTGCCCCACGTGCTGGGGCGTCTCCGAAGGGCTCGCACCGACGAGTTCACCTGACCGGCCGTCTGGTCCCCTCTGGACGAGTGGGAAGCCCGCAGGCGGCGCCACCGTGAGACGAACTGAGGTGGCGTAGTAACCTTGCTCTGGCCCACCACCCGGTGGTGTCGTGCGCCCGTAGCTCAACTGGATAGAGCGTCTGACTACGGATCAGAAGGTTGGGGGTTCGAGTCCCTCCGGGCGTGCTGCTGAGACCCCCGTGTCTTGCGGGGGTTTCTGTCATCTGCTGCCGAGGTTGATTCCGCGTGCGTGCTCGTTGGGCCGGGTGGTTTCGGGCTCCGGCGTCATCGAGTTGTCTGATGAGAACCGGAGCCCCACGTTCGGTCGCCCGGCCGGCAAGGAGCTTTTGGCGGAAGGTGATGTGGCGACCAACTGGTATGTGCTGGTTCCGCGCGGTGACGTGGGGTGAGGACCCTCGTCTCGGTCATGGTGACGATGCCACGGGTGGGCAGAGGGGGAGGGCTCGGTGGGCGAAGTTGCAGGCGTTGACGAATCCCTAGGCGACGCGCTTGAGGACCCCTAGTTTGGCGTGGGCGGCGCGTCCGATTGCGGTCGGTCGAGACCCTTCCTTCACGTCACTCCATGAGGTATGCTGGCATACCATGAAGCGAACCACGGTCAAGCTACCTGATGAACTGGACGCCAAGTTGCGCCACGAGGCTGAACGGCGGGGAATCACCATCTCGGAGCTGACCCGCGAAGCCATCGAGGCACACCTCGGCGGTCACCACCGTCGTCTTCGAGCTGCGGGCGCTGGCCGGAGCGGGCGTGACGACATCTCCGAGCGCATCGAGGAAATCCTCGCCGCCGAGGTGGTGCCATAGCCCTCCTCGTCGACGCAGGGCCGCTGTATGCCTACGTCGATGCCGACGACCGCCACCACGCCGAGTCGCTCGAGCTACTGCTGCACCATCCCGGTCCGTTGATCGTACCGATGCTGGTGATCACCGAGGTGGCCTATCTCATCGGGACACGGCTTGGAGTCGACGCTGAGGTTCGCTTCCTGGGTGATCTGGCGGCGGGCGAGTTCGCCATCGAAGCAGTTATGGCGAGTGACTGGCTCCGCATCGCCGAACTGGTGAGTCGGTATCGAGACCTGCCGCTGGGAACCATCGACGGGTCAGTTGTCGCGGCAGCCGAGCGACTACGAATCACCAAGATCGCCACGTTCGACGGCCGACACTTCTCCATCGTTCGCCCCAGCCACACCGACGCATTCGAACTCGTCCCTTGAGATCTGCACCACGCCGATCACCAGATCGTCCCACTACCCGCCCACAGGGCGCCCGTTGCCGGCACGCCGCTGCGAGCGACGTTCCCAGCTCCGCGGACAGTGTGTCGAGCTGGACGGGGTCGGGTGAGGCGCGTCGTCCACCCTGCTGAGCGCATGCGCCGCGTGTCCGCGTGAGTGGGTTTGACCGGATGATCCTGAGATCGTGGCCTTCTCCCGGCGGAGCGCTGGGCCCGCGGCTAGGTCGCGGCCCACCCGGACACCTGCGGCGTCTCGGTCGTCCTCGGACTCGGAGCCTTCCCCGAAAGCAGCTTGGGACGCATTTGATCCGCGGGAGGACGAAAGAAGCGACCAGAAGCGATGAGACCTGTCGAGAGGCGAAAAACGTAGTGGCCACAAGGGATTTCGCCGAATCGCCGATGATGTCCGAACCCGGCCGCACTGACTACGGATCAGAAGGCTAGGGGTTCGAGTCCTCCCGGGCGTGCAGCCGAAGTCCGGGGCCGACCGGGTCAACCGTCAGGTATTGGAGCGGCTATTGGGTGGGATCTAGTAGCTCCAGGGTGTTGGGGTCGACGAGTCGGGTGCCTCCCCAACCCTCGACGACAAGGCCGTCGCAGCCTTTACCCACACGTACAACACAGAGTGGCTCATCAAACGACCCGGCCACCCGACACCCAAAGACTCCTACACCGCCTGACAGCAGGAGGTGGGGCGGCGTCCCGCTGAGAGGTGGAAATAGGAGGGTGACTCTCAGCGCTCCCTGCCAGGTTACGCGGCGGGGAGTGCGGGTGTGTCTGGTGTGGTCACCTCCTTTGTGTTCTGGCCGATGAGTTTCATGGATCCTTCGGAGAGGTAGCGGCGGTCGCTGGTCTGCCAGTCGTCGTGGACTTCGATGAGCACTGCTCCGACGAGTCGGAGCACCGGGGTGTCGTCGGGGAAGATGCCGACCACGTTGGAGCGTCGTTTGATCTCTTTGTGGACTCGTTCTAGGGGGTTGGTGGAGGCGATCTTGCGCCAGTGGGCCTGGGGGAAGCTGGCGTAGGCGGTGACATCAGCCTCGGCTTCGGTCAAGAGCTCGGCGGCGGCCTGGTAGCGGACTTCGAGCATGCCCACCACTTGGCGCAGCTGGTCTCTGGTCGAGGCGGGGTCGGGTTGGGCGAAGACGGTGCGGACGGTGGCGGCGATCATCTCCTTGTGATGTTTGGGGACATGGGCCAGGAGGTTGCGCATGAGATGCACCTTGCATCTCTGCCAGGCTGCTCCTTGGAACACCCGGCTGATGGCGGCCTTGAGACCAGAGTGGGCATCGGAGATGACTAAGACCACCCCGGAGAGCCCCCGGTCTTTGACATAGGTGGCATCCAAGAACACGTAGGGGAAGGTGATGTGGTCCAGCGACCGGGTGCGGAACGCTTCCACCTGTTCATCGATTTCGGCACAGATCCGTGACACCGTCGACTTGGAGACCCCGGTGTCACAGCCCAAGGCTCGGACCAGGTCGTCCACCTTGCGGGTCGAGGTGCCACAGATGTAGGCGGTCATGACCTGCGCCCACAACGCCTTATCCACCCGCCGTCGTGGCTCGAGGAGGGCCGGGAAGAAGCTGCCCACCCGCACCTTGGGGATCCTCAGCTCCACATCCCCCGCCGGAGTCGACAGCAGCCGGGACCGGCCACCATTGCGGTAGTTGGACCGGGACTCAGATCTCTGGTGGCGGTCAGCCCCGATCGCCGCAGTCAGCTCAGCGTCGATCAGATCCTGGAGAGCCTGTTCCAACAGCCGGCGGAACAACTCCTTGGTCCCCTCATCCCCCAGCCGTGCCAGCAGATCCGCATAAGTTGAGGCATCATCATGGTGGGCCATCGTGTGGTCTCCTCTCGAGTCCGTTGCTTGAACTCGCTGAGAGTCACACGGTGGCCCTACACGTCCAAGGACCCCCGCCCCAATTTCCACCACTTCACGGGACGCCTACGGCCGGATGGTGCCGCTGGATCGCCTCGCGAGCCCCGGCTAACGCGGCCTCGTCGTCGATGTGCTCCCCAGACTCCAGTTGCCACACGGCGAGTCGTAGAGGATCCACCGAGGCCCCCACCGCGAGGCAATCCTCGACCAGACGGCGATGAATCACGCGAATTCGACTGGTGGGGATCTGAGCTCGGAGGACCTCACCGTAGAGGGGATGAGCCGGTACGACCATGCCGGAGCCCTCTCCTGCTACTTCGATCAGGCCTCGCTCCTCCAGATCGGCGAGATCCGCACCGAGCATGCGATCAGCGACATCGATCGGCAACGGCGCGCCCAGAGCTACGACCTCGAGGGAGTGCCGGAGGTGCTCCCCGAGGAGCCGGACCCTAGAGGCCAAGAGGTCGGCCAGCCGGGGAGAGTCGACGATCGACCCCGTCAGATCCCACTGTCGGGTCTCGTCCTGTGTAATCGACACACCCAGAGCGCCCTCTATGAGCTCGTGCAAGACGAGGGGGTTGCCCTGCGAGAGCCGCCAGAGTTCGCGGTGAAGGGTCTCGGTGACCGATCCGAGTCTCGCCTCGACCAGCAGTCTCGCCTCCTCTTCGGACAAACCGGTGAGGTCGACTCGCTCGATCTCTCCTTTGGCCCAGAGATCGACGAGATCCGGCGCCATCGGCTCTCCGGTGCGTGCCGTGAGCGCGACGGTGGCCACCCGGGACGTGACGATCGAGGTGAGGAACGCCAACGAAGCCCTGTCGAGGAGAGGAGCGTCGTCGACGGCCACGATGACGCCTCTGGGGGCCGACCTGGTCGCCAACTGCTGGCGCGCCGCGTCGAGCATCGATAGCTCGTCAGGAGTCGGCCCGTCCGGCAGAAGATCGACGAAAGGGGCGAACTGAATGGTTCGGGTCGACACCGTGGCCACCACGGGCACCACTTCCATTCGGGCGTCTCGAGCGCGGTTAGACAGTTCATGTAACAGCCTGCTCTTTCCTACGCCCGCCGGTCCGAGGATGGCAACACCCGTGCCGGCCTCCATCAGTCCGAACGCATGATCCAGAGCGGCCGCACGTCCAACCAGCGGCCATTCCACACCATCACCGTAGACGAACCCCTATGGGCAGCGCTGGTCTCGACGCACTCGCTAAACTTTCTGCAAGCAGTTTGCAGGAAGCTGGGCAGGAGGTCGGATCGAGATGCACATCCCCGACGGATTCATCAGCGCCCCCGTCTCGGCCGGGGCGGCGCTCCCCGCCCTGGGGAGTCTCGTCGCCGCCCTCGCCAGGGCGAGTCGCACCCTCAAGGAGCGGTTGGTGCCCTTCGCCGGCCTCACCGCCGCCTTCATATTCGTGCTGCAGATGCTCAACTTTCCCGTGGCCGCCGGGACCAGCGGGCATCTGATCGGCGGGGCACTGGCCGCCATCTTGCTCGGCCCATGGATGGGCATCGTGGCGGTGTCGGTGGTTGTGATCGTCCAGGCTCTGCTCTTCGCCGACGGCGGGATCACTGCCCTCGGCCTCAACGTGCTCAACATGGCGGTGATCACGGTGGGCGTTGCCTGGCCGGTGTTTCGTCTCCTCTCCCGGCTGCTGCCCCAGCGCTCCGCCGGGGTGCTCATAGCCAGCATGGTCGCGGCTTGGGCGTCGGTGCCCGCCTCGGCGATCGGCTTCGCGATCGAGTATTGGATCGGCGGCCAGGGCGGAGTGGACCCCGGACTCGTGTTCTCGGCCATGGTCGGCGTGCATGCCCTGATCGGAATCGGGGAAGGGCTGATCACCGCTGCCGCGATAGGGGCGGTGCTGGCGGTTCGGCCAGACCTGGTGGCGGGAGCGGAAGGCCTGGGGATCAGCGCCGACGACACCACCACCCCCTCCCGGGTGGCGTTGGGCTCGTTCGTCGCCGCCGGCGTCGCGGTGGCGGTGGCGCTGGTGGTGTTCGTTGCGCCCTTCGCCAACCCCAACCCAGACGGCCTGGAGCGGGTAGCGGAGAACACCGGTTTCCTCGACACCGCCCAAGACCACCCCATCGGCGGCCCGCTGGCCGACTACGGGGTGGCCGGCATCGACAACCCGTGGATCGGCACCGCCGTCGCCGGGCTGATCGGAACCGGGATCACCTTCGCGGCGGGGATGCTGCTGGTGGGGATCGTACGGCGGTTCCGTCAGCGCGAGCAGGTGCCGGCATCCCGGTGACGCCCACCCGGGGAGGCCGGCCATGAGCGGCACCCACCTGCACGTCCTCCACGTCCACGGCCACAGTCCGGTGCACCGCCTCGCCCCCGAGGTGAAGGTGGTGGCGATGCTGGCCTTCGTCGTGGGGGTGGTCGCCACCCCTCGGGAGGCCCTTTGGGCCTTCGCCATCCACGCCTTCTTCCTGGTGGCGGTGATCAGCTTCGCCGAGCTGCCCTTCGGCTTCGTCTTCCGGCGGATGATGATCGAGGTCCCCTTCGTCGCATTCGCGGTAGCCCTACCCTTCCTTGGTGGTGGGCCGAGGATCGAAGTCGCCGGTGTATTGGTGTCCCTGGAGGGGCTGTGGGGGGCATGGAACATCCTGGCCAAGGGGACCCTCGGAGTTGGGGCGTCGGTGGTGTTGGTGGCCACCACCGAGATCCCCGAGATACTCCGGGGTCTCGACCGGCTGAGAGTCCCGCGACTCCTCACCTCGGTGGCAGGTTTCATGATCCGCTATATCGAGGTTCTCGCCTCCGAGCTCCGCCGTACCCGCACCGCCATGGCATCCCGTGGGCATGACGCCCGGTGGCTATGGCAGGTGGGGCCGCTCGCGGCCTCTGCTGGGGCGCTGTTCGTGCGCTCCTACGAGCGAGGGGAGCGGGTCTACCAGGCCATGCTCTCCCGTGGTTACGACGGCACCATGCCCCAGCTCGACGAGCGTCGAGCCCGGGGGACGGAGTGGGCGGCAGCGCTGGGCCTTCCTCTCACCACCTGGATGGTGGCGTTGCTCGCCATCGTGGGATCATGAGCACCGTGTCGCGTGCAGCCGCCATTCGAGTCGAGGACCTCTGGTTCGCATATCCGGACGGCACCGAGGTGCTGCGGGGTGTGGCACTGGCCTTGGAGCCGGGGGAAAGGGTCGCGCTGCTCGGTCCCAATGGAGCGGGGAAGACCACCTTGGTGCTACACCTCAACGGCATCCTCACCCCTTCCCGGGGGCGGGTGGTGGTGGGGGAGACGACGGTGGACGATGCCCACCTACGCGAGGTCCGGCGGCGGGTGGGGCTGGTGTTCCAGGACGCCGACGACCAGCTCTTCATGCCTACGGTGTGGCGGGACGTCGCGTTCGGCCCCGCCAACTTCGGAGTCGAGGGAGAGGAGCTGGAGCATAGGGTGGCCGCCGCCCTGCAGGCGGTAGGGGCCGCCCACCTCGCCCAGCGGCCGCCGCACCACCTCTCCGGCGGCGAGAAGCGGCGGGTGGCGATCGCCACCGTGCTGGCGATGGAGCCGGAGGTGATCGTCCTCGACGAGCCCACCTCGAGCCTCGATCCCGCCGGGCGCCGGGAGCTCGCCGACGTACTGTCCCGGCTGACCCAGACCGTTCTGCTGGTCACCCACGACCTCCCCTTCGCCCTGGAGCTCTGCCCCCGCAGCCTGATCTTGAACCATGGGAGGGTCGTCGCCGACGGTGCCACCTGGGAGCTACTGGCGGACGCCGAGCTGATGGCCGCCAATCGGCTCGAGCTCCCCTTCGGTCTCGACCCCACCCGGGCCCGGCCGCCGGCGTGAGCTCGGCACCGGCGCCGTCGGGGTCTGGTTCTAGTCCTCGAACGGGTTCTCGAGGAGCCGCATGTCGTACTTGGCGAGCACCTCGACGACCCCCTCCGGGGTAGGCATCTGGTCGACCGGCATCGGTGACAGCGACGATTCCATGGGCACGCCGATCTCCTCGAAGAAGCGGGGTTGGGGGTCTATGGGCGGGTAGATGGCGAGCAGGCGGCCGTCGGTGTCTCCCACGTTCCGGAAACCGCGGGGTACGTTGCCCGGCACGTGAACCACCGAACCGACCGGGGCGAGAATGGCGTACTTCTCTCCGTTCTCGTCCTGCCCCGTACCATCAGCCTGACATCCCGATTCATCCGATCCGACGTGGGTCGGCGGGGCGGATAGGATCCGGGGATCGTCGATCGTCAGGAACCCGACGTGCTGGAAGCCAGGGGCCTTTGCAAGTCGTACGGTGATCTGGTCGCGGTCGACGGCGTGGACCTGGTGGTCGCAGCCGGCGAGACCTACGGCTTGTTGGGTCCCAACGGGGCGGGCAAGACCACCACCATCTCCATGATCGCCGGTCTGCTCGAACCCGACGCAGGCGAGGTGGTGGTGGACGGTCGGCAGATCACCGCCCGCTCCCCGAAGGGCAAGGAAGCGATCGGTCTGGTTCCCCAGGAGCTGGCCATCTATCCGGACCTCACCGCCGCCGAGAACCTCGCCTTCTTTGGCCGCCTCTACGGGTTGGGTGGACGGGAACTCGCCGCCCGAGTCGACCAGGTCCTGGAGGTCGTCGGCCTGGCCGACCGCCGCGACGACCTGACCAAGGAGTTCTCGGGAGGGATGAAACGCCGCCTCAACATCGGGCTCGGACTGTTGCACTCCCCCAAGCTGCTGATCCTCGACGAACCCACCGTCGGTGTCGACCCCCAGTCCCGCAACGCCATCCTCGAGTCGGTCGAAGCCTTGGCGACCGGTGGGATCGCGGTGCTCTACACCACCCATTACATGGAGGAGGCCGAACGGCTGTGTGACCGGGTGGGGATCATCGACGCCGGGCGGATCGTCGCGGAAGGAACCCGCCGCGAGCTGGTGTCCCTGGTCGGTCAACGTGACCGGGTGACGATCGGCGGGTCGGGGGATCCCATGGCCACGGTGGCCGCCGTGGGCTCCGTCCCCGGGGTGGTGGAGGTGACCTCCTCCGACCACACCATCGAAGCCCTGGTGGAGGGAGCGTCGAGGCTGCTCCCCGAGATCCTGGCCAAGGCGACAGCCGCCGGGTGGAACGTCACGTCGGTGCAGGTCGTGGAACCAAACCTAGAAGCCGTGTTCCTCCACCTGACCGGCAAGGCGCTGCGGGACTGATGCGGTCGACCTTCCGTATCGCAGCCAAGGACCTCCAGCTCCGGATCCGGGACCGGTCGGCGGTGATCATCGGAGTCGTGACCCCGCTGGTGCTGGCTTTCGTGTTCAACCTGGTGTTCGGCGGCTCCGTAGAAGGCGACGTCGACCTCTCCTACGGGGTCGTCGACCTCGACGACTCGGTGATCTCCCATGCCTTCGTTGAAGTCCTCGACCAGCTCGGGGAGCAGGGGCTGGTCACCGTGGACCGCTTCGACACCTACGAGTCTGCGGTCGCGGCGCTCGAATCCGGCGGGCTGGACGCCTTCTTCGTCCTCGACGGAGGGCTGGGACAGGCGGTGACGACCGGTGGGAGGGCGACCATTCGGGTGGTGGGAGACGTCGATGCGCCCACCTCGACCCGGATCGCCGCCTCGATCGCCAAGAGGTTCGCCATCGGGGTTGAGACCGTCGGGCTGGCTCTGACCACGGTCCAGGCGATCGACCCCGGGATGTTGCCGCTCGGTGGCGATCCGACCACCGCCGCGGGATCGTTCGAGATCGTCGAAGCCGCCACGGCCGATCGGCAGCTCGACCCCGCCACCTACTTCGCCGCCGGGATGGCGGTGTTCTTCCTCTTTTTCACCGTCCAGTTCGGGGTGGCGGGCCTGCTCGAGGAGAGCAGGGAAGGGACCCTGGCCCGTCTGCTGGCCGCCCCGATCCCACGCTGGTCGGTGCCGACCGCCAAGGCATTGGTCTCCTTTCTCCTCGGGGTGGTGGCGATGTCGGTACTCGCTTTCGGGACCAGCCTGATCATGGGGGCGAGGTGGGGGGACCCTCTGGGGGTGGCGGTCCTGGTCGTGGCGGGGGTGACGGCCGCCACCTCGATCATGGGTCTGGTGGCGGCCTTCGCCCGCACCCCCGAGGGAGCCGGAAACCTGGGCTCCATCATCGCGGTGATCCTCGGAATGCTCGGCGGAACCTTCTTTCCCCTGGGCAGAGGGGAGGACCTGCTCTCCAAGGTTTCGCTGGTCTCCCCCCACGCTTGGTTCCTCAGGGGTCTGGGCGACCTGGCAGGCGGCGCCCCCTGGCACGCCGCTCTGCCCGCGGCCGGGGCCATGCTGGTCTTCGCAGTCGCATGCGGGGTTCCCGCCGCGGTGCTCCTCGGCAGGAGGTTGGACCGGTGAAGGTACTGGCCATCGGGTGGGTGAACACCAAGCGGATGCTGAGGGAACGATCCAACCTGTTCTTCGTGTTCATCCTCCCCATCGCCATCGTGCTGCTGGTGGGCGCCCAGTTCGGCGGCGAGTTCACTCCCCTCATCGGGGTGGTCGCGGCCGACGACCCGCTGGCGGAAGCCGTCCTGGATGCTCTGGGCGACGAGGAAGCGATCGACGTCCTCACCTACCCCGAGGAGACCCTCCTGGTCCGGGCGGTGGAGAGAGGTGTCGTCCAGGGAGGGGTGATCCTCACCGACGGGATGTGGGAGGTCGCCGCTCGGGGAGAGCCGATCCGGGTCGAATACCTGGCCAGACCCGACCAGCAGCAGCTACGGGAGGTCGTGTCGTCGCTGGTCGCCAGGGTGATGGCCCCGGTGGGAGCAGCCCAATACGCGGCCCGTCACACCGGAGCGTCGTTCAAAGAGGCGTTCGAGATCGCCCAGGCGTTGCTGCCCTCCGAAGAGCAGATCGAAGTGCAGGTTGCCACCGTGGGGGAGGCGCTGTTCCCTCCCACCCTGGGACGGTTCGACCTGGGCGCGAGCCAGCAACTCGTCCTGTTCGTGTTCCTGACCGCGCTGGCCGGATCGTCGTCGCTGATCCTCACCCGGCGGCTCGGTCTCAGTCGCCGCATGCTGTCCACCCCCACCGGGGTGGGCACGATCGTCGCCGGTGAGGCCGCGGGCCGTTTCGGGGTCGCTCTCACCCAGGGGGTGTACATCATGGTCGCCACCACGCTGATGTTCGGTGTGGGTTGGGGAGACCCGCTCGCAGCGGTGGCGCTCCTGGTGGCCCTGTCGGCGGTGGGGGCGGCCGCGGGGATGCTGATGGGCGCCACCTTCGACAACGATCAGCAGGCTTCCGGCATCGGGGTGATGGTCGCCCTCGGGTTGGGTGCTCTGGGGGGATCGATGCTCCCCATGGAGCTGTTCTCACCCACCATGCGGACGGTCGCCCACCTGACCCCTCACGCCTGGGCGTTGGACGGGTTCGCAGAGCTGGTGCGTCACGACGGAACCCTGGTGGATATCGCCGGGGAGCTCGGGGTGCTCTTCGGTTACGCGGCGGTGATCGGCTCGGTTGCGGCGTGGCGTCTGCGTAAGGCCATCACCACCTGAGCCTCTTGGACCCCCGACCAAAGACCCCCGATTTGAAGCCCACGGAGCCCCCCGAGCTGTTTTTATGACGCGAACCCGCCCGATCCGGGCGGGTTCGCGTCATAAAAACGAGTGAGGCGGCGGGGGAGGCCGTGATGGAGCTGGGATACCTTTTGAGGGTGCTGGGAAGGAGGATGCCGGTCACCGACGGTGTTCTCCGTGTAAACGGGGTGCAGGGCCCGGTCGGCATCCGTCGCGACCGTTTCGGGGTGCCCTACGTCTCGGCGGCGACCGACGCCGACGCCTGGTTCGGGTTGGGTTTCTGCCACGGCCAGGATCGGGCGTTCCAGCTCGAATCCCTGATCCGGGTGATTCGGGGCACCCTCTCGGAGCTGATCGGCCCGGAGGGCGTCCCGATCGATCGGCTCTCCCGACGGATGGGACTGCGGGTCCGGGCGGAAGAACAGCTCGCGGTCCTTCCCGCCGAGATCCGAGAGAATGTCGAAGCCTACGCCCGGGGGGTCGATGCCGGAATCCGGATCGGATGCGAGCGCCCCGCCCACGAGTTCGTCCTCCTCCGAGCGGAACCATCGACCATGGAGGCCGCCGACGTGGTGGGGATGTTCGAACTCATGTCCTTCCTGTTGGCCTCGAACTGGGACCGCGAGCTGGCCCGCTACCGGGTCCTCACCCTCGACGGACCCGACGCCCTCCGGTCGGTGGACGTCACCTACCCCGAGTGGCATCCGGTGAGCATCCCACCTCATCCCGCCGCCGGCTCGGTTGCCGACCGGCTCGCCGAGGACGTTGCCGCCTTCCGGGCGGTGTTAGGGGAGGGAGGCGGATCCAACGCCTGGGCGGTGTCGTCCGACAAGACCGCCACCGGGCGTCCGCTCCTCGCCAACGACCCTCACCTCGCGCCGACCCTCCCGCCCCACTGGTACCTCGTACATCTCCGCACCCCCGTCTGGGCCGCCGCCGGGGCCTCCTTCGTAGGGGTCCCCGCCATTCCGGTCGGCCACAACGGGTTCTGCGCCTGGGGGGTCACCGCCGGGCTGGTCGACAACACCGACCTCTTCTTGGAGGAGGTCGGACCCGATGGACGGTCGGTGCGACAAGGTGACGGCTTCGTGCCCTGCCGGGTGAGAGAAGAGGTGATCCGGGTGAAGGGGTCCGACCCGGTGGTGGAGACCGTCCTCGAGACCCCCAGGGGGCCGATAGTCGGCCCGGCTCTCGATGCGGCCGCGATCTCGATGAAGGCCACCTGGTTGGAGCCCACCGGCTACGTGGGGTTGTTGGGGATCCACAAGGCCCGCTCCTGGGACGAGTTCCGGGCCATGTTCGACCCCTGGCCCGGCCTGCCCCTCAACCTGGTCTACGCCGATCGGGACGGGCACATCGGCTGGCAGCTCGTCGGCGACGCCCCGATCCGTCTGAAAGGGGCCGGGGCTCTCCCCATACCGGGCGCCGACGCCGGATGGGAGGACCGACGGGTGCCCTTCGAGGAGATGCCCCACACCGTCGACCCGGACGAGGGTTACGTCGCCTCTGCCAACAACCGCCCGATCCCCGCCGACGAACCTCCGTTCCTCGGGGTCGATTGGATCGAGGGCTACCGGTACATGAGGATCTGCGAAGCGCTCGCCGGCCGGGACGACTGGACCGTCGACGGTTTCCTCCGCCTCCAGACGGACCTGGTTTCTATCCCCTGGCGGGAGATGAGACCCCACGTGCTGGCCACCGCCGGCGACGACCCGGACACCCGGACGGGGTTGGCCATCCTCGAAGCCTGGGACGGGGTGGTGTCGCCCCACGGTCCCGGACCCTGTGTGTACGAGCTGTTCGTGGCCGAACTCGTCGGCGACCTGGTGCGGGAGCTGGCTCCACGGTCGGCCGAATGGGCACTGGGCAAGGGATTCAACCCGCTGGTGCCCGACACCGCCTACGCCTTGGTCCGCACCGGGTGGCTGGTCGACCTGCTCCGGTCGGGCCGGGTCGAAGAGAGCCGGGTGGCGGCCGCGGTGGCCCGAGCGGTCCGCCAGGCGCGCGACAGGCTGGGACCCGACCCCTCCGGATGGAACTGGGGCGACCTGAGACCCCTCCGGCTGGGGCATCCCCTGGGCCGCCGCCGACCCCTCGACAAGGTGTTCGACCTGGGTCCCATCCGGTGGGGAGGAGACGCCACCACCGTGTCGCAGGCCGCGGTGGTGCACCACAGCATGGACACGCCGCCACCCTTCATCGCCTCCCTACGAACCGTGATCGACGTCGGCAACTGGTCGGCGTCCAGATTCGTGCTCCCGGGAGGCCAATCCGGCAACCCTGCCTCCCGCCACTACCGGGACCAGCTCGACCTGTGGGCGACCGGCGGTGGCATCCCGATCGCCTGGGAGGAAGACGAGATAGAAGCCAGGACGGTCAGAACCCTGAGGCTCGTCCCCCGGTCACCGACCGGCTAGTAGGGAGACCGTCCCCCACACGGTCAGCAACAGGCCGACCCCGGTGAGGAACAACACCCTGCCCGGGCGGAAACGGGCCCCCTCCACTCCCTCGGGCGCCTCGCCCCGGTGTGCCTTCCACCACGCATACAGGTTGCCGACCACCAGCGCCAGGCCGAGACCGACCGTCATCTCAGCGAAGAGGGTGTCGAACCCCAGAATGTCGCCCATCCACCGGACGGTACCGCTGCGGCTGGCGTCCAGTTCCCGACGGCGAACACCGAGAATGATTCAGCTGCCCATCCAGCGCACGGTACCCGGCTAGCGTTGCCGGTCGATGCGCCACTGCTACGTCCTGCGGGTCTTCACCCGGAACGGGGAGGGTGGAAACCACCTAGGGGTGGTCACCGACGTGACCGGCATCGACGACGAGCAGATGCAGACCACGGCGGCCCAGCTCGGTTTCTCCGAGACGGTGTTCGTCGACTGGAGGGAAGGGCCGGTTCCGGTGGCTCGGATCTTCACCCCGACCACCGAGATCCCGTTCGCCGGCCACCCCTTGGTCGGCGCAGGGTGGGTTCTGAACGTCCTCGGGCCCGGAGCCGACCGGATCAGATGCGGAATCGGCGAGATCCCCATCCACGTCGACGGCGACCGCACTTGGATCTCGGTGCCGGGTACCCGCCCCGTCCGACTGACGACGCCGCCGGGGGGAGGAGTCGGGGCGTTCGAGGTCCTCATGCCCCTCCCCTACATGGTCGTCGCATATCCCGACCCCGAAGCGGTCGCCGGTCTCGACCCGGACGGTTTCACCTCCGAGACGCTGGCATGGTCCTGGATCCGGGAAGGGGAGAAGGTCAAGGCGCGCTTCTTCGCTCCCAGCGTCGGGGTGAGAGAAGATCCGGGGACGGGCAGTGCCGCCGTGGCGCTGGCCGAGGTGCTCCGCCGGGTCGGAATGGAGTCGGGCTCTCTGACCATCGAACAGGGAGACGAGACCGGTCGGCCGTGCACTCTCCACCTGATGTGGAACCGCGACGCCATCCGGGTCGGGGGTGCGGTGGTGCGGGACGAGGTGCGGGTGCTCGAAGTCTGAGAGACCCGGCGGAGAGGCGTCATAGACTGACGCCGTGGCGCCCACCGAAACGGGATCGGCTTCGGCTCCGGCATCGTCCGCGAACCTGGGGCCGGGTTTCGACTGTCTGGCAGTCGCCCTCGAGCTGCGCTGCCGGGTCGAAGCAGTCCCGGCTGCCTCGTGGCGGGTGGAGCACGACGGCGACCAGCGGCACGACGGTGCAACCGACGACGCCGTCCTGGCCGCCGCCCAACGGGCGGTCGGGGAGGACAGGCCGCTGCTGCTCCGGGTCGAGAACCAGATCCCGATCGGCCGGGGTCTGGGTTCCTCGGCGGCCGCCCACGCCGCCGGCGCGTTGGCCGCCTGGCGGGCGTACGGCCACGAACCGAGCCGCCTCCGACTGTTCGAACTGGTAGCCGGGATGGAGGGACATCCCGACAACGCAGCCGCCGCGGTGTACGGCGGGTTGGTCCTGGTAGCGGGCAGCGAACCACATCGGCTCCCTTGGAACCCGGTGTGGCGGCTGGTGTTGGCGGTACCCGACAGTCGGCTCCCCACCAACCACGCCCGGGCAGCCCTTCCCACCTCCTACCCGACCGAGGTGGTCGTCCGCTCGTTGGCCAGGACCGCAGCCCTGGTCGCCGGGCTGCTGACCGGGGACGCCGAGTTGTTGGCCGCCGCTTCCGGTGACGAGCTGCACGAGGAGCCCAGGCGTCGGATCAGGCCGGACGTGACGGAACTGGTCCAGGTAGCCCGCACTTCGGGGGCCGCCCACGCCGCCTGGTCGGGGGCGGGGCCGTCAGTGGTGGCCATGGTCGCAGCCGACCGGATCGACAAGGTGGTCGACGCCCTTCGACGGCACCTCGACGGTCGCGGTATCGTGTTGATCCCCGACGTGGCGACTGCGGGCGCCGAATGACGTCGAGGAGTCGCTCGAGAGGAGTCCAATGGGTTCTCTGATCAAGAAGCGCCGCAAGAAGATGTCCAAGCACAAGTATCGGAAGCGGCGCAAGGCCAACCGTCACAAGAACAAGAAGTAGCCGCCGTCGGGTCGAGGGAGTCGCGGGATGCTCGAGCTCCACGACCTTCGCAAGACCTACGGGACGGTCGTGGCTCTGGACGGCTGCTCCTTCCGGGTAGAGCCTGGCCGGATAACCGGGTTTCTCGGACCCAACGGCGCCGGGAAGACCACGACGATGCGCGCCATCTTCGGTCTGGTGTCCCTCGACGAGGGCACGGTGTTGTGGCAGGGCCGGCCGGTGGATCTCGCCACCCGGCTGCGTTTCGGCTACATGCCGGAAGAACGGGGTCTGTACCCGCGGATGAAGATCGCCGACCAACTGGTGTACCTGGGGCGGATCCACGGGATGGATGGCGCCGAAGCACGATCCGAAGCGGCCAGGTGGCTGAACGAGTTGGGGCTCGGCGACCGGGCCTCGGACCCGGTGGAGTCCCTGTCCCAGGGCAACCAGCAGAGGGTACAGCTCGCCGCGGCTCTCATCCACCGGCCCGACCTGGCCGTCCTCGACGAGCCGTTCTCCGGTTTGGACCCGATCGGAGTGGATCGACTGTCGGCCACTCTGGCCGCCGAAGCCGAACGGGGTGCCGCCGTGTTGTTCTCGAGCCATCAACTCGACCTGGTGGAGGACCTGTGTGACGACGTGGTGATCATCCACCGAGGCCGGGTGGTGGCGGAGGGACCGGTGGATCACATACGTGGGAGCTCCCCCCACCGGGTTCTCGAAATCGACGCCGACGGCTTCGACCCCGCGGCGATGGAACGGCGAGACGGGGTGGTGAAGGTGGAGAGGCGGGCCGGGGTGTGGCGGGTCTGGGTCCGATCCGACCTGGATATGGGAAGCCTGGTGGCGGCGGCCGGAGAAGCCTCCCAGGTGCGGCATCTCAGCTACGGACCGCCCCACCTGTCCGACGTCTTCCGGGAGCTGGTGGCATGAACCTGGCCCGGCCGTTCGGTCTGATCGTGCGACGTGAGATCGTGGAACGGGCACGAAGCCGGGCCTTCATCTGGTCGTCGGTGTTCACGATCCTCATAGTGTTGGCGGTGATCCTCGTGCCGGGCCTGCTGGGCGGACGCCCGGAGCAGGTCAGGATCGGAACGGTGGGCGAAGGAAACGACCCGATCGTGGCGGCCGCGACCCGGATCGCCGAGGAGGACCCCGAAGCCGAGATCGAAGTCTCGGCGGTCCGGTTCGCCGACGAAGAGGAGGCGCGACGGGCACTCGAGGAGGGAGACGTCGACCTGGTGCTCGTCGACGGGGTCCGCCTGCTGGTCCCGGCGGAGGGGTTCATGGGCGGAGGGAGCGGCGAACGCCTGGTGACCGCCGCCGCGACCGCGGTGGAGATCGACCGCCTGGCCGCGGCGGGGGAGGTGGACACGGTCCGACTCCTGGTGGAAGGTCCTCTCAGGCGGGAGGTCGTGGGCGAGGGTGAGCAGGGCGACCCGGGTCGGTTCGTGGTCGCCTACGGGGGTCTCGTGCTGATGTACGTGGCGGTGCTGACCTACGGGATGTGGACCCTGTCGGGAGTCACCGAGGAGAAGGCGAGCCGGGTGGTGGAGATACTCCTGGTGGCGGTCCCTCCCAGGCTGTTGCTGGCGGGGAAGGTGGTCGGGATCGGGTCGCTCGGACTCGCCCAGTTCACGGTGACGATCGGTGCCGCCCTGGTCGCGTTGCAGGCCACCTCCAGCTTCGAGCTGCCTGCGGTGTCGGTGGGTCAGGCGGTGATCCTCGTGCTTTGGTTCCTGCTCGGATACGCCCTGTACGCGGTCATGTTCGGCACTGCGGGAGCCCTGGTGTCCCGACCCGAGGACGCCCAGACCGCCGCCTTTCCGTTCACCGTGGTGGCGGTGTTGGGCTTCTTCGTCAGCTTCCAGGTGCTGGACGATCCGACCGGGCCGGTGGCGGTGGCGGGAACCCTGATCCCTCTCTCGGCTCCTTTCGTGGTTCCGATCCGTCATGCCATGGAAGCCATCCCGTTGTGGCAGTCGGTGGCGGCGGTGGTCTCGACGGTGGCGGTGATCCTCGGGCTGGTGAGATTGGGAGGGAGGGTGTACGCCGGGGGTCTGCTCAGGTATCGGGGCAGGGTCGGCTGGCGGGAGGCGTTCAGATCGGCCGAGTTCTGAACGATCCGGTCACAGCCGGACCGCCACCGCGAAGATCGCCAGCGACACCAGGAGGATCGCCCCCTGGATCGCACCCCTGACGGCCGGGCTCTGGTCGCGGGCCGCGGCCTGATGCCAGAGGGCGAGTCCGGCCGCCAGCGCCACCAGCCCCACCTTCCACACCAGCACCGGAGAACCCAGATGGTCGACGGCCTGCCACGCGCCGGTGAACGCCGCCACCCCGAGAGCCGTCCAGGAGACCGTCCCGAACCTGCGGGCCATCGCCTGGAGCATCTCCCGGGTGGCACCCGCCCGGCGGAGGGCCGGTACCAGCGCTCCCACCGTGATCAGCCCGCCCAGCCAGACCGAGGCCGCCACCAGGTGGAGCCAACGAACCACGGCGTCCATCACGCCACCTGGACGGCGGTGCCCGGCACGAAGATCCGCTTCCTGTCGTCCATCTCGATGTATCCGATCCCCGGCGGCGGGTAGTGGCCCGCCGCGAACACCGTTCCGGTTCCCGTCACCTGCTCGAAGACACGCTCCCGGGTGCGGAGGGCCTGAGCGGGATCCAGGTCGAACACCGACACCCAGTCGGGGTGGGGGATCTGGTTGGGATGGTGGGACACGTCCCCCGCGATGAAGGTGCGGGTCCCCTGGGAGGTGACCACGACCGAGACGTGACCCGGAGTGTGGCCGGGCGTCTCCACCAGCCTCACCCCCGGCGCCACGTCGGTCTCCCCGTCTACGGGTTCCACCTGCCCGGCGTCGATCAGAGGCTGCATCACCCCTTGCACGGCAGGAGCGGCAGGAACCGTCGACTCGTGGAGCCAGAAGTCGAGCTCGGTTCGATGCACCCGGAACTCGGCGTTGGGAAAGAGAGGGCTCCCGTTGGGGGTCAGATTGCCGCCGCAGTGGTCCACGTGGAGGTGGGTGTGGACCACCACCTGAACGTCGTCGGGTCGCACACCGATCATCGCCAGGGCCTGGGGAAGCTGCCCGGCCACCGCCTGACGGTCGCCGGGGAGGCTCGCGGCCAGCGGCCCCATCCCGGTGTCGACCAGCACCGTCCGGGACCCGTCAGTGAGGAGGAAACAGCCCCAGGTGACTCGGAGCATCCCATCGATGAGGTCGCCCGGCGGCCACAGGTCGGGCTCGACGTCGGGGAACACCTCGGCGGGATGCCGCATGATCCACCCATCCTCGATGGCGTACAGGGTGTACGCCCCGCAGTTCATCGACCAGATCACGGTGCGGCATCTTACGACTCCGCGTGCCATGCTCGGACCAGACCAGGAGGCCACGGTGAGCGTCGAATACACCAACGTCGGACGAGCAGCAGTGATCACCATCGACCGTCCCGAGCGACGCAACGCGGTGGATCGGGCCACCGCCCAAGCGATGGGTGAGGCGTGGCGGCGATTCGAGGAGGACGACTCCGCCAGGGTGGGGATCCTCACCGGCGAGGGAGGACACTTCTCGGCGGGGGCCGACCTGAAAGCCTTCGACCTGGTCGACACGCCCGACGGATTCCTCGGATTCACCCGAATGTGGGTGTCGAAACCGACGATCGCGGCGGTGGAAGGAGCCTGTGTGGCGGGCGGCCTGGAGATGGCGTTGTGGTGCGACCTGCGAGTGGCGGGCCGTTCCTCCTTCTTCGGATGTCTGGAGCGGCGGTTCGGCGTGCCGCTGGTCGACGGGGGAACCCAGCGGCTGCCCCGCATGGTCGGTCTGGGACGGGCTCTCGATCTGATCCTCACCGGCAGGAAGGTCGATGCCGAGGAGGCACGGGCGATCGGGCTGGTGGACCGACTGGTCGACGACGGCCGGGCCCTCGCCGCCGCCTTGGAGTTGGCCGAACTGATCGCCTCGTATCCACAGGAGACGGTGCGGAGCGACCGGGAGGCGGTGTTGCGGGGAGTGGGTGTGCCCTTGTCGGACGGACTCGAACTCGAACGTCAGCTGGGGAGTCGGGTCCTCGACGTCGCGGTCGGCGGGGCCCGCCGCTTCGCGGCCGGGGAGGGTCGCCACGGGGCTGCTCTCACCACCCAGCCGGAGACGGCGACCCGGGACACCCCGGTGAGGTCGTCCCCGGTGCGGGCCCGGCCCGGTCTGTTGATCATCCACGACCGGTGGGGGCTCACCCGGTCGGTGCGCCAAGCCGCCGAGTACCTGGAAGACCAGGGATACGTCGTGTCGGTCCCCGACCTGTTTCGAGGTGAGGTGCCGGGCAGCGCCCCGCAGGCCGACCGGCTGGTCGCGGAACTCCACCCCGACGAAGCCACCAGGCTCCTCCTCGAGGCAGCCGACGAACTGGTGACCGACCCCCGTCTCACCGTGCCCCGCATAGGGGTCGTCGGGTTGGGAATGGGGGGTGGTCTGGCTCTCTGGGTGGCCTGCCTCCACCCGAGGGTGGCCGCCTGCGTGGTCTTCGGTCCCTACCAGCCGTTCAGCCGGGATCCCGACTACGGAAAGACCCGGGCTGCTTTCCTCGGCCATTTCGGAGCCGAAGATCCGAGGGCGGGTGAGCGGCAGGCCTACTCGCTCGAATCGACTCTCCGGGACCTGGGTCTCGACGCCACCTTCGAGGTCTACCGTGGAGCCGGGCAGGGTTTCTGGGATCCGGGGCGACCCGAGAGTTTCAAACAGGAGGCGGCGCGCACCGCCTGGGAGCGGACCTTGTCCTTCCTCGACAGGACGCTCCAACGCGACTGAGTCCCCGGCCACCTCGGCGGTGAGTACGCTGACACGACATGACCCGCGTCAGATGGGATGAGAGGCCCGGACTGGTCCACCCGGTGGGGGTGGTCGCCTTCGAAGGCTGGGGAGACGCGGGACGGGCCTCCAGTTCGGTGATCGACCACCTGCTCGACCTCTACGACGGAGAGAGGATCGCCTGGATCGAAGGGGACGACCTGTGCGACTACCAGGACCGCCGGCCGCTGGTCGAGCTGGAACCCGACGGCAGCCGCCGAATCGTGTGGCCCGACGTCGAGATCTACCGCCTCGAGGTGGACGGCAGAGACGTGGTGGCGGTGGTGGGCCCTGAGCCCCACACCCGGTGGCGTTCCTTCGTCGGTGAGCTGATCCAGGTCTTCCGGGAGCTGGGTGTGGTCAGGGTCGCCACCCTGGGCGCGTTCATCGGGCAGGTGCCGCACACCCTGCCCGTGCCGCTGGTGGGGACCGCCAGCACGTCGGAGATGCTGGAACGTCACGGCATTCTGCGGTCCAACTACGAAGGGCCCACCGGGATCGTGGGTGTGCTCACCCAGGCCCTGATCGCCGACGGAATACCCACCGTGAGCATCTGGGCGGCGGTGCCCCACTACGTGTCCACCCACGAATACCCTCCGGCCGCTCTGGCTCTGCTGCGGAAGGCAGCCGAGGTGCTCGAACTGACCGTCGATCTGTCCGATCTGACCCTGGAGGTCGACGAGTTCCGGGCCGAGCTCGACAGCGCGCTGGACGACCCCGAGCTCCGCTCCTACGTGAAGGAGCTGGAAGCCGACTCACTGGGAGTCGACACCGACCCGGGGGAGAGGCTCGTCCAGGAGATCGAACGGTTCCTCAGGGAGGGATGATCCAAGTGGAAGTCACCGTGGTGGTGGAGATCCCTCGGGGCAGCCGGAACAAGTACGAGATGGATCCGGAGACCGGTTTCATCTATCTCGACCGGATGTTGTTCACCGCCACCCGTTATCCGGCCGACTACGGCTTCATACCGGACACGGTGGCAGAGGACGGCGACCCCTTGGACGCTCTGGTCCTGGTCGCCGAACCCACCTTTCCCGGATGCCGCATCCGGGTTAGACCCATCGGGGTGTTCCTGATGGAAGACGAGGGCAAACCCGACCACAAGGTGATAGGGGTGCCGGCGGGGGATCCACGCTGGGAGGCGGTCCGTGATGTGGCCGACCTCGATCCCCATCTGACCCGTGAGCTGGAGCACTTCTTCAGGGTCTACAAGGAGTTGGAGGACAAGAAGACCGCCACGCTGGGTTGGCGGGGCCTATCGGAGGCCGAGCGGGTCATCTCCGAGGCACACCGACGGAGCCCTCCATAGACCGAGGCCCCGGCTCGGAGCCGGGGCCTCTCCCGTGGGCGTCGCAGCGTCGGGGGAGGGGGGAGAGAACCTGAGACCGCAACGCCCCGGTGACCTATTCAACGTTTTCGGGGACGATCACGTTCCCTCGGGGATCACCCGACCCCTGACTCGGGGATACCTCACCGGCGCGTGCGCGTGGCAATACTCCCGCCGGTTGTACCGGCTGAGTTTGGTGTTGCAACCAGGCTTGGCGCAGACCCTTCCCTCCCCGTATTCCTTGGAGGGACGGGTCACCCCCTTGATGCTGCGTCCCTTGACGATTTCAGACATGATCTGGCCTCCTTGGGCCCTTTCACCGGTATCAACGCCGGCCGGCCCGTCGGTGTTCCCGATCTTGCCCCCGCAGGTGTAAAGCGGGGGTCAAAGTTCGGTTACGAAAGTTGGACGTCGGCGACCCCCGACGGGTTCCGATCCGAGCAGGTCTCGCCGTCAGTCGGTTCCGATCCCCAGGTTGGCGAGGAACGCGCGGTGGTTCGGCTCCCGGCCGAGGAAGTCCCGGAGCAGCTCGATCCCGTCCCGGGTGCCGCCTCGTTCGAGGATCTTCTCCCGGTATTCCCTACCCACTCTCGGGTCGAGGTAACCCTCCTCCTCGAAACGGCTGAACATGTCGTCTCCGTACACCTCCGACCACAGGTAGCCGTAGTAGCCGGCGTCGTAGCCGCCCAGCAGGTGACCGAAACTCGCCGGGAAGAAGGTCCCCTCCTGGAGGGGAAGCAACCCCACCTCGGTGGCCTCGACCAGGATCCGATCCAGGTCCTTGTCCGGGGTGGCGTCGTGCAGCCGGAGATCCAGGGTCCCGAACACCATCTGCCGGAGGGTGGCCACCGCGATGTTGAGACGCCGGGCCGCCACCAGCTGGTCGACCAGCTCCTCGGGGATGGGCTCTCCCGTCTGGTGGTGGCGGGCGAACCGCCTCAACACGTCGGCTTTCCACACCCAATGTTCCATGATCTGGGAGGGCGCTTCCACGAAGTCCCGCTCCGTGTTGGTACCCGAGAACCGGACCAGCTCAGCCCTGGTCAACACCTGGTGGAGGATGTGGCCGAACTCGTGGAACAAGGTCTCCACCTCGGAGTGCTGCAACAAGGACGGCCGCTTGGCGGTTGGTTTGGTGAAGTTGGCGACGATCGCCGCCATCGGCCGCTGGTACGACCCGTCGGCGAGGCGCCGACCCGGCACGAGAGGGAAGGCGGCCGCGTGGCTGAATTTGCCCTCCCGGGGGAAGAGATCCATGTGGAAGTGCGCGATCTCCTCTCCGGTGTCCCGGTCGTAGACCCGATAGGTGGTGACGTCGGGGTGCCACACGGGTGCATCGACCTGTTGGTAGTCGAGGCCGAAGACCTCTCCGGTGATCTCCAACATGCCGTCGATCACCGCCTCCAGAGGGAAGTAGGCGGCCACCTGGGCGGGATCGACCCCGAACTCGGACTTTCGGATCTGGGTGTCGTAGTACCGCCAGTCGTACACCTGCAGCTCCGAATCTCCCGTGTCGGCCTCCAGCAGGGCCGCCATCTTGGCGATCTCCCGGCGGGCCGCCTCGGTGAGGGGTGGGCGGAGCCTCCGGTAGAAGTCCTCGACCGCCTCCGGGGTCTTCGCCATCCGCTCGTCGAGCTGGTGGTGGGCCCAGGAAGGCTGACCGAAGATCTCGGCGATCTCCCGGCGAATCGCCACCGCCTCTTCCAGGATCGGCCGGTTCTCGGCCACCGCCCGGGAGTTGAACTTGCGGGACAGGGCTTCCCGCAGGTCGCGGCGCCGGGCGTTCTCCAGGAAGGGCACCACATGCGGGTAGGCCATCGTCACCCGGAAGGTGCCGGGGCGGTCTCCGGGTTCGAGGGTGTCCACGTAGCCTTCGGGCAGGCCGTCCAGGTCGTCGATGGTGACCTCCAGGTGGTCGCGGTGCTCGGCTATGTTCCGTTCGAACTCGACTCCGAGCTGGACCAACCGGTTGGCGAGCTCCCGGAGTCGCTCTCGGCTGGCGGCGGGTAGCTCGTGGCCCGCCTTGCGGAAGTCCCTGAGCAGGAAGTCGAGGAAGCGACGCCACTCGCCGTCCAGTTCTGCAGCCCGGGGCGTCTCGGCGAACGCCTTGACCGCCCGGTAGAGGTCCTCCCGGAAGGTGAGCTCCACCTGCCAGGTCTCCAGCTTGGCTTCGGCTTCCTTGCCGGCTGCCCTGGTGTCGGGGTCGGGATGCACGTAACCCATGAACCCGGTGCGACCGAACGCTCGGGCCATCAGGTCTGCGACGTCGTCGAGGGGACGCAGCACCGACTCGACGGTGAGGGGGTTGTCGGGGTCGACCACCTGGGCGACGAGCGCCTCGGCTCGGGTGATGGTCTCCTCGACGTCGACGGCGATGGAGTCTGGGGTGACGGTGGTGTAGTCGAACAGCATCAGGGCCGTCAAGGTACACGGCCGGGGCCGGGTATCGTCGAGGGTCTATGAGAACGGTGAGGATCCTCTTCTGCCGAGTTTGAAACTACACCCCCCGTGCCGTGGGCATGGCGGAGCGGATATTCGAGGAGTTCGGCACCGACTACCGGGTGGAGCTGGTGCCGGGTAGCGGCGGGGTGTTCGAAGTGGAGGTGGACGGCCGGCTGGTCTTCTCCAAGAAGGAGACCGGACGCCACGCCGACTACGACACCGACGTGGGCGCCCCACCTGAGGTCGGGCTAGGCATGGCCGGATAGGCGACATGGAGCGATCGCGGGACGGTACGACCTCCATCCGGTTCCAGGGGGAAGACGAGACGGTCTTCTTCGACTTCTGATGGAGTTCCTCTCCCTGAAAGAGGCGATCGCCGAGTACGTGGAAGACGGCGACGTAGTGGCCATGGAGGGCTTCACCCATCTCATTCCCTTCGCCGCCGGGCACGAAGTGATCCGCCAGGGGAAACGGAACCTGACCCTGGTGCGAATGACCCCGGACCTGATCTACGACCAGCTCATCGGGGCGGGCTGTGCCCGCAAACTCGTGTTCAGCTGGGGCGGGAACCCGGGAGTGGGGTCGCTGCACCGTTTCCGGGATGCGGTGGAGAACGGCTGGCCGGCGCCGCTCGAGATCGAAGAGCATTCGCATGCGGCCATGGCCGCTGCCTACGCGGCCGGAGCGTCTGGACTGCCCTGTGCCGTCTTCCGAGGCTACGCCGGAACCGACCTGGTAGACCACAATCCCAACATTCGGACCGTCGAGTGTCCTTTCACCGGTGAGACCCTGTCGGCGGTCCCCGCCTTGAAACCCGACGTCACCGTCATCCATGCCCAGAAGGCCGACCGGAGGGGCAACGTGCTCATCGAGGGGATCGTCGGCGTTCAGAAGGAGGCGGTGCTGGCGGCCCGGAAGGCGGTGGTCACCGTAGAGGAGGTGGTGGACGACCTGGCCCCGTCCAGTCCCAACAGCGTGGTCCTCCCCGCCTGGACGATCGACGCGGTGGTGGAGGCCCCGGGCGGGGCGTGGCCTTCCTACGCCTACGGGTACTACGACCGGGACAACTCCTTCTACCTGGAATGGGACGAGATCTCCCGGGACCGTGAACGCTTCTCGGCTTGGATGGCCGATCATGTCTTCTCCCATGGCTGAGCCGTACACCGCCTCCGAGATGATGGTCGTGACCGCGGCCCGGGCTCTCCGCAACGACGACGTCTGCTTCGTGGGCATCGGCGCGCCATCGGAGGCCTGCAACCTGGCCCGCCTCACCCACGCTCCCGACATCACGCTCATCTACGAGTCGGGCACGATCGGCGCCAAACCCGAGGTGCTACCCCTGTCGATCGGCGACGGCGACCTGTGCCGCACCGCCCTTACCACCGTGTCGGTGCCGGAGACCTTCCAGTATTGGCTGCAAGGAGGCCGGATCAGCGTCGGCTTCCTAGGCGCCGCCCAGCTCGACAGGTTCGGGAACATCAACACCACCGTGATCGGTGACTACGCCCGTCCCAAGGTGAGGCTCCCGGGGGGCGGGGGAGCACCCGAGATCGCCACCTTCTGCGGGGAGATATACGTGATCGTCCCCCACGATCGGCGGCGTATGGTGGACCGGGTGGACTTCATCACCTCGCTGGGTCACGGCCGGGACGGGCAGGAACGCCACCGGCTGGGGCTCCAGACCAAGGGACCCACCCTGGTGATCACCGACCTGTGCGTGATGCGTCCCAACCCGACCACCAACGAGCTAGAGGTGGTGTCGATCCACCCCGGGGTCACAGTCGACCGGGTGAGGGAAGCGACCGGATGGGAAGTGACGTTCCGACCGGACCTGGACACCACTCCTCCGCCCACCACCGCCGAGCTCGAGGTGCTCAGAGATCTGAAGGCCCGTACCGAGGCAGCCCACCGGGGTGGAGGGTGATCGGCTGGGGCGGCCCCATGTTCGTCGCCCCCGAGGTGGCCCCCCTCATCGAGCCGGAAGCCTGGTTACGGCGAATGCTCGACTTCGAGGCGGCCCACGCCCGAGCCCGCTCCCGGGCCGGGCTCCTCGACCCGTCGGTCGCCGAAGAGATCACCGAAGCCTGCGCCCGTCTCGTCTTCGACCCGACCGAGGTGCTCGCCGAGGCGACCGAGTCGGTGACCCCCGGTCGTGCCGCTACTGGGACGGCTCCGGGCCGGGTTGGGAGCCGAAGCCGCCGAGCAGGTGCATCGTGGGGCGACATCCCAGGACGTGGTCGACACCGCCTCGATGCTCCTCCTCCGGCAGGGGGCTTCGGTGGTGGCAGACGACCTCCGGGCCGCCGCTCTCGCCATGCGCGGAGCTGGCCGAGCGGCACCGCCACACCCAGATGATGGCCCGGACCCTCCTCAAGCAGGCTCTCCCCCACCACCTTCGGGTTGAAGGCCGCGGGGTGGCTGGCCAGCCTGGCCGAAGCCGCAGCGGCCGTAGACCGGGTGGCTTTCGTGGTGCAGTTCGGGGGTCCGGCCGGGAACCTCCACCCCGAGGGTGCCGGGAGTCTGCAGGTGGTCGAGCTCCTCGCCGGCGAGCTCGGACTCGACATGCCGACCCTGCCCTGGCATTCGGATCGCCGGCCCCTCTGGGAGGTGGTAGCCGCCCTGGCAGGCGGGGCCAGGGCATCGGGGAAGGTGGGCACCGACGTGAAGCTGCTGGCCCAGGACGAGGTGGCGGAGGTGGAAGTCAGGGCCGGCGGGTCGTCGTCGATGACCCACAAACGAAACCCGGTGGACGCAGTGGCGGCGGTCGCCGCAGCCAGGCTGGCGTTGGGAGCCGCCGGGTCCCTACTCCAGGGATTCGACCACGAGCACGAGCGGGGCCGCCGGAGCATGGCAGGCGGAGTGGCCGATGGTGGCCGCCGTACTCGGATACACCTCGGGTGCCGCCCGGGCGGTGCGGACCTTGCTGGAGAACCTCAGGCCCGTCCCTTCCCGGATGGCCGACCGGGTCGAACAGCCTCCGGACCTGCGGCCTGTGACCTTCTGATCGACCGGGCCTTGACGCCTACGGGGCCGCTCAGGCCGCGCAGCACGACAGCTGACCCACGTCCTTGCGGAACGACTGGGCGGCGAGCTTGAGCGCTTCCGCCATGGTCAGGTAGGGGTGGAAGGTGTCGGCGATCTCGTCCACCGTAGCTCGGTACCGCAAGGCCATCACCGCCGCCTGGATCACGTCGCCTGCCCCTTCGGCGAGGATGTGGGCCCCGAGCAGCCGGCCGTCGGCCTCCTCGGCCACCAGCTTGACCAGCCCCGTGGTGTCGTGGTCGACCAGAGCCCGAGGCACGGCGCCGATGGGCAGGACCGACGTGACCGGACGATGCCCGGCCTCCCGGGCCTGGGCTTCGGTGAGCCCGACCGACGCGATCTGTGGGGTGGTGAACGTCACCCGGGGCATGGTTCGAAGGTCGATCCGGCGGCCGGTTCCCCGGAGGGCGTTCTCTGCGGCCAAGTTGCCGGAGAGCGCCGCCACGTACACGAACTGGGGGAGGGTGGTGACGTCGCCGGCGGCGAACACCCGGGGGTTGGACGTGGCCATGGTGTCGTCCACCACCACGTGTCCCCGGGAGTCGACCTCCACCCCGGCGACGTCCAGACCGAGGCCCGAAGTGCGGGCTCGTCTCCCGGTGGCGACCAGGAGCTGTTCGGCTTCCACGGTTCGGGTTCCGTCGGGGGTGTCCAAGGTCAGGCGACAGCGGTCGCTCTTTTCGGCGCGGATCGGCTTGACACCGGTGAATACCTCCGCTCCCAACGCGACCAGGTGATCGGTGAGCGCCTGTGAGATCTCCGGTTCCTCGAAGGGTGCGATCCGGTCTAGCACCTCGACGAAGGTCACCTTGGCTCCCAGATGGAGGAAGAGCTGTCCCAGTTCGAGACCGATGGCATTGGCTCCCACCACGATCAGGTCTTCAGGAAGTGTGGTCAGTTCCAGGGCCGAGGTGGACGTGAGGTAACCAACGCGGTCGAGACCTTCGATGGGAGGCGCCCAGGGTGAGGCACCGGTGGCGATCAGATATCGGCGGGCCCTCAATCTGGACCCGTCGACTGCCAGAGTCTCCGGGTCGACGAAGGTGGCTTCACCTGGGATCAGGTCGAAGCCGTAGAGTTCGACCAGGTCCTGGTACTTCTCCTTCCGGAGGGCGGCCACCAGTTCGTCCTTCTGGGCGACCAGAGCAGCCAGGTCCACCTTCCCGGCGCTCGTGTCGACCCCGGCGAAGGGGGAGTGTCCGGCACGGTGATAGTGCTCGGCGGCCCGGAGCAGCGCCTTGGAAGGAACGCAGCCTATGTTCACGCAAGTGCCGCCCAAGGTACCCCTTTCGATCATCGCCACCTTGGGCGCCCAGTTCCGACGCCTTGATGGCGGCTGCAAAGGCAGCGGACCCCGAACCGATGATGGCCAGGTCGTAGTGTTTCATGACTTCTCCATTGGTTTTTCCCGATCGATTATTCGGCAGGCGGCGATGTCGGCGGTCGTGTGGTTCAGGAATCCACGGGCGAGGTCGAGGATCGCGACGACACGGGGTTCGACCACCCGGTATCTGATCCGACGGCCCTGTCGATCGGCCTCGACCAGTCCGCACCAGGTGAGGCAGGCGAGGTGTTGGGAGACCTGCCCCTGTGACAAACCCACTTCCTGGACCAAATCCTTCTGGTAGCGGGGGGTTCTCGAGGAGGAGGTCGAGGATCTTGAGGCGGGTGGGGTCACCGAGGGGCCCGGAACAGCTTGGCTACCAGCTCGTGGTCGTCGAGCGGGACGGGTTCGGGTTCGACGATGCTTGGACGTCCCATGGCCCGAACCCTAGCTGATCGATTTGGAAAATCAAATAGATAGAGTCGGCTATCCGACGGCCGACACGCCGGGTGTTGGTCCTTCCGTGACGACCACCAGGTCGCCGGGTGCGCCGGGTTCGAGCGGGATGGGCCGCCGTGATGGCCATCGCCTCGGCGAGGCTGAGTCCGCATCTCTCCACCGCCGCCCGGAGGGTTCGCAACACGTCGGGGGGTTCCACCGGGGCGTCCGACCCGGTGACGAGGGTGGCTCCCTGGTCGATCATCCGCCTCAGCGGGTAGGCCCATTCGACCCGTTCCGGTCCGAGCCTCCTCTCGAGGAACGAGGAGTCGGAGAGGGCGAAGGCGGGCTGGACCGACAAGACCAGCCCGAGCTCGACCGCCTGGTCGATCAGCCGGTCGTCCATCACCGAGGCGTGTTCGATCCGGAAGGCTCCCTCGACGCCGTCGGCTCGCAGGTCCCGGTAGAGGTCGATCACCGCCTCGACTGCGGCGTCGCCGATGGCGTGGATGGCGGGAACCCCTCCGAGTTCCACCGCCAGCCGGGACAGGTCGGCTGCCCGGTCGGGATCGAGTCCGAGGATTCCCGTGGTGTCGGGCCGGTCGTGGTAGGGGGACCGCAGAGCGGCCGTCCACCCCCCCAGGCTGCCGTCGGCGAAACCCTTCCACCCGCCGAAGCGCAGCCCGGGTGTCGCCTCCACTCGGCGGGCCGCCCGCCTCAGCGTCTCGGTGTCCGAGGTGATCACGAACACCTCGACTTCCAGAGGCAGCGGAGCCGCCTCCACCAGGAGCTCCAACTCGTTCCCGATTCCGCACCACACGCCGTCGCCGACGGTGACCATGGCCCCGACCCGGCCCACACCCTGACCGGCCAGCTCGGCCAGCGCCCGGTGGACCTGGTCGGGGTTGGGGCCGGGAGCGAGCGGAGCGAGAGCGGCTCCCACCAGACCGACCGCAGCCTCCCTCAGCACCCCGGTGGGTCGCCCCGAGGGGTCCCGGTCGAAGGAGCCGCCCGGCGGGTCGGCGACGTCGGGGGTCACCCCGGCCAGCTCTAGGGCCGCGGTGTTGGCCGAGGCGACGTGCCCACAACGGCGATAGACCAGCACCGGTCGGTCGGCGACGGCCTGGTCGAGCTCCTCCCGGGTGGGGAGCCCCCCCAACTGCTCGTCGTCGAGGCCGTGGCCGATCACCGCGACCCCCCGGGGGAGTCGGGCCGCTTCG
Source organism: Acidimicrobiia bacterium (assembly GCA_026002975.1). Taxonomy (GTDB): domain Bacteria; phylum Actinomycetota; class Acidimicrobiia; order Spongiisociales; family ZC4RG35; genus BPGJ01. Next base: position 105,905 of record BPGJ01000008.1, read on the forward strand.
CCGGCGAGGAGCTCCACCAACTCCCGCCGGTTCGACACCCCACCCAGTTCCACACCTCGGCGTACCAGCCCTCCGGGGTGGAGGTGGGCATCCACCAACGGTGGGGCCAGCCAGCCATCCACGGTGCTCCGTTCGGCCTCCACCCCTTCGAACTCGGACAGGCGACCCACCGCCACGATGCGGCCACCCTCGACCAGGATGGTGTCGGCTCCCTGGTCGGCTCCCGGGCCGATCACGCCCCGACCGGTGATCGACCTGCGGCTCATCGCAGATGATCGGGCAGATGGTCGGCCACCAGGCGACGGAGCACCGGATGAATGGCCGGGTTGCCCGCGACCAGGGTGGGATCCCCGGGCCGGTAGGGGTCACCGTCGTGACGGGTCAGCACCCCTCCCGCCTCGGCGACCACCAACATGGCGGCGGCGGTGTCCCACGGCTCGAGGGAGAACTCCCAGAAGCCGTCGTACCTGCCGCAGGCCAACCAACACAGGTCGAGGGCGGCCGAACCGAACCGGCGAACCCCCTGGAACACCCGGAGGGCCTCTCCGAGCACCCGGGCGTAGGCCGGTCCGTGTTCCTGACGGTCGTAGGGGAAGCCGGTCGCCACCAGGGCTTGCTCGGGACTGTCGACGGCCGACACCGCGATGGGCCGTCCGCCCAGGGTGGCTCCGCCCCCGGCGACCGCGGCGAAGGTCTCTCCCCGGGAGACGTCCACGACCACCCCCACCAGGGGTCCGTCGTCCCAAAGAGCCACCGACACGGCCACCTGCGGGATTCCGTGGACGAAGTTGACGGTGCCGTCGAGCGGATCGACGATCCAGACCCGTCCCTCGGGCCAGGCGCCGCCGCTCTCCTCGGCCAGGATCGAATCGTCGGGCCGCCGTCCGCCGAGCACTGCGAGGGCCGCCTGCTCGGCCTGACGGTCGACCTCGCTGACCGGGTTCACCGCCCCTTTCAGATCCGTGGCGACCGTTCGGCCCATGCCGTCCCGGACCACCTCGGCGGCGGCGCGGGCGGCTTCCAGAGCCACCGACAGGTCGTCGGCCATCCCGGACACGAGATTCGCAGCCGCGGGGTTCTCCTGGATCTCGCCGGCGCCGTCTGCCATGGGAGAGGGACGCTAATGAGGTGTCGGCGTACTTCGTACACTCGGGGGATGATCCGCCTGCTCTCAGCCGTCGCGGCCGGTGTGGGCTTTGCGCTGGCTTTCCCCACCACCGGCTGGTGGTGGCTCGCCGTCCCGGCCGTCGCCGTGTTCCTGGCCGGAGTCCGGACGGCCAGGAGCCGGGGTGAAGCGGCAGTGGTGGGAGCGGGCTTCGGCTTGGCGTTCTTCGGGCTGCTGTTTCCCTGGTTGGCCGAGCTGGGTTGGATCGCCTTCGTCCCCCTGTGGATCCTCGAATCCTCGTTCTTCGTGGTGTTGGCCGTGGCCTTGTGGGCCGCCAGGCGGACCTCGGGATGGGTCTGGGGTCTGGTGGCGGCGGGGATGTGGGGTCTGGCGGAGTGGATCAGGGCCCGTTTCCCTCTGGGGGGCTTCCCCTGGGGGAACCTGGCCTTCCCGCTGGGTGAGGCGGCCGGGTTCCGGAACGCCGCCCAGTGGGTCGGGGCTTCGGGCCTCTCCGTGGTCGGTGCGTGGCTGGCCGCCGGTTCGGTGGAGGCGATCCGGCGGCGCCGTGTGGGGCCGGCGGCGATACCCGCCGGACTGGCGCTGGTGTTCACCATCGCCGGAGCGATGTTTCCCGCCGTTCCCGACGGACAGCCGGTGAGGGTGGCGATCGTCCAGGGAAGCACACCATGCCCCGGCACCCACTGTCCCGACGAGCGGCTCATCACCTACCGCACCCATCTCGAGCTGACCCGCAGCCTCGAGCCGGGCAGTGTCGATCTGGTGGTGTGGCCGGAGGGCTCCACCGGGGGTTTCGCCGCCGACCCGATCCTGGTTCCCGAAGTGGGCGCCGAGATGGCCGCCGAGGCGGCCCGGCTGGGTGCCGTGCTGGTGGCCGGAGGCGACCGCCCGGTGTCGGACACCGAGTGGATCAACGCCAACGTGATCTTCGGGCCCGACGGCACCCTGGTCGGCGAATACCGCAAACGGCACCCGGTCCCCTTCGGCGAGTACGTTCCTGCCCGCCCCCTGTTCGGATGGGTGAAGGAACTCGAGGCGGTGCCCCGCGACATGATCCGGGGTGACGGGCCGTTGGTGGTCGACCTCGGGTTCGGGCCCTTCGGGACGGTCATCTCCTTCGAGGGTGCCTTCGCCCGTTACGCCCGGGAGACCGTGGCGGAAGGAGCCGGGCTGCTGGTGGTGGCGACCAACCAGGGGTCGTACCCCTACTCGCCGGCCTCCGACCAGTTCATCTGGATGACCCGGATGCGGGCCGCCGAGTCGGGGGTGGACGTGGTCCACGCCGCGGTGACGGGACGCTCCACCCTGATCACCGACGGCGGACGGATCGGCGAGAGGACCCCACTGGCCGAACCCGCCCTGCTGGTGGGCACGGTGCGTATGCGGACCGCCGGACCGACGCTCTACGTCAGATGGGGCGACTGGTTCGTCTGGGGGGTGTCGGCGGCCGGCGTGTTGGCTTGGTACCTGTCTCGGAACACGAGCTCGGATAGGGGAAGCCTGCCCCGGAACGGCGAGGCCGCCCGGGCGGAGGCTTCCGCCTCCCGATCCGGATAACCCAGGGCGATCACCACGCGACACCAGTGGTCGTCGGGCACCCCCAACACCCGCCTGGCGCAGTCGTGCCGGTGCATGGTCTGGGGCACCGACCCCACCCCCAGCGCTGCCGCGGCGAGCATGATGGTCTGGCTGACCCGGCCGAGGTCCCATTCGTAGGATCCCGGCAGGCCGACCACTGCGATCACCAGCGGTGCTCGCCGCATCGGTTCGGTGAAGTCGCCGCACTCGGCCAGCCGCGCGATCTGGTCGGGGTCGGTGATCACCACGAACCGCCAGTCCTGTCGGTTCTTGGCCGACCCGGTCCAGCGGGCTGCGTCGAGGATCGCCTCGACCACCTCGTCGGGGACCGGTTCCGGGCGGAAGTGGCGGACCACCCGGAGCCGCTTCAGAGCTTCGTACTCTCGTGGACGGGACATGACCCGGGGGAGCCTACCCGGGCGTCATCTGGCCAGCCGGAGCCGGCTGGCCACCATGATGCAGGCGTCGGCGATGTAGTCGAGGTCGAGTTCTTGGAGCAGGGCCAACAGGGCGGGGCTGTCGGCTCCCGGCTGCAGCCAGATCCGCCGGTAACCCAGGTCCGCTGCCTGCCTCACCACCTTTTCGCCTTGGTCGGCCGGCACCACCAGGTCGACGATGTCGGGCGGTTCGGGGAGGGAGGCCAGATCCGGGTAGGTCGGATCACCGTCGACGGTGGTGCGGTTGGGGTTCACCGCCATCACCCGGTATCCCTTGCGTTTCAGGTCCCGGTAGACCACCGACCCGTATTTGGCCGAGTCGTCGGTCGCACCTACCACCGCGATCCGGGTGGAGGTGTCGGCGAGGAGCTCGGTCAGGTCACCCATCGACCAGCACCTCGGGAAGGCCCGTTAGGTCGTCTACCACCGCCGGGGGAGGGTCGGGCAGGGTCCATGGGCCGCGGGCCACGAACACGGCCCGGGCTCCTGCCGCCACCGCGCCCGCCACGTCCCAGTCGTGGGCAGCCACCATCCACATGCTGCCCGGCTCCGCCCCCAGGGTGCGGGCCGCGTACAAGTAGGGCTCGGGAGCGGGTTTGAACTTGGCCACCGGTTCGACCGTCAGCGTCGCCTCGAAAAAGCCGGCGATCCCGGCGTTGGCGAGTTGGGCGTCGAGGGCCTCCTGGGGGTTGTTGGTGAGGGTGGCCAGACGGTGACCCGCCCGGCTGAGAGCCTCCAGAGCCGGCACCACGTCGGGATGCGGTGGAAGGTTGCGCATGTGCGAAACCACCTCCCGGCCTTCGACCGGTCCCAGGTCGACCTCCCGGCGCCGGGCCAGCCCGAGGAGCTGTTCCACCGCGATCTCGGAGAAGGGGCGATACCGGTCGAGGTGGTTGGCCACCAGCGAGCCGTGGAGCAGCCGAGCGAACCACTCCCCCAGTAGGTCGGCCGTCCCGAACGCCTCCTCGAATACTCGCTTCATGGGGGACAGATCGAGGAGGGTCTCGTTGACGTCGAAGACGACGAGGCTCACGAGCGGGTCATCTCCTCACCCTGGAGGCTCTCCACCGCCTCCAGGAAGAACTCGGGAACGGGAGTCTTGGTGAAGCTGGAACGGTCCAGGAAGACGTGCACCTCCTCGCCCTCCACAACCGGCCGACCCGACTCCTCCTCCCAGGTGGCCAGCTGGAAACGTACCGAGGTCTTGCCCACCCGGCCGACCCGCGCGCCGGTGAGGAGCGTTTCGCCGAGCCGGGCAGGGGACTTGAAGTCGAGCTCGGCGTGGGCCAGGACCATGTCGTAGCCCCGCCGCTCGAACTCCTCCCAACCGAGCCCCAGAGCGTCGAAGTAGTCGGTGATGGTGTCGTCGAAGTAGACGAGGTAGTTGGCGTTGAACACGATCCCCTGGGCGTCGGTGTCGGAGAAGCGAACACGTCGTCTGTAGGTGACAGGCCAGTCCATGTCTCCACGCTACATGGGGATCCCTCCTCCCGGCGCCCGAATCCGACTCTGCTTGGTAGGTTGAGGAGAGGTCGACGCCAAGGAGGTTCCATGTCCCAGACGTTGGAGAACCTGCTCGAAGAGACTCGGGTGTTTCCACCGAGCCCGGAGTTCACCGCGCAGGCCAATGCCAAACCGGGGGTGCACGAGGAGGCGGAGGCGGACTGGCTGGGGTTCTGGCATCGTCAGGCGTTGGAGCTGATCTCCTGGTTCAAGGAGCCGACCAAGGTCCTGGACGACTCGAACCCTCCGTTCTTCAAGTGGTTTTCGGACGGCGAGCTCAACCTGTCGTACAACTGCCTGGACCGTCACCTCGAGGCGGGCTACGGCGACCAGGTGGCCTACCACTGGGTGGGGGAGCCGGGTGATACCAGGAGCATCACCTATGCCGAGCTGCACCGGGAGGTGTGCCGGTTCGCCAACGGGTTGAAGTCGCTGGGGTTGTCGAAGGGTGACCGGGTGGCGATCTACATGGGGATGGTTCCCGAGCTGCCGGTCGCCATGCTGGCCTGCGCCCGTCTGGGGATCGTGCATTCGGTGGTGTTCGGCGGGTTCTCCTCGGATGCCTTGGCGACCCGGATCCTGGACGCCGAGGCCCATGTGGTGATCACCCAGGACGGAGCCTGGCGGGGGGGCAACGTGGTGCCTCTCAAGGCGAACACCGATGTGGCGTTGGCCCGCACCCCCGACGTGAAGAAGGTGGTGGTGCTGCGTCGGGCGAGAACGACGTCCACATGGAGCCGGGTCGGGACCTGTGGTGGCACGAGCTGGTGGAGGGACAGGACGAGACCTGCGACCCGGTGAGCCTCAACGCGGAGGATCCCCTGTACATCCTCTACACGTCGGGAACCACCGGCAAACCCAAGGGGATCGTCCACACCCAGGGCGGGTATCTGACCCACATCACCACCACCCACTCGTGGGTGTTCGACGTCAAGCCCGACCGGGACGTGTACTGGTGTGCGGCCGACATCGGCTGGGTGACCGGCCATTCGTACATCGTGTACGGGCCGTTGGCGAACCGGACGACCGGTGTCATGTACGAGGGGGCCCCCAACTACCCGGAGTGGGACCGGCTGTGGAAGATCGTCGAGGACTACAAGGTGACGATCTTCTACACGGCTCCCACCGCCATCCGGGCGTTCATGAAGCAGGGCGAGGAGTACCCCGGTCGACACGACCTGTCGAGCCTCCGAGTGTTGGGGACGGTGGGCGAGCCGATCAACCCCGAGGCGTGGATGTGGTACCACCGTGTGATCGGCGGTGAGCGGTGCCCGATCGTGGACACCTGGTGGCAGACCGAGACCGGAGGGATCATGATCACTCCGCTACCCGGGGTGACCCCCACCAAGCCCGGGTCGGCCACCTTCCCGTTCCCCGGGATCGCGGCGGATGTGGTCGACGACCAGGGCAACTCGGTTCCCCTCGGGGAAGGCGGGTATCTGGTGATCACCCGGCCGTGGCCGGGGATGGCCCGCACCATCTACGGTGATCCCCAGCGGTTCGTCGACACCTACTGGTCGAGGTTCCCCGGCAAGTACTTCCCCGGCGACGGCGCCAAACGGGACAAGGACGGCTACTTCTGGCTGCTGGGCCGGGTGGACGACATCATGCTGGTTTCGGGCCACAACATCTCCACCACCGAGGTGGAGTCGGCGCTGGTGTCGCATCCGGCGGTGGCCGAAGCCGCCGTGGTGGGACGCCGGGACGAAGTCACCGGCCAGGCGATCGCCGCGTTCGTGATCCTCAAGGCCGGGGTGGAGGGCGACCAGGCATTGATCGACGAGCTGAGGGACCACGTCGCCAAGACTTTGGGTCCGATCGCCAAACCGAAGTCGATCGTGTTCACCCCTGATCTGCCCAAGACCCGGTCGGGGAAGATCATGCGGCGACTCCTCAAGGACATCTCCGAGCAGCGCCAGTTGGGTGATGTGACCACCCTCGCCAACGAGGAGGTGGTCGAAGAGATCGCCAAGATGGCCGCCGCAGCTCCGCAGGAGGAGTGACCGCTAGGGGGATCGGCAGCCGCTCAGGTAGGTGTGCCCAAGCGGGCTGGTCCACCGGTATCCCCCTTCGGGGGTGGGCTGGTACTGCCATCCTGCGCGGTGTCGGATGACGTGGTGGTGGCGACACAGGGGGGCGAGGTTCTCTGGGCTGGTGGGCCCACCCCGGGAGTAGGGTCGCCGATGGTCGAGGTCGCACCTGGTGGCCGGCATGCGGCAACCGGGGAAGACGCAGGAATGGTGTTCGGCGCGGATGTGGCGAGCCTGGGCGTTGTTGGGGCGTCGCCGGGTGGTGCCGGTGTGGACGACCTCGCCGGTTTGGGGATCGGTCACCGCGTATGACCAGCTTTGAGAGGTGAGGGCGACCCGACGGGCGATGTCGGCTATCACCGGGCCGTATCCGGCCAGCTCGCCTGGGTGCTGGTCGAGCTCGGCGAGGGTGGTGAGGTCCACACGGATCTCGACTCGTCCCGGTTTCGGGTTGGGTGCCTGTGGGAGATGGGTGGTGCGTCCCCGTAGCAGGTCGACGGCTATGTCGGTTCGGATCTGGTCGAGCGTCCGCTGTCTCGCCCGGCAGCGTCTTGAGCCGTCTGGCCAGAGAGTCGACGTGGTCGGAGGCGGCCATCGCCGCGTCGGGTGACACTCCGATGAGGAGGATGTCGGCGGTACCTTCGCAGGTGGGTTCGACCACCATTCGACGGTCGGCGGCTGCGTGCTCGAAACGCTTCTCGGCTTCCTCCGGTGCGGCTTGGATGGCGAGGCGGCGAAGCCGGGCGGCCAGCTGGCCGGTGGTGAGCCTCTCAGAGAGTTGGATGACCTGGTCGACCACCGTGCGGGCCGCGGTTTCGGAGAGGTGGGCGGTCTCCGAGACGAGGACCCGGGCCCGGCGGTGGTCGATCTTTCCCTGGGTCATCGCCTCCCCGACCTGCGGTAGGCGGACGAACAGGTCGCCGGCCATGGTCATCTCGCGGGTGGCCGTTCGGCGGGTGAGTCGGAGGGCGGAGCCGACCTCGGCGGCGGCCGCCTGATATACGAACTCCTCGTCATCGACTGCCTCGTCTGCCAGGAGCTCCCGGTAGGCGTCGAGGATGGCCGTCATCGTCCGATAGACCTTGGCCTGCATGTGGGAGGCCATCCGTTGATAGGCCCGCAACACCACCACACGGTCTCCTGCGGGGAGCTCGTCGACGTCGACCGTCGACAGCAGGGCGGCCAACTCCGGCCCGGGTTGCCAGCTGTCGAGGCCATCGGGAAGCGACGACGAGGGCTCTGGCGACCTGTGATCGGGGTCCCCTTCCAGGCGGGCCAAGCTCCGGTAGGTATCGAACATGTGTTCGAATCTACCGCAGAATGGCCCCCCTGTGAAGAGGGTCGTTTCGGGTGGGGCGCGTTCAGGCCGTGAGATTCCGCTCCGGGGCGCCCAAGCCCGGAAAACCCGCGTAGGCGGGGAGAGCCGGCTGGCCTCCCAGGTGCGCATACAGCACGCGGGAACCCGGCGGGATCTCACCCGAGCGGATCATTCCGATCAACCCGGCCATCGACTTCCCCTCGTAGACCGGGTCGGTGAGCATGCCTTCGGTGCGGGCAGCGAGCTGGATGGCCTCGATGGTCTGGCGATCGGGAACGCCGTAGCTGGGGCCCTGATATCCGGCGACCAGGGTGATCTCGTCGTCTCGAAGTGGTCGGCCGACTCCGATCATCTCAGCAGTGCGGCGGGCGATGCGAGCCACCTGGTCGATGGTCTTGTCGAACGTGGCCGAGGCATCGATGCCGATCACCCGTCGATCGTCGCGGTCTTCGAGGGCGAATCCGGCGATCATCCCGGCTTGGGTCGACCCGGTCACCGTGCACACCACGATGGTGTCGAAGAAGACGCCGAGTTCCTCCTCCTGGACGGACACCTCACGGGCCCAATTGGCGAAGCCCAGTCCCCCCCAGAGGGTGGTCGGAAGCACCGGCCGGGATGGGATATGGCTTTCCACCCGCCTCGCGGACCGAGTCGATCGCTCGGGCCCACGAGTCGCGGAAGCCGATGTCGAACCCGGCTGGATCGAGGCGAACGTCGCCACCCATGATCCGACTGAGCTGGATGTTCCCCACCCGGTCGTAGCACATGTCGTGGTAGTCCACCCAGGCTTCCTGCACGACCACGGCTTTCAGGCCGAGCTTGCACGCCACCCCTACGACTTGGCGCGTGTGGTTGGACTGGATGCCGCCGATCGAAACCAGGGTGTCGCATCCGGTGTCGAGCGCTTCGGCGATGAGGTACTCGAGCTTGCGGACCTTGTTGCCGCCGTAGGCGATCCCAGAGTTGCAGTCCTCACGTTTCGCCCAGATCTCGACCTGCCCTCCAAGTGCTTCGGACAGACGGGGGAGGGGGTGGATCGGTGAAGGCCCGAACAGCAGCGGTTCGCGGCGGAAGTCGTCGAGGCTCATCGAAATCATTCCCTTCGTCTCGGAACTGAGGGTGTTGCCGGAAGCGGCGCCCCGGGGTCCATCGACCCATCATCCCACCGGAGCCTCCGACCGGCAACCGGAGGGGGATTCCGGCCGCGGACCTCCTGGCGAGATAACGCGTCGACCTCCCGGCCCGGATCAGGGCTCGCACCGAGCCTCCCGGTCGGACCGGGGCGTGGTCACGAGCTGGAGCCGGCCGGTGGGTCCCCAGGGACTCGAACCCTGAACCGTCGGGTTAAAAGCCCGCTGCTCTGCCAGTTGAGCTAGGGACCCGGGGCTGCGACAAAACCCTCGACATTATGCTCGACAAAACGCGTCTAGCCGACCCGCCTCGTCGGCGGGCCGGGCCGACCGGGGACAGTGAGGGGGAGCCGGGGTGGGGCAATCACCGCCCGATGGGACTCCTGCGGAAGGATGGCATGGGGTGGCCGCCTACCTTGTTGTGGGTGTCGGGGCTGCTGTGAACTCCGAACTCCCGCGTGATTTCGCAACGGGGTATCGCCTGAGGTTGTTGCTGCACCAACCGACCCCGTGCGCCGCGAGGCGCTAACTGGTCAGGTGTGATTCCCCGCCTGGGGACTGTCGACAGCCGTGCACGCCAAGCAGGTGGTCCGTCTATCTACGAGATCACCGAGCGTTTTGAGGCGCGGGCGGGGTGTCGTCCGCCTTGCGGTATCCCCTGCAGCTCTATTAAGATTGGAAACGTTTCCTAGAGGCTCAGAAGGGAGCGCTTCTGATGAGCGATGACACGAGGCTTGAGTTCTCCGAGATGCTGGGCCGGCGAGTCCGGATGGGTTCCTGGGAGGATCAGAAGATCTCGACCTACCGAAAGATAAGGGAAGCCATCGCTGAGGGCCGATGGGAGGATGCATCCGAACTGGCCGACTACTTCACCGATGAAGCCAATGTTTGCTTCAGTCTGTATCGTCAGTGGGTGAGCCAGCTTCAGAGTTTTCTCCGCTCCAAAGGAGTGTCCAAGGAGGAGCTGGAGGAGATCGATCGAAACATACGGGCCAAGCTGACTCTTCCGGATGGGAGTCCCTGGAACCCTCACAGGCATTGGGATCGTTACAAGTCTGAACAGCGACAGCTGCTTGCTCATCTTCACCGGCAGGAGGCCGACGGGGCGCTCGATGCTCTTGAGGTGATGAAGGAGACCTGGCGGCAGTGTCACGACCGGGATGTTGACCACATTTATGGTCTCATGTCGGCTGTTCAAGACAGGTATAGGGCGTCCGGTATTGCCGAGATGTATGAGCAGCTGCTCATGCCGCTCTTCGCATGGAGATACGGCAAGTTCGACATCGATCAGCACCCGTGGGACGAGGCGCTGGAGACGTTGATGCTGGTTGCGTGCGAGTCTATGCGAGGGACACCTCGTAGGACCGGAGCGGACCGGCGACTTCGAGCTGATTGAGACGGAGGACAGATTTATCCCTCAGGTTCGATCCATGCGGATCAGGTCAGCGGACGATTCGAGGCGACTGGATCGAGGGTACGCCTGCCCGCATGGAGCCGCCGTACGAGTGGGGGGTGGCCAATGAGGAGGCTTCCTGGAACCATTATAGGAAGGGTCTCTGTCTCTACTGTGCGCACTGCATAGTGCTGATGGAAGAGATCCCAATAGACCGCTTCGGGTACCCGGTGCGCGTCGTTGACCCGCCCTACTACCCCGATACGGATCCGGACCCCCAGGTTCGTCAGAAATGCCAATGGCAGATGTTTAAGGATCCGACGGCAGTTCCAGAGGAATATTACGAACGAGTTGGTCGCGCTAAACCCTCCGTGTTCGGCTCGTCGCATTTTGAGGCCCCACCTTTGCCAGACTCGGACTCTCTCGGCCTTCCGGGAAAGGGTTAGCCGATGGAGGCGGCGGTTCTGGAGAGATATGGAGCGGCGCTGAACCTCGTCCGTCGGCCTACTCCCACTCCACCTCCCGGCTGGGTGCTGCTTGACGTCCGGGCTGCCGGTGTGTGCGGCAGCGATCTGTTCCTGCAGAAGGGTGGCTTCGATTCTGCGCTGCCCATCGTGCCTGGGCATGAAGCCTCCGGAATCGTGGTGGCGGTCGGGGAGGATGTCCAAGGGATCCAAGTAGGAACTCCCGCCGCTCTTTATTACATTGACCACTGTGGCATCTGCGATATGTGTCGCGGCGGATATGTAAATATGTGCCGTAGGGCCCGTCGCATGGGTGTTGATTTCGACGGGGCGTTCGCAGAGCAGGTCCTCGTACCAGGACGCTGTATCATTCCTGTGTCCTGCAACATGGATCCAGTTGCCGTCGCCGTCCTTACTGATGCTGTGGCAACGCCATATCACGCGCTCACGTCTATCGCTCAGGTCAAGCCTGGCGAGACCGTTCTTGTTCTTGGGGTCGGCGGTATCGGCTCGAATGCGGTACAGCTTGCGAAGCATCTAGGTTGCCGTGTTCTGGCTTCCACTCGATCCTCCCGAAAGCTCGAGCTTGCGGTGGAGCTCGGAGCAGATGTGGCCATTCCCGCTGACGCCCTGAGCAATGCCGTGGTAGGCCAGCACACGGACGGCAAGGGACCAGATGTCGTGATCCAGACCGTCGGATCAGGTGCTGTCGACCGGTCGGCAATTGAGGTAGCCGGCGTGCGAACTCGTATCATTTTGGTTGGAGCGAGCACGGAGTCCTTCAAGGCCCGCTCGACGGAGTTCATCTGGCGGGAGCTCACGGTGTCAGGGTCCCGCGGCTATACTCCAAAGGACATCCGCGCAGTCATTGATCTTTACCAGAGCGGAGCTATCACCCTTAACCATTTGACCAGCGTCAGGCGACCGCTCAGAGAAATAAACGAGGCGATCGAGGACCTCCGACATGGCCGAGTTCTGAGGTCGGTCATCGAGGTGGGGAGTTCATGGTGAACAAGCCAATAGGAATTGCCTGCAGTCCATCTAACTGAGTGACAGCCATCTTTCCATACGCAGGAATGAGAAAGCAGACATCGAACTGTAGTGGTTGTTGAAGATATCTACCTTTGTTGTCCGGAGTGTACTCAGGAATGCGACCACTTGAAGACCTTCGTATCATCGCTCTAGAGCAATTTGGTGCTGGACCCTTCGGCTCAATGCACCTTGCTGACCTCGGTGCTGAGGTGATTAAAATCGAAGACCCGACGACCGGGGGTGATGTCGGCCGCTACATTCCTCCGTTCCAGGAAGGCGAGGACAGCCTCTTCTTCGAGACGTTCAATCGCAACAAACGAAGCCTTGTCCTTGATATCACCACTGACGGGGGAAGACAGATCCTGGAAGACTTGGTTGGACTGTCCGACGCGATTTTCTCGAACCTGCGTGGCGATGTGCCTTCCAAGCTCCGAATCACGTATGAGGATCTCAAACATGCGAATCCCAGGATCGTGTGCGTCTCCCTGTCAGGATACGGGATGACAGGTCCTCGTGCGCCCGATCCAGGGTACGACTACATTATCCAAGGTCTATCGGGATGGATGAGTCTCACCGGAGAGGTCGATGGGCCGCCAGCAAAGTCTGGGTTGTCCCTGGTGGACTATTCGGGAGGTCTGGTTGCAGCTGTTGCTCTCCTCGCTGGAGTTCATGCAGCTCGACGAGATGGTGCGGGGATGGACTGCGACCTGAGTCTCTTCGACACGGCTATCAGCATGCTCACCTACCAAGCCACTTGGTATTTGAAGGAGGGTCTGACTCCCGAGCGCCAAAACCGATCAGCGCATCCCTCCGTGGTGCCCTTCGGGCTCTTCCCAGCCGCCGATGGATGGCTCGTCATAGCTTGTCCAAAGGAGAAGTTTTTTCGGCGCCTACTCGAGGCATTGGGGATCGCTGAAGTCGGAGAGGATCCCCGGTTTCGAGACTTCGACGCGCGGCGTCGCAATGCCGAGGCGTTGACCGAGATTCTCGACACCTGTCTCGCGAAGAATAATGTGGCGCACTGGATACGGGCCCTCGCGGCAGCCGGCATACCAGTAGCCCCGATCAACGACGTTCCCGCTGCGCTCGCTGACCCTCAGGTAGAGGCTCGGGGGCTGATTGTGGAGACCTCGCATCCACGTTTCGAGAGCGTCCGTCAAATCGCGAGTCCGGTTCGAGTAGGGCTCGAGGACTTCGCCCACCGACGAGCACCCCGCCTGGGAGAGGATCAGAACTACGTTCTCAAAAGCATACTCGGCTACGACGCCGACCGGGTCATGGCCTTTGCCAAGGCCGGAGCGTTCGGGACACCATGAGCTCAAAAGCCACAGCGCCTTCGATGTCGATGGGTCGGTTGGGGGTCCTCCTACCTTATTGGGATTTTTGGGAAGGGAGCGCTGGCGGCCCGAGTTTCCGCGATGAGCGTGAGGGCCTCCTCCAACAGATTCTTGGGCGCCTCGCAGATCTCGGGTTCGACCCCGTCGGCGGCGGACTGATTGACTCATCTACCTCAGGCGCACGAGGAGGTCGAGCACTCGCGGAAGCCAACGTGGCGGCGATCCTGATCGTTCAATCCATGGCCGTTCCGCCCGTATATGCCTTGGCAGCCCTAGACGAGCTCCCGGAGCTCCCGGTTGTGATCTGGGCTCTGCAGTCTGCACACTCCATCGAGCCCGGCTTCAACGCCGAAAGCATCACCAAACTAGGCTCGACCGTGGGGACCCCCATGCTTACGAATGTGCTTCACCGCCGGCGCCGCGCGTTCGATCTTGTGGTTGGATCGTTGGGTGCGACTACCTATCATCGGGTGTCGACTGCGCTGCGCGCTGCCCTCGTTGCCGGATCTCTCCGCGGTGCTCGGATTGCGAGGATGGGGAAACCGATTCCTGGGTACGAATGCTGCGATGCCTCTGACGAGGATCTGGCTGGTATAGGGCTGGAAGTAGTCAACATTGAACCCCGGGAGCTTCAAGAGCGCTACCTGACTATATCGGCAGATTCCTTGGTTGATGAGGTTTCGAGCCTCAAGGTTGAGGGAGCTCCTGGCACGCTAGAGATATCGCTTCGTCTCGCTCGTGCACTAGAGGCGATCGATGACGAAAGAGGCATCGCTGCTGGAGCGATCAACTGCCATGTTCCTGAGATCCGGTTCTCAGAAGACCCGGGTATTACACCCTGCTTAGCCCTCGGTCGCGAGACCACTCGAGGAGTTCCGTGGACATGCACCGGCGATGTGCTTACCGCGGTGGCCATGCTCGTTGGGAAGCGTCTCACGGGAGCTTCTTTATATCACGAGATTGAAGCTATCGACTTCGACACCGGTGAGGTCGCCATTGCAAACAGCGGTGAGCACGACTTAGCATGGTGTAAAGAAGGCTGCCAGCCGACGCTCCGACCAAACCCCTGGTTCAACGACGACCAGAAGACGGGGACCATCATTTGGTTTGAGCTTCCCCCCGGTCCGGCGACCCTGATTGGATTTACGAAGAGCCCCGACGACCCCGGAGGCCTGCGATTAGTGGCAGCCGAGGGGCGAGATAACGCCCCGGCCTCTTCCCGAGAGTCCGACAGTCGGAGGACTGTTCCGATTCTCCGATCCTTCCATCGAGGAGGTGTGGTCCCGATGGATCGAAGCAGGCGTAAACCACCACAGCGCCTGCGCCATTGGGCACGTCAGCAAACAGGTCGCAGCTGTAGCAAAGCACCTCGGAATTGGATTCGTGCGCGTGTGCTGACCGGGTCTTTACCGACCTTGCGATTCTTAGTGGCGGTCGTTCACGAACCTGTAGCGTCACGGCGCTTCACCACCCCCAAGCCCTTCGCCGGTCTCACCGTCGATGAGCACCGTGACATACCGGTGGCCCCGACGGAGGCTGGTTTCGTCAACCAACAGGACACGGCAGCGGCGGCGCCGGCGGGCGGCCACCACCAGATCCGACCACCCACCGACCAGGCCCATGATGTAGTGCCACGGCAGGTCGTAGCGGCGGGAGATCTCCCGGATCGACAGGTGGTTCATATCACGAATGATCTGGCGAGCGAGGCGGCGGGTGATGTGGGTGCGGCGTCCCAGAATCAGCTCGGGGTGGTCCTCGGAGGAACCGCTCACAGCTTTCGTCGCATAGGAAACGGGGATGCAGCCACACCAGCGCCGTCGGCCGACCCCGGGTAGGCAGGTCCTTGACCTCGATGCGGTGACGGTCGTGCACCTGGCAGGTGTTGAACCCACAGTGCCTGCACCGCACCACCCGCCGGGTATTAGCGACCTCCACCACCAGGCGCTCGATCAGGTCCACCAGCACTCGAATGACTCGGATCCTCCGCAAGTGCAGACGCACGGTCATAGCATCAGGCGACACCAGGGCCCCTCCTCTGCTCGGCCACGTACACCACCGAGTATCGAGGGGCCCTGGCCATCAACCCGGCATTACCAGAATCCCCGGCCTCCCCAGCTCAACTCCCAGCCTCCAGAAACGAGCTGAGGCGGTCACAGAAGATATCTGCCGAAGGATCGAACTCGCCAACCCGAACGGCGGGGTTTACGTGACCACCCGTTGTCGCTTGAACACCACAGTGGGAAGGTCGGCGGGCGAGACCTTCAGTCGAGGTGCCAGACTTCCTCCGCCCAGTAGAGGTTTCCGTCTTCGTCGGTGAGGGAGACGATCACGTCCTCGAACCACTCGGACCATCGGGCATTGACGTCGGTGGCACCGATCTTGCGAAAGGCCGTCTCAATGTTCGGATGACACTCCACGTAGGCAATCACCTGAGTCCCGCGACGAAAGAGGGTGTAGTTGGCGAGGCCCGCCTTTTTGATCGCGTCGACGAGCTCTGGCCAGATCTCGTCGTGTCGCTTCTTGTACTCCTCGATCTTGTCTGGATAGATCTCGAATGTGAAGCAGGCACGCTGCATTTCGGCTCCCTCGTCGACTCAATGCGGAAACGATACCAGGTTGTGCAGCCTTAGGCGGCTAGACATCCCGCCGACACGATAGCCGCCACAGAGGTCTCACCTCTGCCGACCTGGAATTGGCGTGACCCCCTGAGGTTGGTCCACTGGTGGTGAGAGTCTGGTGCCCACAATGGTGGGTGAAGGAGGTTCATCGCGATGGGAAGACCACGACGGCATACGCCGGAGCAGATCATCCGGAAGCTGCGGGAAGCGGACCGGCTGCTGGCCGAGGGCGCTGATCTGGCGGCGGTGGCTCGGCATTTGGAGGTGTCGGAGGCGACGTGATCTGCGTTGGCGGAACCAGTACGGCGGCTTGATGGCCAACGACGCGAAGCGGTTGAAGGAGCTGGAACGGGAGAACCGGCGTCTGAAGAAGATCGTCGCGGAGAAGGAGCTCGAGATCGACGCCCTCGGGGAGATCGCGAGGGGGAAACTGGTGGGCCCGTCGCAGCGACGCCGAGCCGTCCACATGCTGCAGGATCGGCTGGGGCTGTGCGCTGGGGCGGGCGTGTCGGATCGTCGGGCAGCACCGCTCCACCCAGCGTCACACCCCAGCCGAGGCGGACCCGGGCCGGGAGCTGCGCTCCTGGGCTGCGGGGCTTCGCCATACAGCATCCCCCGCTGGGGGTATCGGCGGGCGCACACGGTGGCGGTCCGGGAGGGCTGGCGGGTGAACCGCAAGAAGATCCAGCGGCTGTGGCGCCAAGAAGGCCTCCGAGTGCCCGCAAGGAAGCGGAAGCGGCAACGCCTCGGCGACTCGACGCTGCCGGCGGACCGGCTGACGGCGACCCATCCCGATCACGTGTGGGCCCTCGATTTCCAGTTCGACGTCACCGCCACGGGGAGGACCATCAAGATCCTCCACGTCGTCGACGAACAGACCCGGGAATCGTTGGCCGACCTGGTGGCGTATTCGATCGACGCCGACGCCACCGTCGGAGTTCTGGACAAGATCGTCGCAGCACGCGGCACCCACCCCCAGTTCATCCGCTGCGACAACGGCCCCGAGCTCACCGCCGCAGCCCTCCGAGACTGGTGCCGGTTCACCGGCGCCGGCACCGCCTACATCGATCCCGGCGCCCCCTGGCAGAACCCCTGGGTCGAGTCCTACGCCTCCCGGATGCGCGACGAGCTCCTCGCCATCGAGCAGTTCGACACCCTCCTCGAAGCCCAAGTCCTCATCGCCGACTGGAGAACCGAGTACAACGACTACCGACCCCACTCCGCCCTCGGGATGCTCACCCCCACCGAGTACGCTCGACAAAGGCGGAACAACCACCCGAAACCCTCATAACGGGTGGACCAACAACCGGGGTCCGCTCACCACGCCTGTGCCAGCTTCCTCCACTTCCACAATCACCACAGAGCCCACGGCTCACTCCGATGGGCGACCCCCATCAGCCTCATATAGGACAACGTCCCCAGAGAACACAGCTAGTCGATGAGGAAACCTCCGTTCACGTCGATCACTTCCCCGGTTATGTAGCCCGAGTGTTCCGAGGCCAGGAAAGCGACAGCGTGGGCGACATCCTCAGGGGGTGCCGAGTCGGCCGACCGGAATTCGGTCAACGAACTGGTCAAGGGAGCCAGCAATCATGTCGGTTTCAATGAGCGCCGGCGCGAGCGCGTTGGAAGTCACCCCTGCCGCGGCGTATTCGGAGGCGATGGTTTTGGCAAGAGCCATCACAGCCGCCTTGGAAGCAGCATATGCGCCAACTCGACTGACGCCGCCGGTCTTTCCCGCGCTGGATCCGATCGTGATCACCCGCCCGTAACCTTGACGTGCCATGCCGGGAAGCGCCCGCTTGGCACATAGGAACGCCCCTGTCGTGTTGACAGCGAAGGTGCGCTCCCATGTCCCGCGATCGGTATCCTCAAGTGTAGCGAGATACAGCACCCCGGCATTGTTGACCAGAATGGAGACGGTTCCCCATTCATGCTCGACTCGCGTAAACGCTTTGTCGACCTCCTCTTCGCTCGTAACGTCGCATAGGGCAAACCGCCGCCTCGGGCTCGACTGGAGCACCTCGATGTCCGTGGGTTCAAATATATCCACATAGCACACGAGGGCTCCCCTGGCCGCGAGAAGGTCACCGATCGCTCGTCCGATACCCCCGAGCCGCACCCGTCACCATGGCCACCCTGCCTTCGAACTCCTGTGATGCCGCCGCCTTGGCCATCCTGTGCTCCCTTCAGTGTTGACAGGCTAGAGGCTGCTAGGCTATCGTAGTCTGGAAACGATACCGAACCTGCCGGCAGCCAAGTAGAGATGTGAGGAATGGTATGTCATTGGACAAAGTCAGGGTGGGCATCATCGGGGCTGGCTCGTGGGCAGTGGGCAATCACATCCCCGTCTTGCATCGGCGGGAAGACGTCGAGCTCGTGGTTGCTGTCCGCAAGGGAATGGAAGCGCTTCAGGTGATCAAGGAGCGGTTCGGCTTCCAGCACGTCACCGAGGACTATCGCGAGGCGCTGGAGCTCGACCTTGATGCGGTGGTCGTCGCTAGCCCCCCTGCTCTCCATTATGAGCATACGAAGGCAGCACTCGAAGCGGGGGGTAAACGTGTTATGTGAAAAGCCGTTTACGATCGATCCCGTTCATGCGTGGCAGCTCGATCAGCTCGTGAAGGAGCGAAACCTGCACTTGCTGCTGTCCTTCGGTTGGAATTATCGGCCCCTTGGAGTGCTTGCCAAGCAGATGATGGACGAGCACGGCGTTGGCAACGTACAGCACATGATGGTCTCGATGGCGTCGGGCACACGCGAGCTCCTCAAGGCGACCGGTGCCTATGAAGGCTCAGCAACGGATTTCATGCCGGATTGGGATACCTGGACCGATCCCCGACTGTCTGGCGGTGGTTATGCGCCGGCACAGCTGAGTCACGCTATGGGGCTAGCCCTCTGGCTCACGAACGATCGTGCTAAGGAGGTGTTTGCCTTCATGAACAACGAGGGAGCTCGGGTGGACCTCCACGATGCCATTGCAATCCGCTTCGATTCGGGCGCCACCGGGGCACTATCTGGAGCGAGCATCCCGGCGCAAGCGAACGCTATTGATGCGGATGACGAGCCGTGGCCGCGCCATCAGCTCCAGGTTCGGATATATGGAGACGAGGGTCAGCTCGTTGCTGACTTCGAGCGTGACTTCCTTTGGATCTTTCGGGAAGACGGAATGGACGAAAAGGTCGAGCTACCCGACCATGCCGGGCTCTACCTTTGCGACGGACCTCCTGAGACCCTTATTGAGCTGACTAAGGGCAACGACGTTCCGAACAACTCGCCCGCGGATCTTGGCGCGCGCACGGTCGAGGTGGTAGCAGCTGCCTACGACAGCGTTGCGGCGGGTAGTCCCGTGCGAGCTCACGACTAGGCGGCACTTCGTGCGCTCTGGGGTCGACAGCTACTCCTACCACCGCTACTTCGGCGAAATCCGACCAGGAGAGGCTCCGGCAGATCAGGTTTGGTCTACCTGGGACTTCCTTGATCGTGCATCGGCGCTCGGTGTGAGCGGGGTGGCGCTTGAGACGTGCTTCCTCGAACGGCCCGATGATGACAGGTTTTGGCGAGACCTGGCGTCTACGTGTCAAGACCTAGGACTTGACGTTGTCGTGTCCTGGGGGACATCCTGCTGGGCTAAGCCTGGGCAGGGACATGGCCGCGTTCGCAAGCATGTTAAATGCAATCGACCGCACGGCGGAGTGCCGCTGGGATCTCATCCGGGTAGTTCTAGGCACCTACATTCACTGGGCGAGCGAACCGACCGAGCAAAGTCTGGCTCGCCTTGTTCCGCTGATGACACAGGCAGCGCAATATGCTGAGCTTGCCGGAGTCGAACTCGCCATCGAGACCCACTGCGACCTACCTAGCCGAACCATCCGCGAACTCATCGAGCAAGTCGGCTCCGACCATGTAGGTATCGTGCTTGACACTGCAAACGTAATCAGGATAGGGGAAGATCTTCTCGAAGCCGCACGCCTTGTCGCTCCCTACACTCGAATGCTTCACGTAAAGGACTTGGACCTATCCCAGGCCGACATCGGTGATCCCGGAGGTTGGTGGCCGTGCGTTACCTTGGGCAAAGGAGATCTTCCATTAGCCGACTGCCTAACAAACCTGATGAGGAACGGGCGGGTCGACTTAGCGTGTATTGAGATCAGCGCGGTACATCCAACGGCTAACGAAGATGACATGATCGCATCAAGCCTCGAATGGTTGAGCGCCTTCCTGCCCTGATTGGATACGTTTCCACATTCGTGGTACAGTTTTCCGACTAAAGGAGGAGCCTATTGCCGCGAATGCGGATGAACCAAGCGATAGCTCAGGCAATAGCCGACGAGATGCGCAGTGACCCGACGGTCGTCGTCTTCGGAGAAGACGTTGCCGAGGCAGGCGGCCCTTTTAAAACAACAGATGGACTGCTGATCGAGTTCGGTCCAAACCGAGTCCGGGACACACCCATTTCTGAAATGGGCTTCCTTGGCGCTGCAGTCGGTGCGGCCGCTACAGGTCTCAGACCGGTGGTTGAAATTATGTTCATTGAGTTTCTCGGGGTGGCGCTCGATCAGCTCGTTACTCAGGGCTCTAAGTTTCGCTATCTGTCGGCAGGGAAGGTGACTGTACCCATGACGATTCGGGCCTCTGTGGGTGCTGGACTAGGGTTCGCAGCCCAGCACTCTCAGACCTTGGAAAGTTGGATGCTCGCCAGTCCCGGTCTGAAGGTCGCATCGGCTTCCGGCGCCGAGAACGCATATGGCCTTCTTCGTTCTGCTATCCAGGATGAGGACCCTGTTGTTTTTCTCGAGCCGCGTAGACTCTATGCAGTTCGGGGCGATGTCAAGGTCGGAAGCAATGCAGCCATACCGCTTGGACAAGCGCGAATAGTTCGGTCAGGTGAAGACGTCACTATCGTGGCTTTCGGCTCGACCGTGAGAGTCGCTGTAGATGCAGCCGAACAGGCTGAGTTTTCCGCAGAAATCATTGATCTCCAGACGCTAGTTCCGTGGGATAGACAAGCCGTGCTGGAATCGGTAGCTCGGACGAAACGGCTCGTGATCGTGGAAGAGAACCCTTATTCCTTCGGATGGGGAACCGAAATTGCGACTAAGGTGGCATCTGAGCTGTTCGGAGACTTAGAAGCACCGGTGCTCCGGGTTACTACGCCTGACGTTCCTGTCCCTTTTGGAAAGGCTCTCGAGGAGCGTTTTCTTCCATCGACGAGCTATCTGCTCGCTCAGACGCGCTATCTGCTTGAGACAGGCACTCTTCCGAGGCCTTGGTGGGAAGGAGGGCCGACATGAGCGCCCATCCAGAGCTTCATCGCCGTAGTTCTATCAAGGAGGATCCGGTCGCTCGCCTTCAGCGCATGATCGAGATCCGTTTGGTCGAAGATCGGGTTCAGAAGCTTTTCCGCTGACGGGCTTGTTCATGGGACTACCCATACCTGTCAAGGTCAAGAAGCGGTCGCGGGTCGGGATCGCAGCAGCTCTTGAGCCGAATGACCCGGTCACCTGCACCTACCGAGGTCATGGGCTGGCTCTGGCGCTAGGACTCACGATCGAGTCCGTGCTCGGAGAGATCATGGGTCGTGTGTCGGGTTCGGTGGGCGGAATGGGCGGATCAATGCACCTCTGCGAGCCATCTGTCGGACTTCTTCCCACCTTCGCCATCGTTGGCGCCGGTATTCCTGTTGCAGCTGGAGCAGGGCTCACGGCGCAGGTTCTGGGTACGGGCCAGGTAGCAGCAGCCGTCTTCGGCGACGGCGCCAGCAACATCGGAGCCTTCCACGAAGGCGTGAACCTGGCAGCGATCTGGAAGCTGCCGGTTGTCTTTATCTGCGAAAACAACCAGTACGGAGAATACAGTCGAATCGACAAGACGACCCCAATCGAGAACATCGCCGATCGTGCGGTGTCGTTCGGTATCCCGGGGCGGATTGTGGATGGACAAGACGTGGATGCAGTCATAGAAGCGGTCAGTCAGGCCGCGGCGAGAGCCCGATCGGGTGCGGGACCAACGCTCCTGGAGCTAAAGACCTACCGATATGCAGGTCATTCCAGAGGTGACGCGGCACCATATCGTCCCGAGGGTGAACTAGAGCAATGGCTTCAGCGAGATCCTATCGATCAATATCGTGAACGCCTCATTCAGAAGGGCTTGATCGACTTCAAAGGTGCCCAGAAGCTGGAGGAGTCAGTGGCCAACCGTGTTGAGGAGGCAGTGGGAACTGTCTTGAGGCACCAACAGCCAGGGCCTCAGGCCATGTTCCGTAATATTCTCGCCGACGAGACTGGTCGACGATGAGGCACACGGTCAAGATGCCGAGGGCGGGCGAGACCGCCGAGGTGGTGGTGATCCTTGAGTGGCTCGTTGAGCCGGGCTCGCGGATTGCTGCTGGCGATCCGCTTGTCACGGTGGAGACCGACAAGGTCAGTGTCGATATAGCAGCACCGGTCGGGGGTACTCTCGTCGAGCTGCTTGCCCAACCCGATGACGAGGTGCCAATCGGTTCCCCTATCTGTGTGATCGAGTCGTGACTGATCTCCGCCGACGATGACTCCAGTTGCGTAAATGTCTCCTTACCTGTAAGCCGGCTAGATGATGGCCTATCCCGACTTCATCGCGCTGCTGCGGTTGATGCTCTTACTATCAGCCTGGTCGGAACGGTGGCAACTCGGGGCTTTGCCTCTGGGTCCTCAAGACGCTCTAGCAACAACCCCGCGGCAATCTCCCCCATCTCGACGGTGTTTCGATCGACAACGGTGATCGGCGGATTGTATAGCTCCGCCAGAGGCACATCATCGCAGGACACGAGCGAGATCTCGGATCCGACACTCACTCGTGCGCGGTGGAGTGCACGTAGTGTGCCAACTAGGAGGAGATTCCCAGCGCTTATCAGAGCGCTCGGTGGATCTTTCAGATTAAGTAGTTCATGGGCCATCGCCTCACCGAAGGCTGGCGACAAGCCGCCGAGCTTGACGAGATCCCAATCCACCCCCACCCTCCTGGAAGAATGCGCCGCCTTGAAGCCCGCGAGTCGCTCTCGGCCCGGACGAGTCGATTCTGAAGGTCCAATCAACCCGATGCGGCGATGACCTAGATCAAACAAGAGCTCGGTAGCACGCCGCATACCCTCGGCGTGATCCGCCAAGACAGCGGAGGCGGATGCGAGGTCGCCGACCTCGCGGTCGATCAACACGATCGGGACCTCCAAATGCTTGAGCTCGGCAATCGTCTCCTTTCGCGTCTCATCCGCCAGTGAGATGATTAGACCGTCGACTCGCCGCCTTCTCAGCAGGCGGACCATCTTCTCGTCACGCGCCGGGTCGCCTTCGGAATTGGTAAGGACCATCGAGTAGCCAGCTCTATTCAGGCGGCGCTCGGCACCCCAGGTGATGTCGGCGAAGAGAGGATTTGAGATGTCGGCGACGACGAACCCCACGGTCTTGGTCGATCCTCTTCGGAGGCTGGACGCGACCAGGTTGGGCTGGTACCCGAGCTCCTTGATCGCTGCTATCACCTTTGCACGCATGGCATCGGACACATCGGGATGGTCGTTCAGTACCCTGGACACAGAGGAAAGCGCCACCCCCGCTCGGCGCGCGACTTCCTTCATTGTGGGAATCTCAACGTCTGCAGGCGCCACGGGTCCTATCCTACCGCGGCGCCGACGTCGGCATACCGTCGAAAGTGGTTGCAGGGCCAGACTCGGGTCGCTCCGTTTGCAGGTGTGGTAACGTTTCCGGTAGGATGGCTCCGCTCAAGACATCGAAACCAAACCGGAGTGGTTGTGAAGATCGAACGTTTAGAGGTCATACCAATCAAGGTTCCTCTGGGTACTACCTTTCAGGGCTCCAAGTACGCAATGTCGTCGCGGGCGACACTTATCACGCGGATCTACACCGACAGCGGGGTTGTGGGTGAGTCATACAACGGCGATGAGGACCACACCCAATTGCAGATTGCCCGTATCATCCTGGACGAGCTCGGTCCTCTGATCAAAGGTCTCGACCCGCTTCTCGTGGAACGATGCTGGGAGACGATGCTCCCGCCCACGTTTGACATCCTCCGTGACCGTCGACTGGTCATGATGGGAATCGCGGCTATCGACTCGGCGTTGTGGGACCTTTGCGGCAAGGTAGCCGGATTGCCGCTCTATCGGCTCTGGGGTGGGTTTCGAGATGAGCTTCCTGTGATCGCGATCGGCGGGTACTACGGTCGATCCGATGCGGAGCTGGCTAAGGAGGCAGAGGACTATCGCAGGCTGGGCATCGGCGGGTGCAAGTTCAAGGTAGGCGGGGCCACTCCTGAGGAAGACGCCCGACGCTTTGCAGTGATGAGAAAAGCGGCCGGAGATGACTTTGTAATGATGGCCGACGCTAACCAAGGATATACAGTAGAGGAAGCTATCGAGTTTGTTCGTCGAGTCGAGGGACTCGGCCTGCGTTGGTTCGAGGAGCCAGTCCGCTGGTATAACGACGGTCGAGGTATGCGCGACGTCCGGCTTAAGTCAGGCATCCCCGTCGCAGCTGGCCAAAGCGAGATGAGCCGGAAGGGGATAGCCGAGCTTATCCTCAACGGCTCAATCGATATCTGCAATTTCGACGCCTCATGGGGTGGCGGCCCCACGGAATGGCGCCGCGTCGCTGGTCTAGCTGCAACAATGGGAGTGCAAATGGCTCATCATGAGGAAGCTCAGATCGCTGCTCACTTACTAGCGTCGGTTTCCCATGGAACCTACGTCGAGGTGTTTCACCCGGAACGCGATCCGGTCTTTTGGAATCTAATTGCCAACAGACCTACCATTGCCAACGGCATATACGAGGTCCCTCAGGGTCCCGGGTTCGGGCTTGAACTCGACCCTAGTTACATTGAGAGGTATCGCGTCGATAGCTGAGCGACTGGACCCCTATTTCCCGACTATAGCCGGGTTTCTCTCCGTGAATCTGGTGCCGACTGCACGCCATCAACATTGTCAAGGGTCCAGCTGATCCTAGGCAGGGATCTTCAGAGATGTCTGGCTCATATCTGCCACGTAAGGCTGCTCGATATCCCCGCTCGCTGGTTCCGCCGCCCTTTTCGTGGGGGACTATGTTGCTCGGAGTCAACCACAATCCAGAAATGGCAGGGCCCCTGTCACATCCCGAGCATCACTACCCCCGGCTCATTTCCGAAGCGCTCCCACTGCACACACCAACACCAGCCGGAACACCCATAACGGCCGGACCACCAGACGGAGCCCCCCGCCAGGGTGAGTGTGGTCGAGGACGTTGTGGAGCGTATGGTGGTAGTCCAGGATCGCCGGGCGGTGGTTTGCTGCAAACAGCATCCACACCGATTGAGATGCTGGGACTGCGCGTACGTGACTACATCCGTGGGATCAGCACCTGCGCGAATTGAGCGTCGCAATAGTGATGATGATATGACAAGCGCCCGGTGGAGGCAGGGGCTGGTTGCCCAAAGGCGTTAGAGTCGGTAGACTCTTTCAGCGTTCTCCGAAAGGAGCGAGCGCTGCTCTGCCTCGCTAAAGTCGGAGATGAGAGTCCGGTAGGCGTCAATCACTGCCGAGAAATCGGAGAACATCTTATCTACCGGCCAGTTAGTTCCAAAGAAGGAGCGTTCAGTCCCAAACACCTCAAGGCAGGACTCAACCCAGGGACGAATGGTTTCGATTGTCCACCTCCGCCCTGCCATGTGGTCGCCCATGCCCAGGCCGGAGATCTTTATGTATACGTTGTCGAGATTTGCGAAGACGTTGAGGGCCTTCCGCCACGAGTAGAAGTACTCAGCGGTTCGGCTCTGGGGGAACCCTGCGTGGTCGACGACCAGGGGAATGTTGGGGAATTTGGCTGCCATGGCTGCTGCCTTGTGGAAGTTCTGCCAGACCACGTCTAGGTCATAGACCAGGTTGTACTTTTCAAGCAGCGCGTAGCCACGGTGGAAATTGGGGTCAACTAGATAATCGCCTTCGGCGAAGTCGCGAATCCCTCGAAAGTTTGGGTACTCGGTGTGGCGCTCGATGGTTCTTTCGACGTCGGGTTGCTGCATCCGCGCGTCTCCTATGATGGCCTGAGGCCATCCGGTGGCGTCGGCCATCGCTTGGAGCCATCTTGTCTCCTCTACGGGATCCTGACTCCCGATTGCCGCCTGTACGTGCACCGCCTTGGCGACGTTGGCGTCGGCGCACTCCTCCAGATACTCCTCGGCGGTATATCGCGCCATCTCCTTCAGAAGCTCGATGTCTCCTAGCTGCGGGTGGGTGAAGTCCGGCTCGAGCCAGGCCCATTGGAGGGTGGGATGGGGGCGGTCCCAGAAGTGAACGTGTGTGTCGACGAAGGGAATGGTACTCATCTGACTCCTCCTATCCTAGAGCGAGCAACTCACTCTGAGGATACCAGAGTGTGTGAAACGTTTCCAGGCATCGGCTTGACGGCCGACATCTCCACACCCTAGACTGCAGCGGGAACGTTTCCAGCGTTCGACATTTCCCACGAGGAGGAGAGGCATGGAACATCGAGCTCCTGGATTGAGCTTCACTGCTGGACTGGCAGCGTTGATGCTCGTGATCGCCGCCTGCGGTGGTGGGGCGACGACCACGACAACGGCCGCACCGGCTACCACTACGACTACGGAGTCCAGCGAGGCGACGACTACGACTGCTGTGGGAGGGGAGCTCCCCGGTGCCGGGATGAAGGTCGGTTACATCTCGTTAGGGGAGTCAGTCCCATTTGTCAAGCTCGTGTCAGACAGCATCCGTGCCGAAGCCGAGGCCCAAGGAGTTGAGCTGCTGTTCTGCGACTCCCAAATCGACGCCGCTAAAGCCTTGGAGTGTGCCCAGCAATTTGCTGTGCAGCAGGTCGACGGTGTGCTCAACTTCCAGGTTTTCCAAGAGGCGTCTCCCGAAATCTGCGCGGCCCTCCCTGATGTACCTGTGATAGCCATCGATATCGTCCAAGAGCCCTGCCAGACCGCCTTCATGGGCGCCAACAACAGGCTGGCTGGCCGCCTAGCAGGGGAGGCCATGGGCAGGTTCTTCAAGGAGCAGTTTGACTGCGAGTACGACGCCTATGTTTCCCTTGAGTCGACGGCTGCCGGCGCCGCTAATCGAGACCGGATGGGCGGATATCGGGAGGGGTTCCAGGAGTACTGTGAGATCGTCAACGAACGGATTCTCGATGGAGCAGACCGGACTGATCCGGCTCAAGAAATGGTGACGAACCTATTGACAGCTCTTCCGGGTGACAGAATCGCGGTGGTCGCCATCAACGAGGACGGGATCATCGGAGCGATCGCGGCTGCCCGGACTCTCGGTCGCGATGGCGACCTGTACTACTCGGGTCAGGGGACCGATCCCAGCATCTGGTGCGAGATCAAGAACAATCCCAATTATGTCGCCTCCACTGCGTACTTCCCAGAGCGGTATGGCGACATCCTGATTCCCGCGATCATGAGCGCCATCAATGGGAATGAGCTTCCAGGTCAGCTGTTTACCGACCACCAGGTGATTACAGCTGAGAATATCGACGAGTTCTACGACACCAGTGATTGCTGATCGGTAAGACTGTTAACGAGCTGCATGAGCATCGTTCTACAAGCTCGCGGCATTCGGAAATCATTCGGTGGCGTCGAGGTCCTTCATGGTGTGGACCTCGACGCCCCGGCTGGCTCGGTTGTTGCCCTTCTCGGCGAGAACGGGGCTGGCAAATCGACTCTGGTCAAGATCATCTCAGGGGCCTATGCCCCTAGCGCGGGAGAGATCATCATCGACGGTCGCGCGTACCAAGAGATGGACCCTAGGACGGCCCTTCAGCTCGGCATTGCTGTCATCTCCCAGGAGTTTCAAGATGCCGCGACTCTCACGGTGGCAGAGAATATTGCTCTCGGTCGCTGGCCGAAACGGAAAGGTGTGGTCAGCTGGAGATTGGTTCGCCGCAAGGCGGGAGAGGTGCTCGACTCGCTTGAGGTTGAGATCGGTCTCGACCGACTGGTAGGGACGCTCAAGGTAGGAGAGCGCCAGCTGATCGAGATCGCCCGGGCGCTTTGCCGCGATGCTCGGCTTTTGATCTTGGACGAACCCACAGCGGCCCTTTCCTACCATGAGGCCGAGGTTCTCTTCAACCTGATCCGTCGCCTCAAGAACCAGGGTGTCGCCATCGTCTACATCACCCATCGCCTGGACGAGGTCGAGCAGCTCGCAGACTACGTACAGGTGTTGCGAGATGGCTCCACGGCACTCCTCGCAGAGGTGGATCGAGTGGATCGGGCGTCGATGATCGAAGCTATGATCGGACGTCGGGCATCGGCGATTACCCGGCCGCTGCCCGCGTCCCGCAGAGGCGATCCGGTGCTTGAGTGGAGAGGTGCGAGCTCCCATGGAGCATTCGCGGAGGTTGACGCCGTTGTCCACCGGGGCGAGGTCGTGGGGCTCTACGGGAAACTCGGATCGGGTGCGGATAGCGTTGCCGAGACCGCTTTTGGTCTCAGACGCCTCGACTCTGGATCGCTCTTAATCAACGAACGAGAGGTGGCACCCAAGAATCCGATTGAGGCGATCCGCCTTGGTGTGGGATACCTACCACCGGAACGGAAGTCAATGGCGGCGTTCATGGATCTCTCGGTCGCGGCCAACGTCGCCGCGGCCTCATGGCGAGACCTAGCTACCGGTCTCGGCATCATGATGCCTCGAGAGGAGGCAAATGCATACCGACGGTGGCATGAACGGCTTTCGATCCGGTCCACTGACGAGCCTGGGCAGCTTATGCGAACGCTCTCAGGAGGCAATCAGCAGAAGGCAATCCTTGGCCGCTGGCTGCAGAAGCAAGCGTCGGTCTTGGTGTTGGTGGAACCCACCCGGGGTGTCGATGTGGGAGCACGAGAGGACATATACAAGGTGCTGAGGAGCCTCGCGGAGGGGGGTATGGGAATACTAGTGGTGACATCCGACTATGAGGAGGCATTCCAGCTGGCCGACCGCGTCTACGTGATGTCGAAGGGAAGGGTGGCCGGGCACCTCACCAGCGATGACGTTACTACCGGACGTCTCCTTGAAATGGCAGGAGGATGAGATAGATGGAGAAGGAACAGGCCATCCCGGCCGCTTCGCGGGCCGGAAGCCGAGCCCCTAGTAGCACTGCACTCGGGCAGCCTCGGAGGCGACAGCGTAATCTACCCGAGTCCGCAGCGCTCATCGCTGTTTTAGTAGCCCTGGTAGTTTTCTTCTCCTTTACCTCAGAGTTTTTTTTCAACTATGACAACTTGATCAACATAATGCAAAACGTCGCAGTCATTGGCATCATTGCTGTTCCTGCAACCGTTCTGATAGTGGCGGGGCAGGTAGACCTATCAGTTGGCTCTGCTGCCGGTTTCATTGGGATGGTGATGGCAGTTGCCGCCACCCCTATGGATGCCAATACTTCGCCCTTCGGGCTGGGCCTTTCAGTCGGCGGAGCGCTTGTCGTAGCGCTCTTAGCTGCCGTTCTGATAGGCGTGATCAATGGCTTTTTCGTCACCGCGGTCGGGTTAAACTCAATCATTACTACCTTAGGGACGCTTGCCATCTGGCGAGGCCTAACCAAGGTGCTTGGTGACGGTCAAACGATTCGAATCGATGGGTTCGGCACGCTTGGCATATCTCGGCCGGTTTTCAACATTCCTCTTCCCGTCATCTTATTCGCTATCGTGATTGCGGTGTGCTCGCTGATGCTTAAATACACGGTCTATGGGCGATCGATGTATGCGATTGGCGCTAACCTTGAGGCTGCGCGCCTCTCGGGCATTAGGGTGAATCGCCTGATTTTTGCGGGTTTCATGCTCAACGCAGGTATGGTTGCGTTGGCTGGTTTGATTCGCCTTTCCCAACTTGGGGGCTGCGTCGGTGAATGCTGGAGTGGGCTTTGAGCTGTCGGCGCTCACTGCCGTCATTCTGGGAGGAGCGAGCCTAGCCGGAGGGCGCGGGACGATACAGGGCACCGTTCTTGCGGTCTTCATCATTGGCGTGCTCGGCAACGGGCTGATCCAGCTCAATGTGCCCTCGTTTTGGATCGAGGTTTGCCCAGGGGGCGCTTTTGTTGAGCGCGGTGACCCGTGGATCAAATCAGGCAGCGCCTAAGCGGATCCAACACTTAAGAGGAACGGATGCCGACCGTGGTTGTCACCGTGAGGTTCAGGCCTAGGGAGGGGCCTGTCCAACATGGGCGTCCAGCCAACTGTGGTTCCCGACGACTCAATGACAGTGGGCTGGCAAGCTAGCTATGTCTTGCGATCGGTTCAGAACCCAGAGTTCATTCAAACCTGATCAGACGGGCCCGACACAACCCCACGGAGGACCATCATGAAGATCGCCGATGTCGAAGCGATTCCGATCGCCTACCCAGAGCCTAACGATTTCAACGCTATCCGCCACGTGTGTCTGGTGCGTATACGCGCCGACGACGGTACTGTGGGCTGGGGCGAAGCCGTCACGATGTGGGAGGAAGCGTCTCTCGCTACCGCCGCCATCATCTCGGGCATGGCCGAGCTGATGATCGGCCAGAACCCCGCTGGCCAATGGCGCCATTCTGAACCGCCTTTACGACCGAGCTTGGTGGGTACGGCTACGAAGGAGGGATCGCCAGCTTCGCTATCTCTGCTCTCGACATCGCGTTGTGGGATTTGAAGGGAAAGGCATTGGAGATGAGCGTCCTCGATCTACTGGGAGGCGCTGTGCACAAGAGGCTCCCAGCAGTCGCCTCCGGGCACGCTCAACACGAATCCATCCCCCAGATGATCGAGGAGGCAGTTGGGTGGCTTTCGGGCGGCCTTCGGGGCATCAAGATTGGATTCGGCAAACGAGGCAACGCTCGTCTCGGGTATGAGCATGATCGAGACGTCGAGTATGTCCGGCAGATGCGCGAGGCGATCGGTGCCGACCGAATGCTCATGATCGACCTCGGCTGGGCGATCAAATGGGACGTGCCGACCGCGGTCCGACGCGCTGTGGCCTTCGAGGACTACAGGATCGACTGGCTTGAAGGAGCCCCTCGGACACTGGGGACCCCGAGGGGCTACCGCAATCTACGAGCGAAGACGACCATCGGGATCGCATACGGCGAGAAGGAGTGGGTCGCTACGAGGCTACGAGCGGGTTGTTGGGCCACGGAGACGGTGGATGTAGTGGGGGTGCGATCCGGGGCGTGCGGGGAGGCATCAGCGGGTTCCTCAGAGTGGCCGAACGAGTTGAAGCATGCCGCCGCCAGATCAACGCCCATGCCTGGTCGTCTGCGATCGTGACTGCTGCCAGCCTGGCGGTGAGCTTCGCCACCCCCGGCAGCCAAGCTTATCGAGGTAAAGCCATTGGAGAACCCTATGCAGCATGAGCTGGTCACTGAACCCATCACACACCGAGAAGGGTGGATGTATCCGCCTGATAAGCCCGGCCTCGGTATTGACATTAATGAGAAGGTAGTTGACCGGTACCGTCTCGGCAAGGCGATATATTAGGGGAGGCATCTAATGAATACGAATCTCGGCGCGGGGGCTAGAAGATCAAGGCGTGATCGTCACTGGAGCAGCCGGAGGGATCGGCCGGGCCACTGTCCCATGCTCTTGCCGCAGTTGGCGCCCGAGTGCTGGCGGTCGATCTCGACGAGTACGCTGCCTACAGGACCGTGGCCGATGCCCCCAGGTACAGGGCACGCTGCGCTCGGTGCTGATCTTACTGATCTAGAAACGCACCAGAAGATCATCGCCACTGGCCCGGTCGGAGTTGGGCTCCTTGAAGGCGATTGGGCACTTGGCCGCTGTAACTGAAGCGGAGAGAGTCACTTGACGAGGTCACCGAGGACGACTGGGACTTGCAGCTGGATGTCAACCTTAAAGCATCGTTCTTTCTACTGCGATCTGTGGCTAATGCCATGATCGAAGACTCGGTAGACGGGCGTATCGTTGCCTTCTCCTCCCAGGGATGGTGGACAGGTGGCTTCGGAGGATCAGTGGTCTATTGCGCCTCGAAGGGTGGAATCGTTTCAATGATCCGTGGCCTATCCAGGACATATGGTCCATACGGTATCACAGTGAATGCCGTCGCTCCAGGGCTGGTGGAGACCCCCGATGCTCACCACCGACCTATCCAACGAGGTCTACCAGCGGCTGAAGCAGCAGACTCCGCTTGGACGGGTCGCTGGACCCCCAAGGAACTCGCGAGCGTGGTTACGTTCCTTCTTAGCGACCATGCCTCATTTATCAGCGGAGCCACCATCAACGTCAGCGGTGGCTTCTTGATGTACTAAACCGGGATCAGCCTGAACCCAAGTTGACTCGCTGAGTGGTTGGTTCGTCGTCGGTCAGCTCCGGCGCCGGTCCGTCTCTTGCTGTTAGGTCGGGGGACGGTTTGTGGGCTCTTTCGGTTGGAGTGGGGAGTGGTGTGTGGCTGAGGGTGTTGGGATGCGGTCAGGGGCCGTGCCATCGTCTGCGGCTGTCGAAGGCAGCAGCGCGATGGAGGCCCCTGACGATGAGAGACGGTACCGGTCTGGCCGAAGCCATGTTGGGTTTGGACGGATTCCGCATCCTGGAGGTGGTTGAGGATGCTGATGAGCTGGTGATCATGGTCGAGACCACCACCGTGGTGGCCGCCTGTATGCGGTGCGGCACCCGGGCGGAGGCGCACGACCGGCGGGCGGTGGATGTGCGGGATCTGCCGATGGCGGGCCGGCCGGTGCGGCTGCGGGTGCTGAAACGCCGCTGGCGATGCGTCGAGCCTTCGTGTGAGGCCAAGACGTGGACCGAGCAGCATCCGGCGTTGCCGCCGAGGGCGGTGATGACGCATCGGGCCGGGTTCGAAGCCGCCCGGCAGGTCGGTGAGCTGGCCCGTCCCGTGTCGCAGGTCGCCGACGAGTTCGGGGTGTGTTGGGACACGATCATGGCCGCCGTCGAACGCCACGGCACCCCGCTGGTCGACGACCCCGACCGGGTCGGTCAGGTGGAACACCTCGGGGTGGATGAGACGTCGTTCCTCCGAGCCACCCGCACCCGGCCCACCCGATACGCCACCGGGCTGGTCGACACCAGCCGGGAATCCTCATCGACCTGGTGGAAGGCAACGCTGCCAACGATCTGCGTCGATGGTGTCAACGCCAACCCGATGGGTGGCTGGCGGGAATCGAGTCGGTGTCGATCGACCTCACCGATTCGTACCGCACCGGGCTCAGCCCGCATCTCGACCACGCCCTGCGGGTGGCGGACCCGTTTCATGTGGTGCGGGTCGCCCGCTGTGTGGACAAGGTCCGCCGCCGCGTGCAGAACGAAACGCTCGGCCATCGCGGTCGGAAGGCCGATCCGTTGTATCGGATCCGCAAGCTCCTCCTCAAAGGCTCCGAACGCCTCGACGACACCGGCCGGGACCGGATGCTGCTGGGACTGCGGGTCGGTGACCCCTACGACGAGGTGGCCGGCGCCTGGCTGGCGAAAGAATCCGTCCGAGACATCTACCTGGTCGACGACCCCGCCGACGCGGCCCTCTTGGTCGACAAGGCGATCATCGGCTGCCGTGGCGACGACGTCCCTGAGATCCAGAGCCCTCGGCCGGACCCTCAGCCGGTGGCGCACCGAGATCCTCAACCATCATCGCACCGGCGCCTCCAACGGACCGACCGAAGGCCTGAACCTGGTCATCAAGAAGGTCAAACGGGCCGGGCACGGCTTCCGACGGTTCGACCACTACCGGCTCCGCTGCCTCCTCCACGCCGGCGGGATCACCTGGCCCAACCGGCCCACACCGCCCCGCATCCGAACCCGTCGATCCCCACTCAGATGAGAAGAGCCGGTAAAGCTAGAGCGGGTCCGCGTTGTAGGAAGATGAGACTGAGGAAGGGTCTGCTGGCAGTGGGGGCAGTCGACACGGCTGGCGGAGATGACGGGCTTGAGGTGGTGGGGGGAGTTGCATAGGCGAGGGGATGTTCGAAATCCCGTTCAGGCAAGGTATGCCTAAGCAAGCCCCGACCTGTGGTTGACTTCCATCGTGAAAGCTACCCCAGGGCTAGGGTTTGAAAGTGGTACCCGGTCCCGAACCGCCCACCGAGCGATCTTCCTCCTGGACTGCAGCTGCAATGTCACACCTCGGTTCTAGAATTATCGGCATCATGCCAGCGCCCAGCGTCGTCCTCGATTTGGATGCTCTCAAAACTACGCTCGGTGGGCTGACGATGAGGAAGCGAACCGCGCTCGCATCCGAGCTGCGCCGATTGGCGTTGCATATGGCCGATCGCATCCACTACGCGGAAGGCCGGCGCACGAGCTTCGTCACGATAGGCGGGGCACTGGTGGCTGCGGGATACGCGATTCTTGCGCTCCCTCGGTGAGAATCGGCTCATATGTCCACCCGTTGTGGGGAAGGGCGCTCTTGGCACTAACGGCGCTCGTCGGGGGGTTCTTGGTTTGGTACATTTATTCGAGGCAAACCAACTTTAATTATGCATTTAAAGGAATCCCTGGGCCCCAGACATGGTTTTACAGAGACGCCATCCCGCGTGCGCGGGGATTCCGTATTCCGTGGGTTACCTATCTTGCTGTCTTGGGGAGACAGTCCGAGGAAGCGGCTCGTGTGATTCGTGAAAGTTATGTTGGACGATTGGCCAACTTTTGGGGCGTAGGCAAGGTCTCGATACTCAACGATGCGCGGCAGCGGGCTCTTGAGAATCTTCTACAAGTCTATCTTCTTCACTACAACGAGTTCTATAAAAACCGATTTTTGACCCATTTGAGAAACGTGACAAATGGTCTGCTGCTGCTTCTGTTTCTGGAGATTGTTATTGGTGTTGTCGTGACGGTCGTCGTGGGAGCTTAACTTGCGTCTTGGCGGAGTACCATTATGCATTGGGTATAACAAGCCAGTTCTATTTTTGTAGTCTGCCGCTGCGCTTGGATCCGTTCTCCCGATGTCAGTTCAATTGCTTGTACTGCTTCGCTAACGCGCGAGGCGGCTTTCGAGGCTCAAGAACATTGGCTACCTATGATAGACATGCCTTTGTAAGGCGTCTCAGGCGGAATGCTCGGAACGAGCGCCACACCGCGATCAGTGTTGGACGAATTCCTGAGGGCGCGGCAGCCTCTGCACATTGGAGGCATGAGTGACCCGTTTGTGCCTGCCGAGCGTCTGCATCGGGTGACGCTTGGGTTGTTAAAGGTCCTTGCGGCCCATCAATATCCGGCTGTCATTAGTACGAAGTCCGACTTATTTGCTGACCAGGAGTATTTGAGAGTTTTGAAGCGTGGGCAGTTCGTGATTCAGGTGTCGATCAGCTCCCTCAACGAGGAGTTGATGAAGTCGATCGACTGTGGAAACGCGGGTCCGCGCCGACTGATGAGGGCGGCGGCGATCGCAGCGGAGGCGGGGATTCCCCGTTGCATGCCGGATTCAGCCGCTTATTCCCGGGCACGAAGAAGACGCAGTCGAGGTAGTTGATGCCTGCGGCTGAGGCAGGTGTACGACATGTCGCTATTGAACATCTCAAACTGCCCATTGAGAAATCCTGGCGTGGCATTGCTCTCCTGTCGGAGGTT
>BPGJ01000009.1 GCA_026002975.1 Acidimicrobiia bacterium
GGTCGTCGGCGGGTGGGTCGTACGGCGCCCGGGGTTCCCGGTAACGGGCCCGCAGCCTGCTCCGCAGGCGATTGCGCGCCACCGTCCAGAACCAGCGTTCGAACGCCTCGATCCTGCGGAGGCGGGACAGGTTCCGCAGCACCCCCTCGCAGGCCTCCGAGGCCAGGTCTTCGGCCTCGGCAGGGCTCAGACCCATCCCCACGTAGAAGGCAACGAGCTTGGGGTAGCCCCGACCGAGGATCTCTCCCAGCGCGTCCCGGTCCGCCGGAGCGGGCCGACTCCACCCGATCGGGATCGGGCGGCCACGAAGCACTCACCGAATCCCCCCACATTCGGCGGGAGCCTACGCCCCGGGGCTCAAGGTCTACGGCTCTGGCCGGGCGGACCATCCGGCGGCCCGACGTCGTCCGGGCGACCTCGGTCCTGGCTCCGTCCCGGCCGGTTGGCTTCGACGGCCTCCCCGAGCTCCTTCGCCTTGGCTGCCACCTCTCTGCCGTTCACCTCGCCCCGGATTGCGCCGGACCATCTCCAGCAGCTCGTCCAACGTCTCGGAGAAGGCCTCCGGGACTGGTCTCCGCCGCCACGTCCTCCAGGGCCCTTCGGGCTTCTTCGACCGTGGTCGGGTCCGAGGAGGGGAGCTGTTCCAGCAGTTCGATCACCGTGGGCAGGGCGTCGGGTCCCCGACCCTCCACGACGAGTCGTTCGGCCTCTTCCAGCCGTCTCGTCGGCGGTGCTCTCCAACACCCCCAGCCTTCGCCCCAGCGCCTCGTAGGCTCGGTCCACCGGATACAAGGGGTCACCCGGAGCGGCGGGATCGGCCAGCGCCGCCAAACCCAGGTTGCCCGCCAAGAGGGCGAAAGCCGCGAAAGCGACCACCAGTCGGCGACGGGACCGGCGGTCGGCTCGCCCGGTCGAGGAGGGAAGCGACCCTCGCTTCGGCTCGACCCGCCGGATAGGCGTCCTCGAGATCGGACGCCAACCTCCTCAGGTCCTCGATCGGGGTCCCGGTTCGGCTCTTTCACGCTGCCACCTCGGGACCGATACCTCACACAGCTTCGATCTTCGCCCTCTCCCTGCAGGAAAGTCGCCGGGAGAGGCCCGGCGTTACCCGGTTCCCTCCCAACGTTCCCAATGCACCCTTCCCGCCTTTCGTTCCCGGGGTCGG
Organism: Acidimicrobiia bacterium; assembly: GCA_026002975.1. Taxonomy (GTDB): domain Bacteria; phylum Actinomycetota; class Acidimicrobiia; order Spongiisociales; family ZC4RG35; genus BPGJ01. The sequence continues at coordinate 1,166 of BPGJ01000009.1, forward strand.
GTGGGCCGTTCGACGTCGGGCATCCCCACCGTCACCACGCCGATGGGCACCACCTCGGGAGGTATGCCCAACAGTTCCCTCACCCCGGCGAGGCGATGCACCCCGAGGAAACCCGCGGCCAGCCCGGCGTCGACCGCGGCGAGGAGGATCGCCTCGAGGGAAGCCCCTGCGTCCACCCACCAATACGGAACGGGCCAGGTATCCGGGTCGGACCCCCGTTTGTCGGGCTGCGAGTAGCGCTTTCGGTACTCGTCCGGTGATACGCACACGATGATGTGGACCGGCGCGCGGGAGATCCAGGGTGGGTAACCGCGGGCCACATACCGGCCCTCGCCGGCCAGCTCCGCCACCGCCCGCCTCGTCCGGGGTTCGGTGATCACCACGAAATGCTGAGCCTGGGTGAAGCCGGCGCTGGGGGCTCTCACCCCGGCTTCGACTATCCGGGCGATGGTGGCTCGATCGACCGGGTCGGGACGGTAGCTGCGCACCATGCGCCGGCGACGCACCACCTCCCAGAACTCCACCTACAGCTCCTTCAAGGCACCGGTTATCGAGGCCAGCCCTTCCTTGGCGTCGGCGAACAGCATGAACGTCCCCTCCCGGTAGAAGAGGGGATTGTCGACTCCGGCGAAGCCGGGGGACAAGGAGCGCTTGACCACCACGACGGTCTTCGCCCGGTCGACCTCGAGGATGGGCATCCCGTAGATGGGGCTGGAAGGGTCGTCGCGGGCCGACGGGTTGACCACGTCGTTGGCTCCCACCACCAGGACCACGTCGGTGTGGGGGAACTCGGGGTTGATGTCCTCGAGGTCGTACAGGCGGTCGTAGGGGATGTCGGCTTCGGCGAGGAGCACGTTCATGTGGCCCGGCATCCGGCCCGGCGACCGGATGGATGGCGAAACGGACGTCCACCCCTCGGGCGGTGAGCTGATCGGTCAGCTCCCTGAGTTCGTGTTGGGCTTGCGCCACGGCCAAGCCGTAGCCGGGAACCACCACCACTCGGGAGGCGTACGCCAACAACGTGGCCACCTCCTCCGGATCCGCGCTCCGTACCACCTGGTCGGCGTCACCCGGCCCGACGACGGTCCGTCCCCCGAAGCCCCCGGCCAGCACACCGGCCAGCGTCCGGTTCATGGCCCGGACCATGATCCGGGTCAGGATCAGCCCGGAAGCACCGACCAGGGCCCCCGAGACGATCAGCACGTTGGAGCCGATCACGAATCCCGCCGCCGAGGCGGCGATCCCCGACAGCGAGTTGAGGAACGAGATCACGACCGGCATGTCGGCCCCGCCGATCGGGAGGGTGCCGGTGACCCCCACGATCAGGCCGATCCCGATGAGGAGCGCGGCCACGGCCGGCTGGGCATCGACGATCGTCGAGGCGGCGACGACCAGCAACCCGCCGGCGAGGACCGCATCGACCAGCCGTTTCCCCGGGAAGGTCACCGGCGCCGAGTCGACCAGACCCTGCAGCTTGCCGAAGGCGATCAGCGACCCGCTGAAGGTCACCGCTCCCACGGCTAGGGACACCGCAGCGGCCACCGACACGGGGATCGGCCCGCCGGGGAAACGCACCACCTCGGCCAACGCGACCAGCGTCGAGGCGCCGCCTCCGAAACCGTTGAACACCGCGACCAGCTGGGGCATCGCGGTCATCGGCACCTGGCGGGCCAGCACCGTTCCCACCACCGAGCCGACCAGCAACCCGGTGGCGATCGTCCAGTACGAGACGACCCCCCGGTCCGCCAACGTCACCACCACCGCCAGCAGCATGCCGCCCGCCGCGATCCGGTTGCCGGACCTCGCGGTGGCCGGCGAGGCGAGACGCTTCAAGCCGAGGATGAAAGCCACCGCAGACAGCAGGTAGAGCAGCTCCCGGAGGTCGCTCACCGGCGATCGTCCCGTCGGAACATGGCCAGCATGCGGTCGGTGACGGCGAAACCACCCACCACGTTGATGGTGGCGAGCACGACCGCGGCGAACCCGAGCCAAGACACCCAGGTTCCTCCCCCCGAACCGGCCACCACCAGGGCTCCCACCAGGGTGATCCCCGAGATGGCGTTCGACCCCGACATGAGCGGGGTGTGCAACGTGGGCGGCACCTTGGTGATCACCTCGAAACCGACGAAGGCCGCCAACACGAACACGGTGAGCGAAACGGTCAAGTCGGTCACGACCGAGCCTCCAGCCAAGGATGGGTCACCCGTCCGTCCCGGGCCACGCAGGACGACGAGACGATGTCGTCCGACCAGTCGGGGTCTCAAGGAGCCGTCCTCGCCGGTGACCAGATCCACGAACGCGGCCACGTTGCGGGCCAGCATCTGGCTCGCGTCACGAGCGACCCGGGAGACCAGATGGGTGTCGCCGATGATCCGGACGCCCCGATGATCCACCGTGCGGTCCGGTTGGGTCAGCTCGCAGTTCCCGCCCGTGGAGGCGGACAGGTCGACGATGACCGCCCCCGGCCTCATCGACTCCACCATGTCCCTGGTCACCAGCACCGGGGCTCTGCGCCCCGGGATCGCCGCGGTGGTGATCACCGCATCGGACGCCTCCACCCGGGGGCCCAACCCGGCGAGGATCCGGCGGCGGGACTCCTCCTCCACCTCCCGGGCGTATCCACCGGCGGCCGAGGCGTCCTGTAGCTCCACGTCGATCTCCACGAACGACGCTCCCAGGCTACGTACCTGCTCGGCGGCTTCTCGCCTCACGTCGAATGCCTCCACCAGGGCTCCCAGCCGGCGGGCCGTGGCTATGGCCTGGAGTCCCGCCACCCCGGCCCCCAACACCAGGACCCGAGCCGGGGGAAGGGTGCCGGCCGCGGTGGTGAGCATCGGGAAGAACCGGTCACACTCCCTGGCCGCCTCGATGGCTGCCTGGTAGCCGGCGGCGGTCGCCTGCGACGACAGGGCGTCGACGGTCTGGGCCCGGGTGGTGCGGGGGACCGCTTCGAAGGCCCACAGGATGGCTCCGCCCGCGGCCAGGGCACGGATCGCGTCGGGCTGGTCGAAGGGTCGCAGCAGCCCCAACAGGGACCGGCCGGTGAACAGGGTGGCCGGCTGGGGGAGGGCCACGGTGGCCACCAGGTCGCACGCCCAGGCGACCTCTCCCTCGACCGAGTCGGCTCCCGCCGCCCGGTAATCGTCGTCGGTATAGCCGGAACGGAGCCCCGCGCCCCGCTCCACCAGCAGTGTGTGGCCTCGGGACACGAGCCGTCCTGCCACCTGCGGGGTCACCGCCACCCGACGTTCCGCCGGGTCGGCCTGAGCGGGTACTCCTATTCGCACGGATCGACACAGTAGACGCGCACAACGGCCGCTCTGCGACTACGGTCCGCCGCCGTGAGGATCACACCGCTGGCTGCCACCACCCCGCCGGTCTTGTGGACGAGGGGCTCGGGTTGTGCCGAGCTGGCCGAGCTCCTGGCCGAAGCGGGTTCGGTCAGGGTGCAGGGGGACCTGCGGGAGGCCTGCATCGCCAACCGGGCCCAGGTGCTGGTGGCCCGCAAGTTGTCGAGTCTCGACCTGGTGTCGACCGTGGTCCCGGTGGACTTCGATCCCGCGAGGATCTCGAGGGTCACCGCTGCGGTGGCGGGAGGACCCCATTCGCCTCTGGCCGCCCAGGTCGCGTTCCGTCTCGGCGAGGCCCTCGGGGTGGAAGCCGAGATGGTGTGCGCGTTCCGGGACGACACCGGCAGGGAGAGAGCGGTTTCGCTCATCGAGAAGCTGTACCGGAGGTTCCCCGGGTTGGCCTACCGGGTGGTGGAGGCTCCCAACCCGGGTTCATTGATCGAACAGCTGGCCGAGGGGAGTCTCCTGGTGCTCGGTGCGCCCGGCGGGAACTGGTTTCAGCGGAACCTGTTCGGTCCTGGAGCCCGCCTCCGTCAGAAGGCCCCCAGCGGTGCGGTGGTGGTGAGGTGGGCGGCTCCCCGGGTGTTCCAGGTGATGGAGGACCCCCGGTTCGTGGGACCGATGCGTCAGGCAGGTGACGTGTTGGCGGTCCATCCCGACGAACTGATGGCGGTGGTGGACCGGGGGAGGCTGATCGGGGTGGTGCGCAGGGCCAGGTTGGTTGATGTGCCGGCCACCGCCCAGGTGTCGACCTTCATGGAGCCGCCCGTGGCCACGGGCTTGTTGGACACCGTGGAGCAGGCCGAGCGGCTCGCCCGCCAGCTGGGTGGGGTGCCCGTCCCGGTGGTCGACGGGGAGGTGCTGGTAGGGACCTTCGTCAGCCGATCCGATGCTTTACCCGAGGACCGTGCATGACGACAATGTCTCCCAGATGAACCGTGCTTCGGAGTCCCGTCCCCTGGTGTCGGTGGTGGCCCGGGGAATCCTGTTGGTCCTGGTTATCTTGCTGGTGGTGGGCCACGTCGCGGGCGGCTGGTACTACGCCGACGAGATCGCCGAGGGGGCGTTCCTGGTCGACCACACCGAGCCCGCTCCCGACGTGGAGGCAGCCGGAGTGGGTGAAGGAACCATCACCCTGCGTCCTGCGGGTGCGGATCCCTCGGACCTGTCCCGACCGGGCCTGTACGGGTTCGAGTGGGAGGGGGGCTACCTCCACGTTCTCGATCCGGTCCGGGTCTCGGGCGACGAGGTGGTCCGTCCGTTCGAGGTGGTCGAGGGCTCCATCCCTCCGCCGGGTGCCCTGGGGAACCTGGAGAGCGCCGCCTTCCCCGACCCGGGAGCCGCGGGCCTGGTGGTGGAAGAGGTCGAGTATCCGACACCGTTGGGGCCGATGGACGCCTGGATCACGGGAGGCGACCGGGACACCTATGTGATCCACGTCCACGGTCGGGGCTCGTCTTTGAAGGAAGCGCTCAGGTTGATGCGGGCGCTGGACACCGAGGGGTTCCCCCAGCTGGCGATCACCTACCGCAACGACCCCGGTCAGCCGGCCGACCCGTCGGGCCTGTATCAATTCGGCCGAACCGAATGGGAGGATCTCCGGGCTGCGGTCGACTACGTGCAGTCGCTGGGAGCCCGCCGGGTGGTGGTGGTCGGGTACTCGATGGGCGGCGCCATCGCGGTGTCCTACCTCTACCGTCAAGGTAGAGAACCGGTGGTGGCGGCCGTGCTGGACTCGCCCGCGTTGTCGCTCGACGATGCGGTCGACTTCGCGGCCTCTCGCCGTCGTGTCGCGGGTCTGCCCCTACCACCCACCCTCACCGCCACAGCCAAGCTGATCGCCGGGCTGCGTCTCGGGGTCAACTGGCGGACCATCGACTATCCCCAGCGTGCCGGACGTCTGGCCGTACCCACCCTGGTGATCCACGGCACCGACGACGACACCATTCCGATCTCGACCTCGCGACGCTTCGCCGAGGCCCGGCCCGAGTTCGTGACCCTGGTCGAGGTGGAAGGGGCAGCCCACGTGGCTTCCTGGAACCTGGATCCGGAGCGTTACGAGTCGACGGTGATCGGGTTCCTGGAGTCCACCATCGAGGGATGATCGCCGGCCGGCCATCTAGCCTCCCCCGGGGATGAGCCAACCGATGATCCGGCTCGACCGGGTCACCAAGACCTTCCCCGGCGCCGACCGCCCTGCGGTACGGGACCTCAGCCTGGACGTCGGACGGGGCGAGATCCTCACCCTGGTGGGGCCGTCGGGCTGCGGAAAGACCACCACCCTGAGGATGATCAACCGGCTGATCGAACCGACCTCGGGCCGGATCTACCTCGACGGGCAGGACGTGACCGACACCGATCCCCACCGTCTCAGGAGATCGATCGGCTACGTGATCCAACAGGTCGGCCTGTTCCCACACCGGACCGTGGCCGAGAACATCGCCACCGTGCCCGAGCTGCTCGGTTGGGAGCGAGAACGGGTCGACCGGAGGGTGGAGGAGTTGGTCGACCTGGTGGGTTTGGACCGAGAGCTGCTCGACCGGTATCCGGGGGAGCTGTCCGGGGGGCAGCAGCAGCGGGTCGGTGTGGCCCGTGCGCTCGCCGCCGACCCGCCGGTGCTGCTGATGGACGAGCCGTTCGGAGCGGTGGATCCCATCGTTCGGGGCCGGCTGCAGGACGAGCTGCTGGCTCTGCAGGAGCGGCTCCGGAAGACGATCGTGTTCGTCACCCACGACATCGACGAGGCCATACGGCTGGGTGACCGGATGTGCATCCTCAACGTGGGAGGTGTGGTCGAGCAGGTGGGTTCTCCCAGGGAGGTGTTGTCGGCTCCCGCATCGGCGTTCGTGGCCGAGTTCCTCGGAGGCGAGAGGGGGCTGCGGAGGCTCGGACTGATCCCGATCGGGGAGGTGGAGCTGCGTCGCGGACCCATGGTCCAGCGGACCGCCACCGTCGACGAAGCCAGACGGGTCATGGCTCGGGAAGGAGTCGACTGGGTGGGGGTGCTGGACGGTGACCGGATCGTCGGGTGGGTCGCCTCCGGCGAGCTGCCGGGGACGGGAACCCTGGAGGAACTCGAGACACGACCCTTCCTGGTTACCGTCGACCGATCCACCTCCCTGCGGGCGGCCCTCGACGCAGTGGTCACCTCCCACACCCGGGTGGCGGTGGTGGTCGAACAGGGCAGGTACGTGGGTCTGCTCGACGTGGATCTGATCGCCGAGGAGATCACCGAGTGAACGGAGACCGTCCCGTCTTCGACTGGGGTTGGGTGTTCCGCAACCTCGACGTAATCGGCGAGCGGATCCTCCAGCACCTCGCTTTCACCGGGTTGGCGGTCGGTATCGGCCTGGTGGTGTCCTCCCTGCTCGCGGCGGCGGCCATCCGTTGGAGGGCCCTCTACGGACCGATAACCGGTTTGGGGGGCGTCCTGTACACGATCCCCAGCCTCGCCATGTTCGTGCTCCTCCAGCCGCTGGTGGGGATCGGTTTCACCAACGGCCTCATCGCCTTGGTGACCTACACGGTGCTGATCCTCACCAAGAACATCTACACCGGGATCACTGGAGTCCCCGACGAGGTGCGGGAAGCCGCCGACGGTATGGGCTACAGACCGGTGCGCCGCTTCTGGGAGGTGGAGCTTCCCCTCGCTCTCCCCGTCATCGTCGCCGGGTTGCGTATCGCGACCGTGACCGTGGTGGGTCTGGTCACGGTGACCGCCGTCCTCGGATTGGGTGGCCTCGGTTTCTTCATCCTCGACGGTTTCCGGCGATCGGTGTGGTTCCCCACCGAGATCGTCGTCGGTGCTGCGCTGTCGGCGGTGTTGGCCGGTCTGCTCGACCTCGGTCTGCTGGCGTTGCAGCGGATCCTCAGTCCGTGGAGGGGAGCGTCGTGACCGAGCTGATAGGCCAGGTCGTGGCCTGGCTGACCGACGCCTCCCACTGGGTGGGCAGAGACGGGATCCCCGCCCGCACCGTCGAGCATCTCTGGCTGGCCCTGGCCCCCACCTCGGCTGCGGTGGCGGTAGCGGTTCCTCCCGCGGTGTGGCTGGCCCACCGGCGGCGGTTTCCGTTCTTGGCCAACGCGGTGGTCAACGTGGGGAGGGCGGTCCCGTCGTTCGGGATCCTCGCGGCCAGCTTCGTCTTCCTCGTTCCCCTCGGATTCGATTTCCGCTTCTGGCCTCCCGCCGTCGCACTCTTCGCCCTCGCCTTGCCTCCCGTGTTCACCAACACCTACGCCGCGATCGCCGGAGTGCCCCGGCACCTGGTGGAAGCCGCCCGGGGGATGGGACTCACCGAACGCCAGGTGATCACCCGCATCGAACTGCCGGTGGGTATGCCGGTGCTCCTCGCCGGGGTCGAGATCGCCCTGGTCCAGGTGGTGGCCACCGTCCCCCTGGCGGCGGTGATAGCGGGCGGAGGCGGGTTCGGACAGTACATCGTGAGGGGTTTCGCCCAGGGGGTGGCAGGTCGGGTAGAGGCCTTCGCAGGCGCGGTTCTGGTGGCGGTCCTCACCCTCGGGGTGCAGGGCGTCTTCAGGTCGGCGGAGCGTCTGGTGGTCCCCTCCGGGGTGCGTCGCATGCGAAGGGAACGCCCCGTCGGTCGGGCGGTCTGATCGGAATAGTCCAGAGTCCCTCTAGGGTTGCAGACGGGATGCGGCCTTTCCCAGGCCCGCACCCGCGCCCACGCGACAGAAAGGAAACCCCATGTGGAGCAGACTCCGACGCCTCGGGGCGGCTTCCCTCGTCCTCTTTCTGGTGGCCGCAGCCTGCACGGGCGGCACCTCGGATGGCGAACCGGCGGATGGTCCGACGATCACGGTAGCCTCGTTCAACTTCCCGGAGAGCGTGATCCTCGCCGAGATCTACGCCCAGGCGCTGGAGGAGGCCGGATATCCGGTCGAGCGTCGGCTCAACCTCGGCTCCCGGGAGCTGATCTTCCCCGAACTCGAGGCAGGAAACATCGACTTCATACCCGAGTACGTCGGGTCGTCTTTGGTGGTCGGGTTCGGCCTCGAAGCCCCTGGAGCCACCGATGAAGCGGTGGAACGCCTCCGGGAAGCCTTCTCCGAGTTGGGCATGACCGTGCTCGAACCGACACCGGGTGAGGACACCAACGTGTTCGTGGTGACGGGGCCGTTCGCCCAGGAGAACGGGGTCACCAGCCTCGGGGACCTCGCCGGGTTGGGCGAAATCGTGTTGGGTGGTCCCCCCGAATGCGAGAACCGGCCGACCTGCTACGCCGGTCTGGTGGACCGGTACGGGTTGGACAACCTCGTGTTCGAGAGCATCGCCGAAGGGTCGGCCCGCATCGCGGCCCTCGAGGCGGGGGAGATCGACGTCGCGTTGCTGTTCTCCACCCAGCCGGTGATCAAAGAGAAGGGGTTCGTCGCCTTGGAGGATCCCAACGACGTCGCCCCCCCGGAGAACATCGTCCCGGTGGTGGCCGACGACGTGATCGCCGCCTACGGTGACGACCTGGTCGATCTTATCGACAGCATCTCGGCGCTGATCACCACCGACGTCCTGTTGGACCTCAACGGACGGGTCGAGTTGGAGGCCCAGGAGCCGGCCGACGTGGCCAGGGATTGGCTGCAGGACAACGGGTTCCTGTCCTCCTGACCCCCACATCCGACGCAGCTACCGTGGCCCCGATCCAGGAGGCAGCTTGTCGGTAGTCGGCTATTACCGCCACCCCACCATCTGGGGTGACCGGGTGGTGTTCGTGTGCGAAGACGACCTCTGGCAGGTGGACGTCGAAGGTGGGGTCGCCACCAGGCTCACCGCCAACCCGGGTATCCAGACGCGGCCTCGGTTCTCACCCGACGGTCGCCTCGTCGCCTTCATATCCCGGGACGAAGGAAGGCTCGACGTCTTCGTCATGGACGCCGACGGAGGCCCGCCGCGCCGGCTCAGCTATTTCGGGAGCTGGTCGCTGGTGGCCGGATGGTCACCCGACGGCGGCTCGGTCCTCGTCGCCACCGACCACGCCCAGCCTTTCGCCGGCTGGACCCACCTGTGGTCGGTCCCCCTCGACGGGACCCAACCCGTCCCACTCCAGGTCGGCCCCGCGTTCTCCGTGTCCTTCTCCCCGAACGGACGGGGGATGGTGATCGGCCGACACGCATTCGACCCGGCCCGCTGGAAGCGATACCGGGGCGGACGGGTCGGGAGCATCTGGGTCAGACGGAGGCCCGACGAGAGCTTCCGTCGTCTGGTCCAACTGGACGGGAACGTGGCCGACCCGATGTGGGTCGGGAGGAGGATCTACTTCATCTCGGATCACGAGGGAGTCGGCAACCTGTATTCGGTCACCCCTACCGGACGCGGGCTGAGGCGGCACACCGCCCACGAGGGCTTCTACGCCCGCCATCCCTCCACGGACGGACGCCGGATCGTCTACCACTGCGGTGGCGACCTGTGGCTGTTCGACCCGGAGGCCGACGAGACACGACCCCTCCAGGTGACGGTCCCCTCCGCCCGGCCTCAACGCAACCGCAGGTTCGTCCCGCCGGGCAAGTACCTGGAGACGTTCGATCTCCATCCGGGGGGCCATTCGCTGGCGGTCGTCGCCCGGGGAGGCGCCTTCACCATGCCCCTCTGGGAGGGGGCCGTTCGTCGCCACGGACCCCCCTCCACCCATCGACGGCGCCTGGCCGCCTGGAGCCACGACGGCGAGACCCTCATATCCGTCACCGACGAGCCCGGTGAAGAAGCCCTGGTCGTGGAAAGGGCCGACGGAACCGAAGTGACCCGGATCGAAGGCGACCTCGGCCGTCTCCGGACGGTCGACCCGCAACCGGGAGGCAGCCGAGTGGCGATCACCAACCATCGGCACGAGCTGCTGCTGGTCGAACCCGGCCGGCGACGACCCCGGCTCGTCCATCGGAGTCCCCACTCCTGGATAGACGGGACCTCCTGGTCACCCGACGGCCGTTGGCTGGCGTTCTCCGCGGCGGTGACCCGCACCACCCAGAACCTGTTCCTGTACGACACCTCCACCGGGCGTGTCCATCGGATCGGCCGGCCCCAGTTCCGGGACAGGATGCCGATCTTCGACCCGTCCGGTCGGTACCTGTTGTTCCTGGGCGGTCGGGTGTTCGACCCGGTGGCCGACCAGGTGTTCCACGACTACGGATTCCCCAGGTCGGTGGTTCCGATGCTCATCCCTCTCCGCCGGGACGTGCCGTCCCCGTTCTCGGCCGCCCACCGGCCACCCCGCGCGCCCGGCGACCGAGGCGACGACGAGGCGAAGCCTCCCGAGGCGGTCGACATCGACCTCGACGGGCTGGCCGACCGGGTCCAGGCTTTCCCCGTCCCCCCGGGCCGCTATACCGCTCTGGGCGCCGCCGAACACAAGGTGTTCATGCTGCTCCAGCCTCTCACCGGCAGTCTGGGGACGTCGTGGTCCGACGACGAGCCTCCCAAGGGACAGCTCCAGGTGTGGGACCTGATGGTCGGGAAACTGGAAACCGTGACAGACGGGGTCACCGACTTCCAGGTTCGACCGGGGGCCAAGACCCTGGCGATCCGGTACGGCCGGCGGCTTCGGGTGGTTCCGGTCGGCTGGAGAGACGACAAGAGCACCAAGGACGCTCCGGGTCGGGACACCGGGTGGGTCGACCTAGATCGGATAAGGATCGAGGTCGTCCCGGGTGAGGAGTGGCGGCAGATGTTCCGGGAGGCTTGGCGGCTTCAGAGGGATCACTTCTGGAGCGCCGACATGTCCGGGGTGGATTGGGTCGAGATCCACGACCGGTACCTGGCGCTGGTCGATCGGGTCGCTTCCCGGTCGGAGTTCTCCGACCTCCTCTGGGAGATGCAAGGTGAGCTGGGGACCTCGCACGCCTACGAGTTGGGAGGCGACTACCGGCCCGAGCCGGCGTGGTCGCAAGGACACCTGGGAGCCGACCTGGAGTGGTCTCGGGGGGCGTGGCGGGTGCGGCGGATCCCCGCGGGGGATGCTTGGGATCCCAAGGCGGTCTCACCGCTGGCCGCTCCCGGAGTCGATGTACGCCCGGGGGACCGGATCCTGGCGGTCGACGGGGTGACCCTCTCCGCCGACACGCCGCCCGAGTCCCGGCTGGTCGACAAGGCGGGCCGGCCGGTCACCCTCCGGGTGGCCCGGGGCCGGTCACGTCCCCGGGAGGTGGTGGTCGTTCCACTCGAATCGGAGACCCCTCTCAGATATCGCGACTGGGTCGAGACCAACCGGGCTCTGGTACGGGAGATGTCGGACGGGAGAGCCGGCTACCTGCACATCCCCGACATGGGTCCCGCCGGTTTCGCCGAGTTCCACCGGTCGTGGCTGTCCGAACTGGCGATGGACGGGCTGGTGATCGACGTCAGGTTCAACCGGGGAGGCAACGTCTCCCAGCTGCTGTTGCGGCGGCTCATCCAGCGGCGGATCGGCTACCGGGTCAGTCGCTGGCGGGAGCCGTGGGCGTTCCCCGAGGACGCCCCCGCCGGTCCGATGGTCTGCCTCACCAACGAGATGGCCGGATCCGACGGAGACATCTTCTCGCATAGTTTCAAGATGCACCGTCTGGGTCCCCTCGTCGGCACCCGCACCTGGGGTGGGGTGGTGGGTATCTGGCCGCAGCATTGGCTGGTCGACGGGACCATGACCACCCAGCCCGAGTTCGGCACCTGGTTCGCCGATGTGGGTTACGGCGTCGAGAACTACGGGACCGACCCCGACATCGAGGTGGAGATCACCCCCGACGACTACGCGGCACGTCGTGATCCACAGCTCGAACGGGCCGTCGCCGAGCTGATGCGGATAGTCGAATCGTCGCAGCCGTTCCCGCCTCCCCCCGAGCCCCCGCCCCCCGTGTTGCCTCCCCGGCTCACCCCTGGGGGCGCGACTCCACCCGGGAGGAGATGAGATCTCCGATCTGGGCGGTGGTCATCCCCATCTGGGGACCTCCCATGGCGGGGAGCTCGGCCAGGACCGACGCGGCCGCCGTTTCGACGGCCCGGGCTGCTGCGGCCTCGCCCAGATGGTCGAGACACATGGCGGCGGACAGCACCGCCGCCACCGGGTTGGCCCATCCCCGCCCGGCGATGTCCGGAGCCGAACCGTGGACCGGCTCGAACATGGAGGGATGGGTCCTCTCGGGGTTGATGTTCCCGGAGGCCGCTATCCCCATTCCTCCTTGAACCGCCGCCCCGAGGTCGGTGACGATGTCACCGAACAGGTTGTCGGTGACGACCACGTCGAAGCGTTCGGGTGACGTGATCAGGTACAGGCAGCACGCGTCGACGTGGACGTAGTCGGTCTCCACCCCCGGATGTTCGGCGGCCACCAGGTCGACCACCCGGGTCCACAGCTCCCCGGCGAAGGTGAGCACGTTGGTCTTGTGGCACAGGGTGAGTTTCCCGCGCCGGCCCTCCGCCAGCCGGAAGGCGTAGCGAACCACCCTCTCCACCCCGTACCTGGTGTTGACCGACTCCTGCAGCGCGATCTCGTGGGGGGTGTCGCGGCGCAGGGCCCCGCCGGCACCCACGTACGGGCCCTCGGTGTTCTCCCTGACCACCACCAGGTCGCACCTCTCCGGGCCGAGCCCGGCGACCGGTGACGGCACTCCCGGGTACAGCTTCACCGGTCGAAGGTTGACGTACAGGTCGAAGTCGAAACGGAGCCGGAGGAGGAGACCGCGTTCCAGCACTCCGGGAGGCACCCGGGGATCCCCGACCGCTCCGAGCAGGATGGCGTCGTGGGCATCCAGTTCCTCCTCCACCGAGTCGGGGAGGACCTCCCCGGTGCGCACCCACCGTTCGGCACCCAGGTCGTATTCGACGGTCTCGACCCCGAAGCCGAACACCCCGGCCGCGGTTCGGACCGCCTTCACCGCTTCGGCGGTCACCTCTCGACCGACGCCGTCACCGGGTACGATCGCCAGGCGATAGGTGGTCGAGGACATGGCGGGCGATCCTAGCCCGCCGCGGATCTCGCCTTGTTCAGCGCCTCGACGAACGCCTCGGCGGATCCCTCCACCACGTCGGTGTTGATCGCCCGGCCCGCGAAGGTGTCGTCACCCACCCGGACCACCACGTTGACCTCGGCCATTGCGTCGGCCCCCGAGGTGACCGGGACCACCCGGTAGTCGACCAGCCTGGCGTCCAGTCCGAAAGCCGTCCGGAGGGCGGCGAAGGCGGCGTGCACCATCCCGTCTCCCTGACCGCGGAAGGTCTCCACCTTCCCGTTGATCGACAGGGTGACCTCGGCGGTCGGGGTGACGTCGTGTCCGCCTTCCACGTGGATCCCGACCATCTGGACGGCACCTTCGACGCTCACCGACTCGTCCTCGACGATGGCGCGGATCTCCTCCTCACCGATGTGGACCTTCCGGTCGGCCAACTGCTTGAACTTGGCGAAGGCCCGGTTGAAGGACTCCTCTTCGAGCACGATGCCCATCCGCTGGAGCGCATCGGCGAAACCTGCCCGCCCGGAGTGCTTCCCCAGAACGATCTGGGCCGGGCGCTGACCCACCGACTCGGCGTCCATGATCTCGTAGGTCTCCCTAGCGCGAAGCACCCCGTGTTGGTGGATGCCGGACTCGTGGGCGAAGGCGTTCCGACCGACCACCGCCTTGTTGTACTGGACCGGGTAGCCGGTCAGTCGAGACACCAGACGCGACGTCTCGAACAGCTCCCGGGTGTCGGCTCCCACTTCCACCCCGAACACGTCCTGGCGGATCTTGACCGCCATGATGATCTCCTCGATCGAGGTGTTCCCGGCGCGCTCACCGATCCCGTTGATCGCCCCCTCGATCTGGCGGGCTCCGGCGTGGATCGCCGACAAGGAGTTGGCCACCGCCAGCCCCAGATCGTTGTGGCAGTGGACCGAGATGACGACGTCGTCGCGGTCACCCTTCACCTCGGCATAGACCCGCTTCATCAGCTCGACGAAGTCGCTGGGGGTGGCATAGCCGACCGTGTCGGGGATGTTGATGGTGGTCGCGCCCGCCTCTACCGCCCGGCGGCACACCTCGATCATGAAGTCCGGATCCGACCGGGTGGCGTCCTGAGGGGAGAACTCCACGTCGTCGGTGTAACGGCGGGCTCTCCGCACACCCTCCACCGATGCCTTCAGGACTTCCTCCGGGGTCATCCTGAGCATCTTCTCCATGTGGATCGGGGAGGTGGACATGAACACGTGGATCCGGAACCGCTCCGCCTCCTTGAGGGCGTCGTAGGCCTGGTCGATGTCGTCGGGATGCGCCCGGGCCAGGGAGGCGATCACCGGGCCTCTCACCTCCCGGGCGATCCGGGACACCGCCTCGAAATCGCCGGGGGAGGACGCGGCGAACCCGGCCTCCAGCACGTCTACCCGCAGTTTGGCGAGCTGCCGGGCGATCGCCAGTTTCTCGTCGGGGGTCAGGGCGATCCCCGGCGCCTGTTCCCCGTCTCGCAAAGTCGTGTCGAAGATGATCAGTCGGTCGTTGCTCATGGCTACTCCTTCGGTTCGGCGCGGACGAACTGGTTGCGTCGATCCAGGCCGGGTCGGGTTCCTCAGCGGCCCCCGCCCGGCCGGGGAAGCATGAGCAGGCCTCCGGTGGAGGTACCGACCGTCACTCGGGCTCCTTGGGCTGTAGGAACGGCATCAGTTTCCGCAGCTCCCGGCCCACCTGTTCGATCTGGTGGCTCCGGTTGCGCTCCCGCTGCTCGTAGAGGAACGGCGCCCCCTCCCGGGCCTGCGCCATCCACTCGTGGGCGAACGCCCCCGACTGGATCTCCTCCAGGATCCGTTTCATCTCCTTGCGGGTCTCGTCGGTGATGATGCGCGATCCCCGTGTGTAGTCGCCGTACTCGGCGGTGTCCGAAATCGAGTACCGCATCCACGACAGCCCCCCTTCGTAGAGGAGGTCGACGATCAGCTTCAGCTCGTGCAACGTCTCGAAATAGGCCGACTCGGGCTGATAGCCCGCCTCGACCAGCGTTTCGAACGACGCCTTGATGAGCTGGGCCAGCCCCCCACACAGGATCACCTGCTCGCCGAACAGGTCGGTCTCGGTCTCTTCCTTGAAGGTGGTCTCCAGCACACCCGCCCTGGTCCCGCCGATAGCCCACGCATACGACAGGCCGATCTGCTTGGCGAGACCGGTCGCGTCCTGGTGGACGGCGAGGAGGCAGGGCACCCCGGAACCCTCGGTGTAGGTGCGACGGACCAGGTGGCCGGGTCCCTTGGGAGCCACCATCACCACGTCCAGGTCCTCGGGAGGCACGATCTCGCCGAAATGGATGTTGAACCCGTGGGCGAACATGAGGACGTCTCCACGCTGGAGACGATCGGCCACCTCGGCGTGGTACAGGTCCGCCATGTACTGATCGGGCACCAACAACATCACCACGTCGCCCCAGTCGGCCGCTTCGGCGACCGACATGACCCGATGGCCGTCGGCTTCGGCCTTGGCCCTGCTCGCCGAACCCTCACGCAGGCCGACCACCACGTCCACCCCGGAATCCCGCAGGTTGCAGGCGTGGGCGTGGCCCTGGCTCCCGTACCCGATCACCGCCACCCGGCGACCCTTGATCACCGAGGGGTCCGCATCCGCGTCGTAGTAGATCTTCGCCGTCAACGTCACACCGCCTTCAGTCTCTGTCTGGTCGTCTTCGGTTCCCTCGCCAGAGCCACCCGCCCCGACTTGACGAGGTCGACCACACCATAGGGTCGTACCAACTCGAGGAAATCGTTGATCTTGTTGGGTGGTCCCGTCACCTGGAAGCAGATCGACGAGGCCCCCACGTCGATCGCCACCGCCTTGAAGATGGCGGCCACCTCGAGCACCTCGGATCGCCGGCCGGGTGGTGCCGCCACCCTCACCAGCATGATCTCCCGTTCCATGCTCTGGTCCGGGTCCAGCTCGGTGATCTTCACCACGTTGATCAGCTTGTGGAGCTGCTTCTTGACCTGTTCCAACTCGGGGGCGTCCACCACGATCGTCATCCTCGAGAGTCCCTCTTCGTGGGAGGGGCCGACCGCCAACGAGTGGATGTTGAACCCCCGGCGGGCCAGCAGGGAGGACACCCGGGCCAGGACCCCCGGCTTGTCCTCGACCACCACCGACAGCGTGTGTTTGCTCATCTCATCACCTCACGGAAGGTCCGAGGCGGGAGCGACCGGGCCACCTCCGGGACCGACGATCACGTCGTCGTTGGAGCCTCCGGCCGGAACCATGGGGAACACCATCTCGTCGAGGTCGACCTTGAAGTCGATCACCACCGGTCGGTCGTTGATCGACAGCGACTTCTCGATCGCCGGAGCCACCTCGTCGGGCGACTCCGCCCGCAGACCGGCGCAGCCCATCGACTCGACCAGCTTGACGTAGTCGACCTCCCCGCCCAGCAGCGAAGCCGACAGCCGTCCCCCGTAGAACAAGCGCTGCCACTGGACGACCATGCCGTGGGCGCCGTTGTCGAACAGGGCCACCTTGATGGGGAGGCCTTCGGCTGCTGCGGTTATCAGCTCCTGGCAGGTCATCTGGAACCCGCCGTCACCTTCGATCGCGTATACCAGGTCGTCGGGTCGACCGGCTTTGGCTCCCACCGCGGCGGGGATCGAGAACCCCATCGTGCCCAGACCCCCGGAGTTGATCCATCTGCGCGGCTCGGAGAACCGCCAGTACTGGGACGCCCACATCTGGTGCTGTCCCACCCCGGCGACCAATATGGCGTCTCCGCCGGTCAGCCGCGCCAGCTCCTCGATGACGTACTGCGGCTTGATCGGTCCGTCCGGGTCCTGGTGGTAGGTGAGGGGGAACTCCCGCTGCCACCGCCGGAGGGTCTCCTTCCAGGCGCTCCGGTCGGGGGCCTCCCGGGCACCCCAGGCTTCCATCAGCTGGGACAACACCCGGCCGGCGTCCCCCACGATCGGCACCTCGGGGACCCTCACCTTTCCGATCTCGGCCGGGTCGACGTCGATGTGGATCACCTTGGCGTGAGGCGCGAAGGTGGCCGGATTGCCGGTGACCCGATCGTCGAAACGGGCTCCCACCGCGATGAGCAGGTCACAGCGCTGCACGGCGGTGGTCGCGGTGTAGGTGCCGTGCATACCCAACATGCCCAGGGCGAGGGGATGGTCGTCGGGGAAGGCCCCCCGCGCCATCAGGGTGGTGGTAACGGGGACGTCGGTCATCTCGGCGAACCGACGGAGGGCGTCGGAGGCGTTCGCCTTGATGACGCCGCCACCCACGTAGAGGACCGGCCGTTCCGCCTTTTCGATCAGCTCCACCGCCTCCCGCACCCGGAGGGGATGACCCTCATAGGTGGGTTTGTAGCCCGGCAGGTTGAGCTCTTCGGGTTCGTGCCACCGGGTTTCGGCGTTCAACACGTCCTTGGGCAAGTCGATCAGCACCGGGCCCGGCCGGCCGGTCGAGGCGATGTGGAAGGCCTGGTGCACCACTTCGGGGATCTCGTCGGGCGACGTGACGAAGTAGTTGTGTTTCGTGGCCGGCATGGTGATCCCGGTGGTGTACGCCTCCTGGAAGGCGTCGTTCCCCACCGCCCCGGTGGGGACCTGGCCGGTGATCGCCACGATCGGAACCGAGTCCATCAAGGCATCGGCCAGGGGAGTCACCAGGTTGGTGGCGCCAGGGCCGGAGGTGGCGATGCACACCCCGACCCGCCCGGTGGCCCACGCATAGCCTTCCGCCATGTGGCCGGCCCCCTGCTCGTGTCGGGCGAGGACGTGACGGATGGGACTGTCCAGGAGCGGGTCGTAGGCCGGCAGGATCGCTCCGCCCGGCACGCCGAACACGACGTCGACGCCTTCGTGTTCCAACGCTCTGATCAGGGCTTGGGCTCCGGTGATCTTGTCTGTCATCGTGTCTGCTCCGTTAGGTTTGCCAACGAAAAACCCTCCCGGTGGGGAGGGTCTGGCAGCGCACACGCCGACGGCGTGTGCGCTACGGAAGTACGAGGATGGTGTAGGTCGGCTTCATATGGTGGACGAACAGTATCGCGTGGAGTTCCTCGTACGTCAATACGGGGCGGAGGTGGTTGGCCACGTCCTGGGGCAGGTGGTGGCGGCCGCCAGGAGGGCCCTCCAGCGGATGGAACCGGACCAGGTGCCTCCACCGCTTCGCCGTGTCGCGCGTCACGCCGGCCGCCGACTCCCACCTCCCCTCCTGGTGACGTTGCTGACCGAAGTCGAGTCGTCGGCGTGGCTCCAGGAGAAGACCGCCGAGGAGATCACCGCGGACGGACCGGCCAGGATCTTCCTGGAACGTCCTCCCGGGTGGAGAACGACGGTGGCGGCCGCGGTGGCCGACGAGGCGAGTCGACGCCTGAGAGACCGGTTCGAGCGGCTCGAAAAGGAGAACCAGCGGCTCCAGGATCAGGTGCGGGAGCTGCGGAGGGAACTCTCCGACGCCAGGGACGCGTTGGGAAGGAAGGGGTCCGAGGAGACCCGTGAACTAGAGGAGGGGAACCGACGCCTCCGTGCCAGACTGGCCGAGGCCGACAGCCGGATCCGGAGCCTCGAGGACACCGTCGCCTCGGTCCGCGCCGAGCTCGCCGCTGCCCGCGAGGAGACAGACGAACTCAGAAGAGCGGCCCGGCGCAGCCCCAGACCGTCGGCTTCCCCGCCCCCCGAACGGGACCCAGTGGTGTTCGGACGTGGCTCACCGATCGAGACCGCCCGAACACTCGACGTGCTGGCCGAGAGCCTCGGCGTCGCCGGGCCGGAGCCCGTCGACCCCCCGCCGGGTGGGCCGGCCCCCCGACCCCAGGGTCTGCGGCCCGACCGTAGCGAGATGGTCGACTGGCTCCTCTCCGGAGGCGTCGTCGGGGTCCTGCTGATCGACGGCTACAACCTGGCTCACCAGCTCGGCGAGGGGGAAAGGGCCGACGTGTTGGCGGTGGCGCGCCGGCTCCTCGCCGCGGGCCGGGGCCGGCTGCGAGTGGTGGTGGTGTTCGACACCTCGGATGACGCATCCTCCGAGACGGTGCAGCCCGGACTGACGGTGAGGTTCGAACCGTCGGCCGACGAGGCCCTGGTCCTCCTCGCAGGGCCCGATACGGCGGTGGCGACCAGCGATCGGGCGGTGCGGGAGGCCACCGAGGCCAAGGGCGCGATCGGGGTGTGGTCCGAAGCGGTGGCCGAGTGGGCCCGGGGAGGTTAGGGGGCCCCGCCGCCAGGTCGGTCCCGCGAAACGTGTCACACCCGGCCCGTAGGTTGAGGGCATGCTTATCGACTGTGACACCTGCCGGATGCAGAACACCGACGCATGCGCCGACTGCGTCGTCGGACACCTGGTCGACGGGGGCACCTCGGAGCTGGCCGACGACGAGTTCCGGGCCCTCCGGATCCTGGCCGAGGAAGGAATGATCCCCAGGCTGCGCCTGGTGCCCCGGGACCCGCCGGCTACCAGGTCCGCCTAGCCTGCCGGACATGGACGAAACCGGGCTGGCCCGTCTGGTACGGCAGGTCGGCGTCGAAGCGGGACTCAGGGTCGGGATATGCGACGCCGAGCCGTTCCGGGAGACCCGTTCGGTCATCGAAGAGCGCAAGGCCCTGGGACTGTCGGCGGGTCTCACCTTCACCTATCGGCGTCCCGGACGGTCCACCGACGTCCGGGTTCACTTTCCCTGGGCCCGACGGATCGTGGTCGGAGCGTACCCCTATCTGCCGGAGGCGGGTCGTCCCCCCGACCGACGGCCGGGCCAGGGTCGGGTCGCTCGGTTCGCAACCGACGACCACTACCGGCCACTCCGCCGAGGGTTGACGGAGATCGCCGAGGTGCTCAGGCGGCATGGCCGGCGGGCGGTCGTGTTGTGCGACGACAACCGCCTGGTGGACAGGGCCGCGGCGGTGCGCGCCGGCGTCGGATGGTGGGGCAAGAACACGATGGTGCTCGTCCCCGGGTTCGGACCGTGGACGTTGCTCGGCTCGGTGGTGACCGACGCCGAGCTGCCGGTGTCCGGCGCTACGGCACGGTCCTGTGGACGATGTTCCGCCTGTCTACCCGCCTGCCCCACCGGCGCCCTGATCGCCCCCGGGGTCATGGACGCCCGCCGCTGCCTCGCCGCGATCCTGCAGCTCCCCGGACCCATCCCCCGTGAGCTGAGGGAAGCGGTAGGCGACCGGGTGTACGGGTGTGACGACTGCCTCGAAGCCTGTCCCCCCGGGAAGCGCATCGAGTCCACCGCCCGGACGGAACGGGGAGGGGTGGATCTGGTCGAGCTCCTCACCTCGACCGACGAAGAGCTCCTCGCCCGGTTCGGCAGGTTCTACCTGCCGGGCAGGCGACCGGCCTACCTGAGGAGGAACGCCCTGGTGGCGTTGGGAAACGTCGGCCACGCAGGCCATCTTCCGTTGGTGGTCGCCTACACCCGGCATCCCGACCCGCTGCTCCGCGGTCATGCGGCGTGGGCCATGGCCAAGCTGGGGGGAGCCCGGGCTCGCAGCCGGCTGAGTGAACTGGCCTCGGACGATCCCTCGGCCGAGGTGCGGGACGAGGCGTCGGCCGCTCTGGCTCAGCTCTCGAACAGACCCGTGCCCAGCGGCAGGTAGGCCATCTCCCAGTAGTCCTTCAGCATCCGGTGAGCCGAGAACCTGACCAACGTCGAGACGATCGACTCCTTCATCCGCTCGGTCCAACCGACCGGGACCCCGTCCGGATCACGGTCGTAGTAGAGCGGCACCACCTCGTTCTCCAGGACGTCGTAGAAGGCGGCCGCATCCGCCGCGTCGGCCTGTTCCCAGTCGCCGTTGGGTTCGGCCGACCCGAACACCCATCCGTTCTTCCCGTTGAATCCCTCCACCCACCAGCCGTCGAGCACCGACAGGTTCAACGTCCCGTTGATGGCGGCTTTCATACCCGAGGTGCCGCTCGCTTCCAGCGGCGGCCGAGGGTTGTTCACCCACACGTCGACTCCCTGGGTCATGTACCGGGCCATCCGGGCGTCGTAGTCCTCCAACATCACCACGTATCCCCGCAACGAAGGGGACGCGGCCAACTCGGCGATCCTACGGACGAACTCCTGACCGTGACGGTCGGCGGGATGCGCCTTGCCCGCGATCACTATCTGGACGGGTCTCTGGGGGTCGGTGAGGATCGACTCCAGCCGGGCGGTGTCCGAGAACATGAGAGTGGCCCGCTTGTAGGTGGCGAAACGACGGGCGAAACCGAGGGTGAGGCGGTCGGCGGGTAGGAGCTGGTCGACGGCCCGCAGCTCGTCGGGGGCGGCACCCAGACGAGCCAGCTGGGTGCGGATCCGTTCCCGGGCATAGGTCAGGAACAGCTCCTTGCGGCGCCGGTGCATGCTCCAGATCTGGGAGTCGGGCAGGGACCTCGCTTCCTCCACCAGGTCGGGGTTCTCGAGGAGACGGGTGGGCCACGACCGTCCGACCTTGCGGACCAACAGGGCGCCGGCCTCCCGACCTATCCAGGTCGGAGTGTGGATCCCGTTGGTCACCGCCTGGGCGGGCCCGCCGATCAGATGCTGCCAGTCGGCGGTCACCACCTCACCGTGACGGCGGGAGACGCCGTTGGTGACCCGGGCGAAGCGGATGGCGAGGGCACCGAGATCGAACCGATCGCCGGCCCCGTCCGACGCGAGACCCAGCAGCTCCTCGAGGTCGGCCTTCATGCGGGCGGCCCACGGTCCCAGGTACTTGGCGGCCAGGCCCCGTTCGAACACCTCGTTTCCTGCAGGCACCGGGGTGTGGAGCGTGAACACCGTCTGGTTGCGGATCCTCTCCCGGGCGTTCTCGAGAGTCTCTCCGGCTTCGACCAGTCGGGCAGCCCTCTCCAACACGCTCATCGCGGCGTGTCCCTCGTTGACGTGCCAGACCGCCGGTTCGATCCCCAGCGCAGCCAGGGCCCGAACCGCGCCCACCCCCAACACCAGCTCCTGACAGAAACGCATCTCCCGTCCGGCCACGTAGAGCTGATGGGTGATCGGACGGTCCGCGGGGTGATTCTCGGGGATGTCGGTGTCCAGCAGCAGGACGGGAACCCGACCGACCTGTAGCCGCCACACCGCGGCGTGGACGGTTCGTCCGGGGAACTCGATCCCCACCCGGAGCTGTCCTCCGGTGGGGGAGGCCACCGGCAGCAGAGGGAGCTGGCGGGGATCGAGCACCGGGTAGAAGTGCTGCTGTTCGCCGTCCAGGTCGATCTCCTGGCGGAAATACCCCCGGCGGTAGAGCAGCCCCACCGCCACCAGGGGGATCCCCATGTCCGACGCCGACTTGGCATGGTCGCCGGCCAGGATTCCGAGTCCCCCCGAGTAGATGGGGAGGGTGTCGTGCACCCCATATTCGGTGCACAGATAGGCGATCGGCCCCGACGGCTTGTTCGGAGCCCGGTCGAACCAGGTTTCCCGGTTGTGGTACCAGTCGTAGGCGTCGAGGGCGGCGTGGTATCGGTCGAGAACCACCTCCGAGTTGCGGATCTGCTCCCACCGGGTCGGTTCGATCGAGGCGAGGAGATGAACCGGATTGTGGGTCCTCTCCCACTCGACCGGATCGAGACTGGCCCACAGGTCCCGGCCCTCCGGGGACCAAGACCACCAGAGGTCGTAGGCCATCTCGACCAGCCTCTCGAAGCCGGCCGGAACCTCGAAGGGAACGATGGGGAGTACGGGGACCACGACCGCAGGAGGTTAGCCCCACGGTCGGGCGGGTCGGCGGGTCTAACCTCGGAGCATGCCACAGAAGATCCACTCCCAGGACGTCACCGAGGGTTACGCCAAGGCCGGCGCCCGGGCGATGCTACGGGCGGTTGGCCTCACCGACGAGGACTTCTCGAAGCCGCAGATCGGGTTGGTGTCTGCCGGAAACGAGGTGACTCCCTGCAACGTGACCGGGCCTTTCCTCTGCGAGAAGGCCAAGGAGGGCGTCCGCCAGGAGGGCGGAGTCGGGCTGGTGTTCACCACCATCGCCGTCTCCGACGGCATCTCGATGGGCCATGAAGGAATGAGGGCCTCGCTGGTCTCCCGGGAGGTCATCGCCGACTCGGTCGAACTGGTCATGCACGCCGAGCGGTTCGACGGCATGGTGACCATCGCCGGGTGCGACAAGTCCCTTCCCGGGATGCTCATGGCGGCGGCCCGCACCAACCTGCCCGCGGTGTTCCTCTACGGCGGTTCGAGCCTTCCCGGTCGATACCGGGGCAGGGACATCTCGATAGTCGACGTGTTCGAGGCGATCGGGGCGGTGGCCGAAGGGCGGATGGACCCCTCCGAGCTCGAAGGGATCGAGAAGGCGGCCTGCCCGGGTGCCGGCTCCTGCGCCGGCATGTTCACCGCCAACACCATGGCCTCGGTAGGGGAGGCCATCGGCATGAGCCTTCCAGGCTCCGCCTCCGTCCCGGCGGTCGACCCTCGGATCGAGGAATACGCGGTGGCATCCGGTCGGGCGGTCATGAAGCTGCTCGAAGCCAACATCCGTCCCCGGCAGATCATGACCCGCCCGGCGTTCGAGAACGCCATCACCACGGTGATGGCGCTGGGCGGCTCGACCAACGCGGTGTTGCACCTCCTCGCCATCGCCCGGGAAGCCGGAGTGGACCTGGACCTGTCCGACTTCGACCGGATCAGTCGCCGCACCCCCCACATCGGGGATCTCAAACCGTTCGGCCGCTACCACATGGTCGACATCGACCGGATAGGCGGGGTGCCGGTGGTGCTCAAAGCGCTGCTCGAAGAGGGACTCCTCCACGGGGACACCCTGACCGTGACCGGACGCACCATGGCCGAGAACCTGGCCGACGTCGACTTCCCCGCCGACCAGGACGTGGTGCGGCACCCCCGTGACCCGCTGGCTCCCGAGGGCGGGATCGCGGTGCTCTACGGCTCGCTGGCTCCCCGGGGAGCAGTGGTGAAGATCGCCGGCATCGACCTGGAGACCTTCGAAGGTCCGGCCAGGGTGTTCGACGGTGAGCAGGCTGCGCTCGAGGCCCTGTTCGCCCACCGGATCTCCCCGGGGGACGTGGTGGTGATCCGAACCGAGGGTCCCAAGGGAGGGCCGGGCATGCGGGAGATGCTCCAGATCACCGCTGCCATCAAGGGAGCCGGACTCGGCAAGGACGTCTTGTTGGTCACCGACGGTCGGTTCTCGGGGGGGACCACCGGTCTGTGCATAGGTCACGTGTCCCCCGAGTCCGAAGTAGGGGGGCCGCTGGGTCTGGTGGAGGAAGGAGACCGCATCCGGGTCGACATCCCGGCCCGTCGCCTCGACCTGCTCGTCGACCAACAGACCTTGGAGGCCCGCCGGGCCGACTGGAAACCCCACCCGCCCCGATACACGTCCGGAGCATTGGCCAAGTACGCCAAACTGGTCGGGTCCGCCGACGAAGGGGCCGTCACCGGGTGAGTCCGCCATGGTGAAGATCTACGCGGTGGTGCTCGTCCTCGGGGTGGTGGGTCTCGTCGGGTGGATCCTGTTTCGGAGCCTGGCCGACGCCCTCTCCCGTCCGGGGATCGACCCGGAACTCCGGCTCGGACTTCGGGGACGCCGGGTGGTCGCCGGGGCGGTCGGTTTCGGGATGGCCGGCATGTCGGCCGAGTTCTCACCCCGGGACTTCACCTGGCCCGTGGCTCTGGGAGCGGCGGTCCTCGGCTGCCTACTGGCCGTGTGGTGGGCCGGACGCTTCGTGCCGGAGGAGTGAGGGTTGCTGATCGTCTCCGACGTGCACGGGGCGTTCGACGCGCTGGCCGAGGTGGCGGCCTCCGGTGAGGTGTTGCTGATCCTGGGCGACCTCCTCAACCTGGTCGACTACCGCACCGGGGAAGGAATGACCGCCGAAGTGCTGGGTATCGACTTCGCCCGGGAGACCGCCAAGGCCCGGGCCGCGGGGGACTACGCGCTGATGCGGCGGTTGTGGCGGGAGAAGGTGGCCGATCGGATCGAGGAGACCGCCGAGGCGTTCGAGGCTGCGGCCCGGCGGCAGTACCAAGAGGTAGCCGAGGCTCTGGGAGACTGCCCGGCCTACGTGACCTACGGGAACGTCGACCGACCCCACCTACTGCGCGAGCTGCTGCCCCCCACCGCCCGGTTCGTCGACGGTGAGGTCGTCGAGATCGAAGGGTTCCGGATCGGGTTCGTCGGGGGAGGCATCTCGACCCCCCTGGGAGCGGCCGGGGAGGTCAGCGACCGGGACATGGAGGCCAAGCTGGCCGGCCTGGGGAAGGTAGACGTCCTGTGCTCTCACCTGCCGCCCGCGGTGCCGCCGCTGCACCGGGACGTGGTGACCGGAAGGCTGGAGAGGGCCTCCAGACCGATCCTCGACTACCTGCTCGACACCCAGCCCCGCTACCACTTCTTCGGGGACGTGCACCAGCCCCAGGCGCTCTGCTGGAGGGTCGGACGCACCAGATGCCGAAACGTCGGCTACTTCCGGGCCACCAAACGGCCCGTGCGGTTTCCCTGACCGGTCGGGCTAGCATCCCGCTGGATGGCCGAGGGAACCGTCCAGACCATCGAGATCGACGCCCCGGCCGAAGCCTGTTTCCAGGTCGCGGCGGACGTCGCCGCCTATCCGGAATGGGCGACCGGCGTACGATCCACCGAGGTCCTCGAGGTCGACCAGGAGGGCCGGCCCCGCCGGGCCCGGTTCGAGGTCGACGCCGGGGTCAAGGCGATCCGCTACGTCCTCCGCTACACATACGACCCGCCCCACCGAATCGAGTGGGAAGCCGAACCCGGACCCGACCTCGAGGAGCTCGTCGGCTCGTACACCTTTCGAGACATCGGTGAGGGACGCACCGAGGTGGTGTACGCCCTCAAAGCCAGACCCCGATTCAGCCTTCCCGGTTTCCTGCGACGCCAGGCCGAGAAACAGGTCGTCGGCACCGCCCTGAGGGGCCTGCGACGTCGGGTCGAGGAGCTGGCTGCCCGCTGAGGCGACCATGCGCATCGTCCTCGTCACCGGGAAAGGGGGGGTGGGCAAGACCACCGTCGCCGCGGCCACCGCCTTGGCGTCGGCCGATCTGGGTCACCGCACCCTGGTGGCCTCCACCGACCCGGCCCACTCGCTGGGTGACGCTTTCGCCGCCCGGCTGGGAGACGAACCGACGGCCCTGACCGAGAGTCTGGAAGCACAGCAGATCGACACCCAGGTGCAGCTCGAGCGACACTGGGGAACCATCCGCGACCAGCTGATGGACGTGTTCGACTGGGGTGGGGTGGGCGGCCTGGAAGCAGAGGAGTTCCTCGTCTTCCCCGGCATGGACGAGCTGTTCGCCCTCCTCGAGGTGAACCGCAACGCGCGTTCCGGCCGCTACGACGCCATCGTGGTCGACTGCGCCCCGACCGCGGAGACCCTCCGTCTGCTCAGCCTTCCCGAGGTGCTGTCCTGGTATTTCGAGAGGATCATGCCGGCCGAGCGCCGCATCCTGCGGGCGGCCCGGCCCATCCTCGGGCGTTTCACCGACATCCCCCTGCCCGAGGACGAGGTGTTCCAGGCGGCCCAGTCGGTGTTCGCCGGCATCGAGCAGGCGAAGGTGCTCCTGGGCGACCCCGAGGTGACCACCGCCCGGCTGGTCGTCAATCCCGAGAAGATGGTCATCGACGAGGCCCGGCGCACCTACACGTATCTGGGTCTCTTCTCCTACGGGGTCGACGGGGTGGTGGTCAACCGGATCCTCCCCGACCAGGTGTCCGACCCCTACTTCTCCCGCTGGCGGGAGATCCAGCGAGCCCACCTGCAGACGATCGACACCGCATTCTCCGAGGTGCCTCGGTTGCGGCTGCGGCTGTTCGACGACGAGATGGTCGGCATCGACCGTCTTCGCCTCCTCGCAGCCGAGCTGTACGGCGACCGGGATCCGGTGTTCGACTTCCGGGCCCACCGGCTCTTCCGCATGGTGGAGGCCGGCGACGAAGTCCACGTCGAGATGGAGGTCCCCTTCGCCGACCGGGAAGACATCGAGGTGTTCATGAAGGGAGCCGAGCTCTACATAGAGATCGGTCCATACCGGCGGTCGCTGGTCCTTCCCGACTCGTTGCGGCAACGCCAAGTCGCCGGGGCGAAGCTCAGGGACGGGGTGTTGACCGTCCGGTTCGGTCCCTCCAGGCGTCGGCGGCGGAGGGACAGCGCATGAGCGACGACACCCTGGATGCGCTCCGGCGGGGCACCCGGCGGGCGCTGGTACACCTCGTGAAGGCAGGGATCGAAGGCCTCAAAGCGGTGGAGGCTCTCCTCGACGAACTGAGCCGATCCCGGAAACAGACCGAGGAGGAGACGGTCCGCAGGATCGACATCGAGGTGGAGTGAAACGGCTGGGCGTCGACGTCGGGGGAACCTTCGTCAAGTGGGTCTGCTGGGACGGATCACGGATCGTCGACCGGGGAGCCGAACCCCGGGGCGGCGACCTCGTCGAGATGGTGGCGGGACTGGTCGACCGGTTCGAGGTGTCCTCGGTCGGGATCGCGATGGCCGGTCTGGTGGAGAACGGCCGTTTCCTGTGGGGGCCCCACACCTCGGACGTCGACCCTCGCTTCCCCGGTGTGGTGGCGGGGCGTCTCGGGAGGGAGGTGGTGGTCGAGAACGACGCCAACGCTGCCGCCGTGGCCGAGGTGCGCCACGGGGCCGCGGTCGGGGTTTCCGACGCTCTGGTGCTCTCGGTCGGGACCGGCATCGGGCTGGGGATCATCGCCGACGGCCGCCTCTACCGGGGGTCGGGCCTGGCCGGGGAGGCGGGACACATGTACCTCGGGGGTGAGACCACCTGCGACTGCGGTCGGGTCGGATGCTGGGAGACGAGCGGGTCGGGTCGGGTTCTCGACCAGGCGGCGTCGAAACTGCTCGGTCCCGGCCGGCACGCATCCGATGTGCTGGCGGCTGCCGCCCGCGGCGACGAGTCGGCCCTCCTGGCTGTCGAACAGGTGGGACGACGACTGGCCCGGGGCCTGGCGAACCTGATCCTGGTGTTCGACCCGGCCAAGGTGGTGGTGGCGGGAGGTGTGGTCGAAGAGCCACTGTTGGAGGCGGTCGGTCGAGGTCTGATCACCGAGCTCGGTGGCCTACCGTATCGTCGCATACCGCCGGTGGCGGCGGCCAGGTTCACTCGGTGGGCCGCTGCCGTCGGGGCGGCCGTGCTCACCGAGGAGGACCGATGACCGACCGAACCTTGCAGCTCCGGGACGCCGTCACCGTCGTCCCCGCGCTGATCAAGCTGTTGACCAGGCTGCTGAAGGACCCGCGGGTTCCCCGCCGCACCAAGGTGGTGGTGGGTGCGATCCTCGCCTACCTGGTCGTACCCATCGACCTGATCCCCGACGCGCTACCCGTCGTCGGCCAGATCGACGACCTGTTCCTCGTGGTGTACGCGGTTCACCGCCTGATCGAAGCGGCCGGGGACGAAGTCGTCCTGGAGCACTGGGACGGTTCGCACGACCTGCTCGAACTGGTCCGCACGGTGTTGGACTTCGGAGCCGGTCTCATACCCCGCCCGCTTCGCTTCCTCCTGGCCAGGCTGTCGGGGTGAGGCTGTGGATGACCGCCCCGCAGTTCACCGAGGATCCGCGGTTGGTGTTCGCCGCGGCCGACTTCGCGAACGAGGCGGGGCTCGAAGGCGTCTTCTGTTTCGACCATCTCGTTCCCCTCGGCGACCCGCGGCGACCCATCTTCGAGCTGACGTCGGTTCTCGGTGCGCTGGCCGCCAAGGGCGGTGGCGTGGGATCCCTGGTGCTCCGGGCTCCGCTCCGTGGCCCGGTCATCTCGGCCGCGATCGCCGCTACGGTGACCGCGGTCGGACCGGAGCGTTTCGTGCTCGGTCTGGGTAGCGGAGACTCCCGCAGCCGCGACGAGCAGCGCCGCTTCGGCCTCGAAGGCGGCTCCCTCGCCGAACGGATCACGTCGGTGGAGTCGACCATCGAACGGGTGAGGTCCCTGGCTCCCCGAGTTCCCATATGGGTGGGCGGCACCCACCCGCAGATCCGACGGCTGGCGGTCGCCCGGGCGGACGGCTGGAACGGGTGGGGAATCGACCTTCGGCGCCTCGGCGAGTTGGTCGGATGGTTCAGGGAGAGGAGACCCGATCTGACCCTCAGTTGGGGTGGAGCGGTGGTGGCGGCGGGGGACCGTGGGGAGCTGGAACGGCTGCTGGATGCCCGGAGAACACCGCCTGCCATCGCCGGCACCTATCCCGAGGTGGCCCGCCGGCTCGCCGAGACCTTCCAGCTGGGAATCGACGTGGCGGTGGTGTCCATACTGCCCAACCGGCCGGAGCGCTGGCGGATGTTCCATCGGGAGGTGCTCGGCCGGCTGTATCGTTGAGCCCGTCATGGAGTTCAGGCGGATAGGGCACCTTCCCCCCTACGTGTTCGCCCAGGTGAACGAAGCCAAGCTGGCGGCTCGACGGCGGGGCGAAGACATAGTCGACCTGGGTTTCGGCAACCCCGACCTCCCTTCTCCCGGCTTCGCGGTCGAGAAGCTGTGCGAAGCGGCCCGCAACCCCCGGAACCACCGTTACTCGGTGTCCCGGGGGCTGCCCAACCTTCGCAAGGCGGTGGCCGACAGGTACCGGCGCCGCTTTGGGGTGGAACTGGACCCGGAGACCGAGGTGATCTCCACCATCGGCGCCAAAGAAGGACTGAGCCACCTGATGTGGGTTCTCGTCCAGCCCGGCGACTCGGCGGTGGTTCCCGAGCCCTCCTACCCGATCCACGTGTACGCACCGGTTCTGGCCGGCGCCGAGGTGAGGAGAGTGCCGGTGGAGGCCGACGCCGACTACTTCGAGATCCTTCGGGCCGTCTTCAAGTCGAGCTGGCCCAGACCCCGGGTGATCATCGTCTCGTTTCCCCACAATCCGACCACCCGCTGCGTCGACCTGTCCTTCTTCGAACGGCTGGTGGCCTTCGCCAAGGAGAACGACACGGTGGTGGTGCACGACTTCGCATACGCCGATCTGGGGTTCGACGGCTACCAGCCTCCGTCTCTGCTCGAGGTGCCGGGCGCCAAGGACGTGGGGGTGGAGCTGTACACCCTCACCAAGGGCCATTCCATGGCCGGCTGGCGGATGGGTTTCCTGGTCGGAAACCGAGGGATCGTCGAGGCGCTGGCCAAACTCAAGAGCTACCTGGACTACGGCACCTTCCAGCCCATCCAGATCGCCTCGATCGTCGCCCTCAACGAAGGAGACGGGTTCGTCGATCAGGTCAACGCGATCTACCGCTCCCGGCGTGACGTGCTGGTCGACGGTCTCAACCGGGCGGGATGGAAGGTCGACCGGCCGCAAGGCACCATGTTCGTCTGGGCTCCCATCCCCGAGCCTTACCAGGAGGAAGGTTCGCTCCGCTTCGCCTTCCGGCTGCTGGAAGAAGCCAAGGTGGCGGTGAGTCCCGGGATCGGCTTCGGTCCCAGCGGCGACGGACACGTCAGGTTTGCTCTGGTCGAGAACGAGCATCGGATCTCCCAGGCGGTGAGGGGCATCCGGCGCATGTTGGGAGCCTGAAGCCGGGATAGCCGGAACGATTAGCCTTCCCGGTCGATGGCCTTTCCCGACGGCCTGGCCGACTTCAGATCGGATACCGTGACCCGCCCAACCCCGGAGATGCGACGGGCCATGGCCGAGGCCGAGGTCGGCGACGACGTCTACGGGGACGACCCCACCGTCAACCGACTCGAAGAGGAAGCAGCCGAGGTGGTCGGCAAGGAGGCGGCGGTGTTCGTTCCCACCGGAACCATGGCCAACCAGCTCGCCGTCATGGTGCACACCCGTCCGGGTGACGAGGTCCTCTGCGACGAAGGTGCTCACGTCCGGAACTTCGAGAGGGGAGCGGCTTCCGCCCTGTCCGGGGTCGGGTTCCGGACGGTGCACGCCCCGGCAGGAAGGATCGAACCCCACCAGATCGAGGTGGTGATGCGGGCGGCCGGGCGGTTCTTCCCCAGGGTGAGC
The DNA here is from genome assembly GCA_026002975.1 of Acidimicrobiia bacterium. Lineage (GTDB taxonomy): Bacteria > Actinomycetota > Acidimicrobiia > Spongiisociales > ZC4RG35 > BPGJ01. The sequence continues at coordinate 32,366 of BPGJ01000009.1, forward strand.
CTCCTGGTCTGGGAGAACACCCACAACATGTCCGGAGGCAGGGTCGTTCCACCCGAGGTGATGGACGCCGGGAACGCCGAGGCCCGCCGTCACGGGTTACGAATCCATCTCGACGGGGCCCGGCTGTTCAACGCGGCGGTCGCCCTCCAGGTGGAGCCCGAGCGGCTCACCGAAGGCGTCGACACCGTCGGTTTCTGCTTCTCGAAGGGGTTGGGTGCGCCGATCGGGTCGGTCCTGTGCGGCGACGCCGACACGATGGCCGAAGTCCGTTACCTGCGTCGCATGCTGGGCGGTGGGATGCGCCAGGTCGGGGTGGTGGCGGCCGCTGCCCGGGTGGCGCTGCGGGAGCGGAAACGGCTGGAGGAGGACCATGCCTTGGCCCGTTACCTGGCGGAGAGGATCGCCGACCATGCACCCGAGGCGGTCGATCCCCGCACGGTCGAGACCAACATGGTCAACGTCGTGGTCGACCATCTGCCCCGCCCGTTCCGGGAGGTCCTGTCGTCGGTGGAGGCCGCCGGCATCAAGGTCAACCCGCCTCTGGGAGGGGGAGTGTGGCGCCTGGTCACCCACCGGGACGTGGACCGGAGCGACGTCGACCGGCTGGTGGCGGCGATCTTCGAACGCTGACGGGTAATCTCGGCCGCCTTCCACCATGCCGTACGCAGCGTTGTTTCCCGGACAGGGCTCCCAGTTCGTCGGGATGGGCGCCGAGCTCTTCGAGCTGCGTCCCGACCTCCTCGGATCCGAAGCCGACCGTGTGCTCGGATGGTCGCTGAGGAGGATGTGCCTGGAAGGCCCCGAAGAGGAGCTGACCCGCACCGAACATGCCCAACCGGCCCTGTTCGCCGTCGCCTACGCCCTGTGGTCGCTGTGGATCGAGAAGACCCAGGTGATTCCCGCCGCGGCCGCCGGCCACTCGTTGGGCGAGTACACCGCGATGGCGGCAGCCGGGATGATCGACTACCCGACCGGTCTCCGTCTGGTCGCCGAGAGAGGCGCGGCCATGGCGGATGCCGCGGCGATGAATCCTTCCGGGATGGCGGCCCTATTGGGAGTCGACCTTCCCCAGGCCGAAGAGATAGCCGCCCGTCGGCGGGCCGACGGCGGGAGCCTATGGGTGGCCAACATCAACGCGCCGGGCCAGGTCGTTCTGGCGGGGGCGGAGGAAGACGTGAGATGGCTCGAGTCGGAGTCTCGCCGGCTGGGTGTCCGGCGGGTGGTCCGTCTGAAGGTCGCGGGCGCCTTCCATTCGCCGCTGATGGCCCCGGCCGCCGACCGGCTGGCTCGGGCGCTGGGAGGGGTGAACTTCCGACCACCCCGCTTTCCGGTCTTCTCCAACGTGACCGCCCGGCCCCTACAGCCTGAGGACGCGGCCGAACTCCTCGCCCGCCAACTCACCTCACCGGTGCGGTTCTCCGACGGTCTCCGGGCGATGGCCGAAGCCGGAGCGAAACGGTTCGTCCACATCGGTCCGGGAGACGTCACCGCGGGCATGGCCCGCCGGGCAGTCCCGGGATGCGACACGCTGGTCGTGTCGGCGGCCGACGAGGTCGACCAGGCGGCTGCCGCGCTCTCTAGCATGGGCGGCCCCGGAGGAGAGTGACCAGGATGCGTTTCGCCGAGATCGTCGGGTGGGGCAAGGCCCTTCCCCCGACCGTGCTCACCAACGACGACCTGTCCAAGATGGTCGACACGTCGGACGAGTGGATCACGACCCGCACCGGGATAAAGGAACGGAGGATCTCCCACGTCGGCGCCACCGAGATGGCGGTGGTGGCGGCCCGGCGAGCCTTGGCCGCCGCCGACATGGACCCCGCCGAACTGGACCTGGTGGTCAACGCCACCTGCACGCCCGAGACCCTCATCCCTGCGTCGGCCTCCCACGTCCAGGCCCGACTCGCGGCCCGCAACGCCGGGGCGATGGACCTGAACGCCAACTGTTCGGGATTCGTCTACGGCTTGGTGACCGTAAGCGACATGATCAAGGCGGGGAGCGTCGACAACGTCCTGCTCGTCGGGGTGGAGAAGCTCTCCTATCTGGTCGACTACACCGACCGATCGACCTGTGTGCTCTTCGGGGACGGAGCCGGCGCGGTGGTGCTGACCCCGTCCGACCGCCCGGTGGGGGTGTTGTCCTCCGAGCTCGGAGTAGACGGCGAAGCGGCCGACATCCTGTGTGTTCCCGAATTCGGAACGGCGGGCCGCCCCGGACGCCCCGATCCTCGCCGGTCCGGCATCTACATGGAGGGTCAAGAGGTCTTCCGCCGGGCGGTGACCAAGATGGGGGAGGCCTCGGTTGCGGTGGTCGAGAAAGCCGGCTGGGAACTGACCGACGTGGACCTGCTCATACCCCACCAGGCCAACCTGCGGATCATCGACGCGACGGCTCGCCGTATGGGCCTTCCCGCCTCCAAGGTGTTCGTGAACATCCACGCCTACGGCAACACGTCCGCAGCCACCATCCCGGTCGCCATCACCGAGGCCCTGGAGCAGGAGATGATCAGACCCGGCGCCAATCTCGTGTTGGCGGCGTTCGGGGGTGGGTTGACGTGGGCGGCCGCCGCGGTGAAGTGGGGTGAGCGGACCACGCCTCTGTCGGTGTCCGATGCCGAGCTGCCCCCCGTCACCCAGACGGTGTGGGAGCTGCTCCAGCCGAACTTCGAGTTCTACGGGCTTCCCGAGAAGCTGAGGGACTGAAGTTGGGACGGGTTGCGCTGGTCACGGGCGGATCCCGGGGTATCGGGCGGGCCATAGCCATGGCCCTGGCCGAGGACGGCCACCGGGTGGCGGTCAACTACGCCAACCGGGTAGAAGCCGCCGCCGAGGTGGTGGCCGCGATCGAGAAGGCGGGGGGTCGGGCGGTCGCGGTTCCCGGCGACGTCTCCGACGAAGACCAGGTGGAGGCCATGTTCGATCAGGTGCAGGCCGAGCTGGGTCCGGTGGAGATCCTGGTCAACAATGCGGGCATCACCCGGGACGGCCTCCTCCTCCGGATGGGCGCCGACGACTTCGACCGGGTGTTGGCCGTGAACCTCCGGTCCGCCTTCCTGTGCACCAAACGCGCCCTCCGTTCCATGGTCCGGGCCCGATGGGGGAGGATCATCTCGATCTCCTCGGTCGCCGGGATCGGGGGGAATGCCGGGCAGGCCAACTACGCCGCCTCCAAGGCGGGCCTGATCGGGTTCTCCAAGTCGGTGGCCAAGGAGGTGGGATCGCGGGGGATCACCGTCAACGTGGTCGCTCCGGGCTTCATAACCACCGACCTCACCGACCATCTGCCCGGACCGGTCAAACAGAGCTCCCTGGATCGAATCGCCCTGGGGCGGTTCGGGGAGCCTCACGAGGTCGCCGCGTTGGTGGCTTTCCTGGCCTCGGACGCCGCCTCCTACCTCACCGGCCAGGTGGTGGCGGTCGACGGCGGAATGGCCCTGTAGGGTTCACCCGAACAGAGAGGAGAGACAGTGGACAGAAGCGAAATCGCCGAGAAGCTGACCCAGGTGCTCGTCGACGAGCTGGGGCTCGACGCCGACAAGATCACCGAGGAGGCCGACTTCGAGGAGGACCTGGACGTCGACTCGTTGGGTGTGGTCGAACTCCTCATGGCGTTGGAGGACGAGTTCGGCGTCAAGATCCCCGACGAGGAGGCCGAGAACATCCGCACCGTCGGGCAGGCCATCGACCTGGTCCACGCCAAGCTCAACGGGTGATGGCCACCAGACGCCGGGTGGTGGTAACCGGACTGGGGGCGGTCACCCCGCTCGGTCTCGACGTCGACTCGACCTGGAAGGCGGTGCTGGAAGGTCGCTCCGGGGCCGGTCCGATCACCCAGTTCGACGTGTCCGAGCACAAGGTCCGTTTCGCCTGCGAGGTGAAGGGCTTCGATCCCGAGGAACACTTCGATCGTCGGGAGGTGAGGAGGCTCGACCGGTGCAGCCAGCTCGCCCTGGTGGCGACCCGCCAGGCGATGAGCGACGCCGGTTTGGCTTTCGACCCCGACGGGGAGGACGCACCACGGGCGGGATGCGTGATCGGTGTCGGCTTCGGCGGGATGCGGACCTTCATCGACGAGATCGACGTTCTGCGGGAGAGGGGCCCCGACAGGGTGAGCCCCCTAGGGGTCCCCAAGATCATCGCCAACATGCCGGCGGGTCTGGTGTCGATGGAGCACAACCTGTACGGGCCGGTCACCTGTGTGGTGACTGCTTGTTCCGCCTCGGCCAACGCCATCGGGGAGGCAGCCGAGATCATTCGGCGGGGAGCGGCCGACGTCATGGTGGCCGGAGGAGCCGAGGCGGCGGTCAACGAATACGCGATCGCGGCTTTCGCCCAGGCCAAAGCCCTCAGCTTCAGGAACGACGACCCGGCGGCAGCCTGCCGGCCGTTCGACGCCGACCGGGACGGCTTCGTTCTGGCAGAGGGTGCCGCCTGTCTGATTCTGGAGGAGCGGGAACGGGCCCTGGCCCGCGGGGCCCACATCTACGCCGAGGTGACCGGCTACGGGATGTCGGCCGACGCGTACCACATAACCCTGCCCCGGCCCGGAGGCACCGGAGCTGCCCGGGCGATGGTCGCCGCCTTGAAGGACGCCGGCCTGCAGCCTTCCGATCTGGGATACATCAACGCCCACGGCACGTCGACGGTGGCCAACGACGTGACCGAGACCGCTGCCATCAAGCTGGCGTTGGGCGAGGAGGTGGCGTTCCGGGTGCCGGTCTCGTCGACCAAGTCGATGACCGGTCACCTGCTGGGAGCCGCGGGGGCGTTGGAGGCGATCCTCTCCATCCTGGCCATGCGAGACCTGGTCCTGCCCCCCACCATCAACTACACGACCCCCGACCCCGAGTGCGACCTGGACTACGTGCCCAACCAGGCTCGGCCGGTGCAGCGCCTCGACCACGTGGCGTCCAACTCGTTCGGGTTCGGAGGGCACAACGTGACCCTCGTCTTCTCCCGCCCCTAGTCCCGGTCGTCTGAGTCCCTGCTCTGGCGGTACTCGGCCAACGACCGGTAGACCAGCACCAGGACCACCGTCACCCCCACCGCGGCCACCAGGAACGAAAACGACGCGACGAGCAGCGCAGGGAACAGGCAGCCCGTCCCTGCCTCGGCCCGGCAGGACACGTCGGCCACCACCCAGCCGACGAAGCCGCCGATCACCCCGGCCACCAGGGCCGGAACGGCGATCCACGGGTTGGGCGACCTCACCCCGACTTCCTCCTGCCCCGGGAATCGAGACCGGCCTCGTCGAGGATCTCCCGGGGGACCAGCTCCGGCGGGATGGGGACCGCGGTGCCCCGCTCCACCAGGGGATGGACCGCCAACCGGGCGTCCTTCGACCATGCCAGAGCCGCCACCGTGGCGGCCACCACCAGGCAGGCGACCGCGCCGCCGGGTTCCAGGGTGAGGGCAGCCGCCAGCGCCAGGGACGGAACCACCACCCGGACCACGAAGAGCGCCCCGGGGGCGGCCTTGGCGTACCAGACGCCGCCCACCCACACCGCCGCCAGCAGGATGGCGGTCGACGCCGGCATGGAGGGCACCACCGCAGCCACCACCGCCGGAGAGAAGAGAACCGCCAACACGGCGCCTACCGCTCTCGGGGGCGGACCGGCCGCGGCTGGCCTCTCCCTCACGTAACCCTTCATCGCTCGGCCGGCCAAACCCCCCAAGGCTGCTGCCGACGAGACCAGGCCCAACCACCACCACCAGGATTCGACCGGGACCACCACGGCCGACGCCAGTCCGGCCGCGGCCACACCCATCCCCAGGCGACGACCCCAGCGGGACGCGCCCACCAGCATTCCGACCAGGGAGAGGGTCCCGGCGAACACCATTTCGCCTCCCAGCCACACCGCCGACCATCCCGACCAGGGACCCGTCCCGAAACCCACCGCCAACCCCCACACCAGGGAGGAGAGGAGGAGGGCCGACGAGGTGATCACCGCGCCCGGTCTCATCGGCGGTCCTCCGGAGACCATCGCGCCACCTCTCGCCACGGATCCCGCCGCAGGCTCACCACGGTGCAGTGGCCGGGTTTCGACTCGTGGAGACCCCGAAGTCCGATCAGCCCCATCAGGCAAGCCTGGATGGGATCCTGGTGGGAAACGACCACCACGTCGCCGTCGGCTTCCCGGGTCAGCTCCTCCACCGCCTCGACCATCCTCCCGATCAGAGTCGACAGGGGCTCGCCCGGCAGCGACTCGGGGGACCGGAGGTAGGCCTCCAATTCTCCGGGAAAGACCGCAGGCAGCTCGTCCCAGCCGTGGCCGGCCCACCTGTCGGCCATCTTCCACTCTCCCAACCGCTCGTCGACGCCCACCTCCAGTCCGTGTCTCCGGGCTATCACCTCGGCGGTCTCGACGGCCCGTTCCAGCGGCGAAGACCAGACGGCTGCGACCGTGCGGGACGACAGATACGACGCGGTCTCCTCTGCCTGGGTGCGTCCCAGCTCGGACAGATGGAAGCCGGGCAGCGACGCATACACCAGGTGTCGAGGGTTCTCCACCTCGCCGTGCCGCACCAGATGAACAAGCCGAACCATGCTCGGTCGACGGTAGCCGAGGTCGAGGTGACCGGGTGCACCTCCGGCGGGAGCCGACCTGCCGGAACCGGGCTTCTCACACCGGTGGTCATCTCCGTACTAGGGGTTCTTTGCGGCGGGGACACAACCCGGGGTGCACACGTATACTGGGCTCGGCGGCCCCGACAGAGGTGATCGATGCCACTCGACGATCGTGAACAGCGCATCCTCGCCGAGATCGAGCGGCAGCTCTACGCGGAGGACCCGGCCCTGGTCCACGCCGTCAAGAACATCGATCGGGTCGGGCGTTTCGGAGTGCGACTCCCGGCAGTCGGGATGGTCGTCGGGTTGGTGATCACCATCGCCACCTTCACCCTCAGCTCGTATGTCGCCATAGCCGGATTCGTGCTCCTGGTCATCTCGGCGACCGCCCTGGTGCACGGCCTCAGGAGCCGGGCCGAACGGGGCCGAGAACGCCGGGAGAGGCGGTGGCCGCGACCGTTCCGACGCCGCTGATCGAACCGGGCTAAAGTGGCCCGGTCCGGCTCTTGGTCACCCGGGGGGCCAAGCGAGTCGGCTTCCGGAGAGGGACACGCACCGGGGGCGACGTGATGCGTCCGATCCGGTGGACAGGTTCGGCAGCGACGAGCGAAGGAAGGGCCCCCGCCGGGGTCTCCACCCGTTGCGGCCACGCCTCCAGGACCTGTCTGCGGCGTGTCGGTTTGGAGAACAGTCGGGTATTGGACGTCGGGGAGAGGTTGCTTTGCAGGAAGGATTCACCGCTCAGCAGGCTTCCAAGTTGACCGGATGCACCCACCACCAGCTCCGCTACTGGGATCGGGTAGGGCTCGTCAAACCCTCGGTGCAGCAAACCGGGGGACGTCCCGGGGTAAGGCGGCTCTACTCGTTCCGGGACCTGGTGGCGCTCAGGGTCGTCAAGAGCCTTCTCGACAACGGCATGTCCCTCCAGAGGGTGAGGAGGGCGTGGAACTATCTGCGGCGTCACGCCGACATCGACACCCACCTGGCGGAGGTGAAGCTGGTGACCGATGGTTCCACCATCTTCCACGTCACCAGGAACGAGGGCGAGCTGCTCGACGCGCTTCGTGAGGGTCAGCTGGCGTTCTTCGTGGCGATCGATCAGATCGCCCGCAGCGTGGAGGAAGACGTCGACCGGTTCGAGCTGGATCGAGGCACGTTCTTGGAGCTCCTCCGCCGGTCGGAGGACGACGTGCTGGAGGAGATGCGAGCCTCGGAAGGCTGATCGGTCAGCGCCGCAGCGACCTGAGCGAGAACCAGGCTGCCAGCCGAGCGGTCCGGCCGTATCGACGGGCCAACACCCCCTCGGCCCGGGTGAACACGCCCATCCCGTCGGGTTCCGCCCGGTCTCCATAGACCGCCGCGGAGTAACGGGCGGCCAGGGGGACCATCTCTGGGTCGACGCGCCGGGCGAGCTCGAGAGGCGTCAGGTGGGCGTGGAGGTCCTCCCCCAGATCCCCGAGGCGATCCACGATCTCGGCCCACGCCGCCGAGATGTCGCCTCGTCTCAGCCGGCGGAGCCGCGCCCACCTCCGCCACGCCTTGATCGCGGGAACGCTGCCGAGACCGGCCAGCAGGAGGAGGACCACCCACGCCGCCCTACCCAGGTCGCTGTCGGTTCCCGGGACGAACAGGGCCGGTGTGGGATCACCGGCTTCCAGGTCGATCTCGGGGCCCAGCTCCCGAAGCTCGACCGGCACGTCGTCGCCGGGCAGCAGCCCGGCAGGATCGGAGGGGGCCGGGAGGAAGAGACGAGGGTCGAACCCCACCGCCGACCCGACCAGCGACGGGTTGGCCCCGTCAGAACGAGGGGTCGGGTCGAATCGGATCCAGCCGTGGTTGTCCATCCAGAGTTCCACCCAGGCGTGGGCGTTCCTCTCCCGCACCACGACGACCTCGCTGCCGTCGGGCTGGCGGATGACCTCTCCGGGTGTGAAACCCAACACCACCCGGCTCGGGATCCCCAGGGTGCGGGCCATGGCGGCCATCGCGGTGGCGAACTGTTCGCAATACCCGGTCCGGTAGTTGGGACTCTCGGGGTCGGTGAGCCAGGCGGTCAGGTCGAGGGCGTCGTGGCCGGTCGAGACGTCGAGGGAGTAACGGAAGTTGGCCGGGTCCCGGAACCAGGCCTCCAACAGCACCGCCTTCTCGAATCGGGTGATGCCCGGAGCCGTCACCTCTCGGGCGAGGAGCCCCAGATCGGGGGGGAGACCGTCGGGTAGCTCCAACCAGCGGTCCATGTCGTCGGGTCTGGGCTCGAACTCCGACCGGACCGGCCTTCCAGTGAACACCGACGCTTCGGCCGCCTCCCGGAAGATGGGGGAGAGCTCCCCCCCGATGGTGGCCAGACGGGCCACGTCCACTCTGGGCACCTGGGCGGTTATCTCGTACTCCCAGCCCTCCTGGGTTCGCACGTCCAGCCCGATCGACCCGTCCTCCCTGACCCTGAAGCTGTCTTCGATCAACGACACGTCGCTTCGCAGATCGACCGGGGAGTACAAGGTGGGCAGCAACTGCTCACGTAGCCCGGCGATCCTCACCCGGGCCGACACGGGAACCGACTCGCCCCGGAACCGCCAGTCGAGTCTCTCCCACCTCTCGCCTCGCGGGGAGAACGACTGGTTGCCCGGCACCCAGTTGATCCCGTCGAAGAAATCCAGGGTGATCAGCCTCCAATACAGCTCCCCATTCGGGACCCCCCCGGAGACCCGGGCGAAGAACATGGGCTCGTCGCTCAGGTCGAGGAGGCTCTGCTGGAGCCCCACGAACAGGTTGAAGGAGGGTCCCGCCGTACAGACCCGACCCGAGCCCGGTTCGGCTCCTCCAGTCGATGGTGCCCGCCTCAGGCACCCAGGAGGCCACCGCCCGGGTTCCGAACACCGCAGAGAGGACCATCACCGCCGCGACCACGATCCCCGGGACGGTGGACCTTCTGGGGCGGTAGCGTCCCGCGGAGTCCCGGAGTCGACCCCCACCCTGGCGGGAGTCGGCCCACGCCGCCAGGCCCGCCACGGTCACCAACGCCATCGCGGCCGGCCAAACCGGTCCCGGCGGTCTTCGATCCAACGTGGCGAGCTCCAGGTACAGGGCCAGCGAGGGGAGGAAGGCCAGCCAGAGGCGTTGTGAGGCCAGCCCCCAGGCGACGCACGATCCCAGACCCCAGAAGACGACCCCCAGGAGCCCCACCAAACCCGGCACGGGCAGCACCGGGGCCGCACCGAAGCGGATCGTGTCCCAGGCCAGGCCCAGCTCTCCGCCGAGCACCCTCCAGGTGGCGGCCGTGGGCAGGATGCCGCCACGGAGGGTGGAACCCGCCGCCAGACGGAGGAGCACGAACCCCACACCGATCGAGTTGACCGTCACCACCCACCGGACACGACGACCGACCACCAGCCAGTTGGCCGCGGCCCCCAACACGGCGGCCGCGGCGACCGGAACGATCCAGCCGGGATCGCCGTCGGCGGGCTGGATCAGCCGGCCCAGACGTGCCAGGGCCAGCAGCAGGGCACCCCCTGCGGTCACCCAGCCGAGATACCGCGCCATGTCCTCTCGACCATCTGTCGCCATCCGGCCGCCCAGGATCCATCCGGGGGACACACCACCGTGTGCGCTCCCGCCCGGGCCAAGGCCATGTCGAGGCTGGCCACCGTCTCCGAGGCGGCCAACAGGATCGTCGATCGATAGTCCGAACGGAGCAGGCGATGCACACCTACCAGGGCGGCGTCGGGTACCCCGGTCACCAGGACCAGCACGCCTCCACCCCCGCTCCGGCTGATCCGGATGGCGGCTCGTTCCAGATCGAGTCGGGACGCCGGCTCCACCAGGGCCAGCTGCTCCATCGTCGCAGGGAAGTCGCGGCTGTCCATGGGGGAGTGGCCTCCCAGCCAGACCTCGGTGTCGAACCCTGCTCGGCCGAGGTGGACGACCACCGAAGCCACCGCTCTGACCGCCTGCTCGAAACACCCCGAGTTCTCATAGGAAGAGCCTCGACGGTCGAAGAACACCAGGGCCCGGGCCCGCCAAGGGGTCTCGAGCTGACGGATCATGAGCTGGTCCCGTTTGGCGGACGACGGCCAGTGGACACGGCGCAGGTCGTCACCCACCACGTACTCCCTCAGGGTGTAGAAGTCCTCACCCCCTCGCCGGCTCCTGTGGGTTTGGGCCAGCTGCACGGCCGGGTCGCGGCCGTGGGCCGCGGGGAGACCCTCGAGACGCTCCACCCTCGGGTAGACGACCAGACGGTCCACTGCTCCCACCTGTCGAACACGTCGGGCGAGGCGGAAGGGGTCGGTGACCTCGAGTCGAGCGGGACCCACCTGGTAGACGCCCCGACGACGACAGGAGACCCGGTAGCGTCCGGTCGCGGCACCGTCGAGCCTCCCCACCCGGAACACGGCCGAGCCCAAACCGCCGACCTCGTCGACCAAGGTCAGCTCGAACACCGGTCGGGACGTGGCGACGTGCAGCTCGACCAGGGTCTCCTCGCCCTCTGTGACGAGAGCCGGGCCCAGCCTCCTCCGCAGGTCGGCGTGCGGCCGGTCGATCCAAACGAACAGCCAAGCTGCGATCACCCCCGCCGATGCGAGCATGCCCAACGCGGCCAACTCGACCTCGCCGAACAGGACCCATCCCGCCATCGCGCCCGCCCCCACCGCCGCCACGAGCCAGCCGCGGTGGGTCAGGGTCATGTCGCTACCCGGGTGCTCCCCGGCACTCTCGAGTGCCTCAACACGTCCTCTACCACCTCTTCGACGGTGGCTCCCCGCATCTGCGCTTCGGGTCTGAGGGCGAGACGGTGCGCCAGCACCGCCTGGGCGACTCCCTTGACGTCGTCGGGGATCACATACTCCCTTCCCGAGGCGGCCGCCACCACCCCGCGCGACCCGCTGGAGGTAGAGAGCCGAGCGGGGCGATCCCCCCAAGAGAAGGTCGGGATGACGCCGGGTGGCGTCCACCAGGTCGATGACGTACGACTTCACGGCGGGAGCCACCTGGACGACCCGGGCCTGATCGATGAGTCGGCACACCTCCTCGGCCGACACGACCGGTCCCCAGGTCCTGGAACGCGGACTGGCGCCCATGGGTGTCCAACATCTCCAGCTCCTTGTCCCGGGACGGGTAGCCGATCGAGATCCGCATCATGAACCGGTCGAGCTGGGCTTCGGGGAGGGGATAGGTGCCTTCGTGCTCCAACGGGTTCTGGGTGGCCACGACCATGAACGGAGGGGTCAGCGGCCGGGTCACCCCGTCGACCGTCACCCTGCCGTTCCTCCATGGCTTCCAGGAGAGCGGCCTGTGTCTTGGGACTCGCCCGGTTGATCTCGTCGCCCACCACGATGTTGGCGAAGATCGCTCCCGGCTTGAAGACGAACTCCGCCCGTTCCCGATCCCACACCGACACGCCGGTTACGTCCGAGGGGAGGAGATCGGGGGTGAACTGGATACGGTTGAAGGTGCAGTCCACCGACCGGGCCAGGGACTTGGCGAGGAGGGTCTTGCCGACCCCGGGTACGTCTTCGATGAGCACGTGCCCTTCTGCCAACAGGCAGGTGATCACCAGCTCGATCTCTCGCCGCTTGCCCTGGATGACCTTCTCGATGTTGGTCGCGATGCGAGAGAAGTTCTCGGCGAACTCGAGAGCCTGCTCCTCGCGGAGTGGGGCCATGGCAGCTCCTCGGCCGGACTGCCGGGCACTCTAACCCCGAGGCTGGGCCTATGAGAAAGGACATGAAGCCTGAGGCGGTTCGGTTAGTCTGTCGCCTGCGGGGGCCGAACGCTCGAATGCTGGCTGGGAGGCTACAGGCGATGGCGGTCGAACCAACGGGATCCGACGGATCCGAGCCGCGCGGAATCGAGACGGCGAGCCTGCCCGCCTCGCTGTGGTGGGAGGCGGTGTCGGCGGCTTGGGCTCATCGGCGGCATCGGTGGTGGAGTCGTTTTCCCCTATCTGCCGGTTCCGGCCAAGGCTTTCCTTCGTTGGCGGATCTACACCGCCTACGGCCGGGCCGATCATCCGATCCGGCGGGAGGACCTCGTCGACTACCTCCGATGGAGGAGGAGGTTCCGCGGGTGACGGCTCTGGAAGACCGGATCCGGCGGATCGAGGGGGTGGCCGACCTGACGCTCGAGTTGGGGGACTCCGGCTTGGAGGGCATCAGGGTCAGGGTCCAACCGGGCGTCGACGAATCGAAGGTCTTGGAGGAGATCCGCAAGGTCCTGGTCGCCTATGGGCTCTCGTCCCGCTCGGTTCCCCGGCTGGACCCTTCCATGCTGCGACCGGTCCACCCGACCGAGGTCGCCGAACCCGGAGCACCCACCGTGTCGGTGCTACCGGATCCGGTGGGTCTCCGAGCGGAGGTGGCCATCGGGGACCGCCGCGAAACCCGCGACCGCGGAAGCCACCCCGGATGGGGCTGCTCGAGCCGTGGCCGAGGCCCTGGCTCGGCTGTCGGGTGAGGAGCCCCCCGACGAGTGCCATGCCCGACGGGTCACCGTGGGTCGGGTTCCGGTCGTGGTCGTGGTGGTGCGCCGTGGCGACCAGGTCCAAGCGGGAGTCGGGGTGGTCACCGGCGATCTCGCCCGAGCGCTCCTCGATGCCGTGTCGATGGCGATGGGGAGGGGTTAGTCTCTCCGGGCAGCCGGAGGTGATGGCTTGGCCGGTGCGCTGGTACTCAACGCCACCTACGAGCCCCTGTCGGTCGTGAGCGACCGCCGGGCGGTGGTGCTCGTCCTGCACGGCAAGGCGGTCGCCGTCGAGCACCGCGACCTGGTGTGGGTGGCGGAGCGGACCCGGATCCGGGTGCCTTCGGTGGTTCGCCTCGTCCGGTACGTGAAGGTTCCCTATCGCAGGAACGTGCCGCTGACCCGTAGGGCGGTGCTGGGGCGGGACGAGCATCGCTGTCAGTACTGCGCCGCCCCCGCCGACTCGATCGACCACGTGGTTCCCCGGTCCCGGGGCGGCTCCCACACCTGGGACAACGTGGTCGCCTGCTGCCGTCGCTGCAACGTGCGCAAGGGCAACCGCCTGCCGGCCGAAGCCGGGCTCACCCTGCTCAAGACCCCGCAGGCCCCCCTGGCCCACGGCTGGGTGTACGCCAGCACCGGCTACGTGGTCGATCCCTCCTGGCAGCCCTACCTGATGGCCGGCTGATCCCCTCGACCTTCCGCGGCTCGTCTCGGCGCGTCCCGACGGTGGGATCTGGTGGGAGGAAGTGTTGACAAGTGGGAGGAAATGGGGCATAGTGGTGGCCACGTCGGGTCTGGTGGTGGAGAAGAGGTGTTTCTCGGTGAGTACACGCACACACTGGACGGGAAGGGGCGAGTGGTGATGCCGGCCCGTTTCCGTGAAGAGCTGGCCGACGGCTGCATCGTGCTCAAAGGGCGGGAAGGGCAGGTCGAGATCTTCCCGCGAGAGGTGTGGAACCAGCGTGCCGCCGAGATGGCCGAAGGGCTCAGGAAGCGGAAGGGCCGGAGTGTGTCCCGTTACTTCTTCGCCAGCGCCGACGAACAGCAGCTGGACAAGGCGGGTCGCCTCCTGGTGAAGCCCGACCTGAGAGGATTCGCCGGGTTGAGCGAGGGAGACGAGGTGGTGGTGGTCGGGGTGTACGACCGGGTGGAGCTCTGGAACCCGACCGTCTATGCCCAGGAGAGGAGGAAGGCAGAGGAACTGCTCATGGAGGACGAGGACCTGGACGAGAGCGCCTGACACATTGCCAGCCCCCCGGAACCAAAGGAAGGCCCCTGACTCCGCCCGCTTCTTTTGGTGCCAGCGCCCGGGGGGCTGGCAATGGGCCAGGACCCGAGACCCGGATACCACCAGCCGGTCATGGCAGACAGGGTGGCGGAGATCCTCGGCCCGGTCGAGGGAACGGTGGTGGACGCCACCTTCGGTGGCGGCGGACACAGCCGAGTACTGAAGGCGAAGTTGGGAGACAAGGTGCAGATCATCGGAATCGACAAGGACCCGGCGGCGGCCGAGCAGGCCGCCCGGCTCGGGGTTCGGTTCGTCCGGGGCGACTTCGGTCGGCTGGCCGAGATCTGCGCCGCCGAGGGGATCACCTCCCTGGCCGGTGTCCTCTTCGACTTCGGTGTGTCTTCCCATCAGCTGGACACCCCGAAACGGTGGGGTTCAGCTACCTGAGAGAAGGGCCGCTCGACATGCGGATGGACCCCGACCAGCCGACGACGGCTGCTGATCTGGTCAACCGGCCTGGACTTGGCGGAACTCGCCCGAGTCATCCGGCGGTACGGAGAGGAGCGGTACGCCGACCGGATAGCCCGGGCGATCGTCGCAGCCCGTCCCCTCCACACCACCACCCAGTTGGCCGAGGTGGTGGCGGGCCGCGGTTCCGGCTGCCGCCCGCCGCCGGGGCCACCCTGCACGAAGGACGTTCCAGGCGCTGCGGATAGCGGTCAACCGGGAGCTGGACGCCATCGAGTCGGCTCTCGACGACGCCATATCGCTGTTGGCTCCCGGTGGGAGGCTGGTGGCCATCTCCTACCACTCGTTGGAGGACCGTCTGGTCAAACGGAGGCTCGCCCGGGGCGCCGCCGGCTGCGTCTGCCCTCCGGAGATGCCGGTCTGCGCGTGCGGTGCCCGTCCCCGAACTCCGGGTCCTGACTCCCCGGGCTGTTCGCCCCGATCCCGCCGAGGTCGAAGCGAACCCCAGGGCCAGGTCGGCTCGGCTGCGGGCCGCCGAGAAGACGACGATCTGGGAGGAGGCGGCATGACCGCACGTCCTCTGCGTATTCCCCGTGGGGCCGGTGAGCGCCTCCGGGTCATCCAGGGGAAGACGCCCCGCACGGCCCGACCTGGCGCCCTGGTTGGTGTTCAGCCTGGTCGTGGTGATGACCCTGGTGGGTCTGACCATGGCCCGAACCACCCCTCGACCGAGGCGCCTTCGAGTTGGCCGACCTGGAAGCTCGCATCGCGCAGGCGGAGAACCGCAACGAAGAACTCCTGGTGGAGGTCGCCAGATTGGAGAGCCCATCCCGAATCGGCCCGCTGGCCGAGGAGATGGGGGCTGGTGTAACCCGGAGACGGCCAGACCTCTGCTGGTGGAGGGCGTCGGCCCGACCCCGAACCGGGAGGATCCTCGCTGGGCGGAACTGAGGAACCTGGCGGTTTCGGAGGACCACCCCATGAGCCACCATCCCCGACGGAGCGCCGGCGTCGGGGCAGGGGCTGTCAAGCCACTGTCCTGCCGCCGGCTCCACTGAGCCATGGCGGGTCGGCCGCCGATCCGCCGCCGCACGGCTCGGGGGCGTCTCGTCTTGTTCCTGTTCGGCCTGCTGAGCGTGTGGCTGGGTCTCGGCTACCGCCTCTTCGAGGTGCAGGTGGTCCGGGCGGACGAATACCGGGAGATGGGCCTCAACCAGAGGCTCACCCGCGAGGTGTTGGCGCCCGACAGGGGCACGATCTTCGACCGCGACGGGAACCCCCTCGCCATGACCATCGACTCCCAGACCCTGTACGCGATGTCCGACGAGGTCGAAGACCCCACTTTCGTGGCCCAGCAGGTGGCAGCGGTCACCGGTCGGGATTGGCGGGCCCTGCGGGAACGTCTCATCCAAGGAGACGGCTTCGTCTACCTGGCGCGGCAGGTGGAGCCCGAAGCTGCTGCCAAGGTCCTGGAACTGGACCTCGCCGGGGTGTACTCCCTGGAGGAGCCGAAGCGGGTGTACCCCCAGGGAGCGGTCGCAGCTCACGTGGTGGGTCTGGTGGACGTGGACGGCAAGGGGTTGGAGGGTCTCGAGTACCAGTACGACGAAATCCTGTCGGGGACCCCGGGGGAGGTGGTGTTCGAGCGGGACCGGAGGGGTATTCCCATACCCCAGGGTCTACGGCACGTGATCCCTCCCGTCCCCGGCGACGATCTGGTCACCTCGGTGAACCTCACGATCCAGTACGCGGCCTATCAGGCCTGTGAGGAGGTGCGGGAGGAGACCGACGCCCGAGCGTGCTGGGTGGTGGCCCTCCACGCCGAGACCGGGGAGGTCCTCGCCATGGCGGGCGCCCCCGGGTTCGACCCGGAGAGGCGGATCGCCGAGGACGGCTCCACCCACCTGACCAACTTCGTGGTGCGGGGCATGTACGAACCGGGCTCGACCCAGAAGCTCATCACTCTGGCCGCGGCCCTGGACACCGGCACCGTGGGTGTCGACACGGTGATCCCGCAGGTGTCGGACCGGATCGAGATCAACCCGGGCGCGTGCCGCTCACCCGACGACGACATCTTCGGCTGCTTTGGCGACTTCTCGCCTCACGAGACCGTCGACATGACCGTGGGTGAGATCTTCACCCGCTCCTCCAACGTGGGGACCATCAAGATCGCCCAGCGGCTCCCCGCCGGTGCCCTGGTGGACTACATGGAGCGTTTCGGGCTCGGGCACCCCACCGGCATCGACTACTCCGGCGAGGCGCCGGGATTGCTCGACCGTCCCCGGGATCCGCACTGCAACACCTGTGTGCCCTCGGCCGCGATCGGTTACGCAGTGGCGGTCACGCCCCTCCAGATGGCCGCGGCGTACGCCGCCATCGCCAACGACGGGGTGTGGACCTCACCCAGCCTGGTCTCCTCCCGCATAGGCATCGACGGGAAGGTCTCCAGCTTCCAGCCCCAGACCCGCCGGGTGGTGGAACCCGAGACCGCTTGGGTGATGCGGCAGCTCCTCGCCATGGTGGTGAGTGAAGGGACCGGCCAGCTCGCGTCGATCCCCGGCTACCGGGTGGGCGGCAAGACCGGCACCGCCAACAAGCTGGGCGACGACGGCAAGTACACCGACGAAACGGTGGCAAGCTTCGTAGGCATGGCGCCGATCGACGATCCGAAAGTGGTGGTGGCGGTGGTGGTCGACCAGCCGGCCTACGAATACCGGACCGGCGGCCGTGCCGCGGCTCCCGTCTTCGCCGACGTGATGGAAGCAGCCCTCCACGCCCTCGGGGTGGTGCCGGATGCCGTCTCGTCCTGAGCCACTCTCCAGCCTGGCCCGACGGGTGGGCGGACGCATCGTGGGGGACACCGATCCCCTGATCGTCGACGTTTCCCACGACTCCCGGGCGGTGGGCCCCGGCAGCCTGTTCGTGGCCGTGCCGGGCCGGATCCACGACGGCCACCGGTTCGCAGCCGAGGCGATCTCGGCGGGCGCAGCCGCGGTGTGCGTCCAGCGGGTCCTCGACGTGGATCGCCCCCAGCTGGTGGTGCCCGACACCCGCGCGGTCCTCGGTCGGCTGGCCGCCGCGGTGTGGGGGGATCCGTCGCAACGTCTGTTCCTGGTGGGGGTGACCGGCACCAACGGCAAGACCACCGTCACCCATCTCGTCGAGTCGATCGGCCGGGCGGCCGGGGGTCCGGACCGGGCTGGTGGGCACGGTGGGGGCCCGTATCGACGGTAGGGACATACCCGTCGCTCACACCACCCCCGAAGCGTCCGATTTCCAACGGCTCCTCGCCCACATGGTCGACGAGGGTGTGGACCTGGCCGCGGTCGAGGTCTCCTCGCATGCCCTGGAGCTGGGGAGGGTCGAAGCGACCTGTTTCTCGGTGGGGGCTTTCACCAACCTCAGCCCCGAGCATCTCGACTTCCACGGCGACATGGAGTCGTATTTCGCCGCCAAACGCCACCTGTTCGACCTGTCCTCCCGGGCCGTGGTCTGGGTCGAGGACCCCTACGGCCGGAGACTCGCCGACGAACTCCAGCCGATCACGGTCGGCTGGGAGGATGGAGACGACTCGCCCGATGTGGCGTGCCGGGTTCTCGAGGAGAGGGCCTCGGGGAGCCGGATCCGGATCACCCTGCCCACGGGTGACACCTTCGAGGTCGTGCTCCCCTTGCTGGGGGTCTTCAACGCGGCCAACGCAGCCGTCGCCGCGGCGTGTGGGCACCTAGCCGGTTTCGACCCCGACTCGATCGCCGAAGGCCTCCGGTCGACCTCCGGGGTGCCCGGACGGTTCGAGCTGGTGACCTCTCCGGATGGCTTCTCGGTGGTGATCGACTACGCCCATAGCCCCGCCGCCATCGAGGCGATGGTGGAGGCCGCCCGCAGGCTGGCCGAGGGGAGGGTGATCATCGTGTTCGGTGCCGGCGGTGACCGAGACCGGAGCAAACGTCCCTCTGATGGGTCGGGCCGCGGCCCGGGCCGACCTGGTGGTGGTCACCTCCGACAATCCACGCACCGAAGACCCCGCCGCGATCATCGCCGAGGTCCTGTCCGGTGTGCCCCCCGAGACCGAGCCGATCGTGGAGGCGGATCGCGGCCGTGCCATCCGCCTGGCGGTGGAGCAGGCCCGCCCCGGGGACCTGGTGTTGGTCCTCGGGAAGGGACACGAGCGAGGCCAGGAGATCGGCGGCCAGGTGTTTCCGTTCGACGACAGGGAGATCGTCTCCCGGATGGTCCAGGAGAGACGCGGATGATCGCCCTGGGTGTGGCGGCTGCGGTGGCCCTCGCCGTGTCCATCCTCACGACCCCGTTCGCGATCAGGATCCTTCGCCGGCGGGCGATCGGACAGTTCATCCAGGAGGAGATCACCGGCCACGCTCACAAACAAGGAACGCCGACCATGGGCGGCCTGGTGTTCGTGGCGGCCACCGTGTTGGCCTACCTGGTGGCGCACGTGCGGATCTGGACCCCCCAAGGTTTTGGTTTCCACACCGAGCCGCTTCGGCCGGGCGGCCTGCTGGCCCTGTTCGCCCTCGTGGGGATGGCCGCCATCGGAGTTCCTCGACGATCTGGTCAAGTACACCCGCCGGCGTTCGCTCGGTCTGGGCAAGGGAAGCAAGTTCGCCGGCCAGCTCCTGGTAGCCGGGGTGTTCGCCTGGGGGGCCGACCGGATAGGCGTGTCCACCCAGCTCGGGTTCGCCCGTCCCCTGGGGATCGACCTCGGACCCTTCTTCGTGCTGCTGGTCCTGCTGATGCTCACCGGGGCGGCCAACGGGGCCAACCTGACCGACGGGATGGACGGCCTGGCCGCCGGGTCGGGCGCACTCATGTTCGGGGCCTACGTGGTGATCGCCTTCTGGCAGGCCCGCAATCCCACCACCTACCCCTTCGCCACCGACCCTCGGGAGGTGGCCATTGTCGCGGCTGCGATGTTCGGCGCGACCCTCGGGTTCCTGTGGTGGAACGCCCCGCCCGCCCGGATCTTCATGGGGGACGTGGGTTCCAACGCCATCGGAGGAGCGCTCGCCTCGTTCGCGCTCCTCACGGGAACCCACCTGCTACTGGTGCTGCTGGCCGGCCTCTACGTGGCCGAGGCCCTCTCGGTGATCCTCCAGGTCGCCAGCTACCGGCTGTTCGGACGGCGGATCTTCCGGATGGCGCCCATCCATTTCCACTTCGACCTCGCCGGGTGGCCGGAGACCACCATCGTGATCCGGTTCTGGATCCTGGCCGGGATCGGAGTGGCCTTGGCCCTGGGGTTGTTCTACGCCGATTTCATCGCCGTGGAGGGTCTGCTCCGATGACCCGGACACTGGTGCTGGGTGCCGCCGTGTCGGGTGTGGCCGCCGCCAGACTCGCGGCTCGGCTCGGATCGCGGGTGGTGGTCTACGACTCGAACCCGGCCACCGCGGCGGAAGCCCTCCGGCTCGGGTTCTCGGCGGTGGGCGGGGAATGGGATCCGTCCCTGCTGGAGGGAGTCGACCTGGTGGTCACCAGCCCCGGGTTCGGTGAGCGGTCGGCTCCCATCACGGATGCCCTCGAACGGGGAGTGCCGGTCATCTCCGAACTCGAGTTCGGGTGGCGGAAGCTCGGTGTGCCCACCGTGGCGGTCACCGGGACCAACGGGAAGACCACGGTCACCTCGATGGTCTCGGCCATGCTCCGGAGGAGCGGGATCGAGGCGCCCGCCGTGGGGAACATCGGTACGCCCATCTCCGACCTGGTGTCCCGTCCGGTGGACGTGGCGGTGGTGGAGGCCTCCAGTTTCCAGCTCCGTTTCATCGACCGTTTCCATCCTCGGGTGGCGGTCGTCACCAACGTGGCTCCCGACCATCTGGACTGGCATCCCAGCTTCGTCGCCTACCGGGAGGCGAAGGCGCGCATCGTCGAGAACCAGGACGAACACGACGTGGCGGTGTTCGATGCCGACGATCCCGGAGCGGTGGAGGTGGCGTCCCGCACGCGAGGTAGGCGGATCCCGGCGTCGTCCCGACGATGTGCCGCCGGGTGGAGTCGGCGTCGAGGGGAGCGTGGTCAGATGGGGGGACGTCGAAGTCGACCTCGGCCGGCTCCCCCGGACGGACCCGACTCATCTGGTCGACCTGGCCATGGCGGGGGCCGCCGCGTTGGCGGCGGGCGCGTCGGGTGATGCGGTAGCCGAAGTGGCGGCTTCCTTTCGGGATCACCCTCATCGTCGTGAGGTGGTGGCGGAGGTGAAGGGTGTCCTGTTCGTGGACGACTCCAAGGCGACCAACCTCCACGCCGCCTTGGCCGCGGTCCGCTCCTATCCATCCGTGGTCCTGATCGCCGGCGGGCTCGACAAGGGGGTGGACCCCTCGCCTCTGGCCCAGGAGGGCAACGTCCGGTTTCTCGTCGGGATCGGCTCGTCGGGTCCCAGGCTGGCCGAGGCAGCCGGGGAGAGGGGCGCCGTGGCCCGGGACATGCACGATGCGGTGCGGCTCGCGTTCGCCGCAGCCCGCCCGGGCGACGTCGTGCTGCTGGCTCCCGGCTGCGCCAGCTTCGACATGTTCGCCTCGTACGCCGAACGCGGTGACGCTTTCGCACAGGCGGTGAGAGCTATCGCAGAGGAGGATCCATGACCGGCAAAGTGACCTCGATAACCCAGGTGAGGACGACCGCCAGACGTCGTGAGCGGCAACGCAGCGTCAACGCGAGGACCGCCACCACCATCCTGGTGGTGGTCGCCATGCTGTTGGTGGTCGGTGTCACCGCCATCATCTCGGCGTCGTCGGCGGTGGCCATCGTCGAGGTTTCGGACCGGTTCTACTTCCTGAAGCGCCAGCTGGTCGGGATCGGAGTGGGGCTGGCGGCGATGGCGGTCACCTCCTCGATTCCCTACCAGACGTACCGCCGCTGGGCCCTGTGGCTGTTCTGGATCTCGATCGCCCTCCTGCTGGCGGTGCTAGCGGTGGGCGAGGTGGTGGGAGGTTCCAGGCGTTGGCTCGACCTGGGTCCGGTCAACTTCCAACCCTCCGAGTTCTCCAAGTTCGCGGTGGTGGTCGCTCTGGCCGCGGTCGCCGAACGCAAGGGACGCCTCCTGGAGGACTCGGGTCATTTCATGGGTCCCCTCGTCCTGCTGGTGGGACTGACCGGGCTGCTGGTCATGCTCCAGCCCGACCTGGGCACGACGGTGGTGATCGGGGTGGCCGCCTTCGGGGTCCTGCTCTGCTCGCAAGCCCCTCTCCGATACGTGATAGGCAGCGGCATGCTGGCCCTGGCCGCGGGAGCCACCCTGGCGGTCTCGGCCGACTATCGCATGGAGCGGATCGAAGCCTTCCTGAACCCGTGGGCCGACGCCCTCGGTTCCGGCTACCAGCTCGTCCAGTCGTACTTCGCGTTGGGCAACGGAGGCCTGTTCGGCGTCGGTCTGGGAGCCAGCCGGGCGAGATGGTTCTACCTTCCCAACGCCCACACCGACTTCATCTTCGCCATCATCGGCGAGGAGACCGGGCTGGTGGGAGGGTTGACGGTGATGCTGCTCTTCACCCTCCTCGCGGTGGCGGGCTGGACCGTGGTCCGGAGGGCCCCGGACGGTTTCGGACGGATGCTGGCCGCGGGGATCACCGCCTGGTTGACCGCGCAGGCCGCGATCAACATAGGAGGGGTTCTCGGGGTCCTCCCCATCACCGGGATTACCCTGCCCCTGGTGTCCTTCGGGGGCACGTCGGTGGGGGTCACCATGGCAGCCATCGGGGTGCTCCTCAACGTCGCTCAACAGGGTCGGACCGAGGGATGACCTTCGCGGTGGCGGCAGCCGGCACGGGAGGGCACGTCTATCCGGCGCTGGCCGTCGCCGAAGCCCTGGTCGATCGGGGGATCGAACCCGAAGCCGTCCTGTTCGTGGGCGGCAGCCGTCTGGAGTCCACCGCGGTTCCCGCCGCCGGGTTTCCGTTCGTGGGCGTAGAGCTGAGGGGTTTGCGCCGATCGGTCAGCCTCTCCAACCTGGGGATACCCCGGGTCCTGTGGAGGGCGGTGAAGAGGATGACCGAGGAGTTCCGCCGTCGAGGAGTGCGGGTGGTGTTGGGAATGGGAGGTTACGTGACACCCCCGGCGGTGTTGGCCGGACGTCGGGTCGGCGCCCGGGTGGTCCTGGCCGAGCAGAACGCCGAAGCGGGACTCGCCAACCGAACGATGGCCCCTCTCGCCACCCGGATCTTCGGGGCGTTCCCGGTCACCCGAGGGCTGGAGAGAGCCGAATGGGTGGGGAACCCGGTGAGACGGGCGCTGGCGCGGTTCGACCGTGGGACCCTCAGGGCGGAAGCCGCCGCCCGCTACGGCCTCGACCCGGACAGGGTGACGGTCGGGGTCTTCGGCGGGTCGCTCGGGGCGGGAGTGCTCAACCGGGCGGTGGCGAGGATGGTGGACCGGTGGTCCGGTCCGCCGATCCAGCTGGTCCACCTGGTCGGCGAGGCCCATCTCGACTCCATGAAAGGCTCCGAGCAGCCCTGGTGGAAGGTGCTCGGTTACGAGGACAGGATGGACCTGTTCTACGCGGCCTCGGACCTCGTCGTGTCACGGGCCGGGGGATCGGTGGCGGAGCTCTTGGTGACCCGCACGCCGGCCGTGCTCGTCCCCGGGCGGTTCGGATCCGGCGCGCATCAACGGGCCAACGCCGAGGCTCTGGCCAGGGAGGGAGCAGCCCTGATGGTCACCGAGGACGAGCTGGACCGGCTCGGTGAGGCGGTCGCGGCCCTCGCCTCCGACCCCGACCGGCGGGAGCGCATGGCCGAGGCCGCCGGCCGGCTGGCTCGACCGGATGCAGCCGAAGTGATAGCCAAAGCCCTGGAGGAACTCCATGGACCTCGACCGGCCTAGGAGGATCCACCTGGTGGGGGTGGGCGGCGCCGGGATGAGCGCCTTGGCCAAGGTCCTGGCCGGGATGGGCCACCGGATCTCCGGGTCGGATCTGCGCCACTCCGAGGCACTCGCCCGACTCCTCGACGCCGGCCTCGAGGTGTGGGCCGGCCACCAGCCCGAAAGTATCACCGGCGTCGACCTGGTGGTGGCGTCGTCGGCGGTGCCCGACTCCGATCCGGAGGTGGTCGCCGCCCGGACGGCCGGCGTGGAAGTCTGGCGGCGCCCGCGCCTTTTGGGGGAGATCACCTCCCGGATCCCGACCGTGGGGCCGACCGGCACCCATGGAAAGACCTCGTCTGCCGCCATGACCGTGGCCGCCCTCCGTGCCGCCGGAGTCGATCCCTGGTTCGTGATCGGAGGAGAGGCCGTGGACCTCGGCACCAACGGCGCCGTCGGATCCGATCGGTTGATGGTGCTGGAGGTCGACGAGGCTTTCCGCACCTTCGAGGCGGTCAGCCTCCGGGGATTGCAGGTGACCAACGTCGACCAGGACCACCTGGAACACTTCGACTCGCCGGAGGATCTCCGGGAGGCGTTCGTCCGAGTGGCGTCGGCTGTTCGAGGCCCGGTGGTGGCCTGCATCGACGATCCCGGGGCGGCCGAGCTGGCACGACGGGTGGGAGCCATCACCTACGGAACCGAGCCCGCCGACTGGCGCATCGTCGAACCGGGGCCGGACCACTTCGGGTTGGTCGGCCGGGGAAGGCGGTGGGAGGTGCGGCTGGGACGGCCGGGGATCCACATGGCCCGAAACGCAGCGGGTGTGGTAGCACTGCTGACCGAACTGGGATACGACCCCGACGCCCTGGTGGCCGGTTTGGAGGGCTTCCGGGGCGTGCGGAGACGGTTCGAGCTCAGAGGGACGGTGGGAGGGGTAAGGATCTACGACGACTACGCCCACCACCCCGCCGAGGTGGAAGCCACCATCGGGGCGGCCCGCAGTGTCGAGGGTGGACGGCTATGGGCCGTGTTCCAGCCGCACCTCTTCTCGCGCACCGCCCGCTTCGCCGGGGAGCTGGGCCGGGCGCTGGCTGCGGCCGACGTGGTGGTGGTCACCGACGTCTACGGCGCACGGGAGGACCCCATACCGGGGGTCACCGGGAGGCTGGTAGTGGAGGCCGCCAAACGGGCCGGGGCCCGGGACGTCAGGTACGTGCCGCATCGCGGGGAAGTGGCCCGGTCGATGGTGGACGACCTGCGCCCGGGTGACGTGGTTCTCACCATGGGGGCAGGGGACATAACGGTGGTCCCCACCGAATTGGCGCGGCTGTTGGAGGACCGGGGATGAGAAGCCACCCGCTCGACCATCAGCCGGGTGTGGTCCGGAACGCGGACCTGGCTCCCCTGACCACCTACAAGATGGGAGGGCCGGCCCGCTGGTTGGCCCTGGTGGACAGCCCCGACGACCTCGTGCGGCTGTCCGAGGCGTGGCGGAAGGCTCCCGTTCCACTCCTCTTCCTCGGCAAGGGATCCAACCTGGTCGTAGGGGAGAAGGGGTTCCCGGGTCTGGTGGTGCGCTTGTCGGGGCAGTTCAGGGAGATCCGAAACCGGGGTCCGGCCGTTCGGGCCGGGGCGGCGGTACCCCTCCCCATCCTCGCCCGGGAGACGGTCAAGGCAGGTCGCCTGGGTCTGGAGTTCATGGTGGGGATTCCGGGGACGGTGGGAGGGGCGGTACGCCAGAACGCCGGATGCCATGGAACCGAGACCCGGGACGTCCTGGTGGAGGCGGAGGTCTACTCGTGGAGTTCGGGGGAGACCACCACGAGGACCCCCGACCGCCTGGGGCTGGGATACCGCTACTCCAACCTGGGCGACGACGAGACGGTGCTCTCGGCCGCGTTCCGCACCCGGCCGGGCGACCCGGCCGAAGGAGAAGCGACCATGCGTGAGATCAGCCGATGGCGAAGGATCCACCAGCCCGGCGGAACCCTCAATGCAGGGTCGGTGTTCAAGAACCCGCCCGGAGACGCGGCGGGAAGGATCATCGACGAGCTGGGTCTGAAGGGACTCCGGATCGGTGGGGTCAGGGTGTCGGAGAAGCACGCCAACTTCTTCGTGGCCGACCCCGGAGCGTCGCCCTCGGAGGTCAAGGCCCTGGTCGACGAGGTTCGCCGTCGGGTCGCCGAGCAGACCGGCGTGGTGTTGGAACCCGAGATCAGGTTCGTCGGGGAGTTCGAACGATGATCGATCCGCGGATCGCCCGACGCCGCGCCGAAGTCGCCGAGAACCGGCTGAGGAAGGTCCTCGTTCGGATTCTCGGCATCGCGGTGGTGGTGGGCCTGGCCGCGTTCGTGTTGTGGCTGTTGCGATCACCCGTCTTCCAGCTTCGGGAGGTGAGGGTGGTGGGCGCCGCTCGGGCCGACACCGCGACCCGGCTGGTGGAGGCGGGGGCGGTGCCCGGGACGCCCCTCATCTCCATCGACCCGGAGGCAGTGGAAGCCGCCCTGGAGCTGGATCCGTGGGTGGCCGACGCCGAGGTGTCCAGGGATTGGCCGAGGAGTCTGGTGGTCGATGTCACCGAACGGGAGCCGGTGGCGGTGATCGAGGTGGCCGACGGTGTCGTTCTCGCCGCGGCGGACGGGGTCGTGTTGGATCAGCGGCCCGAGCCGGCCGGATGGCCGGTCCTCTCCTTTCCCCCACCTGACCCGCGCATCCGTCGAACGGGACGAGACGGTTCGGGCCGCCCTCGAGTTCGCCGGCGAGCTGGACGGACGCCTCCCCGACATCGAGGTGTGGGAGCTGGACGACGAGCTGTACGCCGAGGTCGAGGGTCTCAGGGTGAGGTTGGGGGGTCCCACCGAGATGGCGGCCAAGGCCCGGGTCCTGGTGGAACTGGTGGGACGAGATCTGCCGCCGGGAAGTGAGGTGGTGTTGGTGGCTCCGAGCCGGCCGGCGGTGAGACCACCGACACAAGAGCCTCCAGAAGAGTCAACCTCTAGTTAAAGGTAAGAGATGTGGGCTTTACAGGTTTCGAGATTTGGGGTAAACGTCGGGTTCAGCTTTAGGGGTAGGTCGGCCGATGGCGGCACCCCGGGAAGGAGTTTTCGATGACGACGAAACAGGCCACCGGTGGCTATCTGGCCGTGATCAAAGTGGTCGGGGTCGGCGGTGCGGGAGTGAACGCCGTCAACCGGATGATCGAAGCCGGGGTGAGGGGCGTCGAGTTCATCGCGTTGAACACCGACGCCCAGGCCCTCCTGATGTCGGACGCGGACGTCAAGCTCGACATCGGCCGGGACGTGACCCGGGGGCTCGGGGCGGGAGCCAACCCGGAGATCGGGCGAGCCGCCGCCGAGGCGCATCGGCAGGAGCTCGAGGAGGTGCTCAAGGGCGCCGACATGGTGTTCATCACCGCCGGGGAGGGCGGCGGCACCGGCACCGGCGGGGCACCCGTGGTGGCGGAGGTGTCCCGGAGCCTGGGTGCGTTGACGGTGGGAGTGGTGACCCGTCCGTTCGGTTTCGAGGGCAGGAGGAGAGCCCTCCACGCCGAGGAGGGGATCCAAGCCCTCAGGGAGGCGGTCGACACCCTGATCGTGATCCCCAACGACCGGCTCCTCGAGGTGGGGGACCCCAAGGCGCCGATAAGCGAAACCTTCCGCCTGGCCGACGAGGTGCTGATGAGCGGGGTGGCGGGCATCACCGACATCATCACCACCCCGGGATTGATCAACGTCGACTTCGCGGACGTGAAGACCATCATGTCCGACGCCGGCTCGGCGGTGATGGGTATCGGCCGGGCCTCGGGCGAGGAGCGGGCCACACAGGCGGCCCAGAAGGCGATCTCCAGCCCCATGCTCGAGACCTCGATGGAGGGCGCCAAGGGTGTCCTCATCTCGGTGGCCGGACCGTCCTCGATGTCCCTCCACGAGGCGACCACCGCCGCCAAGGTGGTGGCCGACCACGCCGACGAGGACGCGGAGATAATCTTCGGGGCCATCGTCGACGACGATCTGGGAGAGGAGATGCGGGTGACCGTGATAGCCGCCGGATTCGATCGTCGGCCCGGGCGCCCTCCTCGACGGCCGGTGGCTTCGTCGGCAGACGACGACCTGGAGATCCCCAACTTCGTCCAGCCCCGGTGATCAACCCGGCGCAGGGAGTGGCGTTCACCGAGGCGTCGGACGGTGACATGAGGTCCGACCCCGAGGCGGTGCGTCGAGTGTCGAGCCGGCTCGGGGTCGCCTCCGACTGGGCGAGGGTCGCCCAGGAACACGGTCGGAAGGTGGTGGCGGTCGGCTCTCCCGGTCACCACGGTCCGGCCGACGGGATGGCCACCCGCCTCCCCGGACTGCCGCTGGCCGTGCTCACCGCCGACTGTCTGGGGGTGGTGATCCGCGGCACCGCCGGGGTGGCCGTCGCCCACGCCGGGTGGCGGGGGTTGGCGGCCGGGATCCTGGAGCGAACCGTCGACCTGCTCCAGCGTCTGGGCGGCGACCCCTACGAGGCGTGGGTGGGCCCACACATCGGACCCTGCTGCTTCGAGGTGGGGCCGGAGGTCGCCGACCTGTTCCCCGACCACACCGCCGTCGTGTCGGATAGGACCACCGTGGACCTGCTCGGCGTCGCCCGCACCCGGCTGGGACTGCCGCTCCGAGCGGTCGGGTCGTGCACCCGCTGCGGCGAAGACACGTTCTCTCACCGGGCGACCGGTACCCGCCGGCGGATGGCGGCCATCGGGTGGTGGACCGAGGAAGGATGATGGGTCTCGACGACGTGGCGAGCCGCATCGTCCAGGCCTGCGTCCGGAGTGGACGGGACCCGGGGGAGGTCTCTCTGGTCGTGGTGACCAAGGGCCGGACCGTGGACGAGATCGCCGAGCTGTACCGCCTTGGCCACCGTGTGTTCGGTGAGAACCGAGCCCAGGAGCTGGCCGACAAACACGGTCGGCTCCCCCGGGACGTGGAGTGGCACTTCGTCGGGCCGCTCCAGACCAACAAGGTCCGCCTGGTCCGTCCGGTGGTGCGGCTCCTCCACTCTCTCGACAGGCGATCTCTGGCCGAGGCCTGGATGAAGGGGCCGGGAAAGCCCCCACCGGCTCTCCTGCAGGTGAACGTGGGCCGGGAACCCCAGAAACACGGGGTCGATCCAGCCGACGTCGACCGGGTGTGCGACGAGTTCCTCGCCCTGGGTGTGCCATTGGTCGGGGTGATGGCCATCCCGCCGATCCCCGAAAACCCGGAGGCTTCCAGGCCGTACTTCCGGCGGTTGCGCGAGATCCGGGATCGACTCCGGCGGGTTCATCCCCAGATCCGCGAACTGTCGATGGGGATGAGCGACGACTTCGAGGTGGCGGTCGAGGAAGGTGCGACCATCGTCCGGGTGGGTCGGGCTATCTTTGAGCCCTGAGCCGGCCAGGACGGAGACATGGCATCACTGTTGGAGAAGGCACTCGTCTACCTCGGCTTGGTCGACGAGAGCGAAGCAGAGGAGGAGATCGAACCGCAGTCGGCCCCGCCGACACGGTCGACAGGCGACGTGGTGAGACCCATCCAGGGTCGTCGGGTCGAACCGCCAGCCTCGGCTTCTCGTACCGCATCCCGACCGGTCGGAGGGATGGTGGCCGGCGTGCGGCCCGTGGAGGGAGCTTCCGCCCAAGCCGACATCCTGGTGGTGGAGGAGTTCGCCGACGCCCGGCTCCTGGCCGACCGGATACGGGATCGGATCCCCGTGGTCCTGGACTTCCGGAGGACGTCGAAGGAACTGACCCGCCGGGTGGTCGACTTCTCCTCCGGTTTGATCTACGGGCTGAACGGCTCGATGACCAAGGTGGGGGAGGGTCTGGTGCTGGTGCTTCCGGCCAACATGAGTCTCAGCCAGGAAGAGAAGCGACGCCTGGCCTCGTTGGGCGCCTACGAGCTGGACGACTGAGCGGACGTGCGAGAAGTCGTCTGTCTGGCCCTCGACATCTATCGACTCGCGGTCTTCGCCTGGATAATTCTCTCCTGGGTGAGGATCTCCTCCACCCACCCGTTGGGCCGTGTG
This sequence comes from Acidimicrobiia bacterium, assembly GCA_026002975.1. Classification (GTDB taxonomy): domain Bacteria; phylum Actinomycetota; class Acidimicrobiia; order Spongiisociales; family ZC4RG35; genus BPGJ01. The sequence continues at coordinate 61,948 of BPGJ01000009.1, forward strand.
GTGGTCTTCCTCGACCGGATCATGTACCCGGTGATCCTTCCCCTGCGGCGGATCATTCCCCCCGTCAGGTTGGGGGGTGCCATGCTGGATCTGTCGCCCGTGGCGCTCCTGCTGGGTGTGAGCATCGTCCGTGGACTGGTGTGTCGGTGATGCTTGGTCGCGGCTGCCCGGGGCCGTATCCTGCGGTGCGACCGACCCGGCCAACCTAGAGATCTCGAGGTCGAAGAATGGTGCTGACCCCGATCGACGTACAACAGAAGACTTTCGGCACTTCCCTGCGGGGGTACGACCTCGACGAGGTCGACGACTTCCTCGACGAGGTGGTGACCTCCCTGAAGGACTACGAACAGCGTCTGGCCGAGGCCAACAAACGGATCGAAGAGTTGGAGGCCCGACTCGCCGAGAGGGGCGACGCCGAGTCGTCCATCGCCCGGGCCCTCATAGTCGCCCAGCGATCGGCCGACGAGATACTCGACAACGCTCGGCGGGAGGCCGAGGAGATCGTCGAGCAGGCCCGCCGCGAAGCAGCCGCGGTCGAGGAGGAACGGGAGGCGGAGCGGCGTCGCCTGGCCGCCGAGGCAGACCGGATCCGCCGTCTGACCGAAGAGCTGAGACGCCGGGTGGCGGAGCTGGCCCAGGCCATGTCCTCCCAGCTCGACGAGGTCGACCAGGCGGTGTCCGAGGCTCTAGCCGAAGTCGGAGACACCGCGGGGACCGTCGAGGAGGTGCCGGTCGAAGAGGTCCCGGCGGAAGATGCGGCGGTCGAAGAGGTAGACGTCCAAGAGGTGACGGTCGACCAGGCCGATGACGAGCCGGGAGACAGCACCGGGGATGTCTCCCCGTCCGGGGACGATCAGGAGGACGACGCCGACCGGGATTCTCTGGAGAGGGTGCCCCGACCCTGGGAGGAAGCCTGACCGGCCGTCAGCCGGCCTCGACCACCCTCAGATACAAGGGTCGTCCGTCCACTTCCTGAGCCTGGGAGTCGGCTCCGTCCAACTCCCGGAGATCCACGGCCAGAACCTCGCCGGCGATCATGTCCCGGTGACGTCGCATCGCCTCGGCCATCTCGGCGTCGGGGGTCCACCACTCCAAGACGATACGGTCGGTCACCTCCAGATCGGCCTCCCTGCGTAGCTGCTGGACCCGGCTCACCACCTCCCGGGCCAGTCCCTCCAACCTCAGGTCGAGGTCGAGGTCGGTGTCGATGGATACGGCCACCTCACCCTCGGCCAACACCTCTCGGCCTTCCGCCACCCACTCGACCAGCACGTCGTCGGGTTCCATACGCTCTCCCGCCACCGTCACCGGTTCGCCCGCGAGCAGACTCTCCAGGTCGGCGGAGGAGATCGAGGCGATCTCCCGGGCCACCTCCTTGACCTTCGGGCCGAGCCGGGGGCCGAGCCGCGCGTAGTTCGGCTTGGCGACCAGCCGCACCTGCTCCCCCCCGGGCTGCACCGTCACCGTCTTGGTGTTGAGCTCTTCGGCCACCACCTCGGCGTGGGTCCGTACCGCCTCGGCCACGTCCTCGGAATGGGTGAACACCACCACCTCGGCCAGCGGCTGGCGCACCTTTATCCCGTGGCGCTTGCGGAGGGCATGTCCGAGCGTGCACACCGTGCGGACCACCTGCATCGACTTCTCCAGGTCCGAGTAGATCAGCCGTCGATCGGCCACCGGGAAGTCGCAGTGATGCACCGACCGGGGCGCCGACGGATCCAGCCGGGCGACCAGCTCCTGGTAGATGTGCTCGGAGATGAACGGCAAGACCGGAGCCAACACCTTGACGAAGGTGGTGAGCACCTCGTACAGGGTGGCGAAAGCCGACAGCTTGTCGCGGTCTTCTCCCTGCTCCCGATGGGCCCAGAACCGGCGCCGTGAACGCCGCACGTACCAGTTGGTCAGGTCGTCGATGAATCCCAGGGTGGGGGGAACCACGTTGTACAGGTAGTACCCCTCCATCTGGGTGTTGACCTCGTCGATCAAAGTCTGCAAGACCGACAGGATCCACCTGTCCAGTTCGGGTCGTTCCGACGGGTCGGGAGCAGCCGCCAGATCGGCGATCGTGATCCGGTCGGCTTCGGCGTAGGTGGTGAAGAACGAGTAGGTGTTCCAGAGGGGCAGGATCACCGTCCTCACCACGTCCCTCACCCCCTCCTGGGAGAAACGCAGCGGTTCGGCCCGCAGCACCGGCGAGTTGATCAGGAACGCCCGGAGGGCGTCGGCCCCGAACTGGCCCAGGATCTCGTAGGGATCCGGGTAGTTCTTGAGACTCTTCGACATCTTGCGTCCGTCCTCGGCGAGGATCAGGCCGTTGACGACGCAGTTGAGGAAAGCCGGCGAGTCGAACAGGGCGGTCGCCAACACGTGGAGGGTGTAGAACCATCCACGGGTCTGGTCGAGCCCCTCGGCGATGAACCGGGCCGGGAACGAGCGTTCGAACCTCTCCCGGTTCTCGAAGGGATAGTGGACCTGCCCGTACGGCATCGACCCCGACTCGAACCAGACGTCGAGCACCTCGGGAACCCGGCGCATCTCCCCACCGCATTGGGGACACGGAAACACGATCCGGTCCACCACGTGCTTGTGCAGGTCGTCGGGCCGCACCCCCGACAGTCGCTCCAGCTCGTCGAGTGAGCCGACGCAGAGCTGATGGGCGCAGGATCGACACTCCCACACCGGTATGCAGGACCCCCAGAACCGGTTGCGGCTCACCGCCCAGTCCCGGGCCTCCTCCAGCCAGTTGCCGAAACGACGGGTCCCCACGTACTCGGGCACCCAGTGGATGCGACGGTTGTGTTCGACCATCCGGTCCTTCAGCGCCTCCACCTTCACGAACCAGGTGGGGATCGCCTTGTAGATCAGCGGGGTGTCGGTTCGGTAGCAGAACGGGTACTGGTGTCGAATCCGTCCTTTTCGGAACAGCAGCCCCTCTTTCTCGAGGATGTCGATCAGCACCGGGTCGGCTTCCTTGATGTTCATACCGGCCACCGGGGGCACCTGGTCGGTGAACCGGCCCTCTGCGTCGACCGGGTCGACCAGCAGGTCGAGCCCGACCTTCTGGAAGGTCTCGAAGTCCTCCTCGCCGTAGGCGGGGGCCATGTGGACCAGTCCGGTGCCTTCGTCGGTGACCACCGCGTCCGAGGGAACCACCCGGAAGGCGCCGGCGCTGCGAAGGTCCTCGAAGAAGGGGAACGGCGGTCGGTAGGCCGCGCCGACCATCTCCGACCCCGAGACCCGGGCTCCCACCGTCGGTTCCTCCGCCCAATAGGCTTCGACCCGTCCGGCGGCGATCCAGTGGCGACCTCGGTCGGTCTCCACCGCCACGTAGTCGATGTCGGGCCCCACCGCCACCGCCAGGTTTCCGGGCAGGGTCCAGGGGGTGGTCGTCCAGATCAGCAGCCAGTCACCGGGCTCGACCGGGCCGGCCCCTTCCGTCACCTGGAGTCGAACCGTTATCGACGGGTCGTCGACCGTGCGGTATCCGCCCAGGTTGACCTCGAAGTTGGACAGCGGCGTCGATGCGCCCCACGAATAGGGCAGCACCTTGAAATCCCGGTAGATCAACCCCAGGTCCCAGAGGCGACGGAACACCCACCAAACACTCTCCATGAACGTGAGGTCGAGGGTTTTGTAGTCGTTGTCGAAGTCGACCCAGCGTCCGATCCGTCGGGTCAGGTTCCGCCAGTTCTCCGTGTTGGCCTGCACTTGGGCCCGGCAGGCCTCGATGAATCGATCCACCCCGTACTGGAGGATCTCGCTGGGACCGGAGATACCCAGGGCTTTCTGGACCTCCATCTCGACCGGAAGCCCATGGGTGTCCCACCCGAACCGGCGCTCCACTCGATACCCCCGCATGGTCCAGTAGCGGGGAACGACGTCCTTGATGACGCCGGCCAGCAGGTTGCCGTAATGGGGGCTCCCGGTGGGGAACGGGGGACCGTCGTAGAACACGTACTCCCGGTCCTCGGGTCGCATCCGCACCGACTCCTCGAAGGCCTGGATCCGGTCCCACAACTCGAGAATGTCCTCCTCCATTCGGGGGATGTCGACCCGGGGAGGAACCCGGCGGAAGTCGGAGGCGTCACCCATGGTCGCCGCATGCTAACTACCGAGGATCCGGCCAACGGCCGGGTTCCAGTCGACGCGTCCTGGTACTGTTCCCCCACCTCGAGAAGACCAGTCATGGCCAGGACCCTCGCGAAGTCGACCCTCAAACGTCTGAGAGCCCTGCTCGAATCCGAACAGGAGCGCCTGTCGCGCATGATCGAGGAGTACGAACAGGAGCTGGAGGAGGCCCGCCTCACGGAGACTTCGTCCGACCGCAGCCCCGATCCGGGCAGCGCCGAGGCCGGTTCGCTCAAGTTCGAATACGAGAAGGAGCTCTCGTTGGAACGCAACGCGGTGGACCTGTTACGCAAGGTGGAGGATGCGTTGCGCCGCATCGACAACGGAACCTACGGGGTGTGCGAGGTGTGCGGAGGGCCCATCCCGGTGGCGCGCCTCGAGGTCCTTCCCTACGCCGCCACCTGCGTGAACTGCGCCCGCAAGGCGTGAGAGCCAGGCTGGCGGCCGCCGCCGCGGTGATCGGTGTGACCGTCGCCGCCGACCTGCTCACCAAGCGGTGGGCTGCCCGGTCTTTCCGGGACGCGCCGGCGGTGGTGGTCGACCCGTTCCTTCGCTTCACCTTCGTCGAGAACCCGGGTTCGGCCTTCAGCCTGTTCCAAGGAGCGGGCACCCTCCTGGCTCTCGCCGCGTTCGTGGCCCTGGGGATGATCGCCGGGGCGCTGCGCCGAGCGCGGGGAATGGGCGAAGTGGTGGGGTTCGCCCTGATCGGTGGGGGGGCGCTGGGAAACCTGATCGACCGTATCGCCCGCGGTCCGGGACTGCTCGACGGCACGGTGATCGACTGGATCCAGGTCCCCAACTTCCCCGTGTTCAACCTGGCCGACTCGGCCATCACCGTGGGGGTGGGCCTGCTGTTGATCACGGCCTGGAGGCAGAGTGACCGTCCTGATACCGGCTGAGCTGGAAGGAACACGGGCCGACAAGGCGGTCGCGGTTCTGGCCGGAGTGTCCCGCAGCCGGGCGAGGCGCTGGATCGAGGATGGGCGGGTCAGGGTGGATGGGCAGCGGGTCGCGCCATCCGACGCGGTGGCCGCCGGTTCACGAGTCGAGTTCCCCGACCCGGCCGACGACGAGTTGGCGCCGGAACCGGTCGACTTCGACGTGGTGTACGAGGACGACCAGCTGCTGGTCGTCGATAAGCCGCCGGGTCTGGTGGTCCATCCGGGGGCTGGTCGCACCTCCGGAACCCTGGCCGCCGGGCTGCTCCACCGCTACCCCGAGCTGGAGGGTGTGGGGGAGCCGGGCCGATGGGGGATCGTCCACCGGTTGGACAAGGACACCTCGGGGCTGCTGGTGGTGGCCCGCACCGCCGACGCGTTCGGGACGCTTCGTCGAGACCTCCGGGCCAGGAGGATCCGGCGGCGCTACCTGGCCCTGGTGACCGGCACGATGCCGGCTCGGCGGGGAACCATCGACGCGCCCTTGGGTCGGGATCCGTCCCGCCCCACCCGGCGGGCGGTGGTACCCGATGGGAAGCCGGCGGTCACCCACTACCGGGTCGTGGAGGAGTGGCCCGACGTCAGCCTGCTCGAAGTGGAGCTGGAGACGGGCCGCACCCACCAGATCCGGGTCCATCTGGCCGCGATCGGTCATCCCCTGGTGGGCGACACCGTCTACGGCCGTCCCGGTCCCACGAGGATCTTCCTCCACGCGTCGGGTATCGAGCTGCCCCACCCGGCCGACCGGCGACCGCTCACCTTCGAGTCGCCCCTACCAGCCGACCTCCGGTCGGTGCTTCACGCGAAGAACCAGGACGCCAACCGGTAACGCGAAGGGGGCAGCCCCCGCGGCTCCTCCCGGACCACGTCCAGGTCCACCGCCACCACCTCGTCGCCTCGGAGAGCGGTCATGGTTCCCGTCCGACCCTCCAACGCCAGCTCCGCGGCCAGGACACCCATCCGGGTGGCGAGCACCCGGTCGTAGGCGGTGGGGGAGCCCCCTCTCTGGAGGTGACCCAACACCGACACCCGCACCTCGTAGCCGGTCAGCTCCTCCAGCCGGGGAGCGAGGGCGTGGGCCACACCGCCTAGGCGGGCGAACCCCAACGAGTCCTCCCCGGCGACCACCGGTCGACCGTCGGGTCCGGGCACACCCTCGGCCACCACCACTATCGAATACGGCCGCCCGGACCGATGCCGGCGCCTGATCGAGTCCGCCAGCTCCTCCAGGTCGTAGGGAACCTCGGGCACCAACACCGCTTCGGCCCCGCCCGCGATACCCGAGTAGGCGGCGATCCATCCCGTGGTGCGACCCATCACCTCGACCAGCATCACCCGGTTGTGGGCTTCGGCGGTGGTGGTGAGACGGTCGATGGCGTCGGTCACCACCTGAACCGCGGTGTCGAACCCGAACGAGGTGTCGGTTCCGGGGACGTCGTTGTCGATCGTCTTGGGGACCCCCACCACCGGGAGGCCCTCGGTGGCGAGACGGGCCGCGGTCCGCAGGCTGCCGTCACCTCCCACCACGACCAGGGCGTCGAGACGGTCCGCCGCCGGGCGGAGGGTCTCCAACCCGGAGCCGTGGAGGTAGGGATCCATCCGGGACGTCCCCAAGATGGTTCCCCCACGGCCGATCAGGCCCCGAACGTCGTCGCGGGTCAGGGGGACCAGATCCCCCTCCGCCAGGCCACGCCACCCGTTGCGAACACCCCAGATGCGGGCGCCCGCGGCCGAGGCTCTCACCACCACGGCCCGGATCACGGCGTTGAGACCCGGACAGTCCCCACCACAGGTCACCACGCCGATCTCGGTCATCGCCGGGAGAGCCTATCTGGCCCGATCACCCCGAGGCCGTTACGGTGGCATCCGCGTGACCCAACCCACCCGGACCGTGTGTTTCAGACATCCGGATCGGCCCACCGGTCTGGCCTGTTCCCGGTGTGGACGTCCGATCTGCGGAGCCTGCTCGGTCGACAGTCCGGTCGGTCAGCGATGCCCGGTGTGTGCTGCGAACCCGCAGCGGGTGGTGCGAATCAGGCCCAGCGTTCGGCGGGAGCCTTCGACGACGATGGGGATCATCGGGGTCACGGTGGCCATGTTCCTGCTGTCGGCGTTGGCTCCGGGTGACCGCCTGTTCGACCTGTTGGCCATGGACAATCGGGCGGTGGCCGATGGGGAGGTGTGGAGGATGGTGACCGTGGTGTTGCTCCACGCCAACCTGGTCCACATCTGGTTCAACATGTGGGCCCTCTGGGTGTTGGGTCCCCAGATCGAACGGGAGGTGGGGGGACTGCGTTTCGTCCTCCTGTACCTGGCGTCTGCTGCCACCGGGTCGGCCTTCGCCTTCTGGCTGGGCGGTCCGCTGGACCTCGGCGTCGGCGCCTCCGGTGCGATCTTCGGTCTGTTCGGGGTGTGGCTGGCCTCGGCGGTGAGGCGGCGGCACACAGCCTACGGCCGATATCTGCTCTCCCAGCTCGGGTTCGTCCTGCTGATCAACGCCGCCATTCCGTTCGTGTTTCCCAACGTCTCCTGGCAGGCCCACCTGGGTGGGCTCCTGGCCGGGTTCGTGCTCGGGAACGCATGGGCCGTGGTGAGGGGACCCGGACGGCCCGCATGGCAGGCCGCCACCGCCCTGGTACTCCTCGCAGCCAGCCTTCTGTCCCCCCTGCTACTGTCGGGGGGGTGAATGCCAGGCGTGTAATTCGCGAAAACGCGACCTTCGCTCATCTCCATCTCCACACCGAGTTCTCGATGCTCGACGGAGCCGCTCGGGTGGACGACGTGGTCCGGGCGGCCGCCGCCGACGGGCAGCCGGCGGTGGCGATCACCGACCACGGAGTGATGTACGGGGTGGTCGACTTCTACAAGGCGGCGAGGAGGGCCGGGGTGAAGCCGATCATCGGGATCGAGGCGTACGTAACGCCGGGATCCCGGTTCGACCGGCCGGTCCGCTCCCAGAACGTCCGGTACCACATGACCCTGCTCGCCGAGAACGAGGTCGGGTATCGGAACCTGATGAAGCTCAGCTCGCGGGCGTTCCTCGAGGGGTACTACTACAAGCCCAGGATGGACTTCGAGCTGCTGGCGGAGCACGCGGAGGGGATCATCGCCACTTCGGGGTGTCTCTCGGGTCCGGTCGCCTTCCATCTGGCTCCGGACGCCGGCCGGGAGGAAGGGGTGGCCGGGGAGCGGGACTTCGACCGGGCGCTGAGCAACGCCGCCACCCTTCGTGACATCTTCGGGCCCGACCGGTTCTTCATCGAGATCCAGAACCACGGGCTGGAGGCCCAGCGAAGGATCATGGGTGACCTCCTCGACATCGCCGAGCGGTTGGGGGCGCCGCTCCTCGCCACCAACGATGCCCACTACACCCGCCGGGAGGAGTGGGAGACCCACGACGTGCTCCTGTGCATCCAGACCGGCGCCAACCACGACGAGCCGGGGCGGTTCCGGTTCGACGCCCAGGAGTTCTACCTCAAGTCGGCCGCCGAGATGCGGGCCCTCTTCCCCGAAGACACCTTCCCCGGGGCTTGCGACAACACGCTGTGGGTGGCGGAGAGGGCCGACGTCGAGCTCGAGTTCGGGCAGACCCTCCTGCCCGAGTTTCCGGTGCCGGCCGGTGAGACCGAGGCCAGCTATCTAGAGAAGCTGGTCATGGAGGGGGCCAGGAAGAGATACGGAGATCCGCTCGGCGCCGAGGTGGAGGAGAGGATCCGCCACGAGTTGAAGATCATCGGCGAGATGGGTTTCCCCTCCTACTTCCTGATCGTCTGGGATCTGATCCGCTACGCCAAGGAACGCGGGATACGAACCGGACCGGGCCGGGGGAGCGCCGCCGGGTCGATCGTCGCCTACTGCCTGGGTATCACCGACCTCGACCCGCTGCGTTTCGGGATGATCTTCGAGCGGTTCCTCAACCCGGGTCGGAAACAGATGCCGGACATCGACATGGACTTCGACGAGCGGTACCGGTCGGAGATGATCAGGTACGTCGCCGAGAAGTACGGGTCGGATCACGTGGCCCAGATCGTCACGTTCTCGACCATCAAGGGACGGCAGGCGATCCGGGACGCCGCCCGGGTGTTCGGATACCCCTACAGCCTGGGCGACAGGATCGCCAAGTTGATGCCCCCCTCGATCCTCGGCAAGGAGGCCTCCCTCGACGATTGCCTGGAGCCTCCCCCGGAGGACGCCGATCCGATGCGGAAGGACTGGTACGCGAACGCCCAGGGTTTGAGGGAGGAGTACCAGTCGAATCCGGACGTGCGCCGGGTGGTCGACGCCGCACGAGGCTTGGAGGGGCTGCGGCGCCAGGACTCGATCCACGCCGCGGCAGTGGTGATCGCTCCCCGTCCGCTCATCGAGATCGTACCGATCCAGCAGAAGGGCGACGGCGCCGAGGTCGTGACCCAATACGAGATGCATGCCATCGAGGAGATCGGTCTCCTCAAGATGGACTTCCTGGGTCTTCGCAACCTGTCCACCATCGAACGCACCCTCGAGCTGATCGCCCAGACGACCGGGGAGCGGATCGACATCGACTCGATACCCCTCGACGACCCCGACACCTACCGGCTGATCCAGCAGGGAGACACCATCGGGGTGTTCCAGTTGGAGGGCGGCCCGATGAGGTCCCTGATCAGGGCGCTGCGACCCGAGACCTTCGAGCACATCATCGCGGTGAACGCCCTGTACCGGCCGGGCCCGATGGGCCTCAACATGCACTACGAGTACGCCGAGCGGAAGAACGGCCGCCGCGAGGTCACCTATCCGCATCCGGCCACCCGCCCGTTCCTGGAGTCGACCTACGGGATCATCGTGTACCAGGAGCAGGTGATGCAGGTGGCGCAGGCCCTGGCCGGTTACTCGATGGCCGAGGCCGACAACTTGCGGCGGGCCATGGGCAAGAAGATCAAGTCGGTCATGGAGGCCGAGAAGGAGAAGTTCGTCGCCGGATGCATCTCCCAGGGCCACGACGAGAAGCTCGGCCGGGAGCTGTGGGACGCCATCGAACCTTTCGCCGGGTACGGGTTCAACAAATCCCACTCGGCCTGCTACGCCCTGGTCGCCTACCAGACCGCCTGGCTGAAGGCCCACTACCCGGCCGAATACATGGCGGCCCTCCTCACCTCGGTGAAGCGGGACAAGGACAGGACCGCCCTGTACCTGAACGAGTGCCGGAGGATGGAGATCGAGGTCCTCGTTCCCGACGTCAACCAGTCCGACGTCGATTTCGTGGTGGCAGACGGGAAGATCCGGTTCGGTCTGTCGGCGGTGCGGAACGTGGGGGAGGGGGTCACCGACCGGATCATCGAGGAGAGGAAGAGGGGAGGGCCGTTCACCGACTTCGTCGAATTCTGTGAGCGGGTTCCCCTGGAGGTGTTGAACCGACGCACCATCGAGTCGCTGATCAAGGCGGGGGCGTTCGACTCGTTGGGGCACACCCGCAAGGGACTGGCCGAACGCTTCGAGGAGATCGTCGACGCCATCGTGCAGCGGCGGCGCAACGAAGAGATGGGTCAGTTCTCGCTGTTCGGGGGAGGGGATGCCGAGGCTCCGGGAGGCAGCTACGAGATACCCGACGACGAATGGCCTCAGCGGACCCTGTTGACCCACGAGAAGGAGATGCTGGGACTGTACGTCTCCGACCATCCCCTGCTTGGGGCGGCGGCCGCCCTGCGGGCCAAGGGAGTGACCCCGGTTCCCGCCCTGTGGGAGATGAACGACGGAGCCGCCGTCACGGTGGGCGGCCTGGTCACCGGCGTGACCCGCCGCTACACCCGCAACGGCGAGCCCATGGTGTTCTTCCAGCTCGAGGATCTGGAGGGCTCGGTGGAGGTGGTGTGCTTCCCCCGGGTGGTGGCCGACGACGGGCTGTCGGTGAGGGAGGACGCGGTGGTGGTGGTCACCGCCCGGCTCGACCATCGCGGAGACGACGTCAAGCTGATCGCCCGCCGGGTGGAGACCCTGGAGGTGACCGACCAGGTCCTCCAGCTCGAAGTACCCACCGAGCGGATATCACCCGAGCTGGTGAGGCGGCTGAAAGGCGTCCTGGCCAACCATCCGGGAACCATCCCGGTCATGCTCCATCTCGTGAAAGACGACCGCCGACGAGTGGTCAGGCTGTCGGACGACCTGCGGGTGGAGGCCCGCTCGGCCCTGTACGCCGAGCTTCGGGAACTGCTGGGTCCCCGGGCGGTCAGATGAGGAGGAGAATCGGATGAAGGTCGCCTACGTGCTCAACTCCCCAAGAGCGGCGACCTACAAGCTGGGCCAGATGATCCTGCCCCAGCTCGAAGCCGGAACCCACGGGGTTCGGGTGGTGGGGATCTTCTTCTTCGACGACAACGTCTTCGTGCTGCGGAGAGGCGACCCGATCGGCGAGCGACTCTCGGAGGTCGCCCGCTCGGAGGGGATCCTCCTCATGATGTGCGACATGTGCGCGTTGGAGAGGGGACTGGCCGAGGGTGAACCACGGTGGTGCGACCCGGCCACCGGTCGGGGCCGGACCACGCCGGGTGAGATCCGGGTTGTCGCCACGGTGGACGGGGTCGAGGTCGGATGCTTCCCCGACCTGTACGCCGCCCTGGCCGACGACCCGCCCGACCAGGTGATCAGCCTGTAGCCACCTTCGTCAGGTCGGGCGCCGCGTCGAGGAGGCGGGCCAGACCGGCCAGGTCCACCGGCGGGGGAGTGAGCCAGGGAACGACGACCGACTCGGTCCGATATCTGGAGGAGAACTCGGCCCGTAGGTCCCTCTGCCGTCTCGACTCTTCCGCCCAACGCCGGAAGTTCTCGACCAGAGCCGGGTCGTCTCCGTCGACTTCGGCGTCGATCCACTCCTCCGGGAGGGTCCGATTGAAGATCGAGGCGGTGGGCGCCACACCCAGTTGGGGCAGCTCCCGGAACATGGTCAGCGCCTCCCGGATGGGGGTCGGGTCGGCGGTGGTCACCACCACCACCCGAGCAGCCCGGAGACGTTCCTCGATCTCGCGGGAGCGGCGAGCCACACCTTCGTAGGTGGTTCGCAGGTCCATCATGAACTGGGCAACCCGGCTGAGCAGGTCGGAACCGAGGATCTCGTCGGCGAGCCGCAGAGCCGGGCGGGCGGCTCGATCGAACAGGAACCGTCGCCCGGGTAGCGGGCCTCCGGTCAGCCAGCGCAGGACCCTGCCTCCGATCAGCTCGGTCATGGCGCGGGGAGCGGTGAAGAACTCGATCCCTCCCGCGGCCGGCGGGGTGTCGACCACGACCAGCTCCCATGCCCGGGCGTCCAGGAAGGTGACCGCCTCCTCGGCGGCGGCGTAGGACTGGGAGGCGGGAAAGTGGGAGGTGGCGGCCGCGAAGAAGGGGCTCGCGACCAGGCGTTCGGCCACTTCGGGTTCGGTGTGTCGACGGGCGATCGCCTGCCAGGAAGAGGCCGCGTCGAGCATCGCCGCCCAAAGTCGGGGCTCCTCGGGATGGGGGCTGGGTTCGGTTCCCAAACCACCCAGACCTAGGGCGTCGGCCAAACGGCGGGCCGGGTCGACGGTGACCACCAGGGTACGGACCCCCGAGCGTGCCGCGGCCAGACCCACCGCCGCGGCCACCGTCGTCTTGCCTACCCCTCCGGCTCCGGTGACGATCAACGCTCCGGGTATCACCGTGCGCTCCTCACCAAGCCTCCACCTCGTCGGCCAGCCGGGCTGCCACCTCCGCGGGAGTCATCAGGCCGAACAGGTAGGGCAGGCGACGGTCGGCGGCGAGCACCTCGAGCCACCTCTGCTGCTCCGACCACAGCTCGAGGTGGAGTCGCGCCGCGTCGCCCAGCGGGCCGTCGGGCACCGGGTCGGGCACCGGCAGGTGGGGGGAGCACCCGGTTGGCCGCCACCACCGTCGACCCGACCACCCGTTCCCCGGTCAGCCAGGAGCGCAGCTCGGCGGTCTCGTTGACCGGCAGCTCTTCGGGTATCGACACCACACACAGGGTCGCCTGGTCGCGGAGCAGCTCCTCCATCCAGGACGCCTGCTCCCTGATCCGTCCCGATGGGACCAACTCGACGATGGTGCGGGCTGCCCGCAGGTAGGAGCCGATCTGACCGGTCGGGGGCGCGTCGGCCACCACCAGGTCCCAGGCTTTCCTCCGGACCTCCCACAGCACCTTGCCGACCGTGATGATCTCCCGGATCGCGGGAGCGGCCGACGCCAAGGCGTCGAAGGCCCTCACCGCCGGGCCGAGGATCAGGAACGGCGGGACTCCCAGCTGCACCCTCAAGTATTCCCCCAGGGCCTTGCTGCGGTCGATCCGGCAGGCCCACAGACCCGGCTTGACCTCCGAGGGTTGGGGAGACAGGGGAGGCGCCCCGAGGTGGGCCGCCAATCCGGTGCCTGTCGGGTCCATCGCCAGGGCGAGCACCCGACGCCCCGCGCGGTGCGCTGCCAGGGCCAGGGCGGCCGCCACCGCGGACTTCCCCGTGCCGCCTTTCCCGGTGACCATCACCAGGTCGGCAGAGAGCATCTAGCTTCCCGGATGGAGCGGGATGCGGAGCACCAGGTGGTCGTCCTCCACCGACCACTTGGCCGACCCGATCAGGGCGAAGTCGGTGTAGTCGGTCTCGGCGGCCTCGATGAACCTGCGGCGTTCCTCCCCGGCAACCGGGGGCAGGGGCCGCCGCTTGACCGCCTCGGCTCTCTCCCTGAACCGCTGGATGAAGGCGTCGACGTCGAACTCAGCCATCCCCACCCACGGTAGCGGCGGCCGCTCGCCGTCTCGCCTCGGCCCTCCTCTCCGCCTCCAGTCTCTCCCATTCGACCGGTGCGGTGTCAACGAACCGCATCGCGTCGGCGATCATCCGGTGCCCGGCGACGTCCCGGATGAGGCGGTGCATCTCCTGCACCACCCAACGGTACGAAGGGTGACCCTGAGGTTGGGACCTCAGCTCGATCAGGTGGAACGCCTGGCGGGGGTTCATCTCCACGGTGAAGCGGACCAGAGCGGCGAACGGCACCACGTACTGGGCGACGTCGGCGCCGTGGTCGCCACGTATCCGCTCGTAGACGTCGCTGCATCGGGCCATCAGGTCCTCCCACACCTGCGCCTGCGACTCCTCCAGCTCGGGAGGGACGGCGAAGCCGAGGCGGGTCGTGAACCGCTGCCATTCGATGGTCATCATGCGGTGGCGCTGCAGGTCCCGGAACGCACCGAAGTCGCACACCACGTCGAACCGATAGGTGGTCCGCTCCATGGCTCTCCCCGGCTTGTGCCGCCGGTTGGTCCGCTCGCCCACCAGCGCGGCCATGATCCGGGCTCTCTGTTCGTCGGACATCGACCGAGCCAGGTCGAGCAGTCGTCGTTCGTCGAGTTCGGACACGGGGTAGAGGGCCGCCGCGACCACTTTGGTCTCCGCCTCGGGATCCCAGTCGACCAGGTCGACCCTCGGTTCCGACTCGGGTTCGGCCGACGGGAGAACCGAAGCCAGCTCCTCGAGGTTGCGCCGGGTCTCGGCCAGGTAGCGACTCCACGCTCCACCCCGGTCGGGTCGATCGACCCGGGTCAGGAAGGAGGGGATCACCTTGCGGAGCTCCTCCAGCATCATGCCGGCGTAGGCCTGCGCTTCGCCGAGCGGGTGGGCCCTCATCCTTAGGAGCAGCTGCTCGTAGGCCTGGCCCGAGGCGTGGATGCCCACGTTGGACATGGTGGCGGCGGGGAGGAGCCCCCGGGCCACGTCGCAGGCCTTGGCCCGGACGGTGGCCTTCCACACCGCCTCCGACACGTCTTCGCTGCGGGGCGAAGACCGTTCGTACACGGTTCGGAGATCGGCTACCAGCCGGGAGTAGGCGTCGAACAGGGTCTCCATCAGCTCCACGTAGTCCCCGCGGAGGGGAGAGCCTTCCAGCTCGGGGGGCACGACGTAGCGGTACCGTCCTCCCAGAGGCTGGTCGTACGAGATGTACCGGGTCGACTGCTCCAGGTAGGAGGCGATCCGTCCTCGTTCCAAGACCTTGGTGAGCACGTTGGAAGCCTGCTCGCAGGCGAGGTGGGCGCTACCCAGTTGAGCCACCGAGTCGTCGCCGTACTGGTAGAACACCCTCTGATAGAGCTGCTCGGCCCGTCGGAGGTTGACCAGAGGGTCTTCGTCTTCGAGCCGGTCGGCGATGATCGAGATCCCGGTGTCCGGGTCGGCGAGGAACTCGTCGAGGAACAGTCGGCGAATCGACTTGGCCGACCTCGAGTAGCGGGCGAACAGCGCTCCTTTCACCACCTCGGGCAGGTTGATCAGCGCGAACACCGGACCGTCCAGGTTGGTGAAGAACCGGGCCAGCACCTTGCGTTCTTCCGGGGTGAAATCCTCCCGGTGGTGGTAGGGGAGCGGCTGGCCGGGATCCATGGACCGCGGATCGTAGCCGAGTACCTTGGCCCGGCCATGGACACCCGTTCGTTGCTTCGTCTCCTACGCCTGGTGCTGATCCTCGTCGGGGTGGGTCTGGCCGCCATACCTCTGCTGGCGCTGTTCGACCTGGCCCGGGGCGGCACCGGTCTGGGTCTCTGCCCGGACGGACTGGCGGACTGCGACGCGGGTTTCGAAGCCGCCCCCCGGTTGACGGTGCTGCTGGTGGTGGGACTGCTGGTCGTGCTCGCCGGGCTCCGACTGGTTTGGCTGGCCGACCGGCGACTGCGTAGGAGGCGGCTGCCTCCCGGCGGGGAACCCGACTGACCGCCGCCCGTTCAGTGGGCCGGGGTCACGGCCTCCACCTCGGTCGCCTCGGACGGGTTGCCTCTGGTCACCACCAGTTGGATCGCCGCCACGATCAGGGCGGCTCCCACCCACCGGCCCAGGGTCATCCTCTCCGCAAGGACCAGCACCCCCAAGGCCACACCGAAAACCGGTTCCAGGGTCAACACCACCGCGGCGGTGGACGGACCCACCTTGGTCTGGGCCCAGATCTGGAGGAGGAAGGCCAGAGCCGACACCCCGAGCCCGGTGAGGAGGATGGCCGGCCAGCTTCCGGCGGGTGGGAACGGGGCGGATTCGACCACCAGGGAGGACGACAATCCCAGCGCCGCGGTGACCAGGAGCTGAACCGCGGTGAACGGCACCACCGGGTAGCGGCTCGCCACCCGGGCCAGGTACACGATGTGCACCGCGAAGGCGAGGGCACACCCCAGGGTGAACAGGTCGCCGACCCCCAACACGAAGCCTCCCCTCAACGTGACGAGGGCGAGACCGATGAACGCCAGCACCACCCCCACCAGCACCCACGGGGAGGGCGCCCGACGGGTCCACACCGAGTGCACCAGCGGGGTGAACACCACGAACATGCCGGTGATCAGCGCCGAAGTCGAAGCCTCGGTGGTGACCAGCCCCGCGGTCTGCAACGCGTATCCTGCGTAGAGGAGCAAGCCGGCCACCGTGCCGTCCCGCCAGATGCCGGGTGTCCGTGGCCAGGAGAGGAGCAGGAGCGCCACCGCACCGACCAGGAACCGCCACCCCACGAAAGCCAGTGGGGGGTAGTCGGCAAGAGCGTCTTTGACCACCACGAAGGTGGATCCGAACAGGAAGGCGGCCACCACCAGCGCCGCGACAGGTGTTCTCACGGTCGGCTCTCCTCGAAGTTCTCCATGCCTTCCCTCACCGCAGCGGCCGCCACCAGCAGGGCCGCCGCCGGATCGGCCCACCACCAGCCCCACAGGGCGTTTACCACCAGGGAGATCAGAACCCCGAAGGCCAGCCAGCCGTCGAGGAAGGTCATGGCCGCCTCGGCTGCGACCGGGCCGTCGCCGAGGACACGGCCCACCCTCCGTTTGAGGAAGGCGAGACCCCACATGACGATCACCGTGGCGGTCAGGTAGGCGATGCCCCAGGGGGATTCGTCGGGAACCGACCGGGAGGCGAGACGCTCCACCGCCAGCACGGCCAGAGCCGCGGCCAGAGCGAAGAACGCCCAGCCGATCCGACGGTGAGCTACGGCCGCTCGGCCGTCCATCCTGCGGAGGTGGCCGACCACCACCAGCGAGGCGAACACTTCGATCAGAGAGTCCATGCCGAACCCGACCAAGCCGAGGGAACCCGCCGCGACCCCCAGACCCACCGTGACGAACACCTCGCCCACGTTCCAGGCGATGGTGGCCCACTGGAGGCGTATCGCCAGTTTCCGGTAGGTCGCGGTGGTGGTCACAGCCGGTCGACCTCGGCCGACACCAGATACAGGCCGCGGCCCTCCACCGCCGCCCCCTCGGCGTCCCACAGGGAACCCGACATGACCAAACGACGCCCCCTCCGTTCGTCGACGCGTCCTCTCGCCTCCACCCAGTGGTCACCCACGGTCAGGGGTCGGCGGTAGCGAATCTCCAGGGATCCGGTGACCGTCACCACCCCGTGGGTCAGTATCCCGGCCCACACCAAGACCTCGTCGAGGGCGGTGGCCGCGATGCCCCCATGTAGGGTGTCGCCCGCGCCTCGGTACTCGGGTCGGGGCCTGAACCGGGCGGTCACCTCCCCGCTCTCTTCCACCCTGAAGTCGTCGAGGTGCAGGCCGATCGGGTTCGCCGGGCCGCAGGCGAAACAGGCGTCCCCGTAGGCTCTTCGAACGCGACTGATCGGATCCATCGGCCGGTGCAGGCTAGACGGGCGTGCGGCTAGCCTCGCCGCGCCATGGCCACCACCAAGGCTGACGGCGCCGGACCGACCTCCGAGGAGCGGAAACGGGCCAGGACGATCCTCCGGCGGCTGAAGAAGCGATATCCCGAGATCCACACCGCACTCCGGTACCGGGACCCGTGGCAGCTCCTGGTCGCCACGGTTCTGTCGGCCCAAACCACCGACGAGGCGGTGAACCAGGTCACACCCGAGCTGTTCGAGCGGTACCCGACCCCCGAGGACCTGGCCAACGCCGACCCGGCTGAGGTGGAGCGGATCGTCCACCGCACCGGCTTCTTCCGTCAGAAGGCCTCCGCCATCATCCGGCTCTCCGCCGAGCTGGTGGAACGTTACGGCGGCGAGGTCCCGCCGGACCTCGACGAGCTGGTCACTCTCCCCGGGGTGGGGAGGAAGACGGCGTCGGTGGTCCTGGCCGAGGCCTGGGGGATTCCGGCGGTGGCGGTGGACACCCACGTCAAGCGGGTGTCGCGCCGCCTCGGATTGACCGAGCACTCCGACCCCGACAAGATCGAAGAGGACCTGAAGGCCCTGTTCCCCAGGGAGGAGTGGGCCGGGCTGTCGATGAGGTTCATCCAGTTCGGACGGGACGTGTGCAGGGCCCGGGACCCCGACTGCGGGCGATGTGAGCTGTTCGACGTGTGCCGATGGCCGGGACGTCTGGAACGGGCCTGACGGTCTCCAATCGGCGGATCCTCCGGTTGGCGGTCCCGGCGCTGGGTGCGCTCGCGGCCGATCCGCTCCTCTCCCTGATCGACACGGCGTTCGTGGGCAGGCTGGGGGCGGTGCCGTTGGCCGCCCTCGGGGTGGACGTGGCGTTGTTCTCCTTGGCGTTCGCCCTGTTCAACTTCCTCGCCTACGCCACCACACCGCTGGTCGCGTCGGCACGGGCCCGGGGCGACGTCTCCGGCTCGGGAAAGGTGATCCTCCAGTCGGCCACCCTCGCCGTGGTGATCGGGGTGTCCTCGGGTTTCGTCCTCGCGGTCTTCGCCCCCACCCTGGTCGGGTGGATGCAGGCCTCGGGCGAGGTGGTGGAGCCCGCGGTGGAGTACCTGCGGGTCAGGGCCCTGGCCGTGCCGGCCCTGCTGATCGTGACGGTGGGGCACGGCGCCTACCGGGGTCTCCAGGACACCCGGACCCCGCTGATCGTCACCCTGGCGGTCAACGGTCTCAACGCGATCCTCGATCCGCTGCTCATCTTCGGTGCAGGGCTCGGCATCGCCGGGGCCGCCTGGGCCACGGTGTCGGCCCAGTGGATCGGGGCGGCGGTGTTCGTCCGGCTGCTGGCCGGGAGGGCCCGTCTCGAAAGGTGGCCCAGGTCGCCGGGACGCCCCACCGAGATGGTCCCCCTGCTCAAAGAGGGCGGGGTGCTGGTGGCCAGGACCCTGTTCCTGCTGCTCTCCCTGACCGCAGCCACCGCGGCCGCCGCCCGGGTGGGAACCGTCCCGGTGGCGGCCCACCAGGTCGTCGCCCAGGTGTGGTTCCTCCTCGCCATGGTGGTGGACGCCCTGGCGATAGCCGCCCAGGCTCTGGTCGCCGACCTGGCCGGGCGGGGTGCCTGGGCGGCCGCCAGGTCGCTGGTGGCTCGGCTGATCAGGTGGGGGTTGGCCACCGGCGCCGTTCTGGGGCTCCTGGTCTGGCTCGCCGCCGACCAGCTCGGCCCGCTGTTCACCTCGGATCCGGCGGTGACGGCGGCCGTGGCGTCGGTGGCGCCCATCGCAGCGGCGATGCAGCCGGCCGCCGCGGTGCTGTTCGTGCTGGACGGGGTGTTCCTCGGGCTGATGCGCACCCGGTGGTTGGCCGTCTCCACCGCGGTGGGTCTGGTCGCCACCCTGGCCGTGCTGTTCCTCACACTGTGGGCCGGGTGGGGTCTCCGAGGTGTCTGGTGGGCGGTCACCTCCATGGTGATGGGACGGCTGTTGGTGTTGAGCTGGGCCTACCGGTCGGGCTGGACCGCCTCCAGCGCCTGACCTTTGGTCTCGGGCAGCAGCCACGTCAGCACCATCGACACCACCAGGAGAGAGGCCAGGGCGGTGACCGTGTCGGCCAGGCCGAACCGGTCGATGGTCAGCCGCCCCACCGCCAGGCCCAGAGCAGAACCCACCATCGCCAGGTACGACCCGGCCGCCCCCGCCGTCGAGCGGAACTCGGTGGGGAACAGCTCCACCCGATGGCTGGCACCCGCCGGTACGTAGGCGAAGGACCCGAAGGTGGAAACGGCTATCGCCAGCGCCAGCGGCGCCGGATGGTCCAACCGGTAGACGCCGACACCTCCCACCGCCATGCATCCGAACGCCAGGATCGTGGTTCCTCGCCGGCCGATCAGATCCGCCAGGCGGCTGCCCACGAAGAAGCCGAGCCCACCCACCGCACCCCCACCGAGGCTCAACGCCGCCGCGGCGGCGGTAGGCAGCCCGACGTCGGACACCAGCCTCTCGGTGGAGAAGGAGAGCGCCACCGTGGAGAACGCCGCCGCCAGGGTGGCGGCGGCGGCCGACAGCCAGAAACGGGCCGCGTATCCCGAGGACAGGAGCTGGGCGAGGGGACGGGAATGCGCCGCCCCCGCGGGCGAATAGAGGCGGCTCTCGTCGATCCGACGGACCAGCAAGGGCCACGCCAGGAAGCCCACCGCGGTCAGCCCGAACGGTATCCGCCAACCCTCCGGCCCGAGGTCGGCCAGGGGCAGGGTGGCCAACCCCATCCCCGCTCCTAGGCTCCCGCCGGCTCCATACAGGGCGATGGAGAAGGCTCTCACCGTCGGTTCGACCCGTTCGGCCAGCAGGACCACCCCCAGGGTTCCCACCGCGGCGGTGGACAACCGGACCAGCGACTGGAGGCCGGTGAAGGCCAAAGGAGTGGACACCAGGGAAGTCCCGGCGGATGCTCCGATCAGGAGGAGATAGGCGACCAGGAACGGGCGTCGGCGACCCTTCTTGTCTCCCCACCACGAGAACAACACCGCCCCCACCCCTGCGAGGCGGGTGACCGCCAACACCAGGCTCATCTCACCCTCGGTCAGCCCCAGCGTCGACCGGGTGAACGGCACCGTGGCGGCGGCCTGGGCCTGGGCGAACCCCTGGAGGACCCCGACCAGCCACAGCAGGTACACGGTCCACCGATCCTCCGGGCGGATCCGATCGATGGGGAACAGCCACGACAGCAGCCGCATGGGGCGAGCGTAGGACGGCTATCCCCACGCAGCCGGTAGGGTTCCACCCGATGCAAGACTTCGCCGGGATGTCGTTCCTCCTCCAGGCGGTGCTGGCCTTCGGCGGGGGGGTGGTGGCTTTCCTGTCGCCGTGTGTGCTTCCCCTGGTCCCCGGCTACCTGGGCCTCATGTCCGGCTACTCGGTTGCGGAGCTGCAGAGCGGGTCGGTGTCCCGACGCCGGATGCTCAAGGTGACGACCCTGTTCGTCGCCGGGTTCAGCGCCGTGTTCGTCGCCACGGGGGCGGTGGCGACGTCGCTGGCGCAGTTCCTCAACCGGAACCAGCAGGTGATCGACCGGATCGCCGGCGCCGTGGTGGTCGCCTTCGCCGTCGTCATGATCGGCACCGCCTTCACCGGCCGGGGCCTCTTCGGGTTCCTGGCCCGGGAGCGACGCCTCGAGGTGCGTCCCTCCCGGTTGGGTGCCCTCGCCCCTCCGGTGATGGGAGCCGCCTTCGGTTTCGGCTGGACCGCCTGTATCGGCCCCATACTCGCCGGACTGCTGGCGTTGGCGGGCACCCAGGAGACGGTCACCCGGGGGATGGCGCTGCTCCTGGTCTTCTCCCTCGGGCTCGGCGTGCCCTTCGTGGCCAGCGCGTTGCTGCTCGACAAGGCTTTCCGGGCCACCCGGATCATGAGACGCTGGCTCAGGCCGATCCAGGTCGCATCCGGCGGGGTGATGCTGGCCTTCGGGGTGTTGCTCCTCACCAACCAGGTGTCCCGGCTGGCGTCGCTGCTGGTGGAGTTGTTCGTCCGGATACCCCTGCTGGACCGCCTCGCCGCCATCTGATGTCGAAGCTGACCATTCACCCCGGCCCCTCCGAATTCGCCAGGCTGGCTTCCGAATACCCGGTGGTGCCGGTCTGGACGGAGCTGCTGTGCGACCGGGACACCCCGGTGTCGGCGTTCGAGAAGCTGGTCGGCGACGGAACCGGGTTCCTCCTCGAGTCGGTGGAGGGAGGGGAACGTTGGGCCCGTTGGTCGTTCCTCGGTTGGGACCCGGCCTTGACGCTGGTGGCCAGGAACGGCCGTGCGGAGTTCGAAGGCCGGGATGGCGCCCCCCCGGGTGACCCGCTGACCGTCTTCTCGGAGGTCCTGGCCGGGCTCGGAACCCCTACACTGGAAGGATTGCCTCCCCTGCATTCGGGGGTGGTCGGGTACCTCGGTTACGACTGTGTTCGCTACATCGAGGAGCTGGGGGACGGACCCCCCGACGACCGGGGACTCCCCGAGATGCTCTGGCAGTTCGTCGGGGCGTTGTGCGCCATCGACCGTTTCTCCCACCGGGCCGTTCTCGTACGAAACGTGTACCGGGCCGACGACCCCCGACGTGCCTACCGGGAGGCCTGTGAGCTACTGGAAGGCGACGCCGACCGTCTGGGGTCGGAACTGACCTATCGTCCCGGGCCTCCTCCCCAGGTGGTGTCGCCGGGGTCGGTTTCGTCGACCTTCGACCAGGCCGGGTTCGAAGCGGCGGTGGCGGCCGCCAAGGACTACATCCGTCGGGGCGACGCCTTCCAGATCGTGCTCAGTCAACGTCTGGCCACCCCCTGGGAAGGCGACCCGTTCGACGTCTACCGGGCACTCCGGGTGATCAACCCGTCCCCCTACTTGTTCTTCCTGCGCCACCCGGAGGTGACCGTGGCCGGATCCTCGCCCGAGCTGATGACCCGGGTCCGGGACGGGGTGGTCTACTCCCGCCCCATAGCCGGCACCCGCCCCCGGGGAGCGACCGAAGACCAGGACAAGGCGCTGGAGGAGGAGCTGCTGGCCGACCCGAAGGAGAGGGCCGAGCACGTGATGCTGGTGGACCTGGCCCGCAACGACCTGGGCCGGGTGTGCGAGTTCGGAACGGTGACGGTCGACGAGCTGATGGTGGTCGAGCGCTACTCCCACGTCATGCACATCGTGTCCGGGGTGTCGGGGAAGCTCCGCCCCGGGGTCGGTCCGATCGACGTGTTGAGAGCCACCTTCCCCCATGGGACGGTGACCGGGGCTCCCAAGGTGAGGGCCATGGAGATCATCGACGAGCTGGAGCCGGTGGCCCGGGGACCGTACGCCGGAGCGGTGGGATACGTGGACTTCACCGGGAACGTCGACACCGCCATCTGCCTTCGGACCGTGGTCTTCGGATCCGACACCGCCTGGGTGCAGGCCGGGGCCGGGGTGGTGGCCGACTCCGACCCGGAGGCCGAATACCACGAGACGATGAACAAGGCGGCCGCCGGGCTGGCGGCGGTGGAGGCGGCTCGCCGGACGGGGAGACGGAGATGAGTCGCCCCGTCTATTCGGATCCCGCCACCGAATACCAGATCGCCACGTCCGAGGTGGGGGTGGTGGCGCCGCCTCTGCACCGGCTGGTTTGGGTAATGGGTCCCGACGCGGTGGAGTTCCTCCAGGGCATCCTCTCCCAAGACCTGACCGGCGACCCGGTGGCCAGGACGTTCCTCCTCGAACCGACCGGCCGGGTGGTGTCGGTCGGCTGGGTGTTGGTGGGAGCCGACCGGGTGGGTCTGGCGGTGGACGGGGCGATGGCCGAGACGGTCGCGGAGAAACTCGGCCACTACAAGATCCGGGTGAAAGCCGACATCTCGGTTGACCACCGGCCCGGTTACGAGCTGTGGGGCCCTGAGTCGACCGAGGTGATCGACCGGGGATGGGTCGAACGAGACGGGGTCGTCGAGGCGGCGATCCCCCTTCCCGGCCTGGCCCGGGTGCTGGTGGTGGGCGACGACCCCCCGGCTCACCTGCCGCGCCTGGGATCCGACGTGGTCACCGCGGTGAGGGTCGAAGCCGGGGAGCCTCTCCCGTCACGGGACTTCGACGAGGCGGTGCTCCCCCACGAAACCGGTCTGGTCGGCGAGGCGGTTTCGTTCACCAAGGGCTGCTTCCTCGGTTACGAACTGGTGGAGCGGGTCGAAGCCCGAGGAGCCCACAGCCCTCGACGGCTGATGGGTTTGGCGGTGACCCGCAACGTCATCCCCCCCGAGGGTGCCGAGGTGTGGGCAGGTGACCGTCGGGTGGGGAGGATGACTTCGGTGGTCGAGTCTTGGGGTGTGGGAGCCCCGATCGGTCTCGTTCTCGCCAGGCGGGGTACGGAACCGGGCGACGAAGTCGAGGTGAGATGGCAGGGCGGTTCGGCTCCGGCGGTGGTTCGCCCCCTCCCGATGCGACCTTCCCTCTAGCCTGACCGACCCATGCCCGCACCTGCAGACCCTCGCTGGTGGCACACCGGCGTCATCTACCAGATCTATCCCCGCTCGTGGGCCGACGGCAACGGAGACGGGGTCGGCGACCTGCCCGGCATCGTCGGGCGTCTCGACCACCTGGTCGACCTCGGGGTCGACGCGGTGTGGTTGTCTCCCTTCTACCGGTCGCCCATGGCCGACTTCGGGTACGACGTGTCCGACCATTGCGACGTCGACCCGCTCTTCGGCACGTTGGCCGACTTCGACCGACTGCTCGAGGAGACCCACCGCCGCGGCCTGAAGCTGATCGTCGACTACGTGATCAACCACACTTCGGATCGTCACCCCTGGTTCGTGGAGTCCCGCTCGTCCCGGGACAACCCGAAACGCGACTGGTACGTCTGGCGTGACCCGGCCCCCGACGGCGGGCCACCCAACAACTGGATCGCCTCCTTCGGAGGGCCCGCCTGGACGTTCGACGAGGCGACCGGGCAGTACTACCTGCACTCGTTCCTGCCCGAACAGCCCGACCTCAACTGGCGCAACCCCGAAGTAGAGGAGGCCATGTTCGACGTGGTCCGGTTCTGGCTGGAGCGGGGTGTCGACGGGTTCCGCATCGACGTGGCACACCGAGCGATGAAAGACCCCCTCCTCCGGGACAACCCACCCCGCCGGGGACCGGCCGCGGGCTACAAGGTCGAACCCGAATACGCCTCCCAAGAGCACATCTTCGACGTGGCCCACCCCGACGTGCATCTGCTGTTCCGCCGGCTACGGCGGCTGGTCGACACCTACGACGACCGGTTCCTGGTGGGGGAGATCCACGAATACGACTGGCCGGTGTGGGGCTCCTACTACGGATGGGAGCTCGACGAGCTGCACATGCCCTTCAACTTCGGGCTCCTCCCGGTGGGTCTCGACCCCGACGGGATCCGGCGCACCGCCCTCGGCATCGAGGCGGCTCTTCCCGGAGGGGCCTGGCCGAACTGGGTGGTGGGGAACCACGACGAGCCCAGGATCACCCGGCGTCTCGGGTGGGAGGGATCCAAGGCCGCCGCCGTGCTGCTCCTCACCCTGCGGGGCACCCCCACCGTCTACTACGGCGACGAGATAGGCATGGCCGAAGCGGACATCCCCCCAGAGAGGCAGCAGGACCCGTGGGGGCGGCGCAAACCGGGCTACGGTCGGGACGGGTGCCGCACCCCCATGCAGTGGGAACCCGGACCCAACGCCGGGTTCTGTCCCCCCGGGGTGGAACCCTGGCTGCCGGTGGATCCCGACCCCGCCCTCACGGTCGCCGCCCAGAAGGGCGACCCGTCGTCGCACCTGGAGCTGTACCGCCGCCTGATCCGAGTGCGGAAGGATCGTCCGGCGTTGCTGCTCGGCGACATCGAGTTCCCCGGCTGGGATCCCCCCAACCCGCTCGTCTACCGCCGGACGCACCCCGACGACCGGGTCGTGGTGGCCCTCAACCTGTCCGACGGGGAGGTTCGCTCCCCGGTAGGGGGGAGGGTCCTGGTCGGCACCCACCACGACAGATGGGACGACACCCTCCGTGCGGGTGACGTCCTCCGTCCGTGGGAGGCGGTGGTGCTGGACGACGGTTCTTAACCGTCTCCTCACAGGTGTCGACCATCCTTGGTGGATGATGCCGGACAAGACCGTTCTGCTGGTGGAAGACGAGGAACCCATCGCCGACATGCTCAGGGGTTTCTTCGAGGGGGACGGATGGCGGTTCCTCCACACCGTCACCGGGGAGGAGGCTTTGGAGAGGCTGCGTACCCGGCAGGTCGACGTGGTTCTCCTCGACCTCAACCTCCCCGGTATGGACGGAATAGAGGTGTGCCGTCGGCTTCGCACCTTCTCGTCGGTGCCGGTGATCATGCTCACCGCCCGGGACTCGGAGATCGACAAGGTGCTGGGTCTGGAGATAGGGGCCGACGACTATCTCACCAAGCCGTTCTCGCCCCGCGAGCTGCTGGCCCGGGTCAAGGCGGTGCTCCGCCGGGCGGAGGAACCCCCCATGGAAGCCACCGTCCTCGAGGTGGCCGGCTTCGTGGTGGATTCGGGGACCCGCCGGGTCACCACCCCCGGTGGGGAGACGGTGGAGCCCACCGCCCGAGAGTTCGACCTGCTCTGGTACCTGGTACGCAACCGTGGGTTGGCGCTGTCCCGGGCCCAGATCCTCCAAGCCGTATGGGGGTACGACTACTTCGGCGACACCCGCACCGTCGACGTCCACATCCGTCAGCTACGCAAGAAGCTGCCGGGGATCCCGATCACCACCGTGTGGGGGGTCGGCTATCGCCTGGAAGCGGCGGAGCCGTCTCGATGAGGTGGAAGCTCTTCTGGGCGATCTTCGGGGTGGCCGCCTCGAGTCTGATCCTGGTGGCGGCCGGCACGGTGTGGACGGTCAACTCGGCTCGGGAGCGGGCCACCCGTGCCGAGCTCGCCCGGGCGGCCGAGGCGGTGGCCGAACGGGTCGGGGAGCTGATGACCGACGGGGATGCGGAGGCGACACTCGACACGTTTCGACGCCCGGCGCTGGCCCGTGAACTCCAGACGATTCGCCGGGTGGCCGGCGCGGCCGACATCGCGCTGTTCGTGGTCCGGGAAGGAGGGGAGGTGGTAGGCCCGAGGGGACTGCCCTCGCTGCCGGAACTGGCCGACGTGGTGGAGGGGCCGGTGGACACCACCGTCGACGGCGACCGAACACTTCTGGTCCACGCCAGGGCAGTCGGTGACCTCCCCGGAGGCGCCACCCTCGGGGTGGTCCTCACCCGGCCGGCTCCGGTGGAGCTGCGGATCCCGAGGGGCGTCATCGCCGGCGGGTTGGTGGTGGTGGCGGTAGGGGCCGCGGTGGCCGCCTGGATACTCTCTGAGAGGTTCACCGCCCGTCTCGAACGGCTGGCGGCCGCGGCCGCGGCGGTGGCGTCGGGCGAACTCGACGTGGAGGTCGACGACACCGGAGACGACGAGCTGGCCGACCTCGCCGGCGCTTTCAACCGGATGGCCGGGGAGCTGGCCGAGGCACGGGAACGGGAGAGACGGTTCCTGCTGTCGGTGGGACACGACCTACGCACCCCGCTCACCACCGTCGCCGGCTACGCCGAGGCGCTCCAGGAAGGACCCCCCTCCGACCAGGTGCGACGCATCGGCGAGGTGATCGAGTCTGAGACCCGCCGGCTGTCCCGGCTGATCGAAGACCTGATGCTCCTCGCCCGGGTCGAATCGGCCGAGTTCACCCTGCGTCCCGAGCCGGTGGACCTGGCCGCCCATCTGACCGAGCTGGTCGAGGCGTTCCGGGCCAGGGCCGAGGCCGCCGACCTGCGACTCGAGGCCGACATCGCCCAGGTGGGGACCCGAATGGTCGACCCCGACCGCTTCTCCCAGGTGGCCGCCAACCTGGTGGAGAACGCCCTCAGATACACCCCGCCCCGAGGCACCGTTCGGGTTCGGCTCGAAGCGGACGACGGACTGGTCCGCTTGGCGGTCTCCGACACCGGTCCCGGGATCGAACCCGAGGACCTGCCCCACATCTTCGAACGGTTCTACGTGTCCCGACGCTACCGAGGGGTCAGACCGGAGGGCTCGGGGTTGGGACTGTCGATCGTGAAGAGCCTGGTGGAGGCCATGGGGGGTCGGGTGGAAGCGACGTCCGACGGCGGCACCGTGATCGTGGTCGAGCTTCCGCTCCCACCGGTCGGCAACCCGTGATCGTGCCTCTAGCATCAGTCGGATGCTGGATCGGATCTTGGCGGCCGCCAGGCAACGGGCCGAGGCGCTCCCCGCCGAGCGGGAGCTGCGGGCCAGGGCGGCCGATGCCCCGCCGGTGAGGGACTTCCGGGCGGCCCTGTCGGGCCCGGGCTTGTCGGTGATCGCCGAGATCAAACGCCGTTCCCCTTCCCGGGGGGATCTGGATCCCGACCTCGACCCGGCCGGGCTCGCCGTCGCCTATCAGGAGGGGGGTGCCTCCGCTCTGTCGGTGCTCACCGAACCTCTCTTCTTCTCGGGTAGCGACTCCGACCTGGCCCGGGCGAGAGCAGCCTGCGACCTCCCGGTGCTTCGCAAGGACTTCACCTTGGTGCCCGCACAGGTGTGGGAGGCCCGTGCGATCGGCGCCGACGCCGTGTTGCTCATCGTCGCCGCCCTCGACGATCCCACCCTTCGGCGGCTGCTCGAGACCGCCGAGGAGGCGGGCCTGGCCGCGCTGGTGGAGATACACGACGAGGAAGAAGCCGAACGGGCCGTGGAGGCGGGTGCCCTCCTCGTGGGGGTGAACAACAGAGACCTTCGGACGTTCACGGTGGACCTGGCCGTCGCCGAGAAGCTGGCTCCCGCCCTGGTCGACGTGCCGACCAAGGTCGCGGAGAGCGGCATCGGGGGTCCGGACGACGCCCGTCGTATGGCCGTGGCCGGCTACGACGCGGTGCTGGTCGGGGAGTGGCTGGTGACCCAGGGCGATCCCAGGTCTCACATCGCCGCGATCCGGGGGGAACGGTGACCTGGGTCAAGGTCTGCGGGATCCGAACCGAAGAGGCCCTCGCCGCGGCCGAGGAGGCGGGAGCCGACGCGGTGGGGTTCGTGCTGGCCGACTCGCCTCGGCGGGTTACCGTCGTCGAGGCCCGGCGACTGGCAGCCCTGACCGGGCTGGAGACCATCCTGGTGACCGTCGACACCCCGCCCGATCGGGTGCTCGCCTGGGTAGACGAGGTGGGAGCGACCGGCGTCCAGCCTCACGGCCGGTACGCCGCCCGGGTCGCCGAAGCCGCCACCGGGAGGAAGCTGCGGGTCCTCAGACCGGTCCCCGTGGCGGACCGGGTCGAGCTGGCGGCGATCCCAAACGACCAGGTGCCGATCCTCGACACCGCCGACCCCGACCGGCACGGTGGAACCGGGCGGCGTTTCGACTGGAACCTGGCGGCCGGGCTCGACCGGCCTTGGGTGCTGGCCGGCGGGTTGGATCCGGAGGACGTAGCCGACGCCGTGGCGCGGCTCCGACCGTGGGGGGTCGATGCCTCTTCCCGGCTGGAGACCGAACCGGGGGTGAAGGATCCGGAGAAGATCCGCCGGTTCGTGGTGGAGGCGAAGTCGGTATGAGCGTGGTTCTCCAGCGGCCCGACCGTCACGGACGTTTCGGCTCGTTCGGAGGTCGATACGCCCCCGAAACCCTGATGCCCGCGTTGGAGCAGCTCGAGGAGGAGTTCGAACGGGCCTGGTCCGACCCGGAGTTCTTCGCCACCTTCCAGAAGATCCTCACCGACTACGTGGGCCGCCCCACCCCCCTCCACGAAGCGGCCCGCCTGTCCGAGGAGCTGGGTGTGAGGGTGCTGCTCAAGCGGGAGGACCTGGCCCACACCGGCGCCCACAAGATCAACAACGCGATCGGCCAGGCGCTCCTGGCACGCAGGATGGGCAAACCGAGGGTCATCGCCGAGACCGGAGCCGGCCAACACGGCGTGGCCACCGCCACCGCAGCCGCCTACCTGGGTCTGGAATGCGACGTGTACATGGGGGTGGTCGACATGGAACGCCAGGCCCTGAACGTCGCCCGGATGGAGATGCTGGGCACCCGGGTGGTGCCGGTGTCGGCCGGGGCGGGGACGCTCAAGGACGCCGTCTCCGAGGCCATGCGGGACTGGGTGAGGACGGTGGAGACCACCCACTACATCATCGGGTCGGTGGTCGGCCCCCACCCCTTCCCGTGGATGGTCAGGGAGTTCCAACGGGTGATCGGCGAGGAGGTGCTGGATCAGCTCTCCCCCCTGCCCGACGTGGTGGTCGCCTGCGTCGGTGGTGGCTCCAACGCCATCGGGATCTTCCACCCTCTCGCCGGAAAGGGTCCGGAGCTGGTGGGGGTGGAAGCCGCCGGGGAAGGGATCGCCACGGGACGCCACGGCGCCTCGATCGGAGCGGGAAGCCCCGGCGTGTTGCACGGCACCCGCACCTACATGCTGCAGGACGAGGAGGGCCAGGTCTTGGAGGCCCACTCCATCTCGGCCGGTCTCGACTACCCGGGGGTCGGTCCCGAGCACGCCTATTTCCATTCGGCGGGGATCGCCCGCTACGAATCGGTCACAGACGACGAAGCCCTCGCCGGGCTGGAGCTGTTGGCTCGCCGGGAGGGGATCATCTGCGCCCTGGAGTCGGCCCACGCCGTCGCCTGGGTGGCTCGGGAGAGGACGGCGCTGGCAGGCAAGACCGTTCTGATATGCCTGTCGGGGAGGGGCGACAAGGACGTTCCCCAGCTCGTGGCTCGCCGAGGGAACCCCTGATGGGTAGGGGCCGCATCCGGGAGCTGTTCCACCGGGCACGCGCCGAAGGACGAACCGTGTTCCTGCCCTTCCTCACCGCCGGCCTGCCCGACCCGGTGTCGTCACCCGCCCTGTTCCGGGCGATGGCGGAAACCGGCGCCGACGGGTTCGAGGTGGGGATCCCGTATTCGGATCCGCTCATGGACGGCCCGGTGATCCAGCGCGGCTCCGAGCTGGCCTTGGCGGCGGGAACCCGCCTGGAGGTGGCTTTCGAGATCGTCGGCCAGGTGACCGGGCTGGGGAAGCCGGTCCTGGCGATGACCTACTCCAACCCTGTGTTCCGTCGGGGACCCGATTGGTTCTGCGGACGGCTCCGGGACGTCGGGGCCGACGGGCTGATCGTCGCCGATCTCCCGGTGGAGGAAGCCGGCCCGGTGCTCGAAGCCGCCGGCGAGTTCGACCTCGGCGTGGTTCTGTTCGTGGCCCCGACCTCCACCGACGAGAGGATCCGCCGGGTGGTGGACGCCGACCCGGTGTTCGTCTACGCCGTCGCCGAGCTGGGTGTGACGGGTGAACGTGACGACCCCGGGCGGGCACATCGCCCGCCTGGTGGAGCGGGTCAAGGCGGCAGGAGACGTGCCGGTGGTGGCCGGGGTGGGGATCGCCGGTCCCGAGCAGGCCCTGAGAGCCGCCGAGGCCGGAGCCGACGGGGTGATCATCGGTTCCGCCGTCGTGCGGCGGGTTCTAGAAGCCGGCTCGGCCGCCGAGGCCGAAGAAGCGCTGCGGGATCTGGTCGCCCGGGTGGCCGATTCCTTGCGGGTTCAGGCCGACACGACCCTCCCGGAATAGAGCAACGGCCACCTTGCTCGACCGTCCATCCTAAGCCAGGGAGTGGGGGGAGTTGGGGGGATGCGGCGAAGGATGGGTTGTCGGTCGGGTGGC
Source organism: Acidimicrobiia bacterium (assembly GCA_026002975.1). Classification (GTDB taxonomy): domain Bacteria; phylum Actinomycetota; class Acidimicrobiia; order Spongiisociales; family ZC4RG35; genus BPGJ01. The sequence goes on from BPGJ01000009.1 coordinate 93,239, forward strand.
CGTTGCGGTGCCAACGATAGCGGACCCGCGGTGTTCCAAGTGTCACCGGGCGTGTGGACGCTCCGACCGGTTCCCCGTACGGGATCGCAGGCGGGTCTGCACCGCGTGGGGCCCACCGATGAGTCGGGATGCGGCGGGAGCAGTTCGAACCGGATGACCCTGGCCATTCACCGAAGCGACTCGACGTAGGCCGCTCGAGGTTCCAATGCCTCATTCTCCGCGGTCGGCTCGACGAGATGGCGCTGGAGGGAGTCCGATGTTGACGCGCAGGCGCGACCGTTGTGAGGGAGCTCGAATCGGGAGGGATATGATCCGCCCGTGGCGAGCATCAGAACGGTCCTCGGCGACATTCCCCAGGATGAGTTGGGGCCCACCCATGGGCACGAACATGTGTTGTTCGCTCCGCTCCAGGACCGCGGTGAGGACCTCCGCCGCCTCGACAGGAGGGCAGCGCTAGCCGAGCTAGAGGCGTTTCGCGACGTGGGCGGCTCCGGGTTGGTCGACGCCACCGTGGCAGAGCTAGGGCGAGACCCGGAAGCCCTGGCGGAAATCTCCCAGGTCAGCGGCGTCCATGTGGTGGTTGCTACCGGCCACACCGCACAGGAGTGGTGGCCACAATCACTCGGTCTCTCCCAGAAGCCAGGTGAGGCGCTGACAGAAGAGATGGTCGCCGATCTAAGCGTTGGCATCGCCGGAACGTCGGTGCGGGCTGGCGTGATAAAAGTAGGCACCTCGCTGCACGAGATCACGCCGTGCGAAGAGCGGGTCATCGCCGCGGCCGCCCGTGCTCACGGCGCAACTGGTGCGCCCATCATCACCCACACGACAGCGGGCACGATGGGATTACAACAGGTCGCTCTCCTGACCGCGCACGGTGTCCCAGCTAGCCGCATCTGCGTCGGACACCTGGACAGACGATTGATCTGGGAAGAGCACTTGGAGATCGCCCGGTCCGGTGCATACCTGGGCTACGACCAGATCTCCAAGGAGAGGTACGCCCCGGATCGAATGCGGGCTCGCTTTGTTGCAAGGCTGATTGCAGCCGGATACGGCGGACAGCTACTGATCGGAAGCGACTTGGCCCGTCGGAGCGACCTGCTCTCATATGGAGGAGGCCCAGGCCTGAGATACCTGCTGGCCAGCTTCGTCAACCTACTGCGGGAGGAAGGGGTTGGTGAGCCTGACGTGCAAAGGCTTGTGGTCGATAACCCACGGCGCTTCCTCAGCTGGTAGACGCGGCGCCTCCGGGCCGACTTGTCGCCTCGCGCCCTGGGTGCTGAACTCTCTTGTACCGATGTCATGACAGGTTGGTGCGAAGTGGAACGGATGTACTTCATAGGGGTCACCACGGCGGCATCCAGCATCATGCGCCTGTTTCCGCGGTGGGCCGAGCTATTGGGTCTGCAAGCCGAAATCGTCGGACTCGACGTGCCGCTGGGTGCTCCCCGCGAGGCATATCGCCAGGCGGTGCTTCGGATGGCCGACGACCCGAAGGCTCGGGGAGGGCTGGTCACCACCCACAAGGTGTCGGTCTTCCTACACGCAGGCGACCTCCTAGCGCAATTCGATTACTGGGCCGAGTTGTGCGGGGAGGTCTCCTGTATCGCCAGGCGGGCTGATGGCCTGCACGGCTGGGCCAAGGACCCGATAACCGCTTGGCGGGCGTTCGTCGACTGGGCCGGAGCGGACTACTTTTCCCGGAATCCGGAAGCCGAGGTGCTCTGCCTAGGGGCCGGGGGATCGGGTGCCGCCTTCACCTCCCGACTGCTGACCGTGGATCAGCCCCCGGCTCGCATTCATCTCACCAACCGGTCCTCCGAGCGGCTCGGGAAGGTTGCTCGCATCCACCGCCGGATCGGCCTGTCTTGTCCCGTGGAGTACCACCAGGTTCACAGTCCGGCTGATAGCGACCGCCTGCTCGAGCAGCTCCCACCTCGCTCGGTAGTGGTCAACGCCACCGGCATGGGAAAGGACCGGCCGGGTTCTCCGATCAGCGACCAGGCCCGGTTTCCCGAGAGGGCTCTGGTCTGGGACTTCAATTACCGGGGCAGTCTGGAATTCCTGCAGCAGGCACGGCGACAGGCAGAAGAGCTCGGACTTCAGGTCGAGGATGGCTGGCGCTACTTCCTCCACGGGTGGAGTGAGCACATAGCAGAGGTCTTCGACGTGGATATCGACCGAGCGCAGTTCGATGAGCTAGCCGCGGCAGCAGAAGGGCTGCGCCAAAGCGGTTGACACCCTCTCTCAGAGGTAATAAAGTCATCCTGTCCGTACAGGTTGACATGGCTGCACTCCCCAACACGAGAATCGACCGCTCCTCCCCGGTGCCCTTCTATTTCCAGTTGAAGAAGGTGCTCGCCCAGGAGATCGCTGCTGGTCGCTGGGAGCCGGGAGATCGCATCCCGTCTGAACCCGAGATCTGCGAGCACTTTCAGCTCTCCCGGACAACTGTCCGTCAAGCCTTGGCTGAAATGGAGGCAGAGGGCCTTATTTTGCGGGAGAAGGGGCGCGGCACGTTCGTAGCCCCCACCTTTCCGGAGCTCTGGTTCCTACAGTCATCGCACGGCTTCTACGACGAGGCAGCACGCAAGGGCCATCAGGTGAGCTCGCGTGTTCTTCGCTGCGAGGTAACCGAGCTGCCGAGCTTCGCCGCCGAGGCTCTGCAACTGGAGCCAGGTACTCCAGGGCTGGTTCTAGAGCGTCTTCGCTGGGTGGATGGCCGAGTTGTGATGTATGTGGTCAATTACCTGCTGGAGAGTCTGGCGGACTGTGTAAAGGGCGCAGACCTCGAAGGGGGGTCACTCTACCGGGCGCTGGCGGGGGCCAAGGGCCTCACCCCAGCTGGTGGCAGGCGGGTGGTGGAGGCGATTACCGCCGAGGAAGAGCTGGCCGAGCTACTGGAGGTTGACGAAGGATCTCCCTTGCTCTTCGTTGAGTCGGTGGCATGGGACGAGGAGCAAGTGCCGTTCGAGTTCTATCGGGCCTGGCATCGAGCAGACCGCACAAAGATCGAAGTGCAGGTCATCAACCACGCTGCAGCGATCCGTGGTGGCCTAGACCCTTCCGTGTTGCGACTGGGGGTGTAGCGCATGCCCTCAGCCCTGGTTACCGGAGCTACCAGTGGGATCGGGAAGGCAACTGCACTCGCCTTGGGCGACGCCGGCTGGTGGGTCTTAGCCAGCGGGCTCGATCCCGATCGGGGGAGGGAGGTGGAGAAAGAGCTCCAAGCTCGCCATGGCGGCGCCTTCTTGGGGGGAGATCTCACGGATGATCGGGTGCCTCAGCTGCTGGTGGACCGGCTTCTCGAAGAGACCGGGCGTATCGACCTGGTAGTGAACTGCGCAGGGATTCACTTCCTCGCCGCCCTCGACGAGCTCGAATTGGAGAGTTTCGACCGGCTGATGGCGGTGAACCTCCGGGCGGCTCTGGCGGTTGCCCGTGCCGCACTTCCCCACATGCTGCAACAGGGCGGGGGAACCGTGATAAACGTGGCGAGCGAAGCGGGGATTGTCGCGGTCCCGCGGCAGGTCGCTTACAACCTCTCCAAGGCAGCGATGATCATGCTCAGTCGTTGCATCGCTGCCGACTATGCCCACAGGGGGATCCGGGCGGTCTCAGTATGCCCCGGCACCACTCGGACCCCTTTGGTGGAGGAAGCCATTGCCTCGGCCCCCGATCCCCAAGCCCACGAGCGGATGTTGGCCGAAAGCCGCCCCGCCCGTCGTCTCGGAGCCGTGGAGGAGATCGCTGCCGCCATCGTGTTCGTGGCGTCGGATCGAGTCGGATACCTGAATGGGACAGAGGTGGTCATCGACGGGGGATACACCGTCGTATGACCAAGGGACTACGGAGGAGGAACGTACCATGACCAGATGGAGACTGACAACGCTGCTCCTGGTGGTGCTAGCTATGGTTCTCGCCGCTTGCGGCGGGGATACCAACGGGGAGCCAGCCGAGACGACGACCACCACGACGGGCGGTGTCGGCGAAACCACTCAGCCTCCTGCCGACGATGGTGATGGACAGGATGGCGAGGCTCGGTGGCAGCAACCGATAGTGATCGGCTGGACACCTCCCGACATCACCGGGGTTTTCCAGACCGCTACCGACTTCTTTGAGGCTGCTGCCGCCGAAGCCAACGCCGCCGGTTTCAGTGTACAGGTCATCAGCCGGTCCCCGGCGACACATACCGCTTTCGCCGACCAACTGGCCATCTTGGAGGACTTCATCTCCCAAGGTGTGGATGTGATCGCCATCTCACCCGCCGATACCGAGGCGGTGAAGCCAGGTATCCAGGCTGCCAACGAGGCCGGAATTCCGGTCATCATGGTCAACCTTCTCGAGGAGCAGGAAGGCATCGACGTGGCCTCGTACATCGGCTTCGACAACACCGAAGCCGCCATGGTCTCGGCCTACTCGGTGCTCGACTACTTTGGAGGGCCTGGCGTGCTCGGTGACGGCGAGGAGGTCGAGGTCCAGCCCGATACGTACCTCGACTTGGAATGGTGGCAGGGCGTATATGAGGGAGTCGACCCCCAGATTCCCGTTGCCAACGGTGTGATCATCGAAGGCATCGCTGGGACTTTCTTCTCCCAGACCCGTCTCGACGGTTTCAACTCTGTGATCGAAGGCTTCCCCAACATCGAGATCCTGGCCGAGCCGATCGCCGCCGACTGGAACCGGGAGAAGGGTATCGCTGCCGCCGAAGACTTCTTTTCCCGGTTCGGGCCTGATCAGCTCGACTTCGTATGGGCAGCTTCCAACGAGATGGGGCTGGGTGCCATGATCACAGCCGAGCGCCTCGGCATCCTCGACGACAGCGGCGGGCTCACGCCACCGCAGCCTGACAAGGTCGCCATCTTCACCAACGACGTCACCCCCGAATCGACCGACGCCATTCGGGCCGGCAAGATCATTGCCGAGACGCACCACGGCTTCCCCGAATGGGGTTGGTTCGGAACGGAGTTCGCGGTGAAGCTGGCGTGTGGCATTGAGGTGCCCCAGTTCCAGGACATACGGCCTCGCACCGTCTACCAGGGAAACGCCGACCTCTTCTACCCCGAGCCGAGCCTTCCCGAGATCGACTGGGAGAGCATCAAGGCGGAGTGTGAGTGAACTCTGAGGGAGTTCTCGTCGCCCGGGGGATCTCCAAAACGTACCCGGGAGTGCGTGCCCTCGTCGGTGTCGACCTCACCGTCGGTGCCGGCGAGGTGCACGCGCTCTTGGGCGAGAACGGTGCAGGAAAGTCCACCCTGATGAAGATCATGGCTGGATCGGTCGTGCCCGATGCCGGAGAGCTGCGTCTCGTCGGCAAGGTCATTCCCTTCGGATCACCCGAGGCGGCGCGGGCGGCGGGTGTGTCCATCGTCTATCAGGAACTGAGCCTGGTCCCCACCCTCACCGTTGCCGAGAATGTGATGCTGGGCCGCTGGCCCACACGGTGGGGGGTGGTGGCATGGGACGAGCTCCGCGACGCGGCCGTGGGCTACCTTCGCCGAGTCGGGCTGGAAATACCCCCCGAGACCCGAGTGGCGGAGCTGGGCATGGCGGAACGTCAACTGGTGGAGATAGCCAAGGCGCTGTCGGTCGATCCCGTTGTGCTGCTGCTTGACGAGCCCACCTCGGCGTTGTCGGAGGGCGAGGCTAGGAGGCTGTTCGGCATCATTCGGGATCTCACCGCTACGGGGGTGGCGGTGATCTATGTGTCGCATCGGCTGGGCGAGGTCGTGCAAATCGCGGATCGAGTGACCGTGCTGCGCGACGGACACCTGGTCGCAACTCGTTCCATCGAAGAGGTGACCGAGGCGGAACTCGCCCGCATGATGGTGGGCCGGGAGGTGCATGGTCCTCGAGTAGCGGCCGCCCGTGTCTCCTCCCGTACCCAACACGCTCCGGCGTTGAGGGCGCAGAGGCTCGGGCGGCCCCCAAGGCTCAGAGACATCCATCTGGAGCTTTACGAGGGGGAGATAGTCAGCGTATTCGGCCTAGTCGGCTCGGGCCGATCCGAGTTGGCCCGGGTCCTCTTCGGGCTGGACCCTCCTACGACCGGTACCCTCGAGGTGATGGGGCGGAGCGTGCAGCTTCGCTCACCCGCGGACGCCATAGCCCTGGGCATGGGATATGTCGCCCCTGATCGGGCGTTGGGAGTCGTACCGCTGCTCTCGGTGGCCGCCAACATCACCTTGGCCGCCTTCTCCAAAGCAGGCAAAGGGCCGTTCATCGACCAGCAGTGGGAAGAAGAACAGGCGAGCCGCTACATCGAGGAGCTCGACATCAAAGTGCAATCTCCTTACCGGCCTGCCGGGGGGTTGTCGGGCGGTAACCAGCAGAAGGTCATCCTCGGCCGCTGGCTCTGTTCTGGGGCTCGAATCCTCATCCTGGACGACCCCACCCGAGGAATCGATGTGGGCGCGAAGGAGGAGGTGTTTCGGTTGGTGCGCCGCCTGGCGGAAGACGGTGCTGCGGTGTTGTACGCCACCTCCGAGATTTCCGAGGCTCGGGTTCTCGGTAATCGCATCCTGGTGATGTCAGCGGGCACCATCGCCACCGAATTGGAACCGGAGACCGAGGAGGCCGAGATCATGGCAGCGGCAGGAGGTGTCCGTGGCTGAAGTCGCCCGCATTCCACTGACCGAGACCGAGAGGCGGAATCGTTTCGCCTGGCTGCTCACCTCCGCCGGGGGAAGAGGTGGAGCCCTCCTCATTCTGATCCTCTTGGCCGCCGTTTTCGCGGTTTTGGCGCCCAACTTCCTGACCAGCCGCAACCTGCTCAACATCCTTCGGCAATTCGCGGTGCCGGGGATTCTCGCCATCGCCCAGACCCTGGTGATCGTCACCGCCGGCATCGACCTGTCGGTGGCGGCCACCGCGGCCCTGTCCGGAAGTTTGCTAGCGGTCAGCTATGCCCACTGGGGGGTGCCGGAACCGGTCGCCTGGTTGATCGGTCTGGGTTCCGGACTGGTGGTGGGAGCGGTAAACGGTTTCGTGATCCGCTATTGGCGAGTGCCGGACATCATCGCCACTCTGGGAACCTTCTCGGCGGTGCGAGGGGTCGCTTTGCTGGTCACCGGGGGTTTGCCGGCGCCCAGCTTCGCTCGGGTGGTGGAGGGCCGAAGCCTCCCCGAATCGGTCAACACGGTTGGAGCCGGCTCCCTCGGCCCGATCCCGATTATCGCTCTGGTGGCAGGAGTGGTGGCCCTGGCGGGTGGCCTGGTTCTGCGACGAACCAAGCTCGGCCGAGCCGCGATGGCGGTGGGGGGCAACCCGGTAGCCGCGCACGCCTCGGGAATCTCGGTGGGTCGCACCAAGTTCTGGATCTACGTTCTCTCCGGTCTCATCTCGGCTTTCGCCGGGATCCTGTTGGCCGGTCGTCTCTCCAGTGCCAACGCCCTGATGGGTGAAGGGATGGAGTTGCAGTCGATCGCCGCGGTGGTTGTGGGTGGCACCAACCTATTCGGGGGCGAGGGCACGGTCGGCGGAACCGTGATCGGCATCCTCATCATCGGGGTGTTGTCCAACGGGCTCAACATTCTCGGCGTTGCCGAGTTCTGGCAACGGGTCTCGAACGGGCTGATCATCGTGGCAGTGGTGGCCCTCGACCAGTGGCGCCGTCGGGCGGGCACCCGGGGAGGTCGGCTGTGAGCGAGGTGGGAGTGCTGGTAGTGGGAGTGGGTCGAGCGGGGATGGTACATGCCCGAAACTTCGCCGCCGGGGTGCCCGGAGCCCACCTGGTGGGAGTTTCCGACCCGAACGAGGAAGCTCGACAGCGGGCTGCTGATGAGTTGGGCTGCGTCGCCTTCGCCGATTTCGAAACCGCCGTACTCGATGAGCGTGTCGATGCGGTAGTGATAGCGTCACCCACCTTCACCCACGCCTCGCTCGCTATCAGGGCCCTCGAAGCCCGCAAGTCTGTGCTCAGCGAAAAGCCCCTCGCTTCCTCCCTAGAGGAAGCCGCCGCCATCGCCGCCGCGGTGAATAACAGCGGCGCGGTGTTCATGATCGGATTCATGCGCCGCTTTGACCTCGGGTTCCGGCGCGCGGCTCAGCTGATCGAAGCAGGAGACATCGGCGAGCCGCTCCTCGTCCGATCCACCACTCGAGGACCCGGGCTCCCACCGTCTTGGGCGTGGGACGTCGAGCGTTCCGGAGGACTCGTGGCGGAGGTGAACTCCCACGACCTCGACACGGTGCGATGGATGACGGGTCAGGAATACCTCACCGTCACCGCCGTAGGGCGAGCGGCTAAGCGTCCCGATCTGGCAGAACAGCACCCGGGGTTCGTCGACACCCTGGTAGTGCAGTGCGAGCTGGACGGGGGGGCGTTGGCCCACATCGACGGCGCCTGCCCTGCCACCTATGCCTACGACGCACGGGTGGAGGTGTACGGGTCGGAGGGGGTTGTCTTCGCCGGCAGCCCGGTGGAAGGTCCGCTGCTCGTACGGAAAGGTCAGGCCCACCGCGACCCGGTGCCGGGATGGGCTCATCTCTTCGCTGCTGCCTACCGGAACGAGGACGCACATTTCGCCGCGGCCTGTCGAGGCGAAGCAGTGCCAATTCCTGGGATCACCGACGGGATTCGCGCTCTGGAGGCGGCGGTGGCGATCAACCGGTCGTTGCGGGAGGGTCGGACTGTGGTGGTGAAGGAGCTGCGGTGAGGGCGGTGCAGGTGGTGGCTCCCGGTGAAGTACACGTGGCTGAGCTTCCCACTCCCTTCCCACGACCCGGTGAGGTGCTCGTCCATCCTGTCTATGTGGGTGTGTGTGGTACGGATAGGCGCCTTGCGGCGCGGGGGTGCCGGTTCGCCCCGGGTTCCCGGACACGAGATTGCCGGGCGGCTCGACGATGGAACGCCGGTGGGCGTGCACCCCGACATAGGTTGTAGCCACTGCACACACTGTGAGACGGGGTTCGAGAACCGCTGTCCCCACCGGATTTCCATAGGCCTCGACCGAGATGGCGGCATGGGGGAGGTAGTCGTGGTTCCCGAACGTCACGTCGTTCCTCTGGAGGGGGTTCCCCTGGAGGAGGCCGTCCTCTTGGAGCCGCTGGCATGCTGCCTGCACGCCATCGACCTGCTTGCGGCCGAAAAGGGGGAGCTGGCGCTGGTCGTCGGGGCGGGAACGATGGGGATCCTAGGCATGTGGGCTTTGCAGGCCGAGGGAGTTCGGGTAGCCGTGGTCCAACGCTCGGAGCGGCGTCGTCGCCTGGCGGCCGAGCTGGGAGCGGACGTAGTGTTGTCGGCCGGGGACGACCCTCACTCCCAGCTGGGAGAGCGGCCTCGGCTGGCGTTGGTGACGGCTCCGGAACGGGCGGCGTTGGCATATGCCATGGAGGTCGTGGAGGTGGGTGGGCGGATCCACGCGTTCGCAGGGATGCCCGAAGGGGGGGAAGTGGACGCCAACCTCGTTCATTATCGCCATCTGCAACTGGTCGGCTCCACCGGCTCTCGCCTGACCGACTACCTCAAGGCTCGGCAGCTGGTGACGGAAGGCCACGTTTCGCTCGGTCGGCTTCCAGTTCATCGGCTTCCGTTGGAGGCGGCACCGGAGGCGGTCCTGAGACCGCGTGCGGACCGCCGAAAAGTGATCATCGACATCGGAGAGAGGGGAGAGTTATGAAGCCCAGCCTGGATCCGTTCACTGTCCTCATGGACCTGCAGACCGGCGCGTTGGATCCGACCGTGGAGACGGTTGAGCGCCGTCTCTCCGATATGAAAGGCATGTATCAGGTCGAGCCGGATGGTGACGACCAGGTGATCTACCGCGTATTGCTCATCCCGGTGCCGGAGCGGAACTCGGAGATCCAGTGCTCGACCACCATCTTGGAGCCCGGGGTGGTGGGTGATGAGTATTACATGACCAAGGGCCACTTTCACCAGGTGCGCGACCGCTCAGAGGTGTACATAGGACTTGCGGGGGAGGGGCTGCTAGTGATGGCCACCGAGCAAGGTGACCATGCCGTGGAGCCAATCCAACCCGGAACGGTCAACTACGTGCCCGGAGGTTGGGCCCACCGAAGCGTGAACACCGGTACCGAGCCGTTGGTGTTCTTCGCCGCATACGTCGGGGACGCCGGCCATGACTACGGCACTATCGAGACTCGCGGGTTCCCGGTTGTGGTGCTGCGGGGAGCCTCCGGCCCTCGGGTGGTGCCCAACCCTCGCTACCGGAGGTGAACAGTTGGCGGTCTTCGTCGGGTGCGACCTCGGCACGATGGGCACGAAGGCGGCAGTAGTCGACGTCGGCGGAAGGATCCTGGCTCAAGCCTTCGAGGAGGTGCCGGTGCACGCTCCTCGTCCGGGCATTGTTGAACAGGACCTGAACGAGATCGAACGCTCGGCTTTTCGCACCATCCGGGCAGCCCTGCAGCGAGCCGGGCAGCCATCCGCGGTAGCGGGAGTGGCGTTCTCGGGGCAGATGTCGGGCATCGGGACCATCGATGAGGAGTTTCGCCCCGCCACCCATTTCGACTCTTGGCTCGACTCGCGGTGTGCCCCATATATCCGGGCGATGGGTAGCAAAGCTGCTCGGGTGACCGAGGTGGCGGGATGCCCTCCCACCTATTCCCATGGGCCGAAGATGCTTTGGTGGCAGCATGAGCGTCCCCAAGACTTCACGAGAGTGGCCAAGTTCGTGGTCCCAGGTGCGTACCTGGCTGGGAGGATGTGCGGTCTGTCAGCCGAAAACGCGTTCATCGACCGCACCTACCTACATTTCACGAACCTGGCGGACACCGCCTCCGCCCGCTGGTCAGACGAGCTGATCGACGCATTCGGGATTGAGCGGTCGGTGCTTCCCCGCATCGTTGATCCACTAGACGTAATAGGGGAAGTCACCGCTGAGGCGGCCGCCGCCTCAGGCATCCCCGCCGGTACGCCGGTGGCGGCCGGTGCCGGCGACCAGGCCGCGGCGTCGCTAGGAGCGGGGGTGGCGGAACCCGGCCAAGCGTTCGACTCGGCAGGCACCGCAAGCGTCTTCGCGTTGTGTGTCGATCGCTTCGCCCCGGACATCGCCAACCAGACCTTCATGGCAACCAACTCAGTGATCCCGGGTGTGTACCTTTCGGTTGCGTTCGTCAACGGTGGTGGTCTGGGGCTGCGCTGGTTCCGGGATGAGGTGGCCAGGCTGGGGGACGACCCAGATGCCTACCGAAAACTCGACGATTTGGCGGCCGCGAGCGAGCCGGGGGCAGGTGGTCTTGTGTGGTACCCGCATTTTCAAGGAAGAGTGCTTCCCCCCGACCCGTACGCGCGGGGAGGCTGGCTGGGGCTCACCGCTGGACACCACCTCGGAGATCTGTTCCGAGCCATCCTCGAGGGCATCGCGTTTGAGTACGCCCGGTGGGCTCAGCTGATGGCCGAGCTGGCGGGGCGCCAGCCCGAGCAGGCACGAGTTTTGGGTGGTGGCGCCCGATCCCGGCTGTGGAACCAAATCAAGGCGGACGTGCTGGGCATTGACTGGGTGCCCACTCGGCGTCAGGAGTGCGGAGTGTTGGGCGATGCCCTCATCGCGGCAGCCGCCACCGGCTATGTCGAGGTCGAGGAGTTGCCAGCGGTGGCGCAGTCGTGGCAGCAGACCGAGAAGCCCATTCGCCCTGATCCCGAACGTCACCGGCAGTACCGGCGTCTACTCGAGGCCTATCGGGAGCTGTCGGCGGCAGCTCCGTCCATCTTTGAACGGTTGTCGGGATGACCCGCGTGGCCGTGAGTCCCCGCTCTTTCCGGCAGGTGGCGGGCCGTCATCAGCAGCTTCTTGGTGAGAGCGGTTTGGAAGTCCGATACCCGACCGTCGATCGGCACCTCACCGAAGAGGAGATGGTGGAGCTGGTGACCGGCTGCGAGGGGCTGATCGTTGGAATCGATCCTGTCACCGCCCGAGTGCTCGACGCTGGCCCGCTGCGGGTTGTCGCAAAGTACGGGAGCGGACTAGACAACATCGACCTCGCAGCGGCACGGCAACGCGGTGTGAGGGTCGCCGCTGCTCCTGGAGCGAACTCCCAGGCGGTGGCGGAGCTGACTTTGGCGTTTCTCTTCGCCCTCGCCCGTCGGGTGGTCGCCCATCACCTCTCCGCCCTGCGGGGCGACTGGCAACGTCGTGTGGGAGTAGAGCTGAGTGGGAAGCGGCTGGGGGTGGTGGGTCTCGGTCAGATCGGTCAGCGGGTAGCGGCGATGGCTCGCGGGGTGGGGATGGAGGTGGTGGCTCATGATCCCTTCAAGGACTCAGCGGAGGTGCCGCTGCTGGACCTCGACGACCTGTTGGCGTCGAGCTACGCCGTGTCGTTACACGTTCCGCTCACCCCGGCTACCCGCGGGATGGTCGACGCAGCCTTTCTGGCTCGAATGCGGCCGGGTGGGATACTCGTCAACACAGCCCGTGGGGGGTTGGTCGACCTCGACGCTGTGGTGGATGCGCTCCGCTCGGGACACCTGGCCGGGGTCGCTCTCGACGACTTCGACGAAATACCAGGACCCGAGTCCCCCCTGTGGTCCTGCCCCGGCTTTATCGCCAGTCCTCACGCCGGGGCTTCCACGGTGGAGGCGGTAGAGCGCACCGGGGTTGCAGCGGTGCGGGTGGTCCTGGAGGTGCTGGGGAGATGAATCGGTTGGGGGTCCATACGACGCTATCGCAGCGCGGCGACAAAAGCCCGGGCCCGCTGGCGGATCGCAGAATGATCACCCGCCTCGATCAACTCGGCGGGAGCCAAGGAGGAGCCGGCATAGACCGCCATCGCGCCCGCTGCCAGATAGTCGGCGGCGTTCGCTTCAGTGACTCCGCCGGATGGAATCAGCCGCAGGTCGGGGAAGGGTCCGGCCAGGTCCCGCAGGTAGGCGGGCCCTCCGATCCGGGCGGGAAACAGCTTCACGGCGGCCGCTCCAGCCTCCACGGCCGAGTGGATTTCAGTGGGAGTGAACCCCCCGAGGATGACGGGGACGTCACCCGCGATTTGCGACAGGCCGGGCAGCAGGGTGGGAGAAACCAAGAAGCGGGCTCCAGCGCCCAGTGCTTGGTCGGCCTGCTGCCGGGTGAGGACGGTTCCTGCTCCGACCACCGCTCCGCTGGCGGTGGCGGCGCGGATCACCTCGGCAGCGTCGGGGATGGTGAAGGTGAACTCCACGGTCCGGATCCCGGCCGAAGCGAGAGTGCCGGCCAGACCAGCGGGGTCGGGGACCTGGCGAGCACGGATCACCGCTACCACCCGGTCGGTAGCCATCACGTCGAGCGGATTCATATCGGCGAGGCTAATCAGAAAGGAGGTAGCCGATGCGTACCACGATCTTCCGGTTGGACGGTAGCCGCGTGGTCCCCGAGGTGCGACAGACCCCGGACTGGCAGCCCTATGCGGAATACGAGGGCCAACGCCTAGACGGAGTGAGGCTGTTCGAACTTCTGGCCGTTCCGAGTGCCGAACTGCAGCTGGTCGAGATCGCTGCCGGAGGAGGTTTCGTCATGCACTCCAGCCCGGATATTGCGTTCTGTCAGGTAGTCCGAGGGCGTGGGAAGCTAGGGTTGCCCGGCGGTACGGCTCTCGAATACCAGGGGCCCGAGCTGTATGTGTTTTTGCCGGGAACCCTGCACGACTGGCACGAGATCGAAGAGGACACCTTGCTGGCGGTGTGTTTGGTGAAGCAGATGTGATCGGCCCGTCTTCGATGCTTCGAAACTCATCGAGTAGCTGGGTTGAGTATCGTCACGTACGCATGTAATCCGATCGGCCTGTGCAGGCCGAGCCGGTATATCAGTGGGCAACGCTGGCCCCCGCCGTTCGGTGCGCGAGGTCGGATTCGCCTGTCCTCCAGCGGGCGGAATTCGCCTTGAGGAGTCTGAGCCTGAACCTCCTTTCGGATAGACGTCACTGACCATCGACCAACCGGCCCGGCGCGCCCGATCCAGCCGCTCCGGCTGCCTACGAGCGGGCACGGCAGTTGTCGCACTCGACCCTGTAGGAGTTGGCAGCCGTCTCGAACGCCAGATCGAGCAGGATGCGACCGTGGATCTCCGACCTCGGCGAACACGACAACGAACAGCGGCGGGGACGACCCCCGAGAGGGGGCCAGGAGGCGGCTTGGACCGGGCGTCTCGAGGATGGGTCTAAAGCCCTAAACCGGGTCTGCCGATAGTCGATTTTATGGCTTCCGGTGTGGTGGGGAGGTTGGTGCCGGGCACCCGTTGGAGGGTGTGGCGGCTGCGTGACCGGGTGGTCGGTTGGGACCCGGTGGTCTGGCTGTTGTTGGTCTACGGGTTGGGGATGCTGTGGGTGGACGGGTTCTCGGATGTTCGGGCGGGTGTGTGGGGGTTGTTGGGGTTGGTGTTGTGGAGGGTCGGTTGGAGCCGGGTGGCTGATGTGGTGGGAGCGGGGCGGATTCGCCGGTGGTGGGTGCTGGCCCGGGAGGGGGGTTCGAGTGTTTTGGCGGTGTGGCTGACCCTGGCCGACGGGTTCGACGGGTGGGGGGTGTCGGGCTGGTTGGTGGTGGTGTTGGCTTGGCAGGCGGCCCGGTACGGGTTCGAGCGGTTCGTCCAGCTGGCCAAGATCGGTGTGGCAGCTTGGGTGGTGGGGGTGTTGTGGGTTTGGTCGACGGCGGGGCCGCATCCTGGCCATGGGGTGGAGGAGGCGATGTCGGTGCTGTTGACGGCCGGCTATGTGGCGGTGTTGGGTTTCGGGGTTTGGCAGGCGGAGACGCTGCGGGGAGACGCAGCCCGGGGACGGTGGTTGTTCTCCGAGGTGGCGGCTCGGGCGCCGGTGGGTTTGGTGATGCTGGCGAGTTATCCGCTGCGGGTGGTGTGGTCGAACCGGGCGGCTGGTCGTCTCGGGTTGGTGGAGTTGGCCACATCGGCCGATGGTCCGGTGTTGAGGCAGGCCTACCAGGTGGCGGCTGGTGGGCCTGTTCCCGACCCGTTGCTGTGTGAGGCGGCGAGAGGGTCGGTCAGCCACCTCCGGGTGATGGTGTGGCCGTTGCCTGACCCCGAATCCGATGAGAACCTGGTGATGCTGGCCGCGACCGACGCCACCGACGAGGTTGCTTGGCGGGCGCAACGCAGCCGCTTCTTCGAGATGGCGTCCCATCAGCTGCGCACCCCTCTCACCCCGATCGTGGCTTACAGCCGGCTCCTGTCCGACCCGAGCCTCGACCCCGGGTCTACGCCGCGAAGCCGCCGACGCGATCGGCGAAGCCGGCCGACAGATGGAGAGGCTGTTCTGCCGGATCCAACAGATCAGCCAACTCGACGCCGCCCCCATACCTCCGGCGGTGACCGTCCCGATCGGTGAGATCCTCCGGCTGGTGACCGCCAACCGGCCCGACCTGGAATCCGGCCTGGTCGTCCAAGGCGACACCGACACCTCGGTCACCACCCATCCCCAAACCCTGGCCAGGGTGATCGAAGAGCTGTTGGACAACTCCAAACGCCACGGCGAACCCCCCACGGTCCTCACCATCCAACCCCACCACGACCACATAGACCTCACCGTCACCGACCAAGGTCCCGGCCCCAACCTGCCAGCCGACCGGATCTACGAGCTGTGGGGAGACCACCCCGACGACCCCACCACCCCCGGCATGGGAACCCGCCTAGGCCTACACCTGGCGTATCGCACCGCCCAGCATGCCGGTGTCACTCTCACCTACCAACCCCCACCCGACTGGAACCACACCCTCCACATCCCGACCACCTAGAGGAGTTTGCCCCCCGGCAGCCAGTCGATAGAGATGAGCGCCGAGGTGTCGTCGGGGAAGATGCCGACCAAATGGAGTGTGTTTGATCTCCTTGTGGGCCCGTTCTAGGGGGTTGGTGGAGGCCATCTTGCGCCAGTGTGTCCGGGGAACTGGTGAGCAGCGATATCGCCGATGCCATCCCGAGTGGGCTGCTTCCACCGGAGCTTGAAGGCGGCGCAGGCTGAAAACAGGCCTCCGGCAGACCCGCTCGGTCGGATCAGACCTCGCCAAAGCGAGCGGCGTAGGCCTCGGCGATGCTGTTGATGAACTCCTCCCAGCGGAGGCCGCTCCCGACGGGCGGTAGGTCTGGCTCGATCGCTCCCGTGAGACGATCGAAGGCGACGATGGCGATGCCCTCGAGAAGGTGAGGGGCATCGCCATCGGTTTTCCGACCGCCGGCCCGCATGAACCTGGCAACCGCCCGAGAGACAAGATGGCTGGTCGATTTCCAGTCCGTGTCGTCGCCGGACCTGACCCGCTCGGTCGTAGGAAGCGTCAGGATTCCTCCCACCACGGCGAAGGGAAACTTGAGGTGGATATTGACTGCGAACGTCCGGATGTCGCCGAAGCGATTCCAGATGGCCCGGCCGACAGCCAGGTGGACCGGCTTGATCTCCACCGCGAGCGTCAACCCGTGAATCTCCGATACCTCGGAGACGTCGGCCTTGACACTTCGGAGCCCGCCGCCAACCTCACGCTCTCCAGCAACTGCATGATCGAGGCCTAGGTCTCGGTCCCGGAGATCGGCTAAGGTCACCTGAGCCAGGGCGTTTGACAGTCTGAGCTGAGCGGCCTTCCCCTTTTTGCCCCCCACGACGGTCGCCTTACGAATGTATTCGGCGGATGCCCGACAATAGTCCTCGATCGTGGGACGCTCCATGGCTATCAGGTCGTCGACGAGTGGGAGGTCGGTAGGTTCGGGCACCCGAGTCATCGGCTTATCCGGTTAGGTCCAATTCGGCCTGTGCCTTCGTGCTGAGGGCGGCCCTGACTCGGTCGACCGACATTTCGAAGTACTCAGGGTCGACCTCCACGCTAATGCTGTTGCGCCCGCACAGCGCCGCAGCCGCGGGCGTCGTTCCCGTACCCACGAACGGGTCGAATACCGTGTCTCCCACGAAAGAAAACATGCGGATCAGCCGTTGAGCCAACGCCAGCGGGAACGGTGCCGGGTGGTTGGCTGTCGAGGCCCCTGGGAGTGTCCAAATCTGCTGGAACCAGTCGGCGTGGTCGGCCGCCGGGATCACGGAGAGGAGCCGCGTCGCTAGGTCGGGCTTTCGGTATCCGCCGGGTTTGCGCTGGAACAGGATGTACTCGATGTCGTTCTTGATGACGCCGTTGGGCTCGAAGGGCTTTCCGAAGAAGCCGCCCGGCCCCATCTCGTACTGAGCGTTGGCGATCTTGTACCAGATGATTGGCGCCAAGTTGTCAAAGCCGATTCGACGGCACCGCTCCTGAATGCTGGCATGAAGGGGGAAGACGAGGTGGCGGCCGTAGGCACGTCGTGACACGTTGACATCCCCGACCACAATCACCAGCCTCCCGCCGGGCACCAGCGCTCGGTACGCCTGCCGCCAAACGTGGTCGAGTTCGTCCAGGAACTGCTCGTAATCGGCGATCTCGCCGAGCTGGCTGTGGTGATCGTTGTACTTCTTGAGAGTCCAGTACGGAGGGGATGTCAGCACCAGATCGACGCTCTCCTCCTGGAGCTCAAGCTGCCTGCTGTCGGCGAGGTGGAGAACGTGTTGAGTTTCTAAACCCCGCACCACACGCTCGATCTGGGCGCAGGCAGCTGAGTCCTTTGCTATGGACGGGATGGCCTTCTGTGGATCGTCGACAACTCGCTGCAGCAGCGACGCAGGCGTCACCCGCCAGAGATCGTCTCGACCGAGCAGGCGCCCGAGGACCACAGGAGCACCACTACGACCCTTCTTACTCGCCGCCATTCCACCCACAGGTCACCTCGCTACCCGACTACCACGCTAGTTGGATCGCCCGATCTTGAGTTACACCTTTGTAATCTGCGTCGTAACGATACCCCGCGGCTACGACAGAAACGGGCGCTTAGGCCCCACCGAGCGGCACCCGACTCTCGCCTTGACGGCCCGCGCCACCCTGACACAACTCCGGGGCAGGTTGGGGCGCAGGGACACCGGATCGGCCAGGATCCCCCTACGAAGACCCCGGACCGTCAGACCCCCACTCCGACACACCACCGCAGGCTGGACCCCGCTCCGCGGTGCCGGAGGTGGGACTCGCAGCATCCTCGCCAGCGGGTTGGCCCCCGCGTCGAGGTGTCTGAGCCACCTGAACCTCCCTTCGGGTAGACGACGTCGACGATAGACGAACCGGCCCGGGGCGTCTGGCCGATGCCGGCGCTCCGACCGCCGAGGGGCTGGGGAGGCCAACCCGGTAGGATTTGGTCGCCTGGTGGAAAACCAGATGGAGGATGTGACGGTGGATTCGGGTTTCGGAGTTGTCCTCGCTGCCGCCACCGTTGTCGTGTTCGCCGAGGTCGGAGGGATTGGGAGAAGACTCCCGTTCCGGGTTCAGAAGACTGTCAGGTTTCTCAGCCTGGGGCTCGGGCTCAGTCTGGTTGCCGTTGGGCTGTTCGCCCTGGCGGCTGAAGCCGCGTCGGGTCCCACCGGCGAGCCGTCCCGGCTCGCGTGGGCCGTCCCTGTGGTGGTGACGGTCGCCGGGGGGTTGGTCGTGTGGGGGTCGGAGCGCTGGCAGGGCCGGGAGGCGGCTTGGCTGCGACGCGCCGGCTGGGCCCTATCTATCGCAGGGGTTTCTTTGACCGCCCTGTCGGATGTCTATCTCGTTGTGGCGCTCCTCCTCGTTCCCGCCCTGTTGGCGTTCCCGCCGGCGGGCGAGCACGGATCAGCCGACCGTGTGGGAGTGGTTTGAGGCATTTGGGACCCCGAGGAAGGCGCTGCCTCGCCGACCGAGGTGATCGACCATCTCACAGTGGAAGGAGGCGCGGGGTTGGCCGCCGGCCAATCCTTGCCCCCTCCGCCCTGTCTGGGGGACCATGCGGTACTGATTTGGGAAGTGCATGTCTCATTCTTGGAATAAGGTGAGTTTCGGTTTCCGGACTGGATGGGAGTTGAGCATGCAGATGACGACCTTCGACGCTACGAAGCAGTCGCTGATCGAGGTTCTGGGGGAGGCAGCGATCGGAAAGCTGCAGCTACCTGACTTCCAGCGGGGCTGGGTGTGGGACGACGAGCACATCCGGGACCTTCTGGCCAGCGTCTCTCGGGCGTTCCCAATCGGCGCAGTGATGCTTCTCGAGGCGGGAGGCCGCGAAGTCCGTTTCAAGACCCGCCCTATCGAAGGGGTCTCGGAAGCCAGAATGCAGGCCGAGCGGCTCATTCTCGACGGACAGCAGCGTCTCACATCTTTGTTCCAGAGTCTCATGTCGGGAAAGCCGGTGGAGACCCGGGACGCCAAGGGAAAGCCTCTGAAGAGGTGGTATTACATCGACATGAAGGCGGCTCTGGATCCCAATACCGACAGGATCGACGCCATAGTCGGGGTCCCTGAAGATAAGGTCATCCGTGGCAGCTTCGGCCGCGAGATCGAGCTGGATCTCTCCACCCCGGAGAAGGAGTACGAGAACGAGTTCTTCCCCATTTCCCAGATCGCGAACCCGAAGGCGTGGCGTCTTGGGTACCACCAGTACTGGGGGTTTGAACAGGAGAAGGTTCAGCGGTTCGACCGGTTCGAGGACGAGGTGCTGGACGCGTTCACCCATTTCCAGGTGCCGGTGATCGCCCTCAAGAAAGAGGTACCCAAAGAAGCCGTCTGTTTGGTGTTCGAGAAGGTCAACACGGGAGGGGTGTCGCTCACCGTGTTCGAACTGTTGACCGCCACCTACGCCGCCGACAACTTCGAACTCAGAAAAGACTGGGAGGAGCGGCGCCGCCGGATCCACAGGGAGCGGGTGCTGTCGGAGGTGGCCAGCACCGACTTTCTCCAGGCGGTGACCCTGGTGTCCACCTATGAACAGCGCAGATCCCAGGAGGCCGAAGGCCTACCCAACCCGAGTGTGGTGAGCTGTAAACGGAGAGACATCCTCAAGCTCAGCTGCGCCGAGTATCAGCGCTGGGCAGACCCGGTCGAGGAGGGATTCCGTCGGGCGGCCCGGTTCCTACATCGGGAGAGGGTGTTCGACTCCAAGTTCCTCCCCTACAACACCCAGTTGATCCCACTGGCGGCGCTGCTGACGGTGTTGGGGAAACGCGCCGACGACCAAGGGGTGCACGACAAGCTGGTCCGCTGGTACTGGTGTGGAGTGTTCGGTGAGCTGTACGGCTCTGCGACCGAGACCCGGTTCGCTCGGGATCTGCCCGAGGTGCTCGACTGGATCGACGGCGGACCAGAACCACGGACGGTCGAGGACGCAAACTTCGCACCTGAGCGGCTGCTCACCCTGCAGACAAGACGAAGCGCCGCCTATCGGGGCATCTACGTGATGCTGCTTCGAGAGGGCGCCAAAGATTTCCGGACCGGTGAGGAATCCAGCCTGCAGACCTACTTCGACGAGTCGATCGACATCCACCACATCTTCCCGAGGAAGTGGTGCGCCGACCATGGCATCGAAGATCGTCTATGCAACTCGATCGTCAACAAGACGCCTCTCACTGCCCGCACCAACCGGATCGTTGGTGGGCGAGCCCCCAGCGACTACCTATCCAGCTTGGAGCGGAACCACGGGGTCGCACCCCACAGACTGGACGAGAACCTGCGGAGCCACCTCATCGAACCCCAACACATCAGGAACGACGACTTCGAGTCGTTCTTCGAGGCTCGCTCCAAGGCCCTCCTCGACGTGATCCAGAAGGCCATGGGAAAGACCCTGGAGCGGGACCCGACCGAGGATTGGGTGGTCGACCCCGACGAGGCCGAAGACGACATCGAGTAGTCGCGCCTGTTGGACGGTGCTCGGCTGGTTCGATTCCCGGAGCCGGAAGGGGTCGGAGCCGAGGGCTCGTGGGTGGCGGCCAACGGCCTGCAGGTTCGAATCCTGGGACCCGAGTCGTCTGGGAAACCGAGCGACGCGTCTCGTCGCCGACCAGGGTGATCGAGCCGGCGCGTACGCGGAAGTCCGAAAGCGGGACTTGGTCACGGACACCGTCGTCTTCCAGACCACGCTGGACGGAACGCGCCAGATCCGCCGGTGGGTCCCGGAGAGGGAGGCGGAGGGGGTACAGGACCTGCCGCCGGAGAATCTCAGACGGTACGCCTTCAAGCTGGCCACCGGCGCGGGCAAGACCTGGGTCATGGCCATGGCCGTCGTGTGGTCGTACTTCCACAAGCGGAAGGTCAAGGACTCCCCGCTCTCGACGAACTTCCTGATCGTGGCCCCGAACGTCATCGTCTACCAGCGCCTGGAGAAGGACTTCGCCAGCAACCGCATCTTCCACCAACTCCCACTCGTTCCGCCCGAGTGGCGCGGGCAGTTTGCCCTTAAGGTGATCCTCCGGGGGGAGGCCAGCGAGCCCGATTCCTCGGGCAATCTGTTCTTGACCAACATCCAACAGCTCTACGAATCTCGGGAAGAGGAGTGGACGCCGGAGAACGCCCTTGAGGCCATCCTCGGGCCTAAGCCCAAGCAGGATCTGGCCTCCTCGGGTCAGCGCTCCATGCTGGAGCGGATCAAATCCCTCCCTGATTTAGTGGTAATGAACGACGAGGCTCACCACGTCCACGATGAAGATCTCGCTTGGAGTAAGTCATTGATTTCCATCCACCGAGCCCTGCCGAGGGGGCTTTCGCTGTGGCTCGACTTCTCGGCCACACCCAAAGATCAAAACGGGATGTACTTTCCCTGGACGGTGGCGGACTACCCGCTGGCCCAAGCCGTGGAGGACCGGATCGTCAAAGCGCCTCTGATTGTCACTAAGGAGGACGACCCTAAGCGTCCCTCCGGGGAACCGGATCGCGTGACGAAGGAGAACATCGCGGGGAAGTATGGTTATTGGCTCTGGGCGGCTGTTCAGCGTTGGAAAGAGCACTACGAGGTCTACCGCAAACTGGGCGTCCGACCTGTGCTTTTCATCACGGTGGAGAAGAACGTCTATGCCGACGCGATCGGTAAGTTTCTGATGGAAACGAAGGAGTTCGGCTTCAAGGACCCTGAAGTCCTGATCATCCACACCGACACCAAGGGGGAGATCACAAAAAAGGATCTGAAAAAAGCCCGGGAAGCCGCGCGGGACATCGACAAAGCCCAGAGCAAGATCAAGGTGATCGTGAGCGTGCTGATGCTTCGCGAGGGATGGGACGTACGCAACGTCACGGTCGTGCTGGGCCTCCGCCCCTTTACGGCGAAAGCAGAGATCCTACCGGAACAAGTCATCGGAAGGGG
>BPGJ01000010.1 GCA_026002975.1 Acidimicrobiia bacterium
CCTGGAAGGCCCGAAGCCGCTCCTGGAGCTCGGCGGCGGAGGGTTCGTCACCCCAGATTCGTCCTGCATCGCCTCCGTAGTGGCGGAGCACCCGCTCGGCTGCCGCGACGATCCACCGGGGGACGTTTTCCACGAATCGGTGCAGCGGCGCCGGGTCACGGAAGGCCCTCATCACGACCTCCGGATCAGCGACCATCCGAGCCGGGTCGAGGTGGCCCAACCTCCTCAGCAGCTCCGCAGGCACCATCCACGCTCTCTCAGCTCTCACACCCTGGTCAGCGATGACGGCTACGAGGAAGGCGAAGGGATCGTCGGCCAGGAGCCGGTCCGCATCAGGATCACCCGTGTACTCCGGAGGGCCGCTCGAGTCGACCAGGGCTGCCTCCGACTCACCGAAGGCCACCAGCGTCTCGGCGATCTCACGTTTCCGCTCATCCGACAGGTGCTCGAGCCGCTCTTCCGCCTGCAGCACGGAAACCGTGGACCGAGCGGCTGAGGGGGTAACCGTCGCCGGCCCAGAGTTCCCGATTCGGGGGAGAGCCTGGGTCCCTCGGAGGTGACGTCTCAACGACGCGTGGTGGAGCCAGGCATGGACGTCGTCCACCCGGATCTTCACAGCCATGCCGCGGCGGCTATAGGGCGCGTCGAGTTCCGACCGATGGTCGACCACCTCGAAGCAGTGGTATCCCACAGGCACCTGGTCTGGTGTGCGCGCCATCGTCCCGTCGCTCAGCTTGATCAGGCTGAGCAGTGATCGGGAACGGTGATAGTCGTCGGCCGCGACCCCTTCCACGACGGGTTGGCCGTCGATCCAGGTGACCGTGTGGACTCGCTCTGCCCCGTAGACCTTCCGTCTTCCAACGCCGTGGTGGAAACGAACCTCACGGCCTCCGAAGAGACACTTCCCCTCCCATCCATGCTGGAAGGATTCGACCGCGTCGGGCCACCGGTAGGTGAACGGTCCGACCCGGGCGATCTCAAGGATGGTCGGAATCTCAGGTTCTGGCCCGGGTTCGAAGTCTTCTCGCGCCGTCGACATCGGTACCGCCTGGTTCTCGATGGCATTCGGGCCGGCGTCGTACCAGGCGAGTTGCTCTCCGAAGCGGAGGCCTTCGACAGGCCAATCCACTCTGACTCCGGAAGCCTCCAATCGCCTACGCAGACCAGACTCGACATACGACGCTCCGGCGTGGATCTCCACCCTGTCGAGGCCGAGGAGCTGCAGCTTCGCCAGGACCTGCGCCGCGGTCTTCTGCGACCACTCCCGCTTGTAACCAGAGCTCTGGTCACCCAGATACCGGTCGTAAGGCTCCAAGATCTCGTCCGGGTCGACCAGGCCGTGTTCGGCGGAGAGGATCGCCCAAGGCATGCCCGACTGCGCCGCATATGCACGCCGCTTCTGCCACAGCGGCGACACGTAGAGGTCCTTGGCAGGAGCAGATGTGGAACGTTTCCTCTTCACACATCCGACGAGGATCAGGCGACGGTTTTCCTCTGCCGGCATGAGCTCGACCGGTGGGCTGCCCCGTCGTGGCTCCCTCCGCACGAACCTCACGCGTTGTGCCTGGAGGTCCGGCTTGGCCACGAACCCATGACGCACCCACTTGGCGTGGTGTTGAGCGCTCGACCACCATGCCCCCCACTTCCGAGCCGAGGCAGGCAGCGAGCGACCGAGAATCGCTTGCAACTCATCGAAGCCGAGCTCGATGTCGTCCTCGCTGAGGTTGGCGAAGAACTCGTCCCACGGGTCGTACTTCCCCACGACCCCAACCTACCGAATGGGTGTGATCAAGCTCCCTACCGGCTCGACTCCCACCGCCAGGCGTCTCGGCACATGTCGGCCAGATCGTGTTTGGCCTTCCAGCCCAGCTCGCGTTCCGCTTTGGAGGGATCCGCCCAAGTCGCGGCGACGTCCCCCGGTCGGCGAGGCGCGAAACGGTAGGGAACCGTGCGGCCGGTGACCCGCTGGAATGTCTCCACCAGCTCCAACACCGAGCTGCCCTGCCCGGTGCCCAGGTTCCAGGCGTGGTACCCGGATGACCCAACCACGTAGTCGAGAGCAGCCAGGTGTCCACGGGCCAGGTCGACGACGTGCACGTAGTCCCGCACCCCGGTCCCGTCGGGGGTCGGGTAGTCGTTCCCGAAGATCCGCAGCTCCGGTAGCCGACCGGCAGCCACCCGGGTGACGTAGGGCATCAGGTTGTCGGGAACTCCCCGGGGGTCCTCGCCGATGAGGCCGCTGGGGTGGGCCCCGACCGGGTTGAAGTAGCGGAGCGAGGCGATCCTCCACGACGGGTCGGCTGCGGCCAGGTCCATGAGGGCGTGTTCCATCATCTGTTTGGTTCGCCCGTAGGGGTTGGCGGCCGGTCCGAAAGGGTGGTCCTCGGTGACGGGAAGCTCCTGGGGATCCCCGTACACGGTGCAGGAGGAGCTGAACACGATGGTTCGGACGCCGTGTCGGGACATCGCGTCGAGCAGGTTGACCGTACCGGTGACGTTGACCTGGTAGTAGAGGAGCGGTTCTTCCACCGACTCGGCCACCGACTTCCGGGCCGCGAAATGGAACACGGCGTCGTAGCCTCCTGCCACCGCGCTGTCGAGCGCCGACGGGTTCCGGATGTCCCCTTCGACCACGGCGGGTCGCTTTCCGGTGATCCGGCCGATCCGGTCGACCACCGACCGTTCGGAGTTGGAGAAGTCGTCGAGGATGGTGACCTCGTGGCCGGCTTCGAGCAGCTCGACCACGGTGTGGCTGCCTACGAACCCGGCTCCGCCGGTCACGAGGATCTTCATGGGTGGTGGCAGGCTAACCGAGCATCCTCGGAGGACTGCCTCGGCTCCGCTCCACCACCGGTCGAGGGTCTCCTCCAGACGGTCCATCTCGGTGTCCACCACGTAGACCGACCTGGTGGGGACCACGGCGCCGAGCTCCACCAACACCGGCCTGAGCTGGGTGTCGGGAGCCAACGAATGGGCCGGCGAACCCCCCAACATCACCGGGACGGCCACCACCCCGGCCAACCCGTCGCCGGTGTAGCGGTCGAGGAACGCCTTGAGGAGCCCGGTGAAGCTGGCCTTGTAGGTGGGCGAGGCCAGCACCGCGACGTCGGCGCCGGCCACCCGGGTGGTGACCTCCCCGAGGGCGGGGTCGGACGGGTCGAACATCCGGGCGGCGTGGTCGGCCAGTTCTATGGTCTCCACCTCTCCGGACCCCAGGGCGGCGACCCGTGCGGCAACCGCCTGGGCGACCCGGGTGGTGCGCCCACCGGGCCGCGGGTTGCCCACCACCGCCACTACGTCGATCACCGGGCGACCTCCGACACCCCCATCGCTTCCAGCTCGGTCCGGATCTTCTCGGCGGCGGACTCGAGGTCGGCGGGGTCGACCGACCTGGCCGCGTTGGAGAAGTCGACGTCGGCCATCGACCAGATGGGGAGGAGATGGATGTGCAGATGCGGCACCTCGAGACCGACCACCGACAGCCCCACCCGTCGGGGGTTCCAGGCCCGTTGGATCGCCCGGCCGATGGTCTGAGCCACCCCGAACAGGTGGTCCCTGAGGTCGTCGGGACAGTCGAGCCAGTGGTCGATCTCGGCGACCGGCACCACCAGGGTGTGTCCGGGGCGGATCGGGTTGATCGACATGAACGCCACCGCCTCGGAGTCCCGGTAGACGAACGTGGCGGGCAGCTCCCCTTGGATGATCCTGGTGAAAACGCTGGCCATGGCTGGAAGGCTACCTTGCCGTCGGGTGACCTCCCCAAGAAGGCGGATCGAGGATCTGGTCGGTCCGGTGTTCGGTCTGGTGTTCCCGCCGGGAGCTGGGCGTCACACTTGGCGGGCCCGGGTCACCCTGGCGGACGGCCGGCGGCTGTTCGCAAAGGGAGCCCTCGACCGGCGGGGACGCCGGGCGCTGGACCTCGAGACCCGGATCTACCATCCGGGTCGCGGCCGCTTGGGTGCCCGAACCGGTGGCTCACCGGCCGGGCCTGCTGCTGGTCGAAGACCTGACGGAGGCGGTGTGGCCACCCCCCTGGCCCTCCGACCTGACGCCCCTCTGGTCGACCCTCGACGAGGTGGCCGATACCGACCCCGGGATGCCCCTACCCCGGATCGAGCGGGTGCCGGTTTGGGAAGATCCACCCGAGTGGGTCGATCCCGTCTGGTTCCGTCGCTACGGCCGACACCTCGCGGAGCTGGCCTCCCGGATCGACCCAACCGGCGACGCCTTCGTCCACGGTGACCTGGGTGCCGGGAACCTGTGTTTCACCGGCCGGGGTCCGGTGCTGGTCGACTGGGAGTTCGCCTCCCGGGGAAGCCGCTGGTTCGACGTGGCCACCGTGTCCATGGAGATGATCGCCGAAGGACGCCCACCAGCTCCCACACTCCCCCACCCCGACGGCTGGGTGGCGTGGCTCACCGGTGTCCTCGCCTCCGACCGGCGGGGCCTCACCTCGGTGCGCCGCCTGGCCGAGGCCGGCCTCCACTGGCTGGCGGACCGTCAGGGATGGCCGCCGCCCAGGGTGAGCTGACCTGCAGGTCCTCGCCTCGCCACGCCCCGCCAGATCAGACCGTCCATGAACGCCCAGCTTCGCCGGTGGATGGTCGACGGGCCCCACCCCTGGAGGGCGGCCTTGTGGATGGGACAGGGGTAGCCCTTGTTGTGTTCGAAGTTGTAGGCGGGGAACTCCTGGGCGGCGCCACGCATGATCCGGTCCCTGGTCACCTTGGCGACCACCGACGCCGCCGCTACCGACAGCGACACCCGGTCCCCGCCCCTGATCCGCTCGGCTCCACCCACGAAGTCCCACAGGCCGTCCAGCAACACCACCTCGGGCCTGACCGACAGGCCCTCCAGGGCCCGGGCCGCGGCCAGGCGTTGGGCCTGCGACATCCCCAGGAGGTCGCATTCCTCGGGGGAGGCGTGTCCGACGCTCCAAGCGACACACCAGTCGACGATCCTCTCGAATAGGGCTTCCCTCTCGGCGTCGTTGAGCAGCTTCGAGTCCCTGACCTTGTAGATGCGGCGGTCCTGGGGCAACACGACCACCCCTACGGTGAGGGGTCCGGCCCAAGCACCCCTGCCCACCTCGTCGACGCCGGCCACCCATCGGCGACCGGCTGCCCAGTGCCGCCGCTCGTAGACCAAACCGGGGGGATTGGCTCTCAGGGCGGGTCGAAGCCGGGGCGCCACGGCCCGAGGTTACCCCTCAGGGGATGGGGAGGATCAACGTGAAGACCGACTCGCCGGAGTGCTGGTAGACGAGATCGCCTCCCATCTTCCGAGCCAGCCATCGGGAGACGGTCAAACCCAGACCCACCGAGTTGGGCTGGGTGTCGATCCGGTGGGCCCGCTCGAAGGGTTCGAAGATCCGCTCCCACATCTCCTCGGGGATCCCGGGTCCGTCATCGGCCACCGAGGTGGCCAGAGAAGCCTCCCTGCTCGGTGGTCCGGACTTCGATGTTGGGGCCGCCGTAGCGGATCGCGTTGGTGAGCAGGTTGCGGAGTATCTGCCGGACCCGTCCGGGGTCGGCCCTGACCACACCCCAGGCCTTGTTGGCCACCCGGGAGCGTGCATCGGTCGGCAGGGCTCGAACCGCGGCATCCACCGCCTCGCCGAGATCGACCGGACGAACCACGAGGGAGATCGTGTCGGTGTCGGCCCGGGCGGCCACCAGCAGGTCCTCCACGATGTGGGCGACCTCCTGGGCCTGTTCGGCGATGAGCTCCACCAGGTCGCGTCGTTCGTCTTCCCCGAAGGCCGACTCGTTGTCCCTCAGCTCGAGCGCCATCCCCACCACCGCGGTGAGCGGGGTGCGGAGCTCGTGGGACACCGCGGCGACGAACTCGTCCTTCGCCCTGATCAGCTCTTCGAGCCGCCGAGCCGTGTTCCGCTCTTCGGTCACGTCTCGTCCCACCAGCGACAGGAACTCGTCCTCGCCCGACCGTGGACCAGCACCGATCCCGACACGACCCGTTCACCGCTCTCCAACCGGATCACGGCCTCCCCCTGCCACCGACCGTTGCGCCTCAGTGTGTCCTCCACGGCGCGGACCGTGTCGGCTCCCAGGATGCGGGCCACGTGGATCGGTCGGAAGGGTCCCACGGTGTTCCCCCAGAGGAACCTCCGCAGCGCCGGGTTGGCGTAGATGAGCGTCCCGCTCCGGTCGCACAGACCGATCAGCTCGCTGGTCGCCTCCACGATGTCGAGGAGTCGCCTCCTCGACTTCTCGACCCGGATCCGGTCGGTGATGTCGACCATGGCCCCCTCGTAGTAGGCGATCTCGCCCCGGTCGTCTCTGACCGCCACCGCCGAGTCGCTCACCCAGATCCGGGAGCCGTCCCAGCGGACCATCTCCTGTTCGAAGCCGAGCACCGTTCCCTCCCGGTCCATCAGGTCACGCCAGAACTCGCCGTCGGGCCACGATCCGGGTAGGCCCGGTTGGCCGCCTGCCCCATCGTTGAGGAGAGCTTCCACGTCCGGGTACCCGAGGAGCTCGGCCAGTGCCGGGTTCCCGGCGATCACCTCCCCCTCCGGGGTGGAGCGATACAGGGCCACCGGCAGACGGTGGAACAGGGCAGCCAGCTCGGCCCGGGTCTGCTCGACCTCGGTTCGGTCCCGGAGGACCAGGTGGACCGCCACCTCCCCCTCCCAGTCGGTGCGGTAGGCGGTGGTCTCCACATGGCGGAGATTCCCGTTGACGGTCCGGACCCTGAGGTGGGCGGGTTCCAGCGACTCACCGGCCGCCACCCGGGCCATCCTCTCCACCGCCAGCGGCTCGTCGTCCGGGTCGATGAACTCCAGGACGTGTCGGCCTATCAGGTCCTCTGGGGAGTCGACCTCCACTATCCGAGCCGCGGCCGGGTTGGCGTAGAGGATCTCGCCCTTGCGGTAGATGACCATCGGCTCGGGAGCCGCGTCCATGAGCCGGCGCTGACGGCGGGGCCATTCGCTGAGGAGCCGATGGTGGTGCTCGATCTCAAACCCGACCACCCGGAACAGCACCGCCAGACCCCAGGTGAGGGCGATGACTGCCCCCACCCTGAAAACCGTGGCCACCCCGGTGCCGGGAACCTCGAGCACGCCGATCAGCCCCGCGGCGACGGCTCCGACCCAACGGACCGCCGGTTCCGCCGGCAGGGTCAGGGAGGTGGCGATGACCGAACCCAACGCCACCGCGAATCCGGCCAACGGGAAACCGGCCGCGGCGAGCCATATCCCGGCGAGCTGCTCGAACCCGAACATGGCGACGACTCGCCTCCGCGTAGAACCCAGCCGGAGCCACCCCACCACCGCACCCGCACAGAAGACCACGACCAGCCCGACCCATGCGGCCCCGCCCTCCACCACCGCCCCGACCAGGGCCACCAAGGCCGACGCCAGGTAGAGGCGCTGGCGGATGGCGACTCCGGCCCGGAGCGGATCGGGCCTCGTCCTGTGATCCATGGGAGGCTATTTCGGCACGGCCAGGGTGTGCCTTGAGGAACCCTAGAAGCGGCGAGGCCGTAGAGTTGGGGTGAATGAAGCCCCGGTTGGTTCTGGTCGCCTTCCTGGCCGTGGCTGCGGTCGCGTGCGGGCGCGCCGCGGCCGACAGCGTCACCTACACCGACCCCGACAACCGCTTCCTGGTGAGACTCCCCCCCGGGTGGCACCTGTATCAGGCCGACGAGTTGGCACAAGTCGAGGTCCCCTTCGTCCACCCGGTCCAGGGTCTGGAGTTCCCGGTGTCGTCGATGGTCGGTTTCGACCGGGCACCGGCTCGCAGTCCGGTCAACCTGGAGGTGCCGCTGGTGGAGGCCGATTTCCCGGTGGGGGTGGCCACGGTCCGGACGATCGGCACACTTCAACGTGACTTCGTCTCCAGGTTCGTCCTGACCGAAGCCGTGGTGCCCTACCGGTCGCTGCCCAACTCCCGTGAGCTGCTCAAAGAGGACTTCTCCTTCGGGAGAGGCTACGAGGGGGTACGGGCCCTGGTCGTCTACACCGACGAGGTGGGGAGGGACTTCGCCGTGGCCTACCTGATCTCGGTGACCGACCCCGCCGACACGGTCATGTTCTCGGTGGCGGCGGGATGCTCCCGGGACTGCTTCATCCAGCATCAAGACGAGATCGAGCAGGTGGTGGATTCATGGTTGGTGAACACGAGGGCCTGAACCCGGATCGGATCCACCGGCGCACCCGCCGGCACATGGACCTGTGGGATCGGGTCAAGGTGCTGGTCACCCTGGCGGTCATCTCCGGGGGAATCGTCGGCAACCTGGTCGATCCCCCGTTCGTTCCGCTCGGCCAGGCCCTGGCCGACTTCGTGTCGTCCGGGGTAGGCCGCTTGCTGGTCGCGCTGATCGCCCTGGAGCTGATCCGTCAGACCCACTACTGGATCTCCGAGAGGTCGGCCGGCTACCACTCCTTCTGGCAGGACCGGGTCTTCGGCCGGCTCGACCGCACCGTCTCGGAACGGATCTCCCCCTGGACCCGGTTCCGGATCGGCCGCTGGTTCCGGCTGATCCTCGCCGCGGTGGCCTACGCCTACATCGCCGACTACTTCATGGACTCGGTGAACTCCCCCTGGGAGGCCCTGGTCAACGCCCCCCGCATCATCGCCCAGGTGGTGTTCAGCCCGGTGGTGATCCAGGGGGTCGCCATCCTGTTCTTCGTCGTCATGCAGTTCGTGGCGATCTTCTGGTTCCTCTCCAGGGGCGGAGTCGACGTGGTTCTTCCCGAGGAGATCAAAACCAGGTTCTCGGACGTGTGGGGCCAAGACCACGTGTTGAGGCTGATCAAGGAGAACATCGCCTTCCTGGAGAAACCCGACGAGATCGAAGCCAAGGGGGGCTATCTCCCCGGTGGGATCCTCCTCTGGGGACCACCCGGCACCGGCAAGACCCTCATGGCCGAAGCCGTGGCAGGCGAAACCGGAAAACCCTTCGTGTTCGTCGAGCCGGGGGCCTTCCTCAACATGTTCTTCGGGGTGGGGGTCCTGAAGGTGAAGTCGCTGTATCGCAAGCTCCGGAAGCTGAGCCTGCGTCACGGCGGGGTGATCGTGTTCTTCGACGAAGCCGACTCGCTGGGGAGCCGAGGCGTGTTGGGCGGCCTGCAGAGCCCCGGCATGGCCCAGCCGGCGTCGACCGCCCTCGCCGGGTTCGACTGCAACGGCTTCGGGTACTTGACCCCTCAAGGGCAGGCCGCCGTCTTGTCTCAGCTCGGCCAGCCGGTCGAGGAGGAGCCTCCCCGCCGCCGGCTGTTCGACCGGATCATCGTGGGCGCCGGGATGGGCGGCGGCGGGATGGGGACCCTTCAGGCGCTCCTCACCGAGATGAACGGCCTGACCAAACCCCGGGGGATCGTCAACCGCATCCGCAAGATCCTCGGGTTCCGACCCAAACCGCCCCCCAAGTATCGGATCCTCCACATCATGGCCACCAACATGCCCAACGCCCTCGACGAGGCCCTCCTCAGACCTGGGCGCATCGACCGGATCTACAAGGTCGGCTACCCGTCGAAACAAGGGCGGAAGCAGACACTGGAGGGATACCTCGCCAAGGTCAAGCACGAGCTGACACCCGAACAGATCGACAAGCTGGCTACCGTCACCCCCTACTACTCGGGAGCCAAGATCAAGGACCTGGTCAACGAGGCTCTCATCCAAGCCATCAGGGAAGGCCGGGACGCCATCACCTGGTCGGACATCTGGAAGGCCAAGGCCCTGAAAGAGCTCGGTCCCCCCGAGGACGCCGAGTACATCGTCAGGGAACGCCACGCGGTGGCGGTGCACGAAGCCTGCCACGCGGTGGTCGCCCACCTCCTCCGCCGGCACATGGCCATCGACCTGGTCACCATCGAACGGCACGGCGACACCGGCGGGATGGTCAAGAACCTCCTCTCCGAAGATCGTTTCACCCAGTGGAGGTCCGAGTTCGAAGTCGACATCATGGTTTCGTTGGCGTCGCTGGCCGGAGAGCGGATGTTCTTCGGGGACGACAACTCGTCGGGAGTGACCGGCGATCTGAGATCGGCGACCGCCATCGCCGCCTACATGGAGGGCGTGTGGGGCATGGGTGAGCAGCTCGTGTCGTTCACAGTCGACCAGACGATGACCGGTCAACCCGCCAACCCCGCAGCCACCACCCTGCAGCGTCGTCGAGACGAGATCGACCGTCGCCTATCGGAGTTGTTCCGGCGAACCTGGGAGCTGCTCGACGAGAACCGGGACAAGGTGTTGGCCCTCGCCGCGGTGCTGGAAGAGAGGAAGACCATCTCCGGTGAGGAGGTGGCGGAGATCCTCGGGGAGCCGGCGGGGGCTCGGGCGATGCGCCGACCGGAGGGCTGGCAGGCCATCGACGAGCAGGCGGCCGAGGAGAGGAGAAGGCGTGCGCTGGCCCTACTCGACCGGTCGGAGGACTCGAGCGGATCCGGGTAGGTCGATCCGCCTGATCCGGCATCTGACCATCAGCTCCCGGGCCTCTTCCGTCGGGTCGACCGACAGTCGGATCAGCCGGCCGGCGTCGGCCATGAGGAAGTGCACTCCGTCACCCACCGCCCAGATCTCCACCTGGGTACCTTCGATGGGCGGAAGGTCGACGGGCAGCGAGCTGCCCGATCGGGGGTCGACGATCGCCAGGGCGGCTCCTACCGGCTGGGCGAGCACGGTCTGGTCGCTGAACCACCCGAACACCGCCAGCAGGTTCTCGGGGAGCGGCAGGACCTCATCGCCCGACGCCACCTCGAAGCGGGCCCGGCTGTCACCCGACGTCGCCAGCGCCAAGAGCAGCGCCCGCCCGTCGGGGGATCCCGTCGCTCCCAGAACCGGCTCCTCGCTTCGGAACACCTCCTCGGTCGGACCTCGTGTGACCGCCCACACCACCTGCTCGGCACCGTCGCGGGAGGCCACCAGCAACCTTCCTCTCGCCGACCCGACCAGGCGGAGCGCCTCCCCAGGGACCGGGATCGCCGACCCGTCGGAGCCCCGCACATATGGACCGTCCAGGTGGTAGACCACTCCGTCCACTGCGTACCACTCTCCGTCCGGGGGATCGAGGGATGTCCTGACCATGCGGGGGACGACAGGGTCGAGGGCCACCACCACGTCTTCCACCCACACCAATCGGGACAGGGGACCGCCATCCAGACCACCTTCGGAGAGCTCCGACAGGGGCACCTCCGGATAGGCAGTCCGGGCCAGCACTCCGAGGAGCGGTCCCCCGTCGGCGTTCTCGCCCAGCTCGACCTCGAGCGTCGAGTTCCGACCGTTGCGCACCACCTCCACGTCGACCACCGCGCCTACCGCGGATTCCCTCACCGCGGACTGCAGATCGGCCGCCGAAGCCACCCGACGACCGCCGAAGCCCACCACCACGTCTCCGGTCACCAGTACGCCGTCCGCCGCGGTGCCCTCCACCACCTCGAGGATGGAGGCTCCGAGCGGGTCGCCCGTCACCGCTGCGCACCGTCCCGGCTCGGGGAGCGCTTCGGCGACCCGCGGCAGCGGGCCCCGTGGGGGCGCCTGCTGGGCGCAGGCCACCACCAGAATCGACACCAGCCACAAGACTCGGCGCACGACGCGGGAGGCTACCGTTGCCAGAGGTGCTGCTCCCCTCTGTGCTGCTACACGACCACCTCGACGGTGGCCTCCGACCCCAGACCGTGATCGAACTGGCAGCTGCCGCCGGCCACCCGCTCCCCGCCGACGACGCCCAGAGCCTGGCCGCCTACTTCGACCAGAAGAGATCCGGCTCGTTGGAGCGCTACCTGGAGGCGTTCACCCACACCATCGCGGTCATGCAAACCCGTACTGCGTTGACGCGGGTCGCCCGGGAAGCCGCCGAGGACCTGGTCGAAGACGGAGTGGTGTACGCCGAGATCCGATTCGCCCCTCTCCTCCACACTCGGCGGGGTTTGACCAGCGACGAGGTGGTCGAGGCGGTGGTCGACGGTCTGCGGGAGGTGCCCGAGCTGGCTTGGGGTCTGATCCTGTGCGCCATCCGTTCCGACCGGGACTCGGATCGGGTAGCCGAACTGGCGATCCGTCACTCACCACGGGTGGTCGCGTTCGACCTGGCCGGGCCGGAGAAGGGCCACCCGCCGGAGCTGCACCTGCCGGCGATCCGGCGTGTCAAGGAATACGGGCTGGGGGTGACCCTCCACGCAGGCGAGGCGGCGGGTCCGGCTTCGATCGCTTCTGCCCTGCTCCGATGCGGCGCCGACAGGATCGGCCACGGCGTCGACGTAGTCGAAGACTGTGTGATGGAATCCGGTGAGATCCGTGCGGTGGGTCGTCTGGCCGGTCTGGTCAGGGACCGGCGGGTTCCTCTCGAGATCTGCCCGAGCTCCAACCTGGCCACCAAACGCTGGGCGGCGGAGGAGCATCCCGTGGGAGCTCTCCACCGGGCCGGGTTCACGGTCACCATCAACACCGACAACCGGCTGATGAGTGCCACCCGACAGTCGGCCGAGCTGGAACTGGTGGCCCGCCGACACGGGTTCGGGATCGACGACCTCGCCTTGGTTACCCGGCGGTCGCTTGCCGCGGCGTTCTGTCCTGAGCCTCTCCGGCGGGAGCTGTGGGAGAACAGGATCGCCCCCGCCTATCGGAAGGCAGGGGCGTCGGTCAGTCCCCGCTGGGTGCCCGACTGCTGAGCCAGTCCACCACTTCGTCGACCACCTCCATCCCCTCCGGCTCGTTGAACAGCTCGTGCCGCAGCCGCGGATAGAGACGCCGTTCGACCGCGGGTACGGCCGCGAGCGGAGCCGTGACCGCGGCCGGGACGATGGTGTCGTCCCCGCCGTGGAGCACCAGGGTCGGAACACCGATGCTGTCCACCTTCCCGGCCACCCGGCCCATCGCCGAGAACAGCGCTGCCCCCAGTCGCGCGGTGCTGGAGGTGACGACCAGCGGGTCGGCGAAGTACGCCTCCCCCACCTTGGGGTCCCGGGAGAGCTGCTCCCCCCGGATCATGTTCGGCACCTTCAACCTGCCGGCCAGGCGACCCAACAGTAGGGCGGCGGGCCGTTGCCACGCTCTTCCTCCTCCCAAGGCGGGCGCGCTCAGCACCAAGGCCGAGGGCGCCGGGAGGCGTTGGGAGACCACGTAGTCGAGGGCGATCAGTCCGCCCATGGAGTGTCCCAGCAGGAACACCGGACCCCGGTCCGACAGTCGGCGCATGTGCCCCTCGACCTGGTCGAGCCACAGCGACCAGTCCTCGATGTCGGCTCTGGGTCCGCTGGAGGCGCCGAAGCCGATCAGGTCGAACCCCACCACGTCCAGACCGGCCGCGGCCATCCGCTTCCCCACCCGTTCGTAGCGTCCCGAGTGCTCACCTAGGCCGTGGACCAGCAGCACGGTTCCCCACCGGTCCTTGGACGCGGTCCACTCTCTCACCAGCTCGGTGTGGCCACCGACGGTGTCGGCCGGCCGGGCGACGCTGGTCACGTTGCCCTCACGAACGGTGGTTCGGTCCGCTCGACCGGCACCCACCGTCCCCGGGTCTCCAGCTCGATTGGTGAGTCGGTGGGTGGTCTGAGGTAGCCCAGCCCGATCCCTCGCTCCAGCATGGGGCTGAAGTTACCCGAAGTCACCCACCCTTCGGAGCCGTCGGCCCGGAGTCGGTTGCCCGCCCGGGGGATCGTCCTCCCCGCCGTGACGAAGCCGACCAGCTTCTTGCCGACGCCGTTCCGGCGTTGCTCCAACAGCGCCTCCCTACCCCGGAACTTCCGGTCGAAGTCCACCACGAAGTCGAGACCGGCTTCCAGCGGTGTGGTGTCCTCGTCCAGCTCGTTCCCCCACAGGGGCAGACCGGCCTCCAACCTGAGGGTGTCCCGGGCACCCAGCCCGCAGGGTTGCACACCGGCCTCGACCAGTTCGGCGGCGATCCTCTCACCGTCGGAGGGTCCGCAGACGATCTCGCCTCCCGCCTCCCCCGTGTAGCCGGTCCCCGCTCCCAGGATCCGTCCTTCCTGCCCGACCCAGGTCCGGAACCGGCGGGGCGCCCAGCCCAGGATCCGCTCCAGGACGGCGGGAGCGTCCGGGCCTTGGACGGCCAGACACACGGTGTCTCCCCGAAGGTCGAGGCGTTGGGCGGTGGGAGCTTCGGCCGCCAACATGGCCATGACCCTCTCGTGGTTGGCGGCGTTGGGTTGGACGAGGTAGTCGTCGGTGTGGAGACACCACACGATCATGTCGTCGACCACTCCCCCGCGTTCGTTGAGGACCATGGTGTATCTGGCCCGACCGGGTTCGGGGATCCTCCCGCAGGTCAGCCGGCGTAGGGCGGCGTCGGCTCCTCGGCCCCGCCACCGGAACCGCCCCAGATGCGACACGTCGAACCAGCCGGCCGACGTCCGAACGGCACGGTGTTCGGCCAGCACCGACCCGTAGTGCAGGGGCATCTCCCAGCCGGCGAACCGGGTGAATCGGGCTCCCAGACGTCGATGCAGTTCGTGGAGGGGGCTCCGGAGGGTCGCTTCGGTCAAGCCCCGCCGACTCCCCGCTCGTCGAGCCGGACGACCCGGGGCGGGCCGGGGATTCGGGTGGGAGCAGCCACCTCGACGTTGTCGGGTTCTTCCAGGCCGTACTTCACCACCAGGTGGAGATAGTCACGCTGGTAGAGGACCTTGCAGCGGATGTCTGGGTAGAGCACCCTGAGGCGCCGGACCTTGGCGTTCTTCTTGGTGACCAGCTTCTGTCTCATGGTGGTGATCTCGATGTAGAGATCCTCTTCCGGGAGATAGAAGTCGGGGGTGAAGAACTGGGTAGTTTCGCCCTGCCTGTTCCAAGCTATGGGAAACGACCGCGGCTCGTACTCCCAAGCGATGTCGTAGAAGTCGAGGAGGAGGGCGAACTGGCGCTCGCTCTGGTGGGCGAACGCCACCTCCTGGGCCGTGGGACGGGGTCGGTCGGTCAGCGTGCCTCCGCGGTGGCCAAACCTTCCTCGTCGGACCCGGCGGGAAACAGCTCGAGGATCTCGCCCTCCAGCTCCTCCTGTACAGGCCCGACCGCGATCCCGAACACCCCCTGCCCCCGTCGGAACACGTCGACCACCTCGTCCGGACTGTGCGCGGCGTAGATGGTCTGGCCGTCGGACAGCAGGGTCACGTCCGACAACGGCTGGTCGCTGGCGAGCTGCCTGCGGAGGATCTCCACCGCCGACCGGATCTTCTTCAGGCTCATTCCCGCGTCGAGCAGGCGCTTGATCACCTTGAGCTGCACCACGTCCGAGAACGAGTAGAGGCGCTGGGAACCCGACCCGCGGGCTTCCCTGAGGGACGGGCGGAGCAGGTCGGTGCGAGCCCAGTAGTCGAGCTGACGGTAGGTGATGCCCACCAGCTTGCACACCTGAGGCGCCCGAAAGCCTTCCATGGCACCCGAGGGTGACGCCGTTTGGCTGCTGCCGGTGTGTTGGGCGGCCACTTCCTTACCTCCCGGTTGTTACACGTCCGTAATTCGGCAAGCTAGCCGCCCCGGCGGACGATTGTCAACAACCGGGTGTGGAAAACGGTCAGTCGGCGAGCAGCCTGGCGGCCTCCTCGACCTCCCCTCGGGAGCCGACCACGATGACCATCCGGCCAGGTTCGATCGCTTGTTCGGGGGATGGCGCAGTCAGGAGCCGTCCGTTGCGATCCTCGACAGCCAGGATCAGCGCTCCGCTCTTCTCCCGGATCCCGGACTCTCGGATGGTCTTACCGGCCATCGGGCTGTTCGGTGACACTACCACCTCCTCCACCGCGAACTCGATGGCTCGTCCCCGGACGAAGACATCGAAGAACTCGGTCAATTCGGGTTCGACCGTCATCGCCGCCAGCCGTTCCGCTCCCACCACCTGCGGTGCGACGATCCGGTCGGCGCCGGCGAGGCGCAGTTTGGGTTCGGACTCGGCTTCCGACGCCCGGGAGACGATGTGGAGGTCGGGACGTAGAGCCCGGGCGGACAGGACGATGACCAGGTTGTCGGCGTCGAGCCGCACACATGCGACCAGGGCCCGGGCCCGGTCGATACCCGCCTGGCGGAGGACGTCGTTGTGGGTGGCGTCACCCGCCACCACGAAGGCCCCAGCCTGGGTGGCCTGTTCCACCCGGGCGGGGTCGGTTTCGACCACCACCACGTCGACGTCGCGGCTCCGGAGGGCTTCCCACACCCGGCGTCCCACCCGACCGAAACCACACAGGATGACGTGGTTCTGGAGTCGGTCGATCATGGTTTGGACCCTGGTTCTCTGTCGGGTCACCGAGTAGGCGACGAGCTGTTCCAGCGCAGCCCCAGCAGTGTAGAAGGCCAGACCCACACCTCCCACCATGATCCCTATCGTCAACACCTGCCCGACCCGGGACAGTTCGAACACCTCCCGGAAACCGACCGTGCTGATGGTGACCATCACCATGTAGAAGGCGTCGAACCAGCCGACCCCTTCCACCAGCACATATGCCGCAGTTCCCAGGACGATCAGGGCGGCCAGAGAGACGAGGCCGATCCTCAGCCGTACGGGCGGTGTCACGAATCCCCGGGCTCGTCCGGATTGGCTCCCGGGTCGAGGAAGTCCTCCACCGTGAGGTCTTCCAGCATCTCACGGAAGCGCTGGATCTCGGCTTCTTCGTCCTCTTCACGGATCTCGATGCCCGCCTCGTCCAGCACCGACGGGTTGGCGAACACCGGGGCGCCGGTCCGCACCGACAGGGCGATCGCGTCGGAGGGCCTCGACGAAACCGACACCTCCCGGCCGTCGATCTCCAACACCAGGTCGGCGTAGAACACGTTGTCTCTGAGTTCGGTGACGACGACCCGGACCACTCGGGCTCCCAGAGCTTCGATCACCGAGGTGAGCAGGTCGTGGGTCAGCGGGCGGGGTGGCTTGACCCCCTCCATCGCCGACGAGATCGCCATGGCCTCGACCGGGCCCACCCAGATGGGGAGGAACCGCTCACCGGTCTGCTCGCGGAGCAGCACGATCGGGGTGTTGGAGGGAAGTTCCACCCTCACTCCGGTCACGTCCATGGGCACACCGGCGTCCATGCAACGAAGGTTATCAGCCGACCCGGTGCACCAACCGGGCCAGCCGAAGAGGATCCTCGGTGAAGGCGGGCAGGTCGAGCACCACCCAGAGGGACGGAAGGTTCCTGTACCGGCCGGCGAAGTCGAGCCCGTAGCCGACCAGGAACTCGTCACCGACCTCGAAGCCACGATATTCCAGGGGTACGTCGACCAGTCGGCGACTCGTCTTGTCGAGCAACGCCACCGCGGCCAGGGAGGCGGGTTCCCGCTCCTCGAGGAGCCGCCGGAGCACGGTGAGGGTCAGGCCGGTGTCGACGATGTCCTCGACCAGGATCACGTCTCGACCCACCAGCGGAGTGGCGGTGTCGGTTGCGATCCGGATCCGGCCCCCTTCGCCGAAGCGGTTGAGCAGCAGGAAGTCGACCTCCACCTCCAGGTCGATCCGTCGCACCAGGTCGGCGAGGAACCACAGAGACCCGGTCAGCACGCCTACCAGGATCGGCGACCGACCCTGATAGTCCTCCGTTATCGCCCTCCCGAGTTCGGCCACCCGAGCCTGGATCTCCTCGGCGGGGACTACTTCGGCGACGAGGTCAGCCACCTACGGCCTCGATGGTCCATCGCCAGGCGTCGCCCAGGTCGGCCAGGGCGGGTTCGACCGGTCGGGGGGCCTCCGCCGCCCGGGTCCAGGCGGGCCCGGTGCTTCCGTCCAGCCCGAGGGAGACCAGGTGGGCCCACGCCGCCACCGCTCCCGGGG
This sequence comes from Acidimicrobiia bacterium, assembly GCA_026002975.1. GTDB lineage: Bacteria > Actinomycetota > Acidimicrobiia > Spongiisociales > ZC4RG35 > BPGJ01. Next base: position 17,737 of record BPGJ01000010.1, read on the forward strand.
AAGGAACCGGTTGGTCCGCGGTCAGACTCAGGAGCGGGTATGCGGAGAACCCGTGGTCGAGGAGGGCGGTGGCGTCGCCGAAGTGGTCCGTCGATCCCATCACCACCGCATACAGCCGCCTGCCGTCCCGTTCGGCGGCGGCCACCAGGACCAGCCCCGCCCGGGAGGTGAAGCCGGTCTTGACCCCGATCGCCCCCGGGTAGTCCCGGAGGAGCCGGTTGGTGGTCTCGGCCACCCGCGGCGCGCCGCTCGGGGAGTCGGGGAGCCTCACCCGCACCGACGAAACCGCCTGGGCGAACCGGGGGTCGTCCATGGCCGCCAGGGTGAGGCGCAGCAGGTCACGGGCCGAGGAGTAGTGGTCCGGCGCGTCGAGTCCGTGGGGGTTGGCGAAGTGGGTGTTGGTGAGTCCCAGCTCCTGCGCGGTGCTGTTCATCATCTCGACGAAGCCGTCCACGGTTCCCCCGATGTGTTCGGCAACCGCCATCGCGGCGTCGTTGGCGGAACGGACCAGCATCGCCGAGAGGAGCTGCGCCATCGGGAGCCGCTCCCCTGCCACCAGCCCGATCTCGGATTCGCCCACGTCGGCTGCCGTCCGGCTGACGGCGACAAGCTCTCCGGGTTCGGAGTGACGGAGCGCCACCAGAGCAGTCATGATCTTGGTGGTGGAGGCCATGGGTCGACGCTGGTCGGCCTCCTCTTCGGCCAGGACCAGGTCGAAGGTGTCGTCGTAGAGGATCCAGGCTTGGGCGGTCACCGACGGGGTGGGACGGGATGGGATCGGGTCGGGAGGAGGAGACGCGATCGGCGTCAACCCCACCACCAGCAACAACACCGAGAGGAAGCGGGTCACCGCTCGATCAGCCGCCTCAGCTCCGAGATGAGGATCATCCGGTGGATGGCGAGGAGCGCCTCACCGGCGTCGGACACCATCTGCTCGGCGTGGCGGCGCGCCTCCGGGTTGGTCATCTTCAGGAACGGCGCAACCAGCTGGAACACGAGGTCGGCTTCCCGTTCGGCGGCGTGCCGCACCGCCCTGAGGTGTCGAGGTTCGAGACCCAGATCGAACAGGCGGCGGGCCTCGGCGGCGATCACCGCCGAACCCTCCTCCAACCGGCCGTCCTCCTCGGAGAGCACGCCGTGGGCGATCAGCTCGTCGAGGCGGCGCCGGGGTAACCCGCTACGTCTGAGCACCTCGTCCCTCGGTTCGGGTTCTCCCCGCTCCAGCAGACCGGTCGACGGCGGTGGGGCATCTGCGTCCGGATCTTCTCCCCGTTCCCACAGGGTGAGTTTCGACTTGATCACCTTGAGCGGGAGGAAATGGTCTCGCTGGAGACGGAGGATGTAGCGGAGCCGCTCGATGTCGGATGGGCCGAATTGGCGGTAGCCGGATTCGGATCTGGCCGGCGAGAGGAGCCCCTGGGACTCCAGGAACCGCACCTTGCTCACCGTAACGTCGGGAAAGTCGTCTCTGAGCAGGTCGATGACCTCGCCTATGGTGTAGACCTCGTCAGCCACGGGCCACGATCAGGTGGAAACGTCCGATGAGCACTTCATCGCCGGGATGGAGCTCGGCTCGATCCACCCGGTCTCCGTTGACGTAGGTGCCGTTGGTGGAACCGGAGTCCTCCACCACCAGCGAGTTGCCGTCCCACGAGAAGCGGCAGTGGTGCCGGGACACGGTCACGTCGTCGAGGAAGATGTCGGATTCGGGATGTCGGCCGACGGTGGTCACCCCGGCGGGCAGGACGAACGCCATCCCGGCCCGGGGTCCCTTCTCGACCACCAGGGCATATCCCTCGATGCCCTCCAGGTGGGCAGCCCGTTCAGGGCTGATCGCCGGGTGGGGGCGATCCTCGATCGGCACGAACGTGACGGTCGGTTCTGTCTCGACGTGGAATCCGCACCCGGGACAGGTGCTGGCCCCCTCGGGTAGTTCGGTCGAGCAGCTGGGGCACCGCATCTTCCCCGATGCTACTCACGGTCGATCAGCTGCAGATAGGACTCGGCGTCGAGGAGCTGGTCGATCGGGTCGTCGGTCTCCAGTTCGATCAGCCATCCGTCGCCGTACGGATCCTGGTTGATGAGTTCGGGACGGTCCAAGACCGCTTCGTTCACCGCCACCACCGTCCCCGAAACGGGGGCGTACACCTCCCCCACCGACTTGGTCGACTCCACCTCGGCGATGACCGCGCCCTTCTCCACCTGGGAACCGGTTTCGGGTAGCTGGACGAAGACCACGTCCCCCAGTTGGTCCTGGGCGTAGTCGGTGATTCCCATCCTCACCCTCCCGTCCCCGACGGGCAACACCCATTCGTGCTCTTCGGTGTATCGGAACTCTTCGGGGGTTCGCATCTCCTCTTCTTGGTCGGTTGACGGCACGTTACCGGGTCGGTGCGACGATTTCTCGGCCATACGCCACCGCCACCCACCAGTAGAGGACCAGCCCCACCACCCCGGCTATCCAGGCCGGGGGTCCGAACAACCACGGCAGGACGTCCCCCTCCACCAGGTAGAAGGCCGGTACCGATCCGTAGAGGAGGAAGGTGGCGGTCTTCCCCAGGGGCAGCACGTCGACTCGTCTCCCCCGCGACCAGCCGTACAGGGCTCCCGCCGTCACCAGCGCCTCCCTGACCAGCAGAGGCCACGCGATCCACCCCGGCAGCACGTCCGCCCAGATGCCGGCCACCACCGCCGAGGCGATCATCAGCCGGTCGGCCAGCGGGTCGAGGAGCTTCCCCAGCTCGGTCACCTGGCCCAGCCGGCGCGCCAGGTAGCCGTCGACCCAGTCGGTGCCCGCCACCGTCACCACCAGCCAGGCGGCGGCCACCGTCCGTTCCGAGGCCATCAACCACCAGAACACCGCCACCGCGGCGACCCGGATCAGGCTGAACAGGTTGGGAACGGTGACGAGCTGGGACACCGGTTCAGCCGGAGCCCTTCTCCACCAGATAACAGGCCACGTAGTGGCCACCGCCCTTGTCCTCCAGGGGAGGATGCGGATTGGAGTGACAGACGTCGGTCGCCCAGGGGCAGCGTTCCAGGAACCTGCACTGGGCCGGCGGGTTGATCGCCTTGGAGATCCCGCCTTTGATCTCGACCTGGGGTTTCCGATACCGGGGGTCGGGGACCGGCACCGCGGCCAGTAGCGCCCGGGTGTAGGGGTGGAGCGGGTTGGCGAGCAGGTCTTCGGTGGGTGCGATCTCGACGATCTTCCCCAGGTACATCACCGCGATCCGGTCGCACATGTATCGGGCCACCGCCAGGTCGTGGGTGATGTACAGATAGGAGACGTCGAACTCGTCGGCGAGTTTGAGCATCAGGTCCATGATCGAGATCCGGATGCTCACGTCGAGCATCGAAGTGGGTTCGTCCGCCACCACGAAGGTGGGGTCGAGCACCAGCGCCCGACCGATCGCCACCCGCTGCCGCTGTCCGCCGGAGAGCTCGTGGGGATACCTGAACAGGAACGCCTCCGGGGGGGTTAGACCCACCAGCTTCAGCATCTCCGCCACGCGTTCCTCCCGTTCGGGGAGGGTGCCGATGTTCTGCACCGCCAGCGGTTCCGAGATGGTCTCGAACACGGTCCGCCGCGGGTTCATCGACTCGTACGGATCCTGGAAGATCATCTGGACCCGTCGCCGGAACCGCTGCATGTTCTCCTTGGAGATGTGGGCGATGTCGATCATGTCGGGTTCCCCGCCGTTGGTCCGGTCGGCGAGGAGGATGCGACCCGAGGTGGCGTCGGTCAGCTTGACCAGCATCCGGCCGGTGGTCGACTTTCCGCAGCCCGACTCCCCGACCAGGCCCAGGCTCTCCCCGGGGGCGATCTCGAAGTCGATGCCGTCGACCGCGTGGACGAACTCGGTGGGCCGGCGGAACATGTTCCGGGAGATGGGGAACAGCTTGGTGAGCTCCTCCACCTTGACGAGGGGGTGGGTCATCGAGTGAGCCCTCCGAACTCGGGCACCTGCTCCCAGTGGTAGCAGGCCACGAGATGGCCACCTCCGATGTCCTCCGGGGGTGGCTCGGCGACCGCGCACCGTTCGGTGGCGAAGGGGCAGCGGGGATGGAAGCGGCAACCCGACGGCGGGTTGAGCAGGTTGGGCGGCTCCCCTTCCAGCGGCGCCAGCCTGCGCCGCGGTCCGGTCACCGACGGTGTCGAGGACAGGAGCAGGTAGGTGTAGGGATGCTTCGGGTTGCCGAAGATGTCGACCGTGGGACCGAACTCGACCAGCTTCCCGGCGTACATCACCCCCATCGTGTCGGTCACTTCGGCGATGACCGCGATGTCGTGAGAGATGTAGATGATCGACATGCCCAGCTCGCGCTGGATCTTCTTCAGCTCCTCGAGGATCTGGTCCTGGACGATCACGTCGAGAGCCGTGGTCGGTTCGTCGGCGATGATGATCTTGGGGTCGCAGGCCAGCGCCATGGCGATGACCGCCCGCTGCCGCATACCGCCGGAGAACTCGTGGGGATAGCGTCCGGCCATCTCGGGTGGGAGCCCCACCAGCCGGAACAGCTGGGCGATCCGTTCGTCGGCTTCGTCGTCTGACAGGCGGGGCTCGAAGTGCATGTCCATCGCCTCTTTGATCTGGTCGCCCACCTTGTAGACGGGATTCCAGGCGTTCATCGCTCCTTGGAACACCATCGAGATGTCGGACCAGCGCCGCCGTCTCATCTGCTCCTCCGAGAGGGAGAGCAGATCGACGCCTTCCAGCCGGATCTCCCCGGACTTGTACTCGGCGTTGTCGGGAAGGAGTCTGAGCAGAGACATGGCGACCGACGTCTTTCCGCAGCCCGACTCCCCCACCAACCCCAGGGCTTCTCCCTCGTGGAGGGTGAAGGTGACGTCGTCGACCGCCGAGACCTCACCGGCCTTGGTCCGATAGTGCATGACCAGGTGGTCGACCTCGAGCAGAGGACGGCGGGTCACGGCGGCAGCTCCCCCCGAGGGTCGAGGTTGGGTCATCTCTTCCTCAGCCTCGGGTTGACGACTTCGTCCATGGCCCTGCCCACCAGGAAGAACGCCATGGCGAGCAGCGTGACCGCGACACCCGCCGGGAACAGCAACCACCAGTACTGGAGTCCCTGCAGCAGGTAGCCCTGGTTGTTGGCCAGCTGCAGCATCAGGCCCCAAGAGGTGCGCACGTTGAGCAGGCCCAGGAACGACAGGGTCGCTTCGCTCTGGATCGCTCCGGTGACCGTGAACATCATGTAGAGGAAGCTGAGGGGCATCACGTTGGGGATGACGTGGGACACGATGATGTGGGTGTTGCTGCCCCCCGCCACCCGGGCCGCGTCGATGTAGGGCTTCACCTTCACCGCCAGGGCCTGAGATTTGAGGACGATGGCCGTCCCTCCGAATCCCGACAGGATGCCTATCACCACTGCCAGATGCCAGAGCTGGAATTCGAAGATGGCGCCGATCACGATCAGCACCGCCAGGGCGGGGATCATGATCAGCAGGTCGGCGAGCCGCATGAAGAAGGCGTCGATGGCGCCGCCGAAGTAGGCGGACACCGACCCGACGATGGTGGCGATGACCACGGTGACCACCGCGGCCAGCATGCCGAGGAAGAAAGCCGCCCGGGCCCCGTGCATGAGCTGGGACATGACGTCTCGACCCAGCGGGTCGGTGCCCAGCCAGTGGCGCGAGTCGGGTGGGGCCGGCTGGAGGGGAATCTCGACCACGTCGCCGGGTAGAACGTCGTTGGGGATCCGGTTGTCGAGCAGCACCCGGGTGAAGTCGATCTGGGTGGCCGGATCGGTGATCTCGTTGACCACGGTGAAACGCTGCACCGGCGGGTTGGGTTCGAGGCCGGTGACCGGGTCGTAGATGGCCGGGTTCCAATAGCCGGTAGCGAAGAAGATCGTCGGCATGACCGCCAGCACCGCGAAGAACGCGATGATCCCCAAGCCGAACCTTCCGATCCGGTTCTCCCAGAACAGCGCCCAGTTGTGGCGCAGGCTGCGACGGAACAGGATCCAACGGATCGCCCACAGCGACTGCCGTCGCTGAGCCTGCTCCGCCAGCTCGATCGATTCGTCGGCTCCGATCTCGGCGAGGGTCTGGCCTTCGAGCTGGTCGGTGCGTTCGCTGGTGTCGGTCATCTCCACCTCATCCGTGGGCGGTCACCCTGATCCTCGGGTCGAGGATCCCGTACAGGAGATCGACGAGGAAATGGCCCACCAGGGCCATCACCCCGATGAACGAGAAGGATGCGATCGCCAGGGGTATGTCTCCCAACGTGACCGAACTGACCAGGACTTCCCCCATCCCGGGCCAGGAGAACACGGTCTCGGTGATGATCCCCCCGTCGATCACGGTGGCCACCGCCAGCACCAGCGAGGTGGTCACCGGGAGTAGAGCTGTGCGGGCTGCGTGCCGATCCCGGACCATGTGTTCGGGCAGACCCTTGGCACGTGCGGTCAGGATGAAGTCCTCCCGCATGGTCTCCAACATCGACGTCCGGGTGAGGAGCATGATCCCCGCGAAGTTGACCAGGGTGAGGGTGAGGACGGGAAGGATCAGGTGGTAGGCGATGTCGGCTGCATAGGGGCGCATCACCGCACCTTCACGGCCCACCCACCAGTAGCCCAAGAAGGCGACCACCGCCGCCACCGTGCCTGCCCAGGCGACCAGCCTGCGGGGGGTACGGTCTTTGATCCGCCGTGCCAGGAGGTGGATTCCGAACACGACGACCGAGGTGATGAGGGTCAGCCAGAACATGCGCAGGAACACGTCGTTGGCGGGATACGGAGCGTTACGCCACTTGTCGGGATCCAGGAACTTGCCGAGAGGGAGCAGCTTGAGCTGAGAAGCGAAGAGCCAGAGCATGATCAGGGCGAACCACGGGTAGAACACGGTGTACAGCGCCACCCCGCCCACCGTGATCGCCATCTCGCCCCGCTTCCCCCGCCTCCATGCAAGGTATTTGCCGGCGGCGAAACCCGCCCAGTAGTAGGTGATCACCGCGGTGAGGAACAGGACGATCGTGCGGGGGAGGCGTTCCTTGATGATGTCCACCACCGGCCGGGGGTACTGGTTGAAGGAGTATCCGAAGTCGAGTGTGAAGAAGTTCACCATGTAGTCCCGGAACTGGACCAGCATCGGCTTGTCGAGTCCGAGCCGCTCCATCGCGAGTCGGCGGGCCTCAGGGGGAATGTTGGGGTTGGTCGCGTATTTCTGGGCGACGATGTCCCCAGGAAGGGCGTAGAGGAGGAACCAGGTGGCGGTGAGGAAGACCAGGAACAGGAACGCCATCTGGACGAGACGGCGCGCGACGTACCTGGTCATGCGGTCCTCCTCGGAAGGTCGATGCCGATGATATCGGGACGCTGGTTCTGGGGTCGGGTAACCCGGGGAAGTTCGTGGGGCGCCCCGAGGGGCGCCCCACGAACCGGTCTTCTCAGCTGCTGGTCACCGCGCTGGGCACGCCGGACCAGGCCTGCAGGCCGTCGAGGGTGGTGGTGAACGGGTAGCTCACCGTGTTGCGGTAGGCCTCGATGATCGGGGTGGTGAACAGGACCACGTAGGGCAGGTCCTCGGCGATGATCGCCTCACCCTGGAAGATGAGGTCCCGCGCCTCCTCGAGCGTCTTCGCCTGCTTGAACTGCGCGGCCAGGGCGTCGAACTCGGGGTTCGAGTAACCCGGGGTGTTGAAGCCACCCTCGGCCGAGTCGGCGTCGGTGGTGAAGAAGTCGAACACGTGATCCGGGAACGGGGTGAGACCCCAACCCAGGATGTACATGTCCCACTCCAGCGCCGCGTCGCCGGTGGCGAACACTTCGTCGACGATCACCGAGAAGCCGGTGGGTTCGGCCCGGACCGGAATGCCCAGGTCGTTGGCCCACTCCTCGATGAACAGCGAGTAGGTGGCCCGCAGCGGGTCGTAGCCGGGGCCGGGAGCCAGCAGGGTGAGCTCCGGGACCTCTTCGCCGTCGGGTCCGGTCAACCCTTCGCCCTGGGGCAGGACGTCGAGGTTGTCGGGATCCCATGCGGGTTCGGTGGTCCAGGTGAACCCGGCCTGCTTGAGCAGCTCCACGGCCCTCTCGAACCGCTCCTGCTCGCTCAAGCCCGAGCAGATGGCCTCCACATCGGGGTTGTGCCAGAAGCTGTTCCCCGGGGGCACCAGGCTGTTGGCCGCGATGGCCGCGCCACCCAACACGGTGTCGGCCATGAACTCCTTGTCGATCCGGCAGGCGATCGCCTGACGGAACTCCTTGACGTTCATGGGGAACTTGCGCATGTTGAACGCCAGGTAGCGGAACCCGTTCTGCTCGTTGACGATCACGTTCAGGTCCGGGTCCGACAGCACGAGCTGCTGGAGGCCACGCTGGAGACCGAGCGGGTTGAGGAGGAAGTCCACCTCACCGTCGGTCAGGGCCAGCACTGCGCTGTTCTGGTCGGTGTACAGGGTGTAGAGGGCTTCCGAGGCGTAGGGACCTTCGGTCCACTGGGCGATCACCTCACCGGAGGGTTCACCGTAGGTCTCGCTGGTCCCGCTCGCCGAGGTGTACTCGACGGCCCCGTTCTCGTAGACGGTGTATTGGGCGCCCCGGTCCCAGTAGTCGGCCACCGCCTCGTTACGCCAGAAAGCCCCCGGCTCCCGCTCGGCGGTGACGAACGCCCCGGTGTTGGGATAGCCCAGGGTCTCGTTGCCGTAGAAGGTCTCGGCACTGTCCGAGGCGTCGACCAGCGGCCTCCAGTACGCCTCCTGGAACACCGGCGCCACACCCACCGAGAAAGGCCAGATGGCCAGACCCGGCTCGAAGTTGAAGGTGATCTTCACCGTCATGTCGTCGACGGCCTCCACCGACAGCACGCCGTCGGATGATTCGTCCACGTCGGCGGTCGCCGGATCGTCTTCCCGGGCGAGAGGCCAGAGGCTGGGGAAGTTGCCCCCCAGACCGTCGTACTTCTGGATGGTCTCGAAGGTGAACACCACGTCGTTGGCGGTCACCGGGGTGCCGTCACTCCAGCGGACGTCGTCCCGCAAGGTCACGGTCACCGACCAGTTGTCTCCGTCGGCCACCACCTCCGGTGGTTCGTCGTCGGCGGCCATCGCCGGAACCAGGGTGTAGGTGGGTGGCTGGTACCCGTAGAGGGACCCGCTTCCCGGGTTGACGTAGTTGGTCCACACGTCGTTCTCGGTGTCGAGGGCCGCCCACGGATGGGTCGTGGTCGGATCGCTGAAGATCGCCAACCGGTAGGTGAACCCTTCGGCGGTCGGCGGGGCGGTGGTCTCGGTCGGCTCCGTGCCGGTGGGTGCCTCCGTAGTGGTGGTGGTGTCACCCGGCTCGGTCGGTTCCGTCTGGCAAGCCGCCGCCACCATCGCGAACACCGCGAGGATGGCGAGCCAACGCCATCGAGCGAGTCTGTGTCTCACCTTGGTCCTCCATTTCCTCCCGTCGGATACAGGGCCGACACGCGGGCGGCGTGCCGCGGTCAACCAGATTAGGGAAGGGTGGGTGAACCGTGCAACAGTCCGGGTGGTCCGTCTGACCCCCTCGGCTCTGTGGCCGATCTCTCGACATCGGCCAGCCCGCACCGTATCCTTACCATGTCACCTGAGTAAGGAGCTGTAGGAGTGGATGTCGCAGCCAAGGTCACCTCGAAGGGTCAGATAACCATCCCCAAGGAAATCCGGGATGCCCTCGGCATCACCGAAGGCGACCAGATCGTTTTCAGGGTCGAGCAGCATCGCGCTGTGCTCGCCAAGATCCCCAACCTCCTCGACCTGGCCGGCGCGGTAGAGGTGCCGGCTGCCAAACGCGGGGTGGCGTGGGGCGAGGTGCGGCGCAGCACCCGGCAGATTCGCGCCGAGACCCGTCGGTGACGGCGTTCGTCGACACCAACATCCTGATCAGACATCTGACGGGTGATCCCCCCGGCCAAGCCCGGCGTGCGACAGCCTCTTTGGCCGAGGCCGAGGAGTTGCTCCTCCCCGACCTCATCGTCGCCGAGGTCGTCTTCGTACTCGAGTCCTTCTACGAGGTGGCCACTGACGAGGTCGCCCGGTTGGTGCGGTCGGTGATCGCCTACCCGCCGATCCGGACGCTTGATCCCGGTCTGCTGCTGCGCTCGCTAGAGATATACGAGACCCATCGCATCGACTTCGCCGAGGCGTACCTCGTAGCATCGGCTGAAGCCTCCGGAATACCTGACGTCGTCTCCTTCGATCGCAGCATCGACCGAGTCGCAACCGTCAACCGGATCGAGCCGTGAGCCGTCCGGTCGGGCTGGCCGGATTTGAACCGGCGACCTCTTGACCCCCAGTCAAGCGCGCTAACCAAGCTGCGCCACAGCCCGTGTTTCCTCAGGCTAGCAACCGGTCTAGGTCAGCCGTTCCACCAGCCACATCACCCCTTGGACCAGCCGCCACAGCAGGTACAGGGCCGCGACCGCCACCCCCAGCCTGAAGCCCCACGGAGACGGCTCGGGAACGGGCGAATCCTCCTCGGGCAGGTAGGGGGATCGCCTCACGCCGATCTCCTTCCCTTCCGGCGGGTGATCACCCGGATCGGGGTGCCGGTGAAATCCTCGACCTGCCGGATGCGGTTCTCCAGATACCTGAGATAGTCCTCACCCACCGGCCCGCCCGAGGCGAACACCACGAACGTCGGTGGCGCCACGTCGGCTTGCACCATGTAGTGGATGCTCGGGCGCCGACCTTTGCGCACCGGCGGCGGATGGGCGTCGACCCATCCCCTCACCATGCGGTTGAGGACCCCGGTGGGGATCCGCCGACTGCGAGCCTCCAACACCGAAGACACCAGATCGCCGAGCCGATGGAGACGGGATCCGGTCAGCGCCGAAACCCTCAGGACCGGCGCCCATCCGACGAACCCGAGCCGGTCGCTCAGCCCCGACTCGACCCTCAGGCGGGCCTCCTCGTCGAGGAGATCCCACTTGTTGAGCAACACCACCAGACCGGCGCCCGCCTCCGCCACTTCCGCCGCGATCCTCTGGTCCTGATGGGTTATGCCTTCGCTCGCGTCGACGACCAGCAGCGCCACGTCGGAGCCTTCCACCGCCTGCCGGGCCCGCAGCACCGCGAAGTAGTCGGCGTCTTCGCCGATCCGGCTCCGCCGCCGGATCCCGGCAGTGTCCACCAGCAGGTAGGGCCTCCCCCCGAGCTCCACCCTGATGTCGATCGGATCCCGGGTGGTGCCTGGCCGTGGAGAGACGATCACCCGGTCCTCCCCCACCAGCCGGTTCAGCAAGGTCGACTTGCCGACGTTGGGTCGGCCGACGATGGTCAACCTGGGGAGCTCCTCGGGTATGCGAGGGCTCTCGGGGAGGAGAGCGACCGTTCTGTCCAGCAGGTCGCTCACGCCCCGCCCGTGCAGCGCCGACACCTCCACGGGCTCTCCCATCCCCAGCTTCCACAGGTCGGGTTCCGACCTGGCGGGATGGTCGACCTTGTTGGCGACCAACACCACCGGCACGTCCCGGCCCCGCAGCACCTCGGCCACCTGGGCGTCCTCCTCGGTTATCCCGGTGGTGGCGTCCACCACCAGCAGCACGACGTCGGCGGTGTCCACCGCGACCTCGGCCTGCCGCCGTACCTCCTCGGTCAGGTCGTCTCCCCCCATCTCCCAACCCCCGGTGTCGACCACCAGGAAACGCCGACCGTCCCACTCGGCTTCGAGTTCCCGCCGGTCGCGGGTCACCCCGGGACGCTCCTCCACCACTGCGGGCCGTCCCCCCACTATCCGGTTGACCAGGGTCGACTTCCCCACGTTGGGACGACCCACCACCGCCACGACTCCGAGCCGCTCGCTCATCGATCGAACGGTAACCACCTAGCATGGCTGCCATGCCCGACCGACTGATACTCGCCGAGCCCCGAGGGTTCTGCGCGGGAGTGGAGATGGCCATCAAGGCCCTCACCTGGATGGTTCGGATCTTCGAGCCGCCGATCTACTGCTATCACCAGATCGTCCACAACGAGTGGGTGGTCGCGGCCTTCGAACGGGTCGGGGTGGTGTTCGTCGACGACATCTCCCAGGTGCCGGAGGGGGCCCCGGTGATGCTTTCTGCCCACGGGTCGGCCCCCCAGGTGGTGGAGGAGGCGTCACGGAGGGCGGCGGTGGTGATAGACGCCGTCTGCCCGCTGGTCACCAAGGTGCATCACGAGGTGCGTCGCCTGGCCGAACGGGGATACGACATCGTCTACGTCGGGCATCGGGGCCACGACGAAGCGGTCGGGACGGTGGCCGAGGCCCCCCATGCGATCACCCTGGTGGAACCCGAGACCGGTCTCGGTGACTTCCAACCCAAGGACCCGGACAAGGTGGCGCTGGTCGCTCAGACGACTCTGGGCATGTACGAGTGGGAGGAAGTTCTCCGCTCGGCCAAGGAGGCCTTCCCCGGGTTGTGGACGGCGAGGAAGAGCGACCTGTGCTACGCCACCACCAACCGCCAGTCGGCGGTGGCGAAACTGGCCGAACTCTGCGACCTGATCCTGGTGGTCGGTTCCGACAACTCGTCCAACACCCAGGCGCTGGTACGGGTCGCCCGAGAGCGGGGTGTCGAAGCCCACCGGATCGACTCGGCCGCCGAGATCCAACCCCGGTGGCTGGAAGAGGCCTCGGTGGTGGGGCTCACCGCCGGGGCGTCGGCTCCCGACCATCTGGTGGCGGAGGTCATCGAACGGGTCGCACCCCGTTTCGGGTTCGAGGTCCTGTCGGTTACCTCCGAGGGCGAGTACTTCCCGCTGCCTCCCCAGCTCCGGGGATTCGTGACGGTCCTGCAAGCCGTGGTCGAAGCCGGTCTCACCGCCCGCCCCCCGACCGAACCCGGCTGGTTGGACCGGGACCGGGAGTGGACGGCGGCGAAGGCCCTGGAGATGATCGGGACCTGAGCCGGATCGTCCTGGTAGCAGTAGGGTCGTGGGGGGACGTCGGCCCTTACCTGGGCTTGGCGGTCGAGCTGGAGGCCAGGGGACATCGGGTCGCGGTCGCCACCCACGACCGGTTCCGGGAGGCAGTGGAGCGAGCCGGCGCAGAGTTCCTTCCCGTGGTGGGCGACCCACGGGTCCTCTCCGACACGCCCCGGGTCAGGCGATGGCAGGAATCGGGTTCCAACCCGTTTCGAGTCACCGGACGGTTTCGCCAGGTGGCGGCTCCGCTGCTCGAGCGATACCTGAATGACTGCCTCGAGGCGGTCGCCGGTGCCGACCTCGTCCTGTTCTCTGCTCTCGGCGTCGGAGCCTTCCACGCCGCCGAGGCGGCCGGTGTTCCCGCCTGGCCCGCCTTCCTGCAGCCGTTCACCCCCACCGCGGCTTTCGCTTCCCCGCTGGTTCCGCCCTGGGTCGACGGGTTGGGGTCGACGGCGAGGCGAGCCAGCCATCGGCTGGTGCAGATGGCGGCATGGCGTGTCCTGGCCCCCGACATCAACCGGTTCCGTCGGTGTCTGGGGCTGCCCAACTTCGCGTGGGGGCCCTATCGGATGTTGGAAGAGCGGCGCATACCCCACATCTACGGGTTCAGCCCGACCTTGGTGCCGCCACCTGCCGACTGGCCGCCCTGGGTGCACGTGACCGGGCATTGGGCTCCCCCGCCTGGAGATGGACTCCCCGAGGAGCTGGAGGATTTCCTCCGTGAGGGTCCTCCCCCGGTCTTCGTGGGTTTCGGAAGTCGGGCGCATCCCCGCATCGACGTGGGTCTGGTCCTCGAGGCCATGGGTGAGGACAGGGTGCTGCTCCAGCCCGGCTGGGGCGGGGTCGGAGGCGAAGGCAGGGTGTTCACCGTCGGCCGGGTGGATCATCGGCTCCTGTTTCCCCGCTGCCGCCTGGTGATCCACCACGGCGGGGCGGGCACCACCCACACCGCGCTCGAAGCCGGTGTTCCCTCGATCGCGGTTCCATCCTTCGCCGACCAGTTCTTTTGGGCTTCCCGTCTGGAGAGGCTCGGGGTGGGGGTCGGGGTTCCCCTTCGGCGCCTCACACCCCGGCGGCTGTCCGCAGCGGTGCGGCGAGCGGAGACCATGGCCGAGACGGCGTCGCAGCTCGGACGGAGGTTGGCTCAGGAGGAGGGGGCGTCCCGGGCCGCCGAGCTGATCTCCCGCCTCCTCTGATCCACCAGGTCGAGGACTCTCGACACCACCTGGTCCACCCCCAGGTGGGTCGTGTCGACGATCTCGGCCCCGGTGGCCACCTCCAGGGGCGCCACGTCCCGGGTCGAGTCGATCCGGTCCCTGGCGGTGAGCTCGGCTTCGGCTTCGGCCGGGCCGATTCCCATCTGTGCGGCACGACGGGCGGCCCGGGTCGAGGGGTCGGCCGTGAGGTGGACCTTCACCGGACTGTCGGGGAACACCACCGAGCCTATGTCCCTTCCCTCGACCACCGCGTTGCCGCCGTTCTCGGCCACCCATCGTCTCTGGAGATCGACCATGATCCGGCGAACCTCGGGCACCGCGGCTATCCGGCTGACGACCCCTGTGACGTGACGTTCCCTGATCTCCCGGGTCACGTCCTCGCCGTCGAGGAGCATCCGGCCGTCGACCTGCCGGTACTCGTGCCTGCCCACCTCGGCAGCCACCGCCGCCGGATCGTCGGGGTCGACTCCGGCCCTCAACACGGCGAGAGCGGCCGCCCGGTAGTAGGCGCCGGTGTCGAGATGGGGCCAGCCGAGCAGTTCGGAGACCCGGCGAGCCACCGTCGATTTGCCCGAACCGCCCGGACCGTCGATCGCCACCACGAAGCTCACAGCTTCTCCAGCATGTCGAAGAAACCCGGCCAGGTCTTGGCGACGCAGCCGGGGTCGGAGATCTCGATCCCGTCGACCACCAGGCCGGCCAGGGCGAACGACATGGCAATCCGGTGGTCGTCGTAGGTCTCCACCCGGGCGCCGGTCAGGCGACCCGGTCCAACGACCAGGTCGTCACCCTCGACCCGAGCCCTGCCCCCTATCCGCCTCAACTCGTTCTCCAGGGCGGCCAGTCGGTCGGTCTCCTTGAGACGCAGGTTCCCGACGTTCCTCATCCTGCTCTCACCGTCGGCGAACAGGCAAGCCACTGCCAGGGCCAGCACGGCGTCGGGGGCGTCGCCCATGTCCACATCCACCGGCTGGAGTCGGCCGGACGGCGCCTGGAGGAGTATCCGATTTCCGGAGTGGTGCACAGTGCATCCCATCGCGGTCAGGACCTCCAGGGCAGCCAGATCGGCCTGGGTGGACCCTTCCGGTATGCCGTCGACCGCCACCACCCCTCCAACCAGGGCGGCGGCCACCAGCGGGTACACCGCAGCGGAAGCGTCGGCTTCGATCTCGTAGCTGGCGTTCAGGTAGCCACCGGGTCGCACCCACCAGCCGTCGCCCCGCTGCTCCACCTGCGCGCCGAACGCCTCCATCACCTCGATGGTGGACACGACGTACGGGCGGGAGACGACCTTGCCCCGGGGTATCACCTCCAGCCCTTCGGGCAGCATCGGTCCGATCATCAGCAACGCGGAGAGGAACTGGCTCGACCTGGCCGCATCGACCACCACCCGGCCGCCCCGGACCGTCCCCTCCACCTCGACCGGCGGAAACCCTCCGTTGGTGTTCACCGCGGCGCCGAGAGAGGTCAGGGCGTCGGCCAGTTCGGCGATGGGTCGTTCCCTCATCCGGCGGGTACCGTCGAGGGCGACCCGCCCGGGCACGAGAGCCGACAACGCGGTGAGGAAGCGGGCCGTCGTGCCGGAGGCGCCGACGTCGACCACGGTCGAAGGGAGGCTCAGCTCGCCGCCCGTTCCCAGCACCAGCCAGGGATCGTCCACGTCGTCGATCATGACGCCGAAGGCTCGGAGGGCACGACGCATCACCTGGGTGTCCTCCGCCTCGAGGGGGTCCCACAGTTTGCTGACCCCTCCCCGGGCGAGGGACGCCACCACCAGGGCGCGGTTGGTGAGCGACTTGGACCCGGGGGGCCTCACCACGGCCTCCACCGGTCGGCTGCGGGGCGCAATGCGAAGCACCGACATGGCCTGCGCCAACCTAGCGTCCCGCCCGGTATAGGGCGGCCACCTCCTCCGGCCGGAGACGGCGCCAGCCGCCGGGTCGAAGTTCCCTGTCCGAGATGGGGCCGATGGCGGTCCGAACCAGGCGCCTCACCGGATGGCCGATGGATTCCATCATCCTCCGGACCTCACGTTTACGTCCTTCCGCCATCACCAGCTCGACCAGACTCCTCCCCCGGTGGGACTCCAGCAGCCGTGCCCGCACCGCTTTGGCGGGTCCGTCCTCCAGATGGATCCCCTCGGTCAGCCGACGCAGCTCCCGCCGACCCACCTCCCCGTCCACCCACACCACGTAGGTCTTGGTCACCCCATGCCGAGGATGGGTGACGTGGTTGGTGAGCTCGCCGTCGTTGGTGAGGAGGATCAGACCCTCCGAGTCGACGTCCAGTCGCCCGACGGGCCACACCCTCGGCTCCGGGGGGACCAGATCCACCACGGTGGTCCTGCCCTGGGGGTCTGAAGCCGTGGAGACCACGCCGACCGGCTTGTAGAGCAGGTAGGTGACGAGACCCGGGGCTATGGGCACCGGAACGCCGTCCACCTCCACCCGGTCGACTTCGGGGTCGATCCGATCGCCGAGAACCGCCACCCGGCCGTTGATCGTCACCCTCCCCGCGGCGATCGCCTCTTCGGCCTTGCGGCGGGACATGAGACCTGCCCGACTGAGGGCCTTCTGGAGGCGGATCCGCTCCACGTCAATCGGAACGGAAGGTGTTTTCCAGGGCTTCCATCACGTCGGCGGGAGGTACGTGATCGGCCAACGGCGGGAGGTCGTCGAGGCTGTCCAGGCCCAGCTTCTCGAGAAAGAGGTCGGTGGTCCGGTAGACGGCGGGGTTGCCGGGAAGGGGAAGCCTGTCCGACTCCTCGATCAATCCGAGACGTTCCAGCGTGCGGATCGCCGAGTCCGAGTCGACCCCTCGGATCTCCGCCACCTGGGCCCGCGACACCGGTTGACGGTAGGCGACCACCGCCAGAACCTCCAGCGCCGCCCGGGACAGCCTCCGGGCGGTGGCCGAACCGGCGAACCGCTCCAGATACGGGTGGGTCTCGGTCCGGGCGTAGATCCTCCAGCCTCCCGCCACCCTCCTCACGCATAGGCCCGACTCCCGCTCGACGAGCCTCCGGTCGAGTTCGGCGACCAGACCCTCCACGTCTTCTACCGGGATCTCCAGGACCTCGGCCAGCTCGGAGACGGGCACCGGCGACTCGGTCACATACAGGATCGCTTCCAGCGCGGCGAGCCGATCCATCATTCCCTCCGGGTCACCACGATGTCGGCGAGCCAGTGCTCCTGGGACACCGCCACCACGCCCCACCTCGCCAACTCCAACAGGGCCAGGAAATAGGCCGCCACTTCGACCCGGCGGCGGCAACCCGAGGTGAGCTCCTCGAAGGTGGTCTCCGCCGCGGCCGCCACCCGTGCCCGCAGGTCCTCTATGGCGGCCTCCACCGAGGGGAGATCCAACTCGAGGTGGTCCAGGTCGGGTTCGGCCGGTGTCAGCAGCTCCTTGGCGATGGCCGCCAGTCCTTCCGCTCCGACGGGAACCACGA
Source organism: Acidimicrobiia bacterium (assembly GCA_026002975.1). Taxonomy (GTDB): domain Bacteria; phylum Actinomycetota; class Acidimicrobiia; order Spongiisociales; family ZC4RG35; genus BPGJ01. The sequence goes on from BPGJ01000010.1 coordinate 35,295, forward strand.
CATCGGCCGGCTTCGGTCTCATCTCCGGGTGTGGATCCGATGCCCGGGGTACGAGCCGGGAGAACGCGTCCAGGCGGGTGGCCAGCACCGCAGCGACGTCCTTGAAGGTGACACACTGGAGCAGCCGGGCCACCAGACGGTCTCTCTCCTCGACGAGCTCGAGGTCGTCATCCCGCTCGGGCGGGTCGGGGAGGAGGCGCCGGGCCTTGAGCTGGATGAGGGTGGCGGCCACCAGGAGGAACTCGCTGGTGACGTCCAGGTCGAGGCTCCGCATCTCCTCGAGATAACCGAGGTACTCGTTGACCAGGTCGACCAGGCTGAGCGACGTCACCTCGACCTGATGGCGGGATACGAGTTGGACCAGCAGGTCGAGCGGCCCTTCGAAGACCTCGGTCTTCACGGTGTAGGTCATGTCCGCGCCATCCTGCCGCCCGCCCGCCGGCGAATCAACGACCACCCACCCCGATCGGCCCTGTCCAGGATCTCCCACACGTCGGCGGGGATGTCGGCCGGCCGGCCCCGATGGTGAACCGCGGCGTAGCGAACCACCAGCTCTTCTGTGCCGAGCTGGGCCAGCTCCTCCGCCCCGAGGGTTCCGTGATCCCGATAGGCGGCGAACCGGCGGCCGTAGTCCAGGCCGAGACGGAGGAGGATGGTGGCGAGGACCCGGCCAAAGGTCCCCAGCCGGGCGTGCCGTTTCCCGACGTCGTGGAGCAGGGCTGCCCGGATGGTCGTCAGGTCGCCTCCAGCCGCGGCGGCCACCCGGGCCGCCTTCAGGCCGTGCCGTTGGTCCTGCGGGGGCTGGTCGAAGAACAACGGCACCTCGGCGGGCCGGAGCCATCGGCTCACCTCCACCCGTTCCTCCGGGTCTAGGGGTCGCCTGTCGAGGCTCTCCAGGAAACGACCGGCCAGATGCAGCCAGCCGGCGGGTTTCATCGCCGGGTCTTGCAGTCCACGCAGTAGATCGACTCGGGTCGTGCTTCCAGCCTGGCCGGGTTGATCGGCTTGCCGCACGACGCACAGGTTCCGTAGGTGCCCTCCTCGATGCGGGCGAGGGCCGCGTCCACCGCGTCGAGCTGGGTCTTGAGTGACTCGACCAGACCGAGGACCTCCGTCCGCTCGGCGGTGGCAGCCCCCGCGTCGGCGAAACCCTCCCCGAACTCCAGTTCGCCGGTGAGTTCCCCCGATTCGTCGGCTCCGAGCTCCTTGAGCTGGTGAACGAGCCGGTCCCGCTCCTCCAAGAGGAGGCTTCTCGCCTGTTGAACGTCGAACGTGGTCATGATGATGGATCACTCTCCTCGGTGTCCGGCCAACCGGACGTCATCTACTCCGCGGGTGAGCCTCCAGGTAGATCTCCCAGAGGTGCTGCGGCGACACCCGCGTGTATACCTGAGTGGTCGTCACGTTAGCGTGTCCCAGCAGCTCCTGGACGGTTCTCAGGTCTGCCCCGGCTTCCACCATGTGGGTGGCTGCCGAGTGCCGCAAGGTGTGGGGGGAGAGGTCCTCGACACCGACGGCCTGACCCCACCGCCGGACGAGCTGGAAGGCTCCCTGGCGGCTGAGACGCCTCCCTCTCATGTTGAGGAACAACGCGTCGGTCCGAGTCCCGGCCAGGCGGAGGCGGTCCGGGAGCCATTCGGCCACCGCTTGCACCGCCGGTCCGCCCAGGGGAACCAGCCGTTCTCTCCCTCCCTTGCCTCGTAGACGTACCAGCCGCTCCTCCAGGTCGAGGTCGGCGAGGTCGACGGCCAAAGCCTCGCTTATCCGAGCCGCGCTCGAGTAGAGGAACTCGAGGAGGGCCCGGTCCCTCCTCCCGCGGGGTGTCGACCGGTCGGGGGCCTCGATCAAGGCCAGCACCCGGTCGACGTCCAGTGCTTTGGGAACCGCGTCGGGTCTGCGGGGCGGGTCGACCCGCTCGGTGGGGTCGGTGTCGGCCAGGCCTTCCTCCATCAGGAAACGGTGATAGCCCCTGACCGCCGCCAGCTTCCGAGCCACCGTGGTGGGGGCGAGTTGGGCTAGTCGGCCGAGGAACTCCTGCACCCCCTCCTCCCCGGAGTAGCCCTCCGACACCACTTGCAGATATTGGGTCAGGTCCCTCCGGTAGGCGTCCACGGTGTGGGGCGACGCGCCCCGCTCGCTGCGCAGGGAATCGAGGTATGACTCGAGGGGGTTCACCCGATTCGGGACAACGCCTCGTAGGGGTCGGTGAAAGGGAGGTCGAGGCTCTCCGCCACCGCCCGGTTGGTGACCGCGTCGCCCACCACGTTGAGGCCCGGCACCAGCTCCGGGTGTCGTTCCAACGCGCCTTGGAGGCCGAAGTCGGCCAGAGCCACCACGTAGGGAAGGGTGGCGTTGGTCAGCGCATACGTGGAGGTGTGGGGCACCGCCCCCGGGATGTTGCCGACCGCGTAGTGGACCACGTCGTGGACGACGTAGGTGGGGTCGTCGTGGGTGGTCTCCCGGCTGGTTTCGAAGCATCCACCCTGGTCGATCGCCACGTCGACCAGCACGGTGCCCCTCCGCATGGCTCTCACCATGTCCTCGGTGACGAGTTTCGGCGCCGACGCCCCGGGGACCAGCACCGACCCGATCACCAGGTCGGCGTCGATCACCGCCTCCTCCAGGTTCAACCGGTTGGAGGCCAAGGTGACGATCTCGCCCCGGTAGAGGGCGTCGAGGTGGCGGAGCTTGGCCAGGTCCCTGTCGAGCACGACGACGTTGGCTCGAAGCCCCACCGCGATCGCGGCCGCGTTGGAACCCGAGGTGCCCGCCCCGATGATCACCACCTTCCCCGGTTTCACTCCGGGGACGCCGCCCAGCAGGATGCCCCTCCCTCCTTGGGCCTTCTCCAGGAAGTACGCGCCGACCTGGGTGGCCATCCTGCCGGCGATCTCCGACATGGGAGCCAGGAGAGGCAGCGACGAGTCGGGTAGCTGAACGGTTTCGTAGGCCAGCCCGATGACCCCTCGTTTTCGTAGCCCGGCCGCCAGCTCCGGATGGGCGGCCAGGTGGAGGTAGGTGAAGAGGATCTGCCCGGAGCGGAGCATCTCCACTTCGTGGGGTTGAGGCTCCTTGACTTTCAGGACCAGGTCCGCCTCTCCGAAGACGTCTTCGGCGTGGGGAACGATCGTCCCGCCCTGCTCTTCGTACTCGTCGTCGTGGATGGTGGATCCCTCTCCGGCCTCCCGTTCCACGATCACGGTGTGACCGTGAGCGACCAGCTCGCGGACACCGACCGGGGTGATCGCCACCCTGTACTCGGCGGTCTTGGTCTCCCGGGGGACCCCTACGATCATCGGCTCCTCCTCAGCCACAGCGACGCGGCCAACTGTGTCTTGCCGTCGAGCACCTCGCCCTGGTCGATCATCGCCAACAGCTCGTCGAACTCGAGGCTGACGACCTCGGCTGCGTGCTCCTCGACCCCATCCGGACTCCTGCCTCCCGGGACGATACCGTTCGCGGCGTACAGGTGTATCACCTCGTCGGTGTAACCCGGGGACGGGAGCATGGCTCCAAGCCGGGTCAGGTGGGTCGCGACCAGCCCCAACTCCTCCTCCAGTTCCCTTCTGGCAGCTACCTCCGGGTCCTCCCCCCGGTCGAGCTTGCCCGCCGGGATCTCGAGTACGTCCCGGCCCACCGCGACCCGATACTGGCGGATCAGCCAAACCCGACCGTCGTGTATCGGCAGGACACCGACCCCGCCTGGGTGACGCACCACGTCCCGGAGGGCCACGGTCTCCCCCGGGCCGAGCAGATGGATCCGGTCGAAGCGGAGGAACACCCCCCGACCGGTGGTCACCCGGCCGAGCGGCCGGAACCGGTTCATGTGGGGAGTTCGGCGGTCTGGGTGGCTGGGGCTGGAACCCGGTGACCCCGTCGGGCGGCCGCCGCCCGGATCAGGGCTCGGAACAGCGGGTGCGGATCGTCGGGACGGGACTTGAACTCGGGGTGGGCCTGGGTGCCGACGAAGAACGGGTGGTCGGCCAGCTCCACGAACTCGACCAGGGACCCGTCGGGGGCCAGCCCCGAGAGGACCATGCCTGCCTCCTCCAGGTCCTTCCGATATCGGTTGTTGACCTCCCAGCGGTGCCGGTGCCGTTCGTAGACCAGCTCCTGTCCGTAGATCCGCCTCACCAGGGTTCCCGGCAGGAGGCGGGCCGGGTAGAGGCCGAGACGCATCGTGCCGCCCTTCTCCTCGAGGTCGGCCTGCCCGGCCATCAGGTCGATGACAGGGTGGGGGGTGGTGGGATCGAACTCGGTGGAGTTGGCGCCCTCCAAACCCATCACGTTCCGGGCGAACTCGATCACCGCGCATTGCAGGCCCAGGCAGAGTCCGAGGAACGGAACCCCGGCTTCCCGGGCGTGCTGGATGGCCACGATCTTGCCTTCCACTCCCCGGGGGCCGAACCCGCCGGGTACCACCAGGCCGTCGAGCCCCTCCAGGTGACTGCCGGCCAGCATCCCGGTCAGTTCGTCGGACGGCACCCACCTGAGGTCGAGGACCAGGTCCTCTGCGGTAGCCGCGTGGCGTAGCGCTTCGACCACCGACAGGTACGCGTCGGGCAGGTCGACATACTTGCCGACCAGGCCCACGGTCACCGGCCGGGTGGCCCTCCGGGTGCGTTCCACCATTCGCCTCCAGTCGTCCAGACGGGGAGGCGGGGTCTGGAGGCGGAGCCGCTCACAGACCACCTCGTCGAGCCCTCCCTCGTGGAGGAGCAGAGGCACCTCGTATATGTCGTCGGCGTCCACCGCGTTGATCACCGCCCTGGGCGATACGTCGCAGAAGAGGGAGATCTTGCGGCGCACCCCGTCGTCGATCGGCCGGTCCGACCGGACGACTATCACGTCGGGGTGAATTCCCTTCGAACGAAGCTCGGCGACCGAATGCTGGGTCGGTTTGGTCTTCAGCTCCTCCGCCGAGGCGATGTAGGGAACCAGGGTCACATGCAGATAGAGGGTGTTCTCCCGGCCGACGTCGTTGCCGAACTGCCGGATGGCTTCGAGGAACGGCAGGCTCTCGATGTCACCCACCGTGCCGCCCACCTCGGTGATGACCACGTCGGCTTCGCCCTCGGCACCTACTTTCCGGATCCGGGACTTGATCTCGTTGGTGACGTGGGGGATCACCTGGACCGTGTCACCCAGGTAGTCGCCCCGCCGCTCCTTCTTGATCACCGACAGGTACACCGAACCGGCGGTGACGTTGGAGGAGCGCCTCAGGTTGGTGCCCACGAACCGCTCGTAGTGCCCGAGATCCAGATCGGTCTCGCCGCCGTCGTCGGTCACGAACACCTCTCCGTGTTGGAACGGGTTCATGGTTCCCGGGTCGACGTTGATGTAGGGGTCGAGCTTCTGGATGACGACCCGCAGACCCCGGGCCTTGAGGAGCCGCCCCAAAGACGCGGCCGTTATCCCCTTGCCGAGGCTGGAGACCACGCCTCCGGTGACGAACACGTATCGGGTGGGACCGGGGTCACCGACTCCGCCGGGCTGCCGGCTTGGGGCGGTCGAGGCGGCCGTGGCCCGTTCGGTCACGGGCGCTCACGTTAGCACCGGGGTGAGCGATCTCAGTTGATCCGCTTTTCGTGGCCCGCCCAGACCCGCTCCCGCAGCACGTACTTCTGGATCTTCCCGGTGGAGGTCTTGGGGAGCTCGGTGACGATCTCCACCTCGTCGGGGGCTTTGAACCGGGCGATCTTCTGTTTGGTGTGTTCGATCAGCTCTTCGGGGGAGGCCTGCCTGCCCGGTTTCAGGACCACGAACGCCTTGGGTCTCTCACCCCACTTGGGATGGGGCATCGACACCACCGCCGCCTCCAACACGGCCGGGTGGGACATGAGGGCTTGTTCGACTTCGATGGTCGAGATGTTCTCGCCACCGGAGATGATGATGTCCTTGGCGCGGTCCCGCAGCTCGATGTAGCCGTCCGGGTGCCAGACGGCGAGATCTCCCGAGTGGAACCATCCCCCCCGGAAAGCCTTCTCGGTGGCCTCGGGATCGGCGAAGTAGCCGGCCATGACGTTGTTGCCCCGCATCACCACCTCTCCCAAGGTGGAGCCGTCTTTGGGAACGTCGTTCATGTGTTCGTCCACCACCCGGATCGGGTCGGCCCCCAGGTAGGCGACACCTTGACGGGCCAGGAGCCTGGCCCTTTCCGAGGAGGGGAGATCACGCCAATCCTCCTGCCACTCACAGACCGTGTACGGCCCGTACGTCTCGGTCAGGCCGTACACGTGGACGATCTCGGCTCCCAGCTCCTCCATCTGGGCGATGATGGTGGGGCTGGGAGGGGCCCCGGCGGTGGTCACCACCAGACCCCGATCCACCCGGTGGGCGTCGGGATGATTGGCCAGGGAGATGAGCACGGTGGGAGCCGCGTTGAGGTGGGTGACGCCCTTCCTCGTCGATCAGCTTCCACACCGTCCCCGGTTCGACGGATCGCAGACAGACGTGGGTCCCCCCGATGGCGGTCACCCCCCAGGTCGTGCACCAGCCGTTGCAGTGGAACATGGGGAGGGTCCACAGGTACACCGACCCGGGATGGTGCCGGGAGTGGACGATCTCGGCGAGCGCGTTGAGATGGGCGCCCCGGTGGGTGTACATGACCCCCTTGGGTCGTCCGGTGGTGCCCGACGTGTAGTTGATCGAGATGGTCCGCTGCTCGTCGTCGACCCGCCACGGGAACGGGGTGCCGTCGGCCCGGGCGAGGAAGTCGGGATAGGGAGTGGCTTCGACCGCGGGTTCCGTGCCCACGTCGTCGACCACGACCACCTCCTGCAAGTCGGGACACGAGGCGAGGTGTCGGGCCACCACCGAGGTCAGCTCACTGTCGGCCACCAGGACCTTGGCGCCCGAATGCTGGAGGATGTAGGCGATCTCCTCGCCGGACAGGCGGATGTTGATCGCGACCAGCACCGCGTGGGCCAGGGGAACCCCGAAGTGGGCGACCAGCATCTCGGGCAGGTTGGGCATCAGGTAGGCGACCCGATCTCCCGGCTGGACCCCCGAAGCCCGCAGGGCACCGGCCAGGCGTTGGGCGTGGTCGGCCATCTGGGCGTAGGTGTGACGCTCCCCCCGATACACCATCGCCGTCTTCTGGGGGAACACGTCGGCCGACCTCTCCAGGAACAGAAGCGGCGTCAACTGGGTGACGAACACCTGCTCCATGGTCACCTCCCCGGCCAGCGAGGCTCCCGCTTGTCGATGAACGCCCCCATCCCCTCCTGGGCGTCGGCCATCCGGGCGTTGGAGGCCATGACCGCCTTGGTGAGGTCGTAGGCCCGGTGCTCGTCCAGTTCGATCTGGGAGTAGAAGGCCTCCTTGCCGATCCCGATCACCAGGGGGCTGTAACGGGTGATCTGGGCCACGAGACGATCGATCTCTTCGTCGAGAGCCGCCGGGGGCACCACCCGGTTGACCAAGCCCCACCGGGCCGCCGTGTGAGCGTCGATCGGTTCGCCGGTCAGCAGCATCTCCATGGCCCTCTTTCGGCCGACCGCCCGGCTGATCGGCACCATCGGGGTCGAGCAGAACAACCCGATCTTGACTCCCGGAGTGGCGAAGGTGGCGGTCTCGGACGCCACCGCCAGGTCGCAGGAAGCGACCAGCTGACATCCGGCTGCGTAGGCGGGGCCGTGGACCCGGGCGATCACGGGCTGGGGGATTCGATGGATGGTCTCCATCATCCGGGTGCACACGTCGAACAGCCCCCGGTAGAAGCCGACGTCCCGGTCGAGCATCTCGGCCAGGTCGTGCCCGGCGCTGAAGGCGGGACCCTCCCCGCCCAGGACCACCACCTGGGTGTTGTCGGGCAGGTTGGTCAGGGCGTGGATCACCTCGCCCATGACGTCCAGGGAGAGGGCGTTGCGGCGGTCGGGTCTGTCGAGGGTCAATCGAGCGACCGGACCTTCCTCTTTGAGTTTCAGGTACCGGTACATGCCGTCAAGGCTACCCCGCCGAGCCGGTCCTGCGTCGGGATACGGAGGAGTTCCCGGGCCGCGACCAGCCCTCCCTCCGAGTCGGCGGCGCCGGCCAGCATGCGAGCCAGCTCGGCCGTCCTCCCTTCCTCGTCGAGCCGTCTCACCGTGGCTCTGGCCCCGGTGCGTTCCACCACGTAGTGGGTGCCCGCGAACGCCGCCACCTGAGGGAGATGGGTGACGCACAGCACCTGCCGCCGGGTCGCCAGGGCGGCGAGTTTGCGTCCCAACACGATCGCCACCCCTCCACCGACTCCTGCGTCGACCTCGTCGAACACCAGGGAGGCACCTTCGGTGTTGGAGGCCAACCGGAGGGCGAGAACCACACGGCTCAGCTCGCCGCCCGAGGCGGTGCGGGCGACGTCGCCCGGCGCCAGGCGGCGATCCGACGCGAACTCGAGACGGAGCTCGTCGGCTCCCCAAGGTCCCGGCACAGCCGGGGCCACCTCCAGCTCGAGTATGGGCGAGTCGAACCCCAGCTCCTGCAGGTGCCCCACCGCAGTTCGGCACAGCTCGGCCCCGGCTTCCCTCCGGGCCTGGGTCAGCTCGGCGGCCCTCGCCTCGAGTTCGGCTTCGAGAGCGGCCAGCTCGCCTTCCAGGGTGTCGGCCCTGTTCAACAGGCTCCGGAGCCGCTCGGCTCGGAGTGAGAGCCGGCGTCCGGCTTCCAACACATCGTCGAGAGTCGGTCCGTAGAGCCGTTTGAGGTCGTTGAGCAGACGCATCCGCTCCTCGGCCGCCTCCAACGCGGACGGGTCGTCCTCCAGCTCCGAGGCGAGGGAGGACACGTCCAACGCCAGCTCCTCGGCCACCGCCTCGAGCGACCCGCCCGCCTCGACCAGACGTGCCATGGCGGGGTCGATCGCCGCCGCTTTCTGCAGAACACCCAACACCCGCCCGGCCTCTTCCCTGATCGCGGCCAGCCCGTCGACCGCCTCCGACACCAGTTCGGCCAACCGCCGAACGTTGCGCAGGCGCCTCAGCCGGCTGTCTAGCTCTTCGTCCTCTCCGGCCCGGATCCCCGCCGATGCGATCCGGGACGCCTCCCGTTCGGCTTCCTCCGCGTCCACCTCCAGCGCCCTGCGGTCTCCCCCCAGCTCGTCCAACTCCTGGCGGGCGGCTCGGAGACGCTCCCACGCCGTCCGGTACGCCTCGAGGACCGCGGGGTCGATCAGCCGGTCGACCATACGGCGTATCTCGGAGGGTCGCCTGAGGGAGAGATGCTCGTATTGGCCCACCACGTCTACCAGCTCTCCGACCGTCTCCCCCAGGGCCGCGGCGGATGCCATCGACCCGTCGATGTAGGCCCGACTCCTCCCCTCCCGGCTCATCCGCCGAGCCACCACCAGCTCCCGGTGGTCGTCGACCAGGCGTCCCTCCACCACCGCTTCGTCACCGAACGGCCCTATCGAAGACGGGTCGGCGGTCTCCCCCAGCAGCAGCCGCACCGCCCCGACCAGGAGGGTCTTGCCTGCTCCGGTCTCACCGGTGATGACGGTCAGGCCGGGTCCGGGTTCGAGGGTCGCCTCCTCGATCACCCCCAGGTTCCTGACCAGCAGCTCGTCGATCATGGGTGGTGAGCATCCCTCGACACGCAGGTGGGATCAACCATCGTCCAGGTTGAACTTCCTGACGACCCGGGTCGTGAAGGGAAGATGATCGAGTCTGACGAACCGGGCCGAAGTGTCTCCCCGTCGGATCTCCATGGTCCCTCCCTTGCCCACCGTCGCCACCTCCACCCCGTCGGCGGACACCCTGACCGTCCGGTCGGCTTCCACCGTGACCCTGAGGTGAGCGTCGGCTGGGAGGACCAGGGTACGGTCGAACAGCGAGTGGGGAGCGACCGGCGTGACGAGCAGGCACTCGACCCTGGGATCCACCAGCGGCCCACCGGCCGACATGCTGTAGGCGGTGGACCCGGTGGGGGTCGCCACCACCAGGCCGTCGGCCCGATAGGTTAGGAACCGCTCCCCGTCGATCTCGGTGCCCAACACGACGAGTCGTTGGGAATCGACCTTCTCGACCACCACGTCGTTGACTCCCAACTCGGTTCGGCCCTCCACCTCCACCATCACCGTCATCCGTTCCTCCACCCGGTACCGCCCCTCGGCCAGCGCAGTGAGCACGACCTCGAGTTGAGCGACCTCGGCCTCGGCGAGGAACCCGATCATCCCCAGGTTGAAGCCGAGGACCGGGATCCCGGCGGGGAGAGCCCGGCGAACCGCCTCGAGAACGGTGCCGTCGCCGCCCACCGCCACCAGGACGTCGGCGCCTTCGTCGACCACCTCGAGGCCGAGTTTCGGGGCGGCGGCGGTGAGACTCCGGGCGAACTCGCGTGCCGAGGGACGGTGGCCGTGCACCACCAGTCCCAACCTCACGACGCCTTCGCCCATAGGAGCCACTCCTGGTTTCCCTTGGACCCGCGGATCGGTGACGGCATCACCCCACGGATCGCGAAACCCGCCCGGGAGAGACATCCACTCACCTTCTCCACCGCCTCCTCCTGCAGGGCCGGATCCCGCACGATACCCCCCTTGCCGACCCGCCCTTTCCCCACCTCGAATTGGGGCTTGACCAGCACCACCAGGTCGCCGCCGGGACGGACCAGATCCGCCAGAACCGAGGCCACGGTGCACACCGAGATGAACGACAAGTCCACCGTGACCAGGTCGAAGGGGCCGCCTACCGCGTCGGCGGTGACCTGCCGCAGGTTGGTGCGGTCGCGGATCTCCACCCTGGGGTCGGATGCGAGGCGGGGATGGAGCTGTCCGTATCCGACGTCGACCGCCACCACCCGGACAGCTCCCCGGCGTAGTAGACAGTCGGTGAACCCGCCGGTGGAGGCGCCGGCGTCGAGCACCTGGCGGCCTTCCACGTCGATCCCGAAGGAGTCGAGCGCGGCCTCCAGTTTGAGTCCGCCCCGTCCAACGTAGACGTCGCCGTCTCCCGAGACGACGATCGGGGTATCGGCCGACACCAGGGTCGAGGGCTTGGGGGTGGGGATGCCTCGGACCGTGACCCGACCCTCCTCGACGAGGGTGGCGGCCTGGGATCGGCTCTCGGCCAGGCCTCTCCGTACGAGTTCGAGGTCGAGCCGGCGGCGGCTCAGCCGTCCTCCCCGTCGAGCAGGAGTTCGAGCGCGTCGACCAGGGCGTCGGCCGCTGTGGGCAGCTCGGTCAGCTCGAGATCCCTGAGCCCGGCAGCGAGCGCATGCAGGTCTTCGATGGTTGGAGTGGCGTCCGGGTCCGTGCTATCCATGCGCCTCATTATCGCCGTCGGTGACCCACATCCCAACGACCTGGAGTCGATCCGGTGATCCCGATTCGGGACGTCAACCCGGCGAGGCGGACCGCTTTCGTCACCGGGGGGTTGGTGGCTGCCTGCGCTTACGTGTTCTTCTTCGTGCAACCCCTCGACTTGGATGCCGGTACCCGCTTCCTGTACGCCCATGCCTCGATTCCGTGCGAGATACTGACTGCCGAGCCGCTCTCCCTCGCAGAGATCGAGCGTGGTGTGTGCGTCCCCGGGGGGACTCCCCTGTTCCCCGACAAGAACGTGTGGTGGAGCATCGTGGCTTCCATCTTCTTCCATGGAAATCTGGGGCATCTGGTCGGCAACCTCTGGATCCTGTGGATATTCGGCAACAACGTCGAAGACGCCATGGGTCACCTGCGATACCTGGTGTTCTACCTGGTGTCCGGGGTGGTCGCCTCCTTCGGTCACATACTGCTCAACCCGAGCTCGACGGTCCCGGTGGTGGGGGCGTCGGGGGCGATCGCCGGGGTGATGGGCGCCTACCTGGTCCTCTACCCCGCGGCCCGGGTGGTGTCGATCCTGCCGCCGTTGTTCTTCCTTCCGTTCGAGCTGCCCGCCCTGGTCTATTTGGGGGTGTGGTTCCTGGGTCAGTTCGCCCTCGCCGGGTCCGCCACCAACATCGCCTGGGAGGCCCACGTCGCCGGTTTCGTCACCGGGGCCGTGTACGCCGCTCTCCACAGGCGGCGCTTCCTGGCCCACCACTTCGGCTACCGCTGGGTCTGATCGAGTAGTTCGGGGAGATCGGCGATCGAATCCAACACGTGGTCGGGGGCGGGATCCGGGTCCTGTCCGGGTTGGACCACGCCGGTCAAAACCAGCACTCCTTTCCATCCCTCCGCCTTCGCCATGGCCAGGTCGGTTTCGGGCCGGTCGCCCACCACCCATACGGGTTCGCTCCGTATCCGGGTCTTGAGTGCGTCCCGCATCGGCATACGGGGTTTCCCGGCCACCTCGGCCGTCCGGCCGGTGGCGGTCTCCACCGCGGCGAGTATCGCTCCGGCTCCCGGGTAGAGACCCTCGGGGCCCGGCCAGGTGGGGTCTTCGTTGGTGGCGACCAGAAGAGCTCCCCGGCTCACCGCCAACACGGCAGCCGCCAACCGGTCGTAGTCGAGGTCGCGGTCCAGCCCCACCACGACGGCTTGGGCCCGGGTCCATTCGTCGACCTGATCCACCCCCACCGACGCCAGCGCCTCGGTTATCCCTTCCCCGCCGAGGACGTAGGCCCGTTCTACCCGTCCGGCCAGGAGGCGGGCCGCGGCTTCCGCCGAGCCGACCACCTGCTCGGCCTCGGCCGGGAAACCGACCAGGGCCCGGATCCTCTTCACCAGGTCGCCGACCGTGCGGTAGGAGTTGTTGGTGCAGAACAGCAGGTCGTATCCCTGCTCGGCCAGCCTGGTGAGCGCCTCCCCGGCTCCCGGGATGGGTCGCGAGCCCACGAAGAGCACCCCATCGAGGTCACAGATGACGGTGCCCTTCATCGACACACCCGCGCCCAGTGGTCGACGACACCCGCCAGGAACGAGGTCGTGAGCCGCACCGACTCCACCGACACCCGCTCGTCGTTCCCGTGGAAAGCGGCGAGGAACTCCCCGAAGGGCATCCGGTCGTCGTACAGCCCCACCCCGTAGGCCACCACCCCTCGCCGGCGGAAGAACCGAGCATCGGTGGTGGCGGTCATCGTCACCGGGACCGCGTGGCGTGAGCCGGTGTGGTCCTCCAGGGAAGACACCACGGCTTCCCAGAGCGGGGTGTCGATCGGCGACGAGTTGGCCGGATGGTCGGCCACCGGGTGGATCTCCACCCGGTCGGCCGTCTCTCCCATCGCCTTCCGCAGAAAGGCGTCGACCGTTCCCCGGTCCTGTCCCGGCAGGGCCCGGATGTCGATCTGGGCTTCGGCCCGGTCGGCCACGATGTTGGCTTTAACCCCGGCCTCGATCACGTTGGGACTGACCGTGAGATGGGTGACGGCATGCGCGTAAGCGGCGACCATCGGATCGTCGAGGGTTTCGATGGCCGCGTCGACGCCCTCCGGGTCTGAGAACTCCGGGGGGAGTCCAAGCTCGCCGCACAGCCTTTCCCACTCGGGAGTGATCACCACCGGGGTGGGCGCCTGGGCGACGTCGGCGATCGCCTTGGCCAGGGTGACCGCGGCGTTGTCGGCCCCGTAGGGCAGGCTGCCGTGGCGTGGGGTTCCCCGCACCTCGAGGCGGGTCCAGTAGGGACCTTTCTCACCGGTGGCCACCGGATACACCGGGCCGTCGGCGCCTTGCAGGGCGGGGAAGGCGATCTCGGTGAGCAGATAGTCACACGCCACCAGGTCCCACCGCTCGTCGACCAGATGACCGGCCCCCAGACCGCCGGCCGCCTCTTCGTCGGCCACCGCCAGATACACCAGGTCCCCGGGCAGCGGCGGCCGGTCGCCCCGCAGGTACGGTTTGAACACACAGGCCATCGCCGCGGTGAGGTTGAGCATGTCGACCGCACCCCTGCCCCACACGAAACCGTCGGACAGGTCTCCGCCGAACGGGTCACGGCTCCACCCTTCGAGATCGACCGGCACCACGTCGGTGTGCCCCATGAGCATCAGGGTGGGAGCCTTCGGGTCGGTACCGGGAACCCGCCACACCGCCGAAGCCCGACCTGGCGCCGGCTCCACCACCTGGGGACCGACCCCCAGATAGTCGGCCAGTGTCTCCACCGACCTGATCTCCTGGCCGCTGGCCGGCGTCCCGTCGTTCACGCAGGCGTTGCGGATCAGCTGCTGCAGCAGCCCGATCACTTCATCCGACATGGTTCCCCTCCTTCAGGGCTCGGATCAGGTCGGGCATGGTCGGGGTCAGCGGGTAGTCCTCTGCCAGGTCGACCGGCACCCAAGCCAGTTCGGCTGCGTCGTCGGCGGGCGCCTCCCTCCCCCCGACCACCGTCCCCAGGAAGTCGATCAGGACGTAGTGCCACTCGGGAGGGTTCCCCGGACCGAGGGACTCCCCCACCCACACCACCGGCCCCAACTCCACCTCGAGGCCGGTTTCTTCCGCCACCTCGCGGCGGGCGGCCTGCTCGAGGGTCTCACCGTATCGGACCTTTCCTCCGGGCACCGCCCAACGTCCGGCGTGGGCTCCTCGAGCCCGCCTGACCAGGAGGAGGAGCCCTCGTCGGAGGACGGCTACACCCACTCCGGTCACCGGCAAGTCCCTCACCTCAGGTCCGGGGTGGGTCGGCGGCCCCGGTCGGGGTTCCGGTCGTCGCGATGCATGACGATCGAACGAGCGGAGAACCCACCGGCCTCGAAGAAGTTCTTCACCACCCGATGGCCAGGCAACACGTGAGCGTCGAACTTGGTGATCCCCCGGCCGCGCAGGCTCTCTAGTGCCAGGTCACGCATGTGCTCGCCGATCCCGACCTCCCTGGCCTCCGGCTCGACGAACACCAGGCGAATGGAGCCGAGCCGTTCGCCTCCCGCCTGAGGGAGGAGATCCTCGACCCGGGCGAGCAGGAAACCGAACAAGCTCCCATCGATCCCCCCCACCACGACCACCGAGTCGGGATCGTCGAGGGCGTCACCCAGGGCCAGCTCGATCGGCTCGGGGAGACCGTCGGCCAGCGGCCACATGGGATGCAGGGCCACCATCTCGGCTTCGAGGAGACGGTAGAGACGGCAGAGCTCGTCCAGGTCGTCTCGCGTGGCCGGTCGCGCGACTTGGATGTTCATGAGCGGGCGGAGCGTACCCGGGCGAAAAGACGCTCCAAACCCCAGCGGGTGACGAGCCACATGGCCTCGACGACGATGGCACCGTTCATCTTGGATGTGCCGAGGGTTCGATCCCTGAACACGATCGGGATCTCGACGATCTCGAGACCCGCCCGAGCAGCCCGCAACGTCATCTCGACCTGGAAACCGTATCCCGAAGCCTGGGTGGTGGCGTAGTCGAGGCGCGCCAGAGCGGACGCGCGGTAGGCCCGGAAGCCGGCGGTCACATCCCTGACATGGACTCCTAGGAGCGTCCTCGCGTACAGGTTCCCGCCTCGGGATACGAGTCGCCTGTGCCAGGGCCAGTCGGGTGTCGAGCCGCCCGGCACGTAGCGGGATCCGATGGCCAGGTCGGCTCCCCGTTCGACTGCGCCGACCAGCTCGGGAAGAGCCTCGGGTGGATGTGACAGGTCGGCGTCCATCTCCACCACGATCCCGGCTCCGTCCTCCAGGGCTCGGTCGAAACCGGCCACGTAGGCGGGTCCAAGACCTTCCCTCGCGGGCCTGTGGAGGACCGAGACGCCGGGATCTTCCTGGGCCATCGCGTCGGCAAGCCGCCCGGTTCCGTCCGGCGAGGCGTCGTCGACTATCGAGGCACCCGGTAGCCGTGCGACCGAACCGCCGGGACCTCCAGAGGGAGGTTCTCGACCTCGTTGAAGGTCGGGTCGACGACCGTTACCGGCTCATCCGGCACAGTCGAAACAGATCATCTTCCGGCGGTTGGCGAGCTGGCTGGTCCGTTTCACCAGGAAACACGACTGGCACACGAACTCGTCTGCCCTGGGAGCGTGGGCTTCCACGTCGAGGGTGAGCTCCTCGCGGCGAATGGCCCGCAGCTCGGCCACCTCGTCCACCAAGAGGGACTCGGACACCTCGTCGTCGAGGAGTTCGAGTTCCTCCGCCTCGAGTTCGTCCAGGGCCTCGTCGGTCTCGTCTTCGTCTTCGTCCTCGTCTTCGTCGAAGTCCTCGGTGTCCTCGTCGACGTCGAGGTCGTCTTCGAGCTCTTCGTCCAGGTCGAGCTCTTCGTCCTCGAGTGCTTCCTCGTCCAGCTCCGCTTCGTCGAGGTCGATGTCTAGGTCTTCGTCTTCGGAGAATTCGTCTCTGGGCATCGTCGGGGGCGGGAGTATACGGAGGCCCGCCGCCTACCCGACGGGTTCACACCCACAGATCCACAGCTGCGGGACGTACCTCGAATTCGAAGGGGGTCGACCCCAGAGGCTCTCCGTCCGCCTCGACCGGCCACGGCCTTTCGGTCTCCACCCGACCTCGGTCCAGGCTGCGCCGAAGCACGCCCGGTGCGCCCAGGTGGAGACCCTTGACTATGCGGGGCACCAGCGCGGGCGCTTGTCGTTTCCGAACCCCGAAGACCTGCACGTCGAGTCGACCGTCGACCAGCATCGCCTTGGGGGCGATGTTCCAACCGCCTGCGAAGAACTGCCCGTTGGCCAGGATCACCGCCAACCCCTCAGACCGCAGGGACGCCCGTTCGGCTTCCACCGACACCTCGACTCGGGGGAAGGTGGGCAGTCGAAGAGCGAACGCGACCGGGTATCTCACGGGACCCAGCATCCGAGGCAGCTTGGTGGCCGACGCCGCCGCCGCGGCACCTACCCCGGTTTGGGCCACGTTGACGAAGAAGCGGCTGCCCCACCCGCCGTTCAGACATCCGACGTCGACCCGGTACGGGGAGCCTTGGACCAGACGGATCAGGGAACCGACCGGGTCGGGTGGCCATCCGAAGGTGCGCATCAGGTCGCAGCCCGACCCGGCGGGTACCACCGCCAAGGTGGGGAGCGCCCGGCCGTTCGAGGTCATGAGCGCGTTGACCGCCAGGTGGGCGGTTCCGTCGCCCCCGACCACCGCCGGGCTCCATCCGGCCTCGACGGTGGCCTGCACCTCGGCGAACATCGCCTGGGCGGTGGGGGGGACTTCCACCGGCGAGGCGAGTCCCAACTCCTCGAGTCGTCGGCCGATCTGCTCAGGGTCGATCGGTCGTCGCCCTGCCTGCGGATTCACCAGGATCCGCCAGCGGATGGTCACGCCACCCCCATCGCGGCCACCACCCCACGGTCGACCGCCCGGAGCGCCTGTTCGGCCTCGTCGGAGAGCTCATCGAAGGTGTCCCGGAGCTGCCTGAGGAGGTCCACCAGTTGACGGGCCACCCGAACGAAGTCGCCGGGCTGCAGCCCCTTGCCCCCGGGGAGCTGATCGAGGCGCCGCATCCCGGCCCAGGCGTAGGCCACGGGAACGAAACCGGCTTCGGGCCGGCGGGTCGGGTCGAGCCGGTGGCGCCGCTCGTCGCCCACCAGGGTCTCCCACAGCTCGATGAGCTGCCGGTAGCGCTCCTGGAGGCGTTGGTTGGGCCACGGCGGCTCGGCGGGATGGTCGGTGCGAGGTTCGTAGACGAAGCAGGAGGCCAGGGCGGCCAGCTCGGCCGGTTCCAGGCCCCATAGGATTCCCTGCTCCACGGCTTCGACCAGCAGGAGGTCCAGTTCGTTGTAGACGAACCGCAGGCGCTCCCCCCGCGGGGTCAGCCGCCAACCCTCGAGGTAACCCCACTCTTCCAGGAGCCGGTAGATGGAGGAGAACTCCTCCACCAGGCCCTGGCCTCGCCCCGCCCTCCGGGTCCTCAGTTGGGCGAGCCGCTTCTCGGTTCGGCGAGCCCGCTTGAGCCATCTGACGTGGGATTCGGCCCTCGGGCACCGCGCCACCGGATGTTCGGGTACGTCGACTGGTTTCGGCGGCGGCAGGTTCTTCATCGCGTCGATCAGCCGTTGGGTGTAGCGGCGGTCGCCACCCCGATAGGGCCCGGGCAGGTCCAGGGTGCCTACCCGGGTGGTGCCGGGCACCAGCTCACGATCGGACAGGCTGGTGGTGCGGCCGGACGTTCCCACGGCCAGCAGCCGCGGACCGCGCTTGCCTCGTCCCAACTTCCTGACCACCACGAACCTGCCGGCCCTGGGACCGGCCGGGATGTCCACCACGTCGCCGGGGTGGAGGGCACCGGCCAGTCTGGCTCTCGGGTGTCGGGCCTCCAGTTGAGCTGCATATTCCTCGACCGGACCCAGGTCACATTCCGCCCGACGGAGCTCGTCCTGGAGACGTTCCTCCAGTTCGGCTATCAGCCGGTCGTCGGATTCCCGGTCTCCTTCCGCCTGGAACTGGGCGAACGAGGCGGTGAGGAGCCCCTTGGCCTCCTCCTCTGTGTAGTTGGCGACCAGGTTGGCGGCCATGTTGTAGGTCGGCCGGAAGCTGGAACGCAGAGGGTGGGACCCCACCGAGGCGATTCGTGTCACCTGGTCGAACGGCACGTACCGGGAGTGGAGCACCACCCCGTAACCGACGGTGTCGATCCCCCTCCGCCCGGCCCGACCGGTGAGCTGGGTGTAGTCGCCGGGTTCGAGGAGGCTGTGGGACTCCCCGTCGAACTTGGAGAGGCTCTCCAACACGACGGTCCGAGCCGGCATGTTGATTCCCAACGACAGGGTCTCGGTGGCGAACACCACCTTTAGCAGGCCGGCGGTGAACAGCTCCTCCACCGTCTCCTTGAAGGCTGGGACCATCCCCGCGTGGTGGGCGGCGACCCCCGCCTCCAAGGTGGTGATCCACCGCCCGTATTCGAGGGCGGCCAGATCGTCGTCCCCGAGATGGGCTGTTCGCCGCTCCGCCACCTCCCGGATCCGCTTCCGCTCATCGGCGTCGGTGAGGCGAAGCCCGGCTTGCACCACGGTGAGGGCGGCCGAGTCGCACCCCGCCCGGGAGAAGATGAAGTAGATGGCGGGGAGCATCCCTTCCTCGGCGAGGGTCTCCACCACCTCGATCCGCCGGGGAGTCGAGAAACGGCGGCGGCGCCCCCGCTCCATCGACAGGAGACGCACCAATCTCGGGTTGGGTCGCCGGCGGGTGTCGCCGGTGAACATGGGCAGGAGCCGGATCCGGTCGGTTCCGACCCGGTCGGCCAGCATGTAGAGGCTCTCCAACGGCACGGGCCGTTCGTGAGCCACCACCAGCGTGGTGTCGCCCCTCCGTTCCCCCACCCAGGCCGCGAACTCGTCGGCGTTGGCGATCGTGGCCGAGAGGCACACCAGGCGGGTGTGGGAGGGGGCGTGGATGATCACCTCCTCCCAGACCGCACCCCGGAAGGGGTCCTGCAGGTAGTGGACCTCGTCGAGGATCACGAAATCGACCGCGTCGAGTGCCTCCGGGTCGGCGTAGATCATGTTGCGGAGCACCTCGGTGGTCATCACCACTATCGGAGCTCGGGGGTTGATCACGTTGTCGCCGGTGAGGAGGCCCACCGTCTCGCCACCGTGGGCGGTCACCAGGTCGGTGTACTTCTGGTTGCTGAGGGCTTTGATGGGGGTGGTGTAGAAGGTTCGGGTGCCTCTCCTCAAAGACAGGTACACCGCGAAGTCGGCGATCAGGGTCTTCCCGGCACCGGTCGGGGCGGTGACCACCACGTTGTCTCCCCGGGCCACCGCCTCGATCGACTCGATCTGGAACGGGTCGGCGGCGAAGGGGAGACTCGACAGGAACTCCTCGACGGCGGGGTTCATTTGCGGAGCACCAGTCTGACCAGCCAGTAGGTGACTTCGTAGAACAGGTAGAGAGGCACCGACAGCAGGGTGAGGGTCAGGGCGTCACCGGTGGGGGTTATGGCTGCCGCCACCACCACGATGATCAACACCGCCCAGCGACGGCCCTTGGCGAGCTGAGCCGACGAGACCAGACCGGCCGCTGCCGCGGCGAACAGGAAGACCGGGTACAGGAACGACGCCCCGAAGGCCAGCAGATAGCGGATGGTGAACCCGAAGTAGTCGCCGATCCGCAGGTCGGTGCGCACGTCGGGGAAGATGCCGAGCAGGAACTGCAACGCCCGGGGCATCGTCCAGTATCCGAACAGCACACCGAAGACGAAGAGGACTACGCAGGAGGCGATGATCGGCACCGCCCACCGACGCTCCCGGGGGGTGAGGGCCGGGTTTATGAACGCCCAGAGCTGCCACAGCACCACCGGGCTGCCCATAACCAGGCCTCCGAAGGCGGCGATCCTCATCAACACCCCGAACTGCTCGGCGGGGGCGAAGGACTGGAGGGTGCAGGAAGCACAGATCTGCCGGTAGGGAACCTCGAGAACTTCCTTTATCCAGTTGGCGAAGAACAGGCTGATCAACGCCCCGGCGAAGACACCGGCGGCGGCTTTCACCAGTCGCCATCGGAGTTCCTCGAGGTGGGCGAGGATCGACTGGGGTTGGTCCCGGCTCGCTTCTCCGGTCATTCACCGGCCTCTGACCGGTCGGTCGCGGGTTGGCCGGTCTCCTCGATCTCGGCCAGGTCCCGCATGGCGTCCTCCGGGGTGGGTCCGGTGACCGGCTTGGGCCCGACCCATGGACGCCCGGCCTCCTCCACCAGGCGCCGGGTGTCGCCCACCGCCTTCTCCACGTCCTGGAGGGGGGCCCGCAGCTCGTCTTTGAGGGATCGGACGTCGCCTACTTCGGCTTCGAGTCCCTTCTGCAGTTCACGGGCGGCGGCCCGGACCTCCCGCACCCATTTGCCCATCTTCCGGGTGACTTCGGGGAGCCGCTGGGGGCCCAACACGATCAGGGCCACCAACAGGATGACGAGGAATTCGGGGCCTTCGATCACAGGGCAATGCTAGGCCCCTGGGACCGATCAGCCGGTGAGGAGCCGGAAGGGGTCGACTTCCCGGTTCAACGCTTCGGCGAACCGACGGATCTCGTCCTCGGTGATCGGTTCCGGCCGGAGCACCCGGTAGGCCACCCCGGTGGCCAGCAGGATGGAGACCACCCTGGGGTTGGCTGGCCTCCGCTGAAGCGACCCGCAGGAGGGGCAATCGAACACATAGTGGCCGTGGTCTTCCGAGGGTTCGAGTTCGAGGGCGATCTCGTCGGGGGTGAGCTCCACGTCTCCGCAGTTGTCGCAGATCGTCTTGATGGTGGTCATGGCTCTCCGGGTTCCGCTTCTTCGAGCCATATCGGACGAGAACCCGGCCGACTGAAGAACGAATCTTCGCGGTCAGGCTCGGTAGCGAGCCAGCAGCCGGTTACGCAGGTCGGAGAGGGCCGCCGCCACCTCCTCCCCCTCCTCGAGGACGGCGTGGGGTCCCAACCGGAGGAGCAGGCGGGCCGCGACCATGGGGTCCGCCGCCGAGAACACGATCCGGAGTCGGTCGCCGTCGTCGGAGAGGACCTCCACCGGGTAGTAGTCGACCACCCATCGGGCGGGCGGGTGGAGCGTGATCACGGCCCGCACGTCGTCCTCGGAGGGGGTGTAGCGGACCCTGGGCGGCGGGGGTTCGGCGGGCGGCTGGAAAGTCTCGTCGGTTTCTCGCAGGGAGCGGATCCGATCGATGCGGAACACCCGTTCGGCCCCGGCCATACGGCAGAAGGCAGACAGATACCAGTTCCCGAGGTCGACGAACACCGACCAGGGCTCTACCTGTCTGGTGGTGGTCTCCTCCCGACTCAACGACGTGTAGGTGATCTCCACCACCTTCCCGTCTCGGGCGGCTCGCCGGAGCCGGGTCACCAACTCGGGTTCGGGGTCTATGTCCACCGCGAGGACGGATTCGGCCCCGGGGAGGAGGGCCCGGGTGAGCTTCTCGGTGGCCGAGACCAGGGCGTCCGGGGCGTCGCCGGCAGCCTGGACGCTCATCGCCGCCGCCAGCAAAGCCAGGGCTTCCGACGGCGACAGACGCGGAGCCGCCGCGAAGTAGTCGGCCATCTCGACCACCACCCGGTCACCCTCGGTGTAGGCGACCATCAGGTCACCCGGCCCGTAGCCGGGAAGCCCACACACGAACACCAGGTCCAGGTCGGCCAGCAGCTCGCGCCTGGTGTAGCCGAACCGTTCGCACACCTCGTCGACGGTCGCCTCGGGGTGGGAGATCACCCAGGGGAGCATGGACAGGATCCGGGTGAGACGACGGGCGGTCCGTTCCGACATCAGGCGACGCCTCTGATCCGGTCGACCACCGCCTGCCGCACCTCCGGGGGGCTCACCACCTCGGCCTGGTCGCCGAAGCTGAGCACCCAGCCGATGAACGCCTCCAGGTGACGCACCTCCAAGGTCACCTCCAGACTCCCGTCGGGAGACTCCTGACGGTCGATCCCGAGGCGTCGCGACGCCCACCAGGCGACCTCGGGATCGAACCTGACGATCACCGGGGTAGGTTCGTCCTCCGGACCGGCCTCCCAGGGTTGGGCGGTGACGACCGCCCGAACGTCCAGGTCGGGATCAGGGGCGAAGGCGTTGTCCGGTCCGACCGGGTTGGGGTTCTCGATCCGGTCGACACGGAACACCCGGACCTCGTCGTCTTCTCTACCCACCAGGTACCAGTGGCCCCGGCTGTGTCCGAGTCCGTGGGGTTCGACCTCCCGGTCTCTGCCTCTATACCGGAACGCCACCTTCCTGCGGTCGACGGCGGCTTCGTACAGCACGCCGAGGCGGTCGGGTTCTTCGCCCAGGTTCACCACCAGCGGCTCCACCCCGGCGGTGGTCCTCGCACCCCCCAGTTTGAGCACCGCGTCGGGCCCGGACGGCCGACCCCCGATCCGCACCACCTGGGCGGCCAGCCAGAGAGCCGCCCGCTCCTCGTCGTTCAGGTCGGGATCCGGCATCCGGTACCGGTCGGGCGGCACCACATAGCCCTGCTCGACCGACCACCGGTCGACCGGCCGGATCTCCAGGGGGATCCCGAGTCGCCGGAGGGTGGCCTTGTCCCTCTCGAAGGTCCTCCGGAACGCCTCGTCGGACTGCTGGTCGTAGCCCGCCACGGTGTGGCGGATCTCGTCGGCGGTGACCGGCCTCCCGGCGGTCAGGAGGAACGCCAACAGGTTGAGGATCCGTTCGACGGGTCTGCTCATCGGCCGGTCATCCAACTACAGGGCGGCGATCAGCTTGTCCACCCTGTCATCGAAAGCCTTGAACGGGTCCTTGCACAAGACGGTGCGTTGAGCCTGGTCGTTCAGCTTCAGATGCACCCAGTCGACGGTGAAGTCCCTCTTCTTGGCTTTGGCCGCCTTGATGAAGGCGCCCCGGAGCCGGGCTCGAGTCGTCTGAGGGGGTTCCACCACCGCCCGGGCCACCTGTTCATCGGTGACCACCCGGTCGACCAGATCCCGGCCGGCGAGCAGGTAGTAGACGCCCCGGGACCGGTTCACGTCGTGGTAGGCGAGGTCGAGCATCGCCAGCCTGGGATCGGACAGCGACAGACCCCGCCTCTCCCGGTACTGCTCCAACACCTTGTGTTTGATCACCCAGTCCACTTCCCGGTCGAGGCTGAACGGGTCCTTCTCGAGTCCGGTGAGCAGATGTTCCCAGCGGTCCACCGCGGCCTGCACCTCGGAGGGGAACCCGACCGTGCGGCTGAACCGGTTGACCCGGTCGAGGTACTCCCACTGGATGTCGAGGGCGGACAGCTCCCGCCCGTTGGCGAGCCGCACCTTCCGCCGGCAGGTGGGGTCGTGGGCGATCTCCCGGATGGCCCGGATCGGGTTCTCCAAGGTGAGGTCCCGGAACACGACGTCACGTTCGATCATCTGGAGGAGCGCCACCACCGTTCCCACCTTGACGAAGGTGGCGTATTCGCTCATGTTGGAGTCCCCGGCGATGACGTGGAGACGCCGGTACCTCTCGGCGTCGGCGTGGGGTTCGTCCCGGGTGTTGATGATGGGACGGCTCCGGGTGGTGGCCGACGACACCCCCTCCCAGATGTGTTCGGCCCGCTGGGAGATCGAATAGGTGGTGCCGCGGGGGGTCTGCACCAGCTTGCCGGCTCCCAGGTAGATCTGGCGGGTGACCAGGAACGGGATGAGCACGTCCACCGTGCGGTGGAAGTCCTTGTTTCGGGACACCAGGTAGTTCTCGTGGCATCCGTACGAGTTGCCCGCCGAGTCGGTGTTGTTCTTGAACAGGTAGATCTCCCCTCGGATCCCCTCCTCTTCGAGACGCTGCTCGGCCGAGTGGACCAGGCTCTCGAGGATCCGCTCCCCCGCCTTGTCGTGGGCGACCACGTCGATCAGCTTGTCGCATTCCGGGGTCGCGTACTCGGGGTGGCTGCCCACATCGAGATACAGCCGGGCTCCGTTCTCCAGGAACACGTTGGAGGAACGGCCCCACGACACCACCCTCCGGAACAGGTAGCGGGCCACCTCGTCGGGGCTGAGTCGGCGCTGCCCCCGCAGGGTGCAGGTGACCCCGTACTCGTTCTCCAGGCCGAAGATCCGGCGGTCCATCTCCCGGCAGGCTAACCATCGCCGGGCGATGTGGGCGGGAAGATCACACGACCGAGCGGAGCTCCTCGTCGGTTAGACGCCGGAAGGCGCGCCGGCCGTTGGTCCGGTCCAACACCGCGGCCTCCCATCCCTCCGACTCCCGGCCCTCGGCGGTGCGGAACGCCTCCACTCCCAGTCTGATCGCCTGGTCGAGGCCCAACCCTTCGGAGAACCCGTCCCGGAGAGCCCTCTCCAGCTCCTCGCTCTTGCCGCCTATGGCCGCCACGCCCTGCTGGTCGTACAGGGTGCCGTCGTAGGAGATCTTGAACAGCTTGTTCTCCCCGGGCCTCTCCCCCACCTCGGCGATGAGGATCTCCACCTCGAAGGGTTTGAGTTCGTGGATGAAGATGTGGCCCAGGGTCTGGGAGAAGGCGGTTGCCAGACCCATGGCGGTGACATCGCCCCGAGCGTACATGTAGCCGGTTATGTCGGCTTGGCGGATCACCGCCTTGCGGAGGGTCTCGAACTCGTTGTACTTGCCGACCCCGGCGAAGGCGATCCGGTCGTACACCTCGCTGATCTTGTGGAGCACCCGGGACGGGTTCTCGGCGAGGAGCAGCACCCCGCGGTCGTATTCGATGGCGACGATCGATCGTCCCCGGGCGATCCCCTTCCGGGCGAACTCGGCCTTGTCCCGGACGAGCTGTTCGGGTGCTACGTAGAAGGGGACGGTCACAGCGCCTCCTCGACGGCCCGTTCGGCCGCGGCCCTGACCTCGGCTTCGTCCACCTCGTGGACGCCTTGGGCGTCGATCGAATACACGTTGGGGAGGATGCCTCTCCGCAGGTCGGGTCCGCCGGTGGCGGTGTCCTCCTCGGAGGCGGCGACCAGAGCGGCGACCGCCAGCTCGACCGCCCGCACCCGGTCGACGTCGGGCCGGTACACCGAACGGAGGTACGACTTGGCGAGGCGGGCGCCCGACCCGGTGGACCCGTAGTCCCTCTCCTCGTATCGGCCACCCACCACGTCGAAGGTGAACAGCCTGCCCCGGCGGTCGGTCTCGTCGTAGCCGGCGAACATCGGGACCACCACGAGTCCCTGCATCGCCATGGGGAGCTGACCCCGAACCAGCCTGGCCAGGAAGTTGGCCTTGCCCTCCAGGGAGAGGCGGGTGCCTTCGATCTTCTCGTAGTGCTCCAACTCCACCTGGAACAGCCGCACGAGCTCCATCGCCAGACCGGCGGTTCCGGCGATCGCCACCGCCGAGAAACGGTCGGCGGGAAACACCTTCTGGATGTAGCGATGGGCCACCAGATGACCTTCGGTGGCTTGCCGATCACCCGCCATCACCACCCCTTCCTCATGTCGAAGGGCCAGCACGGTGGTGCCTTCGGGCAGGCCGGCGGGCGTGGCACCGGGAGGTACCTCCCAGCGGGGCGCCAGACCCAGCGAATCGAGGAGCCCCACGAAGCTGGAGCCCGGCACGGGCTCACCCAACGGTATCGGCGTCGGTCCGATCACCCGGGCGATGCTAATGGGATCGGGAACCGAGCTGGATCTCGGGCCCCGACCGCGCCGGCCGGACCTACTGTCCGCCCTTCTGGACGTAGTTGCGGACGAACTCCTCGGCGTTCTCCTCCAGCACCGCGTCGATCTCGTCGAGGAGCTCGTCCACCGCCTCGGTGTCCGCCTCGGCGACGGTCGTCTCTTCGATCTCTTCGGCTCCTTCGCGACCCTCACGGGTCTTACGACGAGCCCTCTCCTGTTCGGCCATTTCAGCCTCCTAACGCCTCGATCAGCTCGGCCGCATCTGCCACACGATCGAGCAGCGGGCCGACCCTGGCGCGATCGCCGCGCAACGGTTCCATCATAGGGATGCGCTTGAGATGTGGCTCGCCGATGTCGAAGACCAGCGAGTCCCAGTTGGCGGCTACCAGCGCCTCCCTGAACTGGGAGACGCAGCGACCCCGGAAGTAGGCCCTGGTCTTCTCGGGGGGTTGGAGCTCGGCCCGGGCGATCTCCTGGTCGGTGAAGAGACGGCGCATCCGACCCCGGGCGACCAACCGGTGGTACAGCCCGGACGCCGGGTCGACGTCGTGGTACTGGAGGTCGAGCTGGCGGAGCTTCGGGTCGTCCCAGGCGAGCCCGTCCCTGGCGACGTACGCTTCGAGGAGCCGCCGTTTGGCCACCCAGTCGAGGGTGTCGGCCAGTCGGGAGGGGTCGGTTTCGAGCAGCTCCAGGGTCTTCTCCCATTCGTCGATCACCCGGTCCCACACCGGTTCGTCGAGTTCACGCTCGGCGTACTTGGCGAGCCATTCGAGATACCGACCCTGGATGTCGAGAGCGGTGGCGGTTCCTCCCTCGGCCAGGTCCAGCGGCTGACGGAGCTCCAGGTCGTGGCTCACCTGCCAGCAGGCCTTCACCGGGTCGGCCAGCTCGATCGGGTCGGGAAGGGCCCCGTCTTCCATGGCCGACAGGAACAGGGCGGTGACCCCCAACTTGAGGAAGGTCTGGACCTCGGACAGGTTGGCGTCGCCGATGATCACGTGGAGGCGCCGGTACTTGCCCGGGTCGCCGTGGGGTTCGTCCCGGGTGTTGACGATGGGACGTTTGAGGGTGGTCTCCAGGCCCACCACTTCCTCGAAGAAGTCTGCTCGTTGGGTGATCTGGTAGGGCACCGGTGGCCGGCCGTTCTCCGACCCCACCTTCCCCGCTCCGGTGAACACCTGACGGGTCACCAGGAAGGTGGTGAGGAACCGGATCACCTGACCGAACGGGGTCTCCCGGGACAGCAGATAGTTCTCGTGGGCCCCGTACGAGTTGCCCTTCCCGTCCGAGTTGTTCTTGTAGAGGCGTAGACGCCGACCCTCGGGCAGGGTGGCCTGAGCCCGGTTCGCGGCCCTGGCCATGACCAGCTCACCGACCTTGTCGTACAGCGCGCCCTCCAACGGGTCCCAACACTCCGGACT
The DNA here is from genome assembly GCA_026002975.1 of Acidimicrobiia bacterium. Taxonomy (GTDB): domain Bacteria; phylum Actinomycetota; class Acidimicrobiia; order Spongiisociales; family ZC4RG35; genus BPGJ01. Next base: position 62,539 of record BPGJ01000010.1, read on the forward strand.
GGAGTACTCGGGGTGGGCGTGGTCCACGTAGAGCCTGGCCCCGTTGCCCAGCACCGCGTTGACCAGCGCCGACTCGGGGTCCGCCACGCCGAAACCCTCGTGTCCGAACCCCCGGGCGTCCCGCCCGGGAGACTCCTCCTCGTAGGACCACTGGACCCGCACCCGATCACCCGGATAGGAGTTGATGACCAGAGCCGACGCGAGCGCCGGGTTGAAGTCGGGTTGGCCCCGGATGATGACCCCGTACTCGGTTTCGGTGCCGAGGACCTTGCGGAGAGCCATCACCCGACCATCACAGGTACTGCCCGGTCGAGACCGCCTCCACCATCCGGCTCTCCCCTTCTCCTCCCAGCAGGGTCCGCACGTAGACGATCCGCTCCCCCTTCTTTCCGGAGATGCGGGCCCAGTCGTCGGGGTTGGTGGTGTTGGGCAGGTCCTCGTGCTCCCGGAACTCCTGTTTGATCGCGGCCAGCAGATCGGAGGTGCGGAGACCCGTCGGACCACCCGCGATCTCGCGTTTGATGGCGTCCTTCTTGGCCCGCCGGACGATGTTCTCGATCATGGCACCGGAAGCGAAGTCCTTGAAGTACAGGACCTCTCTGTCTCCGTTGGCGTAGGTCACCTCGAGGAACCGGTTGTCTTCGGATTCGGCGTACATGGCTTCGACGGTGCGTTCGATCATCCGGTCGACGGCCTTCTGGGGGTCTCCGTCGGCGGACGCCACCTCTTCGGGGTCGAGGGGCACGTCGGGGCCGAGATAGATCGAGAAGATCTCCCGGGCCGCTTCGGCGTCGGGACGGTTGATCTTGATCTTCACGTCGAGACGGCCGGGCCGCAGGATCGCCGGGTCGATCAGGTCCTCGCGGTTGGAAGCCCCGATCACGATCACGTTCTTGAGCGACTCGACTCCGTCGAGCTCGGAGAGGAGCTGAGGGACGATGGTGGATTCGACGTCCGACGAGATACCGGTTCCCCGGGTGCGGAACAGCGAGTCCATCTCGTCGAAGAAGACGATGACCGGCACCCCCTCGTCCGACTTCTCCTTGGCCCGCTGGAAGATCAGTCGGATCTGGCGCTCGGTCTCCCCCACCCACTTGTTGAGCAGCTCGGGGCCTTTCACGTTGAGGAAGTAGCTGCGGGCGTCGGGCCGCCCGGTGCGTTCCGCCACCGCCTTGGCCAGCGAGTTGGCGACGGCTTTGGCGATCAGGGTCTTGCCGCATCCGGGAGGGCCGTAGAGGAGGATCCCCTTGGGCGGCACCAGTCCGTACCGGGCGAACAGGTCACGGTGGACGTAGGGGAGCTCCACCGCGTCGCGGATCTCCTCGATCTGGGCGGCCAGGCCTCCCACCTGTTCGTAGGTGACGTCGGGAACCTCTTCCAGCACCAGCTCTTCCACCTCGGGTCGAGCGAGCCGTTCGAAAGCCAGGCCCGACCGTTCGTCGATCCGGACGTAGTCCCCTACCCGGAGCGGCTCGTCCTTGAGGCTGTCGGCGATGCCCACCACCTGCTCGTCGTCGGCGTGGGCCATGACCACCAGCCTGCCGTCGGCCAGCTTGTCACGGACCCGGACCACCTCGCCCCGGGTGTCGAACCCTCGGACGTCGACGATCGTGAAGCTCTCGTTGAGGAGGACTTCCTGGCCCCGTTGGAGCTGCTTCACCTCGATGGTGGGTTGGGCCGCCACCCTGAGCTTCCGGTTCCCGGTGACGATGTCGACGGTGCCGTCTTCGTTCACGCCCAGCACCGTCCCGAAACTGTTGGGGGGCGACGTCAGCTTCTCCACTTCGGAACGGAGGACCGACAGTTGCTCCCGAGCCTCCTCCAAGACCGACGACAGCTTCTCGTTCTGCCGCAGAGTCCTCTCGAGCTGGGACTGGGTCTGACTGAGGCGCTGTTCCAGCTCGGCGATCCGGTAGGGCGCTTCCTGCACCCGGCGACGAAGCGCGTCGACCTCGGACTGGAGGACGGCGATGGTCCTCCTCAGCTCCGCCGGGTCGTCACCAAACCTTCTGTCGCTCATCTCGCTCGTCTCCTGGTAGGGAGGTCACCCGTCGCGCAGTATACGGAGGGGTTGGGTTTCCTCTCAGGACCAAATTCTGGAGAGAGCTCGCCGGGTAGACTGGGGGTCGCCCATGAAGGTTTGGATCGATCAGGATCTCTGCACCGGGGATGGTCTCTGCGAGGAGATCGCCCCGGACGTGTTCGTGTTGCTCGACGACGGCTTGGCCTACGTACGGGAGGGCGACAAGATCTACGCCGAGGCCAAGGGGAATCCCCAGGGTGCCCAGGGTTTGGCGGTGGTGCCTGCCGGTCAGGAGGACATCGTGATCGAAGCCGCCGAGGAGTGCCCGGGGGAGTGCATCTTCCTGGAGCCCTGACCGGTCAGCCGGCCCGGCGAGCCACCACCACGAACCCCGTGTGCCCCACCATGCGATGGTCGGGCCGGACCGACCTCCCCGACACGTTCCAGGTGCGGTGGAGCGTCTCGAATACTTCGATCTGTCGGTAACCCCCGGATCCCTCGAGGGTCTCGACCAGGGTCTGCACCTGGGGGACGGTCGGCAGGTACGAACAGAAGATCCCCCCTCCCGGCTGTCTACGAACCGCGACCTCCACGGCGTGCCACGGTTCGGGTAGGTCGAGGACGATCCTGTCGGGTTGTTCGCCCTCCATGATCTCCTCGACCTCCCCCACCTTCAGATCCAGCTGGGCGGGCACCTCACCGAACCAGCGGCGGATCATCTTCTCGGCGTGTTCGGCGTGGTCGGCTCGTCGTTCGACGCTCACCACCCTCCCCTGAGGGCCCACCGCCCGGGTCAACGCGATGGTCAGGGCCCCGGAACCGGTGCCGGCCTCCAAGACGGTGAGTCCTGGGGCTATGTCGGCCCACACGAGGATCGGCCCTATGTCCTTCGGGTACACCACCTGGGCCCCGCGGGGCATCTTGAGGATGAAGTCGGCGAGGCGGGGCCTCAGGATCAGCAGGCGGCCACCAGCCGAGGAAGACACTTCCTCGCCCTCACGACGTCCGACGATGTCGTCGTGGGGCACCACCCCCAGGTGGTACTGGAAGGTGGAGCCGGAGGAGAGCTTGACCAGGTATCGACGCCCCTTGCCGTCGATGAGGAGGACGCTCTCCCCCCTCTCTCAGCGGGTCAGCCACCCGCCGCCTCCCGGCGGCGACCCACCTCGACCAGGGTTACGGCCTGGAGCCGACAGAAAGCGCACACCTCGCCGGTGGTCGGGGCCCCGCAGGTCGTGCAGGTGGTCAGCTCGACCGACTCGGCGTCGGTGAAGCCCTGCTGGCCCCGCTCCCAGAAACCGAACAGGAACTGGGCCTTCAGACCAGGCGACCGGTCCTCGAGACGGTTCAGCCACTCCTTGTACCGGTTGATGGTGTTGCCGGCCGCCATGGGGCACTCTTCCACCTCGTATTCGATGCCCCGCAGGACCGCGTAGGCGGCGGTTTCCCGTTCCGCCACCCTGACCAGCGGCTTGACCTTCCTGCACAACCCGTCGTCGCTGGCGGGGAGGACGGGACGCTGCCGGGCGAGGTAGCCCACGTTCCATTGGAGGACGTTGCCGAACAGGGTCGCGGCCTCGTCGTCGAGGTTGTGACCCATGACGAGCACGTCGTATCCGCCTTCTTCCGCCACCTGGTTGAGGATGTAGCGTTTGGACAGCCCGCAGGCCGAGCAGGGGGTCCGTCGGCTGGCCTTGGCCGCCTCGGGGATCGAGAACCCGTATCGGTGCTTCAGGTCCACCACCTCGAGGTCGAGTCCCCTCTTCTCGGCGAAACGCCGGCTGTAGGTGAGGCTGTCGGGGCTGTATCCGTCGATCCCCAGGTCGAGGTACACCCCGTCGACCCGATAGCCCAGGTCGGTTAGGACGTCCCACAACGCCAGGCTGTCCTTCCCGCCCGACACCCCCAAGACCAGCCGTTCAGTGGGGCTAAACATCCGGAAGTCGTGGATCGTCCTGGCCACCTGCCGTTGGACGTGCTCGACGAAGTGATCCCGACAGAACGCGGCGTTGTGACGCCGAACCTCGATGACCGCCTTGCCCCGGCAGACTCGGCACTTCATACGGTCGCTCCCCCCGAGATCACAGGGCGCAGCTCGACGACGTCGTCGTCGGACAGTCGGGCGTCGGTGGTCAACAGCTCGTCGCCGCGGATGACCAGAACCGACTCGGCGACCAGGTCCAGCTTCTTCAGGAGCTGGGCGACGGTGGTCACACCGTCCACCTGGATCTCCCGCCGGGGTTGACGCAGAATCACCTTCATCGCCGCGGTCCTCTCGGTTCAGCGGAGTACCGACGCCACCGAAGCCACCAGAGTCAAGACCATCGCCACGACGGCGATCCATACCACGATACGGGTGGCGCGTGGGCTCAGCATTTCGTCGGCTACCGTAGTCGCATGCCCGGATTGCTCGATCCGTCTCGGCTTGTGTCTTCGGGGCTCGGCAGGTCGTTCGAGGGGCTCAGGACCGGCGACCAGGGCCGCCTCCTGGCCGGGGCGGCTCTCGTGTTCTTGGGGATCCTGCGCCGACAGAGATCCGAGCGGCGCCTGCTCAGGCGGATCCGGCTCCGCCCCGGCCGGACGGTGGTGATCAGGCTGCGTCCCGCCGACGGTGGCCCGGACAGGGAGGCCGCCCGTAGAGCCGCGGCTACTTGACCTCGTAGACCTCCACGACGGTGCGGGACCGTGACCCCTTGCGACGGCCGATCAGGTAGGCGATACCCACCGCCGCCACCACCGCCAACCCGGCCAGCACAGCGGTGTCGGCCATCGCCGAGCGGGTCTCCTCCACCGCCTCCTGGATCTGACGGGCTTTGGCTTCGATCTCCTGTCTGGTCACCATCAGCGTGTCGCCCTCCACATGATCAATCCGGCTCCCGCTCCGGTGACCACCACGGTGAGACCCCTGGCCGCCACCTTCCACCAATCGCCCTCCGGCAAGATCTGCCTCCAGGCCGCGTAGGTGGCCAGGCCGAGGTAGAGGGCCGCCACCGCCAGGATGACGCCTCCCAGGAGTCCGAACCCGGCTTGCCGACCGAGCCGCTTCAGGGGCTCCCACGCCTCCTGTTTGACGTACCCGGTGGACATCTCGATCAGCTCGGTGACGAGCTGGGGGATCTCCTTCTTGTCTGCTCTTTCTGCCATCTGGCGGGCAGGCTAGCGGACCATCCCCTAACCTGGCCCGAGGGAGCTGAGCGGAAGGGGGATCGACTCTGATCGCAGGTGGTCGTCACCGCGCCGACACCAGCCGGCTGGGCAGGCGCTTCAACATCCTGTGGGTGGGCCAGACGGTCTCCTACCTGGGCGACTACATGGCCTACATCTCCATCCCCTTGTTCGTGGCTTTCATCGCCCGGGAGGGTCGCAGCCTCGAGTTCGGGATCACGTATGCGTTGGACTCGGCACCGACCCTCATCCTCGGGCTGGTTGGAGGGATCCTCCTCGATCGGCTCCGTCTGAGGCCGGTCATGATCGTCTCCGACCTGGGAAGGGCCGCGGCGTTCGCCTACTTGGCCTGGGTGGCCAACGGGGACATCCAGCCCGGGTCGGGCCAGGGAATCGGGGTCGTGTTCGCGGTGGCCTTCGTGGTGGGCTCGTTCACCTCCCTGTTCCAGAGCGGTCTCTTCACCCTGATCCCCGCTCTGGTGCCCCACCGGGAGTTGGCGGTGGCCAACGGGCGGGTGACCGCAGCCCAGAACCTGTCGGTCGCGCTGGGCCCGTTCATCGCCGGTGTGCTGATCTCGGCGTCGGACAGCTTCTCGCTGGTGTTCGCGGTGGACGCGGCCACCTTCTTGGTATCGGCTCTCTCCCTGGTGTTGATCGGCCCGGTCGACCGGCAGGCTGATCCCGACCCGGCGGGGATCAGACGGGAGCTCACCGAGGGGCTCCGCTATCTGTGGAGGGAAGCCCGCCTCAGGGTGTCGACCATCGCGCTGGCGGCAGGCAACTTCGTGTTCGGTTTCCTGGAGGCCACGTTCGTGCTGGCCGCGGCAGATCCCGATCTGGTCGGGGCCGCCGAGGGCTGGAAGCAAGGGGTGCTGTTCGCCATGTTCGGGCTGGGCGGAGTGGCCGGCTCCGTGGTAGCCCCCATCGTCGCTCGCCACATCGGCCTGGGAAGGACCTTGGTGTTGGGGTTCGCCGCGTTCGGCCTGGCCTACACCGTTTTCGTCAACACGCGGTTCGGGCCGGTTGGGCTGCTCTACCTGTTCCTCGCATTGGCGGGTCTCCAGTTCGTCAACGTCCCGGCCGCCACCATCCGCCAGATCTACAGCCCCCCGAAGCTGTTGGGGCGGGTCACCGCGGCGAGCCGGGCCCTGGCCTGGTCCTCCCTTCCGGTGGGTGCACTGGTGGGCACGGCGGTGGTCGATGCGGTCGGCGAGGTCGCCGAAGGGTTGTCTTCTTTCGTGGTGGCGGTCAGGGCCGCCCCGATGGTGATCATCGCCATCGGGTTGGCGCTCATACCAACGATCATCTGGCGAGACACCTTCGGGTCGGAGAGAGGCAGGCGTCGGGCGACGTGACTCACCGGGAGCGGCGTCCCGACACACTCCGGCTGGGCCGGGGAAGAGGCCGCAGAGCCACGTCGATCGGCGTGGGAGGCCGGCGTCCGTAGCGGTTCCTGGCCAATGCCAGTGCGACGGCCAGGCCGATGAGCACCCCCGCTTCCAGGAGCCGGGTGCGGGCGGCCCTCGTGCAGTCGGCGGCAGTGTTGGGGCCTGGAACGTCCGGGTCGTACCTCCCCAGGAACACGACCTCGACGGCGGGCCCGCAAGTCACCGACGACACGTAGACGGCGCCGTCGGAGGTGTGACGAGTGGAGTAGACGTACTCCACGGTGCCGAAGGCGTGGAGCACCCCCAACACTGCGACCGACCATGCGGCCAGAAGCCAGATCCGATACGACACGGCGACCGCAACGCTATCCGGCTGGCAGCCGTTGCCGAAACCCCGTGTCATCATGGGGACCATGCCGGTCCGCCGCATGGTCGCCGAGCGAGTGAGAGGCCTGTTCGCCCACATCGACCGGGCCCCCCTGGTCGAGACCCACCTCTATCCGGGCGATCCGGGGCTGTTCGGCCCGGAGTCGGTCACCTGGCTGGTGAATCGACATCCGGCGGTCTTCGCCGCCGGGATACGGTCGCTGTTGGTGCAGGCGTGCCATCCCGAGGTCCTGGCCGGCGTGGTCGACCATTCCCGGTACGAACGGGACCCGCTGGGGAGGCTGTCCCGCACCTCCTACTACGTGACGGTGAGCACCTTCGGGTCGCTCCCCGAGGTGGAAGAAGCGGTGGAGATGGTGCGGAGGGCCCACCGACCGGTTCGGGGACTGTCGCCCCGGGGTATCCCCTACACCGCCGACGACCCGGAGCTGTCGGCCTGGGTGCACAACGCCCTGGTCGACTCGTTCCTGACCTGTTATCGGGTCTTGGGTCCGGGGCTGTCCGAGGAGCAGGCGGATGCCTACGTGCGCGAGCAGCAGCGTCTGGGTCTCATGCTAGGAGCCGACCCGCTGCCCGACACCGCCGGGGAGCTGGCCGCCTGGTTGGCGGACCATCCCGACGTCGACCGTTCCCCCGACCTGCCGTCGGTTGTCCGGTTCCTGGTGTCTCCGCCGCTGACTCCGGGTATCCGCGCCGGGTATCGGGTGTTGTTGGAAGGTGCGGTTGCGACCATACCGCCTCGCCTCCAGACGGTCCTCGGGTTACGGCCCAAACCCGGCGGGGTGGCGGGGGCGAGAACCCTGATCGGTGCCCTGGGATGGGCGTTGGGTCCCTCCCCCGCCTACCAGGCTGCGTCGGACCGGGTGCTCAGAAGAGCGGACCGGTCAGCGTGAGACCGGGCCCCGAGGTGAAGTAGACGAACTGGATGAGACCGGCGCCACACAGGGCGAGGTCCTTGTTGAACTGGACCATCTCCTGCATCCGTTCCATCCCGTCGAACCGCCAGTACGGGTGCATCAGAACCGCCGCCAGGAAGCTGAACACGGCCAAACCCAAGGCAGCCAGGTCGGCCCACACCCCGAGGATCACACCCAGACCGCCGGCGAGGATCAGAACCCCGGAGATGGCCGTCATGGGCTTACCCGGCTTCACGCCTCGCGACTCGGCGTATCCGGCCATGGCCTCCAGTTGGGTCAAATGGCCGATACCAGAACCCACGTAGAGCAACCCATAGAGGATGCGTCCGATCAGGGCGACAACGTCCACTGAAATCCCTCCTTTGATCGGTTACCACGGGTAACCGAGGATCGGCGCCGGATTATTCCCGGCCATGGGTTACGGTTCGGGTGATGGCGGAGCTGTCGGCCTACTGTCCCGAGTTCCAGCAGACCCTGGAGCTGCTGGGCAGGAGATGGACCGGTGCGATCCTCCGTGCCCTGATGTCCGGCGCCGAACGGTTCTCCGAGATCGCCGCCGCCGTTCCCGGCCTGTCACATCGCCTCCTCGCCTGCCGCCTACGGGAGCTGATCAAGGCCGGGTTGGTGGTCAGGATCCGACGAGGCCGAACCGCCCTCTACCGTCTGACGGAGAGGGGTAGGGCGCTCAGACCCGTGTTCGAGGCGGTGGACCGGTGGAACACCCGTTGGGGTGTGGCCGCCCCGGGAACCGCGTAGCCGAGACCGACGTCCAACCGACATGAAGAAGACGACCCTCACCATCCTGACCGGTCTGGCTCTGTTCACGTCGGCATGCGGAGCCGTCCAGGCGACACAGACTCCCACCCAGAATCCCCCAGCGGCCGAAGACACGTCCGGCATCTCGGTGACCGGCACCGGAGAGGTGTTGGGGACCCCCGACGTCGCCACGGTGTCGTTCGGGGTGTCGGTTGTCGCCGACACGGTCGCCGACGCCACGAACCGGGCCGCCGAAAGAGCTCAGGCGCTGATCGATTCGCTGACCGGGGCCGGGGTCGCCCGCGAGGACATCACCACCACCGGCTTTTCGATCTTCCCCGAGTACGACTGGCGAAACGACGGTCGGGTCCTGCTCGGTTACCGGGTGAGCAACACCGTCCAAGCCAAGATCCGCAACGTGTTCGAATCCGGTGAGGTCATCGACGCCGCGGTGGCAGCAGCCGGCGACGACGTCACCGTCAACGGGATTTCGTTCGAGTTGGAGGACAGTTCCGAGCTGACCGAAGCCGCCAGGGAAGCCGCCTGGGAGGACGCACTGGCCAAGGCCACCCAGCTCGCCGAACTGGCCGGAAGGCGCCTGGGGCCCGCCGTTTCGATCACCGAGACGGTGACCGGGAGCCCCGTCCCGATCTTCACCGACACCGCGGCGCTCGCCGAGGAAGCCTTCGCCACACCCATCGAACCCGGGCGGACGACGGTGACCATCACGCTGGACGTGAAGTTCGCCTTCGGCGACTGAGCTGGTGTCGGAGGGGGGACTTGAACCCCCACCCGGTTGCCCGGACTAGGCCCTCAACCTAGCGCGTCTGCCTATTCCGCCACTCCGACGAGGAACCAGTCGAGTATAAGCCGGGGAGACCCTCAGCTCAGCAGCCAGGTGAGCGCCACCGTGGTGACCGCGAACACGAGCGCCACGATGACCGTCAGCCGATCCAAGTTGCGCTCGGCGATGGTGCTGCCCCCCAGGCTGCCTCCCATGCCGCCCCCGAACACGTCGCTCAGGCCACCGCCCCTACCCGAGTGCAGCAGGATCAGCGCGATCAAGGCGAGGGACACCAGGACGTGGAAAACGACGACGACGGCGGTGAGGATTCCCATGACCTGTCCGAGTGTAGCGGCTCAGCCCTTGGAGGCCTGCGCGGCGACGGCCTCGCGCCTTGGCGCCACCTCGTCGGGATCGCCCAGATAGCGGCCCGGTCCGACCGGGCGCATGTCCGAATCCAGGTCGTAGACCAGGGGGATGCCGGTGGGGATGTTGAGGCCGGGGATCTCCTCGTCCGGAATCCGATCGAGGTGTTTCACCAACGCACGCAGGCTGTTCCCGTGGGCCACCACCAGCACCCGGCGTCCGGCCTTCAGGTCGGGGACGATCACGTCGTACCAGTAGGGCAGCATCCGCTCCACCACGTCCTTGAGGCACTCGGTGGACGGCAACAGCTCGGGAGGAAGGTCGGCGTACCGGCGGTCGTGTCGGGGGTGACGTTCGTCGTCTGGGTCCAACGGCGGCGGGGGAACGTCGTAGCTGCGACGCCAGACATGGACCTGCTCCTCCCCGTGCCGCTCGGCCATCTCCCGTTTGTTGAGCCCCTGGAGGGCTCCGTAGTGCCGTTCGTTGAGCCGCCAGTGCGCCTCACCGGCAGCCAGTGAAGTCCCATCTCCTCGAGGGCCACGTCGGCGGTCTTGATGGCCCGCAGCAACACCGAGGTGTGGACCACGTCGAAGTCGAGCCCCTCGGCGGCCATCATCTTCCCGGCGTCGCGGGCCTCCTCTACTCCCCTGTCGGTGAGGTCTACGTCCACCCACCCGGTGAACCTGTTCTCGAGGTTCCAGGTCGATTCTCCGTGTCTGAGCAGGACGATCCGATACGTCACGGGTCCCTTCCTCTCGCCGTCGCGCAGGCTACCCCACCGGCCGGTTCGAACCGGAAACCGGCGTCTTCGTAGACCACCCGCCATCCTCCCTCGTGGACCAGGGTGTGGTGACGGCGGCAGAGGAGGACGAGGTTGTCCAGGCGGGTCGGCCCGCCCTTGGACCAATGTCGAACGTGGTGGGCATCGCACCACTCTGCCGGTCTGCCGCATCCGGGAATCGGCACCCTCGGTCCCGGGCGACGACGGCTCGACGCAGCCAGGCGGGAACAGTCCGGGTTCGGGCCCCGACCTCCACGGGGATTCCCTCGGGGCCGAACACCACACGGCCGACCACCGCGTCACAGCAGAGGCGGCGGACGGTCTCGGCGACCAGGACCTCGCCCCGATCGGTCTCCGACAGATCGACCTGGTTGCCCAACAACGCGTCGAGGGAGACGTGGACCTCGACACTGGGCCTCGCCGCCCTGGGCGAGCGGCAGGCGAGATGGTGGCGTGCCATGTCGATCAGATGGTCGGCCCTCCGCTGGGCGGTGGTCCGCCGATCGTCCTTCGAGGGCGGTTCGCCGTCCAGCGCACGGAGGAGGGTCTCGGCGCCTTCCGGGTCCAGCCAACCTTCCAGGCGGTAACGTCCGTCGAAGCTGCGGGAGCAGTAGATCCGGCGGCGCTCCTGGAGCTCCCGGGCCTGGGCCAGCGCCTCGGGTTCGGCCACGGCTTGCAGCCAGTAGGCCAGGGCTCGACGCAGGGTATCGATCCGCCGGGTGTTGCGGGCGATCCGAGCCAGCATCTCCTCGCCCTCCCGGAACTGGTCGGGGACGATCTCCCGCATTCGGATCAGCTCCTCGACCTGATCGGTGTTGAGCTGCCCGTCGGAGTACATGGAACAGACGACGGGCATCTCCGACACCGCCCGTGCTCGGCGAACCAGCCGGGAGGCCTTCCCTCGCCGAACGCCTTCCGCCTCCAGCAGGCTCGTCACCGAGGTGTGTCCGCCGGGCCGCAGATGCCGCTCTTCTATCCGGTCGACGAGCCGGGTAGCCAAGGCTTCCAGCCGGTCGATCGCCTCCTGCACCACCACCAGGGCGGCGGCCGGGTCGTCGGATTCGAGGGCCCCGGTCGTCACCTCAGCCAAGGTCGACTTCAAACTCTCCAGCCGGTTCCCAGACATCCGGTCGAACATGTGTTCGACACTACCAGACGCCTGTGACAGTTACAAGACTTTCCTCTACGTTCTATTACATCCAGTAACGGACGATGGAAGCGAAGGTGTCGGGGTCGAGGGAGGCTCCGCCCACCAGGGCACCGTCGATGTGGCGCTTGGCCATGAACCCCTTGATGTTTCCCAGGATTGACCGATCCGCCGTACAGGATCCGGATCCCCGCGGCGGCTTCCGTCCCAGCCATCCCGGCGACGGTGTCTCGGATCAGCTCGCACACCGCCCCGGCGTCGTCGGGATCGGCGTTGCGTCCCGTCCCGATGGCCCACACCGGCTCGTAGGCGATGGCGCTGCGGCCCAGGTCAGCGGGGGGGATGCCGGCCAGCCCGCGCCGAACCTGGCCGACCACCACTTCCTCGGTGGCTCCCGCTTCTCGTTCTTCCAGGGTCTCCCCCACACACACGATCGGAGTCATGCCGTTGGCGATCACCGCCTTCGCCCGCCGGTTGACCAGGTCGTCGGTCTCTCCGAAGTATCTGCGGCGCTCGGAGTGCCCGACGATCACGTGGCGGACCGACAGCTTGGCGAGCATCACGGGAGAGACCTCGCCGGTATAGGCGCCTTCGTTCTCCCAGTGGGTGTGTTGGGCGCCGAGCAGGATGGGTAGATGGTCGGCTTCGATGACGGTCTGCACCGAACGGAGGGCGGTGAACGGCGGAGCCACCACCACCTCGACCCGCTCGTAGTCGGACGGCTCCAACCGGTACGACAGCTTCTGCACCTTCTGGATCGCCTCCAGATGTGTGGCGTGCATCTTCCAGTTGCCACAGATGAGATCCCTACGTTCGGTCATCCACCCACCTCTCCAATACCTTCACCCCGGGCAGTTCTCTTCCTTCCAGATACTCGAGGCCCGCTCCCCCCACCGGTCGACAGGTGGGAGACCGACCGTTCCAGCCCTAGGAGACGCAACGCCGCCACCGAGTCGCCACCCCCCACCGCGGTGAAGCCCGGACATGCGGCGACGGCCCGAGCCAGCCGCTCCGTGCCCGCCCGAAACGCCTCCCATTCGAACACCCCCATGGGCCCGTTCCAGAAGACGCTCCCCGCCTTCTCCACCAGGTCGGCGAACCGTGCCGCCGTCTCGGGCCCGATGTCGAGGCCCATCCACCCTTCGGGAATGGAGTCGGCCGGCACCACCCGGTGGTCTGCACCGGCGTCGAACCGGTCGGCGACCACCACGTCGACGGGGAGGTGTATGCGCTCCCCATAGGGACCGTCGAGAAGCTCCCCGACCTCGCCGATCCGGTCCTCCTCCACCCGGGACTGCCCCACCGCGGCTCCCCGGGCGGCGAGGAAGGTGAAGCACATCCCGCCCCCGACCGCCATGGCGTCGACCCGGGGAAGGAGATTGCGGACCACCCCCAGCTTGTCGGACACCTTGGCCCCGCCGAGCACCGCCACATAGGGGCGGTCCGGTTCTTGGAGGAACCTGCCCAAGGCGGTGAGTTCCCGGTCGAGGAGGGGTCCGGCCACCGATCGCACCCGTTCGGCCACGCCCACCGTGGAGGCGTGGGCCCGGTGGACGCTGCCGAAGGCGTCTTGGCAGAACAGGTCGGCGAGGCGGGCCAGCCGGTCGGCCAGCGCGGGATCGTTGGCGGTCTCTCCCGGTTCGAACCGGGTGTTCTCGAGGAGCAGGACGTCGCCCGGTCGAGCATCGTCTACCGCGCTCTCCACCTCCGGGCCCACCACGTGGTCGAGTTTCCGGACTTCGAACCCCCCGAGTTCGGACATGCGCCGCGCCACCGGATCCATGCGTAGGGACGGGTCGGGTCCTTTGGGGCGTCCGAGATGGCTGCACGCCACCACGACCGATCCGGCTTCCCGGAGCCGTTGGATCACCTCCAAGGCCGACCGGATCCGGAAGTCGTCGGCCACTCGACCATCCTCGAGGGGCACGTTGAGGTCGGCCCGTACCAGGACCCGGAGACCCGACGGGTCGACCCGGTCGAGGGTGAGATACCGGTAGGTCACCCGGGGGACGTTAGCCGAGGGCGGCCAGCGTCTTACCCAGTTTGGCCGGGTGGTGGGCCGGCCACTCCGCCTCCTGGTCGGCCACGTCGGCGTAGACGGCCTTCCAACCCAGGGAGGCGGCGTCGAGCTCGTCCACGCCGACCTGCTCCAGTCCGTCGGGAACCCGCAGCTCCCCCTGGTGAACCACCACGGTTCCCGTCCGCCTCAGATGTCCGTGGTCGGCCAGGGCAGCCAGATGGTCGGCGCCGCTCAAGCCGAGGGTCTCCCCGTCCTGGGTCACCAGGTTGAGGACGAACACGAGCTCTCCGTCGGACGCATCCACCGCCTCGGCGATGCCGGGAACCCGCAGCGCGGCGAGGATCGAGGTGAACAACGATCCCGGCCCGAGCACGATCTGATCGGCCCTACGGATGGCCTCCAAGGCTTCGGGATGAGCGGAGATGTCGTCTGGGCCGAGGAGTAGGCGTTCGATCCTCCCCCGGGCCCGAGCCACCGCCACCTGGCCCTCCACCGTCCGGCCGTCGATCACCGCCGACAACCGGATCGGTTGGGTGGCGGCGGGGATCACGGTTCCGACCGCCCCGAGGAGCTCCCCGGCCCGCCTGACCGCCGAGGCGAAGTCGCCGGCCAGGTCGGTGAGGGCGGCCAGGATCAGGTTGCCGAGCGAGTGACCTTCTACGTCCCTCACCTGGTCGGGGTCGGCGTCGCCGAACCGGTAGGCGAACAGCTCCGACCAAACCGACGGCTCCGGGGTGAGGGCCAGCAGGCAGCGGCGGATGTCGCCCGGGGGTGGGATCCCCAGCCCGGCGGTGAGCCGTCCCGAAGATCCACCGTCGTCCGCGACCGACACCACGGCGGTGATCTCGGACGCGTACATCTGGAGTGCCCTCAGGGTGACCGACAGACCGTGGCCCCCTCCGATCGCCACCACCCGGGGGCCCGCCGGGTCGAGCAGGAAGGGGTCGAGTTCGACCGCCGGCTCCACCACCAGGCCGCTCATCACGGACCCCGTTCCGCGTCCCGATGTCGCACGACCACGTCCACGCCCTCCTCCCTCAGCCTACGACCGATCTCCTCGGCCAGGGCCACCGATCTGTGTCTTCCGCCGGTGCATCCCACCCCGATGGCCAGATAGGACTTGTGTTCGGATTTGAAGCGGGGGATCAGGAACGTGAGCAGGTCGGACACCCGCCGGAGAAACTCGTCGGCGTCCGGATTGGAGAGCACGTACCGGGCCACGTCGGGATGGGTACCCGTGTGGGGCCGCAGCTCGGGGATCCAGTGGGGGTTGGGCAGGAACCGGACGTCGAACAGCAGGTCCGTGTCCCGAGGGATGCCGTGTTTGAAACCGAAGGAGGTGACCGACACTCTCATCGGCCGTTCCGGTCCGACTCCCGAGAACTGGTCGGTGATCCGATCTCTGAGCTGATGCACGTTGAGGTCGGTGGTGTCGATCACCACGTCGGCCAGGTCCCTGAGGGCGGCCATCAGCTCCCGCTCGGCGGCGATCGACTCGGCCAGGTTCCCCCGTCTGAGCGGATGGGGCCGGCGGTTCTCCTCGTAGCGGCGGATGATGGCGGCGTCCTCGGCGTCGAGGAACAACACCAGGGTGCGCACCCCCTGGCGTTCGAGGTCGTCGATCGCCCCTTGGATCACCTCGACCGGGACTCCGCCTCGGGCGTCCACCACCACCACCAGTCCTTTCCGTCCTTCCACCACCTGATGGTGGGCCACCGCCTCCCCGATCAGCCGGGGAGGCAGGTTGTCGATCACCGTGTACTCGAGGTCCTCGAGGACGTTGGCCGCGGTCGACTTGCCGGCTCCCGACATCCCGGTGACCACGATCACCTGGGGGGCGTCGGCGAGACCCCGTTCAGCTTCCATGGAGCGCAGCGTAGAGGTCGGAAGCCACGGGTCCCGGCACGACTTCGGCGAGCTCCTCGACGGGAGCCGCTCTCATGGCCTTGAGGCTGCCGAACCGCCGGATGAGCGCTTTCTTGCGGGCCGGGCCGATTCCCGGCACCTCGTCGAGCAACGAGTCGACCATGCGCTTGGTCCGCAGCTTCCGGTGGTACTCGACCGCGAACCGATGGGCTTCGTCCCGGATCTGCTGGAGCAGGTAGAGGGCTTCGGCGTCCCGGGGGATCCTGATCGGTTCGGGACGTCCCGGGAGGTAGACCTCCTCCATCCGTTTGGCCAGTCCCACCGCCGGGATGTCGAGTCCCAGCTCGTCGAGGACCGCCAACGCACGGTTGAGCTGCCCCGCACCTCCATCGACCACCACCAGCGAGGGCGGATAACGGAACTTGCGGTCACTGGCCAGGTAGGCGGTGAACCGGCGCCGGATGGTCTCTTCCATCGCAGCGAAGTCGTCTTGGCCCTCGGTCCTGATCCGGAACCGCCGGTACTCGGAGCGGCGGGGCAGCCCGTCCTCCATCACCACCATCGAGGCCACGGTGTTGGAACCCTGGAGTGTCGAGACGTCGAACGCCTCGATCCGCAGCGGCGCCTCCGGGAGGTTCAACACCTCCTGCAGGCTGCGCAGGGCCCGGGCCCGGGCGTTGTGGTCGGAGGCACGGCGCAGCCGGTGCCGGGAGAAAGCCTCCCGGGCGTTGGTGGTGGTCACCTCGAGCAGCCGCCGCTTCGTCCCACGGCGAGGGATGCGGATCTCGACCCGGCCGCCCCGCCGTCCGGCCAGCCAGGAGGAGACCGCTTCGGCGTCGGGAGGGAGCTCGGGAACCAACACCAACCGGGGTGGAGGCTCCTCTCCGTATATCTCGCCGATCAGGTGGCCGATCAGCTCGGCGTCGGTGACGTCTTCGGATCGTTCGACGACCGTCTCCAGCCGACCCACCACCCGACCCCGCCGCACGTGGAGGACCTCCAACGCGACCTCCAGGTCGTCCCCGAAGGTCGCGATCAGGTCGAAGTCCTCGGGACGGTCGGTGACCACCTCCTGGCGTTCCAACGCCTTGTGGACGTCCTCGAGACGGTCCCGATACCGGGCCGCCTTCTCGTACTCCTGGTTCTCCGCGGCCCGCCACATCTCCTGTTGGAGGCGTTCCACCACTTCGTCGGTGTCGCCCCGCAGGAAGGCGGCGAGGCCGTCGACCATGTCGGCGTAGTCCTCCGGGCTGACCGCCCCGATGCACGGCCCGGAGCACTTCTCGATGTGGTAGAGCAGACAGGGCCGGCCCTGGGCCTGCTGGCGCCGGAACACGGCGTCGGAGCAGGTCCGAACCGGGAAGGTGCGGAGCAGCAGGTCGAGGGTCTTGCGGATGGCGTAGGTGTGGGCATACGGCCCGAAGTACTCGTGACGGCGGTTCCGTCGTCCCCTCATCACCCGGGCCCGGGGCCATTCGTCGCCCCGGGTTATCGCCAGGTACGGATACGACTTGTCGTCCCGGAGCTTGATGTTGAACCGGGGTCGATGCTCCTTGATGAGCGAGTACTCCAGCATCAGAGCCGAGACCTCCGAGTCGGCGATGATCCACTCGACCCGGTCGGCGGCGTCGACCATGGCCTGGGTGCGGGGGTGGAGGTCCCGTGAGAAGTACTGGGCGATCCGCTTCTTGAGGGACTTGGCCTTGCCCACGTAGATGACGCGGCCGTCACGGTCCCGGAACAGGTAGGTTCCGGGCTGGTCGGGAACCAGGGCGAGGTCGGGCCGCTCCACGCCCCGGATGGTATTGGCGGTCAGGTCTCCACCGGACGGCGGGTCCACCGAACCCCGAGAAGTCTGACGAAGTGCCGTTGGGCGGCCAAAGGGGGATGACGGCGGATCTGGTTGGCGGAGGGTCCCAGCTCGACCATCCGGCAGAGGTCCCAACCGGCCATCGACGCCACCGTGAGGAGGTCTCCGAGGGGTCGATGGTGGAAACGGACGACCTGGCCTTCGCCTACCGGTTCGTCGGTGTGACCGGGGCGCAGGTAGCGGCCCGGTCGCCAGGTGGTCTCCCCATCGGCCTCCTCGATCGGGCCGGAGTCGGGGGCGGTGAACACCGGATGGTTGGCGACCAGGGCCAACACCCCACCAGGACGGGTCACCCGGGCCAACTCGGTGAAGGTGGTGACGTGGTCGGGCAGGTGTTCCAGCACCAGGGAGACCAGGCAGCCGTCGAACGACCCGTCGGCGAAACAGGCCAGCGACGGCAGACGGTACCTGACCACCGGCCCCGCCTCCCGGGCGATGCGAAGGAGATCGGCCGACAGGTCCACACCCACGACCTTGGATTCGATCATCCGCATCATCCGCCCGTCGCCGCATCCCACGTCGAGGTAGGTGCCTCCGGGTCGGGGTCGTAGGAGGTCGAGGATCAACGGGGCGACCACTTCTGCGTAGTCGGGGTCGGCGTCGACCTCGCGGAGCCACCATGAAGCCCATGGGTCCCCGGACCTAGTGCGCGTCACGTCGGCGAACGCTACCGTCTGACAAGACAACCGACGAGGGGACCGTGGGAGAATCGCAGGGCATCACGAGACGGGAGGCGCTCCGCAGGGGTATGGCGCTGAGTGCCGGCATGGTGTGGGTCGCGCCGGCCGTCCAGCATCTGCCGTTGAGTTCGGCCCTGGCTCAGGCGGCATCACCCGTCGAGGACACGACCACCACTACCGGCAGCACGGTACCGGAAGAGACGACAACGACTACTTCTCGGGAGGAGACCACCACCACTCTCCCCGAGGAGACCACCACGACCCTGCCGGAGGAGACAACCACGGTCCCGGAGGAGACCACCACCACCGAGACCACGGCCTCCACCACCACGACCACCAAGCCCGAGACGACCACCACTACGGGCTCGGTGGCGGCGACCACCACCCCCACCACCGGAGGCACCAACGGGAGTCCGCCTTCCACCGCGGCCGCCGAGGAGAGCTCCACCACCGCCCCGCTGGAGGTCGCCGCCACCACCGGTGCCCAGGTGGCGGGAATCCAAGTGAGTGAGCTGCCCACCACCGGGATGGACCTGGGTCGACTCGTCACCGCCGCGACCGGTCTCATCGCCGGCGGAGCCGCGGCCCTGGCGGCGGCCCGCAAACCCGAAGACGAGGACGACGACCCGGGTCGTTGAACCGGTCCTCCCCTCCCCTTAGCGTGAGGGGTGTGCCCAGCCGGATCCGCTCCGCCGTCTTCGTCGTCTACCTGCTCTTCACGGTCCTGGTCCCTCTGCTGATGCTGTTCTCTCCCCACAAGCCTTCTCCTTTCGGCTGGCAGATGTTCTCCTATCGGGCGACGTCCCCGGACTTCGAAGTGGTGATGGCGGATGGCAGACGGCGGCCGCTGCATCTGAGCGAGGTAGCCCTTCCGGGGAGGGGTGACGTCGATTACGCCGTGGTGGTTCCGCCCCATGTTTGCCGGACCATGGACGTGGTCGAGGTGGTCGTGGTCCTGGGCGAGGAACGGCGGGTGTGGCACTGCGGGTGAGATCCCGGGTCGACGTCGCCACCGTGGTGTTGGCGGCAGCGGTGCTCGCTCGGCTGCCGGTGACCGTCTGGAAGGCCCGGCTGCTCCAACGTCCGGGGGTGCTACGGGTTCCATGGTTCGGCGATCCCGTGGAGCCGGTTTGGATATGGCCGGCGGTGGTGGCGTGGGCGGTCGGCGGACTGCTGATGCTCGGCACGGGGACCCGGCGGGTGGGCTGTTGGACGGCCGGATTCGGGATCCTCGGTTTCCTCCTGACCGATCGTCAGCTCTACAGCAACCACCTGTATCTGATCATGTTGCTGTGCGCCCTGCTGGCCCTGGCGCAATCCGAACCGACCCCGTGGGTCACCGCGGTGAGGGTCCAGATCACCGTGATGTACGTATTCGCAGGGCTGACCAAGCTCAACCCGGGGTTCCTCTCCGGCGAGCCACTGGCCTCTTTCATCGCCGCCGGTCCTCTGCCGATCAGGCCGGATCTGATCACCCCAACCTGGGTGGTGCCCTTGGCGGCGGCGGTCCCTCCTCTGGAGGTGTTCGTCGGCGTCGGGTTGTGGTCTCGCAGGCTGCGCCCTTGGGCGATCGGGGCAGGGATCGTCTTCCACGTCGGAACCATCCTCGGGATGGGCATGTTCGGGGAGCTGATCCCGTTCTTCCTGGCCGCGGCCGCCGGCTATCTGCTGTTCCTACCGGAGGAGAGGGTTCTCGCTGTGTCCCGAAGGCTCCCCTTGGTTCAAGTGAGCGGCCCCGTTGCCGAGGAAGCCCAGGCATGAAGCGCGATACCGAGCGCTCGGACGGCCGATCGATCCCGGCGGCAGCCGAGATTGGCAGGTTCTGGCTGTGGTTCGCGCTGGGGACCGCCATCGGCTTGGCGCTGATAGCGATCCAGGCCAATGCGATCGGTGGCTGGTCAGGGCTGCTGCAGGTGGGTGAGCGATCTCGAGTCCTGCCGCTGATATCGAGTCAGATTCCGGATCTGAAACCTGTCTTCGGAGTCGGGCACGACGCCCAGATCTATTACGCGATAGGGATCGATCCCTGGGGTCGGTTCGTGCCCGATCTGGTCGATCACGCGGGTTACCGGTACCGCCGAATTCTCTTTCCTGTTCTCGCCTCGTTGGGCGGAGCGCTACGCGGGAAAGCATTAGTGATGGGCCTGGTGACCTGGTCGGCGA
Source organism: Acidimicrobiia bacterium (assembly GCA_026002975.1). GTDB lineage: Bacteria > Actinomycetota > Acidimicrobiia > Spongiisociales > ZC4RG35 > BPGJ01. The sequence goes on from BPGJ01000010.1 coordinate 82,852, forward strand.
TGGGCTTGGGGCTCATGGCTGGGGCTCTGCGAGCGTTGACCTGGCCCTCGCGGTTCCCCATGATCCTGCTGTTCGCCAACCCGGCGGTCTGGCTGGCAGTCTGGATGCTGACCCCGGAAGCTCTGGCCATGGGATTGATCCTGACTGGTCTCTGGCAATGGAATCGGCAGCCATTGGTCGGATGGAGCCTGATTGCCCTCGGGGGATTGGCAAAGGAGCAATATCTGCTGGCCGCTCTAGTGCTGGCCTTATGGGAGGCCAAGTCACGTCGGCCCATTCGGGCCGTCGCAGCGCTCGGCACCGGTCTACCGCTCGGACTGTGGAGCATCTGGGTCAGCCGAACTGTCGGGGAGGGGTTCACTCCTCGGGGCAACCTCGCTCCGCCATTCCTAGGAATCCTGGATGCTGCAGGGGTGTGGCCCATTACCTCGACGGTCAACCAGGTCTACCTAGTGTTGGCGCTCGTCGGTGTCGTGTTCGCTCTCATAGTCGGCTGGAGAACCCGAGAGACGTTGTGGGGTTGGTTGTCGCTGGCCTGGGCGGCGCTGGCGATCCTGTCGTCCGACTGGGTTTGGGACCTGGGCAACAACGCTGCCAGGGTGTTCGTGGGCTGCTGGATCTTTCGCGACGTGTGCTCTCACCGTACGGCGGTCTTTCTGGCAGCAGGAACCATCCCTCGGCTGATCCGGTTACGACTCCAAGACTCGTCGGAACCAGTCGGCGGTGGCCCTGAGCCCCTCCTCCAGGTCCACGTTGGGTTCCCACCCCAGCAGGGTGCGGGCCTTGGTGATGTCGGGGCAGCGCACCGCGGGGTCGTCCACCGGCCGAGGATGGAATTCCACTCCCGGATGGCGACCCACCACCTCCTGGACGAGTTCGGCCAGCCGAAGGATGGTGATCTCCCGGGGATTGCCCAGGTTGACCGGTTCCGGATGGTCGCACAGGGCGAGTCTCAGGATCCCGTCGATCAGATCGTCGACGTAGCAGAGGGAGCGGGTCTGGGTGCCGTCGCCGTGCACCGGCAACGGTCGGTTCTCCAAAGCTGCTCGGAAGAAGGCGGGCACGGCCCGGCCGTCGTCGGGTCGCATACGGGGCCCGTAGGTGTTGAAGATGCGGGCGATCCGAACCGGGATGCCGTGTTGGCGGTGGTAGGCCAGGGTGATCGCCTCGGCGAAGCGTTTGGCTTCGTCGTACACCCCTCGTGGACCGATGGGGTTGACGTGGCCCCAATAGGATTCCGGCTGCGGGTTGACCTGAGGATCGCCGTACACCTCGGAGGTGGAGGCGAGGAGGAAGACCGCACCCTTGGCCTTGGCCAGGCCCAGACCGTTGTGGGTTCCCAATGCGCCCACCTTGAGGGTCTGGATGGGATACCGCAGATAGTCGACCGGAGACGCCGGCGAGGCGAAATGGAAGACGAAGTCCACTGGCCCGTCGACGTGGATCTCGCGGGACACGTCGTGGTGGATCAGCTTCACCTTCGGTGACCTCTCGAGGTTGGCTGCTGTCCCGGTGATGAAGTTGTCGACGCAGATGACCTCGGCCCCGGCGCCGCTCAGCGCCTCGCAGAGGTGCGAGCCGAGGAACCCCGCTCCTCCCGAGCACGACCACCCGGGAGCCGGAGAGTCCGGTCATGCCTTCGCGGGCCACCGCCACCCGGCTGAGGCCCCTGAGCCGCCCAGCCCCTCCATCGCCCTTGGCCACCGGTACCAGCAGCGAGAAGACCGCGGCTTCGCCGAAGCCGATCCGGTCCCGCCCCAGAGCCGAATGGACCCTCCAGCCGATACGGCCCAACACGTTGAAGGGGCGGTTCTCGACCACCTCCAGGCCGGCGGCTTCGATCAGATCGGCGAGCTGGTCCCCGGTGAATCGACGGCGATGCCCGATGGTGGCGTCGGTGGGTCCGGAGAGTGACGGGTCGGCGGGAACGTGGATCAGCAGGTGGCCGCCCGGGGCGAGCAGTTCGGCCGCCGCCTCCAGGTAGCCCTTGGGGTCTTCGACCCGTTGCAGGTCCTCGAAGCAGAGCACGGTGTCTGCTTCTCCGATCGCCTCCCTGACCTGGGGATCGGCTACCGAGCCGGTGACGATCCGGACGTTCTCGAGGTGACCGAACCGCCGCCGGAGGGTCTCGGCGAGCTCGGGTTGCTCCTCCACCAGAACCAGCGACTCCGAACCGAGGAGCAGCTGGGTGGTGTGTCCCGGACCGGGGCTCAGCTCCACCACCCTCCCCCGCAGATAGGCCCGATACTGGTCGAGCACCCAGCGGCGGAAACCACGGGCTCTCCCGAGGCTCTGCCTGGTCACCAGCCCGGGGTTGGAGGTGAAACGTGTGTCGAGGAATCGGAACTTGAAGATCAGCCAGAGGGCCTGCACCCCGTCCCGCCAGCCGATGTGCTTGCCCTCCGCGTACGACCGGCCGTGATACGAGATCGGCACCTCGTAGATCCGCGCTCCCCACTGGGCCAGCCGGGCGGTGATCTCCGGCTCGATCCCGAAACGGTCCGACGTCAACCGCAGCCGCTTCAACACGTCGGCCCTGCACCGCCTTGTAGCAGGTCTCCATGTCGGTCAGGTTCAAGTCGTTGGCCATGTTCGACAGGGTGGTCAACAGCCTTGTTCCCCAGGGAATGCCAGAAGAACAACACCCGGCGCTCCTCCGAGGCGGCGAACCTCGACCCGTACACGGCGTCGGCCTTCCCCTCCAACAGAGGCCCCAACACCTTCGGGTAGTCCCTCGGGTCGTACTCCAGGTCGGCGTCCTGGACGATCGCGTAGTCGCCGGTCATGTTCTCGATGGCGGTGCGGATCGCCGCCCCCTTCCCCCGGTTCACCTCGTGGCGGAACACCCGGATCCGCGGATCCGACTCCGCCAACTCCTGGAGGATCCGCCACGACCCGTCCGTCGACGCGTCGTCGACGCACACCAGCTCCAACTCCAGATCCACCGGGGCATTCGAGCACCCGATCGACGATCGTCCGCAGCGTCCGGGCCTCGTTGTAAACCGGCATCAGCACCGACAGCTTGCCCATCATCCACCACCCATCGGCACGCCCGCCCCCGACCTGAACCCTCTCACCGGCCCAACACCTCACGGAGGAACTTGCCGGTGTACGACTCACCCACCTCCGCCACCTCCTCGGGCGTACCCACCGCCACGACCCTGCCACCTCCGTCGCCGCCCTCGGTCCGAGGTCGATCACCCAGTCGACCGACTTGATCACGTCGAGGTTGTGTTCGATCACCACCACGGTGTTGCCGGCGTCGACCAGCCGGTGGAGGACCTGCAGCAGCCGCCGGATGTCCTCGAAGTGGAGTCCGGTGGTGGGTTCGTCGAGGATGTAGAAGGTGCGGCCGGTGGAGCGTTTCCCCAGCTCGGACGCCAGTTTCACCCGTTGGGCTTCACCGCCCGACAGGGTGGTGGCGGGCTGGCCCAGGCGGATGTAGCCGAGCCCGACGTCGTCGAGGGTCTGGAGGATCCGGGCGATCTTGGGCTGGTTGGCGAAGAACGCCAGGGCCTCCTCCACCGACATGTCCAACACGTCGGCGATGTTGTGCCCCTTCCAGGTGACCTCGAGGGTCTCCCGGTTGTACCGCCTTCCCCGACATTCCTCGCAGGGGACGTACACGTCGGGGAGGAAGTGCATCTCGATCTTGATGGTGCCGTCGCCCCGGCAGATCTCGCAGCGCCCGCCGGTGACGTTGAACGAGAAGCGTCCCGGTTTGTATCCCCGGGCCCGTGCCTCGGGGGTGGAGGCGAACAGGGCCCGGATGTGGTCGAACACGCCGGTGTAGGTGGCCGGGTTGGAGCGGGGGGTCCTACCGATGGGCGACTGGTCGATGTCGATCACCTTGTCGAGATGCTCCACCCCTTCTAAGGCCCGGTGGCGGCCGGGCACCACCCGGGACCGGTAGATCGCCTGGTGGAGCGCCTTGGACAGGATGTCCTCGACCAGGGTGGACTTGCCCGACCCGGACACGCCGGTGACGGCGATCAGCTTCCCCAGCGGGAAGGCCACGTCGATGTCCTTCAGGTTGTGTTCGGCGGCTCCCCGGACGACGAGCTGGTGGCCGTTCCCGGGCCGTCGGGTCGAGGGGACGGGGATGCTGCGCCGACCCGCCAGGTAGTCGCCGGTGATGGAGTCGGGGAGCGGCGCAGATGTCGTCGACGGTGCCTTGGGCGACGATGTAGCCGCCGTGCTCCCCGGCTCCGGGGCCGATGTCGACGATGTGGTCGGCGGCCCGGATGGTGTCTTCGTCGTGTTCCACCACGATCAGGGTGTTCCCCAGGTCACGGAGACGCACCAGGGTTTCGATCAGACGCTGGTTGTCCCTCTGGTGGAGCCCGATGGAGGGCTCGTCGAGGATGTACAGCACTCCCCACAAGGCCGGAGCCGATCTGGGTGGCGAGCCTGATCCGCTGGGCCTCTCCCCCAGCCAGAGTGGCGGCCGAACGGGACAGGGTGAGGTAGTCGAGGCCCACGTCGAGGAGGAACGACAGTCGGGCCTTGATCTCCTTGAGGACCCGCTCGGCGATCTTGGCTTCCCTCTCTGTCAGGGACAGCTCGTCGAAGAAGCGGTAGGCCTGGCCGAGAGGCAGGGAGGCCACCTCGTGGATGTTCATACCCCCGACGGTGACCGCCAACGCAACCGGGTTGAGACGCGCTCCCCCGCAGGCGTCGCAGGGCACCTCCCGCATGTACTCTTGGTAGTACTGACGGGCGCCTTCGGATTCGGCGCTCTCGTGGCGTCTCCGCAGGAACGGCAACACCCCCTCGTAGGTGGCCCAGTATTCCCGCCGCCGCCCGTACCGGTTGGTGTAGGACACCTTGATCCTCCGGTCGCCGGTTCCCCAGAGGATCGCCTCGCGGACCTCCTCTGGGAGGTCCTTCCAGGGGGTGCGGGTATCGAAGCCGAGTTCGACGGCCAGGCCTTCGAGCAGCCGTTGGAAGTAGCGCATCTTGTTGCCCGACCAGGGGGCGACGGCCCCTTCGGCGATCGACCGGTCGGGGTGGGGGATCACGAGTTCGGGGTCAACCTGGTAGCGGGTGCCGATCCCGGAACATTCGGGGCAGGCCCCGTAGGGCGAGTTGAACGAGAAGTTGCGGGGCTGGAGCTCCTCGGCGCTGAACCCGTCGTTGGGGCAGGCCAGATGCTGGGAGAAGGTCATGGTGGGCCCATCGACCACTGCCACCTCCACCACCCCCCCGGTCAGGTCGAGAGCGGTCTCCAGGCTCTGCGCCAGACGGGTCTCGATGCCTCCCTTGACCACCAGCCGGTCGACCACCACCTCGATGGTGTGCTGGTAGTAGCGGTCGAGCCGGATCTCCTCTGTGAGGTCGTGCAGCTCCCCGTCGATCAGGGCCCGGGCGAACCCCTGACGGGCCAGGTCCTTGAGTAGCTGCTCGTATTCGCCCTTACGGCCCCTCACCACCGGGGCGAGCACCTGGAACCGGGTGCCCTCCGGCATGGCCAGCACCTGGTCGACGATCTGGGAAGCGGTCTGCCGGGCCAGAGGAGTGCCGTCGTGCGGACAGTGCGGAATACCCACCCGGGCCCACAGCAGGCGCATGTAGTCCCAGATCTCGGTGACGGTGCCCACCGTCGATCTCGGGTTGCGGGAGGCGGTTTTCTGGTCGATCGAGATCGCCGGTGACAGGCCCTCGATGAAATCCACGTCGGGCTTGTCCATCTGCCCCAGGAACTGCCGGGCGTAGGCCGACAGCGACTCGACGTAGCGACGCTGCCCCTCGGCGTAGATCGTGTCGAACGCCAGCGACGACTTCCCCGACCCCGACAGACCGGTGAAGACGATCAGCTCGTTCCGGGGCAGCTCCAACTCGACGTTCTTAAGGTTGTGCTCGCGTGCACCCCTGATGTGGATGGTGTCGATGGACATAGACCTGTCGATCGGGGCTCGCAGTCTAGGTTCGGAACATGTGTTCGCCCGCGGCCGGCCGTTCACAGCGCAGAGTGTGAGCGTCCAAACGCCTCGTCGCCCTCACCCGCGCCTTCCAATCGCCAGTTCCCGAATACATTCGGCCACAGGCCGACAGACAGGACCACCGAAGATCGAACGAGTGTCGAAAGCACACCCGCGCCCTCCATATCGAAGCCGATCAACCAACCCAGCAACGGAATCATCCAGATAATCCAAATCCCAATCGACACCGTTCTCGTTCTAACCTCCCCGCCAAGACCCTCTCCGACACACGGAAGCAACGCAACGTCATAGTGAGACCACCCCAGCGGAACCACTAGAAGCGCCGAAGCAACCCAGAACGGATACGGCAGCCCGGCGATCCTCTCTCGCCTCCACGCCAGCCACCACGCAATGAGGATCACCGAAGCTATCCCCGCAGCACCCAAGCCGGCATCTCGGCTCAGCCAACCCCAGAGCGAACCATTAGCCGCCAACCCCGACCACCGACCCCCTCCCTCGAGCAAAGCTTGGAGTGCTCTCCGGCCATCGACACCCGGAAGCCCCAAACCCGCCAGATTTGAACCCCCAAAGACCAATAGCATCCCAGCAACTCCTCGGAGCCGTCTGTTGAAGAGCATGGGTACGACAAGCAGACCCGGAAAGACCTTCAATGTCGTCGCCAGCCCGATCAAACCGCCCCCCAACCAGGAATCTCGGCTCCTCAGCAAACGCCAGCCCAGGACGCTAGTCAGTGCCACTACCACAGATTGGGAACCCAGTACCAACGTTTCCAATACTGGATAGATCAGCAACGATCCGAGCAGCAACATCAGTAGCCTGCTTCCAGGCCATCCTGAAAGCGCCCGAAGAGACCAACACCACTAGAAGTCCGATCGAAACGCCGGTCATGATCAGCACCAGATCCTCAAAACCGATCAATACGATTGGTGCTTGAAGAACGAATGCACCTGGCAGGCGCGGGTGGATATCGGCACGATCAGTCGAGCCACCAGTCGCAATAGCCACCGTCACGCCATTTCGCTCGGCCAACCGCCCAAGCGTGTCATAAGCATTGCCACCCTCACGCAACGCTTCGCGTGTTACGATCCAATCGGCTTTGAAGTCATAGACGCCTACGCGGTTCGATCCAAGCCCGAGGATTGCCAGCACACATCCCAACAGAAGGCCGAGCGCGATCATGAGATACAGGTGACCCTTGCTGCTCACGCCATTGCCCCTCCGGAGAGAAAACCTACGCATTCGCAACCACCGACACGCAGCCATGAATCGCCAACCGTCAGTGCCGCGAGTCCTATAACCTCACCCCACCTACTGCCCACCACTCTGGATGACCAAAACCGGGACAGCGACTACACGCAGAAGTCCGTCCCGTCCAGGGACCGGGTCTATGGGTGACGCCACGTCGGCCTCTGTGGAGTTACTCCCAGCCGGTTGCCGCTAGGAATGCCATCTCCTTCCCGTCGGGTTCAGTGTTGAGGATACGGACTCAGGCTTGGGCGAGAGATCCAAAGCTCATGTAGCGGAGGGTGATGGCCCACTCGGAATCCCGTTAGGCAATGAGGGCACCGACGAGGCCGATGACGGATGCTCGGGTGAAGAAGATCCCAACCAAGTAGGTGCGGCGCCGGATATCCCGGTTAAGGCGCTCCTGAACACCGTTGCTCCACACTTGCCGCCCGCAACCCCATAAACGGTTTGGGATCTCGGACCCTGACGTCTCTTATTTCGAGCGCGAGGGCTTTACGGTTGGAGCCGTAGGGCTTTCAGCTCGGCGATCTCGTCCCTGAGTCGAGCCGCGTATTCGAACCTGAGCTCTCGGGCGGCTTCGTGCATCTCCTCCTCGAGGCTCATGATCAGCCTCACCAGATCGTCCCCTCCCAGGTCCAGAGGCCGCCGGTGATCCACCTCCCGCCGCCTCCGCTCCGCCGGCTGGGTCTGTGATTGAACTAGCTCGAGGATGTCGGACACCCTCTTCCGCACCGTCTGCGGGTCGATCCCATGCTCCCGGTTGTACTCCATCTGCTTGCGTCGCCGGCGATTCGTCTCCGAGATGGCCCGCCGCATGGAATCGGTCACCTGGTCGGCGTACATCACGACCTGGCCGTCCACGTTGCGGGCGGCCCGCCCGATGATCTGGATCAGGCTGGTCTCCGACCGCAAGAAGCCCTCCTTGTCGGCGTCGAGGATCGCCACCAGGGATACTTCGGGCAGATCCAGCCCCTCCCTTAGCAGATTTATCCCGACCAGCACGTCGAACTCGCCCAGCCGGAGCTCCCGCAGGATCTGCACCCGTTCCAGCGTGTCGATCTCCGAATGCAGGTACCTGGCTCGAACCCCCATCTCCAACAGGTAGTCGGTGAGGTCTTCGGCCATCTTCTTGGTGAGGGTGGTGACCAGCACCCGCTGGTCGGCGGCGGCCCTCCTACGGATCTCCTCCAATAGGTCGTCGATCTGACCCTTGGTGGGTTTGACGACCACCTCGGGGTCGACCAGGCCTGTGGGTCGGACGATCTGTTCCACCACCTGGGACGAGTTCTCCAGCTCGAATCGGCCCGGGGTGGCCGACATGAAGATCGCCTGGGGGGTGCGTTCCAGCCACTCGTCGAACCTCAGCGGCCGGTTGTCGAGCGCCGAGGGGAGCCGGAACCCGTGTTCGACCAGGACTTCCTTCCGGGATCGGTCGCCTTCGTACTGCCCACCGATCTGGGGGATGGTGACGTGCGACTCGTCGATCACGGTGAGGAAGTCCTTCGGGAAGTAGTCGAGGAGGGTGTATGGGGGTTCCCCAGGCGCCCTCCCGTCGAGGTGGCGGGAGTAGTTCTCGATGCCGGAGCAGAACCCGACCTCTCGCAGCATCTCCAGGTCGTAGGAGGTGCGCATTCTCAGGCGTTGGGCCTCGAGCAGCTTGCCCTCGGCGTTCCAGCTCGGCGAGGCGCTCGGCCAGTTCCTCTTCGATGGAGACGATGGCCTTCTCCATCCGTTCCCGGGCGGTGACGTAGTGGGTGGCGGGGAAGACGATGATCTCGCCGAGCTCCTCGATCACCTCCCCGGTTATCGGATCCATCCGCAGGATCCGCTCGACCTCGTCACCCCAGTATTCGACCCGGATCACGGTCTCCTCGTAGGAGGGGAACACCTCCAGGGTGTCGCCCTTGACCCTGAACCGCCCCCGGATGAGGTTGATCTCGTTGCGTTCGTACTGGATGTCGACCAGCCGCCGACCGCGGCCTGGAGCGGATACTCCACCTCCGGCTACCAGCCGCAGGATCTGCCCTTCGTACTGCTCGGGGGACCCCAGACCGTAGATGCAGGACACCGAGGCCACGATGATCACGTCGTCTCTGGTGAGCAGCGCCGAGGTGGCCGAGTGGCGGAGACGGTCGATCTCGTCGTTGATGGTGGCGTCCTTCTCGATGTAGGTGTCGGTCTGGGGGATGTACGCCTCGGGCTGGTAGTAGTCGTAGTAGGAGACGAAGTACTCGACCCGGTTCTCGGGAAAGAACTGGCGGAACTCGTTGGCGAGCTGGGCGGCCAACGCCTTGTTGGGTGCGATCACCAGGGTCGGTTTCTGCACCTGCTCGATCACCCAGGCGATGGTGGCCGACTTGCCCGACCCGGTGATCCCCAGCAGGGTCTGGAACCGGTCTCCCCCGCCTCACCCCTTCGGCCAGCGCGGCGATCGCCTGGGGCTGGTCCCCGGCCGGGGCGAAGTCGGCGTGGACCTTGAACGGCGGCATCGCGGCCAGTCTATGAGGGGGTTGGCGCTGGGGAGCGTCGCCTGGGTATGGCGAAGGGCCGATAGAACCCAGCTGGTGAGCACTGGGGCGATGGCGCGGCTGATGTCGAAGTAGCTCTGCCAAACCTGCCGGGTGAGGAAGAACACCATCACCGCGAACCCGACGGTCGTCAGGTCGAGGAGAGTGGGCATCCTGACAGTGCGGATGATCGTCAGCGCCGCTACGACGGCCACCACCAGCCCCACCGTTAGGTCGAACGGATCCCTAAGCCAACCGCCGAAAGCCTGGACGATCCCCTGGAGCGGCCAACCGATCTCCTGGATCGTCGGTGAACTCGTAGGGAGGTCGGCCAGCCGCCAGCGCACGTACGCGGCCCATAGCCCGGCGGCCACCAGTGGGATGCCGGTCATCAGGACGGACCGCCGTCGATCCCGCTTCCACAGCCACAGACCTGCCCCCAACACGGCCAGAAGGTAGACCTCCCGACTGAGCACGGCCAGGGTGAACGCCGTCGTCGCCCCCACCCAACTATTACGGCGCAGCAACCAGACTCCGGCGAGGGCGAGAGCCAACGCCAAGACTCCGGCCCCCGAGATGGTCACCTCCGACAGGACCCCCGGGTTGAGGGCGAAGCTCAACCCCCACCATGGCGACCCGCCCATCGCTTCGACGTATCGAGCCGTCACCCAGGTGCCAGCCCCGAGAGCCAAGACATTGACGACGATCATCCCCCACATCACCCATCGGGGAGGAAACAGCCCGAACCCGCCCGCCAGTGTCGGGTACAACATTCTCTGAGCCCGATAGGTGGGGCGGTCGAGGACCGCGGCGTGATCTTCGGGATCGAGCAGAAAGGGGTCGTTGGCCAGAGCGAAGAAGAACTTGCCGTCGTGTCCCAACGCAGGTCGAGGATCCACCTCATGCAACAAGGCCCTCCCATAGGACAAGGTTTCGTCAGCCTCCTCGCCGAAGGCGAGAAAGATCGTTGGATCCCATGAGTAGGCGACCAGAGTGCGGATCACCAATATCGAGCCGATGAAGGTGCCTACAAGCCCGATCTTCCAGGCTGTGATGCCGAACCCGAGGCGGTAGGATCGAGCTTCCCTTGGCTCAGCCAAATTCGTTCTCCTCTAGCAAGCGGCAAAGCTCGGCCTCGAGAGTGCCCAAATCGTCGTCGTTGACCAGCACCAGGTCGGCCAGATCGAGCCACTCCGAGTCGGATGGTTGGGCGGCCAGACGAGCATCGACGTCCTCGGGATCCATGCCCCGATCCAGCAGGCGCCGTCGACGACCGGACTCCGGGGCGTAGACGACCACCAGCGTCCAGCCCGAGCGGTCGACGGCCTTGGGAACCGAAACCTCCAGTGCCAGGTCGGCCTCGGGCGGGACCGACTCGACCCATCGCCGTACCTTCTCTCGGACCAGGGGATGAATCAGCCCTTCCAGGCGGCGCAACTCCGCAGGGTCTCCGAACACGACTGCTGCCAGCTTCCCCCGGTCTACTCGACCGCCGACGATGGCACGTGGCCAGATGCGCTCCACCTCGGCCATCACGGAAGGTGACTGGAGGGCTTCATGGGCGAGCGAGTCGGCGTCGAGAGTGAGGAATCCCTTCGATTCCAGCAGGGCCCTCACCGTGCTCTTTCCGGAGCCGATCCCCCCGGTGATCATCCAGCGTCTTCCCCGATGAGCCACGTTCGGCAATGTAGCCTGGGCAGGCAGTGGAACCGGTCCGATCGTCACGCCTGGTCATGCGGCTCGTCGGTGCCCTGCGTTGGGTCGGGTTGGTGATAGGCATTGGAGCTTCGATCGTCGCAGAGCAGGGATCTCCGCTGTCACTCCTGGCGGCGGCACCGGCGGGCGTGTACGTGATCATCGCCTCCTCGGCCCCAACCCGCATCTTGGATCGACCGCTGATCAAGGAGCTGGTGGGTTTGATGGGCGTGGTGCTGGTGATGACCTCGGTCATCCTGACCGGCCTCACCACCAGCCCATATCTCCTCCTCTCTCTGGTGCCCGCCACCGAGGTCGCCGTGCTCGGCGGACTGAGGCTGGGGATCACCACCGGCGCCTTCGCAGCCGGGTTGTTCGTCCTGGCCGCTTCAGCAAACGGCGTCGTAACCGGGGCGACCGGCCCGGCGTTGCTGTACGTGGCGTTGCCGGCCCTGGTCGGCTACGTGATGAAACTCCTCGCCGACTCCGAGGAGCGGACCACCCATCTCCAGGTCGAGGCGAAGACCCTGGCGGACCGGACGAAGCAGCTCGAGATCGCCCATCAGCTCCTCACCCGGCTGGAATCCATCGTGTCGTCGGAGACCGTGTCCCCGGTCGCGGTGGCCGAGGCTGCTCTCAAGGTGCTGGAAACCGCATATCCGGGGGTGTCGGGTCGGGTGTACTTGGCAGGAGAGCGAGGGCCGGTGTTGGTGAGCAGCGTCGGGGAGCCACCCGAGGAGGCGGTACGCACTCAGGTCCCACTCAACGTTGGTGGACGCACGGTGGGATGGGTGAGTCTCGCCACCCGCCAGGGTCTGGCAGCCGAAGAGCTCAACCACCTGGAAGAGCTGCTCAAACCGGCGGCGCTGGCGTTTTCCAACCTGTTGATGCTCGAGACCATCGCCCGGAGAGCGGTCGAGCGGGAACGCACCCGACTGGCCCGGGAGCTGCACGACGAGATCGGACCTTCCCTGGCCGCCCTGGGCCTCTCCTTGGACGCGGCCATCACGCAGGGCCTGGCCGACGGACCCCTGGCCGAACAGCTCCAGGTCCTCCGGAGTCGGGTGAGCACCCTGGTGGACGACGTCAGGGGAGCCGTGGCCGACCTTCGCTCGGGTGCCGGAGGGTCGCTCCGACGCCACCTGGAGGAGCTAAGGACCGAGCTTCCAGCGTCGTTCGATATGGAGATCCGCCTGGACGAGTACCGCCCTCCCAGACCGTCGCTGGGCGGTCACCTCAAGGCGATGATCGCCGAAGCCGTGCGCAACGCGGTCCGTCACTCCGGCGGACGCAAGGTGGTGGTCGAAGGGTGGGTGGATTTCGACCGGGGGCGTGTCGCGGTCATCGACGATGGACACGGGTTCGAGCCGGACGAGCTGCCTGCCGGTCACTATGGGCTCCTGGGGATCAAGGAGCGGGCAAGAGAGAACGGGATCGAAGTGAAGATCGAGTCTGGTCCGGAGGGAAGTAGCCTCGAGTTCAGATGGGGTTGAGGAGATGCTGAGGATCGTGATCGCCGACGACCATCGCCTCTTCGCCGAAGGTTTGGCCGACGCCCTCAACTCAGTTCCCGACATGCGAGTGGTGGGGGTGGTAGGAGACGGCAACGAGCTGGCCGGCTTCCTCGAGCGGCAGCCCGCCGACGTCGTGTTGCTCGATCTGGAGATGCCCGGCGGCGGCATGGAGGCCTTGAGGCGGCTCCCTGCCGGCGTCCCGGCGTTGATGGTGACCATGCACGCCACACCAGAGGTCTATCGGGATGCGGTGAAGCGGGGAGCCCAGGGGGTGCTCTCCAAGTCGGTGCCGCTGGCGATGCTGGCCGCCGCCGTGCGAGCCGCGGCCGACGGCAAGACACTGCCGTGGTCGGCCACCGAACTGGAAGCAGAACTCGCGGTCTATTCGAGCCCGAAACTCGACCCGGGCGCGGCGGCCTTGACGGCCCGCGAGATCGAGATCCTCGAGCTCCTCGCCCGAGGGATTTCGTCGACCGAAGAGCTCGCAGAACGGCTCTACATATCGCAGAAGACCGTCAAGAACCATTTGGCCTCCATCTTCCAGAAGCTGTCGGTGTCGGACCGCACCCAGGCTGCCATCGAGGCAATACGCCTGGGGATCGCCAAACCCAAGTAGAAGGGGTTTTGGGCCTGTGGGCCCATGGCCGATCCCTTGCTGGATGCCTATGTTCGAGGGCATGAACCGCCTTTTCGCCTACGCCCTCCAGTCCGAACGCGGTGCCAACCTCGTCGAATACGGCCTACTGGTGATCCTCATCGCGATCGTCGCGCTTGCAGCCGTTCAACTCGCAGGCAGCGAGGTTAGCGCTCAGTACAGCGAGATCGCTTCCGGACTAGTCGCCGCAGGCACCTGAACTTGGGTCTCCCGACCTATGGCCAGGTACACGGCTGCCGATAGCGTAACGCTCGCAAGCCTATCCAAAGGAGGTTCGATGCTTGCTCTCTGGTCCAAGATCACGGCCTGGCTCTCCGACGAAGAGCGGGGCGCCTCGATGGTCGAGTACGCGCTGCTCGTCGTGCTTGATCGCCATCGTCGCCATCCTCGCCATCCACCTTCGCCGGTCGGGCAGTGTCTCGGTGACCTTCTCCGACATCGCCAGCGGGCTTGGCCAGTCAGCTCGCTAAGCCTGCGGCTCTAAACGGACCACCACCTTGAGCTGCTGAGGTAACTCTGCGGGGGGCACCCAGTGCACGGGGATGCCCCCCGTTTCCTACGTTGTGTGAGGCTCCCAGAGCCTCAGGCCGCTGTTCCACTCCGGACAACGCTCCCCAGCACGAGACCGTGGTCAGGCTGCAAGTGCAACCCCGGGACGACCGGAGAGATACTTCAGCTGGACCCTGGCGAATCCGACTGGAACCCTAGCGCTGCCAAGCCAAGTCCACCCAGCCTTCCTCCCGTCGTGCCTCAGTCCCAACCCTCGCTTAGCAACGCTCGGTACAGCCCCTCCTCCTCCCGAATGACCTGCGCCCTTCGACTCCGTACGCCTCGAAGATGCTCCATCCATATCATCGTCGCCGCGGCGCGCGCGCGTGAACTCGCGATAGAACTCCCCGCCGAAGAGCTCTGCCCGATCGTCTATGAACAGCACGCGACTGCTCGGCCAGAAGGCATATGCGATGTACCCCCCGGCGATGTCGTCGTGGAATAATGGACGGCTCTCCGGCACACCCGCCTCGTAGACGCCTCGATCGGGAATCTCTCTTCGTCCAGCCCTCGGAACGGCGCGCTGATGCTCAGCGGCGTCAGGGCGACGACCCCAACCAGGATCACAGTCGGGATCACACTCCTAGTTCGGTCGTCCTGCCTACCCGACCTGGCAGCGTCCCGGGCCGCCCGAGCCGTAGCGGGAGCTCGCCCCGATCCAGCCGAGCGGCATCGACCGGATCGGATTCGGCGCCCGAGAGCCGCGAACGGAAGCACCAACCAGAGATCTCGTG
>BPGJ01000011.1 GCA_026002975.1 Acidimicrobiia bacterium
GGCAGCCGGTGGGGTATTCAAGACCACGGTTGGTCTGCTCGAGGAGTTCGGCCCGGATCGGGTCCGTGACACTCCGATCTCCGAGCAGGCGATCCTGGGAGCCGCGATGGGTGCGGCGATGACCGGGGTTCCGGTCATCGCTGAGATCATGTTCTCCGATTTCCTGGCGGTGTGCTGGGACATTCTCGCCAACGAAGCTGCCAAGACCCGCTACATGACCGGCGGCCAGGTGTCGATCCCCATGGTCGTCCGGACTCACAACGGGGGTGGGGTCCGGTTCGGAGCCCAGCATTCCCAGAGCGTGGAGAACTGGGCGATGATGATCCCCGGGCTCAAGGTGGTAGCGCCTTCCTTTCCCGTGGACGTGATCGGCCTGCTGGCCTCTTCGGTGCGGGACCCGAACCCGGTGGTGTTCTTCGAGCACAAGTCCCTCCTGGCTACCAGTCAGGAGATCCCCGACGGGGAGATCGTGGAGCCTCTGGGCAGGGCCAAGATCGTCAGGGAGGGGACCGACTGCACCATCGTGGCGGTCGCCCTGATGACCATCGGGCGCTCCAGGCCGCGGAACGCCTCGCCCAAGACGGCATCTCCGCCGAGGTGATCGACGTCCGGTCCCTGATTCCTCTCGACGCCAGGACGATCCTGGAGTCGGTGGCCAAGACCAGCCGCATGTTCACGGTCGAGGAGAACCCGCGGGTGTGCGGATGGGGTGCGGAGGTCGCTTCCATCGTCGCCGAGGAGGCCTTCTGGGACCTCGACGGACCGGTGGTTCGAATAACCACCCCCCACATCCCGCTGCCGGCCGCCGAGAGCCTGGAAGACCTGGCATTGCCCTCGGTGGATCGGATCTACGAGACCGTCAAGAAGACCCTCGACTAGATGGCGACGACGATTTCGATGCCGCAGTTGGGGGAGACGGTTACTGAGGGGACGATTCTGCGGTGGTTGAAGCGGGTGGGGGATCGGGTGGAGCCGGATGAGGTGTTGGTGGAGATCTCGACGGACAAGGTGGATACCGAGGTTCCGTCTCCGGTGGGGGGTGTGGTGACCGAGATCCTGGTGGGGGAGGGGGAGACCGTACCGGTGGGCACCCCCCTGTGCGTGATCGGCGACCAGGGCGAGACCACCGACGAGGGAGACCGGCCCAAGGAGGTCCCCGTGTCAAAGGAGGCACCTGCGACTGCGCGATCTACGGCGGCCGAGTTCGAGCTGGCCGCGGCGCCCGCCGAACGCCCCAGGGAGGCCACGTCGGGTCGTTTGTTGTCGCCGGTGGTGCGGCGTTTGGTGAGGGAGTTTGGGGTGGATTTGTCTGAGGTGAGGGGTTCTGGTCGGGGGGGGTCGGGTTACTCGGCGGGATGTGGAGGCGTATTTGGCGGCTCGGGGGGAGGCTGGGGCGGAGGTTTCTGCTCCGTCCGAGGTTGCCGAGGCTCCTGCCGCCGAGGTTCCGGCCGAGGCTGCTGTGGAGGCTGCTGCTGCTCCTGCTGCTGCTCCTGCTGGTGAGGTGGAGGCTGAGGTTCCTGCTGCTGCTGCTGGTGGTGAGGTGGAGTCTGTTGGGGTTGGGGATGGTGTGGTGGTTGAGGAGTTGGGGCGGTTGCGGTTGCGGATTGCGGAGCGGATGGTTGAGGCTCGGCGGGTGGCGGCTCATGTGTGGACGTCGGTTGAGGTTGATTTTGAGCGGGTTGAGCGGGTGAGGGGGTTGTGGCGGGAGGAGTGGCGTCGCCGTGAGGGGTTTTCTTTGACTTATTTGCCGTTTGTGGCTCGGGCGACGATCGATGCGTTGGGGGCGTTTCCGGTGGTGAATTCGTCTTTGGATTTGGAGGCGGGGGTTAGGCGGGTGTTCCGGAAGGTGCATCTTGGGGTGGCGGTTGATTTGGATCAGGGGGGGTTGGTGGTGGTGACGGTTCGGGATGCGGATGATTTGCGGTTGGTGGGGTTGGCTCGTCGGATCAGGGAGTTGGCTTCCAAGGCTCGGGAGGGGAGGTTGGAACCGGACGATATTTCGGGGTCGACTTTCACGATCACCAACCCGGGGCCGTATGGGTCGTTCATGTCGGCTCCGATCATCAATGTGCCGAATGTGGGGATCTTGTCGACTGATACGGTGGCGAAGCGGCCTGCGGTGGTGTCGGGTCCGGACGGGTCGGATGTGATCGCCATCCGCCACATCGGCTATCTGGGACTGTCGTGGGATCATCGGGCGTTCGACGGGTCCACCGCAGTCCTGTTCCTCAACCGGATCAAACACAACATCGAAACCTGGGACTGGGAACAAGAACTCACATGACCCGCTGGGCAGTGGTCCGATCCGAGGAGGTCCCCTGGGAAGAAGACCCCGGTCGGGGAATGCGGTCACGTCGGTTGGCCGGTCCCGACCAGGGCGCGGTCCATCTCGAGGTGGCGTTGGTCGAGCTGGCTCCCGGAGGGACGGTGGCGGGTCACCTCCATCCCTACGAGGAGTCGTTCTACATCCTCGACGGACAGGTCGCTTTCAGGGTGGCGGAGCAGAGCCATGCACTGCAAGCCCACGACTACGGTTTCGCACCCTTGGGAGTGCCCCACTCGTGGCACAATCCTCACGATCGACCGGCCAGGTGGCTGAGGATCAGATCCCCACAACCCAGAACCCGAGCGGGAGCCGCAAGCCTGGTGCCCGATTACCCGCTCCCCGAGCCAGAACGAGCGTCTGGGAGACCGCGATACGTGGGAAGGTTCGATCCCTCCTCGATTCCCGGCCCCGGCCCCATCCAGCTCAAGGGCTTCCGGTCCCCTGGACCCACCAACGTGGGCCTGTCGATGCTGATCGACGAGGTGAACGGCGCCGTCCACCACACGCTGTTCGTCGTCGAGTTCCATCCGACCGGACCCGAACTCACTCTCGGGGGGGCCCACTACCACCCGTTCGAGGAGACCTACTACATCATCGAAGGGGAAGCCGTGGCCCACCTGGAAGACCAGTCGATACCGGTGGGGGTCGGAGACCTGGTCTTCGCCGGGGTCAACGCCCTCCACGGATTCTCCAACACCACCGACCGCCCGGTCCGCTGGATCGAGGCACAAGGCCCCGCTCCTCCCCCCTCGGGATCGTTCTTCTTCCCCGCCGACTGGGAGGTAGAGAGTTGAACCACATCGAACCCGTCCACACCACCGGCTTCGACCCCCGGTACAACATGCCGTATACCCCGGCGATCAAGGTGAGGTCCGGCACCGTCGTGTACCTCTCAGGAGTCACCGCGGCCCCGATATACCACTCCCACCCGCACGTACCGGCTGAGTTCGACCACATCCCGGAGGATCCGGCGGTCCAGGCCGAGATGACCATGGAGAACCTGATCGCGGTCCTGGAGGCTGCCGGTGGACAGCTCACCGACCTGGTCGAGCTCACCCGGTTCATGGTCGACCAGGAGCGCAACCAGGACGCCATCAACCGGGTGATGGCGCGCTATTTGGGCAGCCACCGTCCGGCCAGCACCTCGGTCGAGGTGGTGCGCCTCGCCACCGATCCGAGGCTGGTCCTCGAGGTCAAGGGCGTGGCGGTCATCCCCGACTAGGGTCGGGCGCCGTGCCCAGGGTTCACATCGTCTCCCTCGGCGGGACCATCGCCATGACCGGCTCGAGCGGCCACCCGGGTGTGGTACCCCGCCTGGACGCACACGACCTGGTGGCGGCGGTGCCGGGACTGCCCGACGTGGCCCAGGTGAGCGCGGAGTCGTTTCTGAGGGTGCCGGGAGCCCACCTCCGAGTCGAGGACATCCTCGATCTGGCCCGCCACCTCTCCGGCATCGAGGCCGACGGTGTGGTGGTCACCCAGGGGACCGACACCATCGAAGAAACCGCCTTCGTCCTCGATCTGGTCGCGGACCTCCCCGTCCCGGTGGTGATGACCGGCGCGATGCGCAACCCCGAGCTTCCCGGGGCCGATGGCCCGGCCAACCTCCTGGCCGCAGTGACGGTCGCCGCCGACCCCGGGGCCCGAGGAGTGCTGGTCGTCTTCGACGAGCAGATACACGCCGCCCGGTACGTGGAGAAGACCCACACCTCCCGCCCCGACGCGTTCCGATCCCCAAGTGCGGGACCCCTGGGCGAAGTCACAGAGGGCGAGGTGCGATGGCTCTGGCCTGCTCCGCCGCGGGTGGTCGTCCCCGACGTGGCCACTCCGATTCCACGGGTTCCGATGCTCGACACCTGGCTGGGCGACGACGGCGCGGTCTTGGAAGCGGTCCTCTCCACCCGTCCCGACGGTTTGGTGTTACGGGCCATGGGAGCCGGGCACGTCCCCCTGGCGCTGGTAGAACCGCTGACCTCGGCGGCCGAGCAGATACCGGTGGCGCTCACATCCCGCACCGGATCGGGCAGGCCCTACCGGCGTACCTATGGATTCCCCGGATCGGAGACGGACCTGCTCTCCCGAGGGCTGATATGGGGTGGCGGGCTCGCGCCCCACAAGCTGCGCCTCCTGTTGACCCTGGGTCTGGCGGCCGGCTGGGATCGAGGACAAATCTCCGCTGCCATATCGACCCTGGGTTAACCCCGTTGGATGGTCCGGTCGATCCACCACACCGCGACCGCAGCCAACGCCGCTGTCACGGCGGTGGCGAACCAGGCGGTGGTGTACGAGCTGGCCTCGACGATCGCCCCGAATGCAGGAGGTCCCACCGTGGCCGCCACGAACAACCCGGTCTGGGTGATACCCGTCGCCTGGGCGGGAGCCTCCGGTCTCAGCCGAACGACCGCATAGGTCAACAGACCCGACCAACCCCAGCCCCCAGCGAAGGCCAGCACCGGACCCACCCAGAGAAGCGCCGGATGGCCGGAGCCGATCGCGGCGAACCCGGGCACACCGACCGCCATCATCATCGCCATCAAACGCAGACCGGGGATCGACACCTTGTCGGCCAGCCAGCCGAAGCCGATCCTCGAGGCCACTCCGGCTACCGACCCGACCGTCAGGAGGAACCCGGCGGTGGACTGTTCCATCCCCGCACTCACCGCCGACGAAACCAGGAAAGCGCCCAACGACTGGCCCCCCCACACCCCCAGCATCACTGCGCCGGCCAACAGATAGAGCATCCGGTTCGATACCCGCGTCCCGCCGGTGGCCGGATCGGACCCATCGACTCCCGCCGAGGCGAGCCGTGACTCGGGTAGGGGGGACCACCAACATGGCCAACGCCAACCCGGCGCCGGCCAGGAACGCGTACCTCCAACCCACGGTCAGAGCCACCAGAGGTACCGACAAGCCGGCGAGGGTGGTGGCGATGGGTATGGCCGACTGTTTCACACCGAAGACCAGCCCGTGTCGCCCCTCGGGAACGTTGCGAGCCAGATACAGGTTGGTGGCGGTCTGCGCCACCCCGTTGGACGCCCCACCGAACAACATGAACAGTCCGGCCACCAGGATGTCCTTCGCCACCAGGCCGATCCCCAGCAGACTGATCGAGGCGAGTACTGCAGCCAGTCGGATCCCCCGCTTGCCACCTATCCGCTCGACCAGCAGACCTCCGGGTCCCGATGTCGCCGCGGCCGCCAAGAAGTATGCGCCCCACGAGACCCCCCAGCCGGGCCGGCGACAGGTGGAAGTCGGAACCGATCTCCACCGCGGTGGCCCCGGTCAGGAAGGGAGGAAGCGCGGCAGCCGTCACCACCCCGCAGGCGATGAGTACGGGTGCCACCCGCGACCCCGACGAGGTTGCAGTCGCCATCTGGATCGTGCATCCTATATCCTCCCGGATGAAGTACCTCAAGCGACCGGCGGCGACCCCCGAGTCAGTCACCCAGGAGATCCGACAGACCGTGTCACGGATCATCTCCGAGGTGGAGAAGGAGGGCACCGCCGCGGTGCGCCGATGGTCCGAACGGCTCGACGGCTGGTCGCCCCCCACCTTCCGGGTCGGTGACGAAGAGATACGGCGGGCCTACCACCAGATGGAACCCCGGGTCGCCGAGGCGGGCAGTTCCTGATCGACCAGGTGACCAACTTCGCCCGTCTCCAACGTCGCACGCTCGTCGACTTCGAGGAGGAAACCCTGCCAGGGGTCGTACTGGGACAGCGGCACATCCCGGTCGGTTCGGCGGGGTGCTATTCCCCCGGCGGCCGCTACCCGCTGATCGCGTCGGCGGTCATGACGGTCGCCACCGCCAAGGTCGCCGGGGTGCCCCGCGTCGTGGCCGCGGCGCCGCCCCGGGATCGGAGGGGTATCCACCCGCCCCAACTGTGGGCGATGCACCGGTCCGGCGCCGACGAGATCTTCTGTGTCGGCGGGGTCCAGGCCCTGGCGGGCATGGCGTTCGGGCTCGAAGATTCCGAAGGCGTCGACATGATCGTCGGTCCGGGCAACGCCTACGTGGCGGAGGCGAAACGCCAGCTGTTCGGGCGAGTGGGGATCGACCTGCTGGCGGGCCCCACCGAGATCATGGTGATCGCCGACGACTCCGCCGACCCGGCGGTGATCGCCTGTGACCTGCTCGGACAGGCCGAACACGGGCCCACCTCGCCGGCCATCCTCGCCACCACCTCGGAGCGAATCGGTCGGGAGACCCTGGTGGAGGTGGAACGCTGGCTGGAGCGTTGGCCGACCGCCGACGTCGCCGGTGTGGCCTGGCGGGACCACGGTACGGTGATCCTCTGCGACGATCCGGACGAGATGTGCCGGGTGACCGACGAGATCGCGCCGGAACACCTCGAGATCCAGACGTCCGACCCGGACTGGTACCTGGATCGGATCCGCAACTACGGGAGCGCCTTCCTCGGTACCCATGCCACGGTGGCCTACTCGGACAAGGCGATCGGCACCAACCACACTCTCCCGACCCGAGGGGCGGCTCGTTACACGGGCGGGTTGTGGGTGGGGAAGTTCCTCAAGACCGTGACGTTCCAGCGCTGCACCGCCCAGGGTTCCCTCAAGGTGGCGGAACCGGCCGCGGTGGTGGCCGACGCGGAGCTGATGTTCGGCCACGCCATCAGCGCCCGGCTCAGGCTGAACCCCGAGTACTTCCCTGACGTCCATGGCCATGCCTGACCGGGTCGTGGTGGTGACCGGGGCCAGCCGGGGGATCGGACGGGCCATAGCGGAGGGTTTCGCCCGGCTGGGCGATGTCCTGGTCGTCATCGGCCGAGACGAGGCGGGTTTGACCGAGACGGCCCGGCGAGTCGAGAGTCTCGGAGGCGAGGCGGTGGTGGTACCCACCGACGTCACGTCCCCCGACCAGGTGGCGACGATGGCCGAAGCAGCCCTGGCGGTCCGGGGCCGGATAGACGTGGTGGTCGCCAACGCCGGCATAGGAGGTCCTTCCGGAGTGCTCTGGGAGATCGATCCCGCCGACTGGAGGGAGACCTTCGCGGTCAACGTCGAGGGGGTGTACCTCACCTTGCGGGCGCTGCTCCCCCCCATGCTGGCAGCCGGTTCCGGAGCGGTGGTCGTCGTCGGCTCCATCTCGGGGAAGAGACCCCTGTACGGCAGGTCTCCCTACACGGCGTCGAAGATGGCCCTGGTCGGGCTGGTCCGGACCCTGGCGGTCGAAGCCGGCCCACACGGGATCAGGGTGAACTTGGTCTCCCCGGGGTTCGTCGAGGGACCCCGCCTCGACTGGGTGGTGCGAGCCCAGTCCGAGGCACGGGGAGTCGAGGAGCAACAGATCCGGGAGGAGATGCGCAGCCTCTCCCCCCTACGTCGCCTGACCCAGGCCGGAGAGGTGGCCGACGCAGTGGTCTTCCTGGCATCCGAACGAGCCAGGGCCATCACCGGAGCCGACCTGAACGTCAACTCCGGCGTGGTCATGTACTGAGAGGAGGAGCCGATGGCAAGATTGGTCGACCTGTCCCAACCCATCTACGAAGGCATGCGGGTGTATCCGGGCCACCTGAAGACGGTGACCTTCCAACATGCCACCCACGAAGAGACCGCCCCCCGCTTCACCAGCGGCTTCTCGTTCCAGACGTGGGGGATCATGATCAACGACAACGGGCCCACCCACGTCGATTCGTTCTCGCATCTCGATCCCGACCCCTCCGCGCCCACCATCGACCAGATGCCACTCGACCTGTTCTACGGGCCGGCCATCTGTCTGGACGTCTCCCATGTGCCGCCCAGGACCGATATAACCGCAGAACACCTCGACCACGCGCTGGAGGCATCCGGCCTGGACCTCAGACCCGGCGACATGTGCTTCTTCTACACGGCCACCTACGACAGGTTCCACGACCGTCCCGAGTACCTCACCGAGTTCCCCGGCTTGGGCCAATCCGCCGGGGAGTGGATCCTCGACAAGCAGATCAAGACGTTCGGGGTCGACTCCCCCACCCCCGACAACCCGGCGTCGACCGTCTACCCCATCCACCTGATGTGCCGCCGCCACCGAATCACCCACTACGAGAACCTGGTGCTGACCGAGGTGGTGGGCAGCCGCTTCACCTTCGTCGGTTTTCCTCTGAAGGTGGTGGGAGCCCACGGCGGGCCGACCCGGGCCGTGGCGATCGTCGAGTAGGAAACGAGGAGCAGCATGAGCGGACACTTCAAGACCGAAGACCGGGACGGGATGAGGATCGACTGGGACGTCCCCATCCCGATGGACGACGGGATCGTTCTACGGGCCGACGTTTTCCGACCCCAGGACGAGGGACGCCACCCCGTGATCCTGTCCTACGGACCATACGCCAAGGGTCTGCCCTTCCAGGAGGGGTACCCCGACCAGTGGCGCCGCATGGTGGAGGACCACCCAGACGTGGCGGCCGGTTCTACCAACAAATATCAGAACTGGGAGGTGGTGGACCCCGAGAAGTGGGTGCCACACGGATACGTGTGCGTCCGTGTGGACAGCCGCGGTACGGGACGGTCTCCCGGATACATCGACCACTTCTCACCCAGGGAGACCAGAGACCTATATGAATGCATCGAATGGGCCGCCCGGCAACCTTGGTCGACCGGCAAGGTGGGTCTCAACGGAATCTCCTACTACGCGATCAACCAGTGGCACGTCGCCTCCCTCCAACCGCCCCACCTGGCCGCGATCTGCGTGTGGGAAGGGGCAGCGGACTTCTATCGGGACATGACCCACCATGGGGGCATCCTGTCCACGTTCTGGGAGAACTGGTACGACAAACAGGTGAAGGTGGTCCAATACGGACTTGGGGAGAAGGACGGCCGCAACCCGATCACGGGGCAGCTCATCTGCGGGGACGAGACCCTCTCCGACGAGGAGCTGGCCCGCAACCGGTGCGACTTCGGAGCCGAGATCCGGGCCCATCCCCTCGACGACGAATACCACCGGGCCCGCTCCCCGGTGTGGGAGAAGGTGACGGTTCCTCTGCTCTCGGCCGGCAACTGGGGAGGCCACGGACTGCATCTGCGGGGCAACACCGAGGGCTTCTACCAGGCGGCTTCCACCGAGAAGTGGCTGGAGATGCACGGCCTGGAACACTGGACCCACTTCTACACCGACTACGGCCGGGAACTCCAGAAACGCTTCTTCGACTACTTCCTCAAAGGCGAAGGGGACTGGCCCGACCAACCCCGGGTGTTCCTCCAGGTCCGACACGTCGACCGGTTC
Source organism: Acidimicrobiia bacterium (assembly GCA_026002975.1). Lineage (GTDB taxonomy): Bacteria > Actinomycetota > Acidimicrobiia > Spongiisociales > ZC4RG35 > BPGJ01. The sequence goes on from BPGJ01000011.1 coordinate 9,544, forward strand.
GAGCCCCGAGCCGAGGAGGACTGGCCCATCCCCCGAACCAGGTGGACCCGTCTGTACCCCCACCCCGACCTCACCCTACGCTTCGAACCCCCGGCCGAGGAGGCGACGCTCGAGTTCGAGGCCCTCGGCGCGGGTCTCACCTTCACCACCGAGCCCTTCCAAGAGGAGACCGAGATCACCGGCCCTTCCGCTGCCAAGCTGTTGATCTCGTCTTCCACCGAGGACGCCGACCTGTTCTTGGTGCTCCGGCTGTTCGACCCGGAGGGCAACGAGGTCACCTTCCAAGGCGCGTTGGATCCCCACACCCCGCTGGCCCATGGCTGGCTCAGGGCATCCCACCGCAAGCTCGACCCCGAGAAGTCGACCCCTTGGCGCCCCTGGCACACCCACGACGAACCCTGGCCCCTCACCCCGGGAGAGCCGGTCGAGGTCGACGTGGAGATCTGGCCCACCAGCATCGTGATACCCCCTGGGTATCGCCTGGGACTGTCGATCCTCGGCCGGGACTACGAATACGAGGGGCCCTCGGATCCGGACCGGGAGGTGATCGGGAGCTTCAAGAACCGCTTCACCGGGGTGGGTCCGTTTCTGCACGATGATCCGGTAGACCGACCCGCCGAGATCTTCGGCGGTCGGACCACGATCCATCTGGGTCCCGACCTCGGGTCCCACCTTCTGGTACCGGTGATCCCATAGGGAAAGGAGAAGACGATCCCTCCACGCATAGAACCCCTCGAAGACCGTGCGGTCGACCCCGAGGTCCGGCGGCTCTTCAAGATCGCTGAAGAGCGCGGCGCTCCCAATTCGCTCCTACTCCGGATAATGGCCCGGGATCCCGATTCGATGAAGACCTTCTACGAGGCGTGGAACCGGAGCTTCTACGAGGCGGAGCGAATCGACCACGGCCTCAAGGAGATCGTCCGGGTCCGAATGGCCCGGGTACGCACCTGCGGATACTGAAGCACGGTGCGCTCCGCCCGTGCGGCGGAACTCGGAATCGAAGACAAGATCGAGGCCACCTGGGACATCGACGACCCGATCTTCACCGAACGGGAACGGGCCGCTCTGGAGATGGCCACCCTCTTCACCGAGGACTACCGGTCGATCACCGACGAGCACCTGGAACGGTGGAAGCAGCACTTCACCGACGAGGAGCTCATAGAACTGGGAACCTTCATGGCGCTGGCCGACGGGTTCGGGAAGCTGGTCGAGTTCTTCGGGCTCGGCGACGCCGATCAATCTTGCCAGGTGGAGATCTGAAGGCTCATTCCCGCTTCGTGGGGCGGCGTAGCCCGGCCCGCCGTTCCAGGAACCTGCAGAGAGCGGCGGCGTCGAGCGCTCCCAACCCTTCGGCACTCGACTGCTCATAGACGGGGATGGCTGCCTCCAGCAGCGGGGTGGGCGCTCCTACCGACTTGGCGAAATCGCGGATGATCTTGGCGTCCTTGAGGATGATGTCGAGGCGCGCGGCGGGCGGCTCGTAGACGTCCCTCACCATCATGGGACCCCGGATGTCGAAGATCTTGGAGGAGCCGACCCCGTCGCTCATGACCCTCTGGACCACCTCGGGATCGATACCGGCGGCGATCCCCAGGGCGTGCGCTTCGGCGGTCGAGAGATTGTGAATCGTGACCAGCAGGTTGGCGATGTATTTCATCACCGAACCCAGACCGAACTCACCCAGGTAGTGGGTCGAGCGCCCGATGGCGGCGAAGATCGGCTCGGCCTTCCGGAAGGCGTCCTCCGGACCCGAGGCGAACACCACCAGGGTCGCATCGGCAGCCTGCAGTCCGGTGCCGCTCACCGGAACGTCGAGGAGGGTCATCCCCACCTCGGCCAGCCGGTCTCTGGCTTCGTACTTTGCTTCCAAAGGGAGTGTCCCCATCTCCACCACGACTGTGTCGGGTTTGGGATGGGAGGTGAGCTGTCCGGTGACCTCTTGGAGCGCCTCCACCGATGGGAGCGAGAGCAGCACCACGTCGGAGTGGTCCACCACCTCCGCCACCGATGAATCCCCGTGCCCTCCCATCTCCTCCAGCGCCGAGACCTTCTCGTCCACGATGTCGTAACCGTGGACTTCGTGACCCGCGGCGAGCAGGTTGCGGGCCATCGCCGAGCCCATCACCCCCAGACCGACGATGCCCACCCGGGTCATGGAAGCTCGTTCCCGACGTGCTCGATGGTGGTCTCGATCGGAACCGCACCTTCCAGGGTGTTGGAGACCGGGCAGTGTTCCGCAGCCCAGAGGAGCTGCTTGACCTGGTCTTCGGTCAGGGCGCCGGCCACTTTGATCGACCGTCGGAAGCCGGTGATGCGCAGGGTTCGCTGTTCGGGGTCCTTAGGTCCCCCCACCAGCTTGTTCTGCTTGTGGTTCACCTCCACCTCCAGGCTGGTGAGGGGAGCACCGATCAACTCGGCCTCCCCCACCACCGTGACGATCGTGCAATTGGCGAGACTCATCTTGAGAAGGGAGAACGGGTTGGGACCCAGGTTCTGGCCCCCGAGCGGCTCGGGCTCGTCGCCGAGAACCCGATGTCCGCTGTTTCGATCCTCCGCTTCGGCGAGCATCCCTCCCCGCCACCGAGCCACCACCGACATGGTCACCTCCTCAAACACCCAGATGCCGTCGTTTCGCTTGCTCGTCGGCTCTCAACTCGTCTGGGCCTCCTGTCCATACGATCTTGCCGTCGCTTCCCAACACCACCACTCTGTCGGCGATCGACAACGCCAGGCCCAGGTTCTGTTCGATCAGGAGGATGGTCAACTCGCCCTGTTTCAGCTCCCTGAGGCGCTCCTTGATGACTCCCAACACCACCGGGGCCAGACCTTCCGAGGGTTCGTCCATCACCAGGAGCGTGGGGTTGGTGGCCAGGGCTCGTCCGATGGCCAACATCTGCTGCTCTCCGCCGGACAGGTTCCTGGCGTAGCTGTTGGACCGCTCAGCCAGCCGGGGGAAGAACTCGAATACGCGTTCGATCGTCCATGGCTGCTGCCCGTCCCGCGGTGGGCGGTAGGCGACCTCAAGGTTCTCCAGTACGGTGAGGCTCCCGAAGACCCTACGGCCTTGAGGTACGTAGCCGACACCCAGCCGGGCGATCTGGTGGCTCTCCAGGCCGGTGAGCTCGACGTCCCGGTAGGTGATCGACCCCTCCCTGATTTGAGGCGGTTTCATCCCCACGATGGCTCGGGCCAGGGTCGTCTTGCCCATGCCGTTCCTCCCGAGGAGAGCCAGCACTTCGCCGGAGGAAACTGTGAGATCGACACCCTCCAGCACCCGGGCGGTGCCGTAACTGCACTGGAGGTTCTCGACGGCGAGCATCACTCGTCCCTCAGGTAGACGTCCTGGACTTTGGGATCGAGGCGGATCTCGTCCGGGGTTCCCTCGGCGATGGGATTCCCGTTGTCCAACACCAACACCCTGTCGACCAGTTCGAGGGCAATGTCCATGTCGTGTTCTATCAGCACGATCGACAGGTCCCGGGGAAGCTCCTCGATGAGCTGGCGAACCACGGATCGTTCAGCCGCGGAGAGACCGGCGGCCGGTTCGTCGAGGAGGAGCACCCGGGGGGCGTTGGCCAACGCCATCGCGATCTCCATTTGGCGTTGCTCCCCGTGGGAGAGCTCGGCCACGGTGGCGAGTCGCCGTTCCGACAAACCGACTCTGCTGAGGGCCGACTCGATCCTTTCGGCCAGCTCGCCCCGGATCCGCAGGGGAGCCCAGCTCACGAACCGCCGCTTGCTACGGGCCTGCGCTGCGATCGCCAGGTTCTCCTCGACGGTCAGGTTGGGGAACAGGTTGGTGACCTGGAAGGTCCGTCCGAGTCCCATCTGCGCTCGGCTGTGGGCGGGTTTGCGGGTCACGTCCCGGCCGAAGAGGTGTACCCGACCATCGGTCGGGTACACCTCCCCGCATATGGTTCGGAACAGGGTGGTCTTACCGGCTCCGTTGGGTCCGATGACCGCCCACCTGGCTCCCTCTTCGACCTCGAAGGAGACGCCGTTCACAGCGGTCACTCCGCCGAACCGGACTTTGACGTTCTCGACGTGTAGAACCCGGTCGACCACCCCAGCTCCGATCATCCACCGGCTGCCGGTTCGCCCACGCTCAGGTTCCCCTGGAACTCCCGGCTGTACACCGGCTGCTGGAGGTACTCCTCCGGAGTGAACGGCCAGAACTGGTCGACGTTCTCGTAGATCTCTACCGGAACGTTCCACACCCGTCCGTCGTCTCGGACCTCGACCCTCCGGATGGCGATGTCGTAGATCGGGTTGCCGTAGCTGTCCATCCGGGAGATCCCGAAGGGCGTCTCCAGCTCGAAGCCCTGCATCGCCTCGATCATCTTCTGCTTGTCGGACGTGTCGCCGTCCAACGCCTCGAGGGCGGCCTGGATGTACTGGGCGGCCGTCCAGGTGGCCGCTACGTAGTAGCTGGGGATCTTCCCGGTGGCTGCGTCGACCAGCTCGACGAACTCCGTCACCGTGGGTTCGTCGCGACCCTCCGTCCAGTGGCCGGACGAGATCAAGCCTTCCACCACCTCGGGCGGCAGGTTCCGGATGTTGGAGTTGTCCAAGAGCACCTCCCCTCCGAGGAGAGGTATCCGGTCCTTGAGGCCGAAGTCGTGCCAGTTGGTCAGGAAGTCCCCTACCGATCCACCCACCTGGAGAGCGAAGACCGCGTCGACGTCCATGTCGGCGAGCTGGGTGACGTAGGTCGACATGTCCTGGGTCCCCAACGGGTTCCAGAGCTGTTGGGAGGGATCGACCTCCCCGCCCCGGTAGGTGAAGACGTGGACGAATCCGCCGCACATCTCGTGCCCGAAGGCGTAGTCGGTGCACATGGTCGCCACCTTCCGGTAGCCCTGCTCGTAGGCCCAGTCGCCCAGCACGTGGCTCGTCTGGCTGGACGTCCAACCACCGGCCCTGATCATGTTGGGGAACTCGTCTCGCCGCCTCTGGGTCATGTCGTCGGCCGAGCCGATGGGCACCACGAACAGGACGTCCGGATTGTCGGCCAAACGGTCGGCCAGAGCCAGGGTGACGTTGGCCAGCAGCTCACCGACGATGATCTCCGCGCCGAAATTCTGGACCAGCTCGTCGACCTTCTGCAGGGCCGTGTCGGGGTCACCGCCTGTGTCTTCGACCCTCCATTCGATCTTCCGGCCGGCGATCTCGGTCGGATGGTTCTGCCAGTAGAGCTCCCATCCGTCCTTGGCGTCGTTGCCCGACGCGGCGATCGCCCCTGTGAGAGGCTGCAGAACGCCGATCCTGAGCGGCTCGAGCTCTCCCGTGGTCGGGGCCTGGGTGGTGGTGGTCTCGCCTCCCGGGGCCGCGGTGGTCTGGGTGGGAGCCGCCGTGGTGGTCGTGGTGCCCCCTCCCGGGGTCCCACAGGCGGCCGCGATCAACGCGAGCAGCGCCGTCGAGGCGGCCAGGCTTCTCCATCTGGTTCTCATGTCTCCTCCTTCGTTTGATCGGTTCTGTTGCAGGTCAGGCCTCCGTGTGCCCGGCTACCGGAGCGGGACCGCCAGGCCCCTCCTCGTCAGCCAGGCCCTCCACCGTTCCGACAGCTCGCCCACCAGACCCCGCCGGGCGAACAAGACCACCACGATGAACAAGAGCCCCATCAGGGTCGGCCACCGTTCGAAATCCTGGGAAACCACGTTGCGTAGGTAGACGACGATGAAGCTTCCGATCATCGGCCCCACGAGAGTTCCCACCCCTCCGAGGATCGTCTGGAGCACACCGAGGGCGGAGGCTGTCAGATGCGCCGACGAAGGGCTGATGAACTGGTTGAGGTAGACGAGGAGGATGCCGGCGACCGTGGCGAAGAACCCCGACACCATGAAGGCGTAGAACTTCTGCAGTGACGTGTTGTATCCCAGGACCAGAAGACGGGACTCGCTCTCCCGGAGCCCCTCCAACGCCAACCCGAACGGAGACCGGACGATCACGTACAGCATCGCCGAACAGATCAACACCACCGCCAAGACGAACCAGTAGTACTGCCAATACAGGGAGAGGAACTCGGGTCGATCCACCCCGGGCAGGCCGTTCTCCGCGCCGGTGATCCGGGTGAGTCGTATCGAGAGACCCCAGATGATCATTCCCTGGGCCAGGGTGATCATCATGAAGTAGACCCCGCTGGAGCGCATGATCATCACCGCGAACACGGCCGAAACGATCAGTCCGGCGAGGAGGCCCACCCCGACCTGCGCCAGGTGTCCGGCGCCCGCCTTGACCGACATGTAGGCGACGCCGTAGCTGGCGGCCGCGCTTATTCCGGCTTGCCCCAGCGTGACCAGTCCGCCGTAGCCGGCGAGCAGATCGATGCTCATGGCGAACAGACCGGTGATCAACGCCAGGGTGACTATTCCCACCAGGAACTGGTCGACCAGGTAGGGGAGCGCGACCCCTACGGCCAGAGATGCGACCAGGAGACCCAACTTCACCCAACCGGTTGGTCCCTTCATGCCTCCCTCCCCATCAGACCATGGGGCCGCACCACCAGGATGAGGGCCATGGGAGCGAACAGGGTGAAGAAAGCCAGCTCGGGTACCAGCGCCTTGGCGAAGGCGTCGATGAGACCCACCAGGCTGGCGCCCAGCACAGCGCCGGGAAGACTGCCCAGGCCGCCGATGATGACCACAACCAGGGCGAAGAGGAGGATCTCGAAGTCCTGCCCGGGCAGCACGGTGAGGAAGCCGCCTCCGATCACCCCGGCGAACCCGGCGAGGAACGCTCCGAACACGAACACACCCGTGAAGACCGCCTTGATGTTGATGCCCAGGCCGGCCACCATCTCCTGGTCGTCCACCCCGGCTCGAACCAGGGCTCCGATCCGGGTGCGCCGGTCGACGAAGAACAGGATCGCCCCCACCACCACGGCGCAGATCAGAACGAACAGCCGGTAACGGGGGTATGCGAAGTTGCCGATCTGAAGGGGACCCTTCAGGGCCTCGGGTATGGGCACCGGCGTGGGGTCGCCACCCCAGATAGCCAGCGACAGGTCACCGAGGACGAAGGTGAGCCCGATGGTCAGAAGCACCTCCGGCTTCTCCATGCCGCGGATCGGCCTGAGCAGGACCCGCTCGGTGAACAGACCCAACAGGGCGATGGCGACGCCACCGAGCAGTACCGCCAGCGGGAAGTTGCCGGTCAGTCCCATGACGGTGATCCCGATGTAGGCACCCACCAGGTAGAACCCGCCGTGGGCGAGATTGGAGATGCGCATCAGGCCGAAGATCAGGGTGAACCCGGAGGCCAAGAAGAACAGCACGGCCCCGAACGACAATCCATTGAGGACCTGGGTCCAGAAAGAGCGAAGGGACATCTGCTGGAGGATCCACCAGACCGTGACCGCCAGGACCGCCGACCAGCCCGCGATCCACCAGCTCCTCTTCAAGCCGCCACCTCGGTCTCGACAAACACGATCATGCACGATATATGGCGAGGTAGGCTCGTGTCCACTGGAATCAGAGCTGAAGATCGAGCCGGGGCCACCATCGGTCCAGTCCCAGGTCCTCGGCGATCACCCCGGCGGCGTTGTAGCCCGGCTGCCCGGTGAAAGACCCTCCGGGATGCTGCGACGAGCCGCACAGGTAGAGCCCCTCGATCGGGGTCCGGTAACCACCGAGGTGGGAGCGCCTGACCCCCCAGTTGTCGGGGTGGTAGCTGCCGTGGTGGCGGTCGCCTCCCCGCATCGCCTTGTCGTAGCGCTCGGTGTCGTCCGGGGTGTGGATCGCGATCCCCAGGGTGATCGAATCGAGGTTCGGGGCGTAGTGCCGATACGTGGACACGATCGCTTCCTGTCTCTCCGCGGTGGCCTCGGGGTCCCACCTGCCCCGCATCGGAGGGCCGGGCACGAAATGCCACCCGAAACTGGTGTGTCTTCCCGGCGGGGCCTGGGACGGATCGTGGATCGTCGGGATGGACGAATGGATCGCGCCGTGGGGGGTGTTGGCCGAGGACCTCACCGCATGCATGTGGTCGACCAGGTCTCGACTCGTCTCGTATCCGAGAGCCAGGTTGAGCGCCCTGGGGAGGTCGGGCGCATAGGTCTCGGCTCGGAAACGGGGACGCTCCTCCAGCGCCCAGTGGACACCGAACAGGGCCTCCTCGAGCCAACGGTAACCAGCCAGGGCCGAGTCGAGCTCGGGTTCGAGCGGCGCTTCCACCATCTCCCTCAAGGTGATGGCGGCGGGAACCGAGCTGGCCACGAACCGGCGAGCCCGGATCCGACGGCCGTCCTCCAACACGACCCCGGAGGCTCGCCCTCCCTCCACCTCGATACGGACCACCCGCTGCCCCGACGAGACCACTCCTCCGGCGTCCGAGACGGCCGCGGCCAGAGCCCGGGCCGCTTCGGCCGTGCCCCCGGCGATGATCCGGCCTTCGTGCGAGTTGGGGAGGGCGAGGGCCACGATCGGACCGGTTCCCGGGACGTCCAGGACCGGCAGGTAACCCCGTACAGACACGTTGAACAGCACCAAGGCCCGGACCGGTTCGCTCTCGAAGGCGTTGCACACCACATCGAGAGCCGACCTCTGAGTCAGCTCCAGGTAGCGGCGACCCACTTGGGAGGCGGAGAGCAACTCCTCCAACCGGTCCGGTTCCATGGGAGGCGCGAAGCGGAGCGGCACCTCGATCCGGGTGACCAGCTCCGAGAACTCGCTGTGAAGCCTCTGATAGGTGTCGGCGTCGGCCGGGGAGATCCGGCGGATCTCTTCGAGACTCCTACCGAGATCCCGATAGGTGACCAGGGCACGTTCTCCCCCGTCGAAGGGGAGGCCGTTCTGGACCTCCGGCCAGATGGACCGGACGCCGTAACGGTCGAGGTCCAAGTCCTCCCAGATGGTGTAGTCGGGGGTCCAGCGGACGAAGAAGGCGTGAAGGTTGTGACGGAACCCCGGAAGGGTCACCTCCTCGGTCGACAACCCTCCCCCCAGGTGGTCTTCCGCTTCCAGGACTGCCATCTGGAGGCCGCACCGGGCCAGATAGGCGGCGGCGATCAGCCCGTTGTGTCCTCCGCCGACGACGATCCCGTCGACCTGGTCGATCACGACGCCCTCCAGTCGATCGCTCCCCGACCCAGCAGCCGTCCGGCTCGGAGCTCCTCGTGCACCGAGGGGACCTCGCCGGGTTCCACCACCCGCCCGATCACCGGGCGGACGGCTCCGGAGAGAACCAGATCGGCCGCCTCGGCGAGCTGATCGGTGGTGGCATAACGGGACCCGAGGACGGAGAACTCCCGGAACACCAGCTCCCGGGGCGAGACCGGAACCGACCGTCCCGGGAAGGTGGTGAGGGCTACCACCCGGCCCCCCGTCTCCACCGAATCCTTCGCCCAGGTGGTCGATTCCGTCGTCCCGACGAAGTCGACGACCACGGTCGGTCGGTCGCCTTCGAAGATGCCGGGCTGGAGCGTGGCGAAGTCGTTGGACCGGACCGGGGTCGCCCCGAACTCGGCAACCGCTTCGAGTTTGGATTCGGTGACGTCCAGCCCCGCCACCTTCGCTCCCCGGGAGAGCGCCACCTGGACCATGTGGATTCCCACCCCTCCCCCGGCTCCGATCACCGCCACCCGGTCGTCCGGACCGATCCCGGCGCGGGCCGTCACATGCACCGGGGTGGCCACCGCGTCAGGAACCACCGTGGCCGCCACCGGATCCAGACCGTCGGGTAAGGGGATGACGTTGCGGGAAGGGAGAGCCGCATAGGGTGCGTAGCCTCCGTCCCGGTGCACCCCCACCCATCCGGCCAGATTGGCGCACCGCTGCTGCCAGCCTTTGCGGCAGAACCCACAGTCTCCGCAGTAGAGGTAGAAGTAGGCGGCGACCCTGAGGCCCTGCCAACCCGCGCCGACCCCCTCCCCCACCTCGACGACGCGGCCCACCAGCTCGTGTCCCGGCACCCTGGGAAGTAGGCCCGGATCGTCGGACAGGTTCCCGGCGATGCAGTTGAGCACCGTCAACCCGATTCCACACGCCTCCACCTCGACCAGAACCTCTTCGGGGCCCGGTCGAGGATCGGGTATGTCCTCCCAGACGGGCTCGCCACCCCATGCGTGGATCCGGTATCCCTTCACGTCGCCTCCTCCAGACCGAACACCTTCGCCGCGTTTCCGCCCAGGATCGCCGCCCGGGCGTCCTCGTCTAGGCCCTCCACCTGGGACACCAGGCCCACCGGGTCCTCTTCCCCCATGTCGAACGGGAAGTCGGTGCCCAACATGACCCGGTCCGCACCCACCACGTCCAGCAGGTGCCTCAGGTAGAGGGGTTGAAAGACCACGGTGTCGAAGTAGAGACGCTTCAGATAGTGGCTGGGAGGATGCTCGGGGATGTGGGTCCGGGTCTCGGGCCGCACCTTCCAGGTGTGGTCGGCTCTCGCCGCGTAGAAGGGGGCGTATCCGCCTCCGTGGAGGAGCAGCATCTTCAAGCCGGGGTGTCGTTCGAACACCCCGGCGAAGATCAGTCGGGTGACCGCGACCATGGTCGCCAGCGGGTTGCCGATGCAGTTGGTCAGGAAATAGCGGTCGAGGTGGCGACCATCGGGGTAGCCGCTCGGATGCAGGATGATCACGATACCGAGCTCCTCAGCGGCCTCGAAGAAGGGCGCGAACCGGGCTTCGTCGAGATCGTGCCCGTCGACATGAGCACCGATCTGAACTCCTTTGAACCCGAGCTGGTTGACCACCCGATCCAGCTCCTCCAGGGTTCGATCGACGTCCTGCATGGGCAGGGTCGCCCCGAAGGGTGCGAACCGGTTCGGATGGTCGGCCACGACCTGGGCCAAGCGGTCGTTCTGGATCCGGGCCAGCTCGTGACCCAGCCGGGGAGGCACCCAGTAGAAGTACTCGGAGACGAAGGTGGCGAGCCCCTGGATGTCGACCCCCATCTCGTCCATCTTCTCGATCCTCGGTCCGGGTTCGGTCAGGTAGGGCGCGATGGCTGGGAGCATCACACTGTTGTGAGCCTTCGACTCTTCGCCCATGAAGAAGTCGTAGGGTTCGTATTCGGGCCTGAAGTGGGGGGCGGCCTTCTCCCGGGTCTGCGGGGTGGCCAGGTGACAGTGAACATCGATTACCGGCATCGTCTCCTCGTCAGGTCGCCGTTGCATCCTATATGATGCTTCTCTCGATGCGCGCCCTGGTGAGCACCAAACCCGAATCGGTCGAGTTCGCCGAACTCCCGGACCCGGTTCCCGGACCCGAGGAAGTGGTCGTCGCTCCCCGTACGCTGGGGATCTGCGGGACCGACGTCAAAGTCTTGAAGGGGTCCATCCCGGCACGCCGGCCCCTGGTGGTGGGACACGAGGCAGTCGGCGTAGTCATCGAATCCGGCCCCGACACGACCCTCGAGCCGGGTACCCGTGTGTTGATCGATCCGGCTTCCTCCTGTGGGAAGTGCGACATCTGCCGCCGAGGAAAGCCCCATCTGTGTCGCAACGCCGGGCTGATGGGCAGAGAGATCGACGGTGTGTGGGCGGAACGGGTGGTGGTCCCCGAGCATCGCCTCGTCGTGATTCCGGAAGACGTTTCGCCTGTGGCGGCCGGGGTGCTCCAGGTGCTGGGGACCGTCGTTCATGCCCAACGCCAGGTAGACGTCTTCCCGGGACAGACGGCGGTCGTGATAGGCCTGGGGGTGTCGGGTCAGCTCATGGTCCAGCTCCTCGCACTGAGAGGCGTACGGGTGTTGGGGATCACCCGCTCGGCCTGGAAGCGAGAAATGGCCGAACGGTTGGGCGCGACGGCCACCAGTTCCCCCGACGAGGCGGCCGACCTGGTCGCCGAAGCGACGTCGGGAAGAGGACCGGAGCTGGTGGTCGAGGCGGCCGGGACCGAACAGACCCTGGCCCAGGCGATAGATCTGGCCGGGGTGGGCGGTCAGGTGCTGGTGTTCGGAACGCTGGGATCGGGAGGGCAAGGGCTCCCCTACTACCAGCTCTACTTCAAGGAGCTGACGGTTCACAACCCCCGAGCCGCTCTGATCCACGATTACGAGATCGGGGTTTCGCTGGCAGGTCGTCTCCAGTTGGAGCCGATCGTCACGCACCGCATCCCCTTCGACCGAGCCCCGCAGGCCTTCGATCTGGTCGAGGAGCCATCTTCGTTGAAGGTGCTCCTGGAGGTGACTTGACCCGTTTGGTGGTGCGCGGAGGCCTGCTGGTCCGCCCCGACAGGGTGGAGGCCGGAGACCTGGTGGTGGAGGAAGGGAGATTCGTCGCCGTCGGGGGAACTCATCGTGGAGAAGGCACCGAGGTGGACGCGGGAGGACTGGTGGTGCTTCCCGGTGGGGTGGACAGCCACGTCCATCTGATGGATCCGGGACCCACAGAGCGGGAGGATTTTCCGACGGGTACCGCCGCGGCCTCGGCCAGGGGGGTGACCACCATCGTGGAACACACCCACGCCCATCCGGTGAGGTCGGTGACCGACCTGCGAGCCAAACTGTCGCACCTCGACGGACGGGCCAACGTCGATTTCGCCCTGGCCGCCCACCTGTGGCCTGAGGACGTGGCGGGTATGGGGGATCTATGGGAGGCGGGGGTGGCGTTCTTCAAACTCTTCACCTGCACCACCCACGGCGTCCCCGGCCTGGCCGCCTCCCACCTCCTCGACGCGTTCGAGAGCCTCGCCCAGATGGACGGTCGGGCTCTCGTCCACTGCGAAGACGAGACGATCACCGAGACGGCGGAACGGCGCCTCAAACAGATGGGACGCACCGACCCGGGGCTGCTCGTCGAATGGCGGAACCGAGAGGCGGAACTCGCCGCGGTGGCGGTGGTGGGGGTGTTGGCCTTGGCGACCGGCGCCAAGGTGACCGTGGCTCACGTGTCCAACCCCAAGGTCGCAGCCCTGATCGACCAGCTGCGGCGCCTCGGCGGCGACGTGGCGGCCGAGACCTGCCCCCAGTATCTGACCCTTCGGGAGAGTGAGGTGGTGGAGCATGGCGCTTTCCGGAAGTTCACCCCTCCCGCCCGGATCGTCTCCGACCTCGACGAGGAGACGATGTGGGCGCTCCTCCGGGATGGAACCTTCACCCACCTCTCGACCGATCACGCACCGTCCACCGTCGATCAGAAGAGAGCCGGCACCATCTGGGAAGCTCCATTCGGGCTGCCCGGCTTGGACACCACCTATCCCTTCCTGATAGACGCCGCGCTGTCGGGTCGACTCGACTGGACCGACGTCGCCCGTCTCTATGCCGCCTATCCAGCCGACCGGTACGGTCTGGCGCCCCGCAAGGGAAGATTGGCAGAGGGTTCGGACGCCGACTTCGTGTTGGTCGACCCGGCCGGGAGCTGGACCGTCACCGCAGCCGACGTGATATCCAAGGCAGGATGGAGCCCCTTCGAGGGCCGAAGCTTCCGTGGGAAGGTGGTGGGCACCTACCTGCGAGGTCGCCCCATCGCCGACGAGGGAGGACCCTACGATCTGCGGACGGGAAGCTTCCTGCCGGGGGCTGGACGGCGATGACCATAGACCTGCCCGACGGCCCCCTCTCCTATCGCAGCTCGGGATCGGGACCGCCCCTGGTGTGCCTCCACTCGCTCCTCGCCGGACCGGCGGCCTTCCAGGGCATAGAAGACCGTTTCGAAGGTTTCACCGTCGTGGTCCCGGACCTTCCGGGATTCGGAGCTTCCGCGGCCCGACCCGACATCTACGCGGCCGCCGACGCCCTGGTACAGGCGGCGAAGACCACAATTGGGTCGCCGATGACGCTGCTCGGCAACGGGTTGGGGGGATTCGTGGCCCTCGCGATGGCGGGTCGCCATCCCGATTCGGTCGACCGACTGGTTCTCATCGGAAGTGGGAGATGCTTCACCGATCAGGGCCGGGAGGCGCTCGCACGCATGGGGGATGCGGTCACCTCGGGCGGCATGGAGGCCGTCGTGGAGACCGCCCTCGCCCGCATGTTCTCCCCGGGCTTCCTCACAGCCAACCCGGGTGTGGCCGCCAGGTGGAGGGGGGTGCTCCTGGAACTCCCCGTCTCCGGTTTCGTGCACGCCTGCTCGGTGCTCACCGAACTCGACCTCACCGACCTCCTGGACGGCATCTCCCACCCGGTGTTGGTGCTGGTGGGATCCGAGGACCAAGCCACCCCGCCGGCCATGGCCGAGGACCTGGTCGCCCACCTGACCAACGGCCGGCTCGTGCGCCTCGATGGGCTCGGGCACGTCCCCTACCTGGAGGATCCCGACGCCACCCTTCGACCCATCCTCGCCTTTCTGAAAGGAGGAACGCCATGAACGGATCAGAGTCGGACGTCTCCCAGGGGCGGTTCGACCCGGCCGACTTCGCCGAGGAGCTGGCGGTGGCTCACACCAATCTGGCGGTGGGCACCACCCTGTGGTTCGAGAACGACCGGGTGAGGGTGTGGGAGGTCAGGTTGGAACCCGGTGAGAGAGGTCCGTTCCATGCCCATACCCGCGACTACTTCTGGACGGTGGTCGACCCCGGCATAGGACTGCAGCGCTTCGCGGATGGAACCTACGTGGTGCGTGAGTATCGGCTGGGGGAGACCAAGTTCCTCGAACACAGCCCCGACGCTCCTCTCGTCCACGACCTTGAGAACGTAGGAGACACCCTGCTCCGTTTCGTCACGGTCGAGCTGATGGGGTGACGACCGATCGGCTCAGGGCCGTGGTCGTGGGCGGCTCGATCGGCGGGCTGGCCGCGGCGGTGCTACTTCGCGACCTCGGGTGGCAGGTCGACGTGTACGAACGCTCGACCGAGGCTCTTCGCCATCGAGGCGCGGGCATAGTCGTGCTCCCGACGACAGAACGCTACTTCGTGGAGCGGGGCCACGGTCGAAGGGTGTCCCTCCGCCTCACCTATTGGACCTATGTCGACCAGACAGGCCGCGTTCTGAGCGCGACACCCGACGGATACCGATTCGGGTCGTGGACGACCATCTACCGGAGCTATCTGGAGGCGTTCGATTCGGACCGCTATCACCTGCGGTCGGAGATGGTCGACCTGATCCTCGACGATCGACGACCCGGGATAGTCCTCCGAGACGGGCGACGACTCCACGCCGACCTGGTGGTATGTGCCGATGGGGTGGCTTCCACCGCCCGGGGCATCCTCCTTCCCGACACCCATCCGGTGTATGCCGGATACGTGGCCTGGCGGGGGACGTTCCCCGAGGAGCGCTTGAGTCGAAAGGCACGGGAGCTGTTCCGAGACGCGATGGTGTACCAGGTGCTAGATCACAGCCACATCCTGGTCTACGCCATCCACGGCTCCGAGCCGGGCAGCCGGCTGATGAACTTCGTGTGGTACCGCAACTATCCGACCGGGGGCCCGTTCGAGGATCTGATGACCGGCGTCGACGGGGAGCTGAGACCCTCCACGCTGCCCCCGGGTTTGGTGCGACCCGAACACCTGGCGGAGATGCGCGCGGCCGCCGAGGCCCTCGCGCCTCCTCTGAGGGAGGTGGTGATCGGCTCGAACGATGTGTTCATCCAGGCGATCTTCGACCTGGAGTCTCCCCGGATGGTCTTCGGCCGCACCATCTTGATGGGGGACGCCGCCTTCGTGGCCCGACCCCACGTCGCGGCCGGTACGGCCAAGGCGTGCGCCGACGCGTGGGCGCTGCACGAGACGCTGCGGGACGCCGCTTCCCTGTCCGACGCTTTGGCCGAATGGGAGCCACGGCAACTGGCCTTGGGTCGATCGGTGGTGGAACGCTCACGGCGGATGGGGACGCGGTCCCAGTTCGAAGGCTCCATGTTCCCCGGCGACCCGGAGTGGAAGTTCGGACTCTTCGGTCCTGAGGTGCCCGGCTAGAGGTCCATGTTCCAGGGCATCGTCGCCGGGTTGTACTGGATGATGAGGTACACCACCGCGGCGATGAAGAAAACCCAACCGAATATCTCCCCCGCCGTGCTGTGGGGAGCGGGCCGCATGAACGTCCTGGTCTTGTGGGCTCCGTAGCCCCGGATGTCCAGGGCCATGGCCTGGGTCTGGCCGTTGCGGAGGCCCAACACCAACATCGCGAAGGCGAGATGCTTGAGCCTGACCCATTTGCGCACCAGCCAGTTGGTGTCCTGACCCAGATCGCGGATCCGCTGGGTCACGGAGATCTCCCGCCCGAGCTGGATGAAGCTGGGAAACAGGACCAGCCCCAGCACCGGGGCATGGACCAGCCGATAGTCCCAACCCCGTTTCGAGAGGTTCTGGACCAGATCGGACGGATGGGTGGTGAACGCGAAGGTCAATCCGGAAGCCCCGATGGCCAAGAACCTCAAGGCGAGCAGCGCGCCGAACCCGATGGCCGCCCAGGTGAGATCCTTGATGGGGGTCCGCAGAGCGACCGTATCGGAACCCACCGTCGCCTGCCCTCCATAGAAGAAGGGGAACACGACGAACAGGATGGCGACGAACGGGATGATCACCTTGCCGAACATCCAGTAGTTACGCGCCGGAACACCGGTGAAGAAGAGGGCGACGATCAGGGTGAATAGGAAGAGCCCGATACCCACGTAGAGGTTGGTGTTGAACAACGCCGCGAAGGACACACCCATCACGTAGAGCAGCTTCGAGAAAGGCGTCATCCGGTGGAAGGGCGAAGACCCTTCCTTATATGACAGCTCGAGGTTGATCACCTGCGATCTCCTTCACACGTTCTACGAATCGGGGAATCACCAGGGTCGGCTCGCCCAGGATATGCAGCCCCATCTCGTAAACCGGGGGGGCCTTGAGTTTCGCCCGGGTGAGCACGTCGGGGGAGGCGAACAGCTCCAACGGGACGCCTTCGAACAGGATCTCCCCATCGCACAGCACGCAGCAGCGGTCGGCGTACTCCGCCACGAGCCGCATGTCGTGGGTGATGAACACCACCGCCGCGCCCTTGGCAGCCAGACCCTCGAGCATCTCCATCAGGTTCCTCGCCTGGTAGAAGTCCTGACCGAAGGTCGGTTCGTCGAGCACCACCACGTCCGGCTCGGCCACCACCATGCAGGCGACCGAGAGGCGTCGTTTTTGGCCATGACTCAGAACGTAGGGGCTGAGTTCCCGCTGGTCCAGGAGCTGAAACCGTTCGAGGTATTCGTCCACCCTCTGGCCGATCTCCTCTTCTTCGAGTCCGAGGAGCTTGAGCCCATGAGCGATCTCTTCCTCCACGGTGTTCCGGATGAACTGCTTCTCGGGAACCTGGAAGATGTAGGCCACCCGTTTGACCAGATGGGCGAACTCGTATTCGGTGGTCGGCTTGCCCTCCACCAACACCCGGCCCGAGTCGGGACGGAGGATCCCGTTGAACATGGAGGCGAGGGTGGATTTGCCCGAACCGTTCTGCCCGACGATGGCCAGGAGCTCTCCCCTGCGGGCCTGCAACGACACGCCCTTCAGGACTCGATGCTCTCCGTAGGAGAACCACACGTCCTCGACCTGGATGGCCGGGTCGGACCCGACCTCGGGCACGAAGTCGGGCACCCCGGGCGACCGTGAAGGCTCCGGCTCCCCGACCATGGGAGCGAGATCCTCCACCAGCTCGGCCACACTCAGCGGCACCCGGGGAAGCTCGACGCCCTGCCGGGCCAGCTCGAGGCCGGCCTCGGTCGCCTGGGGGATCCACAAGCCGAGGTCGTCCCGGACGTGGAGTCCTCGCTCTGCCATGAACTCCCGGGGATGGAACGGACCCCTCACCTGCTTGTCCTCGACCAGAACCACCTGGTCGACCCGATCGAACACCTCGTCGACCTCGTGTTCGACCACCATGAGGGTGAGGTCGACCAGCTCCCTGATCCGGTCCACGGTCTCCAGCACCTCCTCGGTGCCGGCCGGATCGAGGTTCGAGGTGGGCTCGTCGAGGATCAGGACCCGGGGTTCCAGGGCGAGCAGCGAAGCCAACGCGACCCGTTGCTTCTCGCCTCCGGACAGCTTCAGAGTGGACCGCTCACGGAAGCCCCTCAAGCCGACCAGGTCTAGAGCCCGGTCGATCCGCCGGTGGATCTCGGCGGTCGGGAAGAGGTAGTTCTCGAGCGCGAACCCCACCTCCTCCTCCACGGTCAGGGTCACTATCTGATCCTCCGGGTTCTGGAAGAGCATGTTGACCAGCCGGAAGCGCTCCCCTCGGGTCAGCTCCCTCCGGTTGACCAGCCCTCTCTCGGGATGGTCTATCAGGATTCGACCCGAGTTCTTGCCACCGAAGTAGTCGGGGTAGATCCCGACCAGATTGAGGGCGAGGGTGCTCTTGCCGGAACCGCTCCGGCCCAGGATGAGGGTGAAGCTCCCCTTTTCGATCTCGAGGTTCACGTTGTCGAGGGCCAGGACCCCAGGGCGGCCCGCCTGTCCCCGGAACCAGTAGCTGTAATCCTCGACGACCAGGACCGGGGAGCTCATGTTGCAGGGAAAACGGGTGGGGTGCGATCGCACCCCACCCGTGCTCGATTTCCGATCATGCGTACGACTGTTGCGGTCCGGTCAGCGCAGGTGGTTCCTCCACCGTGGGGACTCCGGCCCGTTCCAGGCCGCGACCCAGGTACCAGGCGAGCGGACCCCAGATGAGACCACCGATGAAGCCGATGATGATGGACACGGTGCCCCAGAACGCCCCTTCGGCCAGCTGCATACCGCCCTGACCGATGAAGGCTGCGACCTGGTTCATCGCGGCTGTCACCGCCAAGGAGAGGGCGAACAGCATCCGGCCACCCTTCCACCTCATCAGCGAGAACACGGCCATCCCGAACACCGCCGGGAATATGCCGTAGAACAGGAGCAGCGGGCCATCCGGGTCCCCGAAGAACCACCTGACCAGGGCAGTGACGATCGCCGCCAAGAGGATCACGCTCGACCTCTTCCTGAGGTACGCCCCTGCCCAGTACAGGATCCAGGTGGTCCCGTTGTAGAAGGCGTACAGGGCGAAACCGGCGGCGCCACCCGCCCAGATGGTGCGTTCGAGGAACCCGAGAGCACCGACGATCTCGATGGCCGCTTCGATGACGCCCAGCAAGACCGCCACCACGATGTCCATCGTGTTGAGCCGAAGGTCCTCGGCGAGCTGGTAGCCACCGGAGCCGGCTGTTCTTTCCGCGGTTGCCAATTTCCTCCTCCTCCCTAGACGAACGGTGTCGAGTAGCGGCCCTCAGGCCGCACGGTCAGCCTCCGGTCATGGAACCGACCTCCTTCTCGTCCTGGTTCGCACCCCTGGGTCTTGGCAACCTAGGTCATACATTGTGTCGTAATGCATCCTAGGCTTGGGCCTTCCTCCCGTGCCAAGGAAAACGGTTGCCTTTCGCGAATAGGGATGGGGTTCGTGTCCACTTCGACGGCCGAAGGGTCCGGCCCTCCGGTCCTCCTCCTCGCCGGCCTGAGCGGCGTCGGTTCCGCCTGGCGGCCCGTCGTCCCACTCCTCTCCTCGCAGCTTCCAGGTGATACGTGCCCGACCACCGCGGATGCGGCAGGTCGGACCGGCCGGCCGACGGATACACGATCTTCGATCATGCCCAGGACATGGTCTCGGTGATCGATCATCTGGGCCTGGAGCGGGTCGCGGTAGTCGGATCGTCGACTGGTGGCGCCATCGCCCAGACGATGGCCCTCGACTACCCGGAACGGATCGACCGTCTGGTCTTGGCGTCCTCGTGGGCCCGCCCCGACCCGTTCTTCGTCTGGCAGTTCGATCTCCGCAAGAGGGTGCTCGACGAACTCGGCCCCGAGCAGTACACGCGCCTATCGGCTCTGTTCCTGTTCTCGCCCCGCTACCTGGCGCAGAACCACAGGGCCGTCGACGAGTGGTGCTCCCGAGCCGCAACCGTCGACCGGCGAATCCTGGCCCGGCGCATCGACATGATCCTCGCCTTCGACGAATCCGCTCGACTCGGACGGATCACCTGCCCCACCCTGATCACCGTCGGAGAAGAGGACTTCTGCACTCCGCCCCACATGTCGGAGGAACTGGCCCGGGCCATCCCGGGAGCCGAGCTGCGGCTCCTTCCCGGCGGCCACCTCGTGTACATGGAACGACCCGAAGGGTTCGCCCAGCTCGTTTCAGGCTTCCTGACCTCCTGAGGCCCTCTGCAGTGCCTCCCACACCACAGCGGGGCGCAGAGGCATGTCCAGATGCTCCACCCCGTATGGCCAGAGAGCGTCGAGCACCGCGTTGACCACCGCGGGAGGAGCCCCGATGCATCCCCCCTCTCCGGCTCCCTTGGCTCCCAACGGGTTCGAGGGGGCAGGGGTCTCCAGCCGGGCGGTCCTGAAGAACGGAAGATCGGTCGAATGGGGCAAGGCGTAGTCCATCAGGGTGGCGGTGCGGAGCTGGCCCTGGTCGTCGTACTGGACCTGTTCGAACAGGGCCTGGCCGATCCCCTGGGCTAGGGACCCGTGGGTCTGACCCTCCACGATCATCGGATTGATCACGGTTCCGCAATCGTCGACCGCCACCATGTCGAGGAGCCGCACCTCTCCGGTGTCGAGTTCGACCTCGACCACCGCTGCATGAACACCGTAGGGAAACGTCTGCGCGCCGGGCGAGTAGAACTCCTCCTCCCAGGTCTCCAGGCCTTCCGCCTTCGCCCTCGCGATCACCTCTTCCAGATCGACCCCGGCCGATGGAACCCCGGCGACCACGAACCTCCCATCCGACAGCTCCAGGTCGGAGGGAGAGGCCTCCAACATGGCGGCTGCGACCTCGCGGAGCCGGTCACGGAGCCGCGTCGAGACCCTGAGGATGGCCGATCCACCGATCTGCGCCGAACGGCTGGCCATCGAGCCCCACCCCCGGGGTACCACCCGGGTGTCGCCTTCGATCACCTCGACCCGGTCGATCGGAACCGAGAACACCTCCGCGGCGACCTGGGCGAAAGCCGTCTCGTGACCTTGACCGTTGGACACCGCTCCG
The DNA here is from genome assembly GCA_026002975.1 of Acidimicrobiia bacterium. GTDB lineage: Bacteria > Actinomycetota > Acidimicrobiia > Spongiisociales > ZC4RG35 > BPGJ01. Next base: position 30,387 of record BPGJ01000011.1, read on the forward strand.
CTGAAGACCCGGACCGTGCCGTCCTCGTCGATCTGCACCCGGGCGTACTCGCCGGATTCGGGCGGACCACCGGCCCTCTCCACGAATGCACCGAGCCCGATGCCGATCGGGTTACCGCCCTCTTCCCTCCTTCGACGCTGCTCGGAACGCCATCTGTCCAGGTCGATGAGCCGCACCGCGGCGTCGACCGCCTTCCGATAGTCACCACTGTCGTATCTGGCTCCGACGATGGTGGTGAGGGGCAGTCGGTGGGTATCGATCAGGTTCTTCCGCCGCACATCGATCGGATCCAGGCCGCACGCCCTCGCGAACCGGTCCACCGCACGCTCCATCGCGTAGGCCGCCTCGGGCCGTCCCGCTCCCCGGTAGGGGGCAGTGGGAGCCGTGTTGGTGAGCACGGTCTGGATGTCGACCCGCAGCTCCGGGACGTCGTACATCTCCTGGGACACCAGACGGGTGTAGCGGGGCACCTGAGCTCCCGTATGGGGATATGCGCCGGTGGAGGCCAGGATGCTGATCCACACCCGTCTGATCCGGCCATCCCGGTCACCGGCGATCCGCACCGTGTGGACCATGTCCCGGCCATGGGTGCCGCACACCATCGATTCCCGTCGGGTCTGCAGCCACCGAACCGGCCTGCCCAGACGGTGAGCGGCCAGGGCCACGACCGCGTACTCGGGGAAGAAGCGGCCCTTCATGCCGAAGCCGCCACCCACGTCGGGGACTACCACCTCGACGGGGAAGGGAAGGATCCGGCTCAGAGCATCCCGGAGCCGGTGGGCTGCCTGATGCGTCACATAGAGGGTCACCCCTTCGCCCTCCGGAACGCCCAGAGCGGCGAGCGGCTCGATGGGCACCGGGGCGAGACGCTGGTTCCGGACGGTGAGGGTGACGTCGACTTCGAACTCCCACGGCTGGTCGGGGTCGAAGTTCCCGACCGAAGATCTCTCCACCACGTTGGAACCGAACTCGGTATGGATGGGCTCGCCCGACGCGGCCTGGTCGGGTTCGACCAGAGGGGGAAGGGGGTCGATATCGGGCCACACCAACTCGGCGGCGTCGAAGGCTGCCTGTTCGGTCTCTCCGATCACCACCGCGACCGGCTCACCGACGTGGCGAACCCGGTCGCCTGCCAGCAAGGGCCGGGGCACCGGCGGCAAGTCGGTTCCGTCTACGGGAAGGGGGACCAGGGGTACGTCTTCGGCGGTGAGGACGGCCACCACTCCGGGAGCCTCCCGGGCGGCGTCCACGTCGACCGATGTCACCGAGCCGTGAGCCACGTCGGACCGCACGAAGCGGGCGTGGAGCAACCCCTCCGGGTGGATGTCACCTACATACCGGCCCCGCCCGGTGACCAACCTCTCGTCCTCTTTCCGGACGACCGACCTTCCCAGGATCCTCTGGTTCATCGGCCCAAACCCAGAGCTTCCAACCAGGTACCGGTCGGCCAGGGGACGTAGAACACCTCCCCGAACACCACGTAGAAGAAGCCGGCCACCACCGCCGCCACCCCGAACACGACGACGGCCCTCTGCCAGGTACGCCGGGTGCTCAACATGAACATGGCGCCACCGAACAGGAGGGTGGTGGTGAGCACGAACCCGAGACGGGTGAACAGGAAGTAGTAGGCGACCAGACCCGCCATCATCGGCAGAACCAGCCGGGTGGCGTTCTCGCGGGGCATGATCGTCTTCGATCTCGCGTCGACCACCCCCCGCACGATCAGGGCCAGCGCCATCGCCAAGATCACGATGCTGTTGACCCGGGGAAAGATCCACGCGTTGAACCTCCCTCCCCAGGAGCCGACCAGCCCCACGGCTCCGAACAGTCCGATGAAGAGACCACCGAGCAGGTCGGTGTTCACTCGGATCATTCGGCGGTCGTCCATGGTCACCCCTCGTCGTCCAGAGCCTCGATGCTGATACCCGCTCCTGCGGGCGATCCTCTTCCCGATCCAGGGCCAGGCTGCCGAGAGCAGCGTCAGGACGATCATCACCATCGTGATCGGGCGAGGAAGAACACCTGCAGATAGCTCCCCTGGGCCTCGGCCAGCGCCAGGGAGGTGACGAAGGCGGCCTCGACGATCGGCCCGAGGATCAGTCCCAGGACGATCGGCCCGGCTTTGAAACCCAAGCTTGTCCAAGGCGTAGCCGACCAGGCCGATGATGATCATCATCGCGACGTCCAACACGTTGTTCCTGATGGCGAACGATCCGATGATGCTGAGGAGCATCACCGCCGGAGCCAGGTAGTGGACCGGGAGCGTGGCCACCCGGGTCAGGTACTTGGACACCATCACCGAGAAGACGAGGATCACGAACCCGGCCCAGACCGCCGACCACATGAACGTGTAGACGATGTCGCCGCTGAACTCGAACAGGTCCTGTCCGGGTCTGAGACCGTGGATCAGCAGAGCGCCGAGGGCGATGGCCGCCGGGGGAGAACCGGGGATTCCCAAGGTGAGGAGCGGGATGAGCGACGCGGTGGCGGCCGAGTTGTTGGCCGATTCGGCGGCGATCACACCGTCGACCGATCCCTTCCCGAATTCCTCGGGATTCTTGCTCCAGCGGATCGCCTCGTTGTAGGAGACCAACGACGCGATCGGTCCCCCCGCCGCTGGGAGGATCCCGACGAACACCCCGATCAGGGTGGAGCGGAGCAGGACGAGGGGCCGGAGAACGACCCGTTCCAGCACCTCCCTCAGCACACCCCGGTGTTCCTCGTATTCGGCGATCTGCACCTTCCCTCGGATCTCCTCCACCATCTTGAGGGCTTGAGGAACGGCGAACAGGCCGACCAGGGCCACCACCACGTTGACGCCGGCCTGCAGGCCTGGGTTACCGAAGGTGAACCGGGTGACGGCTCCCGCCGGGGCGATGCCGATCGTGCTGACCAGCATGCCCAACGCGCCGCCGGCCAGGCCCTTGAACATCGAACCGGTGGAGAGCGAGGCGATCATGGTGAGGCCGAAAATTCCGATCCAGAAGAACTCGGGCGGTCCGAACTTGAGCGAGAACTCGGCCAGAGGCGGGGAGACGAACAGCAACGCCAGGCCTCCGACCAGGGCGCCCCCGGCTGACGAGACGCCTGAGGCGATCAGGGCGAACTGGCCCTTTCCCTGCTGGGTCAGCGGGAACCCGTCGAACGTGGTGGCGATCGCCGATGGGGTCCCGGGGGTGTTTATCAAACACGCCGGCACCGAGTCTCCGTAGAGCGCTCCTTGCATCAGGCCCACTATCGCGACCAGCCCGGTGGTCGGACTCAGAGCGAAAGTGAATGGCACCAACAAGGCGACGGCCATGGTGGCTGTCAGCCCGGGGAGCGCTCCGACGATCGCTCCTACGAAACTGGAAAGAACCAGCGTGAAGATCAGATGGGGCTGGAGGCTCCCCAGCAGCCCGTCCAGAAACGCTTCCAACCTTCCTCCTCTGATTCGGGACCGAGGGTGCCGGTAGAGAAACCTACCGGCACCCTCGTCCCCCTACAGGAACCGCTGCCGTTCTGAGATCGGGAGGAACTCAGGATTCGCCGTGCAGGGCCTGGAGAATCGGCAGCAGCTCCGTGTAGACCTCGACCTGTTCATCGACGTAGGCCTGGGCCTGGTCCGGACCGAGGAGGATGGGGTCGAGACCCTCCTCGATCACGGCCTGATCGGCTCCAGTGTCCCGCATCGCCTGGATGACCGCGTTACCGAACTTCTCGACGATCGGCTCCGGGGTCCCAGCCGGCATCCCCACGCCCCAGGCATACGACACCGACACGTCGTAACCCAGCTCGGAGAAGGTGGGAGTGTCAGGAAGCAGCTCGAACCGCTCGTCTCCCGCGATCGCCAGAGGGCGCAGAGTGTCGGAGTTGCGGACGGCATGACTCGTACCCAACACCAGCGCGTCGATGTGGCCCCCCAGAAGGTCTGAGATCAGGGGGGCAGCACCCCCAGTCACGGGAACATAGGTGACCTCGATCCCCGCCTCGTCGATGAACTCGGCCAGAGCCAGATCCGAGGCCGAGAACGTGGCCACGCCCCCTACGGTCAAGCCGCCGGGATTCTCCTGGGCGGCGGCGACGAAGTCTTCCAGGGTCTGATAAGGGCTGTCGTTGGCCACGATCAGCGCAGCCGGAGCGGCCACCGTCCAGGCCGCAGCGCGGATCTCCTCGGTCTGGTATCCGGGGTCGTCCAGCGCAAGAGGCTGGATCACGATGTGGGGAATCACCAAACCGGCGACGGTGTAGCCGTCGGCGGGCCGTTTGACGAACTCGGACCACCCGACAGCACCGCCACCTCCCGACCGGTACTCGATCTGGATCCGGGTCCCCAAGATCTCCTGGAGGCGATCCTGGATCCTGCGGGCTTCGATGTCAGATCCACCACCCGGGTCGAAGGCGACTATCCAGGTGATGGGCTGTGACGGGTAGTCCGCAGCCTCATCAACGGTAGTGGTGGTCTCGGCCGGCAGCGCCGTGGTCGTGGTCTGTTCCACCGGCTCCGTAGTTGCAGACCCTCCGGCCGTGGTGGTCGTGGCATCAGTGCCACCTCCGCATGCTCCGATGACCAGCCCCATGGCAGCCAGCCACAGAAGCCATCTCGAAGATGATCTCCTCATGTTCGGATCCTCCTCTCAGATTTCACCGGTCGGTAACCAACCAGCAACGACCCAATCATATATGGTGTTTTTTACATCGCGCCAACCGGGGCTCCCGTCGGCTTCCCTGCAATCATTGGAACCCCATCCGCAGGAGAGGAGTGATGCCCAGGTTCGCCATCAAGACCCCACCTCAGCACACCAGCTGGGAGGCGATGCTGGAGGTCTGGAAGGCCGCGGATCAGATCGAGGTGTTCGAGTCTGCTTGGAACTTCGACCACTTCTATCCGATCCACGGCGATCCGAACGGACCCTGCCTCGAGGCGTGGGTGACCCTGACCGCCCTGGCCACCCAGACCAGCCGCCTGCGGATCGGATGCATGGTCCACGGCATGCACTTCCGACATCCGGCGGTCACCGCGGCCATGGCCGCCTCACTGGACATCATCTCCGGCGGGCGCCTGAATCTCGGGTTGGGTGCAGGGTGGTACCAGCTCGAAGCCGACGCCTACGGAATCGAGTTGGGAACCGTCCGGGAGCGGATGGACCGGTTCGAGGAGGGGGTGGAGGTGGTGGTGCGGCTCCTCTCCCAGGAGACCACCGACTTCCAGGGAACCTACTACCGGCTGGCCAACGCCCGGTGTGAACCCAAGGGGCCACAGCGACCCCATCCGCCGATCGCCATCGGCGGCGGAGGCGAGCGGCGCACCCTGCGGGTCGTGGCCCGCTGGGCCCAGTGGTGGGACGCGCTGCGGACCGACCCCGACACCTGGCGTCACAAGCGGGAGGTGCTGGAACGTCACTGCGCCGAGGTGGGTCGCGACCCCGCCGAGATCACCTGTTCGGCTCACGTGCCGGTCGGACCCGACGACGACCCAGACATGGTGATAGATCAGGCGGGAGCCCTGTTCGAGGCGGGAGTCGACGTGGCGATCCTCACCCTACGGCCACCGTTCGACGCCGAGACGGTGGAGAAGCTGGCCACCGCGATCGACCGGTCGTTCTGACCGCCCGGTTTTCCTCCCCCGTAGCAATCGATTGGTGGTAGTAGCGTACCGCCGTGCTTCGTCGCTCGTCGCTCCTAGTCGACCGGACCTTCGGTCCGTATTTCGTCGGGAACCTGACCTCGAACATCGGTACGTGGTTCCAACAGGTGGCGGCCGCGGTAGTCGTCCACCGGCTGACCGGCTCCTCGACGATGGTCGGCATGGTGGGGGCAGCCCAGTTCGCTCCGGCGCTCCTCCTCGCCCCTTGGACGGGAGCCGCGGCCGACCGATTCGACCGCCGCCGTCTCCTCATCGCAGCTCAGTCGCTCGCCTTCGTGGCAGCAGCCGGATTGGCGGCGTGGACTCTGGCGGTGGGTGTCGACGGCCTGCCCGGTCCGTGGCCGGTGATGGCGACCGCACTGCTCATCGGACTGGGGAACGCTCTGTCGATCCCCGCCCAGCAGGCTCTGGTGCCGGCCCTGGTCTCACCCGAGCACCTGGACGAGGCCGTCGCCCTCAACTCGGTGACCTTCAACCTCGCCCGGGCGGTGGGTCCCGCCTTGGGCGGAGTCGTTCTGGTCGCTCTGGGCGCCGGCGTCGCCTTCGCGGTCAACGCGGTCACCTATCTCGCTTTGGTGGGCGCCCTGATGGTGATCCGACCCCGCCCCGTCCAGAGGGCCGGGTCCTCCACCTCGGTTTGGGTGGGGATCCGCTACCTACGTCGGGACTCGACGGCCGCCGTCCTCCTCGGAGCTGTGGCCCTCCTGGGGATCGGCGCCGATCCGATCATCACCCTGTCTCCCGCCTTGTCCCACCTGATGGCGTCCGGGTCGGCCGCCGATGCCCTGGTGGGCTACCTGGTCTCCGCCTTCGGTCTGGGCGCGGTGCTGGCGACCACCTCGATCCGGAAGCTACGGCGAGCCGGCGTCGTCCGAGCCTCGTCTCTCGGCTTGGGGCTCCTGGCTCTGGGCGTGGCGGGCCTGAGCTGGGCGCCCACCCCTCTTCCCGCCCTGGCGGCTGCCCTGGTCGCCGGCGGCGGCTTCCTGCTCGGAGTCACCTCGCTGACCGCAGCGCTCCATCAACGGATCCCGGAGGAGCTGAGGGGCAGGGTGATGGCCCTGTGGGGAGTCGCCTTCTTGGGCTCGAGACCGGTCGCGGCCCTGGCCGACGGTTATCTCGCCGACCTGGTCGGTCCCCGCCCGACCGCCCTGGTGGTTGCCCTGGTGGTCTTCCTGGGTAGTCGGTTCTTCGTTCGACGGCTCACCTGACCCGACGGGTCTCGGGGAGGAGCCACGCTGCGGCGGCTCCCACCCCGACCAGCAGCCCGGCCACCAGGAGCGACGCGGCCGCCCGCCCGCCGGTCTCGTAGATGCCGGTCACCATGACAGGCCCCAGGATGAAACCCAGGTCCCCGAAGAAGCGGAACCGGCCGAGGTTGGTTCCGACCCGATCGGGGGGAGACAGATCTCCCAGCACGGTGGCGGCCACCGCCACCGCCACGCTGGCCAGCGACATCAGGACGATTGCCACCATCCACGACGTCACCGACGGCGGAAGCGCGAGGAGGCCGACGCCCACTCCCTGGACCAACAGGGCCGGGCACCAGGGCCGCCTTGCGGCCGATCCGATCGGCCACCCTTCCTCCTACGAGCGTCCCCAGGAAACGGCAAATCCCGCCGACCCCCAGCGCCAAGCCGATCACGTCGGTACCCAGACCGACCTCCCGGGCACCGATCAGCGGCACCAGCGTCTGGGGAATGGATCCCAAGGTCAGGAACACCACGAGGGGAACCGCCTGGAGGAGGAGGGCGGCCACCACTCCCAACCGTGGGACGTCGAGCTTCTGCTCGACGGGGTTGGTCCGCCCTCCATCGCGCCCAGGGGTGGACCGACCCGCGGCGGCCAGAACCGCTCCGAATCCGACTGCCACGGCCGCCGCCCCGAAGAAGGCGGCCCTCCACCCGAAGGCCGCACCGACCAACCCTCCCAACGCCGGACCGACGGCCTGTCCCCCCAGCAGGGCCGCCGAGTAGACGCTCATCGCCGTGCCCCGGGCCTCCATCCCACCGATCCGGGAGAAGTAGGTCATCCCCGTGGCGTTGGTCACCGACGACGACACACCCAGTAGGAAGGCGCCGACCAACACCCACCGGTCGCTCGGCGCGACCCCCAACACCAGGGACCCCCCGCCCGCCACCATTGCCGCGCCGACCAGGATGCGAGTGGCGGGGAGACTGTCTGCGATCCGTCCCGCCGGCAGATCCGCCAGGAGGCGCCCCAGGGCGAACAGGGTCGTCACCCATCCCAAACGGACCGCCGACATCCCCAGCTCGTCCCCGAACTCGGGGAGGAGAGCCACTCGGAAAAAGGTCAGCGAGGTGAGGACCAGGACGGAGGCCGCAACCACGGCGGGAAGCCGCGACCCTTCCCGCCATCGGAGCACCTGGAGGATTCCACCCATCGAGCGGCGGCGTATGCTACAAACGATTGCCGAAGGAGGGCGAAACCATGCACCCCGAGGAGACCAACGGATTCCACCTGATCGGCCACTCGGATCTGAACGGATTCGGGGACGGCATGCAGGTCATGTCCCTGGGAGACGTCCTATACGTGGCGCACTTCGGGCCGAGCGGGATGGGAACCTCCATCCTCGACATCTCGGATCCGGCTGCGCCAAGAGTCGTGCGACAGTGGCCGGCGCCCCCCGGTTCCCACACCCACAAGGTGCAGGTGGCCGACGGTCTGCTCCTGGTCAACCACGAACTCTTCCGCAGCGACGGACCGGCTCCGGTCGGCTTGGCGATCTACAGCCTGGAGGACCCCTGGGAACCCCGCCGAATCGGTTTCCTCGACACCGGGGGTCGGGGAGTCCACCGCATCGTGTGGGAGGGGGGTCGTTACGCCTACGTCTCCGCCACCCCGGAGGGCTACACCGGGAGGATCTGGATCATCGTCGACCTCGACGACCCGGAGAACCCCGTCGAGGTGGGCCGCTGGTGGTGGCCGGGGATGTGGACCGCGGGGGGCGAACAGCCGGAATGGCCCGAGGGTCAGCAATGGGACGTGCACCACGGCCTGGTCTCCGGAGACCGCGCCTACCTGGGTTTCTGGGATGGCGGCATGGTGATCCTCGACATCTCCGACCTGTCCCGGCCACGACTGGTGTCCCATCTCAACTGGGAGGAGGGTGGCCACACCCACACCGCGCTCCCTCTCCCCGACCGTGGTCTGGTGGTAGTGACCGACGAGGCCGTCACCGAGGGCTGCGATGGCCCGCCCCACATGGTGAGGGTGGTCGACGTCAGCGACGAATCCGCCCCCTTCGTGCGCTCCATCTGCCCGGTGCCCGAGGGTGACTTCTGCGAGCGGGGCTTGCGGTTCGGAGCCCACTGCCTCCACGAGAACCGCCCCGGTTCGTACCGGAGCGACACGCTGATGTTCGTCACCTACTTCAACGCCGGGTTGCGTGTCTACGACGTCACCGACCCCGACCGGCCCGAGGAGGTGGCCTACTACATACCGGAGTGTCCACCCGGCCAGAAGGCCTGCCAGATCAACGATCTCTACGTCGAGTCCGACCACACGGTCTACATCACCGACCGGGTGAATGGAGGGGTCTACATACTCCGACCCGACCGGCGACCTGGACCGGAGGATGACCGAGGCAGCCCGCCCCGACTCGTTGTAGATTCGGAAATGTATGCCGTTTTCCTCGACACGGGCGCTGCGTTCCATCTAGAGTCCGCAAACGATTGTTAGTGATGACGGTCCGGGAGCAGCTTTGAGCAAGACGATCGTCGCCGAGAACGTAACGGTGGGATACGAGCTCTACCGGGAGAGGCAGCGCCTCACCGCCCTCGCCGACATCACCCTGTCGATCGACAAGGGCGAGTTCGTGGTCCTGGTGGGTCCTTCTGGATGCGGCAAGACCACGTTCATCAACGCCATCGCGGGTCTGGTCAAGCCGTGGAGCGGACGGATCCTGGTAGACGGACGGCCGGTGGAGGGCCCGGGCCCCGACCGGGCGATGGTGTTCCAGGACTATGCGCTGATGCCGTGGCGCACCGTGGAGGCCAACGTCCGCCTGCCCTTCGAACTGCAGGACCACGGCTTGAGCAAGGAGGAAGTCGAACGGCGAGTGCGTCACTACATCCGGCTGGTCGACCTGGAGGGTTTCGAGAAGTCCTATCCGTACGAGCTGTCGGGCGGCATGAAGCAGCGGGTCGGTATCGCCCGGGCCCTGGTGTCTGAACCCGACATCCTGTTGGCAGACGAACCCTTCGCCGCGGTGGACGCCATGACACGTGAAGCCATGCAGGCCGAGCTGGAGAAGCTGGTCGCCGAGACCCACCAGACCGTGGTGTTCATCACCCACTCCATCGACGAAGCCATCACCCTGGGCGACCGGGTGGTGGTCATCTCCTACCGGCCGGGCCGCATCAAGGACATCGTCGAAGTCGACCTGCCCAGACCCAGGTTCTCCTACGACGTCAAGGCCCTGCCCGAGTACGGAGCCCTCCGGGAGCACGTGTGGGGTCTGGTCAAAGACGAGGCGATCCGAACCGCCCGAGGAGCCTGGACATGAGCGTGACCGACAAACCGACCGCCCGGGTGGAAGCCGGACCTCCCCGCCTCCAGGAGCTGGAGGTGACCAAGAAGGACCTGTGGCGGGAGTACGGACCGTGGGTGGTTACCGCCCTCAACCTGGCGACGTTCTTCGCCGTGTGGGAACTCATCGCCCGGTTGGGGTGGATCAACCCGCTTTTCCTACCCAAGGCGAGCGACATGTTCGCCGCCCTCTGGGAGGGTCTCACCACCACCGCCGGCCCGGGAGCGGTCATCTCGGGGAGCATTCGCGACCACGTGTTGTGGAGCCTCCGCAACCTGGCGGTCGGCATGGTGATCGCCTGTGTGATAGGCATCCCCTTCGGCCTGTTGATGGGAGCGAACCGATACGTCGACGGCCTGCTGAGCCCCTACGTGTGGGCGATCTCCTCCATGCCGAGGATCGCCCTGGTCCCCCTCCTCATCTTGTTCCTCGGTTTCTCGGTGCAGATGCAGATCACCGTCATCGTCCTGTCGGCGGTCTTCCCCATCATGATCAACGCCTGGGCCGGCGTGAAGACCACCGACAAGTCTCTGCTGGCCGCCGCCAAGGTGTTCGGCGCCAAACGGAGACAGCTCTACACCAAGGTGGTCTTCCCCTACACCCTGCCGTTCATCATCGCCGGCATCCAGCAGGGCATCGGACGGGGGCTGGTGGGGGTCATCATCGCCGAGTTCCTGGGCGGTTCCCGGGGGATGGGTTACCTGCTCCAGCGCTCGGCGGACACCTTCAACTCGCCTCTCATGTACGCGGTGCTGTTCGTGATCGTGGTGGTTTCGCTCAGCCTCATCCAGCTCACCCGTTGGGCCGAAGCCCGGATCGCACCGTGGAGACGGCTCGAAGGACTTTGACCGCACACTGGAAGGAGCCTCGACCGAGGCCAGAACGAGGGAGGTAGAGCCCATGGAAGAACCGAGGATCAGGACACCTCAGGGGCTGTGGGTGACCCGCCGGGACTTCGTCCGGGTGGGGAGCCTGGGTCTGCTCGGAACCATCCTGGCGGCCTGTGGTGGGGGTGGGACCACGACCACGACCGCGGCCCAGACCACGACCACTGCAGCCGGGGGAACCACCACCACGGCCGGGATGACCACCACGACCGCGGCGGCTCAGATACGCGCCAACCTCCAGAAAGTGGTCATGGGGGACTTCAACCCCAACTACGCGGCCCAATGGAGCTACATGCTGGCATTGGCCCTCGGCTACCTCGAAGAGTACGGGATCGAGGAGCTGGAGCCGGTCCTCACCGACGAATACGTGGCGGGCCTGATCGGCGGCTCCTTGGACATCAGCCACGCCGACACCAACGTCATCCTGGGTTCGGCCGAGGCCTCCGGCGAGCCCCTCAAGATCATCTCCATCTATCGGGAGAACGAATGGCAGATCATGGGGGTGAGAGCCGGCATCGAGACCCCGGAAGATCTCATAGGCGGCACGGTTACCGGCGGCTGCCTCTGGAAGGGCGCAACACCTTCATCCAGAAGAAGATCCTCAGGAAGCTGGGCCTCGACCCGGACAAGGACGTCCAGTTCGTGCCCACTTCGGGGGGGTCCGATGCCCGGCTTCAGGCCCTGTTGGCGGGCACCGTGGACGCGGCCAGCGTGTTCCCCCGCCACCGGGCAGCTCTGGAGGCGGCGGGCGGCAAGTTCCTGTACGAGGAGCTGGTTCCCGCCCCCCAGGAGGTCCACGCCTCGATGGGCCCGTGGCTGGAGGAGAACGCCGACACCGCCCAGGCTTTCGTGTTGGCGGATCTCAGGGCCCGCCAGTGGCTCTTCGACCCCGCCAACAAGGATCAGGCCTACCAGTACATGATCGACCTGGGTTACGAGATCCCGCCGGAGTTCATCGAGCTCTACGACGTCGAGCTCGACCAGATCTCTCCCGACGGCGGGTTCGACCTCGAGACGATGGACCCGTTCCTCGAGGAGCTCGCCCAGACCGGGGACGTCCCGCCCGGGGTGGACTGGAAGAAGCACACCGACTTCTCGTTCCTGTGGGCCGCCCAGGAGATGCTGGGGATCCCTCAGCGTCCCGACCCGTCGGCATTCTGAGGACTCGATTCTGAGGGCTCGGGGGCGGGTCTCCGAGACCCGCCCCCACTTCCTCACCGCTCGACTTCCTCGAGGGGAACCGATCCGGGAATCGGAGAACCGCCTGACGGGTCGGTCGTGGCTACCCCCTGTACTCCGCCACCTCGACGGCCCGACCCTGCTCGGCGCTGGCCACGGCCGCCTCCAGCACCGCGACCACTTCCAGTCCCTCTTCGCCCCCCACCTCCGGGGTGACACCGTCCCGGATCACCCTGGCGAACTCCCGGAGCTGGTCGACCACCGGGTCGACCGGGTCGAGCTCCACCTCGGTGCCCGCCGGATCGTCCCGATCCTGGTACCAGAGCCGCTCGCCGTCGTAGTCGCTGTAGGCGGCGCCTCCGGTGCCATGGACCGACAGACGGATGAGCCGTGGGACGAAGAAAGAGGTCAGGAGGGTTCCCACCGCACCACTCTCGAACTCGAACAGGAGGCCGGTGGCCTCATCGATGGTCACGTCACGCCCTCGGCGGGTGAAGGTCGACACCCTGGCTATCGGGCCGGCCAGATACATGAACGTGTCTATCGAGTGGATGCCCAGGGAGGTCATCGACCCCAAGGGGCTCTCCTCGGGGTTCCATCGCCACGCCTCGTTCGGCATCTTGAACCCGTTGGGAACGTGGTGGTCCGACTGCAGGGTCTGCAGGTCTCCCAGGCGGCCCGACTCGGCCAGCCGCTTCATCTCACGGGCGGCGGCGGTCCTCCGCCGCTGATGACCCACCTGCAGGGCGACTCCCGCCTTGGCCGCCGCGTCGACCGCCCGCCGGGCCTCCTCCACGGTGGGGGCCAGCGGCTTCTCGACGAAGATGTCCTTGCCCGCCGAGGCGGCCTGCTCGATGAGGTCGGCGTGGGTTCGGTGGGAGGTGGCGATCATGACCCCTTCGATCTCCGGATCGGAGAGCATCTGCTCCAGGGATTCGGCTGCCCGACATCCCAGCTCCTCGGCGGCGGCTCGCCGCCGCTCGGGAGTACGAGCGAAGACGGAGGCGACCTCCAGCTCTCCGGTGCTCGCCGCGGCTCGGGCCAGCACCTTCCCCCACCATCCGACCCCGATCAGACCCACCTTGACCATCGAACACCTCCTTTCAGAGATTCGATCATATATGAAAGACGCTCAGCCGTTGAGGGTGACCAGCGCAGTGCCGGCCAGCATGGCGACGGTGCCGATCACCAGGCGGGTGTTCATGCGTTCGAAGGGCTCCCGGAAGGTGAGCGGAGCCAGCCCGATGACCACCAGCGCGGCGAGCTGCTGGATGGTTATGGCCACCGCCACCTTGGCGAGCGCGAAGGAGAGCCATTGGGCGGAGATGCCCACCGCCCCGGTGAGCCCTCCCGCCACCAGCCAACGCATCGCCACCGGAGGGATCGGCCCTCGACGGAGGATGCGGGTCGCAGCGAGGACGATCAGATGGAGCGAGAGGGAGATCGCCATTCCTACCGTGAGGCCCTCGACCGGATGGTCGAAGTCTCGCAATCCGATCCTGATGAGCAGCGGTGTGGTCCCCCAGATGGTGGCCACCGCAAACGCGGCCCACGACCGGCGCCACGGGATCCCCAGCTCGCGCGAGCCGCTCAGAGAGACCAGCGCGACCCCCAACACGGCGACCACCACGCCGGCCGCCATCTCAGGGGTGAGCGCCTCGTCGAGGAACACCGCCGCCAGGATGGAACCCACCAGCGGCGCGGCAGACACCAGCGCCCCGGTGCGAGCCACCCCGATCTGCTGCTGACTCCAGGCGAGAAGCGTCCAGCCGACGCTGAAGTGGAAGAGGGTGGTGAGAGCGAACGTCAGCGCGGCTCGAAGCGGGATCTCGGCCAGCAGACCCATCCGACCCAGCACGATCGCTCTGGTCACGAGGACCGCCTCGACTCCCACGAGCAGGCCGAAGGCCGTGCGGTAGGCATCGACGAGCCGGTTCGCCTTCCGATTGATGATCTGGGTCACGCCGTAGGCGACTGCGGTGACGAAAGCCCAGGCAACCCCGTCCAAACGTCCTCCTAGAGAGCGCCGGTAGTGTATGGAAACGGACGACGGACCACCAATCGATTGCAGAATGGAGCGAGGTTTGGTCAGGGTCGCGCTGTGCCGGTCGCGGTTGCAGGCCGACATCGCCCGCAACGCCCTCAGATCGGCGGGCGTCGAGGCCTTGATCCGTCATCCATCTGGGCCGTTCGGCCCCTTCGAGGTGCTGGTGGGCGAAACAGACGCCCCCTACGCCAGGGAGCTGATCGGGGGTCTGGGCGGCAGGCGATCGGCCCTGGAGCTGCTGTCGCCGGCCCGGCTCCTGGTGGCGGTGGCGGTACTTGTGGCGCTGGTGGCTGGGGTCGTGTTTCTGGTCCGACTAGCGGTGTGAGTCGAGCCAGTCCGCCACCAGCTTCCCCACCGCCTCCTCGTGCCCGGTGTAGTAGTGGCCCGAACCCTCCAGGGTCACCACGTCGACGCCGACCCGGGCCCGGCGGGCGAATTCGTGAGCCGGGTATAGATCGGGAGGTTCCTCGGAGCCGACCAGGTACAGGACCGGACAAGCGATGCGCGGCGCCAGTTCGAGGATCGCCGGGGATTCGGTCAGGAAGTCGACATAGGTGCGGGCCGAGATCACGTACCACCAGCCCGGCACGAGCAGCAGGTCGTCCCCGCGGCCATCCTCGACCAGCCGGAGCGCCTCGGAGGTGATCTCCTCGAACCTGTCGCCGGCCATCAGACCGTGTCGAGACATCCGTCTGAGCAGGTCGGGGCCGCCCCGGTGGGCGGATAGGAGAACCAACGCAGGTGTGTCCGGATGGTCGACCGCGTACCTCACCGCCAGGGTTCCTCCGTTCGAATGCCCCACCACGGCCGGAGCCGGTAACCCGCGGTCCAACAGCCACGCCCGGGCGAGCTGGTTGTCGGCGATGGCCTCGGCGTTGGTCTGATACGCCCCGCCCTCCAGCATCCGGCTGTCACGATTCGAGAGCACGTCGTGTCCACGCCGGTTGTACGCCAGGCACGCGAAGCCACGGGTCACCAGGTGGCGGGGAAGGAAACGCGGTGGGCCGAAATAGAAGTTCATGGTGTTGCCGTGCATGAGCAGCACGGACCCGCGCACCACCGAAGGAAGGTACAACAGCCCATCGAGCGGTTGGGTGTCGGTGTCGATCGATACGGGCTCGATGGTCACCGGCCGATGATAAGTGGGCCGGCGTCGCCGCCGGCCCACCCGTCGTCATGCCTCGGGGTCGAGCCAGACGGGGTACTCCCGGAGTGCTTCCACCCGACCGTCCTCGGCCGAGTAGTTCCACACTCGTAGCGTCCCCCACTGCGCCTGGGTGATCGGCACATCGAGAGTGACATCGAACGAACCCCAACCGTTCCCTTCGTCGGTCATCACATAGGGCGGCTCGGCGAGAACCTCGCCCGCGGCGTCGAGCACCGCCATGTGGAAGGTCGCCTCGAACACCGCGGCGATCCCCGTCACCCTCGCCCGGGTGCCGATGGTTCCCCCGTAGGGGGGATCCTCGACGAGGATGGTGGGCACCAGATCCTCGAACTCCATCCGCTCCATCGGCCCGTCGATGACTATCCCCTCCGACGAGAAGACCTCCACCGGTTCACCGTCGAGCCGCAGCTCCACCCGGTCCACGGTGGGGAAGCGGGTCAGGGTGAACACCAGTTGGGCCAAACGAGCCCGCTGGGAGAACGTCCCGCCGCCGGCGTCGAAGTCGGCCGACAGGTCGACCACCGCGGTGCCGTCGGCGATGGAAACGCCGAGCAGCAGCGTCCCGGGAGGGACGGCCGAAGCGATGCCCGCCTTCTGCTCGGACGCGGTCGGCCCCGAGATGAGCTGTTCGAGCGCCGCCCTGGCGACCCCCACGGTCTGCGGTACCCGCCGGAGGACGGGCACCAGGAACGGCCCGGGACGGCCTCGGGTTCCACCCTGATCGATCAGGAAGTACGCCACCACGTCGGTGGTGGGTGGGATGGTCGTGGTGGTGGTCGAGGTGACCTCGGTGGTGGTGGTCGAACCGGGGCCGTGGGAGCCGTCGGTCGTCGTAGGCGCCTCCGACGTCGTGGTAATGGTCGGAGTGGTGACCACCGGGTCGCCGGCGATGGTGGTCAGGGGGCCTCCCAGCCCCACACCCCCTCCGCATGCCGCCAACCCGATCATGAGCGTTGCCAGCAGCCGATGTCTCATATCACTTTCCTTTCTCTCGGCTGCCCCCATCGTCGAAATCCCGGGTATCGGGGACTTCACGATCGGGTAACGGTTGGGTAACGGGGATCCGAGCCCTCACCGCGAACCCTCCCGATGGGAGGGTGGTGGCCTCCAGATCCCCGCCCAGGCGACGGGCGTGTTCCTTGGCGATGGCCAAGCCCAGACCGGAGCCTCCCCGACTGCGGGACGGATCGCCCTTCCAGAACCGCTCGAACATCCGGGCCCGGTCTTCGGGGGGTACCCCGGCTCCCAAGTCCGCCACCTCGACGATCAGCTCCCCGCCGGCGACCTCCATCCGTATCGTCACGGGGGGCCTTCCGTGTTCGACCGCGTTGTCCACCAGATTCCCGACGATCCGTTCCAGACAGTTCCGGTCGATCATCACCTCCACGTCGTCGACCTCGAGCTCGATCGGTTCACCCGGTCTACGGTCGATGAGGGTGGAGGCGAACCGACCCAGCCGGGTGGGTTCGAGCCGGACCGCCGCTCCGGCGTCGAGCCGAGACAGTTCGAGGAGATCGTCGACCAGCTCCCTGAGCCGTCCCACGTCCCGGGTGACGAGGCCCGCCACCCGGGCGGCCTCGGGTGGCATGTGGTCGAGGTGCCGTGACAGCAGCGTGGCTTCGTTCACCAGGGCGGTCACCGGGGTGCGGAGCTCGTGGGAGACGTCACTCACGAAGTGGCGTTGACGCTGCTCGGCCTGACGCAACTGGTCGATCTGGGATTCCAAGGTCTCCGCCATCCGGTTGAAGGCCGCCGCCCACTCGGCCAGCTCGTCGTCGCCCTGCTGGTGCAAGCGGACCCCCCGTTCACCTGCCGCCATCCGGTTGGCCGCCCCGGAGGCGGCTGCCACCGGTTTCAGGACCCGCCGGGCGACCCTGTCGGCTACCACCCAGGCGAGACCCACCACCCCCACCCATCCTCCGGCCAGCACTGCGACCAGACGGGACAGGGTCGCTCCTATGGGTTGTGCGTCGTAGAAGAAATACATGTCTGGGCCCGAAGGTGGGCGGCGTGCCCCCACCATCAGGTAGGGCCGTCCCGAGAGCTCCACCCACTCGTAGGCGACCCAACCCTCGGCCACCGCACCGGCAAGGGCCGGGCTGGGTGGACGGGCGAAGAGGAACCCGGACGCGTATGGACCGTCGACCGTGTCGACGTACAGACCGTCCGAGCCTCTCAGCAGGAACTCGGAAGCCAGGCTCCCGTCCTCGAAGTCGGACAGGCGGACCTGGTCCCCGAGGCGAGCTACCGCCAACACCCCGACGTCGAACTGGGTCCTCTCGACGGCTCTGTCGACCAGCTCGGCCCGAAGAGCGGTCCGCACCGTCGTCCACACCCCGACCGCCAACAACAGGGTCGCGGCTCCCACCGACACGGCGATCGCAACCGCGACACGGCGGCGGAAGGATCCCCGGCTCATCCGCCGGCCCGGTATCCGAAGCCACGGACGGTCCGAATCAGCCTCGGGTTGGCCGGGTCCTCCTCGATCTTGCTACGTAGACGCTGGACGGTTACGTCCACCAGGCGGGAGTCACCCAGGTAGTCGTATCCCCACACCCGCTCGAGGAGCATCTCCCGGGTGAAGACCTGCTGGGGGCGGCCTGCCAGCTCCACCAACAGCTTGAACTCGGTTGGCGTGAGGTGGATCTCCTCTTCGTCCCGCCACACCCGACAGCCCTCCAGGTCCACGGTCAGCGGACCCAGACGGAGGGTCCGGGGCTCTCGACCCTGCTTGACTCTGCGCATCACCGCCCTTATACGGGCGACCAACACCGGCAGGTCGAAGGGTTTGGTCACGTAGTCGTCGGCACCGGCTTCGAGACCCAGCACCACGTCGACGGGGTCTCCCCGGGCGGTGAGGAGCAGGATGGGAACCGACGAACGTGACCGGATTCGGCGACACGCCTCCAGGCCGTCCATGCCGGGGAGCATGACGTCGAGGATCACCAGGTCGGGCCTCACCCGATCGAACCGCTCGATGCCTCCCGGCCCGTCCTCGGCGGAGACGACCTTGAACCCGGCTCCTTCCAGCCCGATGACGGTGGTGTCCCTGACCGACGGGTCGTCTTCCACCAGGAGGATGAGTTCGTTCATCCCCCAATTCTGCCCGTCGGGCCGTCAGCCCGCGGTCAAGCTGCGATGCCCGAACCGAGTAGAGCCTGCGCGAAGTAGACGATGAAGGCCGCCGCCACCACCCACATGAGGGGATGCACGTCCTTGGCCTTTCCCATCACCAGCTTCACCAACACGTAGGTGACGAAGCCGGCGCCTATGCCCACCGTGATGGAGAAGGTGAGGGGCATGAGGATCAGGGCCATCAACGCCGGGAACCCCTCTTCCACGTCGGTGAAGTCGATGTCCTTTATCAGGGTCGTCATCAGGTATCCCACCACGATCAGCACCGGGGCGGTGGCCTCCGGCGGGATGAGGCCGGCCAGCGGCGCCAGGAAGATGGCGGCCAGGAAGAGGATTCCGGTGACCACCGAGGTGAGCCCGGTGCGTCCACCCTCCGCCACACCGGCGGCGCTCTCGATGTAGCTGGTGTTGGAGCTGATTCCTGCCGCCCCTCCGACCGCGGCGCCGAGAGAGTCGACCAGGAGGAGACGTCCGATCCCGGGGATGCGACCCTCCTCGTCGGTCAGCCCGGCCTGCTCCACGATCGCGGTCGCGGTTCCCATCGTGTCGAAGAAGTCGGTGAGCATGAAGCTGAATATGGTGAGCAGCGCGGTGAGCACACCCAGCTCGACGAAGACGTTGCCCATGTCGAAGGCACCCAGCGTCGCGAAGCTGGGTGTTACGACGAACTCCTCGGGAAGGGCCTGCACTCCCAGGATGAGTCCCACCACAGTGGTGGCGAGGATGCTGAGGATCAAGGCTCCCGGCACCTTCCGAGCGAACAGGATCACGGTGATCACCAGTCCGATCAGGGTCAGAGCCGCCCCGGCGGTTTGGGGAAACACGAACTCCACGGGGACCGGCCCGTCCCCCTCGGGCTGACGGATGAGGCCGCCGTTGACGAACCCGATGAACAGGATGAAGAGTCCGATACCGACGCCGATGGCCCGCTTCAACCCCATGGGGACCGCATCCATGACGGCTTCCCGGAAGCCGGCCAAGACCAGGGCGGTCACCACCAGACCCTCCCAGACGATCACCCCCATGGCCCCTTCCGGGGTGAGCCCCTGACCTAGCACCAAACCGAAGGCGACCGCCCCGTTGATCCCCAGACCCGCCGCCATGGCGATCGGATAGTTGGCTACGAGCCCCATGGCGATGGTGAGCACACCGGCGACCAGGGCGGTGGCCGCCGACACCGCCCTTGGATCGAGACCCGCGGCCGACAGGATGCCGGGGTTCACGAAGATGATGTAGGCCATCACCATGAAGGTGGTCACGCCCGCCCGGATCTCGGTGCCGACCGACGTGCCTCGCTCGCTCAGCTTGAAGAAGCCGTCCAAGCCTCGAGCGCGGGTCTGGACCTGGGCCATGGCTCTCTCCCTCCTTCCTCGCAGCGGGTCGAATCATGCCACGCCAACAGGCCACGGTGCGACCGGGACGAGGAAATTTCGTGGAGTCCTCAGCGGTCGGCAGGCGGTTCCAGTTCGTGGGCTTCCACCGGGTGGTAGCCGATCTCCAACGCGGCCCACAACGTCTTCGAGCGGGGGTAGAACGCCACCCCGACCACCGCGGTGACCGCTGCGGTCGCCGCCGCCAACCATCCCCAGGGCACATCGGGCCAGGTGAGGAGGATCCCCCCCACCAGAACCACGAACAAGGCCGCGAAGGTGACCGCGGTGTCGATGATCATCGCGCCCACCCAGTAGCCGGGTTCCCGTTCGAACCGAAACCCGCATCCGGGACAGGCTCGACGCATCTCGCCCCAGGATCGGAAGACGTGGTCGGCGCCACAGAGGGGGCAGCGTCCCGCCAGCCCCCTCCGCAGCCTGGTCCATCCTCTGCCGGTCACCGGACCGGTAGGTTGGGCCGCCCGTTCCAACCCGTCAAACCGGGCTCAACCCTGGGCGACGATCTCCTCGATGTGCCCGTAGAACCCGGCGATTCCGGTCACCGCCGCGGCGACGGTCATCAGCCCCAACACCACGACGCCCGCCCAGGCGAGTCTGCGGCGCGTCTCCTCGCCGACGTAGGCGTAGGGCAGCATTCCCAGAGCGGCCAGACCGGCGGCCAGCCACATGAGGAAGGTGAGGGGCGGGTTGCGGGTCAGGTCGAAGGCCAGCACCGCCCGGGCTCCCTGGAGCAGATACAACCCGATCAGCGCCGACGCCCAGGAGAGAGGCGCCAGCGACATGTCGTTGTACAGGAGGAACCCGGCGACGATCAGCAGGAAGGAGAACAGTCCGGTCGAGACGCCGAACAGCTCCGAATAGTGTCCGGCCGGGAACCCCGCCCAGTCGGTGAGGACGAGCTGGGCGAACCCGCCGAGAGCGAACAGCCCTATCAGGAAGAACAACGCCCCGAATTGCTTCCGCACCTCGGGCCCGTCCTTGCCTCGAGCCACGTAGACCCCGAGGTAGGCCGCCCCCGCGGCGCCGGCCGCGGTGACCAGGGCGAGGATGAGGATCAACGGGTTGTGAGAGCTGAGCGTCTGCAAAGAGCCTCCTTTCTCGGTGTGCACCGATAGTGTCCGTTCTGGAGGATTCGACTCGGCAGGGACGATCGACCCTTCATGGAGGGTCGAAGGTCCCCCTCGGTCCCGGCCGGCGGGTCGGATCCCCTCTTCCCCGTCGGCCGGTTGGGGATGGGGTCTCAGCCCGACGCGGCCCTGACCAGCGGCGCCACCTTGGTGCCGAACAGTTCGATGGCTCTCAGCACCTTGTCGTGGGGCATGGTTCCCACGCTGATGTGCAGCATGAAGCGCGAGATCCCCAGGATCTCCTTCCATCGGAGGATCTTCGTGGCGACTTCCTCTGGGTCACCTATCACCAGAGAACCCTCCGGCCTCCTCATCGCTTCGAAGTGGGCTCTCGTCATGGGGGGCCATCCCCGCTCCTGTCCGATCTTGGTCATGGCCAGCGCGTACGAGGGGAAGTACTCGTCGGCGGCCTGATCGGAACTGTCGGCCACGTATCCGTGGGCGTGGACCGCCAGCGGCACCCGGGATGGGTCGTACCCGTATTCGCGGAGGGTGGCCCGGTGTATCTCGGCGAGGCGAGCGAAACGGCGGGGGTCCCCGCCGATGATGGCCAACGCCACCGGCAGGCCCCGACGAGCCGCCCGCACCATCGAGGCGGGGTTGCCTCCTACACCCACCCAGATGGGGAACGGATCCTGCTGGGGTCGGGGATATATGCCTTGCCCGCGGATCGGGGGGCGGAATCGTCCGGACCACTCGACGATCTCGTTGTCCCGGATGGTCAACAGCAAGTCGAGTTTCTCGGCGAAGAGCTCGTCGTAGTCGGCCAGGTCGTAGCCGAAGAGGGGGAACGACTCGATGAACGAGCCCCGACCCACCAGCAACTCCGCCCGGCCGTCGGACAGCAGGTCGAGGGTGGCGTACTGCTGGAAGACCCTCACCGGGTCGTCGGTGGAGAGGATCACCACAGCCGGGGAGAGCCGGATGTTCTGGGTTCGGGCCGCGGCGGCGGCGAGCACCACCGCGGGGGCCGAGGCCGCGAAGTCGGGACGGTGATGCTCCCCCAGTCCGTATACGTCCAGGCCGACCTCCTCGGCTTTCTCGATCTCCTCGAGAACCTGGCGGAGGCGTTCCCCATGACCGACAAGTTCCCCGGTCAGCGGGTCGGGGAGGGTCTCGGCGAAACTGGTGAGTCCCAACTCCATCTGCCCACCGCTCAACACGTGCCTCCCCCGTTTATTCCCGACCTGATGAGGTCCCGATACCAATAGGCGCTCGCCTTGGGTGACCGGTCGAGGGTCCGACGATCGACGTAGAACAGACCGAACGTCTTCGAGTATCCGTAGGACCATTCGAAGTTGTCGAGCAGCGACCAGACGAAGTACCCCCGCAGGTCGACGCCGGCCTCTATCGCCTCACCGGCAGCCGCGACGTGGGCCGACAGGTAGTCGACCCGGGGTTGATCGTCGATCCGGCCTCCGACCGGGCGGTCCTCGAAGGCGGCTCCGTTCTCGGTGATGAACAGCGGCAGATCGGGATAGGCATCCGAGACGCGACGCAGCATCCATGTCAGGCCGTCGGGGTCGATGCCCCAGCCCATAGCGGTGACCGGACCGGAGGGCGGCACCAGCACGGCTTCGTCGGCGCCCGGCCACTCCGCCGGCGAAGGGGCACCCCGGCGGTAGGCGATCCGGTTCACGTTGTAGTAGTTGACCCCCAGGTAGTCGGACGGTGTGAAGTGGGTTTCCAGCTCTCCCGGATCCTCCTCCACTCCCAGCACGCGGCAGATGTCCGACACCTCGTCGGGGACCCCACCCCGCAGCGCCCCCTCGAGGAACAGCCGGTTCTGGATCAGGTCCACCCTGTCGGCGGCTTCGGCGTCTCGTGGATCGTCTACTGCCGGCCAGGCGGGGATCAGGTTGAGAACGATCCCCACCCGATGCTCGGGAGCCCGCTTCTTGATGACGCCGGCCGCCCGGTGGTGGCCCACCAACAGTCGGTGGGCCACCCGGTGCGCCACCGCGGGATCGGTCGCCCCCGGGGCGTGGACCCCCGCCGAGTGGCCGAGGAACGCGGCGCACCAGGGTTCGTTGATGGTCGCCCAGACGTCGACGAGGTCGCCCAGCGTCTGGTGGGCGGCTTCCGCGTATCGGGCGAACCATTCGGGAGATTCCGATGCCGCCCAGCCACCCTGTTCCTGCAGTATCTGGGGGAGGTCCCAGTGGTAGAGCGTGGCAACCGGGACGATCCCTTCCTCCCGCAGCAGCCGGCACAGCCGTCGATAGAACTCGGCTCCGGCCGGGTTCACGTCCCCGACCCCGTCCGGGATCAGCCTGGGCCAGGCGATCGAAAACCGATATGCGTCCAACCCGAGCCAACCCATCAGCGCGACGTCCTCCTCCAGCCGGTGGTAGTGGTCGGCGGCAACGTCCCCGGTGTCGCCCCCCAGGGTCTTGCCCGGGGTGTGGGAATAGACGTCCCAGATCGAGGGCGAGCGGCCGCCTTCGTCCACGGCCCCTTCGATCTGATACGCCGAGGTGGCAGCCCCCCACCAGAAACCTTCGGGGAACGTCGGATGGGTCACTCCCGTGATCCTAGAGGTCGTCACACCGCGCCGACGAGACCGTCCCTGGCCGGGACTATCCGGTCGCCCAGCTCCCGTGCTTCTTCGGGGTCGTGGGTCACGAACACCGTGGGCACTCTCCACCGATCCACCAGAGTCATGAGGAGAGTTCGCATCCGGCGGCGGACCGGCAGGTCGAGGGCGTTGAACGGTTCGTCCAAGAGCACGACCCGGGGGCCCCCGGCCAGCGCCCGGGCGAGGGCCACCCTCTGTGCCTGGCCGCCGGACAGCTGAGCCGGCCGTCGTTCCGACAGGTCGTCTGCGCCCACCTCCTCGAGCCACCGGAGAGCCACCTGCCTACGGTCGCCCGGTTCCCTCACCGCGAGGGCTACGTTGTCGATCACCGTCCGATGGGGGAGGAGGAGGGCGTCCTGAAAGACGATCCCCACCCGCCGGTCCTGGGCGGGGACCCATAGCCCGGCGTCGGTGTCGACCAGCGGCTCCCCGTCGAGTTCGATCCGACCCCGGTCGGGACGGTCGAGCCCGGCCAACAGACGAATGGTCAGGGTCTTGCCGGCTCCCGACGGCCCGAACAGCACCGCTATGCCGTCCCCGGTGGTGAACCTGGCTCTCAACTCGAAATCGCCGACCCGTCGAACGACGTCGACCGCCAGACTCACGACCCCTCCATACGACGCACCAACAGGAGGACGCCCACCGCCACCCCCAGCAGCACGGCGGCGAGCAGTCCGGCCCGGTCGTAGTCGAACGCTTGAACCGCGTCGTAGATGGCGATCGGCATGGTCTGGGTGCGGCCAGGAATGTTCCCCGCCACCATCACCGTGGTTCCGAAGTCCCCCAGAGCCCGGGCGAACGCCAGAGCCACACCGGCGGCGATCCCCCGCCTGGCCAGCGGCAAGGTGATGTGGAAGGCGATGCCCAGCCGGGAGAGCCCCATGACCTCGCCGACCTCCTCGAAGCGGCGGTCCACCGAGTCGACTGCGGCTCTCACCGAACGGAGACAGAAGGGGAACGAGGCCACTGCGGCCGCGACCACAGCCCCCTGCCAGGTGAAGACCAGAGGCCCACCGAACACAGATTCCCAGAGATTCCCGATCGGGCTGCGTCGTCCCAGCAACACCAACAGGTAGTAGCCGAGCACGGTGGGAGGCATCACGATCGGAGCCGTCGCCAACGCATCCAGGAGGCGGCGGCCCGGAAACTCGAGTCTGGACAGCATGTAACCCAAGGTCACACCTCCGGCGGCGACCAGGACCGTCGCCGTCAGCGCCACCCGTAGGGAGAGCCACAGTGGATCCCACATCAGGGCAACCCGAACCCGAAACGCTCGAGCAGTGCCCGACCCTCCTCACCGGTGAGGTAGGACACGAACCGGTCGGCGATGACTCGTCGGTCGGGGTCTCGGGTGACGACCACCAGGGTCTGCTCCAGGGGTGGATACAGGTTCTGATCCACCTCCATCCAGTAGCCGCCGGCCGCCAACGCCAGGGAAGCCGAAACCAGGGCGACGTCGGCGTCCCCGGTGGAGGCCAGCCGCAGGGTGTCCGACACGTTCTCTCCGTACACCAGCCGGTCGGCGAGCATCTCCCATGCGCCTATCGCCTCCAACGCTGCACGGGCAGCCGCTCCGTACGGTGCGTGTTCGGGATTGGCGATCGCCACCACCCTGACGTCGGGATCGGCGACGACCTCGGCCAGGGATCTCCATCCGCCCTGTTGTCTGGACCAGATGACGAGCCGCCCCAACGCGTACACCCTCCGCGAAGAGGGGTCTCCCCTGCCGCGGGAGATGACCAGATCCACGTAACCGGCGTCGGCCGACAGGAACACGTCGACCGGCGCCCCCTCCACGATCTGTTGGGCGAGCTGCCCGGACGATCCGAACTGGAAGACCACCCCTTCGGGAGCTCCAGCCTCCTCGAACACGGGACGCAGGTCTGCCGCGGCGGCCACCACCAACTGATCGGAGGCGGCCGAGGGGCTGCAGGCCAAGGCCGACCCGAGGAGGAGCCAGACCAGTACCCTCTTCACACTCGCTCCCCCAACCCGCCCAGCTCGTAACCACCCAGAGTCTCCAGGAGGGATCGGAACCGACGGGAAGCGATCGCGGCCAACGCCGCACCGACCTCGGGCGACCCGGCATGGCTCTCCTCCACCCACAGCTCGGCCACGTGGTACCCCAAGGGGAAGAACTCCAGGTCGGTCGCCCGAGCGGCGGGTTCGATCGTCAACGCCGGCACACCCAGGAGCCGACCGATCCGGGCGGCCTCGAGGTGCCCCCCGGCCACCGGTCCGGGAACCGGACCCACCACCTCCACGAAACTCTGCTGGATGGCCGCCGAGGAGTCCCTCTGGACCACGGGGAGTCGGCCCTTCCTCACCTCGTCGAACCACCCTCGCCCGAGCCCGTCGGGAACACCCAGGCCGATCCGCCATCCGGCCAGACGGAACCGCACCACCGAGCCGGGCGCGGCCGGCAGCCCGCCCTCGGGAGCGTGGACCACCGCGGCGTGGCTCCGTCGGTCGGTGAGGGCCTCCAAAGCCCGGCCGGTGGAGGTCGGAACCGCCAACGCGCCGTAGCCCGCCTCCCGGAGGATCTCCTCCAAGGTTCCCAACGCCGGTTCGCATCCGGCCACGACCAGTCCGGGGCGGACTCCCCGGGAGGTCTCGACCCTACCGCCGACGACGACACCGTCCGGGAGGCTCCACCCATCCACGTCGGACTGGGCCGGTATGCACACCACCCGATCCCCGACTCGACTCAACTTGACCAGACTCCCTTCGCCCGGAGGGAGCCCGGTGATCACGTCGACCGGAGCGACGTGCTCCGTCCACAGGTCCTCCAAGTCGACCTGGAGAGCTCGGGCGAGGGCCAGCGCCGCATCCACCCGGGGAAGATGGCGCCCGGCCTCCACCGCGCCCACGAGCTGTCGACTCACCCCCGCCATGTCCGCCAGGCGCTTCTGGCTCAGACCTCGTTCCCGGCGCAGTTCCCGGAGACGAACTCCGAAAGCCTCCATACGCTTGCAAACTAGCAAATACGACAGAATCCTGGCATCCGGGTATTCCCCAGGGGCGAATTCCGGATCTTCCCCGATGGTCAGTACCCGCCTGGCGGCGGAGACTGGCCGCCATGGAACGGAACCGGTACATCGACTTCCTCCGTGCCGCCGCCATCCTCATGGTCGTGATCGGCCACTGGCTGGTGGCCGCCCCCTACGTGGACTCCGACGGAGTGTTGACCGCCGGGCACCTGCTCGCCGATCTCCCTTGGACCCGATGGCTCACCTGGTTGTTCCAGGTGATGCCGGTGTTCTTCCTGGTGGGCGGTTATGCCAACGCGGCGTCGTGGCATTCGGCCCATCCAGGCCCATACGGACACTGGCTGCAACGACGGGTGATCCGCCTGCTCCGCCCGGTGGCCCCACTGATGGTCTTCTGGTCGGCTCTGGTGATCGTCCTCGACGGCTGTGTTCGATCCCTCGCTGGTCGGTTTGGCGACCCAGGCCGCCCTGGTGCCGGTCTGGTTCCTGGCCACCTATCTGTTGGTGGCGGCGGCCACGCCGTGGACGGTGAGCCTGTGGAAGAGGTGGGGCTGGTGGTCGGTGGCGGCGGGGACCGCGGCGGCCGCCATGGTCGACCTGCTGCCCCGAGGCGCCGCCTCCTGGCTCAACTACGTGTTCGTGTGGGGCACCGTCCATCAACTGGGTTACGCATGGCGGGAGGGCCGCCTCCGCCGGGCGGCCCCCTCACTGGCGGGCCTGGGAGCAGCAGGCCTGGCCGGAGTCGTGGGAATGGGTTGGTATCCGGTGAGCATGGTCGGGGTTCCGGGCGCCGAGGTCAACAACACGGTCCCGCCCCGCCTCGCGCTGCTCCTCCTGGGATTCGCCCAGACGGGCCTCCTGTCACTCCTGGAGGACGCAGGACAACGGGCACTCCGCCGGACGGGACTGTGGATGGCGACGATCTGGGTGAACCTGCGGATCATGTCGATCTACCTGTGGCACCTGACCGCCATGGTGCTCACCATCGGTGCCGGCCTCGCCCTCGGCGGGCTGGGCCTGGGCCTGTCCCCCGGATCGGCCGGCTGGTGGTGGTCTCGACCCTCTTTGGCTCCTGGTCCTGGCCATCGCAACCTCCCCGTTCGTCGCTCTCTTCGCCCGGTTCGAGCGACCTCACCGCCCGTCGCCCCGACCGACATGGCTCAGCCTGTTGGGCACCCTCTCCGCCTGCTCGGGGCTGGGCTGGGTCGCATACTGGGGACTGACCCGAGATTGGTGGGGTCCGGCGGCTTTCTTCCTCGGCGCCCTCGCCGCCGGGGTCCTCCCCGGTGGCGGGCGACCAAACTGGGAGCATGCAGGACCGGCTGTTCGGGCATCCGGAGGACGGGTCGGGGGTTCGGCCTGAGCTCTGGCTGCGCGACAGCCCTCGGACCATCACATCTCCCCCTCCGCCGCCGGCCCCAGCTCTCGACTTCCACCGCACGCTTCCCGGCTATCGGCCCACCCCCCTCCGGCGCCTACCCTCACGCCGAGGACCGGCTTGGGAGTCGGCACGGTCTGGGTCAAGGACGAGACCGGCCGGCTCGGACTCCCCGCCTTCAAGATCCTGGGCGCTTCCTGGGCGCTGTGGCGGATGCTCACCGAGGAGGCGGGGAGCCATCCTCCCTCGGCTAGCTGGGACGGGCTCTTGGAGTTGGCTCGCCGGATCGGTCCCCGCCGCCTGGTCACGGCGACCGACGGCAACCACGGCCGGGGCGTGGCCCGCCTCGCCTCGATGCTCGGGTGGCCCTGCACGGTGTTCGTGCCCCTGGGGACGGCTCCGGCCCGCATCCGGCGCCATCGCATCGGAGGGGGCGGAGGTCGTGGTGGCCGATGGAGACTACGACCTAGCCGTCCGACTGGCCGCCGGGGTCCCCGACGCTCGGACCCGGCCGCCCTGCTGCTCTCCGACACGTCGTGGCCCGGCTACGAGGAGGTGCCGGTCTGGGTTACCGAGGGTTACCGGACGATCTTCGCCGAGCTGGACGAACAGCTCGAGGACGCCGGCGGTGACGCTCCCGACCTGTTGGTGGTCCAGATCGGGGTGGGGTCACTGGCAGCGGCTGCGATCGAGCACTACCGGGGCCGAGTCCGCCTCGCCGGGGTGGAGCCGATCGACGCGGCTTGCGTGTTGGCTTCCCTACGGGCGGGCCGGATCGTCAACGTGCCGGGCCCACATCGGTCGCTGATGGCAGGCCTCAACTGCGGCACCCCCTCCCGGACGGCCTGGCCCCTTCTCAGGTCGCATCTGGATGCCGTGGTGGCCATCGGTGACGAATGGCTGGCCCCGGCGATACGGTGGCTCGGCGAAGCCGGGATCGAAGCCGGGGAGACCGGCGCCGCCGGGCTTGCCGGCCTCACCGCCCTGCTGGGTTCGGACCGAGCCAGAACGGTACTGGACGTCGGTCCCGACACCTCGGTGGTGGTGCTGTGCACCGAAGGAGTGACCGACCCCGACGGCAGGAGGCGGCTACTGGGGGACGAGGACGATGGTGAGTCCCCCGATGATGACTTCGGCCGACCGCCGGGCGGCGATCCTGCACTTGGTGACCCGTAGGTCGTCGCCGGGCACGATGGTCATCTCGGTTCCCGACAACCGGACCGTGTCGTCTGCCGACGAACCCACCATACGTTCCCACACGTCGGTTCCGTAGGGGGAAACCACCTCGAGGCCCAACACCGCCCGGGCGCCGTTGAGGTGATTCGTCCATCCGGGCTGCCACACCGCTTCCGGGGTGTGATGGTGACAGAAGAACACCCCGGGAGGCCCGAACACCACGGTGAACGCCGCCCGTCGGGTGGAGCCGTCGGCACCCACCGCCGTTCGCTCGAACCTCATGGGATCCCCGACGGCGAGCCCGGCTTGGATCAACCTCCGATGTTCGGCCTCGGGGTCAGCGGTGCGGATCACCAGGAAGGGGGCGGTTCCCGGTCCCGACTCAGCCACCCGGGCGGCGAACTGGCCCTCGATTCGGTCCGGCCGGGTCACCGCGACGATCTCCAGATATGAGCCCTCCAACACGACCAGACGGTTCGAGGTGCCGAAGGGATGATCGCTCCTAGGGGTGACCAGGAACCCGGCCTTCCGGTACTCCTCGGCGGCGAGGTCGAGGTCGGACACCACCTGGACGATGTGATCCAGCTCGGGCACGGCCCGAAGTTACGCGGTCGGATGGCGGAACGCGGTCAGCGTCACGGTGCGGTAGTGGACGGTCAACTCGCCGCCCATCGAGTCGATCAGCGTTCCCACTTCCCGGAGGAGGCGATCTCGGCCGGGATACAGATGGTGGTCGCTGTAGGTGGCGAGGAGATCGAGGTACTGATCCCTGCCGTACGAGGAGGCCCACCAGAACTCCCGGTAGTCGACACCGCCGAAGGCTTCGACCAGATGCCGGACCTGTGTGTCCAGCCGTCCCCGCGCAACCCCACCGAGGGCGGGTGAGCCGGAGAGGTCCGGGGCTACCCGCCGATACAGCTCCCTCATCCGGGCGGCCACCTCGGGAGCGAGGCAAGGACGGTTCCAGAAGACACAGAGAGCGCCCCCGTCTAGCAGGACCGACCAGGCCTTGCGAGCCCCCGCCCGGGCGTCCACCCAGTGCCACGCCTGTCCCGACACCACCAACCCGAAACGACGCCCCCGGGGATCCCAAGACTCGAACGACGAGATCTCCACTGGTATGCCCCGACTGGATGCGATCATCGCCATACGGGGATCTGCCTCCACCCCCAGCACCGACCTCCCCCTGTCTCGGAGGAGCAACGACACCCGACCCGTCCCGCAACCCACGTCCAACACCGGTCCCGGACCCAGCGCCACCAGGTGGTCGACCAGCCCGGCCGGATATCCGGGGCGAGCCCGGTCGTACCTCACGGCGTCGTCTCCGAAGGAGGTGGCCCGCATGGTGTCGTCCACGGTGCCGGGAAGGCTAGGGTCAGGCCGGAGGTACCGACCGTGGCAACCTTCGACGTCATCGTGGTCGGATTGGGGGCGATGGGTTCGTCCGCCGCCTACCACCTGGCGCGGCGTGACGTCCGGGTCCTCGGGCTGGAGGCATTCGACATCCCCCACGATCAGGGGTCCTACCACGGAGTCAACCGGATCTTCCGGTTGGCCTACTACGAGCATCCCTCCTACGTTCCCTTGATGTCGAGAGCGCTCGAACTGTGGCGGGAGCTCGAGGAGGTTTTCGGGGAGCGTCTCGTCTTCGTGACCGGATCGGTGGACGCCGGCCCGCCAGGGTCGGAGGTGTTCGAAGGGTCGGTCGAGTCGTGCCGGCTGCACGACCTACCCCACGAGGTGCTCGGGTCGTCCGACCTCTCCCATCGGTTTCCCGGCTTCCACCTCCCCGCCGACCACATGGCCGTGTTCCAGCCGGACGGCGGGTTTCTGGCCTCCGAGCGATGTGTGGTGGCCCACATCATGGAGGCCCAGAGACTGGGAGCAACCGTCCACGCCCGGGAGCCCGTGAGGGATTGGAGCCTGCTGCCCGGCGGAGGGGTCAGAGTCGTCACCGACCGGGCGACCTACGAGGCCGGCACGGTGGTGTTCACCGCCGGCTCCTGGCTCGGGAAGCTGGTTGGGGAGTTGGAACCGCTGGCCGTGGCGGAGCGACAGGTCCTCGGTTGGTTCCAACCCCGCGACCCGGCCGTCTTCTCCCCCGACCGCTTCCCGGTGTTCAACCTGGAGGTGGAGGAGGGCCGGTACTACGGCTTCGGCATCTTTCGTGTGCCCGGATTCAAGCTGGGCCGCTACCACCATCTGGGCGAGACGACGGATCCAGACCGGGTCGACCGCACCGTGAGGAGCGCCGACGAGGAGGTCCTGCGGGCTTGCCTACGGCGCTACTTTCCGGCAGCCGACGGTCCGACGCTGTCCCTCAAGACCTGCCTCTTCACCAACAGCCCCGACGAGCACTTCATCATCGACCGTCTCTCCGACGAGGTGCTGGTGGCCGGCGGCTTCTCGGGACACGGTTTCAAGTTCGCCTCGGTGGTGGGAGAGATCCTCGCCGAGCTCGCGACCGAAGGAGACACCCGCCACGACGTGGGTCTGTTCCGGTTGGCGCGCTTCCGGTCAGGACTCGAGACGTCTGGCACCGAGGAACATCAGGGCGGCACCCGCGTAGAGAGCGAGGCCGGCGATGATGTCGGTGGCGTTGTCCAGAACCCCTAACCGCAGGTCGGTGAGCAGTTCTACCAGACCGAGGACTCCGGCCGCAGCTCCCAGGATCTTTAGGAGCCAGGCGGTCGGTACGGGCCAGCGTCCCGGCCGCTGCTGCTCGGCCCACACGAGGTAGACGGCGAACACGGCGACCAGCAGGGTTCCCGTGAAGAATCCGTAGGTGTCCAAGAGCAGCTCGAACAGGACGTAGTCGGCTACGACTAGCAGGGCACCCAGACCCACCATCTGATGGGCGGTACTCAACCCGGGAGCCGACGGAGCAGGTGTCTCTCCTTCCATGATTTTCCTCCCTCCTCTGGACCCCACCCTAGACACCCACCGGAGCCCCCGCGGTGATTCCTCGAGGTTTTGTCGATAGGCGCCCGGCTGCTTGTTCGGGGAGGTTGGTTGGGAACAGGTCTGCCTACTTCGAGGTGCCGTCCCCGCGCTCACCCCCGGCTCGACAGCCAGTCGACGAGGAGTCGGTTGAGATGCCCCGGCGAGTCGACCGGAATCCAGTGCGACACTCCCTCCAGCCGCTCGTAGCGCCACTCCCCCGCCACGTATCGAGCCGAACCGGTCATCTGCTCTTCGACCAGAGCCCCATCCCGGTCCGACCACACACCCATCACGTCCTGGCTCACCGGAGGTAGATCGATGGGGGGAGCGACCAGCGCCTCGGGTGTCATGTTGGCTCGATACAGCCCGAGGGCAGCGGTCAGCGCCCCGGGTCTGGAGAGGTCGGCTATCCAGTGCTCCACCTCGGAGGGCTGACCGAGCCAGGTGCGAACCGTCTCCCAGTCGTTGCGTGACAGCCACTCCTCGGCTACTCCTGGGAACTGGAACAGCAGCATGTACCAGCTCTTCTCCTTCTGCCGGATACCCGCAGCCCGGAAGGCGTTGGGATGGCCCACCGAGAGAGCCACCAGACTGGCGACCCGGCCGAGTTCCCTCAGCGCCATGTACCACCCTATGGCGGCCCCCCAGTCGTGCCCCACGTAGTGGACCCGTTCCACCCCGGCGGCGTCGAGCACCGCGACCAGATCGGCGGCCATTTCGTGCATGGCGTATGCCTCGACCTCGACGGGTTTGTCGGATCGCCCATATCCCCTCAAGTCGGGGGCCAGCACCCGAAATCCGGCCTCTGTCAGAGCCGGCACCTGGTTCCTCCACAACCTGGCCGAGTCGGGAAACCCGTGTACCAGAAGCACCGCGGGGCCGCCTTCGGGTCCGTGGTCGGCGAAAGTTAGGGCGACCCCGTCGCGACGGATCTGTCGAGTAGAGGAGTAGACGTCGAAAGAGGCCTCCATCGACGTCCCGTTATAGCGTACGGGGGGCCGCCGGGCGTCGACGGCCCCCCGGACGGGACGCTGGTGTCACGCGACCCGACGGAGGCCGTGCTGACGTTCGATCTCCTCCGCCTCGTCCGCGACCTTACGGAAGAGGCTGCCCAGTAGGCCCAGGAAGTGCCGCCAGAACAGGGCCATGCCTCCGACGACGAGACCGGTCAGCGTGATCCCGATCCATGACGCCCGCAGGTCGAGACCCCACAGGGCCGCCATGTCGAACCCTGCGATCCAGGCGACGGCTATTCCAACCGCTACCAGCACGAGGGCCCAGAGCTCGGGAACCCGGCTGAGCCACCGGTCGAAGATCATGGCCAGGGCGGTGATCCCCAGGCCCACGAAGAGCGCCAGCGCGAAGGGAAACATCGCACCTCCTTTCCGAGCCCACGCTCAGGCACGTCGACTCGGGCTCCACATATGAATCTAACCGGCTCTGGACGTTTTCGACCCCGGAGAAGGTCGCTCCTCCGGGGTCGCGTGGACCGCGTCGTCTACGACGACGGCGCCTCGGTGGTCAGGGTGGGTTGCGGCACGGTGATGCCGGTTTCCCCCGAATCCTCGCCGCCTCCGCCACCGGAGGCGACCATCCACACCGTCGAATCCCAAACCTGGGGTTTGCTCGACCCACGGAACGGGCAAGATGGAACACGTGACCACGAGAACCTTTCCTTCCGAGCCGGCAGCCGCCCCTCAGGTCCGGGCCTTCGTACGCTCCCTCGTGGAGTTGGGTCCTCTCCGGCAAGCCGAAGTCGATCTGATGGTTACCGAGCTGGTGGGTAACGTGCTACGCCACTCGCCCGACGTCCCTAGTTTCACGGTCGAGGTGAGCACCGAACATCCGCTGGGCATCGAGGTGGAGGTCTCACATCCGTTCGACCGTCCGTTCGACCCCCCTCGGGCGGGCCTCGGTTTCACCCTGCTGGAAAAGCTCTCCCGAGGTTGGGGTCACACGGTGGAGGATGGGACCTTGCGGGTGTGGTTCGTCGTCGGCCGCCCGGGTGCCGTCCCCCGGCTCGATCAGCTCGACGAGTTGGAGCTGTACCGGCGACTGGACGAGGACCCGCCGACCTTCACCGAGGAGCTACTACGGAGGCACCGTGACTTGGCCGACACCATCGCCCGCCGGTACCGGGGGAAGGGGATCGACGACTCGGACCTCGAGCAGATCGCCTTGATGGCGCTGCTCCGGGCCATCCAACGGTTCGACCCGTCGAAAGGAGACCTGCGGCGGTTCGCCGCTTCGACCATCTCGGGGGAGATGAAGAAGGCCCTACGCGACGAGGGATGGGCTCTCCGAGTCCCCCGGTCACTCAAGGAACGGGCCTTGGAGGTGGGGCAGGTGGCCGAATCACTGTCCCACGACCTCAACCGTCGAGCCCGGATCGAGGAGATCGCCGACGCGATGGGAATGTCATCGGTCGAGGTGGCCGAGGCCCTGCAGGCTCGCCGCTCTTACCGGTCCGAAACGCTGGACGAGGCACCCGACGACGGAAGACCGCTGAAGGAGACCCTGAGCAGCGATCTCCCGGGCCCGGACGATGCCGACGAACGAATCCTCTTGGAAGAGGCGATAGCCGGTCTGCCCGAGAAACTACGGAAGGTGCTCGACCTCCGCTTCAACCACGACATGACCCAGTCCGAGATCGCCGACGTGATCGGGGTCTCCCAGATGCAGGTCTCCCGGATGCTCCGGGATGCCTTGGATCGGCTGCGAGAGCTACTCACCGCCACGGACAGTGTTTAGGCTGGTCCGCCAACGGGTACTGCGGAAATGTGAGAACTGACACCGCCGTCGAGTTGCCAGCCACCCTGGAGGCGCCCCGCCGCCTCCGCGCGCGTCTGGAGCGGCTCCGCGACGACTTGGGTGAACGGTTCGACGACGTGGTGCTGATCGTGTCCGAGTTGGTCGCCAACAGCGTGGTCCACACCGATAGTCGCCGGGTATCCGTCCGCCTGAAGCTGAGAGGCGACACGGTTCGGGTCGAGGTGAGCGACGACGGTCATGGGTTCACGCCGGACGACGTCACTCGACGGTGGGGCATCGCGGTGGTCGAACGGCTGGCTCGACGCTGGGGAGTGGACAGGGGGAAACGCTTCACGGTTTGGGTCGAGATACCGCGTTAGAGCGACGGTCAGTCCGGCAGCTCCTCCACGGCGGCCACCACCTGCACCTTCTGATCGACCCCGGTCAGCTCGATCAGGCGGGTAACCGGGCCCGGCCCCAACATGAGCACCAGCCGCTTGCCCGACTCCTCGAACCTCTGATGGCGTTCGACCAGGGCCCGTAAGCCGGTGGAGTCCATGAAGGTGACGGCAGAGAGGTCCACCAACAGCCTGTCGTCGGATTCGGCCTTGTCGAGGGCTGCCACCAGCACGTCGACGGTGGATATGTCCACCTCGCCCTCGACATGTAGGGTCGGCCAGCCCGGCTTGGCCTCCCCCACTTGCACCGTCAGAGCTTGGTGGTCTGCCTCCACGGCCCCGTACTGTAGATGGTCATCCGCAGCGGCGTACCACCACCACGGTCTGATCGTCGTTCACTTCCGGGTCGGCGAACCCGACAACCAGGTCGGCGACCTCTTCCGCGTCGGTGGATCTGTCGACGAGCATGTCGGCGAGGCGTTCGGGTTGAGCTGCTCCACCTTCGTCGATCTGCACGTCGGCGACGCCGTCGCTGAACGCCACCAGCGTCGCACCCGGTGGGAGCCCTACGAGTCGCTCACCCCCGGAATCGGCCCCCATGAAAAGCAGAGGTCCGGTGGCTTCCACCATCTGCACCGCTCCGTCGGCTACCAGCACCAGGGGAGGATGTCCGGCCGAGGCGATGTGGGCCTCACCCCGGTCCTTCACGATCTCGATCACCACGGCCGACGACAACGCCGACCCGGACATCAGACGTTCCACCGTTGCGAGACATCCGGCGGGAGACGATCCAGCCGCCAAAGCGGCAGCCAGACCGTCACGGATACGGACGGCGGCGACCGCCGCTTCGGCTCCGTGGCCTGCCACGTCGACCAGCACGACCCCGAGCCGATCCGGCCCGAGAGATACGACTGCTGAAGCATCTCCCGTGACCACCCCGGTCGCCGGCCTGTAGCGGGTGGCGACCTGCCAGTTCGGGTCGGGGTCCACCTCCAACAGGTGGAGCACGTCGGCGACGTTCTCGACCAGCGGAGCCGCCTGCCGCAAGGCGGCCCGCGCCCTCTCGGCCGTGGCGGCGGCTTCGGCGGCCTCGCGGGTGGCCCGGTCGATCCAGCTCACCAGGGTGGCGAGCATGACGACCAGGAAGAGGCCCAGCCCCACCGCGACGAACGCGAGCAGGCTGACCCGCTCGTTGGCGGGCCGGGCCTGAGCGAGGAGGATCAGCAGAGCGGGAACCAGCAGCACCACCGGTCCGAAACGTCGAAGCACCGCTCCTCCCCAACCCGGGCTCGACGCGGCCGCTACCAGGCCCACACCCGGTTGGGCGAGGAGTATCCCGACCGAGGCGCCCAGGGTGACCAACGCCTCCTGGAGCGAGATCGGAGGACCGAGGACCAGCCTTCCGATCGCGGGATCACCGGCCGCGTACGCCACCAACGTCACCGCCATGAGGGAGAACACCACCAGACAGCAGATCTGGCCGGCCACAACCCTCCGGGAGTCCCTTTGGCCGACCAGAAGCGCCCCCGCCGAGAGGCCGACCAGGCCGGCTTCGGCGCTGAAAGCCGGCATCTCGCCCAGCGGAACCGGCCACAACCATCCCGTGACCCCCAGCAGGGAGGACATCAGGTATAGGGCGTAGACACCCGACAGGACGCACAGCGTCTTACCTGCGAGACGGAGAACCGGCCTCCCACCCTTGTCGGTCGTCAACACCGCCCCGACGGTGAGGCACGCCAGGCCGACGAGGATGAACACCGACCCGCGCCCCACCGACCCGGGGCCCTCTGATCGAAGACCGCCCCATCCCATGACGGCCGACCCCGCGGTGACTACCGCCCCGAGAGCCGTCAGACGCCGAACCCACCGGCCGACGGCGCGGATCCGGTTCTCCACCCTGGGATCCAATCGGGAGAGGGGACCCGCCTCCTGGGCTTGTTCCATGGAGAGGGAAAGCTACCCCGCCGGAGCAGGCGGGGTAGCTCTCAGCCGAGCACGTCGTCGATCAGACCGTCCGTCCGCGCATCGACCGGTAGACCAACAGGGCGATGATCGCCCCTATCACCGACCCGATGAGGCCGGCTGCTGTGATGTCGAGCTGCCCTTCGAACAGCAGGTTCCCGAGGAACCCGCCGACCAGCGACCCGACCAGTCCCAACACCAAGGTGCCGAGGACACCCATCGGGTCCCTTCCCGGTACCAGCAGCCTCGCCAACGCTCCAGCGATGAGACCGATGATGAGCCACACGATGATCGCCATTGCCTTCCTTTCGCTCGGATCGGCCTCTCCATACCCGCTCGGCAGATTCCCCAAACCAGATCTCCTAGCCTCGCGGCCGCATGGAGAACCTGGTCACCGGCTTGATCGACCCGTGGCGGGCGGAAGCCCTGGCCGCGACCCTCGACCGGCCGCCGCCCACAGAGGTCCTCCCTCCGCTCTGGCACTGGATCTACCTCTTGGAGGCCTTCCCCACCTCGAACCTGGGACCCGAGGGTCATCCTCGCCCTCCCGACCTGCCCATACCCGAAGGACGCAGGATGATCGCCGGTGGCGAGGTGGCCTTCCACGGACACGTCCCGTTGGGTGAGGAGGCGACTCGACGGAGCCGTCTGCTGGGCGTGGAGGAGAAGGAAGGCCGCTCCGGACGCCTGACCTTCGTCCGGCTGGGACATCGCACCGAAGCCCGAGCAACGCTGCTGGTCGAAGAGGAGCAGCGGATCGTGTACCTGTCTGCGCCTCCCCGGCCCGACCTCCCCCAGGGCTCCCCTCCCGACTGGCCTTGGCGACGAGTCTTCGTGCCCGACGAGCTGGTCCTGTTCCGTTTCTCGGCCCTGACCTTCAACTCCCATCGGATCCACTACGACCGCCGCTACACGACCGAGGTGGAGGGCCATCCAGATCTGGTGGTCCACGGGCCGCTGATCGCCCTGCTGCTGGCCGACCTGGCCCATGAGCGAGTTGGCGAATTGGTCCACTTCTCGTTCCGGGCCACGGCGCCCCTGTATGTGAACCGACCGATCACCCTCGTCGGGCGACCAACCGGTGGAGACGGAGCCGAGCTCGAGGCCTGGTCCGACGACGGACGCCGGGCCATGGTCGCCCTGGCGAGGTTCAACCCGCGGCGCGCACCCTCGAAGCGAGGTAGCCGGCCAGGTGCCGGGTGATGTCTCGGGCGTCGTCCTCGGCTCCGAAGATGAAGCTCGACTTCCTTCGCCTCAAGAAGGTGAGCCCGATCCGATACAGGCCCGGCGACTCGGTCACCACCCCCCCTTCGTGTTTGAGCTGACCCTTCCTGTCGAAAACCGGTATGTGGAGCCATGAGTGGTCGGGAACGAAACCGGTCGCCCAGATCACCGTCCGCACCTCACCGACCCGAAGCGACAGCGGAGGATCGGGATCGACCCGGGTGGGTGGGAAACGGTGGGGAGGTTCCACCTCGTCCTCCAGGCCCCTCTCGACGATCCACTCGTCGATCTGGTCGAGGAGCCGCCCCATCTTCAGGTCGGCGAGCTTCACCTTGTTGGGGAGCGAGCCGGAGAACTGCAGCTCCCTTCCCGAGATCCCGGCCAGACGACCCACCAGGCGAACCCCCATGTCGGTGAGGGCGTTCAGATCGAAGATGTCCCTCTCCCGCGACCCCACCAGCTGGGGTGAGGGAACCCGCCTGGCTCTGACTATGTCGTCCACCTCGTCGTACCGTTCGTCGGCCCGCCCGGTTTTCTCCATCCACCATTGGATGTCCCGACCCCGGTAGGTCCTGGGCATCCGCACGTGCTCGCCGACCGACAAGGTGACGGGACGTCCCGATCGGTGGATCTCGGCCGCGATCTGGATCCCGGTGGCAGACGCACCCACCACCAGCACCCCGCCTTCGGGTAGGAGATCCGGCCCTCGGTATTCGAGGGGGGTCAGCGTCGTGACGTCGGTGGGTAGCGCCGAGGCGATCTCGGGGACCTTGGGGAGGTTGAACCCGCCCGAGGCGATCACCACCGTTTCGGCCCACCAAACCCCGTTGTCGGTCTCCACCCGATACCCGTCGCCGCTACGGGTGACCGAGGTGACCGTGGTGTGGGTGACCAGCGGGGGGTCCACGAACCTCGCGTAGTCCTCGATGAAGCGGACCACCTCGTCGACGGTCATGAACCCATCCGGGTCATCGCCTCGGTAGGCGAAGCCGGGCAGCCGGCTCTGCCAGTTGGGGGTGAGCAGCCGCAGCGAATCCCACCGCTCGGTCCGCCACGTGTTGGCCACCTCTCCCCGTTCGATCACCACGTGATCGATCGACAGTTCGGTGAGGCAGCGGCTCACCGCCAGGCCGGCGTGCCCGGCCCCCACCACCACGGTCGTGGTTCTCACCGGTCGGCGGGTGTGACCTCGACGGTGACCTGGGTCGGGTTGGTGATGATGTCGAACACCGCCGACCGCTTCTGGGATTGAGCCACGAGGGCCTCGATCTCCTCAGGGGTCGCGTCGGCGTCGATCTCGTACTTGACCCGGATCCGGTTGAACCCGTTACGCACGTCGGGATCGGCACCCAGGATGCCGAGGATGTTCATGTCGCCCTCGAGGGTCGCCTTGACCGACCGGAGTTGGATCTCCCGGTTCTGCGCGACCGCGGCGATGCCGGCGGTGAGGCAGCTGGCGAGACCGACCAGCACTATCTCGACCGGGGTGGCGCCCTGATCCTCGGCGGCGAACACCTCGGGGTGGTCGGCTTCGAAGGTGAAGGTCCTGCGGTGCCGGTGCTCCTCTCCGAGGCCGAAGTAACTCTCCACCACCGAGCGGCTGTGGGTGCCGTTGATCCATTCGTTGGTGGCCCGCCAGGTGAACTGGGCGGCTTCCGGCGCGTCCGACAGGGCGGCGCGGGCTTCGAGCAGGGCCTGCACG
Organism: Acidimicrobiia bacterium; assembly: GCA_026002975.1. Classification (GTDB taxonomy): domain Bacteria; phylum Actinomycetota; class Acidimicrobiia; order Spongiisociales; family ZC4RG35; genus BPGJ01. Next base: position 70,598 of record BPGJ01000011.1, read on the forward strand.
TTGACACCGTTGTCGACTGGGGTTCCTGTGATCGTCATGTTTCCTCCTGCTGACAGAAGTGACCGGACGCGGACGCCTGCGGTGTTGCTCTCGGGTGGTGGCGTCCGCTAGGCGGAGTCGACCACCCGAGAGCCGGCACAGCACATCCGGCTTGGGGTGGTCGTAGGAAGGATCATCGATGTACGGCTCATAGGGCTCCTCTCGCTTCTCGTCTACGCGCTCTTCGAGCGCCGCGAGCGGATCCCCGCCGTCGGCGACTCATCGATCAGGCTTTGGCACCGTGCTTCGGCCGGTTGCCGTGGCTTCACAGGGCCTGTCCCTCCACCACTCTTGATGAGCGCGTTGGCCGGGAAGTAGAGCACAACCCGGCCGAGGAGTCAAGCCTGCGACGATCCACACCGTCTCACCTCCCGACCGATAGCGTTCCCGCCACATGAGCGACGAACGAAAGGAACAGGACGCTCCTCTCGAAGACGACGAGGAGACCCGCGACCTCGAGCGAGACGAGCGCACCGAAGAGCGACAGCAGCGACGGGCCACCAACTGGTGGCAGCGGCGACGGGTCGAGCCGGAGGAGCGGGATCGGGTCCTGGGTGAGTTGTTCCAGGAGGGGGACCGCCGGGTCCCCTACCTGTATCGGTTGGCGTTCCTCCAGTCGATGTCGGTGGTGGTGGCGGTGGTGGGGATGATGGCCGACTCGCCCGCCCTTGTGATAGGAGCCATGCTCCTGGCCCCGCTCATGTCCCCGGTGCTGGCGGTCGCCGCCGCCCTGGTGATGGTGTGGCCCAAACGCCTCGCCTTCTCCGCAGGGCTGGTCGCTCTGGCCAGTCTCGGGTCGGCGGGGCTGGCGTGGGCCATCGCCGTTCTGCTCCCCGACCTGATCGCCGGACCGCTACCCCACGAGCTCACATCCCGCACCAGTCCGAACCTGCTGGATCTGGTGGTGGCTCTGGCCGCCGGAGCGGCGGGCGGATACTCGATGGTCCGGGAGGAGGTCGGTCGGGCCTTGCCCGGGGTGGCGGTGGCGGTGGCGTTGGTTCCACCACTGGCCGCGGTGGGCCTCGCCCTCTCCCTCGGAGAGGCCGGTTTGGCGGTCGGCGCGGGGCTGTTGTACGTCACCAACCTGGCGGCCATAGTCCTGGCGGCCGGGGTCGTGTTCCTCGCCACGGGTTTCATTCCCACCGTCAGGGTGTCCCGCCTGTCGTGGCAGGTGGGGCTGGCGTTGGCTGCGGCTCTGGTGCCGGTCGCCCTGGTGGCGGTTCCCCTCACCCGGACCCTCCAGGACTCGTTGGCGGAAGCGTCGACCCTTCGGGAGGTGGGGCGGGTCGTGCCGGCGTGGCTGGCGGGCGAGCCCTTCGATCTGGTCGAGGTGCGGGTCGCACCCGACCAGGTGGTGGTGGTCCTGGCCGGTGACGGCACTCCCCCTCCGGCATCCGAGCTGGCCGCGCTCCTACCCGATCCCCCACCCGAAGCGATCCGGGTCGACGTCATCCAGAGAACCACCGACGTGTTCTACCCCTGAGTCTTTCATACGTCGCCGGTGAAAGTGTCACAAGCGGCGGGGTCCCCGGTGTCGAACCCGACTCGGAACCAGGTCATCCGCTGCTCGGAAGTGCCGTGGGTGAACGTCTCCGGGTCCACGCTTCCGCTCGATGCCCCCTGGAGACGATCGTCACCCACCGCGGCCGCGGCGGTCAACGCCTCCTCCAGGTCGCCGGATTCGAGTAGGTCCCGCTGGAAGGTGGTGTGGCCCCATACTCCGGCGTAACAGTCGGCCTGCAGCTCCAGCCGAACCGACAGCTCGTTCGGGTCTCCACGCCCCGAACCTTGCATCGCTTGGACTTCCCCCAAGGTCCCGAGCAGGTTCTGCACGTGGTGTCCGATCTCGTGCGCCAACACATAGGCCTGGGCGAAGTCACCTTTCGCCCCGTAGCGCTCGGACAGCGCACGGAAGAAGCCGAGATCCAGGTACACCCGACGGTCCAGCGGACAGTAATGGGGTCCGACCACCTCGCTGGCCCCACCGCAAGCCGACTCGGTGTAGCCGTCGAACAGCACCAGTTCTGCCCGCTCGTACTGCATCCCAGAGAGCCGGAAGATGTCCTCCCACTCGTTCTGGATGTCGTCGAGGACGAAGGAGAGGAAGTCGACCAGCTCGGAATCGGGGTCACCCGCCGGGGCCGCAGCCGGGTCCTGGCTGGCGCCGCCGAACATGGACGACAGCACCACGATCCCCACCACGAGGAGGATCCCCGGTATCCCGAGCTTTCCGATCGCCCCCATCGGGATGGGAATCCCCATGCCGCCGCCACGTCCCCGACGGTCGATCAGGTCGTCGCTCCGGGGTCCTCGCCTCCACTTCAAAGGCTTTCACCTCCGGGCCGTCGCCGCTCCCTTACCCGGAATCGGGACATGTCAATCCCCGAATGAGTAGCCGTCTACTCATGACACCGGAGTCGCTTCCTAGCACGATCGTCGACAAGAGCCTGGTTCGGCGAGGAGGTCGGCGATGGAAAAGTGGAGCCAGCTGGGTAGGTCGGGGAAGCTCGCCGCGGTGGGCGGCGTCCTCGTGTTGGTGGGGAGTCTGCTGCCTTGGTATTCGTGGCGGGGCTTCGGGATCTCGGGATGGGGATCGGGGATTCTGGCCATACTCGGAATGCTGGGGGTGCTGGCCGGGGCGGTGTTCCTACTCTCCGAGCCGCTGTTGGGGAATCGCCTCACTCTGGGTTCGATGGAACCTTCACAGAGCGCCCTCGTGGTCTCGGCGGTGGGTGAGGCCCTGATCCTGCTTCGTCTCTTGACCTGGGTCTCGGTGATCGGCTTCGGGTTGATCCTGTCGGTGGTGGGCGGTCTCCTCGTCGCGTACGGCTCCTTCCAGGCCGTCAAGGAAGCGGGCGTCCCCATTCCACTGATCGGCGGCAGAGAGCAGTCCTGAACACCTCGTCTCCAGTTCAGGACGGCGGGGCGAAGAACTCCAACGCGATCCCGTCCGGATCCCTGAAGCTGAGTCCCGAGCCGTAGGAAGCGTCGACTATGCCCCCGTGCCGAATGCCGAGGGCATCGAGACGTTCGACCCATCGCTCGAGTTCGGACCTGTCGGCACATGCGAACGCCACGTGATCCAGTCCGACTTCGAACTCGCTGAACCCCTCCTCACCGGGGCCCTGATCGTGCTGGTGTAGCCCGATGAGGGCCCCTCCATCCAGCAGGAACACAGTGTGGTGGTAACCAGCGTCGGTTCGCTCGTCCAGCACAGGATCGGAACCGATGAGGCGCCTGTACCAAGGCACGGAGACGGACAGGTCCCTCACCGTGAGGGCGACGTGTCCGATTGCCGGAAAGGCCATGATTCCCTCCTCCCTGCCGAATCCGATCGGCACGGCCAAGCGATCCTAAGGCCGGCTCAGGGCGGGGCACAAGGGGTTTTCGTGTCGGCCCAAGCGGGTTTGGGAACCCGGTCGACGTCGGGGGACGTCCGGCGGGCGAGGCGGAAACATGTCACACCCCTCCGATAGAGTCGAACACATGTTCGATACATGCAGGTGTGGGTCGCCCGAGGCGTCGCCGCTCCAAGAGACGGTGACCGATGGCACACATCGATCGACCGACCGGCCGTCGCACGGGGTTCCCGCCGATCTGGCGTCTTGGGAGCCGGGACCGACGGTGATGTCGGTCCTCGCCGACACGGACCTGGATCGGCTGAACCCCGAGGAACACGTGGTGGTCATGCGCACCTACCAGCGGTTGATCTCCCACCTCCAGGCGGGCCTCTACCGGTCGATGCTGGCGATCCTCGACGCGTACCGCCACCTGGTAGACGATTCCGACGACGACGAGTTCGTCCACGACGCAGCCCAAGCCGAGATCGGATCGGCTCTGGGTCTGACCCGCCGTGCCGCTGCCCAGGAGCTGACCTTCGCCATCGGGCTCCGCCGCCTCCCCCAGGTGGCCGCCGCTCTGGCCAAAGGGGACATCGACCGGCGCCGCGCCCGGGTCCTGATCTTGGAAACGGCCCACCTGTCCGAAGACGCGGCACGCCAGACCGTGAGCCGGGTGATCGGCTCGGCCGGCAGCCTCACCACCGGTCAGCTGGCAGCCCGGCTCCGCCGCTTGGTGGTCGAAGCAGCGCCCGAAGAAGCCCAACAGAGGTTCGACCACGCCACCGATCAACGTCGGATGGTGGTGGAACCCACCTGTGAAGGCACCGCCGACATCCTGCTCATCGGCGTCTCACCCGAAAAGGCGATGGCCGCGTCCGATCACGTCGACACGCTCGCTCGCCATCTCAAACGCCTGCCCGGAGAATCCCGCACCCTCGACCAGCTCCGAACCGACGTAGCCGTCGACCTCCTGAGGGGCCGGAACCCCGACCCGTCCCGGGCCACGAACCCGAGAAGCGGCGAGGTGATCGTCCAGGTGGATCTGACCACCCTGGCAGAGCTAGACGACCACCCGGGCGAGCTGGCCGGGTACGGACCGGTGATAGCCGACATCGCCAGGCAGGTGGCCCGCTCCACCACCAGGTGGTCCTTCGAGGTGTCCGACCCCGACAGCGGCCGGGTCACCCACGTCGGCGCGGTCCGCCGACGCCCCACCACGGCGCAGACCCGCATGGTCCGGGCCGGCCATCCGACCTGTGTGTTTCCCGGATGCCGCATGCCGGCCCACAGATGCGACCTCGACCACCGGCGGCCCTACTCCCGGAACGGTCCCACCTGCCCTTGCAACCTCGCCCCCCTCTGTCGACACCACCACCAGATCCGCCACCGAGCCGGCTGGACATACCGCCGGATCGACCGAGACAGCATACGAATGGACCAGCCCCCTCGGCCGGACATACCCCGTCACCTGCCGATCACCCTAGGTGTCGGTGTTCCGGTCAGAACACGCCGCCCACGACGAGCGAACCGACGACCGCCACCAGCCATAGGAGTGGAGCCGCCACCCCTCCCAGTAGCCTGGCCCGCAGCCGCCATCGGCTCCCAAACGCCATGTAGGCGAACAGTCCCACCATCGGCAGGAGCACCACCACCGCCAACCAGACGACCCTGATCCAGACGGACCGGTCGTCGCGTAACGTCCTCCACCCCACCCAGACCGAACCCAGCAGCCAGGTCAGGAAGGGCACCCACCACAGCAGGGCGCCGAACCAGACCGGCCAGAACCCCGCCGTCGACGGCGATGCCCAGAATCACCGGCCTCGGGGCGTCGAACTCGATCCCAGGAGGCAGCTCCGGTGTCGTGACGGATGCCGGGTCGAAGTCCAAGGAGGAGAACACCGCCACCGCGGGACGGACCGGCGCCTCGGCCCCTCCCGGAAGCTGGGGGAAGTCGAGTTCGGGATCGGGCGCGTCCCCGTGGTCGAGCTGGGGATTCTGCTTCGCTCTGGCCTGGGCGATACGACCAAGGTTGTCGGACGAAGCGGCCATCCCGTACCACAAGGGCAGGTTGATTCCTTCGCAGTCGTGGAGTAGTCGAAGAAGGTACGGGACGGTGGTGGCGGCGTCGTTGCCGGCGAAACACGAACCCTCCTCCAACGGGCCGCCCAACATCAGGTCGGCCCGGCCCGAACCCCGGATCACGTTGTCCCGCACCTGGTTGCCGCCCGACCGCCACAGGTTGGCGTCGATGTTGGTCGCCACCAGCACCCCGGAGGTCCGGTTGTTGACCAACAGGTTGTCCCGCACCACCGAGTCCCTGACCCCGGCCAACACCACGCCGTTCCCGTAGGCCGACCACTCCGCCACCTTGCTCGGCGCCCGACCCACCTCGCCGTTGTGGTGGATGTAGTTCCCGGCGATCACCACGTCGTGGGTGGGGGGCAGCAACTCCGAATCCAGGGTGTTGGGCACCACCCCGGCGACGTTGTACCGCCACTCGGAATTCACGATGTAGAGGTTCCCGGAGGCGTTGGTGCCCGAATAGCCGAGACCGTTGAACTCGGCCACCACGTCGGTGATCACCGCGTTGCATGGATCACACTGGCCTATGTAGAAGCCGGCGTCGTAGGAACCCGAGGCGTATGAGTGTTCGAACAGCCCATCGACCGAGTCGAAGGCGTAGATGCCATACACCCAGTTGTCGATCGAGGTGAGATACGACCCCCGGTAGCCGGTCACACCGGTCCAGAAGAACCCGTTGAGGGTGTAGTTCCGGGCGGTCAGGTTCTCGATCGCCACCCCGTCGGCGGTGACGACGATGCCGTTCTCCCTGGTGAACTCCCCGTCGAGGATCACCCGGTTGCGGTCGGTGCCCCGGATGGTGAGGCCGGGAGTGGTCACCGACACCGACTCCCGGTAGATCCCCGGACCAACCAGCACCAGGTCCCCGGGCTGGGCGGCGTCGACCGCCGCTTGGATGGTCGGGAACTCCTCCGGCACCCGCCTGGTGGTCCCGGTCCACGTGTCCGGGGGCTTCGGAAGCGGCCGCCGCCACCTCGGCGGGTTCGGCCACGTCACCGACGATGACCGTCCCCACCATGCCCTCCCACTCTCCTTCGGCGTTCTGGGTGGCGTGCAGCGAACAGAAGAACTGGTAGACCCCGGGGCGGTCGATGGTCACGGTGACCGACTCACCCGGTTCCTGGTTGCCACCACCGGCGGTCACCGTGTTGAAGGTGCCGTCTGCCGCGATCGCGTTGTGCGGCACTCGACCTTCGTTGACGAAGCGGATGGTCTGCCCGACCTCGGCTTCGATCACCCCGGGAGCGAACACGTTGTCGAGCATCCTCACCTCGACGGCGTCGTCCTGACCGCCCCCGCATGCAGCCAACCCCAGCACCAGGAGGACCAGACCGCCGAGCCGTCGCAGGACCACGGCAGGCCAGACTAGAAGACCAGAAGCGAAGGAGACGCCCGAAAGGAGTAAATCGGATCTCGTTATCCGCCTTTCGAGCCCAATCCGAGTCTGTCCTCCAGGTAGCGCCTCGAGGGCCACGCCGTTGTTGTGCACGGGATCCTTCGCCGCGTACAGGAGGGTTACGTCGCCTCGGCGTGCGGCGTCCACCAGGGGACGCCACGCCTCGGGGCGGGTGTCCAGCTCGGCGAAGTAGCGCTGCAGGAACCCGTCCCATCGTGACGGATCGTGGCCGAACCAGCGCCGGAGCTCGTCGCTCGGGGCGACTTCCCGTAGCCAGCCGTCGAGCCGGAGGGTTTCCTTCGCGACGCCACGCGGCCACAACCGGTCGACCAGGAACCGAGCCCCGTCGTCCTCCGCCGGCGGGTCGTAGACCCGCTTCACCTTGATCACCGGTCGGCCTCTCCTCCTGCCCCAGGAACGCTCAGCCCCTTCCTGATGATCCACAGTTTCATGTCGTAGGTCAACCAAGATCCAGCTGATACCACCGCATACGTCGCCAGGGTCGTGTGGTGTTGAGCGCCTTACAGACGTGCACGCCTCCGTGGGGCGGATCGAAGTCGTCGGACTCGGTGCCGAGTTTCCAAGCCGTGTCGGGCGCGGTCCCATGGCGAGGAGGCGATGTGGGCCCCTCGAAGGCCGCTTCGTCGGGCTTCATTATGTATCCTCGCTCAGAATCGCCATGACCTCCGGCGCCACGAACCGCCGCTGACGCCGCGGACCGGATGCCATCTCCCGGAGGATCCCCAGGTCGGCGAGCTGGTCGAGCATCCTGAGCGCCGTCGGTCGCCGTACGTCTACGTTCGCCTCGACGAGTCGCGCCGTGAGGATCGGGTGCGCGAACAGCAGGTCGACGACAGCCACTGCCTGGCTCCTGGTCGATCCCGTGACGCGGGTCCGGTAGTCCTCTCGAAGGTCGATGAGTCGTTCGGCTCTAGCTACCGCATCGTTCGCCTGGACTTCCACCCCGCGCAAGAAGAAGCGGATCCAACCATCGAGGTCACCGACCTCTCGCACCGCCTGGAGCCTGGCGTAGTACTCGTCCCGATGCCGCTCGAAGTAGGGAGAAAGGTATAGCAGTGGGCTGGGGAGGCGTCCGTGAAGGATCAGGTGAAACACGATGACCAGCCGCCCGAGCCGACCGTTGCCGTCGAGGAAAGGGTGGATGGTCTCGAACTGATAATGGATCAGCCCGCTCTGAACGAGGGTCGGGATCGACCGGTTCTCGTGAACGAACCGTTCCCAGTCGGCGAGTAGCGGACCGAGCTCCTCCGGGGGCGGCGGAACGAATGACGCGGTCTCGATCGTGGCCCCCGGCCCGCCGATCCAATTCTGGCTCGTCCGCAACTCACCGGGGTGACGGTCTCGGCCGCGTACCCCATCGAGCAGGACCGCATGCATCTCTCGTACGAGCCGGAGGCTGAACGGCAGCCTCTCCAAGAGAGCCAGCCCTCGTTCCATGGCTCTGACATAATTGACGACCTCTTCGACATCTGGCCCCAGGGCTTCGCCGCCCGCCTCGGCCTCCAGGACCTCGACGAGGTTCGCTCTGGTGCCCTCGATCCGAGTAGACGCCAGTGCTTCCCGAAGGAGGTAAGGACGAATGAGTAGATGCGGATTCGGCAACAATCGGCCAACGCCGGCCAGACGCCCCAGGGCAGCTTCTGCATCGGCGAGGAGCCGCACCGTGCCCGGGGACAGCTCGACGGACTCGGGGAGCGGCCGGGGATAGTAGGCGAGGTACCCCTTGCCCGGAACCGGGCGCACCTGACCAAAGCTAGTAGCCATGTAACGGTCCGGGTCCACCACCAGCAGGATACTTCACCTTTACGCTAAAGGGCGTTAGCGTTATGGTCGAGGGCTCAACCCTACAACGGCTGTAAAGGTGCTCTGAGATGCACCAACTAGACCGGGTGGATCTACCACCCCTCGAGATGCCGCATCGGCCACACCGCTTCGTCCGCCTCCTCCACATCCCCCGCTCTTCGCCCCCGAGGTCCTCTTGCTACGGTCCCTAGCGGATGGGTGTGGTCACGTTTCTGTTCACCGACCTGGAGGGATCGACCCGGCTGTGGGAGAAGCACCCCGAGGCGATGAGGGAGGCTCTGGCTGTCCACGATCGGCTCCTCGAAGACCTGGTGGAAGAACATGGTGGACGGATCTTCAAGCACACCGGAGACGGCATCTGCGCCGTGTTCGACTCGGCGGGCGATGCCCTGGAGGCCTCCGCTGACATCCAGCGTCGGTTCGCCGACGAGACGCTGCCGGAAGTAGGGCGGCTCCGCCTCAGGATCGGCGTCCACGCCGGAGAGGCGGAAGAGAGGGACGGAGACTTCTTCGGCACTGCGCTGAACCGCACCGCCAGGCTGATGTCCGCTGCCCACGGCGGCCAGGCCCTGGTGAGTCTGGTCGCGGCCCGTTTGGCCGACGACGCCCGATTGCAACTACGAGATCTGGGTGAGCACCGCCTTCGGGACCTGGGACGTCCCGAGCGGGTTTTCCAGCTCGTCGTAGACGGCCTCCCCCATGACTTCCTGCCGATTCGAACCCTCGATCACGCCCGGCCTCCCAGTGCTCACCACTTCCTTCGTAGGGCGCGACCAGGAACTAGCCGAGCTGGAAAAGCTCATTCGTGGAGCCCGCCTGGTGACGGTGACCGGTGTCGGTGGTTCGGGCAAGACCCGGCTGGCCCTCCAGGCCACCGCCAACCTCCTGCCAGAGTTCCGTGACGGTGTCTGGCTCGTGGAGCTGGCGGCGATCACCAACCCTGACATGATCGACAACCCCAACCGGCTGAACAGCGAGGCCGCCTTCGCCGCCCTCTGCGGCGTCGCACCACTACCCGCCTCCAGCAGCAACACCCAGCGACACCGGCTCAACCGGGCCGGAGACCGCCAAGCCAACAACGACTACATGACTCGCCGCTCGCCGAAGGACGCACCAAGGCCCAGATCATCCGCTGCCTCAAACGCTATGTGGCCCGCGAACTCTTCAAGACCATCCGACAACTCGTCGCGGCCCCCACACCCACTTGACAGACATAGGAGCGTCTACGGATTCGTCGCCAGCCGTCACTTCGCCCAACGAGACGCCCCCCTCCTGAAAAGAGGACTGGCCACACCGAAGCAACGCGGCCGCAAACGGGACCTTCTCCTCTGTCCCGCCCGTTGGACATCTCCTATAGTCGACACGGTGTCGAGAAGAGGAGGCTGATCGTGGGTCGCTTGGATGGTGCTGTCGCTCTGATCAGCGGTGGGGCTCGAGGGATGGGAGCCTCCCACGCTCGGGGCATCGTCGCCGAAGGAGGGAAGGTCGTCATAGGCGACGTGCTCGACGACGAGGGAAGGGCCCTGGCCGACGAGCTCGGGGACGCCGTGCGCTTCGTCCACCTTGATGTGACCCGGCCTGAGGACTGGGACGCGGCGGTGCGGACCGCTGAAGAGGAGTTCGGGCCGGTGACCCCTGCTCATCAACAACGCCGGGATCGTGTCGTACTCGAACATCGAGGACACCGACCCTGCGGAGTTCCGCAGGGGTGATCGAGATCAACCTGATAGGCGTATTCCTGGGGATGCGGGGCGACGATCCCGTCTCTGCGTCGAGCCGGAGGAGGAGTGATCATCAACGTATCGTCGACCGCCGGCATGACCGGGTATGCCCAGATCGGCGCCTACGTGGCGAGCAAATGGGGTGTGCGGGGCATCACCAAGACCGCCGCCATGGAACTCGGGCGTGACGGGATTCGGGTGGTGTCCATCCATCCCGGACCCATCCGTACCCCGATGACGGAGGGAATGGGCGACGAACTCACCGCCACCCAACCCATCCCCAGGTTCGGTGAACCCGAAGAGGTGACCAGGATGGTGATCTTCCTCGCCGCCGACGCTACCTACAGCACCGGATCTGAGTTCGTGATCGACGGCGGGGCATTGCTGGGACCGGTGATGGAGCTACAGCAGTAGTCGGTCAGGAGCAGTGGTGGGTCAGGTGGGCGGCTGCCTAGAGATGACCTCGATGGTTGGCTCGACCACTACGCGGGCGCTCACCGAGCGGCTCACGAGACAGGCTTCTTTTGCCTTTTCGAGCAGCCGCCTAGCCCGTTCGGCTTTGGTTTCGGAGTCGACCACCACCCTTGGCCGCAACACGACCAGGTCGAATCGGTATCGGCGGTCTTCGGACTTTACGAGACGCCCGGTGGGATCGTCAGCGTAGTCCAGGATGTCGAGCTGAGACATGGAAGCCACTGCCTGAAAGGTGGTCATCAGGCAGGCCGCCACCGACGCTACGAAGAGATGCTCTGGGGTCCAGACACCAGCCGGACCCCCGAACTGTGGGGGTGGAGCGACCTCCAGCGGAGGGAGTTCGTAGTCCTCGCTCGATAGCTCGCCTGACCCGCCTGCCAGTCGCCGGAGATGCAGTCGATACTCGTGATATTCGGACATACGCATATGTTCCGTCGGATTCGACCAGGGCGTCTCGGGACTTTGGTCACTTTTGGCCCCTCCGAGCCTCATTCCCCTAGATCAGCGCCGCTAGAAGCTCGGGCGAGAACAGTGCGGTCGGGAGTAGGGGCCCGTTCCGCTGCCCCGAGCGTTGATCCGGCCTGAGGATGCATCGAAGGCGGACCATGTGACGCGAGTTCAGCGGTCGATCAAGCCCTTGCCACGGAGCCAGGTCTTCACGTCCTCGCTCAGCCAGGCCAACGGCACGACATCGACCGCATCCTGGGCCAGGTGTTCGACATGTCGACCGTACTGCTCGATGATCTGCCGCCGATACTCCGGAAACTGCTCTTGCAGATAACGATCACAGGCCACCGCGATCAGCAGCAGGAACCGTCTCATGAACCACGGTTGATCAGAGGGTTCCGACTCTTCACGGAGCGCCTGGAGGTATGGGCGCATAGCCACGAAACTCCTCACCACTAGGCCGCCGAACTCCTCTTGAACGAAGGAGACATCGAGCAATCCCTTATAGACGAGATAGCCAACCTTGTTGAGTGCAATGCTTCCGTTGCGTAGTGCCTCTCGTCGATTTTGATCATCGACAACATCGGAGACGCTGAGTTCCTCTCGCGCCCATCGAGCAGCTTCGTCCAAATCGCTTTTGATCTTTTCGTTGAGATAGTCGTACGTTTGACTCAGCGCATCGAACCGAAGCTGCTGAATGCTCAGATCCAGCTGATAAACCGTGGCCGCCATGATGGCCGTTGCTGTAGTCGACAGTAGGGTCAAGAGCCCGGTCGCAAACTCACCCGAGATGAACCAGGCAACGAGGCCGATCAGTGGAACCGCTATCGCTATTGCGATTATCCATCGACGTAAAGGCTTCATACGATGCGAGCTTACGAGCCCAAACCGAACCGCGGCGCGGGCGACCCTCTCGGTGACTCCGCCTCTTCGAAACCGACTCTCCCGAGCACGGTCTCTCGCGCGATCCGTCGGCCACGTAGTCTTCAGTCGTGCTTCTCAAGCGGGAAGGGCTGCTCGACACACATGGTGACCGATTGACCGACGCCGCCCGGGGTCGAGCTTCGCTCGTGCTCGTTGCCGGTGAATCCGGAGCGGGCAAGACATCTCTAGTACGCGGCTTCGTCGAATCGGTCGACGACTCGGTCCTCGTCCTGTTCGGCGCCTGCGACCCCCCACCATGCCGGCCCCGGACCACGACCGTTGAGGAGACGGCCCATGGGGGCGACGCTGAGTTAGACCAGGCGGATATCGTCGCTGCCACCCTCGCAGCGAGGATCCCGCGGGGTTGCAATCCGGATGTGGCGGTGAAAGACTGCTCCAGGATTTCTGTCGATTTGGGCGGTCCCGTTCGTTGAGAGGATGACCAACCCGATTCCGAAGGAGGATGAAGGCCATGCCCCAGTACCTGATCTCCGTCTGGCACGACGACGACTACTCCGACAACGACTGGTCCGATCCCGAGATCCAGCGCATCGGCCAGCAGGTGGGCGCTCTCAACGATGAGATGGCGGAAGCCGGTGTCGAGGTTTTCGGCGCCGGCCTGAAGTCGAATTCCACGGCGACGGTGGTGCGGGCCGTCGGCGGGCAGGTGACCATGACCGACGGCCCGTACGCTGAGACCAAGGAGCAGATGGGTGGCTTCTGGGTCATCGAGGTTCCGGACTTGGACTCCGCGCTCGAGTGGGCCGGCAAGTGCGCCAGGGCCTGCGAGCTCCCCGTGGAGGTCCGCCCTTTGCAGGATGGGTGACCCAGCGGACGCACTGGCAGAGATCTACCGCCGAGAGGTTGGCCGCTGCACCGCGACCCTGATCCGGGTGCTCGGTCACATCGATCTTGCCGAGGACGCGGTCGCCGAAGCGTTCGCCATCGCCGCTGAGCAGTGGCCGACCAAGGGCATCCCGCCCAATCCCGGCGGTTGGATCATCACCACCGCCCGCAACCGGGCCATCGACCGACTGCGCCGGGAGTCGAAGCGGGATGAGCGACACCTCGCTGCCCATCGCATACAGAGCCTCGCCATGGACCCTGAGCCGGATCCCGAGCTGGACGAGCTCGACGCGCTGGTCGAGGTCGTCCCCGACGATCAGCTCCGACTCACGTTCCTCTGCTGCCACCCGGCTCTAGCCGCTCGAAGCCCAGGTGGCGCTCACACTGCGACTGGTGGGAGGACTAAAGACCTCGGAAATCGCTCGGGCCTTCCTCGTCCCCGAATCGACGATGGCCCAGCGCCTGGTGCGGGCCAAGCGTAAGCTGCGCGACAACCACGCCCCCTACCGGATCCCCCGCCCCGCGGACCTGCCAAGCCGACTCCACGCCGTGCTGGTTGTGCTCTACCTGATATTCACGGAGGGCCACACCGCAACTTCCGGTCCCTCTCTGAGCCGGGCCGAACTCTCGGCGGAGGCGATCCGGCTGACTCGAGTGCTTACGGAGCTGATGCCGGACGAACCCGAGGTCGCGGGTCTCCTGGCTTTGATGCTCCTCACCGAAGCGCGCCGACCCGCCCGCACGACGCCCGACCGCTCGCTGGTCCGCCTCGCCGACCAGGACCGAACCCTGTGGAACCGGGAGCTGATCGCCGAGGGCGACGCCCTGATCCAGACCTGCGTCAACCGCAACACCCCGGGCCCGTTCCAGATCCAGGCCGCGATCGCCGCCGTACACGCCGCCGCCCCCACGGCCGCCCATACCGACTGGTCGCAGATCGTCGCGCTCTACGACCAGCTCCACACCCTTCAGCCCAACCCGGTGGGTGGCATTGAACAGGGCCGTCGCCATCGGCGAGCGGGACGGAGCAGCCGCCGGGCTGGCAGCACTCGAAACGCTCGACGGCGACGACCTCGCCGCCTACCAGCCATTCCATGCCGCACGCGCCGACTTGCTGGCAAGAGTCGGTCGTCGAGACGAAGCAGGCGCAGCCTACGATCGGGCCATCGAGCTGACCCAGAACAAGACCGAGCGCGACTTCCTGAAGCGCCGACGCTCGGTCTTCATTTGACCGTTGGTGGTGTGTGGGCTTGGTTTGGGCCAAAGGAGCATCGCACGATCCCGACCCACGGGGAGGAAGGGTATGCACGACGACCTCATCGCGAGGGCTTCCATCCTCATCGACGCACCGATTGACGAGGTCTGGCGGCCCTTGGTGGATCCCGAAGCCATCGAACGATACATGTTCGGCACCACGGTCATCTCCAACTGGCACGAAGGTAGTTCCATCGTCTGGAAGGGGAGAGTGGCAGGGGAGGCCGTATGAAGACCACGGTGTGATCCTCGAACTTAAGCCGGGCAGGATCCTTCGATATACACATTTCAGCCCATCGTCTGGACTTCCAGATATACCGGAGAACTATCACACGGTCACGATCGAGTTATCCGCCGATGGAGATCGAACCCAGGTCTCACCTTCGCAAGACAACAATCCGACCGAAAAAGCGCGTACACACTCGCAACGGAATTGGGAGATGATGCTGGCTGGGCTGAAGGAGTTCGTGGAACGGTAGCACCGGCCGTATACGGGCGCCGCCCCGACGGCCGCCGGTACGGACTGGTCGCGGAATGTGGCGCTCCACGACCAGCTCTACACCCAGCAATGCGACCGAGCGCGAGTTCCAGAAGCGCCGCCGCTCGCTGTTCACTTGACCGTTGGTGGTGTGTCGGCTCTTCGCGTTGACGTGAACCCGCAAGGGCCCATCGCCACCGGGGTCGTCAATGCCCAACGCGTCCACATAGGGCAATCCCACCAGCAGCTCGCAGACGCGGATCGGGTTCGTCTCCACGGGTCCTCCCATCTGGACGGCATCGAACACCGCCAGACTGGCAGGACCCCTGTCACCTTTCCCCGACCGTCACTCCCCGCTCATTTCCTCCGTAGCGCCACGTAACCGAGACCTCTCAACCCTCGGATATCGCCGCGCAGACAGACACCACCGCCACCGTGGTTGCTCCCGACTCGGGCGACATCGCCCTTGTTCGCTGCTCACCACCGACGGGATCACCACGGTCACCGGGTTACCGTTCGGCGAAGGCGTATTCAACGAACAGATCCCCACAGACTCCCAGTCTGGTCTGTGACTGCGTCGCCACCGGTGGCTGCTTCGCCTTGACCCAAGTGCTGGTCATCCGGGGAGGATGGTCAGGGTCAGTCGGTCGTCGAGTTCTCCGAGGTTGAACCGGAAGACGCCGAGGTGCCCGGCGCCAACGGCGCCTACACCTTTAGTGGTGGCAGCGTATTGGGCATGGCCGCTGGTGACCACTTCGTCCAAGTCTCCTACGCGCCGGCTCGTGACGCCGCTCAGGATGACGTGTCAGCGCAGACCATCGCCTTGGCTACGATCGTCGCCGAACGCCTGGGAGGCTGTGTACCGAGACGATCGCGCACGACGCGGTGTCGTCGGAGAGTCGAAGGGATGGACGCACCCTTCGCCCTCTTTCGAGGACGACCGTCAGCACAGTCGAGCCGAGCCAGGTCGGGGACGTAGGTTCCTTCGGCCGGATGTCAGGGGCGTTCGATCTGGTCGAGGAGGTCGATTAGCTGTCGGGGGGTTAAAACGGGTGGGACGGGATCTTCGAGGTCGACGAGGTCGGCGTCACCGGAGACGAGCACATTGGCACGTACGGTGCGGGCCAGAGTCACGAGGTAGTCGTCGTCGGGATCCGGCGTGTGCCCGACCTCGGCTGGCGGGTCGTCCACGACGATGGCGTGGGTTCGAAGCAGCTCGATGTAGGCGTCCGCTTCTTCCGCGGTCACCCATCGCGCCAACGCCGGGCGATGCAGCACCTCATCCAACTCGTCCAGCAGGAACGGGGACACGATGATGTCGATCTGGCCAGCGAGCCAACAACGCACCAGCTCCGCCGGCGCACCCCGACCCGACAGGCGCGCCGACACCAACACCCCGGGATCGACCACGACCCGTAGCACCGATCAGGAACGCTTCCGGCGCCGCTCGGCGCGGGCGGCGTCGAGCTCCCGGTAGGCGATACGATCGGCCTCTTCCGGGGAGAGGTCCTGGTTTCGCTCCCACACCGGCTGCAGCACGTCAAGGCCCAGGTACTGGCGCAGCGCGGTCTCGATGACCTCGGACTCGCGGACGTCCTTGCGGGCCGCATAGACCTTGGCGGCCCGCAGCACGTCCTCATCCACATAGACGGTCGTCTTCCTCTTCACCATTGCGCCATCATAATGGAAAGACGTAAACCCGTCTGCCTCTGTGGTTAACCACCTGTCCGCTCCGGGTCACGGCGGCGCGGCTTGCACCGGCCGGCCCAAACCCACCCACCAACCCCAAAACGTGAAAAAAGAGGCGCCCACAAACGTGAACGCCTCTTCGTCGTCGTAGTAGTTGGTGAGGGTTTCACAAAACGAGCCTGACCAGGCGGTTTGTAAGGGCCAGCTCAACGCCAGTTCCAAGTCGTAGGGTTTACAGGTTCCAGTTATCGGCGCTACGCGATGAACCGTGGTTGGCGGCCTCGTATTCTGCGGACAGGTTGAGTATGCCATTTGATGCCGTGACGTCCGATCATCCGTCGGCGATAGTTATCGAGGTTGCGGAATCCGTGGGCTTGGCGACGGACCTTCTCGATCAGCATGTGCATGTTCTCGACTCTGCCGTTGGAGGCTCGACCGGTTCGGTGGTAGTTGAAGATCAGCTCTGACCAGCGACTGACTGTGGTGGCGAGGCGGGTGAGTTCTGCGATGTCGGCGTCGGCGCAGAACATGTAGAAGGCGATCATGCGTCGACGGGCATGAGCCTCGTCGATCGCGGAGAACACATCCCGAAGGAGTTCTTTGGCGACGAAGGCGGCTCCGACTTCCCCGTCGGGGTCGCCGACTGCCAGCAACGAACACATCCATTCGAACCGGTCGATGGTGAGCCGTTCGTATCCGG
>BPGJ01000012.1 GCA_026002975.1 Acidimicrobiia bacterium
TATGAAGTCCCCCAGCTGGGCGGTGCCGTCGTCACCCACCGGGGTTTCGAGGGCGACGGTCGAGACGACCGCCATGGCCCGCTCCACGTCCTTGACAGGGATACCGGACGCCTCCGAGATCTCCTCCAGGGTCGGTGCGCGGCCCAGTTCGGATTCGAGATCCCGGGTGGTGCGCTTCACCTGGCCGATGGTGTCGTGGAGATGCACCGGGATCCGGATCGTGCGGGCTTGGTCGGCGATTCCCCGGGTCATCGCCTGACGAATCCACCAGGTGGCGTAGGTCGAGAACTTGAACCCCTTCCGCCAGTCGAACTTGTCGACCGCCCTGATCAGGCCCAGGTTTCCCTCCTGGATCAGGTCGAGCATCTCGAGGTTGGAGCCGGCGTACCGCCGGGCGTTGGCGACCACCAGCCTCAGGTTGGCGGCCACGAACCTCTCCCGAGCCCGCTCACCCTTGCGCACCAGGCGCCTCAACCGAGCCTTCTCCGCAGGGGTGAGCTTCTCCCCCGAGTCGAGGCGGGCCTGCGCCTCCCGGCCTTCTTCTATCGCCTGGGCGAGCTCGGTCTCCTCGGCGGCGGTGAGCAGTTCATACCGGCCCACCTCGTCGAGATACTGGGCGATGAGGTCTGTGGTGAGCCGTCCCCGGTCGTCGGTGACGGCGGTTCCCTTCTTGTCACGGTTGAGCATCGTGGTCATGGATTCGCGTCTGTCCTCTTCTTCGATTACACCTTGTAGGCCGCGGACGGGGACGACCCTCGGTGACCGGTACCCCCCACGAATCCGCGGTGTCGCTTGTGGCGGTGTTCGTCAGCAAGTTCCTCCCCTCGTGCTCCGTGCAGGTTCGTGGACCCATCAGTGGCGACGACCGCTCGGCCAGCATCGACCTGCCAGAATCACTCGTCGCGCAAGCTGGGCCCGCGCTCTCACACGGGCACGACCGAATCACCATAGGCAGATCTCCGCCAAATCTCAACTACAGAACCCGAGTTCCGTTCTCACTCGAGCGGCCACCTCGTCGACTGGGGATAGTCGGGCCAGCACCTCGACGAACTCGGGAGCCGCCGAGAAGACCTCTTTGAGGATCCGGGTTGCTTCCTCCCGCTGACCAGCACCCCACAACCCGAGCGCCCTCCAGAACTCCAGCTCGGGCAGACCATCGGACGTGGTGATCGATTGGAACCAAGTGGCGGCGGATTCCCAGTCGCCTGCGATCAGAGCCTTCTGCCCGCGCCGGAGGAGGCGGTAGGCACGGTCGATCTCGACGAGCCGCGCCAGCTCGCCGATGGGGTTGGGGTGGTCCGCCACCAGGACCTCAACCCCCGCGTCTTCTCCCACTTCCTCCTCCGGCGGGACTACCCTGACCGCAGCAGACTGCTCGCCACGCAGGTCGCCCCCCGCCCTCCGCCCCGCATCGAGGGTCTCGACCAGCCGTTCGCCCAACTCGCCCTGGGAAGACACGAAGGCGGCGGCCATGGATTTCAGCACCTCTCGCCCGACCAGCAGGTTCCCGAGCACCGCCCAGCCCTCGCCGACGATGTGGCCGGCGGCCTCGACGCAGCGGACACCTGTGTGGACCGCGACCCGGCCAGCGGCGTCGATGAACCCCACCTGGCGACGATCCGCGTCGTCGTCCGACTCCAGGAGTGCCCTCAACGCCACGTCAGCCGGTACACCGGCGCCCATCAGGTCGAGTCCCTTCCACCCGTAGGCGGTGTCGGTGAGGGCTTGGGTGGCCACAGCCCCTGCGCCGAATCGGACCCAGGCGGTGAAACGCCCCACGTTGAACCAGTGCGATGCCACCCCTACCCCGAAGGATCCCGAGCGGTCACGGGCGATGATGGAGAAGGTCACTCCGCCCCTCCGAACAGGTGACATGCCACCTCCTGGCCGCGGCGACGGAGACCAGCTTCGGCTCGTCCACCGGACACGGCCCGAACACCCGGGGGCAGCGAGGGTGGAACCGGCATCCGGGAGGCGGATCCAGGGGGGATGGCACATCGCCACCCAGAACCATACGTTTACGGACCCGCTCGGCCCGGGGATCCGGAATGGGAACTGCCGAGAGGAGCGCCTCGGTGTAGGGATGGGACGCCACGTCTCCCAGATGGTCGGCGTCGATGGTCTCGACGATCTTACCCAGATACATCACCGCCACCCGGTCGGCGATGTGGCGTACCGCCGCCAAATCGTGAGCGATGAACAGGTAGGTGAGCCCGAGTTCGTCCTGGAGGTCGGCCAGCAGGTTGAGGATCTGAGCCTGGATCGACACGTCGAGAGCCGCTATCGGCTCGTCGCACAGCAGGAAATCGGGGGAGGTGGAGAGCGCCCGCGCGATCCCGATCCGTTGCCTTTGACCGCCGGAAAACTCGTGCGGGTAGCGAGAGGCCGCCAAAGGCGACAATCCGACCACTTCTAGCAATTCGGCCACTCTCGTCCGTCTCTCGGCCTCTGCCACCCCCTGGACCAACAGGGGCTCCGCCACGATCTGACCGACCGTCATCCTGGGGTCGAGCGAGGAGAACGGGTCCTGGAACACGACGCCCATCCTGGCCCGCACCTTTCGTAGGCGTCTCCTACTCAGCCCGACCAGCTCCAGGCCGTCGAAGATCACCGAACCCTCGACATTCTCCACCAGCCCCAGGATCGCCATCCCAAGGGTGGTCTTCCCGCATCCCGATTCACCCACCAGGCCAAGGGTCGAGCCTCGAGGAATGTCGAGATCCACGCCGGCGACCGCTTCCACAGTCTTTCCTCGGCCGACGGGGAAGCTCACCCGGAGCCCACGGACCCGCACCAGGTCATCCATACAGCTCCTCCGGGTCGAAATGGCAAGCGACCAGGTGGGTCGGGGCCCCTTCTCTGAGCTGGGGACGTTCGGCCCGGCACCGCTCGACCGCATGGGGGCACCGGGGATGGAAGACACAACCCGCCGGGAGGGCCCTGGGGTCGGGCGGGGAACCGGAATCGGCTCGAGGCGGGTACGGCGGTCCGGCCTGGGAAGAGAAGCCAACAGACCTCGGGTGTAGGGGTGCCGTCGCTGGTCGAACAACCCGTCGACCGAGGCAGCCTCCATGACCCGACCCGCATAGAGGACCACGACTCGGTCGGCGAGCCCGGCTACCACCCCCAGGTCGTGGGTGACGAAGAGCACCGCCATGCCCGTCTCGTCGCGCAGGCTCGCGACGAGATCGAGGATGCGCTTCTGCACCGTCACGTCGAGGGCCGTGGTCGGCTCGTCCGCGATCAGCAGGTCGGGGCGGTTCGCCACGGCGATGGCGATCATCACCCGCTGGCGCTGGCCACCCGAAAGCTGGTGCGGATACGCCTCGAGGCGCCGGCGCTCCGGCTCCGGGATCCCCCACCGCTGCGCAGCAGCGCGCTCGGCCCTCGTGCACGCGCCTCCTCCCCGCGCCAGTACCCAGGTGGTCCTGCGCAGGCCCTCGGCGATCTGACGGCGCCGATCGGTCATCACCGGGTTCAGCGCGGTCATCGGGTCCTGGAAGATCATCGCCACCCGTCTACCCCTGAATTGCCGGATGGCGTGTTCGTCCAAGCTGAGCAGATCGACCCCGTCGAACCAGGCGTGTCCCTCCACCTCGGCAGGAGGCCGAGGCAGGAGCTGAAGCAGAGCGAGAGCCGAGGCGGATTTGCCTGAACCGGATTCTCCCACCACCGCGACGGTTTCGCCCCGGCGCACCCGATAGTGGAGTCCGTCCACCGCGGTGGCGGGTCCTCCACGGCCCCGGAACCTGACGGTGAGACCCTCCACGCTGAGCAGCGGATCCGTCACCGCCCCATCCGTGACTCGATCACCGACCGTTGACGGGGGTCGAGCGCATCTCTGAGCCCGTCCCCTAGGAAGTTGAATGCCATCACCGTGGCCACGATCGCCAATCCGGGAAACACACCCATCCAGGGCGCTTCGGCGAGGAAACCTCGAGCCTCTGCGAGCATCCGCCCCCAAGCCGGGTCAGGTGGCTGAACCCCCAACCCGAGGAACGACAGGGCGGCTTCGCTGAGGATGGCGAAGGCGAGCGAGAGGGAAGTCTGGACGATTATCGGGGCGGCCACGTTGGGCAGAACATGAGTAGCCAGGATCCGTCGATCCGTGGCACCGACAGCCTTGGCCGCGGTGACGTACACCTGCTCCTTCTCCGACAGGACCGCGGCCCTGGTGATGCGGGCGAAGATCGGGGTGTAGACGACGCCGATCGCCACCATGGCGTTGACTATCCCCGGTCCCAGGACGGCGAGGATGGCTATGGCGAGCAGGATCGCCGGGAACGAGAACAGCACGTCCATGGTCCTCATCAGCAGGGTGTCCACCCATCCTCCCCGGTACCCGGACACCAACCCGATGGGTACCCCCGCCATCAGGGCCAACCCGACAGCCACGAACCCCACCTGGAGGGAGACTCTGGACGCGAGGAGCACCCGGCTGAACACGTCCCGTCCCAGCTCGTCCGTGCCGAACGGATGTGATGACGAGGGGGGCGCGAGCCGAGCCGAGATGTCGACCTCGTTGATCCCGTAAGGAGCGACGATCGGCGCCACCAGGGCGGTGACCACCAGCGCGGTCAACACCAGGATCCCCGCCGCTGCCAACCGGTTGGACAACAACGCCCGACCGATCGCTGCCCAGCGGCTCCCGGTTCGCTCAGTCATAACGAACCCGCGGGTCGAGTCGTGCGTACAACAAGTCGACCAGGAGGTTGACGAGCAGGAACGTCGCCGCCAGGTAGAGGACCGTCCCCTGCAGGACGGTGAAGTCCCGATCCTGGACGGCGAGCAAGGCCAAACGGCCCAAACCCGGCCAGGCGAAGATCACCTCGACGACCACCACCCCACCGAGGAGGAATCCCAACTGGAGGCCTACCACCGTGACGATCGGGATCCAGGCGTTGGGAAGGACGTGCCCTACGGTGACCTGCCAACGGGATAGGCCCTTGGCGAAGGCAGTGCGTACGTAGTCCCGGTTCATCGCTTCGAGGACGGCCGAACGCACGAACCGGAACAGGATCGACCCGGATACCAGCCCCACCGTGCAGGCGGGAAGGATCAGATGGGACAGCCATCCCCACGGGTCCTCTGCAAAAGACACGTATCCCGACGGGGGCAGCCATCCCAGGGTGAGGGAGAACAGGAGGATGTACATGATCCCCGACCAGAAGTCGGGAATGGAGATACCGATCTGGCTGGCTACCGTGGCCACGTAGTCGACCAGCGATCCGTGACGTAGCGCCGCAAGGATGCCGAGCGGCACCGCCACCACCAACGCCACCGTCAGGGCTGCGGCGGCCAGGGTGAAAGTAGCAGGCAAACGCTCGAGCAGGAGTTCGGTAACGGGACGACCCGTTCGGAAGCTCACTCCTAGATCGCCTCGGACCGCGTCTGCCAGCCAGGAGAGGTACTGGACCGTCAAAGGCCGGTCGAGGCCCATCCTCCTGCGCAGTGCTTCGTAGGTCTCCGGGTCGAAGCGGGTACCAAGGGCGATCCGCACCGGATCCCCAGGTACGAGATGGATGAGGGCGAAGACGACCACGCTCACGCCGAGGAGAGCCAGCAGAGTCTGGCCTCCCCGGCGGAGCAGGTACCTGGTCACCTCAGTCTGGCGGGTCGCTGAGAGCGGCGACCCATCGGATCAGCGTTCGATACGGGTCTCGACGAAGCGGAGCGGCCCCGTCGCCTCCGTACCTGGTACCCGGTCACGTGGGCGCGCCCAGGCCTGGATGTTCGTCCGGGATTGTACAGGTAGATGTAGGAGGCGTCGTCCACGATCAGCTCGGCCGCGTCGTCGTACAGCGCCTTCCGTGACGTCCCGGATCGGTCTCCACCCGGCCCGCGTCGAGCAGCGCGTCCACCTCCGCGTTGCAGTAGCCCTGGAAGTTGAACTTCCCGTTGCAGTGGTGCTGCCCGTAGTAGAAGTCGTCCGGGTCGAGGTTGCCGATCCAGCATCGACAGGAACGCGTCGAACTCGCCGTCGGCCTGGCGGTCGAGCCAGGTGCCGAAATCCACGTCGGCGATCTCCACCCGGATGCCCAGCGGCTCCAGCTGGCTGGCGATCGACCTGGGCCTCGGCCACCGTCTCGGGGAAGTCGGAGGTGACCAGGAGCTCGATCGTCAGCCCCTCCACCCCCGCCTCTTCCAGCAGGGCCCGCGCACTCTCGGCGAGGTCCGCCGGCCGGTACGGCGCGTACTCGTGGTACCAGAAGCTGGACGGAGGGATCGCCGTCTGGTTGGGGGTGGCCGCCCCAAACGGGCCGAGCCGCCTCGGCCACGGCCTCACGGTCGATGGCCATCGCGATCGCCCTCCTCACCCGGACGTCCCCGAAGGGCGGCCGCGTTCTTGGTTCAGAGCGTCAGGTAGTGGTAGTCCCCCCCTGGGGACCCTCTGCACGACCACCGACCCGTCGTCTCTCCAGTTCCGCCGGCCGCGGAAGGAGGCACCCCGTCGACCCAGTCGACCTCGCCGGTCTGCGAGGCCTGGTCAGCGCTTCGACCGTCGGATCTGGGATCTGGTCACGAACCGGATCCCGTCCAGATGCGGCAGTCCCTGCGTCGGACCGCCAATAGTCCGGGTTGCGCTCCAGCAGGATTGCTCCTGGCCGGGGGACCGCTGACACGAACCGGAAGGGTCCCGTGCCCGACCGGTTGCGTGTCGATCAGATGCCGGCTTCGACGATCTCCCGGGGCACGATCGCCATCCCCTTGAACCCACCGACGATCTGACCAGCAGGTTCGGGGTGGGCCGGTTCAAGGTGATCCTGACCGGTGTGGTCGTCGACCGCCGTCCACCGATCCTCGATCGAGGCGAACCGGAAGGCGTTGGCCGCTCCCACGTCGGGGTCCATGATGCCGTTCGATAGGAGTACACCACGTCGGCGGCGGTGACCAGAGGGCGCCCGTTGTGGAACACGACGTCCTTCCCGTCAGGAAGAACGTCCAGGTCCAGTTGCCGTCCTGGGAGATCTCCCACTCCGTCGCCAGCGCCGGCTCCATCGTCAGGTCCGCTCCGGGCTCGACCAGCGTGTCGTACACGTTCTCCAGCACCTGGAGGCTGGCGTCTCCGATGTGGTCAGGTGGGGGTCCAGTCCGTCCGGGGTTCGGCGTCCCTGGGCCGCCACCAGAACGTGGCTCGGTCTCCCTGCTCGCCGTCGGTGGAGCGTCTGCGGACGCCGGGGTGTCCTCGGGGAACTCGGCGCGGTGGTCGAATCGGCTCGGCTCCACGTCGACGCTCTCGCCACCCGTGCACGCCCCGGCAACCAAGGCGAAACCGACCAGCAGGCCGACCAGGATCTGTTGCTTCATCTTCCTGTACGTCTCCGGGTCTTCTCGACCGGTCAGAACGTCGGTGGGGTGACGGCCCCCACCACGACGGCTTCTATGTGGTCTCGGTTCTCCCACCAATGCGGCCGCGCGGGGTCGTATGTCACGGAGTCGCCCGTCGACAGCCGATGCTCCTGACCACCCACGGATACGTAGAGGTTTCCTTCCAACACCAATACGCATTCCTCCCCGTCGTGTTGGAACGGGTTGTCTCTGTTGGAGAACCCTGGCGGTATGGACGTTTGCAACATCTCCAGGCGTCCCCGCAGGTTGGGGGTGAGCAGCTCGTAGACCAGCCCCTCGGACCCGAACTGGAGCCGCATACGTTCGTGTCGCCGGACCACCATGGGGCCCGGGGATTCATCCGTTGCAGCTTCTACCAAGTCGCCGATCCGGATCCCCAACGCTTGGGCGATCTTCTGCAAGGTCTTGAAAGACGGGTTGCCCCGTCCCTGCTCGATCTGACTCAACACACCCACGCTGACGCCGGCTGCCTTGGCGAGCTCGTGGATGCTGAAACGTCCAGCCCGCTGAGCTCGGATCGCCTGTCCTAGACGGGCCGCAGGACCATCCTCGCGGGTTTGGTTAGATGACACGGCTGTTCACTATATCGAACTCCATCCCTCGTCGCCAAGGGCCCCGGTCTATCCGTCATCTGCCGGGCCTAACTTGAACGGGGCGCTATGTTGCTGCGGAGATGGTGGACGAACTGCTCGAAGCCGAGCGCAGATACCAGATGATCCTCCGGCTGTCGGAAGAGGGTCGAATGGCCCAGCTGTCCGACCTCCTCCGGGATGGGACCACCGTCCGCATGTTGGGGCTGCTGCCCGAGGCGTCTCGCCGCCGGGTCGAGGTGCATCTACGGGAGGTGGCGGCCTGGGAGCAGCACCAACGGGACTTGGCTCTTCGTCGACTGTTCGACGCTCGGCGGGCCTTGGAGCGGTTCGACCTCGACCTGGCCAAGGGCCTGGCAGCCAAGGTCGACAGCCGATGGCTCGACCCTCGAGAGCTGGAGGAACGAGACCAGCTCCTCATCGACATCTCGGCCCGGGAGCTGGAACTGGAGCCGCTCCAGCGAGCTGAACGTGCCCTCACCGAGAAGCCTCGCCCGGGCCGGAGACCCTGGTGGCGTCGCCTACTCGGTTAGACGTCAGGGAGCCGCGGTCGTGGGAGGTGCGGTCGTGGTAGGGGGGGTGGTCGAAGCGACCGGCGGCGCCACAGCCACGTCACCGAGCAGCAACGCCCAGGCGATGTCCAGGTCGTCGGCGGCCGCCACGGGGCGGGCGGGCAGCGCCGACAGCGCCAGGTCGATCCGGGTGACGGCTTCGTCGATCCGTGGTGTCCCCGTGTGCTCGCCGAGCACCGCTCGGGCCGCCCTGAGGTCGGCCTCGGCCAGCCCATAGTTGGCCTGATACAGGAACAACCTGGCCCGGGACATCAGCTCCATGGCTCTCAGCACTGCCAGCTCCTCGGCGAAGCCCGAATCCGCCTGGTCCACCCGGGCGCCCAGCTCCTCGGAGGTTCGCTCGAGTGCTTCGATCCGGCGATCCAGCTCGGCCAGCCGATCGGCCAGCGCGTCGACCTCTCCGGCGGTATCCTCGCCGGCCGCCTCCACCGCCCCCACCTCCGCCTCGGTGGCGGCAGCCCGGGCTTCGAGCTGTGCCAGACGCTCTTCGATCGCGGCCAGCCGGTCGGTCAGCTCGGCCACCTGCGCGGTGTTGGTCTCCACCGGACGCAAGAGCCGATCCTGCACCACCGGCCACCCGTAGTAGACGCCCACCCCGATAGCCGCGATCACCAGCAGCCAGAACACCCAGCGGGCCAGACGCCGAACCCACCGACCGAACCCGCCAGCCGGCCGGTCTTCGCCGGTTACGGGAGCGACCGGGCGGGCCGGTTCGTGCTCCTGCTCCGGGTTTGGGACGGGTTCGGTGGTCATGGGAACATGCTACGCGGCGGAACCTCCCACGATCAGTGGTTTCGCAAGGCGTCGATGAGCTCTCCTTTCTTCATCTCGGAGTAGCCGTCGATGCCGATCTCCTTGGCTTTCTCCCTGAGCTCGTCCACAGTCCACTCCTCGTAGGGAGGAGAGCTCCCGCCCCTGCGGGCGGCTTCTTTGCGGGGGGTGTTGGCGATACGGGCGGCTTTCTCCTTGCTCATACCTTCGTCTCTGAGGGCTTCGTAACGCTCCTCGTCCTTGATCGTCGGTCCATGATCCTTGCTCTGTTTGCTCATCGTGCCTCCTCTCTCGGGGCGGTCAGTCACCCATCGGTGTGTCCGTCCAGGTGCCGAACCGCCAGATGTACCGTCCGCCATGGGAATCCAGGATCGACGCCGCCTCGACCGCGTCGTCGGGTTCGGAGTCGACCGAAACCACCACGTTTCCTGCAGCCAGCTCGGCATCGAGGCGATCGACCATACGTTGACGGTCGCCGAAGACGTCCAGCACCCTACGGATTCCCGCCATCAGCCCTTCGCCGGTCAGGTGTCGCCGCCCTTCTTCACCAACGAGGATCTCGACCTGAAAGCCGGCTTGGCGTAGGTGATCGACGACCCGCTCGGAGGACTCGGTCGGAAAGACGGCGATCACGGTGCCGTCGAAGTGATGGGGCCGGCCGTTCCCGTCGTGTGCATCCTCAAACATCCTCACTCCTGTTGGCCGCTTCTTCGATCTCATTGGTGTTACCCACCGCAGCGCCGGCCGAAACGTTTGGTTCCGCCGCGGACCGGGTAGGGGAACTCGCGTACCGGGCGAAGGAGGTGCGATGCCCATCCGACGGAGCAAGGACAGCAAGGGACCCTTCTATCAATGGGGCAAGACCGGTAAGAAGTACTACTACGAGGCAGGCAACGAGCGCTCGCGGAAGGCGGCCAAGGCCAAAGCCGAGAAGCAAGTGAGAGCGGCCCATGCCTCCGGTTACGAGGGTTGAAAGTCCCGGCACCGGCGCCGATGTCGCGGGCAGGGATCGCGACCCAAGGGAGCATGGAAGCTAGACTCCGGGTAGGCGGTTCCCCAGCAGGAACCAGGGGAGACGCCGATCCCGCGGGTGTAGTTCAATGGCAGAACACGAGCTTCCCAAGCTCGGAGTGGGGGTTCGATTCCCCTCACCCGCTCCAGTTCACGACACCCGTCTCCACACCCCGACGGGCTGGTAGACGGGGGGAACGTCGACCAGGATCAGCTCGCTGGTCTCGGATGCCTCCAGTTGGAGCGGTCCGTGGTCGTGGATCTCGGCGGCGTCGCCCTCGTCCAAAGTCTGACCGTCGGCTCGGACCGCCCCCCGGATCACATACAGATAGCCGGACCGGCCCGGTTCGAACCGGTGCTCCACCCGATGTCCCTCCTCCAGACGAGAGACGAACACCCGGGCGTCCCCATGCACCTTCACCGCCCCGTCGCTCCCCTCCGGGTTGAACACCTCGAGCAGCCGGTTGGTGCGGTCGGCGACGTCCCAGACCCGTTGCTCCACCGACGGCTCCAGGTCGGCCTCGGAAGGGAGGATCCACATCTGGATGAACCGCATCGGCTGGTCCGGGGAGGCGTTCTGTTCGGAGTGCCAGGCTCCCCGACCCAACGTCATCCGCTGCACCGACCCGGCGGGCAACGGGCCCGGCGGGCCCCCGATGTCGTCCTCGTGCCGAAACAGGCCCTCCACCACGTAGGTGAGACCCTCGACGTCCCGATGGGGATGCGAGAGGCCACACCGCTCCCGGCGCCAAGGTGTCGTCGTTGAACACCCTGAGGGGTCCGATCCCCATCCGGCGTGGGTCCCGGAACCGGTCGAAGCTGAAGTGCCATCGAGCCTGGAACCAGCCTCCGTCCTCGAACCAGATCTCCGAGCTGCGCCGAATCTCCAACACCCGACCCAGCCTAGGCACGCCCCCGGTAGCATCCCCGACGGTGATCTTCTCCGACCGCACCATCCGCGAGGCGCTGGCCCAGGGCAGGATCGAGATCGATCCCTTCGAACCATCCTCGGTCCAGCCCTCGAGCGTGGATCTGCGGGTCGGCCGTTCGTTCCGGGTGTTCGAGAACCACCGCTACCCCCACATCGACCCCCGGTCGCCCCAGGAGGACCTGACCACCCTGGTCGAGGTGCCGGAAGACGAGCCGTTCATCCTCCACCCGGGCGAGTTCGTGCTCGGAACCACCCTGGAACGGGTCCGGCTGGGAGACGACGTGGTGGCCCGCCTGGAGGGGAAGTCGAGTCTGGGCAGGCTGGGCCTCCTCATCCACAGCACAGCCGGTTTCGTCGATCCCGGCTTCGACGGGTACCTCACCCTGGAACTCTCCAACGTGGCCAACCTGCCCATCGCCATCTACCCGAGCATGAGGATCGGACAGATCAGCTTCTACCAACTCAGCTCGCCCGCCGAGCTCCTGTACGGAGATCCTCGGCTCGGCTCCAAGTACCAGGGACAGCAGGGACCCACCCCCAGCCGCGCCCACGTCGACTTCGGGAAAAAACGCCTAAAGCGAGGCCCCAAAACCGCCGATACCGGCTTAGACAACCGACCCGCACCTCCTCCCTCGGAGTGCCCTTCCTCCGACATCCCCTCTGCCCCGGCGGGCGGTTATCAGACGGGCGGCCGCTCGAAGCGGCCGCCCGTCGTTGGTTTCGGCTCAAACCACCACCCGACCGGCTGCTACCACGGCTCGGGCCGCCAGAGGACCGGCGATCGCCAGGATCAACACGTAGGCGGCCGCGATCGGACCCAAATCGACACCGAAGGCTCCGGCTCCCAGCCCGGCGACCACGATGGAGAACTCGCCCCGGGCCACCAACGCCACCCCGGCTCGGAGCCTGCCCCGTGCCCCGACCCCGCTGCGGGCCGCCGCCCACCATCCGGTCGCGACCTTGGTGGCGGCGGTCACCAGGGCGAGGAGCAGAGCCGGCAACAGCACCGGGGGAATGGTGCGGGGGTCGGTGGACAGCCCGAAGAACACGAAGAACACCGCCGCGAACAGATCCCGGAGCGGCCCGAGCAGTCCCCTCGCCCGATGGACCCCCTCTCCCGACAACGACAGCCCCACCAGGAAGGCCCCCACCGCGGCCGAGATGTGGAGACGCTCCGCCAAACCGGCGACCAGCAGGGTGAACCCGAACAGGGTCAGCAGGTTCGCTTCGTCGGAGTGATGGAACACCACCGACCCGATCCGCTCGCCGCTCCGGCTCACCAGGAGGATCACCGCCACCACCACCAGTAGCGCCACGCCCGCGGTGGTCACCGCCCCGAGAGGCGACGACCCGACGGCCAGCACACCCAGGATCGGCAGCAGCACCGCCATGGCCAGGTCCTCGAACACCAGGATGGAGAGGACCGTCGGGGTTTCCCGGTTTCCCGACCAGCCCAGATCCCCCAGCAGCTTGGCCACCACTCCGCTCGACGAGATGTAGGTCACCACACCCAGATAGACCGCCGGGGCGGGTCCCCAGCCGAGGAGCATGCCCGCCACCCAACCCGGCGTGAAGTTGAGCACCAGATCGACCAGTCCCGCCGGAGCGACCAAGCGGAGAGACGCGACGAGCTCGTCGGCCGAGTATTCGAGCCCCAGCATGAGCAGGAGGAACACCACCCCCAATTCGGCGCCGATCTCGATGAACTCCTCGGAAGTGACGACCGGCACCAGGCCTCCCTCCCCCAGCAGGAGGCCACCCACCAGATAGAACGGGATGGGCGAGATCCCCAGGTTTCCGGCCAGGCGGGCCAGGACGCCCAGCCCGAGGACCACCCCACCCAGCTCGATGAGAACCAGGGCCTTGGAGGCCACCGGTCAGCCCGCCTGGAGGATCTTCTCGACCTGCTCGATTCCTTCGGGGGTGCCCACCACCACCAGGGTGTCGTCCGCCTCCAGCGGAAGTCGGGCCCCGGCGCCGGGTGGGCCTTCTCCCCACGGATCACAGCCACCACCGACACTCCGGTGCGGGTACGGATCCGGGCGTCACCGATGGTCTTGCCGACGTACGGACTGGAGGACTCCACCGGGATCCAGTCGATGGCTAGCCCCTCCACCTGCTGCTGGAGGTGGGTCAGGCTCTCGATCACCCGGGACCCGCCGAGCGCCTCCGACAAGGCGTGGCTCTCGTCGTCGCTCAGCGACACGTTGACCACCGCTGCGTCGGGGTCGTCCGGGGAGCAGACGAACAGCTCCCTCCGGCCGGTGCGATGATGAACGACGCCGATCCGACGGCCGTCCTCGGCGTAGAACTGGTAGCGGACTCCCACCCCGGGGAGGCTGGTCTCTTCGATTCGGGGCACGGACCCCAGGTTATCTCGGGTCAGTCCCTGCCCAGGTCGGAGAACTTGGTGAATTCGGGCATGAACGTCATCTCGACGGTGCCGGTGGCGCCCGCCCGGTGTTTGGCGACGATCACCTCGGCGATGCCTTTCTTCTCCGACGTCTCGTTGTAGTACTCGTCCCGGTAGATGAATATGACGATGTCGGCGTCCTGCTCCAACGACCCCGACTCCCTGAGGTCCCCCAGACGGGGACGTTTGTCTTCCCGGCTCTCCAGGTTGCGGTTGAGCTGGGAAACGGCGATCACCGGCAGGTCCAACTCCCGGGCCAGGTTCTTGAGGCCCCGGGAGATGTCGGCTATCTCCTGTTGCCGGTTCTCCCGGGAGGCACCCTGCATGAGCTGCAGGTAGTCGACCACCACCAGGTCGAGCCCGTGACGCCGCTTGAGACGCCGGCACTTGGCTCTGATCTCGGTGACGGTGAGCACCGGCGAGTCGTCGACGAAGATCGGGGCCTCATACAGCTTCCCGGCGGCGTCGGTCAGCCTAGGCCAGGCGGTTTCCCCTATCTGGCCGGTCCGGAGCTTCATCGAGTCGATCCGGGCCTCCGAGCACAGCATCCGCTGGGCCACCTCCTCCTTCGACATCTCGAGGGAGAAGAACGCCACCGGATGACCCTTGAGGGCGACGTTGGTGCTGATGTTGGCGGCCAACGCCGACTTGCCCATGGACGGTCGGGCGGCGACGATCACCAGGTTGGCCGGGTGCAGGCCGGTGAGTTTGCGGTCCAGGTCCTTGAAACCGGTGGACAGCCCGGTGACTTCGGACCCTCGGGCCTCCAGCTCCTCCAGCTCCTCCAGCGTCGAGAAGAACAGCGGCCCGATCGGCTGGATCCCGTCGCTGAGTTTCCTCCCGGCCACGTCGAGGACCGTCTGTTCGGCTCGGTCCAACACCGCGGCGATGTCGTCGTCGATCCGCAGCGCCAGGTCGGTTATGGCGGCTCCTGCCCTCAGCAGGTGACGCCGCTGCGAGTGCTCTTCGACGATCCCGGCGTAGTAGTCGACGTTGGAGACCGATGGAACCACGTCTAGTAGCTGGGTCAGGTAGGTGGCCCCGCCGACCCGTTCGAGTTCGCCCATCCGGCGGAGTTCTTCGGCCACGGTGACGGCGTCTATCGCCTGGCTGGTGTCGAACAGGTTCCGCACCGCCCGGAAGATCGACTGGTGGGCCGGGATGTAGAAGTCGTCGGGTTCGAGCCGCCCCATCACCTCGTTGAGGGCGTCGACCGACATCAGGATCGAGCCCAGCACCGACTCCTCGGCCTCCCGGGAGTGGGGAGGCACCCGTTCCCGGGTCCTCTCCACCCGACGTTCGGACACGGACGTCATCGGCTGCAGCGCTCCTCTCGGTCGCCGATAGAACTACCCGGAGGGTGTGACACGGCTCCGGGACCCGACCAAACGTAGGTGGTGTCTACCCCACCGCGAAAACCCGACCGGGTCGCCATCGGGGATCCGCGAAAAAAGCCCTCAGGCGGGGATCACGTCGAGGGTGATCGGGAACTCGACGTCCGGGTGGAGGCGGATCCAGACCTCGTGGAGCCCGATCGCCCTGATCGGGGACCTCAGGTCGATCTGCTTGCGTTCCAGTTCCACCCCGGTGAACTTCTTGATCCCCTCGATGACGTCGCTCGCGGTCACCGATCCGTACAGCTTGCCTTCGTCGCCGGCTTGGGCGGCTATGACCACCCGGGTCCCCGCGAGCTGGCTGGCGATCCGTTCGGCCTCCTCCCGGGCACGCCTCTCGGCCGCTTCCCGGATCGCCTTCACCCTCTCCGCCTCGGCGATGGCCCCCGGGGTCGCCTTGACAGCTTTGCGTTTGGGTAGCAGGTAGTTGCGGGCGTAACCGTCGGAGACCTCGACCACGTCCCCCTTGCGGCCCAGCTCGTCCACGTCGGCGGTGAGTATGAGCCTCATTTCACCGACACGTAGGGCAGGAGGGCCATCTCCCGAGCGTTCTTGATGGCCGTGGCCACCTGACGTTGGTGTCGGGGGCAGTTGCCCGTCACCCGGCGCGCCCGGATCTTGGCCCTGTCCGACATGTACTTGCGGAGCAGGGTGACGTCCTTCCAGTCGACCTGGGTTATCCCCTCCCGGCAGAAGTGGCACACCCTCTTCTTGGCCCGGCGGGGCTGCGACTCGGGACGGCGTCTCCGCTTCTTGACCTTTACGGTGTTGCCTTTACGACCCATGGATCTCCTCCTCTAGAACGGCGCCTCGTCGGGTCCGTAGTCGTCCCGGGCGACGGGGGCTGGGGCGGGCTGGGAGGCGAAGTCGCCCCCCGAGCGGGTGGTGCGGGTGACGCTGGCGGTCGCCCAGCGGAGGCTGGGACCGATCTCGTCGATCTGCACCTCCACCACCGAGCGGCGGTCGCCGTCTGGGGTCTCCCAGGAACGCTGCTCCAGCCGCCCGGTCAGGATCACCCGGGTGCCTTTGCTCAGCGACTCGGCGACGGCTTCGGCCTGCTCCCTCCACACGGTGCCGGTGAAGAAGCTCGTGTCTTCCTGCCATTCGCCGTTCTGGTCGCGCCACCTCCGGTTGACGGCGATCCGCAGTCGAGCCATCGGCACCCCCGACGGGGTGAACCGCAGCTCCGGGTCGTCGACCAGGTTCCCTACCAGGGTTACGTTGTTGGTGGACATGGGCGCTCCCTTCCCTCTGGCTTACGCCCCTTATATGCCATCCGGATGTGACTTTCCAGTCAGTCGCCGGGACGGACGATCTTGTGGCGGACCACCTCGTCGGCCAGGGCCAGCGCCCTGTCCAGCTCGGCGACCGCGGGCGGCTCCGCTTCGAAGGTGACCACCGCGTAGTAGCCCTCGCTCAGGTGGTCGATCTCGTAGGCGAAGCGGCGTTTGCCCCAGAAATCGGTGTTCTTGACCACTCCACCCCGGCCTGCCAACAGCTCTTCCATCTTCTTGAGATGGGCCCGGACCTGCTCTTCGGGCAGCTCGGGACGGTGAATGGTCATCAGTTCGTAGGTTCGCATCTTCCTCCTGTGGACATCCTTGCGGAAGGCCCCGCCTCGGGTGGCGGAGCAGGGGAGTGGGTCTGTCGACGCCGAGCCGGAGTCTAGCGGCCCCCGAGGCCGACACGTCAGGGGATCCGGAGGGGGCCCGGCTCCACGACACCCGCGGGCACCTCGAGGGCGTACGTGTAGGGAGTCGACGGCTGATAGACCGGGCATGGTTCGGCCCGGCAGGGCTCCATCCGGAGCGTCTCGAGGTGGGTTCCGTCCTGGTCGAAGACCAGCAGGTCCAACGTCAGCGGCGTGTTGCGCATGGTGAAAGCGGCGTTCACCTCCTCTCCCGACCAGGTGAACAACATGCCGTCGACCTCACCCAGGTCGTCGACACCCATCAGGCCACGGGCCCGCTCGTCGGGGTCGTCGGCGACCGCCACGGTGAGTTCTCTCCCCCCCAGCTGGATCGACCTGATCTCGAACCCGCCATCCTGGAGGTCTCCCACATCTGGGGAAGACACCTCGGTCGTCGAGGACTTTGCGACCACGGTCGAGGCGGTGGTCTGCGGGTTGGGGGTTGACGCGGCCGGTGAGGGAGGGGTCTCCGGGTCGCAGGCCGCGATCAGGAAGACGATGAGACAGAACGCAGTTTTCCAGCCGATGACTCGACCTCCTCCAGAGCGACCACCAGGTCGGCCGACCCGTGGTAGGTCTCGGCCTCCCCGGGGAAGCCGCCGCCCTTCACGTCCTCGGCGTAGCGTCGCAGGGCTTCGATCGCGGCCGACCGCAGATCGGCGTAGGTACGCACGAACTTGGGTCGGTGGCCGTCGCCCAATCCCAGCAGGTCGTGGAACACCAGCACCTGCCCGTCGGTGGCCGGGCCGGCTCCGATCCCGATGGTGGGGACCGCCACTTCTTGGGTGATCACCCGGGCCAGGACGTCGGGGATGCCTTCCAACACGATTGCGAACACCCCGGCACGGTCGAGGGCCCGGGCATCGCCGATGAGCTGTCGGGCTTCGTCGGGGAGCCGACCCTGGACCCGGTAGCCGCCCATGGCGTGGACCGACTGCGGGGTCAGACCCAGGTGGCCCATCACCGGGATCTCGGCGTCGAGGATCCGTTCCAACACCGGGAGCCGCTTCTCGCCGCCCTCCAGCTTCACCGCCTCGGCGCCTCCCTCCCGCACCAGCCGACCCGCGTTGCGGACCGCGTCCTCCGGGGTGGTGTGGTAGCTCATCCACGGCATGTCGACCACCACCAGGCTGTGGGGTCGGGCCCGCTGCACCGCCCGGGCATGGACGATCATCACCTCCAGGTCGACCTCCAGGGTGGACTCCATCCCGTGGACCACGTTGGCGACCGAGTCGCCCACCAGGATGATGTCGATACCGGCCGCCGAGGCGATCGACGCAGAAGGGTGGTCGTAGGCGGTGACCATGGTGATCTTCTCCCCGCCCTTGCGGGCGCGGATCTGGGGGACGGTCACCTTCGGATTTGTCCCCATGGTTCGCTCCTCTCTCCCCACCCGGCGGGTTGGGGGACGTCGGCGTTTCGAACTCGAATCTTCGGAAACCCGGGCCTCGGCCGCCGCAGGGGTCGCCCGTGCCTCAGGGGGGATGTTACTCCTCGCAGCCGACCTCAGCCCGGGGCCAGCGTTCGGCTCGACCGTCGGGCAGCCGGATGTAGAGGTAGTCGCTGCGGT
This sequence comes from Acidimicrobiia bacterium, assembly GCA_026002975.1. Classification (GTDB taxonomy): domain Bacteria; phylum Actinomycetota; class Acidimicrobiia; order Spongiisociales; family ZC4RG35; genus BPGJ01. Next base: position 18,293 of record BPGJ01000012.1, read on the forward strand.
CCGGCCCCACGTAGATCTCGCGGCCGGCGTGGGTGATCCCGGTGGGTTCGGCTTGGGAGGGCACCGAGTCCAGCACCGCGAACTCCAGCACCGACCCGTCGACCGGCGACGTGAGGGTACCGAGCTGGCCCCACGGGTCCTTGGCGTACTTGTCGCCGAAGAACTCCAGGAACACCACCCGCTCCTGGTTGCAGGCCACGAAACCGTCGTATTCGATCACCTCCGAACCGAGCAGGCGCCTCCCGTTGGCGTCGACCCACGGGCCCCGCTGGTTGAAGGTGCACCCGGCCAGGAGGAGCGCGAGCATCCCCACCGCCAGGCGACGGGACCTCATCCCAGCGCCTCGCGCACCCACGCTATGTCGGCCGCCTGTTCCGCCGGTCCTCCCGGGGTCTCCACCACCACCGGCGCCTCCACCTTCCTGAGGACCGCGGCGAGCACTTCGGAGGGGATCTTGCCCGAACCCAGGTTGGCGTGGCGGTCCCGTCTCGAATCGAACGGGTCCCGGGAGTCGTTGCAGTGGATCAGGTCGATCCGTCCGGTCGCTTCCAGCAGCCGCTCGACCACCTCCTCCAGCGGTTCGCCGCCCGCCCAGGCGTGGCAGGTGTCGAGGACGAAACCCACGTCGAGGTCGCCTATCTCCTCCCACAGTCGTCGGATGCTTTCCACCCGGCGCGCCACCGCTCCTTCGCCCGATGCCGTGTTCTCGATCAGCACCGGCACCTCGGTGTCGAGTAGCTCGAGGGCCCTCCTCCACCGTCCGTACGCCTCCGACAGATCCCCGTCGGTCACGTGGCCGCCGTGGACCACCACCCCCGCGGCTCCCACCTCGGCCGCCGCGTCGCAGGTGTCCTGGAGGATCCGGCGGGAAGGGATGCGGATCCGGTTGTTCTCCGACACCACGTTGACCAGATAGGGCGCATGGACGTACAGGGCTACCGGAGAGGAGCGAAGAGCCTGGGCGTCTTCCCGGGGTTTGGGCTTCTTCCAAGACTGCGGGTTGGACAGGAACACCTGTACCAGATCGGCACCTCTCGCCGCCGCCTCCGCCAACGGGTCGGCGGCCGGGGTGTGGGCCCCCACCCTGCGGGTCATGCATCCTCCCGGCTCGCGCGTGCCGAGGCGACCGCGATGTCGACCATCTGGGACGCGACCCGGTCGGGAGGTAGCTCCCAGTCGGAGGCGAAGATCCCCAGGGTCTTCTGGTCCACCCATCGAGCTCCCCAAGGGTCGGCCGGCAGCGACCCGGGGTTCATCGGTCTGATCCAGAGGATCGGCTGGCGGGTGCCTTCGTCGTCGAGGACGTCGGCCCCCACGTCGTCGACCTCGTCCCAACTCAGGTGGACTGGGGGCCGGAACGGGCCACCCAGTTTCAGGCGTACCCCGTCCCGGTCGGCCCGCAGCAGCACGGTGGGGAACAGCAGCTCCTTCAGCGACCACACCGCCAGTCCGACCCCTACCGCGAGCATCACCACCGCCCACACCACGTCCCGTGGCTCCAGGAGCTGGGTGTCGTCGGGGCGGAACAGCAGCCCGCGGAGGGCGTCGGTGATCCGACGGCGGCCCACTACGTCGAGACCCAGCACCACCAGGGGGACCGACCCCAACGCCACCAGCCACATCCGTACGGCCGAGCGACGAACGACGAGTTTCGCGGTCATCAGACTCCCAGGTCGTCGGGTCCGACCAACCCGACGAAGGGTATTCCCAGCTCTTCGAAACGCCGAGCCACCCGACCGGCCGACCGGTCGACCAGCGCGACTCCCTGGATGACTCTCAGCCCTTCGGCGGTGGCCACCTCGACTGCCTCGATCAGAGCCCCGCCCGTGGTCACGGTGTCGTCCACCACCGCCACCACGTCGCCCTCCCGAACCGGGCCTACCAGCCTGCCCCCGGTGCCGTGGTCCTTGGCGGCCTTGCGGACCGAGAACGCCCTGAGCGGCCGGCCCCGTCGTGAAGCCTCCACCGCGGTGGAGATCGCGACGGGGTCGGCCCCCATCGTCATGCCTCCGATGGCGGCCACATCGGGGTGCAGCACCTCGAGGACGGCTTCGGCCACCAGTAGGGCTCCGCGGCCGTCGAACGTGGTCTGGCGGGCGTCCACGTAGTAGTGGGAGACCTCGCCCGACCGGAGGCGAAAAGGCCCGTCGGTACGCAGCGCATGGGTGCGCAGGTGAGCGACCAGTTCTCGGGTCATCGGTGGGGAGGGTAGGCGCCCGAGGGCCCCGTCTACAGTGCCGGCGGCGAGAGGAAACCGATGGGCGCCGGAGTGTCGATAACCCGAAGAGTGGCCTGGGTCGACACCGACGCGGCGGGGATCTGGCACCACTCGACCGTGGTCCGGTGGACGGAGGAAGCCGAGGCGGAGCTCCACCGTGACCTGGGCATCATCGGTGAGACTTTCGGTCGGACGCCCCGGGTGTCGGTGTCGTTCGAGTTCCGGAAGCCGCTCGCCTTCGACGACGAGGTGCGGGTGGATCTGGTGGTGTCGGAGCTGGGGAGGACCTCCGTCACCTACACGATCTCGGTGTTCCACGACGGAGCGTTGGCGGTCGAGGGAACCATGAAGGCCGTCCTGGTCGACCCGCAGACGGGACGCCCCCGACCTTGGCCCGAGCATCTGCGCGCCCGCCTGGCGGGGTAGGCTCCAACCGCGATGAGTCGGCCCGAACCCCGCTGGGTGATCGAGAATTGGCGGCGCTCTCCTCTCCCCCTCCGGGAGAAGCTGGCGTTGGTGTTCCGCAACAACCTGATCAAGGCGAAACGTCGGTCGTCCTGTTGCGGACATCCGGGCGAGCCGGGCTGTTGAATGGGTCCCGAGGGCGACTCCCGGGAGGAGTCGGAGGGGACCTAGCGGCCGAAGCGGCGTTCCCGCCTGGTGTAGTCGCGCAGCGCCCGGAGGAAGTCGACCCGGCGGAAGGCGGGCCAGTACACGTCGACGAAGACGAACTCGGCGTAGGCCGATTGCCACAGCAGGAATCCCGACAGCCTGGACTCACCCGAGGTGCGTATCACCAGGTCGACGTCGCCCAGGTCGGCGGAATACAGGTGGGCTGCGATCCCCTCCGCGTCGATCCGGTCTGCCATCTGCTCGGCGGGAACGCCTTCACCGGCGAGGCGCGCCACCAGGTCGCGGCAGGCGTCGACGATCTCCTGTCGGCCCCCGTAGCCCACCGCGATGGTGAGGTGCCGGTTCCCGTCGGCGCAGACCTCGGCGGCCCGCTTGGCGGCCTCCACCACCCGGTCGGGCAGCAGATCCAGACTGCCGATGAACCGCACCTTCATCCCGTGCCGCCGGCAGGTGGCGGGTAGACGGTCGAACAGCTCGGTCAGCACGTCGAAGTAGGGCTCCAGCTCGTCACGGGGCCGTTCCAGGTTCTCCTTCGAGAGGAGCCACCCGGTGATCGCCGGTATGTCCAGCTCCTCCGTCCAGCCGATGAACTCCTCGAACCGGCGCATCCCCGCCCGGTAGCTGTCGGTGTAGGAGGCGAGCCCCTCGGAGCGGGCGTACCGTCGATGCCCGTCGAGGATGATCCCCACGTGTCGGGGGAAACGGCTGCGGTCCAGGGAGGCGAGCAGCCGGTTCTCGTAGAGGCGGTAGACCAGATCGACGGGCCGCACCGTTTCGATGCTACCGGTCGTCGAGGAGGGCCTCGGGCACGTCCACCAGCTTGGCCCTCAGGTACTCGCCGAGGGTCTTGGCCTGGGGGTCGGTGCGGGTGGAGGAGGACACCCCTTCGCCGAGGAGACCCTTGACCACGAAGTTGAGGGCGTTCAGGTTGGGGAACTCGTACCGTTCGACCTCCAGCCCGGCCGCCTCGGGGATCAGCCGTCGGAACCGGTCGACGGTCAGGTAGGCGGCCAGCCAGGCGTAGCCGACGGGGTCGCGGGCCCAGACCCCGACGTTGGCGTTCCCTCCCTTGTCGCCCGACCGGGCGCCGGCGACCAGCCCGAGGGGAGCTCTGCGGGTCGGCCCGGTCGGTGCCGGGGGTATGGGAGTCGGGGCGACGTCGGCTTCGACGGGGCCGACCGGGCCCGTAGGAGGGACCACCTCGACTTCTCCTCCCAGCTCCACCGTCTGGGGTACCAGCTCGGCGGGCACCGCGGTGGGCCAGTAGACGGCGTAGGGCCGGGCGTCTTCCGGGGGGCCGGTCAGCACGAAACCCGGATAGTGGGCCAGGGCCATTTCCACCGCCTTCCGGGAGAACGCGTCCCGTCCGACCTTGTCGGGATCCGGGTCCTTCACCGTGATCCGCAGATAGGCGAGGGCGTCTTCGTTGGTGGGCGGGTCGGGTCGGTCGGACCTGATCAGGGTTACGTCGGTCTCGGCGAACCGCTCCCTGCCGCCCACCGCCTTCCAGAGAGCCTCCTCGGCCAGCCTGGCCTTCTCCTCCACGTCGAGACCCGGGATGACGAAGGTGACCGTGTTGCGGTAACCCCCCAGGTAGTTGAGCGCCACCTTGACGGTCGGGGGTGGTGGTTCACCTTTGACTCCGGTCACCTCCACCCGGTCGGGTCCCTGCTGCCGCAGCCTGATCGAGTCGAACCGGGCGGTGACGTCGGGATTCAGGTAGCGGAGCCCCCCGATCTCGTACAGGAGCTGGGCGGTGACGGTTCCCACCGAGACGAGACCCCCCGTACCGGGATGCTTGGTGACCACGAACGACCCGTCGGGACGCATCTCCACCAGGGGGAACCCGACGTGGTCGAGTCCGGGCACCTCCCGGAAGAAGGCGTAGTTGCCTCCCGTGGCCTGGGCGCCGCATTCGATGACGTGCCCGGCCACCAGCGCCCCCGCCAATCGGTCCCAGTCGTGGCGGCCCCAGCCGAATCGCCACGCTGCCGGACCGATGACCAGGGCGGCGTCGGTGACCCTTCCGGTGATCACCACGTCGGCTCCCCTCGCCAGTGCCCGGGCGATCCCCCAGCCGCCCAGGTAGGCGTTGGCGGTCACCGGGGTGACCCCGGATCCGGCCAGCGGAACCCCGGTGTCCATGTTGGCCAGCATCTCGCCCGCGTCTTGCAGCTCGTCGAGACGGCCGAGGAGGTCGTCGCCTTCCACGGTGGCGATCCGCACCTCGAGACCGAGATCCCCGGCCAGCTTCCTGAGACGCTCCGCCAGCCCCCTCGGGTTGAGGCCGCCGGCGTTGGACACCACCTTGATCCCCTTCTCCACGCAGGTGGCCAGCACCTCCTCCATCTGGGCGAGGAAGGTGGTGGCATATCCACCGTCGGGATCCCGGGCTCGGGATCGCCAGAGGATGGCCATGGTCAGCTCGGCGAGGTAGTCACCGGTGAGGACGTCGATCGGGCCTCCTTCCACCATCTCCCGGGCCGCCGAGAGGCGATCTCCGTAGAACCCCGAGCAGTTGGCTATCCGTAGGACCTCGCTCACCTGACCGATGCTAGGTGTCACCTAGATTGGCGGGATGCGAATCCGGAATCCGGTGCGGGGTCTGCTCCACGGCGGAGCCGCGGTCGCGTCGCTCTTCGGGCTGGGCATTCTCCTAGCTGCCAACCGGGGTGGCGTGCCGGTGGGGGTGGCGGTCACCGTGTACGCCCTCTCCTTCGTGGCCTTGTTCACCGCCTCCAGCCTGTACCACTCCGGTCCCTGGTCGGAGGCCCGCCGCCGGATGATGCGTCGCCTGGATCATGCCGCCATCTTCCTGGCGGTGGCGGGCACCTACACGCCGATCGCGGTGGTCGGACTGGAAGGAACCTGGAGGTGGGCGACCCTGGTGGTGGTCTGGGTCACCGCAGGGGTGGGCATGGCGATGAAGCTGGCCGAGCGTCGGGTGTCGATCAGGACCAGCGCCGTTCTGCAGTCGGCGTTGGGATGGGCGGCGGTGCTGCCCATGTGGCAGGTGGCCCGCACCCTGGGTTGGGAGGTGGTGGCCTGGTTGGCGGTAGGCGGCTTGGTGTACACCTCGGGGATGGTGGTGATGGCGACGGGGAGGCCCCGTTTCTCCTCCCCCTGGTTCGGGCCGCACGAACTCTTCCATGTGGCGGTGGTCGTCGCGGGAGCGGTCCACTTCTCGGTGATCCTCCTCGCCGTGCTGCCCGCCGCGGGATGAGGAGGGCCGGGCCGCTGCTGGTGGTCGGGGCCGCGGTGCTGTGGGGCACCACCGGCACCGCTCAGGCTCTGGGACCGACAGCCGACCCCTTCTCGGTCGGGGCGGTTCGGCTGGCGGTGGGTGGGACCGGTCTGCTGGCCGCGGGAGCCCTCACCGGTGGTCTGGCCCGGATGCGGCGGCTGCCCCCCGGCCCGCTGGCCTTGGCCGCCCTCGGGGTCGCGGCCTACCAGCCTCTCTTCTTCGCCGGTGTGGGCCGATCCGGCGTCGCCATCGGGACGGTGGTGGCGATCGGGACTGGCCCGATCGTGGCGGGTCTCCTGGCCTTCCTGGTGGAGGGTTGGAGACCCACCCTCCGCTGGACGGCCGCCACCCTCGTAGCGGTGGCCGGGGTGGGTCTCATCGGGAGCCCAGGCGGGGAGGCCGACCTCTGGGGTGTGCTGTTGGCCGCGGGGGCGGGAACCTCCTACGCGGTGTACGCGGTGGTAGCCAAACGGATGCTGGACCGGGCGTCGCCGGTGACGGTGATGGCCGGGGTGTTCGGCCTCGGCGCCGCCCTGTCCCTACCCGGGCTCCTCATGGTGGACCTGTCCTGGCTGGGGAGGCCCGACGGGATGCTGATGGCGGCCTGGCTCGGGTTGGGGGCTACCACCGCCTCCTACCTGCTGTTCGGATTGGGCTTGAGGCTGACCCCGGTGGCCAACGCCGTGACCCTGTCGCTGGCGGAGCCGCTCACCGCGGTGGCCTTGGGGGTGATGGTCCTGTCGGAGAGACCACCGGCCACCGCTTGGGTGGGAGCCTTCCTCCTCCTGGCGGGTCTGGCGGTGGCGGGAACGGAGGTGGAGGAGTGATCCCGGTGGCGGTCTATTCGAGCCGCGCCGAGGCGGAGCTGGCCCGGGCGCTCCTCGAGCAGGCGGGTATCCCGGCGGTGATCGAAGCCGACGATGCAGGTGGCATGTATCCGTCGATGGCCGCGCTGGGGGTCAGGCTGTGTGTCTCGCCTGGGGACGTCGAGGAGGCCGAGGCGGTGCTGGCCGACGCGGATTAGCTCCGGGTCAACCAGCTCGCCTCTCCACACAGAGCCTCCACCCGGTCGGGTTCCACCGGCACCGTCCGGGTCAGGATCTCCACACCCGATTCGGTGACCAGGACGTCGTCTTCGATTCGGATCCCGACGCCCACCAGCTCCTCGGGGATGGTGTGCACGAGCTTCTCGGCTCTCTCCAACTCCTCCCGTTCCTTGGCCTTGGCCGCTTCGAGGCCCTCCAACAGCCGGCGTTCCAGCCAAGCGTCGAGGTCGTACTCGAGGAGGCGGAACTCGACCTCGGTGCGGTCGGCCGGCACGTAGATGCCCGGTTCGACGGTGAACACCATGCCGGGCTCCAAGCAGGTGGGGCGCCCATCCACCCGGTAGGGACCCGCGTCGTGGACGTCCACCCCCAGCCAGTGGCTGGTGCCGTGCATGAAGAACGCCCGGTAGTGGTGCATGGCCAGCGACTCCTCCACCCCCAGGGGGAGCAGACCGAGTTCGACCATGGCCCCACACAGCACCTCCACTGCCCGGTCGTGTACCTCCCGGATACCGACCCCGGGCCGGGCGACCCGGATCGCCTCCCGCTGGGCCTCCAAGACGGCCTCGTAGACGGCCCGTTGAGGAGGGGTGAACTTCCCCGACGCCGGGAAGGTGCGGGTGATGTCGGCGGTGTAGTAGTCGATCTCGCACCCGGCGTCGATCAGCACCAGGTCACCGTCTTCGATCTGTCGGTCGTTGTCGGTGTAGTGGAGGATCACCGTGTTGGGGCCCGACGCCACGATCGACGGATACCCGTTGCGGCGGGACCCGCCCTCCCGCCACACGTACTCCATCGCCGCCTGCACCTGATACTCGTAGAGGCCGGGGCGGCAGAACCGCATCGCCTCCCGATGCCCCTCGGCGGAGAGCTCACAGGCCGCCCTGAGGCTCTCGATCTCGGATCCCGACTTGCGGAGCCGCATACGCCCGAGGAGATCGTGGAGGTCCCGGACTGCAGCGGGAGCCGGCTTCCCCATCCGGTCCCGGTAGCTGCGGGCCTTCTCGATGAGGGACGCGACCCGCCGGTCGTGGCGGGGATCACCGATCCGGTAGTAGAGGACCTCCCTCCCGACCATCAGCCGGGACAGGACCTGGTCCAACCGGTCGATCGGATAGGCGGCGTCGGCTCCGTACCGGCTCATCGCTCCTTCCACCCCGGCTCGGACACCGGTCCAGGTCTCGGCTTCGGGATCTCGGGGTCTGACGAACAGGTGGAAGTCCCCGTCGGGATGACCCGGCACCAGCACCGCCACCGCGTCCGGCTCTTCGAAACCGGTCAGGTAGAAGAAGTCGGAGTCTTGCCGGAACTCGTGGTGGACGTCGTGGTTGCGAACGGTCTCTGATCCCGCCGGTACCAGGGCGATTCCCTCGGAGCCGAGCTGGGCAGCCAGGCGTGCACGGTTCTCGGCGAAGCGGTCCATGCCTCACAGTCTGGCAGGTCAGCGGGTGACGACCAGATCCACCACCAGGGGGAAATGATCCGACCCGAGGGCCGGGCCGAGTCGACGGTCGGCCACGACCAGCCCTTCGCCGAACACCAGATGGTCGATGGGGATGCGGAGCAACGGATTCCGGTCGGCCGGGTAGGTGGCTTGCAACCCGAATCCCCGCATCGAGTCGGTCAGGCCACCCTGGGCGAGGAGCCGTCGGAACGCCCAAGACCAGGGAGTCGCGTTGAAGTCGCCTACCACCACCACCCGTGAGTCCTGCGACGAAGCCCATCGGGCGGCGAACAGGAGCTGGGCGTCCCGCAGCCCGGCCCTCCTTCCGTCCGACGGGGCCACCGGATGCACCCCGAGGATCCGGATCGGGGTGCCCCGATCGGCGGTCAAGGTCACCTCCACCGACCGGGGCTGCTCCTCGGCGAAGCCGTAGGACACGACCCGGGCGTCCTCCGGGACCAGAACCAGGGTGCCGAACACCAGCTCCGGGTCCTGGCCGGCGACCAGTCGATATGGGAGGGCCCGGATCTCGGGGGCCTCGGACCAGTCGCGGGTGGCTTCGTGGAGGAACACCACGTCTGCGTCCTGCTCGGCCAGGAAGTCGGCCACCGCCCCGAAGTTGCGGTTGTCACCCTTGAGGTTGAAGCTCACCACCCGGAGACTCTCGGCGGTCACCACCCCCTCGACCGGCGGCGCCACGTAGAGGGGGACGACCACCGCCAGGTTGGCTACCGCCCCGACCGCGGCGAGGGTGGCCCAGCGGCGTCGACCACCGACCAACAGCAGGCCGGTCGACGCGGCGAGGAGAGCCGCCAGGTGGGGACGGAAGTTGGCGGCCAGGTCGAGCATCCACCACCACCGGCCGCCGAACGCGGCCAGCGACACCACCGTCAGCACCGCCGCGGCGCCGGCGACCAGGGTCACCGTGGATCAGATCCGACGGAGCCAGTCGGCCAACGCCCGCCCGATCTCGTCCGGTGAATCCTCCTGGATGAAATGGATCCCCCGCACGGTGACCTTCTCCTGGTTGGGCCATTCCTCGCAGACCGGACGCATCAGGGGGCTCAGGAACCCGGGATCGGCATCGACGAACAGCTTGGGGACGTCGCTTCGGCTCAGCCAATCCCGGTATCGGGCCACGGTTTCGGCCACGTCGGGAGGGTCCCCGCCGATGGGGATCTGGCGGGGCCAGGTGAGGGTGGGTCGGCGGTCTTCGCCGGGCCGTCGGAAAGGCCTGCGGTACTCCTCCATCACCTCGGGCGGGAGCGGGTCGAGGACCGACGCGGGGAGGATCCGCTCCACGAACACGTTCTTGGCGAGGATGATCTCCTCGCCCGCCTCGGTCCGCAGAGCCTGGAACAACCCGCGGGACGGCTCCGGCCAGGCATCCCACGAGTCGAGCGGAGCGACGATCGTCTCCATGTAGGCGATCCCCGCCACGGACCGGGGGTGACGCCGCGCCCAGTCGAAGCCGAGGGCGCCCCCCCAGTCGTGTACGACCAGCACCACGTCTTCGGTGACTCCCATCACCTCGAGGAGGGCGTCCAGATACCGCCGGTGATCCGAGAAGGTGTAGGTGTTGGATCCGGACGGCACGAGTTTGGCCGAGTCGCCCATGCCGATCAGGTCGGGAGCGATGCACCGACCCAGGGACGAGACGTGGGGTATGACACCTCGCCACAGGTAGGAGGAAGTGGGGTTCCCGTGGAGGAACACGATGGGGCGGCCCTTTCCGCTCTCGTGGTAGGCCATCCGAAGGCCCAGCACCTCCACCTTCTTCTTCTTCAGGGGTTTGGCGGGGGCGGGCATGGACCCCACGCTAGCCATCATCGGTTGAGCCGGGTTGGGTCTCAGCCCAGGATTTCCCGGAGCACCCGGATCTGCTCCCGCACCGACTCGACGGAACCGCCCCCCGGGGTGGCGCGACGGCGCACCGACTCGGAGGGGTCGGCCAGGGAGACGTCCTCCGGCCTGAAGTCGGGATGGGCTCCGGCCAGGTCCTGATAGGTGACCGAACCCAGGTCCCGACCCTGGTTCTCGAGGCGCGCCACCAGGCGGCCCACCGCACGGTGGGCCTGGCGGAAAGGCACCCCCCGGGAGACCAGCGCCTCGGCCAGGTCGAGGGCGGTGACCGACGGGGTGGGCGGCGGAGGGTGGAACCTGGCCGACGCCAACATGGGCGCCAGGACCTCGAGGGTGCCGGCCAGGAGGTCGTCGGCTCGGAACACCGCCTGTTTGTCCTGTTGGAGGTCCCGGTTGTAGGTGAGGGGCAGCGCCTTCTGGACCACCAGCAGGTCGACCAGGGCCCCGACCGCAGCTCCCACCCGGCCCCGGGCCAGCTCGGCGACGTCGGGGTTCCTCTTGTGGGGAAGCGCCGAGCTTCCGGTGGTGAACGAGTCCGGCAGCGTCACCCATCCGAACTCGGTCCCCGACCACAACACGACCTCCTCGGCGAGACGGGACAGGTCCACCATGGTCTGGGCGCAGCACCACACGTATTCGGACACCAGGTCCCGGGACGCGACCGCGTCCATCGAGTTGCGGAACACCCGGGAGAATCCCAGCCGTCTCGCGGCTTCGCTCGGGTCGAGGGCCAGGGTCGATCCGGCCGAGGCTCCCGCCCCGAGCGGGGACTCGTCCAGCCGCCGGCCCACGTCGGCGAACCGGTCCCGGTCGCGGAGCAGCGCCCAGGCATGGGCCAGGAGATGATGGCCCAACGGCACCGCCTGAGCCTGCTGCAGGTGGGTGTAGGAGGGCACCACCACCTCGGCGTGGGTCTCGGCCAGGTCGGCCAGCACACCGACCAGCCGGGCGATCTGCTCCGACCGGCCGGCCGCCGACCGGCGGAGATGGAGCCGGATGTCGAGGGCGACCTGGTCGTTGCGGGACCGGCCGGTGTGGAGTTTCTCGCCCACCTCCCCCACCAGCTCGACCAGCTCGCCGCTCCACCGCGGTGTGGACGTCCTCGTCGGTGGCGAAGAACTCGAAGGTTCCGTTCTGGGCTTCCTCCAGGATCCGGCGCAGGCCGTCCTCCAGCCGGCGATGCTCCTCTTCGGTGATGATCCCCACCTGGTGGAGCATCCCGACGTGGGCGATGGAGCCCTCCACGTCGACTTCGAGGAGACGCCGGTCGTCCGGGGTCGCCGTGTACCGCCAGACCCGGGCGTCGGGATCCTCGGAGAACCGACCCGACCAGAGGGTCATCCGGTCACTCTCCTTCACCGAGACGCTGTTCGGCGAGTTTGCGGAGACGGAGTGCGTTCAGCCGGATGAACCCGGCGGCGTCGGCCTGGTCGTACACGTCGTCCTCTTCGAAGGTGACCGTCGCCCGGTCGTACAGGTCGTACCGGTCGGAGCGTCTCCCCTCCACCACCACGGAACCCTTGTAGAGCTTCAGTCGGGCCTCCCCGTTGACCCTCTTCTGGACTTCGTCCATGAACGCCTGCAGGGCCTGCCTCTCGGGCGAGAACCAGAAACCGTTGTAGACCATCTCGGCGTATCTCGGGACCAGTTCGTCTCGCAGGTGGGCCACCTCCCGGTCGAGGGTGATCGACTCGACCGCACGGTGGGCGTGCAGGAGGATGGTTCCCCCGGGGGTTTCGTACACTCCCCGGCTCTTCATCCCCACGAACCGATTCTCCACGATGTCCACCCGGCCCACGCCGTGCCGGCCGCCCAGCTCGTTCAGCTTCTGGAGGAGCTCCACCGGTCCGAGCCGCTGCCCGTCGACCGACACCGGGTTGCCCCTCTCGAACCCGACCGTCACCCATTCGGGTTGGTCGGGAGCGTCCTCGGGGTCGGTGGTCATCCGGAACATGCCGGGCGGGGGCGCGGCCCAGGGATCCTCGAGGATCCCCCCTTCGTAGGAGACGTGGAGGAGGTTGGCGTCCATCGAGTAGGGGCGCTCCGGGGTGACCGGCACCGGGATGGACCGGCTCTCGGCGTAGCGGATCAGATCGGCTCGACCCTTCAGCTTCCACTCCCGCCACGGGGCGATCACCTTGATCTGGGGGTCGATGGCGTAGGCCGACAGTTCGAACCGGACCTGGTCGTTTCCCTTCCCGGTGGCGCCGTGGGCGATCGCGTCGGCTCCCCGGCTCTTGGCGACCCTCATCAACCCGCGGGTGATGATCGGGCGGGCCAGCGAGGTACCCAACAGGTAGTAGCCCTCGTAGACCGCGTTGGCCCGGAGGGCCGGGAACACCGCGTCGACCACGAACTCCTCACGGAGGTCTTCCACCACCGCTTCGACCGCTCCGGTCTGCAAGGCCTTCTCCCGGGCCTCCGACACCTCTTCGCCCTGACCGACGTCGGCGGTGTAGGCGATCACCTCCGCTCCGTACTCCTCCCGCAGCCACGCCAGGATCACCGACGTGTCCAAACCTCCTGAATATGCCAACACGACCTTCATGTCGTCCGCTCCCTCACCTGTCCGCTCCGATCTCCTCGAGTTTGTGGGCCAGGCCCCGACCGGTCACCTGTTCGCTGGCGACCACCAGCACGGTGTCGTCGCCCGCCACGGTTCCCAACACGCCGTTCAACCCGGCGGCGTCGATCGCCGCGGCCACCACCTGGGCAGCCCCCGGAGGGGTCTTCAACACCACCAGGTTCCCCGACGAGCCGACGGACGAGACGAACTCGTCGATCACCCGTGCCAGGGCGTCGAGCGCCTCGTCGGGGTCGACGTCCCTCAGTCGGTAGCGCCCGTCGCGCCCCTTCCCCGCCCCCAACGCCCGGAGGTCCCGGGAGATGGTGGCTTGGGTCACCCGGAAGCCCCGCCCGGCGAGTAGGGACACCAACTCGGCCTGGCTCCTGGGGGCCCGCTCCTCGAGGAGGCTGCGGAGGGCCCGGCGACGGGCGGCGGTGGTGGGCATGGTCCGAGTATACGGGGTATGCGCATATGCGTATACTCAGTCCCGGAGAGCCTGGGCGAAGCGCTCCACCGCGGACTCCACCTCGTCGGCGGTGACGGTGAGAGGTGGAGCGAACCTGACCGCGTCGGGTCGCACGTCGTTGACCACCAGACCCTGGGCGAGAGCCTCGTCCACCACCTGGGAGGCCCGGGGACGGTCGAGCACCGCGGCCAGCAGGAGTCCACGTCCTCGCACCTCCGACACACCGGAGACCGACTCGAGCAGTTGGCGGAGCTGCCGACCCCGATCCCGGCAGTTCTCCAAGAGTGCCCGATCGGCGATCTCGTCCAGCACCGCCAACGCAGCGGCGCACACCACCGGTCCACCCCCGAAGGTGGTGGCGTGGTCACCCGGGCGGAAGGCCGACGCCACCTCGTCGGTCGCCAGACACGCCCCGATCGGCAGGCCGTTGGCCAGGGCCTTGGCCGAGGTGGCCACGTCCGGCCGGAACCCCAGACCCTGCCAGGAGAACCAGTGTCCGGTCCGGCCGATGCCGGCCTGCACGTCATCGACGATCAGGAGCACCTCCCGCTCGTCGCAGAGGCGACGCACCGCCTGCAGGTAGTCGGCGTCGAGCGGCACCACCCCTCCTTCCCCCTGGATGGTCTCGATCAGCACCGCCGCGGTTTCGGCGCCGACCGCCGCCTCCAGCGCGTCCAGGTCGCCTCTCGGAACCTGGACGAACCCCGGGGGGAGAGGGGCGAACGCGGCCTGCTTGTCGGGCTGCCCGGTGGCCGCGAGTGTCGCCAGGGTGCGCCCGTGGAACGAGTCGAGGAGCGACACCACCTGGTAGCAGCCCGGGCCCCGGCGCTCGCGCCCCCACCGACGGGCCAGTTTGATGGCCGCCTCGTTGGCGGTCGCTCCGCAGTTGGCGAAGAACACCCGGTCGAGTCCCGACACCTCGGCGAGCCTCTCGGCCAGCGCGACCATCGGTTCGGTGTAGAAGAGGTTGGAGGTGTGGGTCAATCGCTCCATCTGGTCCGCCACCGCCCGGGCCACCCTCGGGTTGGCGTGTCCCACCGACACGACTGCCAGTCCGGTGAGGAAGTCGAGGTATCGGCGGCCCTCGGCGTCGATCAGCCAGCTGCCCTCCCCGGCGGTGAACACCACCGGTCTCCGCCGGTAGGTCTGCATCAGGAATCGGGCTTCCCGGTCGATCAGGTCGCTCATCCGCCGTCCCCGTCGATCATGGTCCCCACCCCCTCTCGAGTGAAGATCTCGAGGAGCAGAGCGTGCTCGATCCGGCCGTCGAGTACGTGAGCCTGTTTGACGCCCGCGTCGAGGGCCGTCGCGATCGACTCGAGTTTGGGTCGCATGCCCCCCCGGGTCCGGGGAATGAGCTCGGCCAGCTCACTCCTCCCCATGCGGGAGATCAGCGATTCGGGGTCGTCCAGGTCGCGGTACACCCCCTCGGTGTCGGTCAGGTACACGAGCTTCTGGGCGCCCAACGCTCCGGCGAGGGCAGCCGCCGCGGTGTCGGCGTTGCAGTTGTACACGGCTCCGTCCTCCTCACCCAGAGCCAGTGGCGCCACCACCGGTACCAGACCCTCGGCGATGAGCCTGCGGATCAGGTCGGCGTTGACCGACACGATCTCGCCCACGTAGCCGAGCCTGGGATCCTTGGGGCGGGCCAGGAACAACCCGGCGTCGAGTCCCGACACTCCGATCGCTCGGGTTCCGTGACGGCCGAGCCGTCTCACGACTTCGGCGTTGATCTCTCCGAGGAGTACCCGCTGCACGACCCGGATGGTGTCTTCGTCGGTGACCCGAAGGCCGTCCACCCAGCGGGGTTCCACCCCTTCGGCGGCCATCGCCCGGCTGATCTGTGGGCCTCCACCGTGGACCACCACCGGGTGGATACCCACCGTCCACAGCAGGTTGACGTCCCCGGCGAACGACTCGGCCAAGCCGGTGTCGTCCATGGTGGAACCGCCGTACTTGACGACCACCACCTTGCCTCGGAACTGACGTATGTAGGGGAGGGCCTCGAGCAGGATGCGGGCCTTCCCCATCGAGTTGGCGATCCGTCCCTTGAGGGGGTGGGGCGGGGAATGTCCGGTGGTCACGAGCGCTCTCCGTTGAACCGCACGTAGTCGGGTGTCAGGTCGGTGGTGATCACCTGACACGCGCCGGGTCCATCCCCCACCCTGATCCGGATACCGAAGTCCCCACCGAGGAGGGACGCCAGGAGGTCCTCGTCGAACGGAACCCCCGCTCCCGACCGGCACACCGGTACGTCCAGGTAGTCGATGTCGACGTCCTCGGCTGCCACCGCAGGACCCGCTACCCCCACCGCGGCCAGCACCCGACCCCAGTTGGGGTCGGCCCCGTAGAAGGAGGAACGGACCAGCGCGGAGTCCGCGACCGCGAGGGCTATCCGCCGGGCATCACCGTGCGAGGCGGCCCCCACCACGTCGATGGTCACCACCTTGGTGGCACCCTCTGCATCCCGGGCGAGCTGCCAGGTGAGGTCTCGGCAAACCTCGAGGACCGCCTCGGCGAGTTCCTCGGGGTCGGGGGACACGCCGGAGGCTCCATTGGCCATCAAGACCACGGTGTCGTTGGTGGACTGACAACCGTCGACGTTGAGGCAGTTGAAGGTGACCCCCACCGCGTCGGCCAGGATTCGCCGGGCGTGGGCGGCGGTGGGGACCTGCGCGTCGGTGGTCAGGTAGGCGAGCATGGTGGCCATGTCGGGACGGAGCATCCCCGCTCCCTTGGCGACGCCACCTACCGTGAAGCCGGTGCCGTGGCGCACCGCGGTCTTGGGGACCGAGTCGGTGGTCATGATCGCCTCTGCGCAGGCCAGGCCGTGCGCCGGGGTGCTTCCCGCCCCGGCGACGAGTTCGGGAAGGGCCGCGCCTATTAGATCCAGAGGCAGCCTCGACCCGATCGGGCCGGTCGACGACACCAGGACTTCTTCCTCGGGACAGCCCAATACCGCCGCCGCCGAAGCCGCCATCTTGCGGGCGTCCTCCAGCCCGGCGGCCCCGGTCCCGGCGTTGGCGCAGCCCGAGTTCACCAGCACCGCCCGGAGGGCGCCTCTCCGGACCCGCTCTTTGCCGAGGAGCACGGGAGGAGCCGCGGTCCGTGAGGTGGTGAACACCGCCGCAGTGGTGACCGGGGCGCCGGCGTCGATCAGCGCCAGGTCGAGTCCCTCGGGTTTGATTCCCGACGCTACGCCCCCCGCCACGAACCCGGCCGGAGCGACGACGCTCATGGCATGAACCCCTGTCGAGGAAGCCCTTCGGTCTCGGGAAGACCGAGGGCGATGTTGGCGGCCTGGACGGCCTGCCCGGCCGCGCCCTTGAGCAGGTTGTCGATCGCCGCCAAAGCGACGATCGACCCGGCGGCTTCGTCGTGGTAGGCGGTGACCAGAGCCCGGTTGGAGCCCACCACCCATCGGCTCTGGGGTGGATGATCCAGCACCTGCACGAAGGGGCGGTCCTGGTATGCGCTCTCCAGCGCGGTGAGGAGATCCGACCGGTCGATCCCGGGCACGGCAGGTAGGGTGACGGTGGCCAGTTCACCCCTCTGTATGGGTACCAGGTGCGGGGTGAACACCACGGGGCGCTCCTCCCCCACCGCCCTGCCCAAGGCCATCTCGATCTCCGGCCGGTGGCGATGGGTGGTCACCCCGTAGGCCCTCATCCCCTCGGCGACCTCACCGAACAGGAGATCCTCCCTCAGGGACCTGCCCGCTCCCGACACTCCGGAGAGGCAGTCGGCCACCACGCTTCCCGGTCCGACCAGCCCGGCCCTGAGCAGCGGTACCGAGGCGAGGAGCACCGCGGTCGGGTAGCAGCCCGGTGAGGCGATCCGGCGGGCGCCGGAGACGTCGAACAGCTCCGGGAGTCCGTAGACCCACCGGCCGAGCTGGTCGGGAACAGGATGTTCCCGTCCGTAGGCCCGGCGGTAACGCTCGGGTGTGTCGAATCGGAAGTCGGCCGAGAGATCCACCACCAACCCGCAGCTCTCCGCCAGCTCGGCGCCCCTCACCGCCGACTCGCCGTGGGGCAGCGCCAGGAAGGCCACGTCCACCTCGGGCACGTCGTCCAGAGGTTCGAGGAGCCGGTCCCCACCGTCGAGGTGGGGATGCACCTCTTCGAGCCTGCTGCCCGCTCTGGCATGGGCTCCCAGGAACACCAAGTCGAGGTGGGGATGGCCGTCGAGGATCCTCACCAGCTCACCACCGGCGTAGCCGGACGCACCCAGTACGGCTGCCCTCAGTCCCATGACGAGGTACCCATCGGGCGCATTATACGCATATGCGCATATTCCTCAGTTGGGGGGTGGCGGAAGCGTCGCATCGGATATCCACCGGCGCAGGGTAGCGGCGGCCGTCGCCCCGCCCACCTCCCCCACGACCTCCAGGAAGTCGTCGGTGGTGCCGGGTTCCGAGCGTTCCGCCCACCGCCGGAGGGCCTCCACGGTCGAATCTCGGCCCACCCGGGCTTCGACCGCGGCCAGCGCCAACCCGCCCCTGAGGTAGACCGACGGGTTGAACAGCCGGTCCGCAGGGGGATGGTCGGGGGGAGGCAGGTCGGCCGCGCGGATGCGGTCGTAGGCGGCGGCCAGCACCTGCCGCATCGCGTCCTCTCCCTCGTGGTGACCCACCCACAGCCACTCGGCGTAGGTCGCCAAACCCTCGTTGAGCCACATGTCGTCCCATCTGGCCAGCGTGACCCGGTTCCCGAACCACTGGTGGGCGATCTCGTGGGCGACCACTCGATGACCGAGGGAAAGCGACGGCTCGACGTAGGTGGCGACCTCGATGGTCTCCAGCGCTCCGGGCAGGGTGTCTTCCACCACCAGGGCGCCGACCTCCCGGTACGGATAGGGTCCGAACATGCCCTCGAAGAAAGCGGTGATCTCGGGCTGGAGGTCGAACATCGTCAACGCCCCCGAATCCGCCAGGTCCCGGTCGACCGACACCCTGTACCGGCGACCGTCCACCGATCGTTCCCACCCGGTGAAGTCCCCCACCGCGAGGGGAACCGCGTAGGTGGGTCCTCGGGGAACCTCGAACGTCCAGGTATCGCCGCTGGTCGTCGCAGGCCCGGCCGACACCACCGTCCACGGGTCGGGCACGGTCACCTCGAGGCGGTAGACCGCCGGGTCCGAGGGGTGGTGGTTGCCGGGAAACCAGGTGGGGCCGCCGTCGGGTTCCGAGAACACGTAGACCGAGTCCGGTCCCTGCTGCCATCCCGCCCGATAGGGGGCGGCGGTCTGCTCCGCCGGTCGGAAGGGGCCGACGTAGCTCACGTCCAGCCGAAAGGTCGTCCCTTCCTCCACCGGGTCGGCGAAGCTCACCATCAGCTCACCGCCCCGGTGGTCGAACCCCACCACCGGGGGGTCGCCCTCCACTCCGGTCACCGACACCTCACCCAGGTCGAGGCTGAGGGAAGCCAGCCGCTGGAGCGCAGTCCCCTCCACCGTGGTGCGGGCCCGGATCGGGACCAGGTCGGAGTCGAGGTCGAGCCTTATGTGGTACCTGACGGCGTCGTAGCCTCCGTTGCCCAGGCCCGACAGGATCGGGTCGCCCAGGCCGAGGGAACCGTGGACCGCAGGCGAGGTGGTCGGTGGAGGGGTCGCTGTGGTCGGCGGCGGGGTGGGCGGGACCGTGGCCGGACCGGTGCAGGCCACCACCGCGGCGGCGACCAACACCCTCCGGATCATCCCAGGTCCCTGGTCACCGGTTGGTCGCCGGCGTCGGGTGGGGGTGGTCCGGGGTCGTTGAGACCCCTCTCCAGCGCCCAGCGCCGCACCGTCTCGTAGGCTTCCCGCTCCGAATAGGGCCCTTCCTCGATCCGCTTCTCCAGCAGGACGTCCATGATCTCCCCCACCATCGGGCCGGGCCGGATGCCCAGATACGCCATCACCTGGTTCCCGTCGATCGGGGGACGCATCCGGGCCAGCTCTTCCTTCTCCCGCAGCTCGGCGATCCGCCGCTCCAGCTCGTCGATCCGCCTTTGGATGGCTGCAGCCCGTTTCGGATTCCGGGTGGTCACGTCGCATCTGACCAGCTCGTTGAGGTCGTCCAGGAGGTCGCCGGCGTCACGCACGTATCGCCGGACCGCCGAGTCGGTCCAACCCATCTTCAGGGTATGGGGCCGCAGATGGAGGAACACCAGCCGGGACACCTCCTCCACCAGGCTCTTTGGGTAGCGCAAAGCCCGCAGACGATCCCGCGCCATACGAGCGCCGACAACCTCGTGATGGTGGAAGCTCACCCCATCCGGTCCGATCTCCCGGGTAGCGGGCTTGCCGATATCGTGCAGCAACGCGGCCAGCCTCAGCCGCAGATTTCCCGGGCTGGTCTTGGCAGTCACCGCGATGGTGTGGGCCAGCACGTCCTTGTGGTGATGGATGGGATCCTGTTCCATCTCCAGAGCCGGCAACTCGGGGATGAACTGGTCGGCCAGTCCGGTGCGGACCAGCCCCCACAGGGGGGCGGTCACCTCCTCGGCGACGATCAGCTTGGAGAACTCGTCTCGGATCCGCTCGGCCGACACGATCTGCAGCCGCCCGGCCATCTCCTTCACCGCCTCGACCGCCTCCACGTCGGGCCGGAAGCCCAAAGTCGCCTGGAAACGGAAGAGCCTCAACATCCGCAACGGGTCGTCGGAGAACGACTCGTGGGGGTCGATGGGGGTGCGGAGGACACCCGCCGCCAAGTCGGCCAGGCCTCCGTATGGGTCGACCACCTCGATCTGGGGAAGGCGCAGAGCGACGGCGTTCACCGTGAAGTCCCGACGAGCCAGGTCGTCTTCTATCCGCTTCGAGAAGGTGACCACCGGCTTGCGGGAGTCGTCCCGGTAGATCTCCCGGCGGAAGGTGGTGATCTCGTACAACCTCCCCGCCTTGCGGGCGGCGATCGTTCCGAACGCCTTCCCCACGGTATGGACCCCCTCCGCCCAGCCACGGACGATCCGCTCGATCTCATCGGGTGGGGCGTCGGTGGCGAAGTCGAGGTCCTCGTCGGGTCGGCCCAGGAAGGCGTCGCGGACCGACCCGCCCACCAGGTACAGGCGGTAGCCGGCCTTCTCGAAGAGCTCACCGAGCTGGTAGGGAGGGCTTCCCGGCTCGACGAGCCAACGTAGGCGTTCGGGGATCATCTGACGGTGTCGGTCGGAGACCGACCCACGGTAGACGCGTCAGACCGCCACCCCGGCCTTCATCAACCCGACCTTGAATTCGTGCGGGTTCCGGACGTGAACCAGCGCCTCCTCCTGGGACACCCGGCCGGAGGTGACGAGGTCGAGCAGGCTCTGTTCGAATGTGGTCATCCCGAAGAACCGAGCTTCCTTCATCAGCTCCAGCAGAGCATCCCCGGGGGCGCCGGTCCTCACCAACTCCTGAGCCTTGTCGTTCATCACCAGGATCTCGCACGCCAGGACCGGCCCGTCGACACCTTCCACCAACCGCTGGGAGACGACACCCTTGAGGGTCCGGGCGAGCTGCTTGCGGGCTGCAGTCGGTTCTCCCAACAGGTCGACCAGGCTCTCCAGGGTGTCGCCCGGGTCCGAGCTGTGCATGGCGGCCAACACCAGGTGACCGGTCTCGGCTGCCGTGACCACCGCCTGGGCACAATCGGGGTCGGCGATCTCGGAGACCATCAGCACGTCGCAGTCCCGGCGGGTGGCACGGCGAATGGCGTCGGCGAAGGACGGGGTGTCCACCCCTACCTCACGCTGGGTGACCGAGGCCTTGCGGTCGGGGAACAGGACCTCTATCGGATCTTCCACCGTGGTTATGGCGACGGGGAACTCGCCGTTGAGGTATTCGACCATGGCGGCCAGGGTGGTCGACTTGCCGGAACCCGAAGGCCCGGTGACCAGCACGACCCCCTCGGGCAGTTCGGCGAGGCGTTTGACGACCTGGGGAACACCCAGCCGCTCCAGCGAAGGCACCCCCGGGGTGACTCGCCGCAACACCAGACAGATCGATCCACGCTGCCGGAAGATGCTCACCCGGAACCTTCCCAACTCGGGTCGCCCGTAGGCGAAGTCGACCTCCCCTTCCCGCTCGAAGATGACGGCGGTGCGTTCGCCGAGCAGATCCCGTGCGTAGCCTTCGGTGTCTTCCGGGCGGAGAACCCCCATCCCGTCGATCCGCCGCAGCTCGGAACCGACCCGTAGCCCGGGAGGCGACCCCACCTTGAGGTGCACGTCGGAGGCTCCGGCTTCGACCGCGCGTTGCAGCAGCTCGTCCAGGGATGACATTCGACCTTCCTTTCCGGTTGCCCGGTGGGTATCGGAGCCGGATGCGGAACTCTTGAGTCGTTCAGACGTTCCAGGAGCGGCGCACCACCGCGGTTGCCCGCTCGGCTGCCTGCCAAGAGGCGGGAGGCGACGACCGGGGCGGTCCGACCGCTCCTATGTGGAAGACGCCCCTCAACGTGGCCGCCACCGATGCGGTCAGCGCGGCGAGGTTGTAACCGCCTTCCAGGAAGAACACCGTGCGCTCGGGGGGCACGACCCGGGCGAGGGTACGGCTCATGGCCGCGTAGTCGTCGGAGACGAGCCGCATCTCTGCCAGCGGATCCTCCTCGTGGGCGTCGTATCCGGCCGACACGATCAGCCAGTCGGCCCCGAACCTGGCCACGGCCGGAGCCACCACCTCGGCTATCACGGCCCTGTACACGTCTCCCCCCGTCCCGGCGGGCAGCGGGTAGTTGATCGTGTTGACGCCCGACTCGCCGCCGGTGAACGGATAGAACGGATGCTGATGGAGGCTCACGTAGAGGACGTCCGGGTCGGAGAGGCGTAGTTCCTCGGTTCCGTTGCCGTGGTGCACGTCCCAGTCCACGATCGCCACCCGGCTTCCGCTCTCGGTGAGGAGCCGGGCGGTGATCGCCACGTTGTTGAACAGACAGAACCCCATGGCCTGGGCCCGGCGGGCGTGATGGCCGGGAGGCCGGACCGCGCAGAACGCGGTTCGTGTCCCCCGAGCGGCCCGCAGGTGGGCCACGGCAGCCGGGCCGGCACCGGCCGCCCGGAGAGCGGCCTCCCACGAGGCAGGACCCGCCACCGTGTCAGGGTCGAGCGCCCCTCCCCCTGCCTCGCAGAACCGTCTGATGGCATCGACGTATTCGGGGGTGTGCACCGTCAGCAGGTGCCGAGGCTCGGCGAGGGGGGCCTCGATCGGCATCACCGCCGGTCCCGCGGCCAGGACGCCCTTCTCCACCGCCTCGAGGCGGGCAGGCCGTTCCGGATGCCAGGTTCCCGTGTCGTGACGGTGGAACGCCGGATGGGTGAGGTACAGCACCTCCATCCGGGCTACTTTGCCACGGATGGCGCACGTAGTGCCCGGCTCCAGGGTTCGTGTGATCACCGACACGGCCTCCGACCTCACCTCCGAGCAGGCCGAAGGCCTGGGCATCGACCTGGTTCCCATACCTCTCACCGGCTCGCCCGACCGCCCGGAGTTGGGGATCCCTTCGGTGGTGGCGTACCGGGAGGCCTTCCGGGCGGCCATCGATCGGGGGGCCGAAGGGGTGCTGTGTGTAACACCCTCCTCACGGCTGTCCCCGGGCTACGAAACCGCCCTGTTGGCTGCCGAGGCCGAAGGCGGGCCGGTGAAGGTGCTCGACTCGGGGTCGCTGGGTCCCGGCCAGGCCGTTCGTGCAGTCTCGGCTTCCCTCCACGCCGCAACGGGAAGGTCACTCGACGACCTGGTGGCGGTGTGTCTCGAGGAACGGCCCCTGGTGCGAGCCGTTCTCGGGCGGGCTACCCGATGGCTGGCTCCGACGGGCGTACGTCCGGTGATCGACCTGTCGTCGGGTGAGATCCGTTTCCGGGGACTGGCCTTCGGCCCCGCCAGGTCACCCATATCCCACCCGGGGCCGGTGTCCGTCTTCTTCCACGTCGGGCCGCCACCCGCCGGGTGGCGGCCCCCATCCGATGGTCCGATCGTCGAACTCGGGCCGGTCCTCGCCTCTCTTCTCGGGCCGGGTACGGTCGGAGTGGCGACCATCGTGGAGGCCTGATGCCGCCGCCGCTGCCCGATCGTTACCGACTCGAGGTTCGGCTGGGAAGGGACCACGACGTGGAGGAGTGGCTCGGCTCGGACTCGTCGCTGGATCGGCCGGTCCTGGTCCGGATCCTGGGTCCGGAGACCAGCCCGGAGAGACGCCGCGACTTCCTCGACGCCGTCCGGGCGGCCGCCGGTGTCTCCCATCCCCATCTGGTCGCGGTGTTCAACGCCGGGGAAGTCGAGGGTGGAGCGTTCTCGGTGTCGGAATGGGCCGGTGGGCTGACCCTGGCCGACCGCCTGCGGGCCGGGGAGCCCATCGACCCGATCGAGTTCCTACCCAACGCGGCGGGGCTGGCCTCGGCGTTGGCCGCCCTCCACCGGGAGGGGGTGGTCCACGGAGCGATCGACCCCGGAGCGATCTACTACTCCGTGGCGCATCCCGCCAAGTTGGGACGTTTCGGGAGGCCACGGGAGTCCCCTACCGCCTCCAACGACGTACGGTCGTTGGCCTCGGCCCTCGAGGAAGCGGTGACCGGGGAGGCCCCCGGGGTGGCTCCACCGTCCGAGGTGGTGGACGGTCTCAGCCCTCTGGTCGACCGGGCCCTCGCTCGGGCCAGGTCGGGAGCGGTCACCGCCGCCGGTTTCGCCGAGGAGCTGGCTTCGATTCCCTCACCCCACCCGGTCCACTCCGAACCCGCCAGCTCCTCCAGACGGGTGCTGGCCGTGGCGGTGTCGCTGGTGCTGCTCGCTCTGGGTCTCCTCGGCCTCGGGCGCCTCTTCCTGGTCGAGCCGGGCACCCCGGTTATACCGCCTCCCCTCGGGTCGGGTGTCCCCGAGGTCCCCACCACGTCCACCCCCCCACCGCGAACTGCCCTCCTCGAGACCTCGGTCACCTCCTTCGACCCCTTCGGCGACGGCAACGAACACGACGCCGACCTGCCCCGCCTACTCGACGGCGACTCGGCCACGTTCTGGTCCACCGAGACCTACCGTGATCCCCTACCCCTGCTCAAACCCGGGGTCGGTCTCCTCATCCAGGTCGAAGCCACACCCCTCCGGGTCGAGCTCGCCGGGATCACCCCGGGGACCGACTACGTCATCGCCTGGACCGACACCGAACCCTCCGACCTGGACTGGGAGGTGTTGGCTCGGGGCCGAACCGCGGCAGGGACGCTCACCCTCCAGCTCCCTCCCCGGTCCGGCGGCAGGTTCATCGTCTGGTTCACCGCCCTCCCCGGTAACCCCGAGTCGGGCTATTCCGCCCGGGTGGGGGAAGTACGCTTTCGGGGATGACCCGGCCTCTCCCCGTCTCCGAGATGGCCGACGCCGACCTGATGGGTCGGGTCGCAGCCCGGGACGGGGATGCCTTCACCGAACTGATGCGACGCCACGAGGATCTCGTGTTCCGGGTGGCGCTCAGGATGGTGAAGGACCGGGAGGTGGCCCTCGACGTGGCCCAGGACGTGTTCACCACCCTGTGGAGGAAGGCGGGTCGTTGGCGGGGCGACTCTGCCGTCACGACCTGGCTGTACCGGGTAACGGTCAACGCATCGATCGACACCCTCCGCCGTCTGCGTCGGCGCAGAGCCGAGCCTCTGCCAGACACCCACGACCCCGCCGACCCGAGGGGTGAAGACCCGTTCAGGATCGCCGAGTTCGACCTGGAGGAGGCCCTCTCCCGACTGCCGGTCGACTTCCGGACGGTGATCGTCCTGGCCGACGTGGAAGGACTCCCCCTCGCCGAGGTAGCCAGACTGCTCGACCTTCCGGTCGGAACGGTCAAGTCCCGCTTGTTTCGAGCCAGGCGTCTGCTTCAGCCCGTGCTCGGGAACCCCCCGCCGTCGTCGACCCGTCCAACCTGAGATGCACGACCACGACCTCGACCTGATCGCCGCCTATGCCGAAGGTGACCTCCCTCCCGCCGAGGCGGCCCACGCCGCCCAGCTGGTGGAGCGTTGCGAGGAATGTCGACTCGAGTTCGCCACCCAACAGCAGGTCCGTCGGCTCCTCGCTCGCGTTCCTCCCGTCACACTCGACCCCGATGAGCGCAGAGTATTGAGGACCCGGGTGCACGAAGCCACCCGGTCTCGACGGTCCCTCCGCTGGGCGGCGGTGGTGCCTGCCGCGGCAGTGGCAGTGTTCGCTCTGGTCGGCTTGGGGTCCCTGCTCTCCAAGTCTCAGGGGGGCGAAGCCGAGGACACCGCGGCACCGGTCGCGGAGGTGGCCCCCGCGGCAGAGGAGTCCTTCCGGACGGCCGGCGCCGAACACGTCTTCGAGACCGTGGATCTGGGCGAGGTCACCGCCGATGAGCTCGTCGAGGCCCTCCAAGCCGACTCCTCGACCCTCCTGGCCCAGTCCTCTCCCACCGCCGCCGAAATCCCCTGCTCCCAGCATCTGGAAGGTGCCGCGCTGGTGGTGTTCGCCACCGTCGACGGCGAGCCCCTGGTGGTGTTCGTGGATCACCCCGGACCGGATCCCGGATTCCGGGCTTACACGGTCGAAGGCTGCCGACCCACCCGGGTAAGCTCGGCCCCCGGATGAAGGACTACGCCTCCCGATTCGCCGACCTGCTGGAAGAAGTCGTATCCCGGATACGCCAGGTGACCGTGCTACCCGCCGAGAAGGCGATCCGGGTCGTCACCTTCGCCATGCCCGCACTGGTGCTGGCCGTCCTCGCGGTGGTGTTCCTCTTCCTCACCGTCCACGCGGCGCTGGCGATCCCGCTGGGCGAGGCAGCCGCCTACGGCATCGTCGGGGGAGTATTCCTCGTCGCCGGTGTGTTGGTGTGGAGGAAGCGAACGTGAGGATTCAATGACGGAACGGCTGATCATCATCGGAAGCGGCCCCGCCGGCTACACCGCGGCGCTCTACGCTGCCCGGGCTGAGCTCGAACCCCTGGTCTTCGAGGGCAGCCAGGCCGGCGGTCAGCTCATGATCACCACCGACGTAGAGAACTACCCGGGTTTCCCCGACGGGATCCTCGGTCCCGAGCTCATGGATCGCTTCCGCAAGCAAGCCGAGCGCTTCGGTTCCCGCCTGGTCACCGCCGACGTCACCGCGGTCGATCTGGCGGTTCGACCGTTCCGGGTCGAGGTGGGAGGCGACACCTACACCGCCCATGCCGTCATCGTCGCCACCGGTGCTTCGGCCAAGTGGCTGGGCGTCCCCGGCGAGGAGCGGCTGACCGGCCGGGGAGTGTCGGCCTGTGCCACCTGCGACGGCTTCTTCTTCCGGGACAAGGAGCTGATCGTGGTGGGTGGGGGCGACACAGCCATGGAGGAGGCCCTGTTCCTCACCAAGTTCGCCCGGAAGGTGACCATCGTGCACCGCAGGGACGCCCTCAGGGCGTCGGCGATCATGGCCAAGCGGGCCCTGGAGCATCCCAAGATCGAGGTCATGTG
The DNA here is from genome assembly GCA_026002975.1 of Acidimicrobiia bacterium. Classification (GTDB taxonomy): domain Bacteria; phylum Actinomycetota; class Acidimicrobiia; order Spongiisociales; family ZC4RG35; genus BPGJ01. The sequence goes on from BPGJ01000012.1 coordinate 45,170, forward strand.
GAACACCGTGGTCACCGAGATCCTCGGAGACGAAGCCGTGACCGGGGTCGTCCTCCAGGACACGGTCACCGGCGAGAGCCGACAGATCCCGATCGACGGTGTGTTCGTGGCCATCGGCCACCGACCCAACACCGACATCTTCGTCGGGCAACTCGAGATGGACGACCGGGGCTACATCCTCACCCGGGACCGGTCGACCCGCACCTCGGTGGACGGGGTCTTCGCGGCCGGGGACGTGGCAGACCCGGTGTACCGTCAGGCGGTGACCGCAGCGGGCACAGGTTGCCAAGCCGCGATAGACGCCGAGCACTATCTCGCCTCGCTGGAATGATCCGGCGCCCCCGAGACGTTGCAAGGTACCCGATCCCAAGGAGATAGAACGATGGGAGCCAACACCGTAACCCTCACCGACGCCAACTTCCAGGACAGCATCGCGGGAGACCGCCCCGTCCTGGTCGACTTCTGGGCCGAATGGTGCGGTCCCTGCCGCATGATCGCCCCGGTCCTGGAGGAGATCGCGGCCGAGCACGGCGACAAGCTGACGGTGGCCAAACTCAACATCGACGAGAACCCGCAAACCCCGCAGAGCTTCGACATCATGAGCATCCCCACCCTGATCGTCTTCCAGAACGGGGTCGAGAAGAAGCGCATCATCGGAGCCCGCCCCAAGCACTCCCTCCTCCAGGAGCTGTCCGAGTTCATCGGCTGAACCCCACCCCGACCCGCAGACCGACCCCCCCTTGGTTGGGGGGTCGGTCTGTGTTTGTGCGACCATGAGTGGATATGCGTCTATACCGTCTGGGCGACGAGGGTCCGGCCGTCCAAGACATCCAAGACCGGCTGTTGGCCCTGGGCCTCACCTGCGGTGACGATCCTCCCGGCGTGTTCGGTGAAGGGACCAAGGAGGCAGTGGTCTCCTTCCAGAGCAGCCGGGGACTCGATCCGGATGGCATCGTCGGACCGGACACCTGGCGGGCCCTGTACGAGGCCGGCTACCGCCTGGGCGACCGCCTCCTCTTCCTTCGCCGCCCCATGATGCGAGGCGAAGACGTCGCCGAGCTGCAGACCCGTCTGAACAACCTGGGGTTCGACGCGGGAAAGCCCGATGGGATCTTCGGTCCCGACACCGAGAGAGCGGTCATCGAGTTCCAGCACAATCGTGGCCTCACCGAGGACGGTGTCGTGGGACCCGAGGTGGTCACCGAGCTGCGTCTGGTCACCCGGGGTCCTCTACGTCGGGGCCGCGAGGCGGTCCGGGAGCTGGAGTGGCTGCGTAGTTTGCCTACCACCTTGGTGGGAGCCAAGGTGGCCTTCGACGCGGCCGCCCGAACGACCGAGGAAGCCGCCCGTTGCTGGGCCGCCGCGGTGACCGCGGCGGTCGAGTTGCAGAACCGGGGCGGCCTGCCTCTCCTCTCCCGGAGCATGGACGAAGCCCTGCCCGAGCGGGTCCGGGCCCGGAGGGCCAACCGGGCGGCGGCCGAACTGATCGTGTCGTTCCAGCACGGCGACGACGCCGTCCTCTACTTCGCCACCCCGACCACCCGGAGCGAGGCTGGTTACCACCTGGCCGTCCACGTCCACCAGACCCTGGGCGGTGACTTGAGCGGCCGGGCCACGCCGATACTCAGAGAGACCAGAGCTCCGGCCGTGGTGGTCGTGCGGGAAGACATGGGAGCGGCGGTGGGTGCCCGCGTGGTGGAAGCCCTCGAGGCGTTCTTTCGGGATCCCGGACTACGGTCACCAGCCGCTCGAGATCACACGACTACGCACTTGTAATTACACACAGAGTATTCCCCAGGCTGTGGATCACTCAGCGAAGAAGCGCCGGTAGATCCTCTCCAGGTCGTCGAGAGAACCGAAGCTGATCTCCACCTTCCCCTTCCGGTTGCGGTAGTCGATCCTCACCCTGGTGCCGAGTCGGTCACTGAGGCGCTGCTCGAGTTCGATGATCTCCACGGGCCGGACTTCCTTCACCTTGGCACGTGGAGGAGCCACCTTCCCCTTGCGGGCCCGAACCGCCTCCTCCACCTGCCGCACCGACCACCCCTCGGCCACCGCTCTCCGCGCGACGTGCTCCGCGTACCGGTGGTCGTCCAGGCCGAGCAACGCCTTGGCGTGGCCCGCCGACAGTTCTCCCCGGTCGACCATCCCTTGGATGACCGCCGGCAGCTGGAGGAGCCGCAGGGTGTTGGTTATCGACGACCGGGATTTACCCACCCGGGCACCGATCTCCTCGTGGGTCATCCCGAAGTCATCCAGGAGCTGCCGATAGGCCGCAGCCTCCTCGAGGGGCGACAGGTCCTCCCGCTGCAGATTCTCCACCAGTGCTTCGGTCAGGGCGGCCCGATCGTCTCCGCTCCTCACCAGCGCGGGAATCTCGGCCAGACCGGCCCGCCGGGCGGCCCTCCATCGTCTCTCCCCGGCGACCAGCACATAGCCGCCGTCTTCGGCCTCCTTGACCACCACCGGCTGGAGCAGGCCGATCTCGGCGATCGATTCGGCCAGGGCCGCGATCGACTCTTCGTCGAAGCGGGAGCGAGGCTGGTGGGGGTTGGGTCGGATTCGGTCGACGGGGATCTGGAGCAGAGCCGAGCCCGACCCGGTGGGGATCAGCGCCTCCAGACCTCGACCCAGACCACCTCGTCGACCGCTCATCCGGCGTCCTCCCGGCCGTGACGCTGCCGGAACTCCCGAGCCAGCTGCCGGTAGGCGATCGCTCCCCGGCTCATCGGATCGAAGGTCTCGATCGGCTCACCGAAGGAAGGAGCCTCCGAGAGCCTCACCGAGCGGGGGATGATGGTCCGGTAGGTGTCGTCCCCGAAATAGCCCCGGACCTGATCGGCCACCTCCTTGGCGAGCCGGGTGCGGGCGTCGTACATGGTGAGTATCACACCCCCGATCCTCAAGCCGGGGTTGAGGTTCGCTTTGACCATGTCTACGTTCCTCAGCAACTGGGACAAACCCTCCAAGGCGTAGTACTCACACTGAATGGGGATCACCACTTCGTCGGCGGCGGCCAACCCGTTCACGGTGAGGAGTCCCAACGACGGTGGGCAGTCCACCATGACGAAGTCGAAGTCGTCCCGAACCGCTTCCAGGGAGTTTCGCAGCCTGAGCTCCCGACTGAACACCGAGACCAACTCGATCTCCGCTCCTGCCAGATCGATCGTCGCGGGGACCATGTACAGGTCCCTCACGCTGGTGGGCTCGATCGCATCGTCCATCGGTATCTGCTTCAACAGAACGTCGTATATCGACTGAGAGATCCGGGACCGATCGATGCCCAACCCCGATGTGGCGTTCCCCTGGGGATCGAGGTCTATCAACAGCACCCTCTCCCCCTGGAGGGCGAGGCCAGCCGCCAGGTTGATGGCTGTGGTGGACTTCCCCACCCCTCCCTTCTGGTTTGCGATGGTAACGACGGTGGAACGGCGGGGCTCGGTCACGCCGCCATGATAAGGAGCCACGTAGGCGGGTCAAGCATCCCCACCTCGAGGGTGCGATAGCCCTCCACCGCCCGAGTCCTTCGGCTCGAGCCCGCCACTACCGCACGGCCGCCAGGCTCTATCCAGCCATGGAGATGATCCAGGAGGCGTTCGGGTGGCATCACGGCCCTGGCCACCACTCCCGGGAACCGCCGAACCGGCTTCTCCACCTCCCCTTGAACCACCTCGGCGTTGGGCAGGTCCAGCACCCGAATCGCTCTGCGGGCCAAACTCACCCGTCGGGACGACCTGTCCACCAGCGTGAGCCCGCTCTCGGGGAAGGCTACGGCCAACACCAAGCCCGGAAGACCCACCCCGCAACCCAGGTCCGCCACCTCCCTGGGAAATCGATCGAACCCGACCGCCATCGCGAGACTGTCGACGATGTGTCGCTGCAGGATCCGCCCGCCCTCCGCCGGACCCAGACCCCCTGCAGGGATGGCTTCTGCTTCCAGCCACTCCGCCAGGCGGAGCAGCCGGTCGATCTGGTGGGGGCTCAGATCGAACCCGAGACGAGCTGCCGAGGCCTCGAGTTCAGCATGAGGTTCCACGTGGAACCTCCTGGTCATTCCTCCTCGGCCGCGGCCGAATCCTCCGAGTCCTCCTCCACCTTGGCGATGACCACGTAGCGCTGCGGGGCCTCGCCCTCCGAGTAGGAGCGCACCCCTTCCCGAGCAGCCACCGCGTCGTGGATCACCTTGCGATCGGCTGCACTCATCGGCTCCAGCATGATCTCGCCGCCCTCCTCGAGAACCTGGTCGATGAGCTGATTGGCGTAGATGGTGAGGGCCTGCCGACGCCGCTCCGCGTAGCCCGCGATGTCGAGGCGAACGCGAGGTGCGGTTTGCGTCCTCCGCTGAAGCACCGTCTTGGTCAGTTCGTGGATCGCCTCGATTACCGATCCCCGAGGGCCGACCATCGCCTCCGTCTGGGGGCCGATCACGTCCACCACGATCACATCGTCTTCCAACCTGGTCTTCACTTCGCCCTCGAGCCCGAAGGCATCCACCAGGCCCCGGAGAAACTCCTCGACTACCCGCGTCTGCTCCTCGATGGTGACTTCCCGTTCCTCCACGGTGGCCGCCTCCTTCTCCTTGGGCTCCGACCTCGCGGGCCTCGCCCCGTTGCGTTCACGTCGCGGCTTCCTGTTCTCCCGGCCTCGCCCCCGCTGGGTGGCCGCGTGCTCACCCTTGCCCTTGCGCCGGCGGCGCCGGCGCTTCCGCGCCGGCTTCGGCTTTACCCGGACGATCGCGTCCTTTCCCCCCAAACCCAAGAACCCCCGCTCCGGCTGCTGGATCACTTCGATCTCGAGCCTGTCACGATCGTCGATACCCAGCTCGCGCATGGCGGCCTCGACTGCAACGTCGATCGTCTTACCTCGGACCTCTACCCACTGCACCTGTCATCTCCTCCTGCGGCGACGTTTCTTCTGGGAGACGGCCTGGGGTCGTTTCCTGGGTGATTCCGCCTCCCCGGGACGGTCTTCTGCCTGCGTCGGCGGTTTCGGGGACTCGGGTCTCCCGTCGATGGCGAAGATCACGAACTGTTGGCCCAGCCGGAAAACGTTGGAGGTCGTCCAGTAGAGCACCAGGCCGGCGGGGAAGTTCCACGAGATGAAACCTATGAACAGGGGCATGATCCGGGTGAGCATCTGCTGGGTTTGCTGCTGCTGGCGCTGTTGGTCTGTCAGGGCCTGATCGGTGATCCTGCCCCGGGTGGCGTGCCACTGCTGGATGTACTGGGAGGCCACCATCAACACCAACATCAGTGCGTAGGGGATCGCGGTGGGCAGGCCGGCCAGGATGCCGCTTGACATGGGTGTGCCGAGGTCCATTCCCAGAAAGGTCGTCTCCCCGGACCGGATAGCGGCCAGGAGGGCCGAATCCTCGGGCAGGAAGGTCTGGCCGTTGGCCCCCGATGCGATCTGAGAGACGTTGTTCAGCACCCTGAAGAGGGCCAGCCAGATGGGGAACTGGACTATCAGGGGAAGCAGGCATCCTCCCGGGGTGGCTCCCGCCTCCCGCTGAACCCGCATCAGCTCGCGCTGCATCGTCTCCGGGTCGTCCTTGTATTCCTTCTGAATCCGCTTTATCTCTGGCTGGATCTCCTGGAAGGCGCGAGTCGCTCGGGTCTGACGCAGGGTCAACGGGAACAGGACCAGATTGATCGCGACCGTCAAGAGGATGATGGCCATCCCGAAGGAGGGCACCAGGTCGTAGAAGAAGGCCAGCGCGGTGCCCAGGGCCCGCTCCAGAGCGGCGAAGAGCTCACCCATTGGTCGGTTCTCCGTCGGGGACCGGGTCGTAACCGGTTCCGCCCAGTGGGTGGCATCGTCCGAGGCGTCGCAGAGCCATCGCTCCGCCCCGGATCACGCCGTAGCGTTCGATCGCCCCGATGGCGTAACTCGAACAGGTGGGCACGAAGCGGCAGTTCGTACCCAAGCCAGGACTTACCAGTTTTTGGTAAAGACGTATGAGGGTGGTCGCCACCTTGGCGCTCATCGAGTTGCTTCCCTTGCTCCGCTGCTCAGCCATTCCAGCAGTTCCCAATACCCGGCATCGGCAGCCCGAGGACTAGCCACCACCACGAAGTCCCATCCCTCGGGCAGGTTGGCCTGCCGGGCTGCATGCCGGAGACGCCTCCGTACCCGGTTGCGTACCGTCGCCTTGCCGACCTTGCGGCTGACTACCAGCCCCAGCCGGGTCAGTCCTGGCACGCCCTCGGCGGCCACGACCGTCAGGGCGCCCCGCCGGACCCTCCGTCCCTCGTCCAACACCCGCTGGAAGTCCCGGGACGTGCGGAGGGAGACCAGGTCCACCCCTCAGGCGGCCAGTCGTTTCCTGCCCTTGAGCCGGCGGGACTTCAGGACGGCGCGCCCCGCCCGGGTCCGCATGCGGGCCCGGAAACCATGGCGCCTCTTGCGGCGGCGTACCTTGGGTTGGTAGGTGCGTTTCATGGTGCTTGGTCGACTTCGACCGGCTCAGGCTAAGGACTGGCCCCAGAACTGTCAAAGCACGGACGGAGCGCGAGAAAAATCCTATACGTCGCGAAATCCGCCTCATGGGTCGCTAACCCTTCCAGCTCAGATCGGCCAGGCCAGAAAACGCTTGCAACCAGGCATTTCGCGCTCGAGCCCAGCTCGGTACGGCCGGTTTCCGCGCTCTTGATGGTCTACCCGGCCTCCACCTATATTCGCCCTCAGACCGGCGATCGGGTCGCCGACTTCCCCGGCACCGTTCACCGGTCGCACCGCGTCGGGGGACCGGGGAGAGCCACCCCGACCACTGTTTTTCCACAGATGTGGATGACGTTGTGGACAGTCGGACAGTCGTAGGGATGTCGTCACAGGACTTGCCGTAGCGGCAGGGAGGACCGCGTTGACACAGCAGACATCCGAGGACACACGGGCAGCCCGGTTCCTCGAGATCCTCCGGGCCGGGGTATCGCACAGCGCATGGCAGGCCTGGCTGAGCCGCCTAGGGCTCGAGGTGGATGACGCGATGCTCACGGTGGTGGCACCCAGCGAGTTCCACCTCCGCTGGGTGATCGACAAGCACGGAGAGCTGATCGAACAGGCAGCCGTCACCGCCTTCGGCCCCGGGACCGAGCTCCGTTACGCCACCGGCGAGTCGGAACACACCCCGACCCTGCCCACCACGGCCGACCCGCCGGCGTCGTCCAACGGCAACCCTCCCGACCGGGGGTCGACGTCACCCCGCCTGATCCGGAAATACCGGTTCGAGAACTTCGTGGTCGGTCCGTCCAACCGGTTCGCCTGGGCCGCGGCCATGGCGGTCGCCGAACAGCCGGGCACCAACTACAACCCGCTGTTCATCTACGGCGCAGCCGGACTCGGAAAGACCCACCTCCTGCACGCGATCGGCCACCACTCCACCGAGATGTACCCCGGGTTGACGGTCCGTTACGTGTCCTCGGAGACCTTCTTCTCCGACTTCATCAACGGGATCAAGAGCAAACGAATGGAGGAGTTCAAGCTCCGCTACCGAGGGGCCGACATCCTCCTCCTCGACGACGTCCAGTTCTTCGAGGGCAAGGAGCAGATCCTCGAGGAGTTCTTCCACACCTTCAACACCCTCCACGAGGCCGGTCGGCAGGTGGTGATCACCTCCGACCGTCATCCCCGCAACCTGGCGACCCTGGAGGATCGACTCCGCAGCCGCTTCGAATGGGGCCTCCTCACCGACATCCAACCGCCCGACGTGGAGACCCGCCTGGCCATCCTCCGCAAGAACGTCGAAGCCGGCGACACCCCCATCCCCGGAGAGGTACTCGAGTTCATCGCCGGTCTGGTATCCGACAACATCCGGGAATTGGAAGGTGCCCTCACCCGGGTCACCGCCTTCGCCAACCTGACCGGGCAGCCCATCGACCTCCCCATGGCCGAACGGGTACTACAGGATCTGCTCCCCGGTCACGAAACCAAAGCGGTGGACGGACCCCAGATCATCAGAGCCACTGCGGCCGCCTTCGGATGCCCCGTGGACGAGGTTCTCGGTCCTACCCGCCGCCAGCCCATCGTCCTCTGCCGTCAGGTCGCCATGTACCTCTGCCGGGAGCTCACCGACCTGTCCTTGCCCAAGATCGGCGCCCTCTTCAATCGCGACCACACCACGGTGATGCACGCGATCGAGAAGGTGAAGTCGGTGATGCGGACCGACCGGGAGGTCTTCGATCAGGTCTCCGAACTCTCCCATTCCCTGAGGAAGACGGCTGGGGACAAACCGTGACCTTCCCCAACCTCGTTCCCCACCGGTCCTCTCCCTGTGTATCCCGAGGGTCTTTTCCCAACGCTCCTCCCCAGCCCCTACATGCGGCCCTACCAGGCAAAACACCCGCCTGTCCACATGTCCCCAGCAGCTATCACTATCACTACCGTTGAAGTTCCATTAGACAACCAGTAGGAGAAGGGAAACACCACATTGCGTATCCGAGCCGACAGAGACGATCTCGGTGACGTCCTCGGTAGAGCGAACCGGGCGATCGGCACCAGAACCGCCCTTCCCGTGTTACAGGGCTTGTTGTGTGAGGCATCCGGCAACCGCATCCGGGTCACCGGCAGCGATCTCGAGGTGACGGTTCGGACCGAGGCGACGGTCGAGGTGCTGGAGGAAGGTGTCGTCGTGATCCCGGGACGTCTCGCCGAACAGGCGGTGAAACGCATGCCGGCCGGCCAGGTGACGATCGGCACCAACGACGGCGACGTCGAGATCGTCGGCAAAGGTCCCCGGTTCTCGCTCCGACAGCTCTCGGTGGAGGATTATCCGGCTCTCGACGAGCCGGACCTGGGAGGCACCGAGGTCGACGGGGACGAGTTGGCGGCCGCCATCGGGCAGGTCACGGTGGCGGCATCCACCGACGCAGCCCGTCCCATCCTCACCGGGGTGTTGTTCGAGACCCGAGAGGAGGGTCTTCGGTTGGTGGCGACCGATTCGTATCGACTGGCGATCCGAGACCTGCCTGGCGTAGGGGTGGAAGGAACCGGGCTCCTACCGGCTCGGGGACTCAAGGAGCTCCCCCGGACGGTCGGGGCCACCAAGGTCCAGGTCGGGCTGGGCGACAGGGAAGGCCTGTTCTCGTCGGAGCGAGGGATGCTCCGGGTTCGGATGATCGAAGGGTCGTTTCCCAAGTACCAGTCGTTGGTGCCGGATCGATATCCCAACGAGGTGGTGGTACCGAAAGAAGACCTGCTGGAAGCCCTCAACCGGGTTGCGTTGGTGGCGGAGGACCACATCCCGGTGCGGCTGACCCTCACCGACGGCGGGATCGAACTCTCGGTGACGCGGCAGGACGTGGGTGGCGAGTCGGAGCACATTCCGGGGGCCTATCGAGGTGACAGTGAGAGCCTGTTGATCGCTTTCAACCCCAGATACCTGGCCGACGGGGTGGGAGCCGTTGCGACCGAGGAAGTGTCGATCCAGGCCATCGACGGACTGAAGCCGAGCGTCATTCGGGGTGTCGACGATCCGACGTTCCTGTACCTGCTGATGCCGGTGCGGATCTGACGTGTGCGGATCGGATGGGTCAGCCTCCAGGACTTCCGTTCCTACAGGGAAGTCCATTGGCGGCCGGATCCCAGCCTGAGCATATTGGTGGGGCCCAACGCGGCGGGGAAGACCAACCTCTTGGAGGGGGTCGCCTATCTGGCGCTCCTCCGGTCGTTTCGGCGGGCTCCTGACGGGGTGCTGGTGCATCGTGACGCAGCGACCGGGATCGTCCGGGGCGAGGTGCGCCGAACCGACCGGTCGGCGCTGATCGAGATCGAGATTCCCCGACAAGGACGCAAGCAGGTGCTCCTGAACGGCAAGAGACCGGCACGCCACTCGGAGCTGTCAGGTGCTCTGCGGGTGGTGACCTTCCTCCCCGACGATCTCGACCTGATAAAACGGGGGCCGGGCGAACGCCGGTCCTATCTAGACGAGGTCGCCTACCAGGTGTGGCCGGGAGCCGCGGCCGAGCAAGCCCAGTTCGAGCGGACCCTCCGCCAACGGAACGCGTTTCTCAAGAGGGGGGCCGACGATCCCGTCACCTGGGCGGTGTGGGACGAGAGGCTGGCAGACAGCGGAGCCCGGCTGGTGGCCCGCCGTCACCAGGTGGTGACCGCCCTGAGTGGGTTCCTCACCGATGCCTACCGGGACATCGCGGGGAAAGGACGGGTGGAGTTCGTCTACCGGGCGATGTGGACCGACCGTCCGGAGGCGGGAGTGGAAGACCTGAGGGCGGACCTGCACCGGGCTCTGGAAGCCAGCCGCCGCACCGACGCAGAGCGGAGGATCACCACGGTCGGTCCCCACCGGGACGACCCCAACCTGCTGGTGGACGGTCGGGACGCCCGTTACGAAGCCAGCCAGGGCGAACAGCGAAGTCTGGTCCTGGCTCTCCGCCTCGCCGCCCATCGGGTCATCCGGGAGATCACCGGCGAGGAGCCGGTCCTCCTCCTCGACGACGTGTTCTCCGAGTTGGACGTCGATCGGGCGGTCGCCTTGCAGGCTGCGCTGCCTCCGTCCCAGACCGTGGTCACCACCACCGCGCTCGAGCACGTCCCTCTGGAAGGAGCGATCTTCGAGGTGCGGGGCGGGGAGGTGGTGCCTCGATGAGGAGGGAACCGACCGCGATCGGCGACCTGATCCGGCGGGTGCTGGGCGGACTAGGTCTGGACGACCCCACGACCTGGGAGGCGCTCCGACGGGACTGGTCCGAACTGGCGGGGGCGCCCTGGGACCGGTTGGCCCGACCGCTGTCTCTCCGTAGGGGACTCCTGGTGGTGGAAGCGGCTTCACCTGCCGCGGTGGGCGTCCTCCGCTACGGGCTGGATGGGCTGCGGCAGCGACTCGAGTCGAGCCTCGGTGAAGGCACCGTCCGGGAGGTGGAGCTCCGGCCTCCGCCTCGCTCACACCTTGGGGATCACCGCCGCATCGACTAGAATTACAACACGTGAATTCAGCCTTCGGGCCTGTTTCCCCACCGGGTTCCTGCGAGTGCCGAGAGGCGCCCGGGGGATTCTCCCCACCACCGGCGGTCCCAGCGACCGGCGGCGAACGACCTTGACGAGCCGACCTTGACTCCATCTTCGTACAGCGCAGAGCAGATCACCGTCCTGAAGGACCTAGAGCCGGTCCGGAAGCGTCCCGGCATGTACATCGGGTCGACCGGACCACGAGGGCTGCACCACCTGGTCTGGGAAGTCGTGGACAACGCGGTCGACGAGGCGATGGCCGGCTTCTGCGACAAGATCGAGGTGGTGTTGCTGGCCGACGGGGGAGTGAGGGTCACCGACAACGGGCGGGGGATCCCCGTGGATCAACACCCCGAGACCAAGGAACCGGCGCTGACCACCGTCCTGACCAAGCTGCATGCAGGCGGGAAGTTCGAGTCGGGCGCCTACACCGTGTCGGGAGGCCTCCACGGGGTAGGTGTGTCGGTGGTGAACGCCCTGTCGGTCCGCCTGGAGGCCGAGGTGCGGCGAGACGGATACGTGTGGTTCCAGGCGTTCGAACGGGGAAGACCGGTCACCGAGTTGGAGAAGGTCAAGCCGTGGAAGCGCAACACGGGAACCACCATCACCTTCTGGCCGGACCCCGAGATCTTCACAGAGACCACCGAGTTCGACTACGACACCATCGCTTCACGGCTCAGGGAGATGGCGTTCCTCAACCGGGGGGTGGAGGTCACCATCCGGGACGAGCGGCCGACCGCCACCGGCGGCGAGCCAAAGGAGGAATCGTTCCTCTACAAGGGCGGCCTGGTCGACTTCGTGAACCACCTCAACGCCAACAAGGAGCCCCTCCACCCGAGGATCATCGAGTTCGTCGACCGCTCAGACGACGCCGAGCTGGAGTTGGCGATGCAGTGGACCACCGGATACACCGAGTCGGTCCTCTCTTTCGCCAACAACATCAACACCCACGAGGGAGGCACTCACGAGGAGGGGTTCCGGAAGGCGTTGACCAAAGCCATCAACGACTTCGCCAGGGCGAAAGGCCTCCTGAAGGACAAGGACCCCAACCTAACCGGGGAGGACATCCGGGAAGGACTGACCGCGGTGCTGTCGGTCAAGGTGCGCCAACCCCAGTTCGAGGGTCAGACCAAGACCAAACTGGGGAACTCGGAGATCCGCTCCTACGTGGAACGGACCCTCAACCAGAAGCTCCCCGAATGGCTGGAACGCTATTCGGCCGACGCTCGGCGGATCGTCGACAAGGCGATAACCGCCGCCAAGGCCCGGGAGGCCGCCCGGCGGGCCCGGGAGCTCACCAGGCGGAAATCGGGGTTGGAGTCGGGGGGACTGCCCGACAAGCTGGCCGACTGCTCGTCCCGGGATCCGGCCTCGGCGGAGCTGTTCATCGTCGAGGGCAACTCGGCGGCGGGACCGGCCAAGCAGGCCCGGGACTCGGAACACCAAGCGGTGCTGCCCATCCGGGGGAAGATCCTCAACGTCGAGAAAGCCCGGCTGGCCAAGGCCCTCCAGAACGCCGAAGTGCAGGACATCATCACCGCCATCGGGACCGGGATCGGCGAGGAGTTCGACATCTCCAAGGCCCGGTACCACAAGATCGTCCTGCTCTCGGATGCCGACGTCGACGGTGCCCACATCCGCACCCTGCTGCTCACCCTGTTCTACCGGCACATGCGGGGGCTGATCGAAGCCGGCTACGTGTACATCGCCCAGCCGCCCCTCTACCGGGTGAAGGTGGGCACCCAGACCTACTACCTGAAGGACGAAGCCGCCCTCGAGGAGTTCCTCCAACAGCACCCGAAGGCGAAACGCACCCGTTTCAAGGGACTGGGCGAGATGAACGCCGCCGACCTCTGGGAGACCACCATGAACCCGGAGACCCGCACCCTGCTGCGGGTCGAGATGGAAGACGCCGCCCGGGCCGAGGAGATCTTCTCGATCCTGATGGGCGACGACGTCGCCGACCGTAAGGCGTTCATCCAGCAGAACGCCAAAGACGTCCGCTTCCTGGATATCTAGAGCCCATGCCAGACGAGACCCACGACGTATCCGGTTACCGCGACGTCGACATAGTCGACGAGATGGAGCAGGCGTTCATCGACTACGCCATGTCGGTGATCGTCTCCCGGGCGCTGCCCGACGTGCGGGACGGCCTGAAGCCCGTGCAGCGGCGGATCATCTACTCGATGTTCGAGAACAACATCGGGCCGGGGACCCCCCACCGCAAGTGCGCCAAGGTGGTGGGGGAGGTGATGGGGAACTACCACCCTCACGGCGACCAGGCGATCTACGACGCCCTGGTGCGGATGGGGCAGGACTTCTCGATGCGGTACCCGCTGATCGACCCGCAGGGGAACTTCGGAACGATCGACGACCCACCCGGCGCGCAGCGTTACACCGAGGCCCGGCTCAGCGCCCTGGCCATGCACCTCCTCGACGGCATCCGGGAGGACACGGTCGACTGGGTGGAGAACTATTCGGGGGAGCTGGTGGAACCGGCGGTGTTGCCCGCCCGTTTCCCCAATCTGCTCGCCAACGGCTCCCAGGGGATCGCGGTGGGTATGGCCACCAACATCCCGCCTCACAACCTGGGCGAGGTGATCGACGCCTGCATCCACATGTTGGAGAACCCCGACTCCGACTCCGAGGAGCTCATGCGGTTCGTCAAGGGCCCTGACTTCCCCACCGGGGGCTACCTGGTGGGAACCGCCGGGATCCGGGAGGCGCTCGCCACCGGGCGGGGATCGGTGAAGATCAGGGCGGTGGCCGACGTCCAGGAGGTGAAGAAGGGACGCACCGCGATCGTGGTCACCGAGTTGCCCTACCAGGTGTCGATCGAGCGGGTCATCTCCAAGATCAAGCAGCTGGTCGACGACAAGAAGCTGAACGGCATCGCCGACGTCCGCAACGAGTCGTCCTCCAGGGTGGGGATTCGGCTGGTGATCGAGTTGACGAAATCGGCCAATCCGCAAGTCGTTCTCAACCAGCTCTACAAGAACACCCCCCTGCAGGATTCGTTCGGTTACAACATGGTGGCCCTGGTCGACGGGGTGCCCCGAACCCTCAACCTGGCGGAGATGGTCGGGTACTACCTCGACCATCAGATGGAGGTCATCGAGCGGAGGACCCGGTACCGGCTCGCCCAAGCCAGGGACCGGGCCCACATCCTCGAAGGGCTGATCGTCTGCGTCGACAACATCGACGAGGTGATTCGCATCATCCGGGGGTCGGCCGACACCCCGGCGGCCCGGACGGCCCTGATGGACCGGTTCGACCTAACCGAGATACAGGCCAACGCCATCCTCGACATGCCGCTGAGGCGCCTCACCGCATTGGAGGTGGACAAGCTCCGCCAGGAGTTGGAGGAACTGCGGGCCGTCATCGCCGAGCTGGAGGCGATCCTCGCCGACCCGGCTCGGCGACGAGCGATCATCCGGGAGGAGCTGGAGGGGATCAAGGAGAAGTACGGCGACGCCCGCAGATCCCGGATCGTCCCCGACGAAGGCGAGCTGTCCCTCGAGGACCTGATCGCCGACGAGGAGCTCATCGTCACGGTCTCCCAGACCGGGTACCTGAAGGCGGTGCCTGCCGCCACCTACCGCACCCAGGGGAGGGGAGGCCGGGGCGTCAAAGCCGCGGAGGTGGCCGAGGACGACGTGATCGCCCATCTGGTCCACACCACCGCCCACGCATACCTGCTGTTCTTCACCAACTCAGGCCGGGTCCACCGCATCAAGGCCCACCAGATCCCGATCCAGGGTCGCACCTCCCGGGGCGTGTTGGCCCAGTCGGTGCTGCCCCTCGACCCGGAGGAGCGGATCCAGGCGGTGATCGACACCCGGGACTACGAGACCAACCGCTACCTGGTGATGGTGACCCGGCACGGGCAGGCCAAGAAGACCGAGTTCAGGGAGTACGACTCCCGCAACACGACGCTGGTGGCGATCCGTCTTGACGAGGGCGACGAGCTGGTGGCGGTCCGGACCACCAACGGAGACGACGACGTGCTGATCTTCACCGAGCAGGGTATGGGTATCCGGTTCCCGGAGACCGACCTGCGGCCGATGGGTCGGGCCACCCGGGGGGTGAGGGGGATCCGCCTCCGGGAGGGCGACCGGGTGGTGGCGGCGGCGTCGTCCAAGGACGGAGACGAGATACTTCTGGTCACCTCGGGTGGATACGGCAAACGAACCCCTCTCGACGAGTTTCCCCGTCAAGGCCGGGGAGGTGTGGGGGTGAAGGCGATCAAGCTGACCCGGGTGAGGGGCCGTCTGGTCGGAGCCAGGGCCGTCACCAAGGACCGCGAGGTGTTCCTCATCTCGTCGGCAGGGATCGGGATCCGCACCAAGGTGTCCCAGATCTCGAGGCAGTCCCGGGCGGCCACCGGGGTGAAGGTGATGGACGTGGGCGACGGTGAGCTGTCGGCTTTCACCGTGGTACACAGGGAGGATGAGCCAGACTGACCGTGCCCCCGGTCCGATGCCCGAGCGCTGTCGACTCTTTAGGCGGAGGCGGTAGGTGATGGCGGCGTGGAGGACCGGTCGGGTACTGCACGGGCGGCGCCGCCTCGACCAACTCGGCCGGGTCGCGCCCATGGCCGGTAGAATGCCGAGCTCCGCAGGAGAGGAGGCCTGAATGGCCGAGGTCCGCCGTGTCCGGCGAATAATCCGCAGGGTCGACCCTTGGACGGTGTTCAAGGTGTCGGCCATCTTCTGGGCGGTCGTTTCCCTGGGGTTGGTGCTCGGTCTGGTCATGTTCTGGTCCACCGTCAACGCCGCGGGGCTACCCCAGAAGGTGACCGACTTCCTGATAGAGATCACCCTGTTGGAGGAGGGGTCCCAGCCGTTCGCCGACACCGACGCCTTCCTCCGCCTCGCCGTGTTCGGATCGGTGTTCTTCGGGGTGCTCGCGACCGGGCTGTCCACCTTGGCTGCTGTGATGTACAACCTGATCGCCGACGTGGTGGGGGGAGTGGAGCTGGTCGTGTTGGAGGAGACGCTGACTCCGGTGGTCAGGCCGGTACCTGCGCCTCCCGTGGTCCAGACCAGTTCCACGGTCGACGTCGAGACCGAAGAGACTCCGGTCAGGGTGTCGTCGAGCTGACTACCAGCCCGAGTTCGACGACCCGGGCTTCGTAGTCGGGATGGTTCCACACTGGGCCGGGAGGACAGAACACCCCCGCAGCCAGACACACCGCAGCCATGTAGGCCGGGTCGTCTACCACCGCCCGGGCTCGATCCCCGACGAAGGCGACCACCCCCGGCGACCCGGCGCTCGGTGGGAGCGAACCACACGCCGTCGGGACCCTGTTCGGCCCGTAGCCACCCGAGCGGGGCCGGGAACGGTATCCGCCGGCCCCGTCTGAGAGGCCGACCTGCGACGGTGATGGCCGGTTCGGCCCCCGGCAGGTCACGGCCCAGGGTGCGGGCCAGGCCGGAGGGGGAAGCCCATTCGACTTGACCTCCCCCCGAAGGGGTCACCTGGCGCAGGCCGAGTCCTTCGACGGGTCGCGCCGTCACCAGAACATCGAACCCGTCGGGTGTCTCCACGCTCCGCATCCGATGCTCCCAACCCGGGCCCGGACGGTGCCGAAGCAACCCGACCTCGGTGATCTCCCGATGGGCGGCCAGGGCCGCCGCGGCGCGGGAGGTCGTCTGGTCGGTCACGTTCACTACGACCCGCATCACCCTCAGGCTAAGAGGAAATACCTTCCTCCCAGGCGGCCCGCAGCGCTCTCCGCATGATCTTGCCGGTGGTGGTGCGGGGAAGGTCGTCGACGAACCGAACGTGGCGGGGCACCTCGTGGGCGGCGAGACGGACTCGGACGTGGTCCTGCAGCTCGGCGGCCAGCCTGTCGGACGGCTCCATTCCCGGCCGGAGCACCACGAAGGCTGCGGGCACCTGTCCCCGCAGATCGTCGGGGACACCCACCACGGCACATAGAGCCACCGCGGGGTGTCCCATCAGGCAGTCCTCGATCTCGCCCGGTCCGATCCGGTATCCCATCGACGAGATCACGTCGTCTTTGCGGCTCACGAACCACAGGTAGCCGTCGGGGTCCTCCATGCCGAGGTCGCCGGTGAGGAGCCATCCGTCCCGGAACTTCTCGGCGGTGGCGTCCGGACGGTTCCAGTAGCCGAGCATGATCACCGGGTCGGGCGCCGCGACGCAGATCTCTCCGACCTCGCCGATCAGCCTCCTGCCCTCTTCGTCCTGGACCTGGACGTCGTGGCCGGGCAAGGGGCGCCCCATCGACCCGGGCCTGACCGGCCACACCGACGAGCAGTTGCCCACCACCAGGTTGGCTTCGGTCTGGCCGTAACCCTCGTTGATGGGTGCTCCGAGACCCTCCCGACCCCAGGCCAGCATCTCCTCCCCGAGCGGCTCCCCGCCGGTGAAGACCGCTCGTAGCCGCAGGCCGGAGGCCCGGGTGACCCCGGCGGCCCGCATCATCTTCAGGGCGGTGGGGGGAAGGAATGTGAGGGTGACCCGGTGGTCGGCCATCAGGTCGGCGGCCCACTCCGGGTCGAAGTCGTGGTCGGCGGTGAGGACGGTGATGCCGAAGTACCAGGAGGGAACCAGCACGTCCATCAACCCGCCGATCCACGCCCAGTCGGCCGGGGTCCAGATCAGGTCGTGGCGGTCCCCGGGCCGGCTGCTGGGCAGCGTGGCGAGGTCTGTGCGGCCTTCCGGGGCCACGTCGGCGAACTCGTAGTAGCACTCGAACCCGGGAAGGTGCCCGAACAGGGACCGGTGGGCGTGGAGAGCCCCTTTGGGTGGGCCGGTGGTTCCCGAGGTGTAGATCAGATAGGCCGGGTCCTGCGACGACGATTCCACCGGCTGGAACCGGTCGGAGGCCGAGTCCATCATTCCTTCCAGGTGGTCCCCGGTCACCAGCCGGGGCAGGTCGGGTGCCGCCTCTGCGACCTTGTCGACGTTTTCGGGGCTGACGATCACCGCCTTGGCCCCCGAGTCGGCCAGCCGGTAGGCGAGAGCGTCGGGTCCGAACAGGGAAGCCAACGGGAGGGACACCCCACCCAGTTTCCAGATCGCCAGATGGGCCACACCGGCGGCGAGGGACTGGGGAACAACCACCCCCACCCGGTCGCCCTGGACGACCCCCAACCCGGCCAGCACGTTGGCGAGCCGGTTGGAGAGTCGCGACAGGTGCCCGAACGTGTAGGTGGTGGGGCGGCCTAGGCGGTCGATCGCGATCAGGGCGGGTCGGTGGGCCGGGTGGGCGTCGGAGCAGGCCACCCCGAGGTTGAACCTCTCGGGGATCCTCCAGGTGAACTGTCGACGCAACGTCTCGTAGTCGGTCACGACCTCAAGTTACCGACGGCATACTGGATGCGATGGCCAGGAACGTGCTCGGCGGGGAACTGGAACCCTGCTCCTTCGATCCCCTCACCGGCTGGTATCGGGACGGGTCGTGCAACACCGACGACTCCGATGTGGGGAGCCACACCATATGCGCGGTCGTGACCCGGGAGTTCCTCGAGCATCAGTTGCGGATCGGCAACGACCTGGTCACTCCCAGGCCCGAGTTCCGATTCCCCGGCCTGCGTCCCGGCGACCGGTGGTGCGTCACCGCGGCCAACTGGCTGCGGGCCCATCTCGACGGTGCGGCCTGCCCGGTGGTGTTGGCCTCCACCCACGAGCGAGCACTGGAGATCGTCCCGTTGGAGGTCCTGGAATCGTATTCGGTCGACGTGCCCCCCGACCCGGGTGGTCTGGAGGGGTGAGGTCGGGCAGGTGGTTGTGGCATGCCGGATACCAGGCGATCGACCGGCACTACGACAGCAGTTCCCGAACCCCTTGACATGGTCCGGATGTCGAGGGATGTTTGGGGGCATGTCGGGGTCGGCTTCCCGGGAGGCTCTGTATGCTGAGCTCGAGAGGGTGCTCGGCCGTGAGCACGCCCAGACGCTCATGAGTTACCTGCGACCATCCGACGAGATGGCCACCCGGTCGGACGTTCAATCCCTGGGTGGCCGGGTGCACACACTGGGAGACGAACTCGCCCGGGTAGCAGCCCGGGTCGACGAGCTTCGGGTACGCATGGATCGGCTCGAGGAGCGGATGGACCGTTTCGAGCAGCGGTTCGACCGGTTCGAAGAACGCCTCGAAGCCCGCTTCGAAGCCCTGGCCGAGCGTATGGACCGGATGCAGCGCTTCTACGTCGGCACCACCGTCTGGTCGATGACCGGCCTCACCGCCATCTTCGCGCTGGTGGTGGGACTGATCGTCTGACGCCCCGAGCGAGGGTCGGGTACCCCGGCCCGCCGCGGTAGATGAGTCCGGTAGCCGGTCGCCGTAACCTGGTTCCCATGCCGCCCGCCGACCCGGCCACCCGGCTCCAGAGGTCCCTCCTGGGTGGGCTGGTGCTGGTGCTGGGCCTCCAGTCGATGCGTTTCCTTTTCGGTTCGATCACCTGGTATCTGCGGGACACCGTCGGCGTGGCCACCCTGGATCTGGTGCCCATCGCCTTGGCTCCCTTCGTCGCCGGCGGCCTCGGCGGCTCTGCTCGATCGATCTTCGTGAGACCCAGGCCGTTGCTGTTCGCCGCCGTGGGGATCCTGGCGGTGGCCCGGGTGGCCAACCAGCTCCTCGACGACCCGGCGGTCGACTTGTGGTCGTCGGCTGTGGCAACCGCCGGCTTCGTGGCGTCCTGGGGGGTGCTGGCCGTCATGGGCCGGGAGGTCACGGTCGACGGCCTCCTCCTCGGCCTCGCCTTCGACTCGGCCATCAAGGGAATGTCCCTCAGCCTGGACCTCGCCTACCAACCGGGACCGGGGTCTCTGATCGCCGTCGTGGCCCTGGCCGCAGCCGCGGTCTACCTGCTGTGGGTTACGCCGGCCCCCGAGAGGAGGGGGGTCTCCTGGCCGGGGGGGCTCACCCTCCTGCTGCTGGGCCCGTTCTTGTTCTTCGAGGCTCTCGTCTTCCAGAATCAGGGCTGGTTGTCGGAGACGGCTGGGATCGGAGGAGCCCAGGCGCAACTAGCCATCGCCCTGCTCAACGTGGCCGGGTTGGCGGCCATCCGGTTGGGGGAGCGGTCCCGGATGGCCGGGCTGGTGGGGTTGGCCGCCGCGGTCGGAGCTTTGACTGCCGCGGAGTCGCCCGCCTACGGCTGGCTGGCCGTCGTAGGAGTGCCGGGCGCGGCGCTGGCCTGGTCGGCCATGGTTCCCGATTCCGAGCACCGCCGGGTGGCTCCGGCGGCGGTGTTCGCCCCCCTCGGCCTGCTGGTGTTCCTGGGGTTTGGTCTCGCCTACTACCTGCCCCTCGACCTGCGTCTCGGGTTCGACCAGACTCAGGCCCGGCTCGCCGGAGTGGTGTTGCTGGCCGTGGCGGGGGCGGCTGCGGTGGGTCTCCGACCTGGGGTGAGCCGGCGGTCTCCGTCTCTCCTGTGGGGATTCGGCGGGGCGATGCTGGTGTTGCCGGTGGTCGGGCTGCTCGCTGCCTCCACCGGACGCCAGCTTCCCCAGCCCAACTCGGAGCCGCTCCGGGTGATGACCTACAACATCCACTCGGCTTTCGACATCTCGGGCCGTTTCGACGTGGAGGCCATCGCCCGGGTGATCGAGGACACCGAAGCTTCCATCGTCGCCCTCCAGGAGGTGCCCAGGGGGCGGCTGATCAGCGGCGTCACCGACGAGCTGACCCTGCTGCAGCGCCGCCTCGGTTTCGAACACGCCGCCTTCTTCGGCACCACCGACCCGACCTGGGGAAACGCGGTTCTCTCCCGCTTCCCGATCCTCGGAGTCGACACCGCCTACCTCCCTCAGGTGGGCACTCCGCTCCGCCGGGGCTACCTCGGGGTGACCGTCGACGTGGCCGGTCGGGAGCTGCTGGTGATCTCCACCCACCTCCAGCACATCAACGACCCGGCCTTCCACGACGAAGACCCGGAAGCCGACCTGTATCCGGTGCACCGAGAGCAGATCGCGATCATCCTCGACGAATGGGGTGGAGTGCGACCCGCCGTGCTGATGGGGGACTTCAACGCCCGGCCGGGCTGGCGCCAGATCACGGAGCTGCTCGCCGCCGGGTGGGTGGACGCCTGGGCGGAGGCGGGGACAGGCGACGGGTTCACCTCCAACTCGGCCGACCCGCGGTATCGGATCGACTACATCTTCCACACCCCCGACATGAGAGCGGTCGACGCCGGGGTGATCCGCTCGCAGGCCTCCGACCACTTCCCGGTGGTGGCGGACCTGGTGTTCGACTAGCCGAGCAGGTCCCTCATCTGACGTTGGATGAGATGGATCGACCGGCGAGGCGCCAGCCTTTGGAGCCGACCCATCAGCTTGGCGTCGGACCCCACGTAGATGTGGAGGCGGCGGGCTCGGATCCCATCCCAGATGATCCGGGCGGCCTCCTCCGGGGAAGTGGTCCGGGGGGTTCGTCGCCCCTCCACCCGGGGCGCTTCCACTCCGGAGTGGGCGGTGATCTCGGTGGCGACCGCCCCCGGCATGATCACCGACACTCCCACCGGGGTGTCGAGCAGCTCGGCGTAGAGAGCCTCGGTCAGCAGCTTCACCGCGGCCTTGGTGGCGCCATACACCGCCTGTCCCGGCACCGGCAGATAGCCGCCCATCGACGACACGGCGGCAACCCAACCTTCGGGGCGGTCGAGGAGGTGGGGAAGGAACGCCTTGACCACGTGGATGGTCCCGTACAGATTCACCCGTACCACCCGGTCGATTGTCGGGTAGTCGAGGTCGGCGAGTTTGACGAACGGCTGGATGATGCCGGCCACGTGGATCACCATGTCGGCCGGACCCAACCTCTCGGTGATCTGGGCGGGAAGGGCGGCGACCGCGTCCCGGTCGGTCACGTCGCAGACGAAGGTGGCGATACGAGCCCGATCCTCCGCCAACCTCTCGGTCTCTGCGAGGTCGTCGGGTCGGATGTCCACTGCGGCGACCCGGGCGCCTCGGCGGATCGCCTCCAACACCACCTGCCGGCCGATGCCGTTGGCTCCCCCGGTTACTACCACCGTCTTGTCCGTAGGTGTCATACGACCGATGTTAAGACGCGGAAGAGACCCCCGACGGCCGGGGGTCTCTTCCCGGATTCGGGTGGCCTAGGCCTTCTTGGGGTTGCCCCAGGGCGCCCTGTTGGGGTTACACAGCTGGTCGGGTGATTCCCCGAGGATCGCCTTCGCTTCCTGGGTGCTCACTCCCAGGGTGTTCTTGATCAACACCATGAACGTCCCATACGACTGGGTCCGGGTCGGTTCGGTCTCGTCGATGACGTCGTTCAGTCCGGAGAACGAACAGATCGACGCGGCTCCTTCACCGAACGAGAACCCCGCGATAGGGGTGTCGCCGCCCTGGGCACCATCCGGCCCCGTGGGCCCCTTGACCTCACCGGCCAGCGCCGCCGGTGCCACCGAAACGACCATCAAGACCGCCACAGCGGCGGCCAGCATCATCCGTCTCATCCCGTACCTCCTCGCATCACCTCAGGATGGGGACGACAGACACGGGATGAACCGCGGCAGTCATCGCCAGCCCCGACTGAGGCCCTTCCCCAGCGTGGGTCAGCCTACACCCAGAGTTGCGGTTGGGGGGCGAGAGTGCCAGGAAGGGACTTTCGGCCCTGACGGTTCGACGTCGAATCGAGCGAGAGTGCCGACTCTACGTGCATGTCGGTTTGGTGGCTGGTGCGGTTCTTCCACGTGGGAGCAGCCATCCTGTGGGTGGGCGGCCAGCTCGCGCTCTCCCTGATCGTGCGGCCGGCAGCAGCCACGACCCTCGCCCCCGAGGACCGGACCGCCCTGTTCGTCGAAGCCGGTAGACGGTTCGGCCGGGTCGCCACCTTGGCTCTGATGCCGGTTCTCCTCGCATCGGGACTGGCACTGGCTTGGCATCGGGGGGTAACACTCGGCTCGTTCACCCGACCCGGATACGGTTCGATACTCGGAACGAAGGTCGTCCTGGCGTTGGTCTCGTTCGGGTTGGCTGCACTGCACGGGCTGGTGGCGACGAGAGGCGAAGCAACGTCGACCCGCTGGGTGGGTATCGCCGGGGTGGCGGTGTCGAGCCTGGTGGTGTTGTTGGCGGTCTCGTTGGTGCCATGACGGGTCGGGTGGTGGCCGCGCATCGCCTCGCCGGCTCCGCTTTCCGGTTGGCCGGGATATACGCCGGCTCGGCAGGGGTCGTCGGGAGCTGGGCGGCGGTCCGGGGAAAGTCGCCGTGGGCGGGGATCCACTTGTTCCTGGCGGGGACCGTGCTGTTGGTGATCTCCGGCGCCGCGCCCCTCTTCGTGATCACCTGGGCTGCCTCCCGTCCGCCTCGCCCGGAGGTCGCCGCCGCGCAGAGATGGTCGCTGGCTCTGGGGGTGGGAATGGTGGTGGTGGGAGTGGAGGCCGGCTGGGAGACGGCGCTCGTCGCCGGGGGCGTGTCCGTCGTCTCGGGTCTCTGTCTGCTCGGCTACATGCTGGTGGCGTCCATCCGGAGGAGCCTGCTCCGTCGATTCGACCTCTCCACCCGTTTCTACCTGCTGGCCCTGGCCGGCGGTATGGTGGGGGTCACGGTCGGGATCCTGCTGGCACTCGGCGTCTTCGAATCCACGTATCTTCGGGTGCGTACGGTCCATCTCCATCTCAACCTGGTCGGTCTGGTGGGTCTGACGATCTTCGGGACTCTCCCCACCTTCCTACCTACGTTGGCCCACCACCGGATGGTGAGCGGTGTGGAGGCGCGGGTGGCCTGGTGGGCAGCGGCGGCTTCGGTGGCGGCGATGGTCGGCGGGCTGGTAGGCGGCTTCGAGATGGTGGGCTGGGGCACCTTGGGTGTCGCGGCTGCAGGCGCCGCCATCGTGACGGGGATCCTGCTGCGGTTGGGCAGCCGGGTTGTCCGTAACGGTCTGCCACCTATGCAGGTTCTCGCCGGGCTGGTTTGGCTGTGGGGCTGGTTGGTGGTCGATGGCTCCGGGCTGATCACGGGCCGACCCACCCCGGTGTTCGGCCGGGCGACGGTCGCGGTGGTGGTGGCAGGCGTAGGCCAGATCCTGCTCGGGTCGCTCACCTACCTGGTACCGGTGGTGGCGGGCCGAGGTGCGGTCGGCGTGTCGAAGGGTCGTCCTGGGGTCGCTCTGGCCGCGGCCAACCTGGCCGGATTGGGTTTGGTACTCGGGTGGGATTGGGCTTGGTTCCTGGTGGGGATCTGGGTCTGGGACTTCGTCGACCGGGTCGGACGAGCCCTGATCGGGCGGACAGAAGCACACCTGTAACATCCGGTCCGTGAGCCGACCGGCCGTCCT
>BPGJ01000013.1 GCA_026002975.1 Acidimicrobiia bacterium
CGCGTCGGGGTTGAACACGACGATGTCCGCGTCCGAACCCACCGCGATGGTGCCCTTCTGGGGGTACATGCCGAACATCTTGGCGGGCGTGGTCGAACAAACCTCCACCCAGCGGTTGAGGCCCAGCCGACCCTCGGCGACCGCACCGTGGTAGATCAGCTCCATCCGGTTCTCCACCCCTGGCAGGCCGTTGGGGATCTTCGAGAAGTCCCCTTCCCCGAGTCGCTTCTGGGCGGGCAGTCCGGCGAACTCGTCGAAGCAGAACGGGCAGTGGTCGGTGGACACCACCTGAAGGTCGTTGGTGGCCAGACCCGCCCACAGAGCATCCTGATGGCCCTCGGCCCGGTCCCTCAGCGGTGGTGAGCAGACGTACTTCGCTCCCTCGAAGCCGTTGCCCAGGTCGTCCAGTGACAGGAACAGGTACTGGGGGCAGGTCTCGGCGAACACGTTCATCGCCTGGTCCCGGGCGATGGTCACCTCTTCCAGCGCCTCCTGAGCCGACATGTGGACGATGTAGAGCGGACAGCCCGCCACCTCGGCGAGTTTGATCGCCCGGTGGGTGGCTTCGCCCTCCAGCACCGACTTGCGGACGATCCCGTGGTAGATCGGGTCGGTCTCACCCCGTTGCAGGGCCTGCTCGATCAGCACGTCGATGGCGATGCCGTTCTCGGCGTGCATCATGATGGTCGAGCCGTTCTCGGACGCCTTCTGCATCGCCCTGAGGATCTCACCGTCGGTGGAGTAGAACACCCCCGGGTAGGCCATGAACATCTTGAAGGAGGTGACCCCCTCGTCGACCGCCTGGTCCATCTCCTTGAGGGACTGCTCGTTGACGTCGCCGATGATGAGATGGAACCCGTAGTCGATGGCGCAACGGCCCTCCGCCTTGGCCATCCACGCCTCCCATCCCTCCATGAGGCCCTGACCCTTGGCCTGCACGGCGAAGTCGACGATGGTGGTGGTGCCGCCCCAGGCGGCCGCCCGGGTGCCGGTCTCGAAGTCGTCGGAGGCGAAGGTCCCGCCGAACGGCAGCTCCATGTGGGTGTGCACGTCGATGCCCCCTGGGATCACGTAGCGTCCCGAAGCGTCGATCACCTGGTCGGCCTCCCAGGTCTCCGCCCCTCCGGCGGCGATGGCGGCGATCTTCTCGTCCTCCACCAGGACGTCGGCCTCCATGGTCTCGGTGGAGGTGACGATCGTTCCGTTCTTGATCACGATCCGCATGGTTCCTCCCTATTCCACCGCTTCGATGGCCTCTTCCAGGATCCGATAGCCCTCGTCGGCTTCCTCCTCGGTGAGGGTGAGAGGCGGGGCGATCCGCAGCACGTTCCCGTACAGGCCCCCCTTGCCCACCAGCAGGCCCCGGCGTCGGGTCTCCTCCATCACCGCCGAGGTGGCCTCCGGGTTGGGTTCCTTGCCGCCGGGCCGCACCAGTTCCACCCCGATCATCAGGCCCTTGCCCCTGACGTCCCCGACGATGGGGGAGCGGTCCCGCAGATGGTCGAGTCGGGCCTTGAGGTGGCTCCCCACCTTGTAGGCGTTGGTCTGCAGGTCGTTGGCGAGGATGAACTCGATGTTGGCCAAGGCTCCGGCCGCGGCCAACGGGTTGCCGCCGAAGGTGGAGATCGAGTTGGCCTGGATGCAGTCCATGATCTCGGCCCGGGCGATCACCCCGCCCATGGCCAGGCCGTTGCCGACCCCTTTGGCGAAGGTGATGATGTCGGGCACCACCCCGTGGGCTTCGATACCCCAGAAGTGCTCGCCGGTGCGCCCCCATCCGGTCTGCACCTCGTCGGAGATGAACAGGATGCCGTGCTCGTCCAGCACCTCCTTCATGGCTCCGAAGAAACCGTCCGGTGGGGTGACGAACCCGCCGACCCCCTGGATGGGCTCGGCGATCATCGCAGCCACGTCGCCCGAGGTCGCCACGTCGATCATGTGGCGGAGGTCGTCGACACAGGCCGCGATGAACTGGTCGTCGGGAAGGTGACCGAAGGGGCTGCGGTAGCGGTACCCGCCGTGTACGTAGGTCACCTGGAGCGGGCTGAGGCTGGACGGCGACCACGACCGGTTGCCCGTCACCGAGATGGCCGAGAACGATCGACCGTGATAGCTGTTGCGCAACGCCAGGATCTGGTTGGAGTGCCGGTAGGCGGTGGCCAGCAGGAGTGCCGTGTCGTTGGCCTCCGTCCCCGAGTTGGTGAAGAACACCTTGGCGTCGGGGATGGGCGACAGCTCGGCGATCTTCTCCGCCAGTTCGATCTGGGGTTCGATCAGGTACAGGGTCGAGGTGTGGAGCATCTTCTCGGCCTGCCGTTTGATCGCCTCGACCACCTGGGGCACCTTGTACCCCGAGATGGTGGTGAGGATCCCCCCGAAGAAGTCGAGGTAGGTGTTGCCCTCGGCGTCCCGGACCCGGCAGCCCTCGCCGTCCACCAGCGATATGGGTTCCTGGTAGTAGAGCGCCAGCCAGGAGGGCATCACCCTCCGATGGCGGGCGAGCAGGTCGGCGTGGAGACCCACAGGCGCCTCCTCTACGGCCGAACCAGGTCGCCGTACATGTCGGGTCGCCGGTCCCGGTAGAAGGCCCACACCCGGCGAACCTCGTCGATCATGTCGAGGTCGAGGTCCCTCACCACCAGCTCCTCCTCGGTGTCGGACGCCTCACCTTCGACGATCTGGCCACGGGGATCCACGAAGTAGGAGGAGCCGTAGTAGTCGTTGTCGCCGAACGGCTCCTTCCCCACCCGGTTGATGGCCGCCACGAAGTACTCGTTGGCCACCGCCGCGGCGGGTTGCTCCAGCTTCCACAGGTACATGGAGAGACCCCGGCTGGTGGCGGACGGGTTGAACACGATCTTGGCGCCGTTCAGACCCAGGGCTCGCCACCCTTCGGGGAAGTGGCGGTCGTAGCAGATGTACACGCCGATCCGACCCACCGCGGTGTCGAACACCGGGTAGCCCAGGTTCCCCGGCCGGAAGTAGAACTTCTCCCAGAAGCCCTTCACATGGGGGATGTGGGTCTTCCGGTACTTGCCGAGGTAGGTGCCGTCGGCGTCGATCACCGCCGCCGTGTTGTAGTAGAAGCCCTCGTCCTCCTTCTCGAACACCGGGACCACCAACACCATCCCGGTCTCCTTGGCGACGCTCTGCATCAGCCGGGTGGTGGGGCCGTCGGGTACCGGCTCGGCGTAGGAGAAGTGCTCGTCCTCCTGGACCTGACAGAAGTAGGGGCTGTAGAAGAGCTCCTGGAAGCACATCACCTGGGCGCCCTGGGCGGCGGCGTCCCGGGCGTACTTCACGTTCTTTTCGATCATCGAGTCCTTGTCGCCCGTCCACGCGGTCTGCACGACCGCGGCACGCACCACGTTGGCCATCGGTTCCTCCTCGGTCGATCCGATTCCAAACCTACTAGAAGCTGGGGGCCGCCCGCCGGGCGGCCCCCAGACCGTGCGGCTATTCGCCGCCTTCCCTGAGTTCCACCGTCACCGGCTGCCACCCCGAGCCGATCACGTCGAGGCCCTCGGCTTCGAGTTCGGCCACCGCGGCTTCCGCCAGGTCGGTGCGGTAGGCGTCGGGACCGGGGTCGGCCTCGATCACGTTCTGGCTGGTGGCCACGTCGATGGTCTGGGCCCACAGGTCGGGGTCCATGATCCCGATCTTGAGGGGCGACGGCCAGATCAGTTTGTTGATCTCGTTGAGCTGCCACTGCTGGTGACTGGCGCCGAGGGTGGGGCCGTTGGCGAGGACGATGTCGACGCACTCCTGGAAGTTGTCCCGGCAGAAGATCCAACCCCTGAACGAGGCCTTCAGGAACCTACGCGCCAGATCCTGGTTGGCGGGGTCCTCCAGCCAGTCGGCCCGGACCCACACCGCGTCCTGGAGCATGGCGGTGGCGATCTCCGGGTCGTTGAAGTCGACCACCAGCAGGTCCTCCGGCTGGTAGAGCTCACCGGTTTCCGGGTTGACCGCCTCCAGCACCTGGGCGTACTCGTTGTAGGTCATGGCCTGAGCGGCGTCGACCTCCCGGTTGAGGAGCAGGGACATGTCGAAGGGCTGCTGCACCAACTCCACATCGGGAACGTCGAACTTCTCGATGGCAGCGGTCAGCTCGAACTCGTTGCCGAATCCCCAGGTGCCCACCTTCTTGCCGGCCCATTCGGTGGGATGGTCGATCCCGGTGTCCGCCCACGACACCTCGAGGGTCCCCGACCGCTGGAACACCTGGGCGATGTTGACCAGACCGGCACCCTCCTCGTTGGACACCAACGCCTTGGGAACCCAAGCCAGACCGAATTCGGCCTGCCCGGCCGCCACCACCTGCTGGGGCACGATGTCCACCGCCCCTTCCAGGATGGTCACGTCCAGGCCCTCGTCCGCGTAGTAACCCTGGTCGACCGCGGCGAAGTAGCCGGCGAACTGGCTCTGGGTCACCCATTGGAGCTGCAACTTCACCGGAGTGAGCTCCGCGGGCGCTTCGGTGCCTCCCGGCGCCGCGGTGGTGGAGGTGCCTCCCCCGCCGCAAGCCGCCGCCAGCATCACCGTCGCAGTGACCAGGGACCAGAGTCCCCAACGATGCTTGGGCATGTTCTGTCTCCTGTTCTGTCGTGTGTCCCGCCCCGTTGTCTGACAAGGTGAAACTAGCCGGTCCGTCCGGCCGATGCCGCCTTCAGCCGGATCGGAGGGAGACGTGCCAGGGCATGGCTAGTCGCTCGGCGGCCAGCACCACCGCGTAGAAGCCGATCCCCATCACCGAGCCGACGATGATCGCCGCCCACGCCTCCGCGAAGTGGAACAGCGCCGCCTGCTGGGAGATGTAGACGCCCAGGGCCTGCCGGGATCCACCGAAGTACTCGGCGACGATGGCTCCGATCACGGACAGCGCCGTCCCGACCTTGAGGGCACTGAACAGGAAGGGCAGGGAGTTGGGGATCCGCACCTTCCACAGCACCTCGAGCGGACGAGCCGCGTAGGAACGCATCAGCTCCAGCTCGGAGGTCTTCACCTCGGTCAGGCCCCTCACCATGTTGATCATCACCGGGAAGAACACCATCACCGCCACCACCGTCATCTTCGACAGCGGGTTGGTTATCCCGAACCACTGGTTGGTGATGGGAGCCAGGGCGATGATCGGCGTCGAGTTGGCCGCCACCGCGAACGGAAGGATCCCCTCCCTCACCAGGGACCAGCGGGCCGTGGCCAGAGCCGCCAACACCGCCAAGACGGCGCCCATGGCGAATCCTCCCACCGCCTCCCTCAGGGTGAACAGCCCGGCGGGCACCACCACCGGAAGCTCTCGCAGGAAGGTGCCGGCGATCACCGACGGTCGGGGCAGAAGGAAGCCCTGGATGTCGAAGACGACCACGAACGCCTCCCACACCGCCAGGCCGGCCACGAACAGGCCCGCAGCCGGCAGATAGCGGCCGAGCCAGGTCGTCATGGAACCTCCACCTCGACGCCTCGCAGAGCTTCACGCACCTGGGTGAGGAGTTCGAAGAAACGCGGGTCCTCCCTGGTATCGAAGGTTCGGGGGCGGGGCAGGTCGATGTCGATGGTCTCCACTATCCGACCCGGTCGGGGGGACATGACGACAACCCGAGTCGAGAGGAACACGGCTTCCGGTATCGAGTGGGTGACGAAGACGATCGTCTTGCCGGTGCGCTGCCAAATGCGCATCAGCTCCATCTGGAGCCGTTCCCGGGTCATCTCGTCGAGGGCGCCGAAGGGTTCGTCCATGAGGAGAAGAGCCGGGTCGAACGACAGCGCCCGGGCGATCGCCACCCGCTGCTGCATGCCGCCGGACAGCTGCCAGGGGTAGTGGTCGGCGAACCCGCCCAGCTCGACCAGGTCGAGCATCTCCCTGGCCTTGGCCCTCCTCGCCCTGGGGTCCATCCCCATGATCTCCAGGGGGAGCTCCACGTTGCGGATCACCTTCCGCCACTCCAGGAGGGTGGCCTGCTGGAACACCATGGCGTAGTCCCGGTCGAGCCGGGCTCGGGAGGCGGGTTTGCCGTTGACGGTGACCGTGCCCGAGGTGGGGGAGAGCAGGTCGCCGATAAGGCGCAACAGGGTGCTCTTGCCGCAGCCCGAGGGTCCGATCAGCGAGACGAAGTCTCCGGGTGCTATCTCCAGGTCGATGCCGCTCAGGGCGGTCACCTCGTCGGCGCCGCCCTGGTTGAAGACCATGTGGACCCCGTCGATCGACACCATCGATTCAGCCACCCGCGCCTCCTCTCCTCACCACCAGCCTCTCCACCCCGGACACCAGGCCCACGAAGGCGATACCGAGCAACGCCGACACCAGGATGGCCCCGTACAGCTTCTCGGGACCGGAGATGTAGTAGTAGCTGAAGGTCAGGAGGGACCGCCCCAGGCCCTCGTTGAGGCCTGCGGGGAGCTCCCCGATGATGGCGCCGATCACCGAGGCGGTGGCCGAGACCTTGAGGGCGGTGAACACGTATGGGAGCGCGGCCGGAACCTGGAGCTTCCAGAGCATCTGGGATGGTGTGGCCGCATAGGAGCGCATCAACTCGGTGGCGGTGGCGGGAGGCGACAACAGACCGCGCAGGGTGTTGATGGTCACCGGGAAGAAGGTGAGGTAGGCGGCGATCAACGAGACCGACACCCAGGCGGGCCAACCCACCGCCGACCCCCAGATCACCACCATCGGGGCGATGGCGATGAGCGGCACGGTCTGGGAGATCACCACGTAGGGCATCAATCCCCGTTCCAGCAGCTTGGAGCGGGCGAACGCCACTCCCAGCAGGAATCCGAGGGTGGACCCTCCCAGGAAGCCGGTGGCGGCTTCCCTCCATGTGAACAGGGCGTTCTTGAGCAGGAAGGGGAAGAGAAGCTCATCCGAGCCTCGCTGCCTGGGGGAGAAGAGAGCGGCGAGGATGTCCCAGACGTGGGGCATCGACTTGTCGTCTCCCCGCACGGGAAGCGCAACGTCGGTGAACGGGACCCGACCTCCGGTGGCCCCCGCCATGAGCTTGTAACCCTCCCAGGCGGCGACTACGCAGGCGAGGACCAGCAGGAAGGCGAAGCCCTTCCTCAGGTTGGCGATTGGGGGTCGCAGGGCAGGACCCGGCAACGGACGGGCTATAGCCACCTGATCCTGCATGGGACAACTGTAAACCGGGTGGCCCGCCGCCCGTATCCTCGGGTCATGCAGATCAGAAGGATCCGATCGATCTCCCAGAGTCGGGCCGATGCCCTGGTGGTCGGTGTGCTCGAGGGCGGGGAGGTGCCCCGCAACATCCGTTCCCTGATCTCGCAGGAGACCCTCCAAGCCAGACGGTTCGAGGGTCGACTGGGTGAGGTCGCGGCCCTGTCGGCCAGAGAGGGGTCCCCGGTGCCGTGGGTGGTGCTGACCGGCCTGGGGTCCACCGCCGATCACGAGGCCGTCCGCCAAGCCGCCGGGTACGCCCGGCGTGCCGTCGACTGGGCCCGGACCCTGGCCACCACCCTGGCTTCCATTCCGATCGAAGGCGCGGCCGCGGCGACCGTCGAGGGGTTCGGTCTGGCCGACTACGCCTTCACCGAATACCGCTCCCAGCCGGCCAGCGACGAGACCGTCTTGGAGCTGGTGGGGCGAGCACCTCGGCCCGAGGTGGACCGGGCGCAAGTGGTGGTGGACGCCGTCGGTATGGCCCGCGACCTGGTCAACCGGCCGGCGGCCGACAAGCCACCTCGGGCGCTGGCATCGGGGATCGCCGAGGAGATGCCCCCGGGGGTGGAGGCCGAGATCTGGGGGCCGGACCGTCTCCGGGAGGAACGACTGGCCGGCATCCTGGCAGTGGGAGCCGGTTCGCACCGGGAGCCCTGCCTGTTGCAGCTCCGCTACCGGGGGGGAGGACCGAGACTGTGTCTGGTGGGCAAGGGGGTCACCTTCGACTCGGGTGGGCTGTCGTTGAAGAACCCCGATCAGATGGAGGCGATGAAGACCGACATGGCCGGGGGAGCCGCGGTGGCTGCCGCCACTTGGGCGATCGCCCGACTGGGAGTGCCACTGGACGTCACCACCTACGTCCCTCTGGCCGAGAACATGCCGGGCGGAGGCGCCCAGAGACCCGGCGACGTGATCCGTTACCGCAACGGGAAGACCGTCGAGGTGTTGAACACCGACGCCGAAGGTCGGCTCATCCTCGCCGACGCCCTGTGTCTCGCTTCCGAGGTGGAGCCGGAACTCATCGTCGACGTCGCCACCTTGACCGGGGCGTGCAAGATCGCCCTGGGTGAGAAGATCGCCGGGCTGTTCGGTCGACCCGACGAGGCGGTCGAACGGGTGAGGGCGGCGGCCGAGGCGGCCGGGGAGCGGGTGTGGCCGATGCCGCTGCCCGCCGACTACCGGAGGCTGATCGACTCCGACGTAGCCGACATGAAGAACACCGGAGGCCGGTTCGGCGGAGCGATCACCGCAGCGGCGCTGCTCGCCGAGTTCGTCGGGGAGGGGATTCCCTGGGCCCACCTCGACGTGGCCGGACCGGCACGATCCGGCCAGGCCGAGCACTACGTCCCGAAGGGCGCCACCGGCTTCGGAGTGCGGACCCTCGTCGAACTGGCGCTGGGGATGGTCTAGCCATCGAAGCGAGGACATCCGGCGGGGATCTCCTGGTCGCATCCCCCTAGCCTTTGGTCCGATCTGCGGTGCTGCCGACGATCGACGTTGAGAATCCTGGTGGTGCCGAGCTGATGGCCGGACGCAAACGGATCGTGTGGGTTGTAGGAACCGGCCTAGTGGCGGTCGCCATCATGGTCGCGGTTGCAGTGTGGGGCACATTGAGCGCTGGGAATCGGCTAAGTCGGGGGCCGGGTGGCGTGGTTCATGTCGGTGGGAGCTTGGTGGCCACGGCGACGGTGACGGCACAGACGGGCCAACTGGACTGGGGCGATGGTCACATGGCCGCCATCCTCGACCTCCTAGTCGAGGAAGTCCACTGGGTGGGAGACCGGGTGTCGGCCCGCTCCAAGCCCCCTGACGTTAGGCCTGGACAGCATCTGGAGGTCTTGGCGCCGCCGATGTATCCCTACAAGGTGGGGAAACGGTACGCCGCCACCTTCAACTACCTCGGCGTGGGATCGTCTCCAAGTCCGCTCGACGACTACGAGTGGTGGCTGGCAGACGGCATCTCAGAAGACGGCCTCGTGCTGACCAATGACGACGACCCCCAGGTGGTCAAGGAGCTGTTTGCTCGCATGGACGCTGTCGACGGGGATGTGGACCCTCCTGGTGTCTTCCTGGCGCAGCTTGCCGCCGAATGGGAAGAACAGCTCAACGCCTCCGGTCTGGGACTTCCTCCCCCACCGCCGGGACCGCTCCTTCGTGTGATGTTCCTCGAGGCGGGGCTGATCTCAGAAGCTGAGGCCGCCACGGCTGGCGCCCCGGACCTCGTCGACCTCCCCGCCGAGCAACGCATCTTCCCGTCCGATCCACTGGACGCCCCCACGTTGGTGTCCGAGTTCGAAGAAAAGCTGGGACTGGAGATGATCCCACTCGAAGCCATGATCCTGCACGAGGGAACGGTGTCCGGCTCACCATCCCTTGCCCTGTGGTTCCCCGGAGTGGGTCGCACCGCCGAGTTCTTCGTCGACTCCGAGACGGGTATCACCATCATCAATTCGCTCGTCCCCAGGGGTCTTCCCTTCGAGATCGTCGGTTTCTCCGCCCGGCGAAGGCTCAACCGGGCCTCGAACCTGGAACCGGATCATCGCGCGCACCGTAGCTCAGGAGCGCCAACCCGATGCTCTATACCTGGTAATCGACGTAAGAGGCGACACCCCAGTGGTGAAGTCGATGCTGGAGGACCAGTACTTCCAGCTGGTTCTCGACATGCAATCCCAGCTCGACACAGGAGTGACCGGGGGCGAATCGGGTGAGATCGTCGACTTCGTAGGCGTGCACTCGGCGTTCATCAAACCCGATCCTGACTCTTGCTCCAACATGCACGACGGCGAGTACGCCTAGTTTGGGACCAAGGAGAAGGACTTCACCAACCAAGACCAGGTCAAGGGCAGCAACTACGGTCAAGGTGGTCAGCATCACTGGACCAACGCCGGTGCCCACGAGTGGGTAGACGACGGTGTCATATGGCGCGTGGGCCGGAACGGCGAGACGGACATCTGCAAGGATTTCGGCTGGTAGCCAAACGGGAGGCCGCCTTCCCGGATTTGGCGTCGGGGATTCTGACCCTGCTGTTCGTCGCGCTGCTGACCAGCAGCTGCTTGTCGGGCAGCGGTCCGGCACCTGCGACTGTGGAGACCGCATCAACCGCAGGGCAGACTGCCACGACGACAGGGGACACATCGGGATCATCTCTGTTGACCGCAGGAGGGCTCACATTCGATGCTCGTCTGCTGGACGTCCAGACAGGACCGCGACTCGAGATAGAGGTGACGATGCTCATCCGAATCTTGAGTCCGGAATGTGACGAACAATGCCCCGAGCTCCTCACGCATCTGGTGAAGAGCGGGGTGCTGGTCGATTACCGGCTCACCACCGTAGGAGAGGTCCAGGAATTGGTGGTGCCCAACAAGGTGGACGCCATCTCATCGGTGGTTCAAACCCTGACCTTGGAAGGTGTCCCCCCCGGCGAACACTGCATCGCCGTTTTCTTCCAGGATCTCCGAGTGGACGACGGCGAGGTGATCGGTCGGGAGGGAATGATGGGCTGGTATCGCCACCTGAACTTGAGCCCCGAGGAATCCGAGACCCCGTCGATCCGATCCTACTGCTCCACCGACGGTCTCCCGGTAGCGGAAGGCACCTTCGTCCCCCTCGAAGCAGAGGGCTGCCGAGGCCTCCCCAACGGCATCACCACAGACCCCACCACCGGAACCAGACTCCCCGACGGCCAACTGATGGTGCTGGTGCCCACCTGCCCCCAGGACCTGGTCGCGGACACCCCCCGTGACTTGGTGCGCAACCCCCTGGTTTTTGTCACAGGGGGAACGTATGTTCGGGGGTATGGAGTGGCACGGTTTCTCGACTGATCGACTCGAACAGCAGCTGATTGCTGCCGAGCAGGCAGTGGCCCGGCTGCGTGGGGTTCAGTTGGAGATCCTGGAGGTCTTGGATCGGCGTCAGGTCGCCACCGCGGATGGTTCCCGGAGTCTACGGGAGTGGGTGGCGGCACGGTTGGACCTGGGTCCGGACACGGCGGGGAGGCTGGTAGCGGCGATGAGGGGGACGGTGGATCGTCCCGACTTGCGGGAAGCCCTGGCAGACGGGGTGTCTTTGGATCGGGTGGAAGCCTTGTCCCGGATCCGTGAGGACGTCGGGTTGATGGAACATGCGGATGTTTCGGGGGTGCGTCGGGAAGCCTCCCGAAGGACGCGGATCAGCGGTGAAGCCGAGTTTCGGTCTTCAGATGACCGGTTTCTGGTGTTACAGCCCAGCCTGGATGAGTCGTGGTGGAGGCTCTGGGGAGGTCTAGACGGCGCCTCCGGAGCGATCGTGGACAAGGTGCTGTCCGAAGCCGCCGATGCTCTCCCTACCCTCCCCGACGGAACCCGGGGAGACGCCTCATGGCGGAGAGCCACCGCTCTAGTGGAGCTGTGTGTTTCCGACGCTCCGCCACCGGCTCAGGTGACCGTCTTCGTGGACACCGACCGAGCGACCGCGACCAATGGTGAAGCCGGTGTGGTGTTGGAGGCAGGCCCCAGAGTGGGTCGGCGAGCCTTACAGGCGGTGTTGTGTGACGCAGTGGTCGAAGTAACCGCAAGGGCTTCTGATGGCACCCCGATGGTGTATGGGAGACAAAGCCGCACCGTCCCGCCGGCATTGAGAAGAGCCGTCATCGCACGTGACGGCGGAGTGTGTGCGGCCGACGGCTGCCAAAGCCGTTACCGACTCCAGATCCATCACGTCACCCCCTGGACCGCGGGGTGGTCCCACCAACCCGGACAACCTGGTCACCCTCTGCTGGTACCACCACCAGGTAGTCATCCACCAGCGGGGCTACACCCTCTATCGCCACCCCGAACACGGACGCATCCGCTTCAAACGTCCCGACCGCGCACCCCCGGACTAGCCGGGCTTCCGGAACTCCCACCTGGCCCCTAGGCGTCCGCCCAAAACGCTCAGGATGCCGGATGTGACGATGTCCGAGCCGGTCCCAGCCGAGAGCATGAGCCTCGACATCCCCGTGATGCGATGCCTGCCCGTGCTCCTCGAGGAGGTCGAGTGACCGACAAGCGGGGCCGGCTGGCACAATGTTCGGAGATGATCTACCTCGACCACGCCGCCACCACTCCGCTTCGCCCCGAAGCCAGAGAGGCCATGCGCGAAGCCGAGGAGGTCTTCGGGAACCCGTCGGGCAGCCACGGGATCTCCCGGCGCGCCAAGAACCTGCTGGAGGAGGCCAGGGAGAAAGCCGCAGAACTGCTGGGCGCCTCACCATCGGAGATCGTGTTCACCGGGGGAGGTACGGAAGCCGACAACCTGGCGGTGGTGGGCCGGGCCCTGGCCGGAGGAACCACCGGGGGAGTGGTGGTGGGAGCCACCGAACACGAAGCCGTGCTGGAGGCGGCCCGCTTCTGCGGGCGGCTCGGCTGTCCGGTCCGGGTCGTCGGGGTGGACCGTTACGGCCGGGTCGATCCGGAAGTGGTGGCGGCCTCGGTGGGACCCGAAACCAAGGTCGTGTCGGTGATGGTCGCCAACAACGAGACCGGCACCCTCCAGCCGATCCGGGAGATCGTAGAGGCAGTCGGCGGGCGGGCCGTCGTCCACACCGACGCCGTCCAGGCCTTCTCGTCGGAGGAGATCAGAGTCGACCGATTGGGCGTCGACCTGCTCTCCCTGGCGGCCCACAAGTTCGGAGGCCCCAAAGGCGTGGGTCTGCTGTACGTGCGGTCGGGCGTCGAGTTGGAGCCGGTTCTCCACGGAGGGGGACAGGAACTCGGCCGCCGCTCCGGCACCCACAACGTGGTGGGGATCGTGGGCATGGTCGCCGCCATGGAAGCCGCCGCCGCCGACCGTGACCGGTTCAGGAGGCAGGTGACAGAAGCACGCCGGGTGTTCGAGGAGGCCCTGGCAGGGGTGGCGGAACGTACCGTCCCCGAAGAAATGAGCCTGCCCCAGCATGCCCACCTCAGGTTCCCAGGTGTCCGCAACGAGACGCTGCTGGTCAAACTCGACCGGCTGGGCGTGGCGGCCTCGGCCGCGTCGGCCTGCCAGTCGGGCGCAGCCACGGTCTCCCACGTCCTCACCGCCATGGGTTACCCACCCGAGCAGGCCCGGGAGTGCATCCGTCTTCTCCTTCGGATGGACCTCCACCGTCGAAGAAGCCCGACGCGCCGCCGAACTGGTCCGGTCGGCATTGCCTCAGCCGGTGAACCGATGACGGCCCTGGTCGCCATGTCGGGTGGGGTGGACTCGTCGGTGGCCGCCGCCCTGATGAAGGAAGCCGGCCACGACGTGATCGGCGTCACCCTGCGTCTCTGGTCGGGACCCAACGGAGAGGCACCCACCGCCGGCTGCTGCACCGTCTCCGACGCCGAGGACGCCCGCCGGGTGGCCGCCCAACTCGACATCCCCTATTACGTGTTCGACTACACCGACGTCTTCTCGGCGGGAGTGGTCGACCGGTTCGTCGAGGAGTATCTCCGGGGCCGCACCCCCAACCCCTGCGTCGAATGCAACCGAACCGTCAAGTTCTCGGCTCTGCTCGCCCAGGCGGACGAGCTGGGATGCGACCTCCTGGTGACCGGCCACTACGCCCGGGTGCGCTTGGAGGGCGACACCTGGCGCCTGTACCGGGGTGTGGACAGACGCAAGGACCAGAGCTACGTCCTCTCCATGCTCGGCCAGGACCAGCTCGCCCGGGTCAGGTTCCCGGTCGGGGAGCTCGACAAGTCGGAGACCAGGAGGATCGCAGCTCGGCTGGGGCTTCGCACCGCTTCCAAGCCGGAGAGCCAGGACATCTGCTTCGTGGGGCGGGACGACTACCGACGGTTCGTGAGACGCCACGCCGGGGACAGGATCCGGCCCGGACGAATCGTCACCGTCGAAGGCGACGAGGTGGGCACCCATCAGGGGGTGGTCGATTTCACCATCGGTCAGCGGCGGGGCCTCGGGGTGGCCGCCGGCGAGAAACGGTACGTGGTCGACATCGACCCCGACGCCGCGCTGGTCACCATCGGCCGCAAAGAGGACCTGATGGTGGAGGCGATCGAGGTTGGGTCGGTCACCTGGACGTCGGGGTCCCCGCCCGAGGACGCCTGGGTGGAGGTCCAGTACCGGGCCCACGGAGAGGCGGTGCCGTCGCGGATCCGGAGATTGGACGGCGGGGTGGAGGTGGTGTTCGCCGAACCCCAGGAGGCGGTGGCTCCCGGCCAGACCGCCACCTTCTACCGGGGCGACGAGGTGTTGGGCGGCGGGATCATACGAACCGCGCACCGATCGGCGCTCGAACCGGCCTACGGCTGAACCCCGGGCGCTCGCCTGGCATCATCGGGACCCATGGAGGACGTTGCAGAGCAGATCCGACGGCTCCGGGAGCAGATCGAATACCACAACTGGCGCTACTACGTCCTCGACGACCCCGAGATAACCGACGCCGAATACGACGAGTTGATGCGCCGGCTCCGGGAGCTGGAGGAGGCGCATCCCGAACTCGTCACCCCGGACTCGCCCACCCAACGGGTAGGGGCCCCGCCGTCGGAGGTGTTCGCCCCGGTCACCCACCTGCGTCCCCTCTTCTCGCTCGACAACGCCGAGACCCTGGAGGATCTCGAGGCGTGGGAACAGCGGATCTCCCGGATGTTGGGCCGCCGACCAGAGGGCTACGTGTGCGAACCGAAGATCGACGGCCTGGCCGTGGTGCTGGTCTACGAGGAAGGTCGGTTCGTGAGGGGCGCGACCCGGGGTGACGGAGTCGTCGGCGAGGACGTCACCGCCAACCTGCGTACCATCGAAACCATCCCGCTGCGGCTCCGGGGGGACGACCCGCCTCGTGTCCTCGAGGTCCGTGGCGAGGTGTACATGCCGATCTCGGCCTTCGAGGAG
This sequence comes from Acidimicrobiia bacterium, assembly GCA_026002975.1. Classification (GTDB taxonomy): domain Bacteria; phylum Actinomycetota; class Acidimicrobiia; order Spongiisociales; family ZC4RG35; genus BPGJ01. The sequence goes on from BPGJ01000013.1 coordinate 15,008, forward strand.
CTCAACCGCAGGCAGATGGAAGCGGGGGAGCGGATCTTCGCCAATCCCCGCAACGCGGCAGCCGGGTCGGTCCGGCAAAAGGACCCCCAGGTCACCGCGTCGCGTTCCCTGGCGATCTGGGTGTACCAGCTCGGTTACATCGAGGACGGACCGGCCTTCGAGACCCACACCGAGACCCTGGAGTACCTGAAGTCGCTCGGGCTGCGGGTCAACCCGGAAACCAGGACGGTGGAGGACCTGGAAGAGGTGAAACGGTACGTGGTCGAGGCCGAGGAGCGCCGCCACCAGCTCGACTACCAGACCGACGGGGTGGTGGTGAAGGTCGATTCGCTCCGAGACCAGCAACAGCTCGGATTCACCGCCCGGGCTCCCCGCTGGGCGATCGCCTACAAGTTCCCCCCCGAGGAACGCACCACCCGTCTCCTGGACATCAAGATCAACGTGGGGCGGACCGGGGCCGCCACCCCGTACGCCGTGTTGCAGCCGGTGGAGGTGGGTGGCGCGGTCGTCACCTACGCCACCCTCCACAACGAAGACGAGATCCGCCGCAAGGACCTGCGCATCGGGGACCTGGTGGTGGTCCGACGGGCAGGGAGACGTGATCCCCGAAGTGGTGGGGCCGGTGGTGTCGGCCCGCACCGGCGAGGAGCGGGAGTGGAAGATGCCCGACCGGTGTCCCTTCTGCGGGAACCCCATCGTCCGGCCCGAAGGGGAGAAGGTCGCTCGCTGCACCGGCGGCTTCTCCTGTCCCTCCCGGGTGAGGGAATGGCTGTTCCACTTCGCCTCCCGGGGCGGGATGGACATCGAAGGTCTCGGATACCAGACCATCGACCTGCTCATGTCCAAGGGATGGGTGAAGGACCCGGCCGACATCTTCACCTTCGACGTGGACAGGTTGAAGGAGGTGGAGGGCTGGGGCGACAAGTCGGTGGAGAACCTACGGAAGGCGATCGAGGAAGCCAAGAAGCGGCCCGCTCATCGCCTCCTCACCGCCCTCGGGATCAGACACGTCGGAGCCACCGTCGCTCGGAGGCTGCTGCGCCGCTTCGGCTCGATCCCGGCTCTCCTCGACGCATCCGAGGATGAGATCGCGGCGGTCGACGGGGTCGGTCCGGTTATCGCCCGGTCGGTGGCCGAATGGGCCGCCGACCCCGAGAACCGAAAACTGGTCGAACGGCTGCAGGCCGCGGGCGTCAACATGGAAGAGGAAACCACCACACCCGGGGCCGGCCTGGAGGGCGTCACCCTGGTCATCACCGGGACCCTGTCGGGCTACACCCGGGAAGAAGCCGAAGCCGAGATCGAACGGCGGGGCGGGGTGGCCGCCGGGTCGGTGAGCCGAAGAACCACCGCGCTGGTGGTGGGCGCCGACCCGGGTACGACCAAACTCAGGAGAGCCGAGGAGCTGGGGATACCCATCATCGACGAGGAGACCTTCCAACGGCTGCTCACCGAAGGAAGGTCGGTGCTCGACGAGCTCACTGGATCCGGAAACTCCAGGTGAACTCGCCGACGTCGGGGGGGCCGCTGGTGGTGTTCCACCGAATGGTCACGGTGTGCTCCCCCGGGCGCCACTCGGTCATGTACAGACTGGCGGGACCCGGCTGCCAGCGATGCACGCCGGTGGCATCGACGTAGACCACCTCCGAGTCGGGTACCAGGAACCCGTCCACCCAGATCTGGGCGCGGTATCCGGTGGCCAGGTCGACCTCGAGGACCGTCTGCTGGAGGACGGCGTCTCCCGGACGGGGAAACACCGCCTCCACCGGCCCGGGAAGCTCGACGGGTCGACCCTGGGGGGCGAACGCCACCCCGAGGGCGATCACCGCCACCGCCAGGAACGCCAAACCCGCGTATATCGCTCGGTAGGGCATCGCCGACAAGTGTATGGGGGTGTTGCAGGGCGGCTACCGTCACCGCCGTGCGCGTCAACCCGGTCTTGGAGAAGGTGGGTCCTTCCCCCATCGCCGCCATACAGGAAAGAGCGCGATCGCTTCGGGAGCAGGGGCTGCGGCTGATCGATTTCTCGATCGGAGACCCTAGGGAGCCGACTCCCGAGTTCATCCGGCACGCTCTACGGGATGCGGTTCCCGAGATATCCCAGTACCCGTCCACCCGGGGCACCAGGGCCCTCCGGGAAGCCATCGCCGGCTACGTGGGTCGGCGGTTCGGAGTCGAGGTCGACCCCGACACCCAGGTGCTCCCCACCAGCGGTTCCAAGGAGGCGATCTTCTCCACCCCCTTGGCGTTCGTCGATAGGGCGGCGGGAGACGCGGTGGTCTGGCCCACCCCGGGGTATCCGATCTACGAGCGGGGAGCGCTACTGGCAGGCGCCGAGGGAGTACCGATCTCTCTGGGCGACGACTTCGTGTTCCGGGCCGACACCGTGCCGGCCGAGGTATGGCACAAGGTGCGGATCGTCTGGGTCTGCACTCCCCACAATCCGGCGGGCACCGTGACGTCGATGGAGGAGCTGGCCCGTTTCGTGGAGCTCTGCCGTCGGTTCGACGCGCTCCTGTGTTCCGACGAGTGCTACGTCGATCTCTACGACCGCGATCCTCCGCCCTCGGCCTTGCAGGCCGCGGGAAGAGGCTCCCGCAACGTGCTGGTCTACCTCAGCCTTTCGAAACGCTCGGGGATGACCGGCTACCGATCGGGCGCGGTGGTGGGAGACCCGGAGGCCATCGCCCGGCTGGTCGAACTCCGCACCTCGACCGGGACGGCGCCCCCCGAGTTCACCCAGGCCGCCGCGGTGGCGGCCTGGTCGGACGACCGACACGTCGCCGAGCGGCGGGAGCTGTTCCGTCGGAAACGTCGGATCCTGCGGGAGGCGTTCAGCCGAGCCGGATTCCGAGTGGTCGGCTCCGAGGCGGGTCTCTATCTGTGGGTCAGGGTCGACGACGACCTGCAGGCTGCCGAGCGGCTGCTGAACTCGGGTGTGGTGGTCTCCCCCGGACGGATCTTCGGTGAAGGCGGGGAGGGACATCTGAGGCTGGCGCTGGTCCCGCCTCTGGAAGACTGTGAGCGAGCAGCCGAGGTGGTGGTGGAATGCCTGACCAGGACCTGATAACCCGAGTCTTCGAAGCGGGGGGCGACGTCGAGGATGCCCGCGCCGACGTGGAGGAGACCATTCGCCTCCTCGATCGGGGGGAGATCAGGGTGGGCCGAGAAGAAGGACGGCGACTGGGTGGTCCACCAGTGGGTCAAACAGGCCATCCTCCTCTACTTCAGGTTGAGGGCGATGGAGACCATGGAGATCGGCCCTTTCGAGTTCCGGGACAAGATCCCCCTCAAGCGGGACCTGGAGTCCCAGGGCATCCGAGTGGTGCCACCCGGCACCGTCCGCTATGGAGCCTTCTGCGAACCGGGGGTGGTGGTCATGCCCGGTTACGTCAACATCGGTGCTTGGGTGGGATCGGGGACCATGGTGGACACCTGGGCGACGGTCGGTTCCTGCGCCCAGATCGGACGGGGGGTGCACCTGTCGGGCGGGGTGGGTATCGGCGGAGTGCTCGAACCGCCTTCGGCCCGGCCGGTGGTGATCGAAGACGGATGCTTCATAGGGAGCCGGGCAGTGGTCGTGGAGGGGGTGATAGTGGAGGAGAAGGCGGTGCTAGGAGCCAACACGGTACTCACCGCTTCCACCCCGATCATCGACGTCACCGGTCCGGAACCGGTCGAACACCGGGGTCGGGTTCCGGCCGGTTCGGTGGTGGTCCCGGGTATGCGAGCCAAGGAGTTCCCGGCCGGGACCTACCATCTGCCCTGCGCGCTGATCATCGGCAAGAGGACCGAGCGCACCGACTCCAAGACGGCGCTCAACGAATACCTGAGGGAGCTGGGGGTGCAGATGTGAACGAGCTCGACCTGCTCGTCGACACCACCAAGGAGCTCATAGACGTGCCCTCCGAGACCGGCAAGGAGGGCAGGATCTGCACCCGGATCGCGGCCCGGCTCCTCATCACCTACGGCGACGCGGGCGTCAGGAGGGTGGGCAATTCTCTGGTGGTCGGCAACCGCACCGGACGGCCGATGGTGCTCTTGGTGGGTCACATCGACACCGTGCCCTCCCAAGGGCAAGGGCCGGCCCGGGTCGAGGACGGAAGGATCCACGGTTTGGGGGCCGCCGACATGAAAGGTGGGGTCGCGGTGATGATCCACCTGTTGGAGGACGCCTCGGTGCGGACTGGGCCCTTCGACGTGATCGGGGTCTTCTACGAGGGCGAGGAGGGTCCCGCCGACCAGAACGGCCTGGCCGAGGTGCTGCGGCGGGAGCCCTGGTTGGAAGAGGCCGAGTTCGCGGTGGTGCTGGAGCCGACCGACGGCCGGGTGGAACTGGGATGCAACGGTGTCATCAACGCCCGGGTGACCTTCCTCGGGGTGCCGGCCCACTCGGCCCGGCCATGGACGGGGGAGAACGCCATCTCCAAGGCCGGAGCATGGTTGGCGGAGATGCACGAAAGGGAACCCGTGCCGGTGGTGGTGAGCGGCCTGGAGTTCAAGGAGGTGATGTCGGTCACCTTGGCCCGAGGGGGAATCGCATCCAACATCGTGCCCGACCGGTTCGATCTAAACCTCAACTATAGATTTAGCCCATCCCGGTCGGTCGAGGAGGCCTTGACGGTGGTGCGTCGGGTGTGTGCGGTGGCCGACGAGGTGGAGATCGTCGATCTGGCGCCCGCCGGCAAGGTGGACGTCGATCATCCCCTCCTCTCCAGCCTCCTCGAAGCTTCCGGGACCGAACCAGCTCCCAAGCAGGGGTGGACCGACGTGGCCAGGTTGACCGAGGCCGGGATTCCGGCGGTGAACTACGGGCCCGGTGAGAGCACCCTCGCCCACAAGCCGGAGGAGAGCCTGGCGGTATCAGACCTCGCCCGCACCTACGAGGTGCTCCGCACGATCCTGAGCCTGGCCCGATAGTCGGCTTCGGGCGAGATCACCCAGTGGAGCCAAACCACCACACCACCCTCGGCGGGGCGGGCGAAGAGTTGGGAAGGTAGGGGCGACTCGATCAGGATCTCCGCCTTCTCGCCCGACAGGCGGTACCTGTGGCCGCCCACCGCGACGGGCTCCGAGATCTCTCCCCGGTCGTTTCCGTCGACCCTGATCTCGGTTCTTCCCAGCGCGAGCACCAGCTCGGGACCTGCCAGGCCGGAGGGTAGACCGTCGAAGCGGTAGGAGAGGTGCACGCTGTCGGCGTCCGGCTCCACCTCGATCGTCACACCCTCTCCTCGGGCGACGAGCCGCTCGGCATGGGCCTCCAGCCGGTAAGGGCCCGGTTCGGTCGGATGCTCCGACCCGGCCAGATGGCGGCACAGGCAGCCCGGCGCCTCGCCGGGAACGGCCCCCCAAGGCCACGGGTTGGGCCAAGAGGTCGAAGGTGAGGATGGCTCCAGAGGAATGGACCACCATCTCCACCTCGGGGGACCTGATCTCCGCCTCTTCGGATCCGTCGGCGTCCCAGTCGAGCATCATCACCGGCGGGCCCTCCTTCCTACGGGCCCGCTCGAGCATCGCCGACGCCGCGACCAGCCGATCCTCGGATGCGGTCACGCCATGGCCGACCGCACCCGCGCAGGCCGTGGCCACCTCCCCCGGAGGGCGAGAGCCCGCCAAGGACTTGATACGGGCCAGCCGGCGCTCCAACCGATCCTGGGGTGTGGGTTCCACCGGGAGGCGGAGACGACCCTCCACCCGGTGGTCGGCCAGGAACCGCGACGGGACGGTGAGGGTGCACCCCGGCCGGGCGGCGACCCATGACGCGTACTCCTCCAGACGTGACGGTTCCACCCTCCACACCGTCACCCGGTCGTCGGGGATGGCCAGGGCCGGCGGATCCGGGTCCACCTCGATTCCCAGGGCGGGGAAAACCCTGTCGAAGAACGCCACCGTTCCCGACCCGGCCACTCCTTCGACCATCAGGCAGGATGGTCTGGCCGGGTCCAGGAGCGGCAGGAGGCGCTCTGGTCCATCCGGCTCGCAGCCAGAACGGGCCAGGTTCGAAGCCGGCCTGGTCGAGTCTCTCCGTCTCCATCCGGATGGCCTCCGCCAGCAGACCGGGCGGTAGGTAGTCGGCCCTGGGTGCTCCATGACCGGCCCGCACCCACTCGACGGTCGGCAGATCGGAGGGATCGACCTGGTCGATCAGATCGGGAGGCAGCCACACGGCGAGCGGGATGCCGTGCTCCCCAACGGGACGCATGACCTCCCGCAGGTCACTGGGACCCCAGCCGGGCGGGAAGGCCACGAACAACACCACGTGCATGATCGGCCACGCTACCCGTCGGAGCTCCTTCGGCGAGTCGTGAGAAGCACCACCGGGACGACCACCCACGCCGCCCGGGGACGCCACAACACGAGAAGGGCTCCGAGTGCGGTCACAGTCACCATCCGTCGGTCGAGCCTCTCTGGCCAAGCCAACCAGAGGGCCCACAAGACCGCCGCCACCCGGAAGGCGATCCCGGCTGCTCCTTCCCGATTCGAGATCCAGGCACCGGCCGCCACTCCGGTCGCCGCCAGGGCGACCCCGAGGAGGGCCCAGCGGATCCCTCGGCTGCCTTCGGAGTGGTTCAGGGTCGCCTCCTAGTATGTCGGCGTTCATGCCGATCGACATCGACATCGTCCACGTCGCCCGGTTGGCTCGGATCGACCTCCACCCCGACGAGCTGGAGTCGTACCGCGCCCAACTCGGGGTGATCCTGGAGCATGCCGCCAAGGTACAGGCCTACGACACCTCTGGTGTCGAGCCCATCTCCCATCCGTTGGGGTTCACCAACGCGTTCAGGGAGGACGAACCGGCCCCTTCCCTTCCTCGTGACGAGGTCCTGTCGGCTGCTCCAGAGGCTCGTGACGGGTACTTCGTCGCTCCGCCCACCATGGAGACCGAGTGAGCACCCCGACCATCGCCGAGGCCAACCGCCTGTTCGAAGAAGGGCTCCTCGATCCCGTGGAGCTCCTCTCAGAAGTCCTCCATCGGGCTTCCCTGACCGAAGCCGAACTCCACGCCTATCTGACGATCGACCATGAAGGCGCCAGACGTCGAGCCGAGGCCGCCGCCGAGCGGCTGGCCAGAGGCGAACGTCGCGGGCCGCTCGACGGTATCCCCATCGCCCTGAAGGACAACCTCTGCACCAAGGGGGTCGAGACCACCTGCGCCTCCCAGATCCTGGCCGGTTGGGTGCCGCCCTACGACGCCACGGCCGTGGCCCGCCTCCAGGAGGCGGGGGCGGTGCTGGTGGGTAAGACCAACCTCGACGAGTTCGCGATGGGTTCCTCCACCGAGAACTCCGCCTACGGCCCGACCCGGAACCCGTGGGACACCGAACGGGTGCCCGGAGGATCGTCGGGTGGGTCGGCCGCAGCGGTGGCCGTGGGCTCGGCGGTGGCCGCCCTCGGATCCGACACCGGCGGTTCGATCCGCCAGCCTGCAGCCCTGTGTGGTGTGGTCGGATTCAAACCGACCTACGGGCTGGTCAGCCGGTACGGACTGGTCGCCTTCGCATCGTCCCTCGACCAGATCGGACCGATAACCCGGACCGTGGCCGACGCCGGGATGCTTTTCGAGGTGATCGCCGGACACGACCCGCTGGACGCCACCTCCTATCCCGGCCAGGTGCCCCGCTGGGACGCCGAACTGGACGCCGGGGTCGGTGGGGTTCGGATCGGTCTGGTCCGGGAGCTGTCGGGGGACGGCATCGATCCCGAGGTGGCAGAGGTTTGCCGAAGGGTGCTCGACCTGTTGTCGGATCAGGGCGCCCAGGTGGTCGAAGTGTCGCTGCCCACCGTCGAGGTGGCACTCTCGGCCTACTACCTGGTGGCACCTGCCGAGTGCTCGGCCAACCTGGCCCGCTTCGACGGAATCCGGTACGGACTCCGGGTGCCGGGGGATACCGTATCGGAGACCATGGGGAGGACCCGGGCCGAGGGATTCGGGCCCGAAGTCACCCGACGCATCCTCCTCGGCACCTACGCCCTCTCGGCCGGCTACTACGACGCCTTCTACTTGCAGGCCCAGAGAGTCCGGGCTCTGGTCGTCCAGGACTTCGCCGAGGCATACCAGAAGGCCGACGTACTCGTGTCGCCCACCAGTCCCACCACCGCCTTCCCGCTGGGCGCCAAAGTGGCCGACCCGCTGGCGATGTACATGTCCGACGTGTGCACCATCCCCTCCAATCTGGCCGGCCACCCGGCGATCAGCCTTCCGGTGGGGCTCGACTCGGCGGGTCTCCCCATAGGTCTGCAGATCATGGCGCCCGCCCTGGGGGAGACCCTGCTGTTTCGAGTAGCGGCCGAGGTCGAGCGGGTGGCCGGGTTCGACGCTCGACCGCGGCTGGCCGAGGGAATGCCATGACCTGGGAGCCGGTCATCGGTATCGAGGTGCACGTGGAGCTGCTCACCAGCTCCAAGATGTTCTGTGGATGCCGGGTCTCGTTCGGTGACCCTCCCAACACCAACGTGTGTCCCACCTGCTTGGGGCTGCCGGGCTCCTTACCGGTTCCGAACCGCAGGGCGATCGAATGGCTGGTGAAGATCGGGCTGGCACTCAACTGTCGGATCAACGAATGGTCGGTCTTCCACCGGAAGAACTACTTCTACGCCGATCTGCCGAAGAACTACCAGATAAGCCAGTACGACCACCCGGTCTGTGTGGACGGGTGGTTGGACGTATCCGGTCCCGACGGCGCCTTCAGGGTGGGGATCGAACGAGCGCACATGGAGGAGGACACGGGCAAGTCGATCCACCTGGGGGAAGGCGGGAGGATCCACTCCGCCACCCAGACCCTCCTCGACTTCAACCGAGCCGGGGTCCCACTGGTGGAGATCGTCTCCAAACCCGACATCGGCACACCACCTCGAGCCAGGGCGTTCGCCCAGGAGCTCCGAGAGGTGATCCTCACCCTGGGGGTGTCCGACGCCCGGCTGGAGGAAGGATCGATGCGTTTCGACGCCAACGTCTCCCTCCGGCGACCGGGCGGGCCGCTGGGAACCAAGGTGGAGGTCAAGAACATGAACTCGTTCCGGTCGCTGGAGCGGGCCCTCGGCTACGAGATCGACCGGCAGAGGAAACTCCTCGAGGCCGGAAGGGAGGTGGTCCAGGAGACCCGGCACTGGGACGAGGAAGCCGGTGTCACCCAGGGGATGAGGACCAAGGAGGTGTCGAGCGACTACCGCTACTTCCCGGACCCGGACCTCGTCCCGATCGTGGTCGACACCGCGTGGAGGGAACGGATCGCCGCCGAGCTCCCCGAGCTGCCCGCCCAAAGGCGGGCCCGCTACCTGGACCAAGGGGTCGACCCTCAGACCGCGTCCGTGCTGTCGGCCTCCGAGCCCGACCTGAGGAACCTGTACGACCAGGCGGTGGAGGCGGGGGCCGATCCCCGGACCACGGCTCTGTGGGTCACGGGTGAGATCACCGCCGCGTTGCGGAGGGACGAACAGCTGCGGCTGCCCGCCGGAGGAGAACTGGCCGAACTGCTGACCCTGATCGAACAGGGCACCGTGTCGGCTTCGGCGGCGAAAGAGGTACTAGCCGGAATGCTCGCCGGGGAGGGAGGAGCCCGTGAGGTGGCCGAACGGAGGAACCTGATCCAGATCTCCGACTCGGATGCCCTGTCCGAGGTGGTCGACACGGTCCTGGCCGAGAATCCCGACGCGGTGGAACGCTACCGGGCCGGCGAGGGGAAGGTGCTGGGTTTCCTGGTCGGTCAGGTGATGCGAGCCACCGGAGGCCGAGCCGACCCGCGTCTCGTCAACCGGCTGCTGGCCGAAAGGCTTGGATGAGACCGGTCCTGTTGGACTGTGACGGCGTCATCTGCGACTCCGAACCCTTGTCGGCGTCGGCGTGGCAGAGCGTCCTGAACAGGTGGGGAATCTCGTTCGGAGAGCGAGATCACACCCGGTTCGTGGGTTCCACCGACCGGGCCATGGCGGACCACTACGCGGACCTGGTGGGAACCGACACCGACACCATCCTGCGGCACCTCCGGGAGGAGATGACCCGCCTGACCGCGGCCGGCGTGCCCACCTTCCCCGACGCCTTGGACCTGATCGGCCGGTTGGAGGGAAGACCTTGGGCGGTGGTGTCCAACAGCGACCGCTGGAGGCTGGATTTGCTCCTCACCGGGATCGGGGTGACCCGGGCCCCCGTGACCGTCGCCGGGGACGAAGTGGAGAGGCCCAAACCCCATCCGGACGTGTACCTGGTCGCCGCCCAACGGCTCCGGGTGTCACCCGGGGAGTGTTGGGCGGTGGAGGACAGCCCGACCGGAGTCGCCGCGGCCAAGGCCGCGGGCATGCGGGTGGTGGCGGTCGATCGAGGCATGTTCGACCGGGAACTGTTCACCGGAGCCGACATCGTGGTGCCCGACCTCACCCGAGTCCGCTGGCTAGCGTGAACCGCGATGGAGCGGCAGACCAAGATCGTCGCCACTCTGGGGCCGGCGGTCGACTCACCCGAGGCCATCCGGAGCCTCATCCGGGCCGGCATGGACGTGGCCCGGCTCAACTTCAGTCATGGGGACCACGACTTCCACCGCAGGATGACGGAATGGGTGAGGACCGCAGCCGACGAGGAAGACCGGGTGGTGGCCGTCCTCCAGGACATTCAGGGCCCCAAACTGCGGGTGGGGCGGCTGGCTCGGGACCCGACCATCCTGTCGGCCGGACAAGAGGTGACTCTGATCGCGGGCGACAGCGGAAGCGGGGACGAGATTCCCGTCGCCCATCCCCTGGACGAGGTGAGGCCCGGTGAGCGGATCCTCCTCGCCGACGGCCTGATCCGACTCCGGGTCGTCGAATCGGACCCGACCCGGGTGGTCGCCCGGGTGGAACAGGGGGGCGCCCTCTCGTCGGGCAAGGGGGTGGCGCTCCCCGACACCGAGCTCCGGGTGCCGGCGGTCACCGACAAGGACCGTGAGGACCTGGAGTTGGGACGGGAGCTCGAAGTCGACTACGTAGCGGCGTCGTTCGTTCGTTCGGGGGAAGACGTACGTCAGGTCAGGGATCTGGCAGGGGGAACGCCGGTGGTCGCCAAGATCGAGTTGGCCTCCGCCTACGCCAACTTGGACGACATCCTCGACGAGGCGGCGGGGGTCATGGTCGCCCGGGGCGACCTGGGGGTTCAGCTCCCCTTGGAGCGGATTCCCCTGGTACAGGCCGACATCCTCCACCGGGCCAACCGGGCCGGGGTGATAACCATCACCGCCACCGAGATGCTCGAATCGATGACCCACTCGCCGCGTCCGACCCGGGCCGAGGTCACCGACGTCGCTACCGCGGTGATGTCGGGCACCGACGCGGTCATGCTGTCGGGGGAGACCGCCATCGGCGAGTATCCGATCGAAGCCACCGAGACCATGGCCCGGATCTGTACGACGGTGGAAGCCGGCTGGAGGCCGAGTGAGCTGACACCTTTCATCGCCACCCCCGACTCGGTGGCTTCGGCGGTCGCCCAAGCCGCGGTGGAGGCCGCCGCCAACCTCGGAGTGGAGACCATCGTGGCGTTCACCGAGTCCGGCAACACCGCGAGGCTCATCTCGAAATACCGGCCCGCCGCCCGGATCATCGCCTTCACACCGGTGGCTCGCACCCTCACCCGGATGGCGCTGTACCGGGGGGTCAGGCCCTATCCATTCGAGCGGCGGGACTACACCGACATGATGATCGCCGCCGCCGAGAAGTTCCTCGAGAAGTCCGGCATCTGTCGACGTGGGGAAACGGTGGTGATGGTGGCGGGTATCCCTCCCAACCAGAAGGCGTCCACCAACCTGATGAAGGTCCACGTCGTCGGGGAGCGGGACCGGGGGGTGGCGTCCCAGCGAACGGGTCGCACCTCACCGGAGGTGGGGGGTTTCTCGAGGGGTACCATCTGACGACCCATGGGACAGACCATCGAGATCAACCGAACGGCCTTGGTGGGTAACACCCTCGTCGTCGACACCGACCGCAGCCTCGCGGGACAGGACGGCGAGTCGTACAACGGGCCCGAGTCCGCCCGGCGGGTCGTCGACCACGCCAGACGGGCCGCGGCGTTCCCGGCACGGCTGGCCCTGCGGATATTCGAGGAGATCCCCGGGGTCGACCACGTGCACGTCATGTCCAACGTGGTGACCTTGCGTCGACCGGAGGGCTGGTCCGAAGAGACGATCGATCGGGCCCGGGAGCTGATCTCGGGGTTCTTCCGCTTCTACCGCTAGCCCGGCACCTGTCAGCCGCCCGCCGTCGTGGTGGTGGTCTCGGGCTGCGTGGTGGTGGTGGTGGACGTGGTGGTGGTCGTGGTGGTGGGGCAAGTGGTCGTGGCGTCGGGCATCCTGCAGGGATGCACCTCGACGATCTCCCGTTGAGGCAGGTAGCGAACCACCCATTCCTGCACCCGCTCGGAACCACCCTGGGTGATCTTCCTGGTCACCTTCACCGACCACCCGGGTGACGGCTTCTGGGTCACCACCCGCTCGTCGGGGTCGAGGTCTGGGTTGGCCCGGTACTCGGTCCTCGGCTCGGTGAAGGCGAAGCGTTCCGAGACGGTGGCTTCCACCCGACGGGCCTGGGGACCTCCTTCGGCGACGATCTCGATGTTGGTCCGGCCGTCGCGGTGCGACCCCACCAGGATGCGCCCGTCGTTCCAACCGTAGAACAGCACGGTGATCGAGGTGTCGGTGTACTCGGTCTTGATCAGGATGGCCGCATCCGAATCGTTCCGGAACTCCAGCTCCGGCTCCGGCCAGGAGATGGTCGCTTCGATTCCCTCCGGGTAGCGGCTGAAATAGAAGCTGTGGGGCTTGTGCCGGACGTCCTCGTACCCTCCCCAGAAGACGGCGTTGTAGAACGTCGTGGCGAACTGGCTCACCCCTCCACCCACGGTCTCGACCAGCTCCCCCTGAACGATGGTGCCGTCGGGTAGGTAGCCCTTCTCCGCGGTGCGGGGACCCACGAAAGCGTTCAGCCCGAAGGTCTCACCCGGACGGACGATGACGCCGTCCACCGTGTCGGCGATCAGATGGATGTTGCGCACCCGGTTCTGGCAGCAGCTGTGGTAGGTGGTGAACGACGCCACCAGGTGCCGGATCCCGAGCGCTTCGAGCTCCTCGGTCGTCACCTCGGGGTCGGCTCCCTCTCGCATCGGCAGCACCCCACGCCGGTGGGAACCCGAAGCCGCCTGAGCCAGCGCAGAAGCAGTCGCTTCGGGGTCGATCAGGGTGCCTGGCCGGCCCGGCACCACCCTCACCTGGTAACCGTCGATCTCGAGGCGGGCGTCGACCGGAGGCGCCTCGAGCACGCCCCGCTGACGTTCCAACACCTCCCCGACCCGCTGGGGGTCGAAGGACAGGACGAGTTCCGACTCGCCGGCCTCGGCCACCAGAGCCGCCGCCAGATCCTCGACCCCGAAGGTCACCTCGGCGTCTCCTCCGGGAGCCACCAGGGTGATCGGACCCGAAAGCCAGAGCTTGGCCTGGGCCACCGCCCGGTCGACGTCCGCCGGGGTGAGTCGCGGCTCTCGACGGACCACCGGCAGGGAGGCAGGGTTGTCGATCCTCCCCAAGAACGCGTCGAGGAGGATCCGGCTCCCGTCCGCCGGATCGATGTGCTCTCCCGGCCGTGGGTAGAGAGGTACCGGGGTGGTGCCTTCCACCGCGATGCCGCCGGGGAACGGGGGATTCCCGACGTACCTGCTGCTCCAATCCTCCAGCAGGAGCCTGGTCGCTTCGGCGTCGAGGGAACCTTCGAGCTCCACGGGCACCCGTCGGAACAGATTCCGGAGCCACCAGCCGAACTGGTCGGAGAGGCTTCCCTCCCGGCCCAGTGACATGACCCGTCGGGCGATCGCATCGACGTTCAACCTGAAACCCACCTGGAGGGGAGTGACCGTGGGGGAGGATCCGTTCACCAGGAAGGTGAAAGGCGTGACCGCGATCTCGCCCTCCAGCACGGTCAGGGCTTCGACGAGCTCGGTGTGGTCCATTCCACCCACCGACAGTCCGCCCACCACCACGTCACCCAGGACCCGACCGGCGGAGAGGGCTCGATGGGCCGCGAACCAGCCGACCACCACCAGCAGGGTGGAGGCCAGGCCGACCGCCATCCAGCGGAGCGCTCGCGTCGAGGATCGGGACATGGCGAACAAGGATGCGAAACGAGGAACTTCCCCTGTAACCATGCTAGACGCTCGCCCGGATAGCATCGGTTCCCGGTGATCGAGTTTCCGCCTCCCAGACCCGGAGAGCCCGTCCGGGTGTCGGCGACCCTGTTCGTCACCTGGAGGCGATGTCCCATGCAGGCGGGAGCTCGACTGCAAGGCATCTACCCGCCCGAGACCGTCCGCACCTTCACCGGGGCTCTTTGTCACAGGTTGTTCGCCCGTCATCTCCGGACCGGACCCATCCCCCCCGAGCTGATCCCCCAGGTGTGTCGAGAGGAGATCGGGGCGGCACTCAACCCGAAGATGGCCGCGGCCGGGGTGGCTTCACCGGGGAGGTTGCGACCCGTCATCGAGGAGGCGGAGCGGATCTACCGGCGGTTCACCACCCTCACTGCCCATGGGTTCGAGGCAGCCGAGGTCGATCTCGAAGTCGTCCCCGCCGACGGGGTGACGATCGTGGGTCGAGTGGACGCCGTGTTCAGGCCCGGCGACGGTGTAGTGCTGGTCGATTGGAAGACGGGTGAACTGGGGGACGACGTCGACATCCAACTGGGTTTCTACGCTCTGCTCTGGGCGCTCGACCGGGGCGAGCTACCTGCTGCGGTGGAGGCGGTGTCGGTACGCACCGGGGAACGGATCCGGCGCCGACCGACCGTCGGTGAGCTCACCGACATGGCCCGCGACGTGTCGGCCATGGCGGGGACGCTGCGGGAGATATGGGAGTCGGGCGGCAGCCCGCCCGTCCGACCCGGACCCTGGTGTGCCCGCTGTCCCGTGCTGAGAGACTGCGGGGAGGGGTCGGCCGCCGTCCGGCTACTGTCCGGGCCATGAGGGTGCTGATCACGGGATCCACCGGGCTCCTGGGGACCGCCCTGGCCGCGCGGCTCGAGGAGAGGGGAGACGAAGCGGTGGGGTTGCGTCGCGGCCCGGATCGGAATCGGATCGGATGGGATCCGGCTTCGGGCTGGATCCACCCGGCGGCGCTGGAGGGGTACGACGCGGTGGTGCATCTGGCCGGCAAGCCGATCTCCCCGCCCTTCACGGCCCGGCGCATGGAAGCGATACGCGCGTCGAGGGTCGAGGGGACCCGATTGATAGCGGCCGAGGTGGTCCGGCACCGGCCCAGGGTCTTCGTGTCGGCTTCAGCGATCGGGTACTACGGGAACCGGGGGGACGAGATCCTCACCGAGCAGGCCCCGCCCGGAACGGGCTTCCTGGCCGACGTGTGCCGGGCCTGGGAGGAGGCCACCAGCCCGGCTCGGGACGCCGGCGTCAGGACGGTCATGATCAGGACCGGGTTGGTGTTGGCCAACGAAGGGGGCCTGTTCCCCCGCATCACGCTTCCCTTCAAACTCGGACTTGGGGGACCCGTCGGGCCCGGCACCCAGTGGTGGAGTTGGATAACGCTGGTCGACCACGTTGCCGCCACTCTGCGGTGCATCGACGATCCCGACCTGGAGGGGCCGGTCAACCTGACCGCCCCCGAACCGACCCGCAACCGTGACTTCGCCCGGGAGCTCGGCCGTCGGCTGAGGAGGCCCGCCCGTGTCCGGGTTCCGGCCTGGGCGCTCCGGTTGGCGTTGGGTAGGGCCGCCGACGAACTCGTCCTCGCCAGCCAGCGGGTCCTCCCCGCGCGGCTCCAGCAGGCCGGGTTCCGATTCTCCCACCCCGACCTGGAATCGGCGTTGAGTTGGCTCATAGGAGACCGATGAATCCGGCGAGCACCGCGACAGCCAGCCGTCTGAGGGCGACACTGGGACTCTTGGCTGCCGAGCTCGAGCAGCTCCGATTGAGGCTGGCCCCGGAGGAAGCTGTCGGCTTGCGGGACAGGGCCCTCGACGACATCCGGGCGCATCTCCTCCCCCGACTGGACGATCCCGACCTGCCCCTGGTCGTCGCGCTGGTGGGGCCGACCGGGGCTGGGAAGTCGACCCTGCTCAACTCGCTGGCGGGCCACCGGGTATCGGCCGCGTCGGTGATCCGGCCCACCACCGACCGACCCGTCGTTTGGTCGTCGAAGGAGGTGCGGGACCTGGGGGAGTGGGTTCCCTCCGACGTTCCGCTCGCTGAGCACCTGGCGGTGGTCGACACTCCCGACATCGACTCGGTGGTCACCCGACACCGGGCCGCGGCTCGTCGGGTCCTGACCCGAGCCGACGTCGCCATCTACGTCACCACCCCACTCCGCTATGCAGACGCAGCCAGCCGGGAACTGCTCGAGTGGGCGGCTAGGCGGCTCCCGGTGCTGGTGGTCGTCAACCGGGTCCGGAAGGACACGGTGGGGGCCCCCATCGAGGTGGGTCGGGCTGCCCGATCGTTGGGAGGTCGCCCCCTGACCGTCCTGGAGCAGCACCCCGTCGAACCCGGGCGTCTGCATCCCGAAGGGGTGGCTCACCTCCAGGACGCCCTCGCCGACCTCGCAGCCCGGAGAGACGAGATCCGTTCGAGGGCGATGGCGGGCACCGCCCGCGAGGTCGTCGCCGCGGCGGACGAGATCGGGGATTTCGTCGACCAGGAGAGCCAACACCTGGACAGGCTCCTCGGTCTCGCCGACGCGGCCTTCCGGCGTCGCGCCGCCAGGTGGCTCAACCCGGACCACACATCGTGGAGTTCACTGCGAGCGGTGGAAGACACCCGCAGGATGTGGAGTGCCGATCCGATCGGGCGCCGACTCCTGGACGTCGTCCCCGACCCGGACGGCGACTTCGAAGCCGTGCGAGCCGCCCTCCGGGAGCGCCTGCTGCGGCTGGCCGACCCCCCGTCGGTGGCGGACACGCTCAGGGTGCGGGCCAGGTCGGTCCTATCCGATCTCGACCAGCATGCCGGATCTGCGTGAGCTGATCGACGCCTACGATCGGGCGGTCGCCTCCCTGACCGATGTGGCCCCGGAAGAGCTGATCGAGGACGCTCTCCGGGTGGGGCGCTCGGTCAGGTCCCGTCGAGCTTTCCACCCGGGACCGGTGCTGGTCGGAGTTCTGGGAGGAACCGGGTCGGGCAAGTCGAGCCTGGTCAACGCCCTGGTCGGACGGGCGGTCGCGCCGGTGGGTCCTCGACGTCCCACCACCACCGAGCCGCTGGCCGTGGTTCCGGAAGGGTCGGCGCTCGGGCGCCTCCTCGACGAGTTGGGGGTGACCCGCCAGGTCGAGGACCCGCACCTGGATGTCGGTCTCGTCGACCTGCCCGACGTCGACTCGATCCAACGTTCCCATCGGGAGCTGGTCGAGCGGCTGGCGCCCCACCTCGATCGGCTCGTCTGGGTGGTCGACCCCGAGAAGTACAAGGACGAAGCGGTCTGGGTCCTCCTCCGGCGGTTCGCCCACATCCCGTCGATCACGGTCCTCAACCAGACGGATCGGCTCGGGGAGCAGGAGCTGCAGACGCTGCTGGGCGACCTGACCGCGGCCCTGGAGTCCGAGGGCATCGAAACAGAGGTGTTGCCGGTGGCGGCCGACCCGGCATTCGGCCCTCCCATCGGCGTCGAGAGGCTGTCGACCCTGGTGGCCTCGTGGGTGGAGGAGAGAGAAGCCGTCGTGGCCAAACTGGTCGACGACCTCGACCGGGCTCTCGGCAGGGTGGTGGAGGAGGTTCCTCTCGGGCCGACCGATTTCGAGGACCGCTGGAGGAGCCTCCTGGCGGCGGTGACGGAAGGGTCACCACCGCTCCCCACCGTCGCCCAGCTGGTGGAGGACATCGCTCCCCTGGTAGACCCGAAGACCGCAGACCGGATGTGGGAGGTGGTGGAGACGATGCAAGGCTATCCGGGGGTGCCTCCAACCCGCCCGGACCCTTCCCGGGTTGGGGCAGCCACCTTGGCCGGCGCTCTGCTGGGTGGCAGCCTGATCCCGGTCGCCGGCTGGTGGGCAGCCGCGGCCGGCGGTGTGGCGCTGGCCGCCGGAGGGATCGCCGGCCTCCTGTTGGTTCGTCGCCGGAGGGAACGGGCGGCTGAGAGCGCCTCCCTGGCGAGACGTCTGGACCGCGAGGTGGGTCGAGCCCTCCGTTCGATCCTCCGGGAAAGAGCCCGGGCTGCGGCCGCCTACGGCGAGTTCAGGATGCGGGTCTCCGGGATGCGAGGCGATAAGGTGCTAGGGACGTCCATGATCGAAGAGTTCATCGCTGCGAACTCCGCCCGGATCGTCCAGACCCTCCTCGTCGTCGGGGTCCTCTGGCTCGGATACCTGGCGGTGGCACGGTTCGGACACCGCCTGGTGCTGCGGGTCACGTCGATCGCGGGGGAGGAGACCACCCGGGGTGAGACCCTGTGGGCGATGCTGCGTCGCATCCTCATCGTGGTTCTCCTCGTGACCCTGGTGCTGATGGTTCTGTCGGTGTGGGGGGTCTCCACCGCTCCGCTGATCGCGGTCGGGTCTGCGGTGGGGGTGGCTCTGGGATTCGGTGCGCAGAGCCTGGTCAAGGACGTCATCGCGGGTTTCTTCATCCTGGCCGAAGACCAGTACCGGATCGGCGACGTGGTCAGGATCGGGGGGGTTGCGGGAGTGGTCGAGGACATTCGGCCACGGGTGACGGTGCTCAGGGACCTCGACGGGAACGTCCACTATGTACCCAACGGCCACATCGACGTCGCCTCCAACCTCACCCAGCTGTACGCCCAGGTGGTCATCGACGTGGGGGTGGCATACAAAGAGGACGTCGATCAGGCGCTAGCGGTGTTGGCCGACGAGCTGGCCGGGTTGGCTTCCGATCCCGAATGGGCCGAGCTGATCATCGAGGCTCCCGAGGTGCTGGGGGTGGATCAGCTCGCCGATTCGGCGGTGGTCCTCAGGGCGGTGATCAAGGTGCGGGCCGGCGACCGGTGGAGGGTGAAGAGGGAGGCGCTGCGGAGGGTCAAGAAGCGGTTCGACGCAGAGGGAATCGAGATCCCGTTCCCGCACCTGACCGTCTACCGGGGAGACGCGGGAACGGCCGGTACCACCACGGGGAGGGACGAGGGACGGTAGGCGGCGTCGAGCCGGGTCGCCTCGCCCAGGATCTCTCCGTCGGCCTGGACCGGAGTGGGTCGGGGGGCCTCGAAGCTCAACGATTCCACTCCTCGGACCACCTCGAAACCGGGCAGGCGTTCGAACCCGCCACCGAAGGCCGCTCGGGCCACCCCGAAGATCCGTCTCAGAGGCAGACGCGACACGACAAGAACCGTCATCGGATCAGGAGCGACACGATCGATCTTGATGGGAACCCGACCGAAGAAGGTGTAGACGGGATGGATCTGCGCCATGAAACCGACCGCAGCCAGGGCACGGCCCGCCACCTGCACGGTGGCGCGGGGTCGGCGTCTGCGAAGGTCGCTCCACACGGTGGCAGCCGCCGTGCGGGCGTAGTGGAGCCCCCCGAACCGGTACTTGCGATAGGGCTCCGTCTCGGCCCGCTCGACGACCAGGGCGTCGGCTCCGGCACCCAGGGCGAACAGCGCATGGCGCACCGCGGTGCCCCGCTCGGTTCGCATCTGCACTTCGAGGGAGGGCACCATGTTCACCTGGTTGGTCTCGACCAGCAGCCTGGAGGCCTGTGCGGGACGCCGGGGGATGCCCAGCAGGCGGGCCAGCACGTTGGTCGTCCCGACCGGCACGATTCCCAGAGGCACGGTCGAAGAGACCAGGCCCTGGGCTACGTGATGGACCACCCCGTCTCCTCCCATCGCCACCACCAGTCCGGCGCCGCCCATGACCGCCTCGGTGGCGGCAGCCTGGGCCTCGACCGGACTGGTGGGCCATCGGGTCTCGACCCGATAACGGGAGGACAGAATCCCCACCACCTTTCGATGCATCCCACCGGTGAACTGGGATGCCGCCGGATTGGCTACGAGAACCGCCACCTCCACCCGCAGGAGGCTAGCTTGAGGGCCCGTGACGGCTGGTGACCCCGACAACGGAGCGCCCCGGCGAGAGGTCCTGAGGGACGACAACACCCCGTTGTTCTCCCTTCCCGCCGGCGAAGGGTCGGGAGCCATGCTCGCCGCCGCAGCGGGAGACGTCGCCGGCGGAGCCGATCCGAGGGCCTATTCCTGGGTCACCCAAACCGCGACGGTCGTCGCCTACCACCTGCTCGAGAACGACGGGGTCGACCCGGAGGCGCTGGTGGAGGAGTGGCAGCTCGTCGACCACACCGAGTCGGGGATCCGCTGTTACCGGGCCGAGTCGAAGGACTTCCGACGGTTCCTCGACTCGGGCAGGCCGGTGGACACCCCGTCCTCGGAGCCCGCCTCTCGGATCGGTCCGGTCGGGGTGTGGTTCCGCAGACGGCCCGACCGGCTGGTGGAGGCCGCCATCGAACTGACTCGGATCACCCACTCGGATCCTTCCACCATCGTGGTGACCGCCGCCACCGCCGGCGCGGTCGCGGCGGCTTGCTTCGCCCAGATCGGACGGGATCTCGTCTACGCGGCCGTGGAGACCGGTCGCCAGGCCCTGCAGGCCCTGGGCGACTCCCAGCCGGCGGAGGGATGGTTGGATCTGCTCGAGGAGGCGGCGGGGCTGGTGCTGGAGCCGCCCCGGGAGACGATCGTACGGGTCGGCGGGCCGGAGGGCCCGGTGGGTCTCAGGGGTGCCCTCGCCGGGATCGTCCTCGCCTCCGCCCCGCTGGTCGAACCGGTGAAGGCGATCGAAGCCGGCGCGATGGCGGGAGGTTCCGAGGTGGGAGCCGTGGTGGGCTCGATAGTCGGTGCCCGGGTGGGGCTCAGACGTTGGCCTTGGCCCGTCGCCAACGACACCTGGTTCGCCGAGATCGGGCGCCGGATGGTGGACGGGTCACGGGAGACCCGGGACCTGCCGATTCCCTTCGCGGTCGAGGAACGGATGACGGTGGAGCTCAACCGCCGTTAGCGGTCGCGATCCGTTCCACGGTGCCGATCACCCACCATCCGGCAGCCACCAGAAGGCCCAGCGTTCCCAGGGCTGTCGGCCTGCCCCAGCCGAGCAGGTCGACGACGGCCGCCCACACCAGGGGGCCGGTCACGGTGGCGAACCGTCCCACCGTGGCGTACAGACCGTAGAACTCCCCCAGCCGTTCCGGTGGTGACAGCTCGACCATCATCACCCGGTCCGACGTCCAGGTCGCCCCCAGGGCGAAACCCCCCATCGGGCCGATCGCCCAGGCCAACAGCTCGACGTCGAGCCAGGCTGCAGCCACCCCGAAACCTATCGCCACGATCCACATGACCAGGGCGGCGCGAAGGACGGTGGAAGCCCCGAACCGGGTGACCAGGCGTCCGCCGCCGACACCGCCCAACACGGCTCCCCCGATCGCCATCGCGAGCAGATCGGCCGAGCTCCTCCGGTCGAAACCCAGCTCCTCCAAGGCGTAGATGGCGAGGAATCCTCCGATCAGGGTGTTGATCGCGTCGGTGTAGAGCAACCTGCCCAGCAGGAACCGGAACACCGGTGGGTGGGACCGGGCCCGCCGCCAGGAACGGACCAGATCCACCAGGACCGACCCGAGTCGGGGTGGGGGTCCCGAGGGCCGGGGCCGGGGCCGCTCTTCGATCCACAGGAAGGCGGGGAGGCTGAACAGCAGGAAGGCGGCGGCGAGGGTGCGGAAGGTGGCGGTGTGGGTCCATCCCGCGACATCGAGGGTGACCCATCCGATCCCAACCCCCAGGAACGAACCCAGGTACCCGACCCCCACCCCCCAGCCCGATACCCGACCGCGGGTGTGAGGGGTGCTGACGTCTCCCAGCAGGGCGTCGTACACCACCGAGCCGATGTTGACCGCGGCCACCGCCGCCCCGAGGAGGAGGAAGGTCAGCCAGGTGGGTCCGGCCGCCAGCCAGGCGGTAGCGGCGACCGCCACCAGGGTGGTGAACATCAAGGTGGGCAGACGGCGACCCGAGTGGTCCGTCCGCGCCCCCACCCAGGGGGCGGCCACGATGACGACGGCTCCGGCGAACGCCTGGGTGACGGCCAGGGCGGTGTCGGGCAGGCCTTGGCGGGTCATCCAGTCGGGTAGGTAGAGGCCGACCACCCCGAGCGCGAACACGGTGTTGGCCAGGTCGTAGATCACCCACGAGACCACCGACCGCCTGGCGGGTGGTTGCAACTCAGAAGGTGACGGCGACGCTGATCAGCTCCTCGTGTCCCAGCATCCCCGCGGTGGCCTGGATCGCCCGGTTGGCTTCGTCGAGCGGGAACTGGTGGCTCACCAGGTCGTCCAGCCGAGGGTCGCATTCGAGCTGCCTGCACGCCCAGTCGTACGCCTCCGACGTGGCTCCCAGAGCGCCGATGACGCTGAGCTGTTTGCCGACGATGACGTCGCTCCAGAACTGGAGGAGGGGACGGCCCCCCTTGGTCGAGGCGAGGATCACCCGGCCTCCCGGTCGCACCAGGTCGAGAGCGGTATGTATGGCCTCCGGGTCGTCGGAGGTTACGTCGACCACGACGTCGGGCCGGCGGCCGAGCTCGTCGGCCACCTCCCGGCCAACGTCACGGGTGGTCACGTCGACGGTCAGATGGGCGCCCAGACGAGCCGCCAGGTCGAGCCGATCCCGATCCACGTCGAGGCCCGTGATGCCGATCCAGCCGGCGCCGGCCGCTTGAGCCGCCAGCAGGCAGGCGAGGCCCCGTGGGCCGGGTCCGAGGATGAGTACCGACTCGCCCGGCTGGAGTTTGGGAAGCTGGACAGCCCAGGTGTATCCGCTGGCCAGAGGATGGACGAAGGTGGCCACCTCGGCGGGGACGTCGTCGGTTACCGGATGGAGGCGAGCACGGGGATCGATGTAGAGGAGCTCGGCGAGCCCTCCCCACAGTCCTGGTGGCTCCGTCGAGGGCAAGGCTCCATAGGCGTTGAAGGGACGGCGGAGGGTGCAAGTGTGGAGGCGGGAACGGCACGAGCTGCACCGGCCACACCGGATGACCGGTTCGACCACCACCCTGGTTCCCACCTCGTAAGGCAACGACAGGTCGGCCAGGTCGGCGACCCGGCCCACTACCTGCTGGCCCGGGATGAGGGGATACACCAGGTCGGGGCGGTCTCCTCGCCACGCCTGGACCTCGGCGCCGGACAGCCCCGTGGCCTCCACCGCCAGCCAGCCGCCGGAGGTGACCGACCGGGCCGGAAGAGTGGTGGCCGATAGTCGGCGGGGCTCCACCAGGACCATCGCCTTGACGTCCTTCACGACGACACCCTTCCCGCCAGGCGTTTCAGCCCCCGGTCCAGATCCTCGTCCGACAGCGCGTAGGAAAGTCGCACATGACCCGGCGCGCCGAAAGCCTCGCCCGGTACGACCGCCACCTCGGCTTCCTCCAGGAGCCAGGAAGCGAACTCGATGGTCGAGTCCAGGCCGAGGCGGCCGACCACCGCCCCGACGTCGGGGAAGCAGTAGAAGGCACCCTGAGGTTCCTCCACCTGGAAACCGTCGATGTCCCGGAGCAGCTCGACCATGCGTCGGCGGCGCCGGTCGAACGCCTCCCTCATCGACCAGACCGGCTCCATCGGCCCGGTCAGGGCCGCCAAGGCAGCCCTCTGCGAGACGTTGGCCACGTTGGACGTCGCGTGCGACTGCAGGTTGGCGGCGGCCGACACCACGTCGGCCGGCCCGATCAGCCATCCCACCCTCCAACCGGTCATGGCATAGGTCTTCGCCACTCCGTTCACCATCACCCAACGATCCTCCAGTTCGGGGGAGACCGCGGGCATGGAGGTGAACACCGCATCCCCGTAGACCAGGTGTTGGTAGATGTCGTCGGTCAGCACCCAGAGGCCACGTTCACCCGCCCAGCGTCCCAACTCCCGGGTCTCTTCGGGTGTGTACACCACCCCGGTCGGGTTCGAGGGCGAGACGAACACCAACACCTTGGTCCGCGGGGTCAGGTGGCGTTCGAGCCGTTCCACGGTGACCTTGAGTCCGGTGTCCGGAGGGACCGGCACCGGGACACCGCCCCAGATGCGGACCGCCTCGGGATAGGTGACCCAGTAGGGCACCGGGATCAGGACTTCGTCCCCCGGGTCCACCAGAGCACCCAGGGCCTGGAACACGGCCTGCTTTCCGCCGTTGGTTATCAGCACCTGTTGCGGGTCGACGGCCAGCCCGGTGTCCCTCGAAGTGACCTGGGCCACCGCCTCCCGCAACTCGGGGAGCCCCGAGTTGGCGGTGTATTTGTGGTTGCGAGGATCCCGCGCCGCCGCCGTGGCGGCTTCGACCACGTGGTCGGGTGTCGGGAAGTCGGGTTCGCCGGCTCCGAACGAGATGACGTCGCGGCCTTCCTCTCTCATCCGCCGGGCACGGTCGGACACCGCCATGGTGGCCGACTTGCCGATGGTGGAGAGGCGCTCAGATACCCGGCTCATGGCGGCCCACGATAGTGGGGCCGCCGACCGCCCTCAGCGGGCCTCGGACTCGCCGGTGGCGTCCTCCACCTTGCTCGCGACCTCCTCCGCCGCGGCTTCCGCCGTCTCGGCGGCCTGGGAAGCCTTCTCCTCGACGGTGGAGGCCAACTCGCTCATCCGGTCTCCCGTCTTCTCGCCGACCGTACCCACCTTCTCTTTGGCTTCTTCGGCGATCTCCTTGGCTTTCTCCTTGGCCTTCTCCAAGGCGGGGCCGGCCTTCTCTTTGGCTTCTTCGGCGATCTCCTTGGCTTTCTCCTTGGCCTTCTCCAAGGTGGGGCCGGCCTTCTCTTTGGCTTCTTCGGCGATCTCCTTGGCTTTCTCCTTGGCCTTCTCCAAGGTGGGGCCGGCCTTCTCGGTGAGCTCGGACGCCTCTTCCTTCGCCTTACCGAACCAACGCTTCAAAGTGTCGATGAACGCCATACTGTCTCCTTTCCTCCGGTGTCATTGTATGGAACCGGCTCGGGTGGCGGCTTTCCGGGCTGCGATGTGGATCAGATCCCACACACCGGAGAAGGGAGGGGCGTAGGCCAGGTCGGTCCAAGCCAGCTCTTGGGCCGGCATGGAGGTCCAGATCGCCACCGCGAACACGTCGATGCGTTTGCCTCCGGCTGGTCCTTCGGACACTATCTGGGCGCCCAGCAGCCTTCCCGTGTCCCGCTCGGCGGTCGCCCTGATGGTCAGAGGAGCCGCTTCCGGCCAGTACCCGGCCGTGGTGGTTCCGGTGGCGGTGGCCGAAACCGCGGCGATCCCCGCCTCTTCGGCTTCGCTCTCCCGCACACCGGTAGACGCCACCTCGACGTCGCAGACCCGGGTGATGCTGGTGCCGAGGACCCCTGGGAAGATGGCGTCGCCCCCTCCGATGTTGATCCCGGCGACCCGGCCGGTCTTGTTGGCCACGGTTCCCAGATGCGGGTTGACGGGTCGGCGGGTGACCCGGTGGAACGTCTCGGCGCAGTCCCCGGCAGCCCACACCCCGTCGATCCGGGTGCGTTGCCTCCGGTCGACGGCGATCGCTCCCGTCTCGCCCAGAGGGATTCCGGCTTTCGCGGCCAGGTCTACCTCGGGTCGGGTTCCGAGACCCAGAACCACCACGTCGGCGGGATGGGTGGCGTCGTCGCAGCCGACGCTCTCCACTCGTTCCGACCCGTTGATGCATCTCACCTGAGTCTCCAGCACCACGTCGATACCGCGTGCCCTCATGGCGTCCACCACCTTGGCGCCCAGGTCGGGATCCAGGGTGCGCTCCAAGACGGAGGGGCCCGAGGTCAGCACCTTGGTCCGCCAGCCTCGGACGGCGAAGGCTTCTGCGACCTCCAACCCGACGTAGCCGCCGCCCACGACCACGCAGTCACCCGGGCCGGCCTCGGCCACCCGTCTCAGCGCGGCCGCGTCGTCCAGGGTCCTCAGCTCGAACACCCCCTCCAGGTCGGCGCCGGCGATGTCGGGACGTACCGCGGTGGCTCCGGTGGCGACGACCAGGTCGTCGAACCCGACCCGGAAGGTCCGCCCTTCGTCCAGGGCGTGGACCGTCACCCTGCGCCGGTCCAGGTCGATCTCGGTGACCTCGCTTCGGACGTGGACCGCGATGTCCCGGGCGGCGAAATCCTCCGGGGTTCGAGCGACCAAGCGGGACAGCGGATCTACGTAGCCGGCCACGAAATAGGGTTCCCCGCAAGCCGAGTAGCTGACCCAGGAGGACCTCTCGAAGGCGACTATCTCGAGGCGGTCGGGTCCGAGCCGCCTCCGTGCCTGACTGGCGGCCGACATGCCGGCCGCGTCCCCGCCGACGACGACCAGGCGGCGGGTCATCCGGCCCTCAGGCGACGCAGTTCTTCCTTCTCGGCGAGACGACGCCGCCGCCGGCGGCGGACGATCAAGCCGATCACCTGGTCGAGCACCATCCCCGCCACCAACACACCGATGATGAGCACGGCGAGGGGTACCCGCCATTCCCAGACGACGAACCGGATCGTGGTGTGCTGGGTGTTCTGCCAGGTGAACACCACCAGCGAGATCGACAGGAGGAGGAAGGCGACCAGCCCCCAGGAGATGCCCGGCCGGGGTTCGGGGTCCATGGCGGTGAGGTTAGATGGCGAGGGGTCTAGCGTGTGGGCCCATGCGATCCCGGCTGGTGGGTCTGGTGGTATTCGCCGCAGCTTGCGTGTCACCACCGAGTGCCGTCCCCACCACCGTCCCAACATCGACGACCACGACCGGCCCGGTGGAGACCACCCCACCGGCCACCTCGGTCGTCACCACCACGTCTGCCGAAACGACCACAACCTCCCTACCCGCCCTGTCGGGTCTCTCCTACCGGTCCGTCGCCACCTTCGACTTCCCCACCGTGGTCACCGCCCGGCCGGGGGACGACCGGCTGTGGGTGGCCACCAAGGACGGCCGGATCTGGGTCCTCGGTTCGGACGGTCCGGTCTTCGACCTGTCCGACCAGGTTCGCAACCGGGGTGAGCAGGGACTGCTCGGCATGGCGTTCCACCCCCGGCGTCCCGACCTCCTCTACGTCCACTTCAGCGCCAACGACGGGGACACGGTCCTCATGGAGCTGTCGGTGACCGACGGGTCCAGCCGGACGTTGCTGCGGATCCCTCAGCCCGCGGCCAACCACAACGGGGGGATGGTCGCCTTCGACGAGGCGGGGCTGCTCTACCTCGGCCTCGGCGATGGTGGCGGCGCCGGGGACCGGTTCGGGAACGGGCAGAACACCGAAACCCTGCTGGGAGGCATCGTGCGGATCGACCCGATGGGTGACCCCTATCGGGTTCCGCCATCCAACCCGTTCGTCGCGGGCGGTGGGGCGCCCGAGCTGTGGGCCTACGGGCTGCGGAACCCGTGGCGGTTCTGGATCGACCAGGACCTGATCTACATAGCCGACGTCGGTCAGGACTCTCACGAGGAGTTGAACGTGGTCCCCCTCGCCGACGTGGGTTACAACTTCGGGTGGCCGATCACCGAGGGCTTGGAGTGTTTTCGACCTGCCCGGGGCTGCGACACGTCGGGTCTGGTCATGCCCGTGATCCAGGTCGACCACGGCGACCAGGGAACCTGCTCGATCACCGGAGGTGTGGTGTATCGGGGTGACGCCATCCCCGAACTGCAGGGAACCTACTTCTACTCGGACTTCTGCGGAGGCTGGCTGCGGTCCTTCCGGTGGAACGGCTCCGGCGTGACCGAGGAGATGGACTGGACAGCCCAGGTGGGGACGGCCGGTCAGGTGGTGTCGTTCGGGATCGGACCCGACTCGGAGATGTACGTCGCCACCACCGCCGAGGTGCTCCGGGTCCAACCCGTCAGGTGATCAGCGGAGCACCATCCAGGCTCCCGCCAGCAGCAGGACCACACCGGCCGCGCGGGGGAGATCCACCGGCCGCACCGGGGCGTTCAGCAACCCGAAATGGTCGATCAGGCCGGCGAACAGGAACTGGGCGGCGGTCATCACCGTCAACGTACGCACCACTCCCAGCCGGGCGGCGCTGAACGCGATCGATCCGACGATGACCAGGCCGAGGAGCCCCGACGTCCACACCCACCAGGGCAGCTGACGGACCTGACCGATAGCCCCTCCCCGGGCGGCGGCGAGGAGAAGGGTGACCGCCAGACCCCCGCCGGCGTAGGTGACGAAGACGCTCTCGAGCGTCCCCATGCGGCTGTCCATGAAACCGGCGATCTGGGTTTGGAGGGCCACCCCCAAACCGCCGAGCACCGCGACCAGCACGATCAACCACAGCGACACGTTCCATGCACCTCCTGAAGCGGGCAGGCTAGGCGTCGCGAGGGGTGGGTGGTTCGCGTGTCACAGCCCACGGTTACGATCCCCCGCCATGGAGACCGATCAGGTGGGGAGGGTCCTGGGGACCGAGGACGCCACCCCCCTCGAGTTCTGGTTCGGGGTGGGCGACGACGTGGCCGTCCAACTCGACGACGTGGTCGCCACCGAGAGACGCCTCCCCGGGGGTGGAAGCGTCAGGATCTACGGGGTGGTGTCCCAGGTTCGTGCACGGTACGAGGGCGCCCGCTACGACTCGGACGTGTTCCTCATCGCCGACGGTGTGCTCCCGGCCGAGATCTCCGAGGCGGCCCAGGTGATGGCCACACGTTTCGAACCCGAGACCTTCGTCCCGCCGCTCCCCGGCACGCCGGTGAGGCTGGCGGCCGATTCGGAGCGGGAAGAGGCGCTGTTCTTCGACCGGATGGAGCATCGCCTGCCGATAGGCCTGAGCCGCTCGGGCGAGCCCCTGTACCTGAACCTCGACTTCCTGGACGGTAGGCGCGGCGCCCACGTCAACATATCGGGGGTCTCGGGTGTGGCCACCAAGACCACCTACGCCACCTTCCTGCTCCACTCCCTGTTCAACAGCGGGGTGCTCGGCACCCGGGGCACCAACACCAAGGCGCTGGTGTTCAACGTCAAGGGCGAAGACCTGCTCTTCCTCGACCGGCCCAACCTCCACCTCGACGACGAGCAGCGGGCTAGATACGAACTCCTGGGGCTGCCACCCCGACCTTTCCGGTCGGTGCGGATCTTCGCCCCGGCCCGTCCCGGCCCCTCGGGAGCTCCCCAGACCGCCGCCCGGCTGGAAGGGGTATCGGCGTTCTTCTGGACTCTGGCCGAGTTCTGTTCCGAAGAGCTGCTGCCCTTCCTGTTCGCCGACGCCGAGGACGACCGGGCCCAGTACACCATGGTGGTCCACAACGTCGCCACCCAGCTCAAGCGCCGAGCGGTCCCCATGGACCAGGGCGGGGGAGTGAGGATCGACGGGGAGACGATCAGCACCTTCCGGGACCTCGTCGGCCTGGTGTCCAACAAGGTGCAGGACGAGGAGCACCGGTACGACTGGGCCGGTCCGGCGATCGGAACCGGGACCATCAACGCCTTCCTGCGGCGGCTCCACTCGACCGTGCGGCACGTCGAGCGGATCATCAGGGGAGACGTACCCGGCGCGGAGCGACGGACGGTTACGCCCCTCCAGGGCCAGCTCACCGTGGTCGACCTGCACGGTCTCCACGACCGGGCGAAACGGTTCGTGGTGGGTGTGATCGTCAGGCGGGCCTTCGAAGAGCGGGAGGCCCAGGGTTCCTCGGAGGAGCTCTTGTTCCTGGTCCTCGACGAGCTGAACAAATACGCCCCTCGGGAGGGGTGGTCGCCCATCAAGGAGATCCTGCTGGACGTCGCCGAGAGGGGACGCAGCCTCGGGGTGATACTCATCGGCGCTCAGCAGACCGCCTCCGAGGTGGAGAGGCGGATCGTGTCCAACTCGTCCATCCGGGTGGTGGGAAGACTCGACACCGCCGAAGCAGGCCGAGAGGAATACGGGTTCCTGCCCGGCACCCTGCGCCAACGGGCCACCATCCTCAAACCGGGGACCATGATCGTCTCCCAGCCGGAGCTCCCGGTGCCGCTGGTGGTCGAATTCCCGTTCCCGGCGTGGGCGACGAGAGCCGCCGAAGCCGACCGGTACGAGGAAGGAGCCGGCGACCCGTTCGACGACCTCTACTGATGGTCCGGATCCTCCACACCTCCGACTGGCACGTGGGCCGGGCGATGAGAGGCATCTCCCGGGCGGAGGAGCATCGACGGGTACTGGACGAGATGGCCGACCTCGCCGCGGATCGGCGGGTGGATCTGGTCGTGGTGGCAGGCGACCTCTTCGACCAGGCGGCACCGACCCCGGAGGCGGAACACATCGTCTACCGGGGGCTGCTCCGCCTGGCGGAGGTCGCACCGGTCCTCGTGGTAGCGGGCAACCACGACAACCCCCGCCGGCTGGAGGCGGTGGCTCCGCTCCTCAGCCTGGGTCGAATCCACGTGGCTTCCCACCTTCGGCCACCTGACGAAGGGGGTGTGGTCGACTACCCCGACCTGGGGGTGCGGGTGGTGACCATGCCCTGGGTGAGACCCCAGGCCCTCATCAAGGCGGAGCAGATGTTCTTCTCGGACCCCCCCGACCGAGCCCAGACCTACGCCGCCAAGCTCGACCGGGTGGCTCGCCGGCTCTCCGAGGAGTTCGTCGCCGACCGGGTCAACCTGGCAGTGGCCCACCTGAGCGTGTACGGGGCGGAACCGTCCGGGTCCGAGCGAGCCGTGCGGAACGTGTTCGAATACGCGGTTCCGGCTTCGGCATGGGAGGGAGCCTCCTATGTGGCGTTGGGTCACTTCCACCGTCCGCAGCGAGTCGACGCCCCCGGGGAGGTCTGGTACTCGGGGTCGCCACTTCAGCTCGACTTCGGCGAGGCCGGCGAAGCCAAATCGGTGGCGGTGGTCGAGGCGGAGCCGGGCCTACCTCCCACCATCGAACAGGTGCCGCTGCAAGGCGGACGACGGCTGGTGGTCGTCCAGGGAAGCCTCGACGAGGTGGTGGAGCAGACCAAGGACCTGGACGACTGTTTCGTCAAGGTGATCCTGCACGAGAAGTCGCGGGTCGGTCTGGCCGAGGAGGTGAGGGAACTCGTACCCGGAGTCGTCGAGGTACAGGTGGCGAAGTCCGAACACGACCGGCCGAGCCGACCCAGCCGTCGAGGTCGGAGCCCGGTGGAGCTGTTCGCCGAGTATCTGTCGTCTCGGAGCATCGACGACCCCGAGCTGGTGGCGATGTTCACCGAACTGCTGGAGCAGGTAGATGAGACCTGAGAAGCTGCGCATCCAGGGTTTCTCCGCCTACAAGCAGCCGACCGAACTCGACTTCTCCGGCGCCGACGTGTTCGTCCTCACCGGGCCGACCGGATCCGGAAAGACCTCGATCCTCGACGCCATCTGCTACGCCCTGTACGGCACGGTGCCCCGCCTCGGCAAGAACGCGATAGAGCCTGCGATCGCCCTGGGCTGCCTGGAAGCCCGGGTCGAGTTCGAGTTCTCGATCGATTCCGACCTCTACCGGGTCGTCCGGGTCGCCAAGCGCACCAAGACCGGCGCCACGTCGGAAGCCGTGCTCGAGGGTGGCCGGTTCGTGGGTGAGGACAAGGTGACCGGCTCCATCCAGGTGACGAGAGCCGTCGAGGGGCTGCTGGGGCTCACCTTCGATCATTTCGTCAAGTCGGTCCTGCTCCCGCAGGGACAGTTCGCCGCCTTCCTCCACGACGACCCCAGGGGTCGCCAAGGACTGATCGAGAAACTCCTCGACATGGGCATCTACGAGCGGGTCCGGGAGAAGGCGGTGGAACGTGCAGCCGTCTGCAGGGGGCTGATCGACGAGGCCACCCACCGGCTGGAGGGACTCGCCGACGTTACGCCGGAGCGGGTGGAGGAGGCTCGGCGAAGGGCGGAGGAGCGAAGGAAGCTGCGGAGCGAGGTGTCCGAGCGCCTTCCCCGGCTCGAGTCGATGGACACCCACCTCGCCGACCTGATCCAGCAGGCCGAACGACTCCACCGGGCACACGAACTGCTCCTCCAGGTCGCCGTTCCCGACGAGGTCGTGGAGGCGGGACGTCACAGACAGGAGATCGAAGACACCATCGCCGAGTCGGAACGACGAACCGTCGAGCTCGAGTCGGAGGAGGAAGAACTGCGGGAGCGGCTGGCTGCCGTACCCGACGACCTCGCCGAGACGATCAACCTGCATCAGGAACACGTCCGGGTCTCCGAAGCACTGTCGGCTGCCACCGAGGCGACCGCCGCGGCCCTCGCCGAGGCCGAGAGAGCCCGCCGCGAGCACCAGGCCGCGGTCGCCAACCGGGAGGAGGCAGAAGCGCGAGTCGACGAGATCGCCTCGAGGCACCAGGCCCACCGGCTGGCGCGGAGGCTGGTGGTCGGGGAGCCCTGTCCGGTGTGCGGCCGGACGGTCGAGGCGGAACCCAGCCTGAGCGAACCCGGGGATCTGGTGGGGGCCGAGGAGCAGCTCGAACAGGCCAGGAGACGGGAATCCGAAACGGCCCGGGTCAAGGACCAGGCCGAGAAGGCCCTGGCTCGGGCGGAGGAGCGACGCGCCCAAACCGAGACGCGTCGCCTCGAACTGGAGAGCCGGCTGGCGGGCAGGCCACCCCTGGAGCAGGCCCAGGCCCTGGCCGAGGAGAGGGACCGGCTGAAGGAGGAACTCGAGCGGAACCGGCGCCGCCTCAAGGAGCTGAGAGCCGACCTCGGCAGGCTCCGCGAGCGTCTGAGCAGTCTGGAAGAAGGCGAGAAGGAGCAACGGCGGCGCCTCGACGAGCTCCGCCGGCGGCTCGCCGCGGCCGGTCTGGAGGTACCCGGACTGGGGATGGGAAGCCTGGTCGAGGAGTGGGAGCTGCTCAGCGACTGGGCACACGTCGCCGCGGAGGAGCTCGCCCGGAGTGGGGCCCGTCTCCGGGAGGCGATCGAAGCGGCGGAGTCTGATCGACGTGGCTTGGTGGCCGAGCTGGAGGAGATGCTGGCCGCCGCAGGGCTCACCACCGATGGTGATCCCAGGGAGACGGTCGTGCAGGCCGAACAACAGGCCGAGAGGGAGTTGGAGGAACTCTCCCGCCGTCTGGAAGAGAAAAAGGAGCTGGAAGCGAGGAGGACGGAGCAGGAACGGCAGGCGAAACTCGCCGAGCAGCTCGCCCGACATCTGCGGTCGGACGGTTTCCGACGTTGGCTGGTGGAGGAATCCCTCCTCGACCTGGCGGAAGGAGCCAACACGATCCTCGAGGACCTGGCGGGTGGGGCCTACTCCCTCCGGGTGGAGGGAGCCGACTTCCGGGTGGTGGACCACCGCAACGCCGACGAGGTTCGATCCGTCCGTACCCTGTCGGGCGGCGAGACCTTCCTGGTGTCCTTGGCGTTGGCTCTGGCGTTGGCCGAGAACCTCGCCACCCTGGGGCTGGGCACCACCCGCATCCAATCGGTCTTCCTCGACGAAGGGTTCGGAACCCTCGACCCCGAGACCCTCGACCAGGTAGTCGAGGTGATCCACGAGTTGGCCGACAAAGGCCGGATCGTTGGTCTCGTCACCCACGTAACCGACCTGGCCGAGCGGATCCCGGTCAGGTTCGAGGTGAGGAAGGGACCTGGGGGAGCGACCGTGGCGAGGGTGGTGGCGTGAAGTTCAGCGTGGAGCAGTGGCAGCCGGAATACGGGGTCCCCGCCGGGCCGGACCTCCCCGCCGCCGTCCCACCAGTCGATCTGTCGGTGGAGGTTCCGCCCCGGGGCTGGGGTCCGATTCGTCCCGATGCCGAGGCGGTGGAGTCGGTCCTCTTCGCAGACGGTGTGAGGAGGGTCGACGCCAGCGTGTGGATCGAAGTGGACCAGGGTTCCCGACTGGGACTCTGCGCCAGTTACGCGGCGGGTGCCGTGCTCTGCCGGGCCGACTCGGCGGAGATCGTCGGGTGTCGGGTGGAACGCGGGCTGTTCACGGCGGTGTCCGACGCCCAGGCGATCTCCACCCGGCACGCCCGATATCCGGTCCGTCCCACCCCGGGGGAGTCCCCCGAGGAGCTCTGGCTGGGGATCCAGAACAGGATGGCCGACCTCGAGGCCGAGGTGGGACTGGACGTGGAAGCCGACCTGGTGGTCGTCGACGGGCCGCTTTCCCACCACCGGGCGCTCCCCAGAGCAGTCGGATACGTCAAGACCCAGCACGTGCGTTACCTGCCCGACGAGTTGACGCCGGTCCTGGCCGGTCTCCCGGTGGGGAGACGGACACCACTCTTCCTGGTGGGGGGGCCCCGATCGGGCTTCTCGTGGTATGTGCGGATCGGCAGCGGGGGAGGAAGTCTCGGTGGTCTAGCTCGATGTGAGATCACCGCGGACCGGGAGGTCGCCGAGGCGGCCCGCCTGGCCGATCGGGTGACCGCCACCCTGCCTCGCTTCGCGTCCAAGGAGCACAAGGACCCGAGAGCCCCCCAGAACCTGTACCCGGTGGGGGGTCTGGAGCGGGTCCTGAGGCATCGTCTGGGCGACCAGTCGGTCCTCTACCGGTCGCTCCGGGCGGCGGCCATCTGACGTTCCGGACGGGAAGCCGCCAGCGCCCCGGCCACCACCAGCACGACTCCGAGGAGGGCGACGGGTGTCACCTCGTCGCCTCGAAGGGTCACTCCCAGGAACAGTGCCACCACGGGGATGAGATAGGTGATGAACGACGCCCGAGTCGACCCGACCCGGCCCACCAGGGTCGCCATCAAGACGAACGCCAAACCCGTGCCCACCAAACCTGCCACCGACACCGCCAACACCGGACCCCATTCGAATCGTGACGACTGCAACCCGGTCAACCCGAGCGGGGCGGTCCACAGGCTCGCCCACCCCAACATGCGGGAGATCACGGGAACCGAGCCGTATCTCTGCTGGAGCGGCGCGGCGACGTTCACCGCCAAGCCGTAACAGATGGTGGCCGCCAGCGCGAGTGCCACGCCCACCAGGCGCGAGCTCCCCGCCTCGGGGAGCGATATGGCCACCACGCCGGTGAAACCGACCACCAGGCCGGCGAGCTGAGCCGACCCGGGAAGGCGCCTCAACATCATGGAGGCGAACGACGCGGCGAAGAGGGGCATGGCGCCGTTCAACATGCCGGTGACCGCCGAGTTGATGTGCTGCTGGGCGAGGGGGAAGAGAGTGAACGGGATCGCCACCCAGGTCAACGACAGGAGCAGGATGGCGGGCCGGTCTGACCTGGGGATGGGCCGTTTCGTCATCGGCAGGAGCACCGCCGCGCCGAGCACCACCCGGAGCCAGGTGATCGCACCGGGAGCCAAGGCCTCCAGGCCGATGTCCATCAACAGGAACGAAGACCCCCAGATCAGCGAGATCGATGAGAAGAGGAGCCAGTCACCGATCGTGAATGCGCCGCGGTTGAACCCGTCGGAGGTGGACAAGATCGGCATCGAGATTCGCATGCTACGTGTCGTCGGGGGTTGATAGGGTTGGCGGTGAGGCAGGAGGAGGGAACATGAAGGTGGCGGCGGTCCAAGGCACGCCCGCGTTCCTCGACTCCCGTGAGACCACCGAGCGCATCGTGGGGTACGTGGAGCGAGCCGCGGACGAGGGGGCGGAACTGGTGGTATTCCCCGAGGCTTTCCTCCCGGGCTACCCGGACTGGGTGTGGAGGCGACGGCCCTGGCAGGAGTATCCGTCCGATTGGTTCGTGCGCCTGTTCGACCAGGCGGTGGTGGTTCCGGGGCCGGAGACGGCCTCGATCTGCCGGGTCGCCGCCCGACGGAGAGCCTACGTGGTGGTGGGGATGGACGAACGGGTCGGGAACACCATCTACAACAGCCTCGTCTTCTTCGGACCCGACGGCGAGATCCTGGGGAAGCACCGAAAGCTGATGCCCACGGGCGGGGAGAGGCTGGTCTGGGGAATGGGAGACGGTTCGACCCTCCGTACCTATCCCACCCCCTTCGGAAAGCTGGGCGGTCTGATCTGCTGGGAGAACTACATGCCGCTCGCCCGGGCGGCCCTCTACGCCGAGGGCGTCGACGTCTATCTGGCTCCCACCTGGGACAACTCGGATACCTGGGTGCCGACCATGCGCCACATAGCCAAGGAGGGCCGCTGCTGGGTGGTGGGTGTGACCGCCTGTCTCCGTGCCACCGACATCCCCGCCGACATTCCCGGAAGGGACGAGATCTACGGCGACGAGGACGACTGGCTGTCGAGGGGTAACACGGTGGTCGTCGCCCCCGACGGGGAGATCGTGGCCGGGCCGCTGGTGGGGGAGGAGGGTATCGTCTACGCCGAGCTGGACCCGCTCGAGACCAGGCGGAACAAGCTCCAGTTCGACCCGGCGGGACACTATTCGCGTCCCGACGTGTTCACCCTTCTGGTGGACAGGACCGCCCGTTCGGGTGTCGTGTTCGGTGATGGAGAGGAGACGGAATGAGGAGGTTTTCCACGGTCGAGGAGCTCAAAGCCGCGGTGGGTGAGCACCTCGGGTATTCGTCGTGGTGGGAGATCACCCAGGAGAGGATCGACCTGTTCACCAAGGCCACCGACGACTACCAGTGGATCCACATCGATCAGGAGAAGGCGGCGCAGGGGCCTTTCGGGACCACCATCGCCCAGGGATACCTCACCCTCTCGTTGGCGGTGCCCCTCACCCGGGAGATCTTCACCGTGGAGGGCGTCCGGATGGCGGTCAACTACGGGACCAACAGGGTGCGGTTCCCCGCCCCGGTTCCGTCGGGGTCCAAACTCAGGTGTGGTGCGGTCCTCGCCTCGGTGGAGGACGTGGAGGGAGGAGTCCAGCTGGCCTTGGACCTGACCTTCGAGATCGAGGGAGGTTCCAAGCCGGTGTGTGTGGCTCAGACCCTCTCACGCCTGTACTTCTGAAGCTGCGGTCCGCTAGTCGCCGGGGGTCTCCCCCAGGTCGCGGAGGATCCGCATCGCGGAATTGCGCCCGTTGACCGCGATCACCGAGCCGCCCGGGTGGGTGGCCGCCCCACACAGATAGAGGCCGTCGATCGGCGTCCGGTAGGGCATCCTCCGGTCCCACATGTAGGGGGGGAGGCACTCGCCCTGGAAGATGTGGCCACCGGTGAGGCCGATCTTGGCTTCGATATCGGGAGGCCCCGACACCTCGTAGGCTTCGATCAGATCGCGAAATCCGGGCGACCAACGTTCTATCTCGTCGAACACCGCCTGGGCGACGGTCTCCCGGTGGTCGTCCCAGCTGCCTTGCTGCCAGGCGTAGGGAACGTACTGGACGAAGGCGGAGAGCACGTGGCGCCCCGGAGGAGCCACCGACGGGTCGTAGGCGGTCTGCAGGTACAGCTCGGCCCACGGCCTCCCCAGTCGTCCCTCCCGTGCCGCGGCGTGTCCCGAGACCATCCCCTCCACCCCGGGTCCGACGTCGACCTGAGACCGGGTCGAGATCGGGTCGCCGTTGAAGACGGGGAGATCCGACAAGGCGACGTTGACCTTCGCCGAGCAGCCGTCGGTGGGCCACTGTTCCACCCTGGCGGCGAAATCTGCCGGCGGGGTGTCGTCGAGGAGGCCGAGGGTCCTCTTCGGGTCTGCGTTGGAAACCACCGCCCTGGCTCGGACCCAGGATCCGTCCGCCAGCATCACCCCCCGCCCCGGGCTGATGGACACCACCTCCGAACCGGTGAACACCGCCGCTCCCGCCTCCCGGGCAGCGGCCTCGAGCGCGATCGACACCATGCCGATGCCACCTTCGACGAACCCCCAATCGCCCGAACCGCCGGCCAGGCGTCCGCACATGTGGTGGAACCGGATGTAGGCCGTCCCGGGATGGGTCGGGGGGGCGTTGGTTCCGATCACTCCCTGGCTGGCCAACCCGTCGATCAGCCGCGGGTCGTCGAGGAACCGGGAGAGGTCGTCGACCACCGACTCCTCGAAAACGGCTGCGATCGCCGCGGGGTCGCCTCCCAGACGCTGCTCCACCAGTTCCCGGGGGGGCGCCTCCATCAACCACAGGTCCCGGTCGTCTCCCGGCCGGAGAGCTTCCCGGATCCCATCCCAGAACCCGGCGAGGGCCCGGTAGCCGGAGACCTGACCGGGAGCCCATCTGGCCAGGTCGGCGAGCGTGCGGTCGAGATCCCGCCATTCCACCAGGGAGATCCCGTCGTCGATGGGAACGAACATCTGTGGGTCCAGCAACCTGACCTCGAAACCGTGGCGGTGCAGTCGGAGATCCTCCACCACCCGGGGGTGGAGCAGACCGGCCAGGTAGGCGCAGGGCGACACCCGGAACCCGGGCCAGGGTTCCTCCAGGCTGGCGGCTCCGCCCACGACCCCGCGACGTTCCAACACGACCACCGCCAGGCCCGCACCGGCTAGGTACGCAGCGCAGGTCAACCCGTTG
This sequence comes from Acidimicrobiia bacterium, assembly GCA_026002975.1. GTDB lineage: Bacteria > Actinomycetota > Acidimicrobiia > Spongiisociales > ZC4RG35 > BPGJ01. The sequence continues at coordinate 53,201 of BPGJ01000013.1, forward strand.
TGTCCCGCCCCGACCACGACCACGTCCCAGGTGCGTTCGCGAGGATGCTCCATCGGCGGGCCAAGCTAGTCGAGCGGCTACGTTCGGGGCGTCATGGCCCTCAGAGTCGGCATAGTCGGTCTCCCCAACGTGGGGAAGTCGACCCTGTTCAACGCTCTCACCGCGGCTGGTGCCGAAGCGGTCAACTACCCGTTCTCGACCATCGAACCGAACGTGGGTGTGGTGCCGGTTCCCGACGACCGGCTCGACCGGCTCGCCCGGATGGTCACCACCGAGAGGATCGTTCCGGCCACCCTCGAGGTGGTCGACATAGCCGGGCTGGTGGAGGGAGCCTCCCGAGGAGAGGGCCTGGGAAACCAGTTCCTCCACCACATCCGCAACGTCGACGCGGTGATCCACGTGGTCAGGTGCTTCGACGATCCCGGTGTGACCCACGTGGCCGGTCGGGTCGATCCGGTCGGGGACATCGAGACGGTCGAAACCGAGTTGGGTCTCGCCGACCTGGCCACTCTGGAGAAGCGGATGGCTCGGGCCGAGCGGGCGATCAAGACGGGAGACAGAGCGGCGTCCCGGGAACTGGAACTCCTCGCGCGGATCGCTTCGGTGGTCGGGCAGGGCTTGCCTGCCCGCGACGCCGGGCTGGACGACTCCGAATGGAGAGAGCTGGGGGACCTCCAGCTGCTCACCGCCAAACCGGTCCTCTATGTGTGCAACGTGGGCGAAGGCGGCGACGCCTCGGGGGTGGCCGCGGTGCGGCGGCTCGCCTCCGATCGGGGAGCGCCGGTCGTCGAGATCTCGGCCCGGATCGAGGCAGAGCTGCTCCAACTCGACCCGGAGGAACGGAGGGCGTTCCTGGCCGAGCTGGGAGTGGCCCGGCCCGCTCTCGAGCTGGTCATCGAGGAGGCCTATCGGCTCCTCGACCTGGTCACCTTCTTCACGTTGTCGCCCAAGGAGATCAGGGCTTGGACGGTGACCCGGGGGACGAAGGCCCCGACCGCGGCAGGGAAGATCCACACCGACTTCGAACGCGGTTTCGTGAGAGCCGAGGTGTTCCGGGTGGAAGACCTGGAGGAGGCGGGCTCCGAGGCGGAGCTGCGTGCCCGGGGACGGATCCGCAGCGAGGGTCGTGACTACGAGATCCGGGACGGCGACGTGATCCGATTCCGATTCAACGTCTGAAGCTAACGTCCCGGCGATGCTCGAAGTCCTGGCCTCGACCGCCGCGCCCCTGTCGGAACACGAGATCCTGGTGTTCATGGTCCAGCTCCTGCTGCTGGTCGGCTCGGCCCGGATACTCGGCGGGTTGATGAAGATGGCCGGCCAACCGGCGGTGGTGGGGGAGCTCCTGTCCGGTGTGCTGCTGGGACCCAGCGTCTTCGCCAGGCTCGCTCCGGAAGCCTACGAGTGGGTGTTCGGCGAGGAGGTGGTGTCCTCGGTCGTCTTCGGGATCGCGTGGCTGGGAGTCGTCTTCCTGCTGGTCGTGATCGGCTACGAGACCGACCTGGGCATCATTCGCAGGTTCCGGCGGGCGGCGGTTTCGGTGTCTGCGGGCGGGCTGTTGCTGCCGCTGGCGGTGGCAGGAGCCGCCGCCTTCCTGGTGCCGGGCTCGTTCGTCGGGGACGCCGACCGTCCGGTGTTCGCCGGGTTCTTCGCCCTGGCGTTCGCGGTGTCGGCACTACCCGTGGTGGGCAAGATCCTCTCCGACCTGGGCCTGCTGCGCAGGAACTTCGGTCAGATCACCCTCGCCGCGGGCATGACGATGGACGCGGTCGGGTGGCTCCTCTTGGCGGCGTTCTCGGGGATCGCTCAGGACGGGTTCGACCCGGTGGCGCTCGCCACCTCCTTCGGAGGGCTCCTCCTCTTCGTGGTGTTCGTGGTCACCGCGGGGCGGGCGCTCCTCGACGGGGTGATGCGGTGGGTCCTGGCCCGGGGCTCCAGCCTCACCGCCGGCCTCACCGTGACCATCCTCGCCGCGCTGATCGGCGGCACCATCACCCAGTGGCTCCGCTTGGAGGCCATCCTGGGGGCGTTCATCGTCGGGATCCTCCTCTCCACGTTGCGTCACCAGGTGCCTCAGGTGGAGCGGCACATCGAAACCGTGACCGCCTCGTTCTTCGCGCCGGTCTTCTTCGCCTTCAGCGGGCTGCGGGTCGACATAGGGCTGTTGGACTCCACCGAGGTGGCCGCCTGGACCGCCGGACTGGTGGTGGCCGCGGTGCTGGCCAAGGTGTTCGGAACCCTGATCGGAGCCCGCCTCGCCGGACTCGAGACGAGGGAGGGTCTCGCCCTCGGTTCCGGCCTGTCGGCGCTGGGTGCGATGGGCATCGTGGTGGCCATCGTCGGACTCAACCTCGGGGTGGTGTCACCCACCGGTTACACGGTGATGGTGTTGGCGGCGATCGTGACTTCGCTCCTGGCTCCCCAGCTCCTCAAGTGGGTGGTCGGAGGGTGGGAGGTCCCCGCCGAGGAGCGGGAACGACTCGAGCGGGAGGCCCTCATGGAGAGCTCCGAGATCCTGGGGGAGCCGTCGCATCCTCCTGCCCACCCGGGGCGGCCGGAACAGCCGGTACGCGGCCCGGGTGATCGCCCCGGGTGTTCGACGATCCGGAGGTCACGGGTGATGGTGGTGGACGTGGTCGAGCGACGCTGGGGCAGACGGCGCGCCTCCCAGTCGTCCGACCCGTCGGACGTGGTCGAGGTCCTCGACGGGACCAAACATCGGGTTCTGCGCCGGATGGCCCGCGATCCGGCCCGCGGCGATCGGGGGCCGAAGCCCGCCTCGGATACGACCCTCGTGCTGATGGGAGCCTCCGAGGAGGATCGGGATTCCGGGGTGTTCTCCTCGACCGTGGACCGCATCCTGGCCGGGATCGACATCCCTGCGGTGGTGGTGCGCTTCCCCCAGGGTGCCGACGGTGATCCGCCTCCTCCACGGAGGATCCTGGTGCCGGTGGCGGCCCTCCCGGGCTTCGAGGGCTGCCGAGGAACTCGCCTATTCGATGGCGCGACGCTCCGGTGGCAGGGCTTTCGCGTTGCACGTGGTGGCCCGCCCCCGAAGGTCATGGTCTGACTCTGGGGACTCCGGCTCTCGACGACGCCATGCGGAGCGGTCAAGAGATGGTGGCCGCGGGCCGCGGCCTTCGGTGAGCGCCTCGGAGTGGTGGTCGAAACCGGGGTTCGGGTGGCCCCCAACCCCGAGGCGGAGATCGTGGAGATGGCCAACGCGGGTTCCTTCGACCTGGTGGTGTTGGGGGCGTCGAACCGGCCGCTGACCGACCGGCCCTTCTTCGGCCATCGGGTCAACTACGTCATCGAGAACTCCAAGATCCCGGTGGCGATCGTTGCGCTGCCTTCCCGGGCGAGCCTCGGCTGAAAGTGAGACGGGGCTCCGGCAAGGGGGGGAAACCGGAGCCCCGTCCAGCTCTCCTAGGAGAGCTCCAATGCAGGGATGTTCGGCGGCTGCCAGGGGGAGGCCGCCTACCCCTGCGAGTTGGGGTTGGGGTACCGGCGGCGTGGGGGGCACCGCCGGCGACTCGATCGTAGGCGAAGAGCGACGAAGCTGCAAACGAAGGCATTAGGTTGTCGCCGGATGCGGGAACGTCTCGTCGACTGGTTGGCTTCCCTGCCCGAACCTCTCGCGGTCTTGATCGCCGCCATGTTGCCGGTCCTGGAGCTCCGGGGCGCCATACCCATGGCCCGGCTGCTCGACTTGGATCCGGCCACCGCCTACCTCGCCGCGGTGTTGGGGAACCTCATCCCGGTTCCGTTCATCCTCTGGGGGCTGGGTCCCGTAACCGAATGGGCGGAGGGTCACTGGGGCTGGTTCCACCGCTTCCTCCAGCGCCTCTTCTCCTGGAGTAGGCGCCGCAACGCCCCCCAGGTTCGAGCGTCTCCGGGATCTGGCGCTGGTGGCGTTCGTGGCGATTCCTCTCCCGATCACCGGGGCGTGGAGCGGTTCTCTGGCCGCGTTCGTGTTCGGTGTCAAACCGACCAGGGCGTTGGGTTTGATCGCGGCCGGGGTCGCCATCGCCGGTGTGGTGGTCCTGGTCGTCACCTACGGCGTCGGTTGGTGGATCGCATCGGCCGGTTAGCATCCGGGCACGGCTCGGTGGGAGAGATCCCGCCCAGGGGCGCCGAAGGGGCAACCACCCCCGGAAACTCTCAGGCAGAAGGACCGCCGGGCCGGCAGGCTGGACCCGGACTCGGGACTGGACCCGAACCCGGGAACAGTGGGGGACGGCACCGAGCGTGGGAGGTGGCCACATGTCAGGACCGTCCGATTTCGTGACCCGGCATATCGGTCCCCGACCCGACGACATCCCGAAGATGCTGTCCGAGGTGGGGGTGGAGAGTCTGGAGGCGTTGATCGACGAGGCGGTGCCTCGGGCGATCCGGCTCGGGCGCCCCCTGCATCTGCCCGAACCGATGACCGAGCCCGAGGTGCTGGCCAGGCTCTCCGAGCTGGCCGCCCTCAACCGGCCGGCCGTCTCCCTCATCGGGATGGGATATCACGGCACCTACACGCCACCCGTGATCCTCCGGAACGTCCTCGAGAACCCGGCCTGGTACACCGCCTACACCCCCTATCAGCCGGAGATATCCCAGGGTCGGCTCGAGGCGCTGCTCAACTTCCAGACCATGGTCGAGGACCTAACCGGCCTGGACGTCGCCAACGCGTCGCTGCTCGACGAAGCGAGCGCCGCGGCCGAAGCCATGGCCATGTGTAGGCGGGTGGCCGGAGCCGGCCGGGGTGTGTTCCTGGTCGACCGGGACTGTCACCCCCAGACCATCGAGGTGGTGAGAACCCGGGCGGAGCCGACGGGGGTGGAGATCGTGGTCGGCGATCCCGCTTCCTTCGAGTTCGCCGACGCTTTCGGGATGTTGCTCCAGTGGCCGGGGAGCTCGGGCCGTGTCCCCGACTACCGACCGCTGGTCGATCGGGCTCGACGGGCCGGAGTGACGGTGGTGGTGGCGTCCGATCCGCTGGCACTGGTGATGCTCGAACCGCCGGGAAGTTGGGGAGCGGACGTGATGATCGGATCCACCCAGCGGTTCGGGGTCCCACTCTGGTTTGGAGGGCCCCACGCTGCCTACATCGCCTGCCGGGAAGAACACGTGCGGGCACTGCCCGGCCGACTGGTCGGGGTGTCCAGGGACCGACGGGGACGGATCGGCCTCAGGTTGGCCCTCCAGACCCGCGAACAACACATCCGCCGGGAGAGGGCCACCTCGAACGTGTGCACCGCGCAGGTGCTCCTGGCGATCGTCGCCGGACTGTACGCCTGCTGGCACGGTCCGGAAGGGCTGCGGCGGATCGCTCGACGGGTCCATGAGCTGACCGGTCGCCTGGCGGCCGGCCTCGGATCGGCCGGTTTCGAGGTGGAGAACCCGACGTTCTTCGACACGATCACCGTCCGTGTTCCCGGCCGGGCCGACGACCTGGTGTCGGCGGCGGCAGAGGGAGGTATCGATCTGAGGAGGGTCGACCCCGACCGGGTCGGGATCGCCCTCGACGAGACCACCGACGAGGAAACCCTGTCACGGCTGTTGTCGGTCTTCGGGGTGGAGAGGTTGGCCGACCAACCGGTGGAGGGAGTTCCCAAAGGGCTGGAGAGGCGCCAGGACTTCCTGACCCACCCCGTGTTCAACTCCTATCACTCCGAACATGAGATGCTCCGGTATCTGAGACGGTTGGCCGACCGGGACCTGGCCCTCGACCGGACGATGATCCCCCTCGGTTCCTGCACCATGAAGCTCAACCCCACCGCGGCGATGATCCCCATCACCTGGCGGGGCTTCACCGACCTCCACCCGTTCTCACCGTTGGACCGGGCAAAGGGCTACCGCGAGCTCATCGCCGAGCTGGAGGGCTGGTTGGCGGAGATAACCGGATTCGACGTCGTGTCGCTGCAACCGAACGCCGGTTCCCAGGGAGAGCTGGCCGGGCTCCTCGCCATCAGGAACTACCACCGGGCCAAAGGCCGGGGCGAACGAGACGTTTGCCTCATCCCGGCGTCGGCTCACGGAACCAACGCCGCGTCGGCCGCGATGGCCGGGATGCGGGTGGTGGTAGTGGCCTGCGACGACCACGGCAACGTCGACCTGGACGACCTGGAGGAGAAGACCCGGCGGTACTCCGATCGGGTCGCTGCAGCCATGGTCACCTACCCCTCGACCCACGGGGTGTTCGAAGCGGGGATCTCTGAGCTCTGCAGGATCGTGCACTCCGCCGGGGGACAGGTATACGTCGACGGCGCGAACCTGAACGCCATGATGGGTATCGCCCGGCCTGGGGACTTCGGTGCAGATGTGTGCCATCTGAACCTCCACAAGACCTTCACCATCCCGCACGGGGGTGGAGGGCCGGGTGTCGGACCGGTGGCCGCCAAGGCCCACCTGGCGCCGTTCCTCCCCGGCCATCCCCTGGTCGGGGACGTGATTCCGGGGAAGGGGGGCCCGGTGGCGGCGGCGCCGTGGGGATCCGCCGGGATCCTTCCCATCGCCTGGGCGTACATCGCGATGATGGGGGCTTCGGGTCTTAGGCGGGCCAGCGAGGTGGCGGTGCTGGCGGCCAACTACGTGGCGGCCCGGCTGGCCCCCCATTATCCGGTCCTCTACCGGGGAGAGCACGGACGAGTGGCCCACGAATGCATCCTCGACATCCGTCCGATAACCCGGGCCAGCGGGATCACCGCCGAGGACATCGCCAAGAGGCTGGCCGACTACCAGATCCACGCCCCCACGTTGAGCTTCCCGGTGGCGGGCACCCTGATGGTCGAGCCGACCGAGTCGGAGCCGCTCGGGGAGATCGACCGGTTCTGCGAGGCGATGATCTCGATCCGGGCGGAGATCAGGAAGGTGGAGGAGGGAATCTGGCCACGGGACGACAACCCGCTGGTCAACGCTCCTCACCCGGCCGAAGACCTGATCTCGGAGGGGTGGGATCATCCCTACAGTCGGGAGGAAGCCGCCTACCCGGTGGAATCACTGCGGGGACGCATGTACTTCCCTCCGGTGGGTCGCATCGATGCCGCAGCAGGGGACCGGAACCTGATCTGTTCGTGCCCCCCTCTGTCCGATTACGTAGGTCGAACGGCCTAGACGTCTGCGTTCAACCATCTAGCCTTGTTGCTCGTCGTCGGGTTGGGAGAGATTCAGAGAGGAACGAGTGCATTTCAGAGGTCGAGTGAAGGTCCCCGACGATCGGGGGGACGGGGGTAGCAGCCGAGCTGACGATCGACGACGTCTTCTTGGTCCTCACCATCGAGGGTGAGGAGCTGGGGAGTTGGCGAGTCGACGAGGTCCAGGCCAACAGGATGTACTCCGACCACTTCCTGTTGGAGCTGGCCGGCGAACCGGTCGTCTTCATAGCCGACGACGCGCTGGGTTTCGCGTACGAAGGTGTCCGCACCATCGAGACCCTGTCGGAGCGGCTGAGGAAGAGGAGACGGTGGCCATGGTCGAGGAGGAGGAGCACTCGAGCCGGGGATGGCGCCCAGGGGGCCTCCCAAGGGTCGGTCGACGTCGAGCAGCAGCCGGTGGGCGTCGAGCAGCAGCTGGAACCTGTCGACCAGGAGCCGCAGACCGAAGCCGCGGAAGAACTGCCTGCCCCCCGGGAGGAACCGGTCGGAGTCGAAGCGGAAACGGAAGCTGCCCGGGCGACGGCCGACCGGCTCGTATCGGCGGAGAGCCCGGAGGTGGTCGACGGGAAGGTCGAGGCGGAGGATACGCCTGAGCCCTACCAGGGCGAGACCCCGACCGAGGCGCCGGCCGAGGCAGCGTCTGCCGAGGAACCCGTGGAAGCGACACCCGAACCGGTGGAGGAGAAGTCTGGAGAGCCGGTCCCCGTCGGCGAAGACGAACCTGCCCAGGGAGAGCAGGTCCCGGTGTTTCTCTCGTCCGACGACGAACCCCTCTCGTGGGCCCCGGAGGTGGACGCCATCGACCTGTCGGTGGTCGACCTGACCCAACTCGAAGAGGAGCGGACGGTGGAGGTGTCCCCGGTGGAAACACCCGTCCCCGACCAACCCGGCGGGACGCCGAGCCACGCAGAGGAATCCGAGCCCGAGGAGTCGTCGACCGACGTCGAGGACCCGCAATCCGAGGACGCCCGATCCGAACGGCCTGGGGAGGGCACGTCGGCCATCCAACCCGCCCCACACCGAAACGGGTCGGTTCGGCGTCGCTGGTTCGGTCGAACCCGGTCGGCGAAAACGCCGGCTCACGAACACGACTACCGGGACCGCCGCACGGTGGGTGGCATAACCCGGCGCATCTGCGCGGTGTGCGGCCACATCTCCATAGTGGGAGAAGACGTCTACGAAGAGTGGCATTGAGCTCCCTGCCCGTACCAGACATCCACCCGGAGGCGTACATCTCGGCCCATGCCCGGGTGTACGGCAACGTCCGGATCGGAGCCCGGGCGGTGGTGTTGTTCGGTGCGGTGATCAGGGCCGAGTTCGACCGGATCGAGGTCGGTGAGGAGACCAACGTCCAGGACAACGCGGTTCTCCATTGCGACGCCGGGTTTCCTTGCCTGGTGGGCCGGAGGGTGACCATCGGCCACGGCGCGGTGGTCCACGGCGCCTCGGTGGGAGACCGATGCCTGATCGGTGTGGGAGCGAGGCTGTTGAACGGCTCCGCCCTGGGTGAAGGGGCGTGGCTGGCGGCGGGTTCGCTCCTGCCCGAAGGGCGGGTCATCCCTCCCTGGACCCTCGCGATGGGGACACCCGCCAAACCGGTGAGGGAGCTGACGGAGGACGAGATCGCCCGGCAGGATCGGGGGGTCGCCGATTACCTGCGTCTCGCCGACCTCTACCGGAACTCGGGCGTCTGAAGAGGTGCGGAGACGCCGGGTAGCCTCCCGGGGCATGCGCATCGTGCCGGTTCTCCTGTCGGGTGGGGTCGGGACGCGGCTCTGGCCGCTGTCCCGGTCCAGCATGCCGAAACAGCTCCAGTCGCTGCTGGGGGACAAGACGATGGTCCAAGCCACGGTGGAACGCCTACCCGACCGGGCTTCTCGGCCCTTGGTCGTCTGCAACGCCTCCCATGCCGACGCCATCTCCGAGCAGCTCGCGGAGATCGGTCGGGAGCCCGAACTGCTGGTCGCCGAACCGGTGGGACGCAACACCGCGCCGGCGGTGGCTGCGGCGGCTCTCCTAGCAGAGCCGCACGCCATCCTCGTCGTCCTGCCCGCCGACCACGTCATCGCCGACGTCGAAGCCTTCCGGAAGGCCCTGGATGTGGCGGTCGAAGCTGCCGGGCAGGGCCATCTGGTCACCTTCGGGGTGGTGCCGGACCGACCCGAGACGGGATACGGGTACATCGAAGTCGGCGACGCCCACGACGGGTGGCGCAGAGTGGAACGGTTCGTCGAGAAGCCCGATCGGACCACCGCAGCCGTCTACGTGGGTTCGGGTCGCCACCTGTGGAACTCTGGGATGTTCGTCTTCGAGGCCTCGGAGATCCGGTCGGAGTTGGAGAGGCACGCTCCCGAGGTCGTGACCGCGGTCGACCGGGCACTGGCCGACGCCTCCCGGGAAGGCCGGCTGCTCCGGCTGGGTGCCTCCTTCGCTGAGGCCCCCTCGGTGTCGATCGACTACGCGGTGATGGAGAAGACCGACCGGGCGGTGGTGGTGCCACTGGACGCGGGTTGGAGCGACGTCGGGTCTTGGGCAGCCCTCTGGGAGATCTCCGAGCGCGACCAGGACGACAACGTAGTCATGGGGGAGGCCGAAGTCCTCGACGTGCACCGCTCCTACGTCCGTTCGGAGGGGAGGCTGGTGGCGGTCGTGGGTGTCGACGACGTGATCGTCGTCGACACCGGCGACGCGGTGCTGGTCGCAGCTCGGGACCGGGCCCAGGACGTGAAACGGCTGGTGGACCGACTCGCCCGCCGGGGACGTCCGGAGGTCAGATGAAGCCCACCGGGCTGGTGCTGGCGGCCGCCTTGCTGCTGGTGGCCTGTTCCTCGGTCCCGAAGGACGCCTCCGGGGAACAGATCTACGCCACGCTGTGCGCCCGCTGCCATGGAGCAGACCTGCAAGGCGGCGTCGGGCCCCCCCTCGGGCCGGGCAGCTCCGCCGCCCAAGCCCCCGACTCGTATCTGGAGGAGACCATCCTCCGGGGCAGAGGGAGAATGCCTTCCTTCCAGGGAGCGCTGGACTCCGGACAGGTGGAGAGGCTCATCCGCTACCTGAGGGAGAGGCAGACTTGAACCTCGACCAGATCGAATTGCACCCCGTGAAGGTGCCGCTGGTCACCCGGTTCCGGAGGGTCGACTGGAGAGAGGCGGTGTTGATTCGAGGACCGGAAGGTTGGGGGGAGTTCTCGCCCTTCCCCGACTATCCACCCGAGACTACCTCCCGCTGGCTGGCCGCGGCGTTGGAAGCTGCCTGCACACCCTGGCCCCGGCCCGGCAGGACCCACGTCGAGGTGAACACCACCATCCCGGCGGTGGAGCCGGAACGAGCCGCCGAGATGGCCGCCGCTTCGGGTTGTCGAACCGCCAAGGTGAAGGTGGCCGAACCAGGCTGCGACTTCGACCTCGACCTCGCTCGTGTCGCCGCGGTCAGGGAGGCGTTGGGACCGAACGGCCGTCTCCGGATCGACGTCAACGGTGCCTGGGAAGTGGACGATGCGGTGGAACGGATCCGGGTGTTGGCCCGCTACGACCTCGAATACGTCGAGCAGCCGGTTTCCACCATCCCGGAGATGGTCGAGGTGCGGAAGCGGGTGGGAGTCCCGATAGCCGCCGATGAGTCGATCAGACGAGCAGCCGACCCACTGGAGGTGGTGACGGCGGGAGCCGCCGACGTGCTGGTGCTCAAACCCCAGCCCCTGGGCGGATGGCGGCGACTGGTCTCGATCGCCCGCCGGACCGAGACGCCGGTGGTGGTCTCGTCGGCGTTGGAGACCTCGGTGGGGCTGGCGGCCGCGGTGTACGCAGCGGCCTCACTCGACGAGCTGCCCTACGCCGCCGGGCTCGGCACCGCCACCCTCCTGGCCGGAGACGTGACGTCCCAGCCCCTGGTACCGGTGGGCGGGATGGTCGAGGTGAGGCGCCCAGTCCCCGACCTGGTCGACCGGTGGGAGGCCGACCGGGAGACCGCGTCCCGCCTCCTAGAGCGGCTCCGACGAGCAGCCGAGCTCCTCACATGACGAACGCCCCCAACCCTTCAGTGGCCTGTGCCCGGGTGCTGATCGACGAGCTGGCCCGCAACGGGGTGCGACACCTGGTCTGCTCGCCCGGGTCCCGGTCCGCTCCCCTGGCCGTCGCCGCTTGGGACCACCCGCAGATCCGGGTGTGGGTGACGATCGACGAGCGCTCGGCCGGGTACCTGGCCCTCGGAGTCGGCAAGACCACCGGCGTTCCCGCCGCGGTGGTCACCACCTCGGGGACGGCGGTAGCCAACCTGCTGCCGGCTGTGGTAGAGGCGGATGCCTCGTACACCCCGATGGTGGTGGTCACCGCCGACCGACCCCCGGAGCTCCGCGAGGTGGGCGCCAACCAGACCATCGATCAGGTCGGCATATTCGGCCGCAAGGTGCGCTGGTTCTTCGACCTCCCCCCAGCCGAGGACCGCCCGTCCGAAAACCGGCTGTGGCGGAGCGTGGTCTGCAGGCTGGTGGCCGAATCGCTCGGCCGGCCCGGGCCTCCCGGCCCCGTCCACCTCAACGTGGCTTTCCGGGAACCGCTCATGCCGGTCACCGACGACGGACGGACCAGGTCCGAGCCCTACCGATCCGATCTGTCGCCCCGGTCCGACGGCGGACCCTGGACACATCACGACGGGGAGCCTCCGGCCGCCACACCTGGTCGGGTGCCAGGTCGGCGCCCCCTGGTGGTGGCGGGGGATCGGCCGCTCGACGCCGAGGTGGCCGAAGTGGTCCCCGTGGTGGCCGAAGGCCATTCGGGTAGCCGACTACCGACCACGATCACCACTGCCCATCACCTCCTCGCCCGGGAGCAGCCCGAACTGGCTCCCGACGTGGTGGTGACGCTGGGGCGGGCAGGTCTGTCCCCCCGGGTCGCGACTTTGATCGGGCGAGCGCCCCGCCACGTCGCGGTATCCGCATGGGGATGGCCCGACCCGGGCAGATCGGCCGACGCGGTGCTCGACGCGATAGGCCCCGGCTCCTTCGATCCCGAACCGGGTTGGCGGGAGCGGTGGATCCAGGCAGAGGCGATAGCCCGGTCGGCTCTCGATGCGTACCTGGACGGCCTCGAGCAGCCGACCGAACCCAGGGCGGTGAGGGATGCCGCCCGGGCCGCCATCCGAATCCGGGCCACCCTGGTGGTGGGTTCCTCCCTGCCGGTGCGGCTGCTCGACTGGTTCGGCCCGCCCGGCGCGGTCCGGGTGGTGGCCAACCGGGGCGCATCCGGCATCGACGGAACCTGCTCGCTGGCCCTGGGGGTGGCCGCGGCCGGCGTCCCCACGGTCGCCGTGGTCGGCGACCTGGCCCTGCTACACGACATGTCGGCTTTCCTGGTGGAGCCCCGCCCTCCGGCGGTTCTGGTCGTGTTGGACAACCAGGGCGGGGGCATCTTCCGGCTGCTTCCCCAGGCCGGCTTCCCCGACTACCTGGAACCCCTGTTCACCACCCCACGGAGCCTGGACCTGGCGAACCTGGCCGTCCTCCACCGTCTGAACTACCTGCGGCTCGAACGGGCCGCCGACCTCGGGGAGGCGATCGAGCGGAGCGTGTCGGAGGCACAGTCGACCCTGATACACGTCGGGGTCGATCCGGATGGCACGGCCCGTATTTGCGCAGAAGCCACCGAACAGGTACAGGCCGCTCTGGCCGACTGGTTCAAGCGAGGGCGGACAGCATCGCCTCCAGCTTGAGGCGGGTCTCCTCCAACTCGGCCTCGGGTAGGGAACCCGCCACCAGGCCGGCGCCGGCGAACAGCCGGGCGCGGGCGCCGGACAGCTCGGCGCAACGCAGCGCCACCGCGAACTCGCCGTCGCCCCTGTCGTCCATCCAGCCCACCGGTCCCGCATATCTCCCTCGGTCCATGCCCTCCAGCTCCCGGATCACGTCGAGGGCCCGTTCCCGAGGAACCCCGCCCACCGCCGCCGTCGGATGGAGCGAGCCGGCCACCTCCACCACCGAGGCGGAGGACGCCAACCTGCCCCGAAACCGGGTGGCGATGTGCTGGACGTTGGCCAGCTTGAGGAGCTTCGGCGGTTCACGCTCCAGCACCCCACACAGCCTTTCCAGCACCTCTTCCACCGAGTCGGCGGCCAAGCGGTGCTCCCGGCTCTCCTTGTCCGACGAGAGGAGCGTTCGGCCCAGCCGGTCGTCGTCTTCGGGATCCGGTGCCCTGGGCGCGGAACCGGCCAAAGGAACCGACTCGACCTCGGTCCCCTCCAGTCGCACCAGCAGCTCCGGGGAGGCTCCCGCGAGGCCGTCCATCAGGAACACGAAGCATTCGGGGAACCGATCCCGGAGACGTCCCAG
>BPGJ01000014.1 GCA_026002975.1 Acidimicrobiia bacterium
AGGCGACCGCTAGCGTGTTTCGGTGGGGACACACTGGAGTATTGGGCGTTGGCTGCTGACCCGCTTGCTGCGTATGCTACGGATTCGCATCTATTCGGGCTAGCTCTACTGAGACCTCCTGGGTACCCGCTGATCTTGGCGATCTTTCGGGCGCTCAGTGATAGTTCAGTCATAGTCTCGCTATTGCAAGCGGCACTAGGAGTGGTGACCATATGGGTTACTGTGTTGGTTAGCCGCCAATGGATCGATCGACCAGGTGCCGGAGTAGCGGGCTGGTGGCTGGCGTTGGACCCTCTTCATGTCATCGAGTCGAGTTATCTGTTGACCGAGATTCCATTCTCACTGTTTTTGATACTCGCTGCCTGGGCTGCGTGGAAAGGCTTGCGGGATGAAGATTCTCTCAGGGCATGGATTTGGTGGGGAGTTGCTGGACTTTTGGTGGGAATCGCGAGTCTGATTCGACCGATAGCTTTCTATTTGCCTGCAGTGGTACTCGCCATAGTGATGGGTTGGGCTCTCAAGCGAAAGCATCTGGGAGCGCTCCTCGCAGGTTTGTGCTTCGCCGTTGCGGCCGTATTTCCCATGGGAGCATGGACTGTTCGAAACTGGCATGTAACCGGTGTCCCAGTGTTCTCGACCATACAAGGTGTAAATCTTGCGCAGTATCGAGCAGTAGGAGCGCTAGTAGAAGCCCGCGAAATGTCTGTTTCAGAAGCGCGAGACTTCGTGCGGGCTTTGGTGGAATCTGAGGCTGGCGAGCGGACCAATCCGGCTGAGATCAGCCAGGTTCAGAGCGCGGTGGGTCTCCGGATCATTGTGGAAGAGCCGCTCGGCTATATGGAATCCGCAGTCAAAGGTCTGATACGCACTCTTGTGGGACCGGGAGGTGCTCACATCTCGGCAAGGGTCGAATCAGCTGGGTGGCTATCGGCTTCCATGCCCTTATTGGTGGGGTTGTCGGCAGTATCCGCTGTGGGCGCCAGCGTCTTCTCGGTGATCGGCATCTGGTGGTTGGTCAAACGAAGAGCATGGAAGGTATTCGCACTGATCGCTGTGCCCCTCGGCTACATACTTGTAGTTGGCTCAGGGCATGAGTCCTACTCTCGGTTTCGTTTACAAGTCCTGCCCCTGATTTTGATCTTTTCAGCTCAAGGAGTGGTCGCCGCATGGCGAGGTTTTCGTCGAAGACTCATCGGATCTCGACCTTCAGCCTCTCGTCTTTGATCGTCCTCGCCAACGGCGGCCGTCGTTTCGCCGACCAACGGGGGACGGGACGAACGGCAACACCCTGCGGCTCGGATCGCTCAGCCCGATCCAAACTCGACCTGGGCTCAGCATCGCCGGGTGGTCTACCGGACGCGGTGTCCACACACCTGTTGGTTCCGCGCGGTGGGGTGGGATGACCCACTCGATGCTCGGTTATGCTGATGTTGCCACGGCGGGCATTTGGAGGAGGGCTGGTTGGGCGAAGTGGCGGTGGTTGACGAATCCGTAGACGCTCCTATGTCTGTCAAGTGGGTGTGGGTGACGCCACGAGTTGTCGGATGGTCTTTGAAGAGTTCGCGGGCGACGTAGCGTTTGAGGCAGCGGATGATCTCGGCCTTGGTGCGTCCCTCGGCGAGGCGGCGAGCCATGTAGTCGTTGGTGGGTTGGTGGCAGTGGAGGCGAACGGGCACGATCCGCCAGAGGGCGTTGTTGGCTTGTCGGTTTCCTGCCCGGCTGAGCCGGTGTCGCTGGGTGTTGCCGCTGGAGGCGGGTAGTGGTGCGACGCCGCAGAGGGCGGCGAAGGCGGCCTCGCTGTTCAGCCGGTTGGGGTTGTCGCCCGCGACGGTGAGCAGAGTGGCGGCGACTTCGATGCCGACGCCTTTGTGGGCCAGGAGTTCGGGGGCGTGGCGTCGGACTAGCTCGTCGAGGTGTCGATCGAGACCTTCGATTTCGAGGTCGAGCTGTTGGTAGCGCCGCGCAAGGATGCGGAGTGTGTGTTTGGCGGCGGCCTCTGGGGTGGTGGGGGCGCCGGGTCGGAACCTTGCGGCGGCCTCGACGAGCTGGCCCGAGACTGAGTTGCTGAAGTCTGGATCGGAGTGAGGCGGGGGCGGTTACGACGATTGCGTGGAGCTGATTGGCGGTCTGGGTACGGGACTTGACCGCTGAGCGGCGGGCGATCCGCAGCATTCGGATCGCTTCGACTTGTCCGTTCTGCGTCTTGGGGGTGGCGGTGGCGTGACCTGCGAGCACGGCCCTGGCGGCGGCCTCGGCGTCGGTGGGGTCGGACTTGCCTTTCCGGCGGCGGTGCTGTCGGGATGCATCGTTCCACCTCAACGACTGTGACGCCCTCGAGGGCGAGGAAGCGGACCAACCCAGCTCCCCAGGTGCCGGTACCTTCGACACCGATGACAGCCACCTCGCCGTATGATCTCATCCAGTCCAACAGATCTCGGTAGCCGGCCGGAGTCGCTGGGAACAGAGCAGTGGCGAGTAGACGACCCAGGTGGGTCACGTCCCGTCAAGTGGTGGACTTTGGGGTCCGCCATCCTCACCACTCTCATGCGATCGCTGCGACGGGCTCCTGGTGGGCCTCACCTCCTTCCTCAGGGGCGTAGATGCGGTCCATCGACTCTTGGGAGAAGTACCGGCGGTCGGCGACGGCCCACTCGTCGTCTTGTTCGGCCAGCACCATCCCCACGATGCGGAGCAGGGCCTCCCGGTTGGGGTGGATCCCGATCACATAGGTCCTCCGCTTGATCTCTTTGTGGAGCCGCTCGAGCGGGTTGGTTGACGCCAGGCGTCTTCGGTGGGGTTCGGGGAAGTGGAAGTGCGCCAGGAGGTCCTCAGAGGCGTCCTCGAGCAGCTCGGCGGCCTTGGCAAACCTCCCCCTGAGCCCCTCTGCCACCCGCTCAAGCTGAGCCCGGGCCGAGGCGTAGTCGGGCTGGGCGAAGACGGTCCGGACGAAAGAGGCCACCAGCTCCTGGGCGCCCTTGGGGACGGTGGAGAGCAGGTTGCGCATGAAGTGCACCCGACACCTTTGCCAGGCGGCTCCCTGCAGCACCTTGGCGATGGCTGCCTTGAGCCCCTCGTGGGCGTCGGAGACCACCAGGAGCACCCCCTTGAGGCCCCTCCGCACCAGGTCCCGGAGGAACCGGGTCCAAAACGCCTCGTCCTCTGACGGCCCGGCATCGACCCCCAGCACCTGGCGCTCCCCAGACCGGGATACCCCCACCGCCACCACCGTGGCCATAGAGATCACCCGGGAGTCCTCTCTCACCTTGTGGTAGGTGGCGTCGACGAACAGGTAGGGGTGGTCGCCGGAGATAGGTCGGTTCCGGAAGGCCTCCACCTCCCGGTCGAGCTCCCGGCAGATCCGGGACACCTGGGAACGCGAGATCCCCTCCAGGCCCAGGGCCCGCACCAGGTCGTCCACCTTGCGGGTGGAGACTCCTGCCACGTAGGCCTCCTGGATCACCGACACCAGGGCCCGCTCGGTGCGCCGCCGGGGCTCGAGAAGCGAAGGGAAGTAGGTGCCGGGGGTGATCTTGGGGATCTGGAGCTCCAAGGTGCCCACCCGGGTGTCCCAGGTCCGGGTCCGATACCCGTTGCGGTAGGCGGTGCGCTCTCCGGTCCGCTCATAAAGCCCCGCTCCGATCCTCCCCGAGACCTCGGCCTCCATGAGGGCCTGGGCAAGGACCCGCACTCCTTCTCGAAGGACGTCGGCGTCCTCTTCTGAGAGGAGCTTGCCAACGAACGAGTCGAAGTCCATCCTGGTCTTGGCCATCGTCCACCTCCTTGTGGTTGTCCGACCTCAGGTGAGGATGGACGATGGCCTCTCTTCAACTGTGGATTTCCCCCAAAAGTCCACCACGTCCGGGGACGCTAACCCCAGGTGGTCCAACACCGCAGCGACATGGAAGTCGTCGCCCCAGTCGAGCAGCGCTGCGATGATGCGTTCGAACTCGGGCAGCGGGCTGTCGCCATAGGCGTCGAGGAACGCTCCGAGCGCCTGGTTGGCAGCGTCGTCGTCGGGGGCGTGGTGGATTCCGTAGAGGTGTTGCAGCATCCGCCAGGCGGCTTCGAGCTGGGGGTCCCGGGCCAGCACCCGGCCCAGGGTGGCGATCCGTTCTGTGTCGAGGCGGTCGAGGCGGGTGAGCTGGAGGTAGCGGGAGCGGAAGATCTCGGGGTCGAAGGCTGGGCGGGAGCCCTTCTCTGCGATGCGCTGCACCCGCCTTCTGACCTCGATGAGCCCAGCGGCGAACCACCTTGCGACGTGAAACCGGTCAACTACGTGGGTGGCTCCGGGAAGGTGGGCTCCGATGCACCCGGGCGGTCTTGAACCCACACCATCGGCACCGTACCACCCGACGGATGTCCTCCACCTCCACAGCCAGACGTTCGATCAAGTCCACCAGCACCCCGACCACCCGGATCCTCCCCAGCGTGCAAGCGAACGGTCATAGCATCAGGCGACACCAGGGCCCCTCCTCTGCTCGGCGACGTAGTCATCACCGAGTATCCAGGGGCCCTGACCATCAACCTGGCATTACCAGAATCACCGGCCTCCCCAACTCAACGCGCAGTCTCAAGTAGTGGAACTAGGACCGGGCGGGTTCCAGGCGCTCGATCCTTCCGGGCGGTTCCTGCTCGTGGATCGGTCGCTTCGGTCGGTGCTGGAGGTCATCGACCTGGATTCGCTCGAGGTGGTAGACAGGCTCTCCCCGTGATCGCGAAAACCGCCAGCTTGATGACCGGTCCGAGCCGCCCATGACCCGGATACAGACCTCGGTAAGTCGTCTACTTCGCAGGGTCGATCATGTCCGACCGCGGGTGACGATCCCTATGGTTGGGAGGGAGCCAATGACTGAGAACCCGCGGGCTGGGTCGAGGTCGGATATCCGAATAGTGGTTTCTCGGCACGAAGAGCGCCATGATTCGGCCACCCCGGCGAGAGGAACCCCGAGAGCCTCAGGAGGCCGCTGGACGATCAGAGGGAGGTGTTCGATGCGCGAAGGCAGCAAGCTCGTCGCACTTTTCCGTTTCGACCCGGAGGAGGGTCCGGACCGGGCAGCCGAGCGGATGTACCGGGAAATCCGGGCCATCGTGGAGGCCCGAGAGAAAGAGCGGAAGAAGGAGCAGACGGGGTCGGGTGACGACCCCGGAACGGCGACATCCCAAGACGTTCACGGGAAGGACGCCGGGTCGGCGGTGGACCCGGAGCCGGACGCCCCCTCCCAAGAGTGAGGGTCCGGCCGCGTTGCCTCTGTGGAGTTCTGAGGGGAGGCTGAACCAGGCCGCGAACCGGAGGCCGGGATTCCGGTCTCATCCGTCGCGCTTCGCCAGACGAATCAACCGTTCCCAGGCCAAGGCGTAGTGCAACAAGGTCACTGCGAGGAACCCCACCGCCGGCCCGGTGCCGAGCTGCCGTGAGATCCCGTATGTAGCACCTGCGAACACCCCCACCTCTAGGAGGATCCGGATCTGACCGGATATGGCCACGGGCGCCGGCCCAGGGTCGTTGGGCACTCGGAACACAGCCCAGATCGTTGCGACCGTAACCGGGATGGCGACGGCGAGGACCCACCGTGCCACGCCCCGCCCGAGAGAATGCCCCAACATCCCCCAGCCCGCCAGTGCGACCAACTCGAGCAGGAAGCGAAGCGCGTCGTTCCAGCCGACCTTCTCCAAGGGCCACCCTCCCCGGTAGGCGAAGCGGCATGCCACCCTAGCCTCTCCCCGCGGTCTGACCCCCACCGGCGACGCGCAGGTGGCACCTGCTGGAGCGGGGGCGATGGGACTACCACTTCGGCGGAATCTGGGAGGCTGTGGGTCGATGGACCGGATCTTCGGTGGCGAATCTTCTCGGCGCCTGCGGAGGTGGGTGGCCTGGTCGGCGGCGCTGGTGGTGGCCTGGTGGGCGTTCAACAGCCTGTCCGGCACTCCCGAAAACTCCTCGGGTTCCGGTCCTTCCCCTGTAACCGCACCGGCGACGGTGACCACCGAGATGCGGCTCGACGAGGCCGACGGGCGCCTGGCGGTGGTGGAGTCGATCACCGACGGCGACACCATCGTGGTGTCGGGTGGGGAGCGGATCCGGCTGATCGGGATCGATACACCCGAACCGACTCGGGACGCCTGCTACGCCGCCGAGGCGACCCGGTTCGTCTCGACGCTGATCCCACCCGGGACCGGGGTCCGGCTGATCTACGACGTGGAGCGGGTGGACCGATATGGGCGCACCTTGGCGTACGTGTACCGGGCCGAAGACGGGCTCTTCGTCAACGCCGAACTGGTCGCCCGAGGCTACGCCCAGACGCTCACCGTCCCGCCCAACGTGGCCCACACCGACGACTTCGTGCGGCTCCAACAGCAGGCCCGCCGAGCCGGGCTGGGACTGTGGGGAGCATGCGACACGGCCTCCGCCCGCATTAGCCCCGAGGACGTGACGCGCGAGGCCTAGCCCCGAGGACCCGGGACTCATCCGGGGTCGGAGGCCCGATGGAAGTGAGGCCAGATCATTGGAGACCTGGGATCGGCTGAGAGACTGGCTGATCCAGGTGGAGAACCTGCTCCGTCTCGGGTCGAAACCGGACGGCCCGGTCGGCTAGCTGCTCGAGCGGTGCGCTAGGTTCCGCCCGGTGAGATCCTCCCACTTGGACGTCTTCGACCATCTGGTCGACACCCTGCTCCCCGCCATGCCCGGGGAAGGTCCGGCCTTCACCACCGCCGGGAAGGATCTGGGGTTGGCGGCGCGACTCCCAGACGTCTACGCCCGGCTGCCCTCCGACCGGCACCGCCGCGACCTGTCGCTCTTCCTCACCCTCCTAGGGTCGCCTGTCGGAGGCATGGCCCTCTACGGCAAGCCGGTGCCGTTCTCCCGGCTGAGCCCGACCGACCGGGAGGCCGCCTTCCGCCGAATGGAGACCCATCCCGCCGGGCTGATCCGACGGGGCGCCAAAGCCCTCAAGGCGCTGGTGGCGCTGCTGTGGGTCACCACCGACGACCCCGACCACCGACCCCCCGCTTGGGAGGCCATGGGGTATCCAGGGCCCGACGGACCACCCCCCGACGTCCCCAAGGTCCTCCCCACCGAGCAGGTGCTGAGAGACTCCACCGTCGAATGCGACGTGGTCGTGGTGGGGAGCGGCGCAGGAGGGGGCACCGCAGCCGGTGTGTTGGCGTCGGCCGGACTCGACGTGGTGGTGCTGGAGGCCGGCAGCTACCACAACGAGGCCGACTTCTGGCATCTCGAAGCCCAGGCCTACCGGGACGTGTACCTGGACGGGGCCCTCAACACCACCGCCGACGGCGGCATGGTCGTCCTGGCCGGCCACACCCTCGGTGGAGGGACCGTGGTCAACTACACCACCTCTTTCCCCACTCCGCCCGAGATCAGGGAGGAGTGGGATCGGGTGTGCAGGTTCGACGGGGTGTTCTCCGGTGACGAGTACAGCCGGTCGGGCCGGGCGGTCGAGGAGAGGCTGTCGGTCAACCGGGAACACGGCTGGCCGTCCGGCCGGGACCAGCTCCTCGAGAAGGGGCTGCGGGAGTTGGGTTGGCACGTCGACGAGATGCCCCGGAACGCAGCGGGATGCACCACCGAGGCCTGCGGATACTGCACCATGGGGTGCCGGCTGGGAGCCAAACGATCCACCCTGGTCACCTACCTGCACGACGCCGCCGAGGCCGGAGCCCGCATCTTCCCCCGAACCCGGGCGGACAAGGTGCTGGTGTCGGAGGGGCGAGCCGTCGGGGTGGTGGCCACCTCGGGGGAGGCCACCCTGACCGTCCACGCCCGAGCGGTCGTCCTCGCCGCGGGAGCTCTCCACACTCCCGCCATCCTCCTCCGAAGCGGGGTCGGGGGTCCGGCGGTCGGTCGTTTCCTCAGGCTCCACCCGGTGACCGCGGTGTGGCCCCGTTTCCCCGACCGGGTCGACCCGTGGACCGGCATCCTCCAAGCCCGGTACAGCGACCAGTTCGCCGACCTGGACGGCCGAGGCTACGGCTTCAAGTTCGAGACCGCCCCGATCCATCCCCTGTTCCTGGCCGCGTTCATCGGCTGGTGGGACGGCGCCTCCTACAAGCGGGACGTCCTGTCACTCGGCCACATGGGGGTGGTGGGGATCCTCCTCTGCGACAAGGGATGGGGCAGCGTGGGCCTGCGGAGGGACGGCTCACCGGTTTGGCGTTACCGCATATCCCGCTACGACCGGCGTCACGTCCGGGAGGGGATCCGTCGGGCCGCAGAGGTCGCCGCCGCGGCCGGCGCCGAAGAGGTGATCGCCTCCACCATGGTCCCGGTCCGCTGGCGGCCCTCGGCGGAACCGGTGGAGGCGTTCATGGAGCGGGTCGACTCGGTGGGCTACGGGTCCAACCGGACCGTGTACTTCACGTTCCACCAGATGGGCTCCGCCCGAATGGGGTCGGATCGGGCCCTGTCGGTGGTCGACCAGGACAATCGGGTGCACGACACCGAGGGCCTGTACGTGGTGGACGGCTCGTGTTTCCCCACGGCCTCGGGAGTCAACCCGATGCTGACGATCGCCACCATCGCCCATCGGGCCGCCAGCCGCCTCGCGGCTCGCCTGGGGTGAAGCCGATCAACCGACGTGGGTGAGGACGAAATTCCGGAGCCCTTCGGCGCCTGCCTCGTCGGCGACGGAGTTGTCCGTTGCGCATCGTCCTGCCTCGAGACGTGGGGACTCCGACCGGGGGAGCGGTTGCGCTCAGAAGTCTTGGCGAGGCACCCGGGGAGGCGACAATCGTGCCCCGGAGCGACGGCGCCCTCGAAAGGGTACGGGCCCTGGCGGGACCGGGCGCCGCTTCTCAAGAAAACCGGCTCTTCCGGTTGGAGTGGGGAGTGAGGTTGGGCTGAGAATCCCGGTTTGAGGTCAGGGGCCGTGCCACCGTTGCGGCTGTAACGGCTGCAACAGAGGGAGGCCCCTGACGATGAGTGACGGTAACGGCCTGGCCGAGGCCATGTTGGGTCTGGACGGATTCCGGGTGCTCGAGGTGACTGAGACTCCCGACGAGCTGGTCATCACTGTGGAGACCACGGCCAGCATCGTCGGCTGCCGATCGTGTGGAACCAGGGCCGAGGCTCACGATCGGCGACCGGTGGAGGTCAGGGATCTGGCCTGTTTCGGTCGGCCGGTCCGGCTGCGGGTGTTGAAACGCCGCTGGCGTTGTGTCGACCCGGACTGTGAGGCCAGGACCTGGACGGAGTCTCATCCGGCGTTGCCACCCCGGGCGGTGATGACTGACCGGGCCGGGTTCGAAGCGGCCCGCCAGGTGGGCGAGCTGGCCCGCCCGGTGTCTCGGGTGGCCGACGAGTTCGGGGTGTGCTGGGACACGGTCATGGCCGCGGTGAAGCTGCACGGTGAGCCGCTTGTGGACGACCCCGAGAGGGTTGGCGCGGTGGAGGAGCTGGGGGTTGATGAGACCTCGTTCCTCAAGGCCAACCGGTCCCACCCGACTATCTATGCCACCGGGCTGGTCGATACCCGAGCCGGGATCCTGATCGATATGGTGGAGGGCAACACCGCCTGTGACCTGCGGGAATGGTGTGACCGCCAGCCCACCGAATGGCTTTCTGGGATCGGAACGGTGTCGATCGACCTCACCGACTCCTACCGGTCCGGGCTCTCCCCACACCTCAACCACGCCCTCAGGGTGGCCGACCCTTTCCATGTGGTCAGGGTGGCCAACCGCTGTCTCGACCAGGTGCGGCGGAGGGTGCAGAACGAGACCAAGGGACACCGGGGCCGCAAGAACGACCCGCTGTATCGGATCAGAAAGCTCCTCCTCAAAGGTTCGGAACGGCTCGATGACACCGGCCCTGATCGGATGCTTCTCGGCCTGAGAGTCGGTGACCCCTACGACGAGGTCGCCGGAGCCTGGCTGGCCAAAGAATCCGTCCGTGACATCTACCTGGTCGACGACCCCGCCGCCGCCCTCCTGGTCGACAAGGCGATCATCGCCTGCACCGGCGATGAGGTGCCCGAGATCCAAGCCCTCGGCCGGACCCTCAGCCGGTGGCGGACCGAGATCCTCAACCATCACACCACCGGCGCCTCCAACGGACACACCGAAGGCTTCAACCTGGTCATCAAGAAGGTGAAACGAGCCGGCCACGGCTTCCGCCGCTTCGACCACTACCGGCTCCGCTGCCTCCTCCACGCCGGCGGCGTCACCTGGCCCAACCGGCCCTCACCACCCCGAATCAGAACCCGCCAATCCCCACTCGGATGAGAAGAACCAGAAAACCAGCTGCGCGCCGAGCGAACCTACCAAACGGTTGGTAGACTATGGGTGTCCCCGCCCGGGGGGCGCGAGATTGGAGGAGGCATGAAGAAGGGCCAACCGTTAATCCACTTGGTTGTCGGCATAGCGTTGATACTTGTCGCCTGTGGTGGCGGTGCCACGACTACCACCACGGGCGCGACCGACACCACCGGGGCGACCCCCACCACAGAGGGAGAGGGTCAGAGCACCACCACCGCTGGCACGGTCGAGGTTCCCAGCAGTCCCGACGACGGAGTCACCGACGATGTCATCAAGCTCGGGTTCATGGGTGACATCACCGGCCCGACCGCAGCTACCCAGGACTTTGTGGCCGCCGGAGTCCGAGCCTACCTGGACTTCGTTAATGCCAACGGTGGCATCGCCGGCCGCCAGCTGCAGCTGATCGTCAAGGACGACCAATACTCGGTCGAGCCGGCGGTCACCAACTTCCAGTCACTGGCAAACGACGATAAGGTCCTGGCGATCCTCGGCCAGGGGGGTTCCCACATCCTCACTGCCCTCCAGGCCGACATCGACGCCTCAGGGATTCCTTTCGTCGGCCCCCAGCAGACGACCGACATCCAGTTCGAGATGCCCCGGGTCTACAACATCCTCGCCCACTTCGGCGACCAGGCCGATGTGGTGATCGCCAAAGCGGCCGACGACTTCGGCGGCGGCGAGAACCTCGTGGTGGCCTCGGTGGGGCTCGAGGTGGCGTCAGGCGAGGAATGGGCGGTCTACGTCCAGGACAGCGTCGAGAAGGTCGGCGGGACCTACACCGAGCACCTGCGGATCCCGATTCAGGGAACCGAGGCCGATGCTCAGGCTGCTCGCCTCGCCGAGCTGAGCGAACTCGGCCGGCGTGAACTTCGTCGCCCTCCACGGCTCACCGTCTGCTGCCTTGCGCCTGCTCAACTCGATGGACGCCCAAGGGGTAGACCTGCCCATCGGAGGCATCTTCGCCGTGATCGCCCAGAACGTGTTCACGGAGGGGCCTGCCGACCTGGTCGACACTTTCTTCGGGGTCAACACCTACACCCCCCCCAACATCCCGGTTCCCGGCAACGAGGAGATGCTCGCGTTCATCGAGGAGTCCGGGAACGCCGAGTACGCCGAGAAGTCGACCAACACCAACTTCGTCACCGGCTGGGTGATCGCCAAGCTTGCCGTGGAAGGGATTCGGCGGGCAGCCGAGACCCGGTCGATCACCCGTGACAGCCTGGCGGCGGCGCTCGACGCCCTGAGCGGCTTCGATACCGGTGGTCAGAGCCCCGTGCTGGACTGCACCCGCCCCGGACACCACTGCGGTGCGGTTGCCCGTCCTTACACATGGGACGGCACCCAACTGGTGGCGGTAGGCGAATATGAGGACTGGGTGGACGCCCTGGACTTCGAGTACGGGTTGTTCACCCCTACGTCGTGACGGAGACAAAACAACCTGGGGGGCAGCTCGCCCTGCCCCCCCAGGATTTCCCAACGCCATGGACAAATTCCTGATCCTGTTACTGACCGGGCTGACAGTCGGCTCCATCTACTCGATGGTGGCCCTGGGGTTCGTCCTCGTCTTCAAATCGACCGATGTACTGAACTTCGCCCACGGTGAGTTCCTGATGCTGGGTTCCTACTTGGCTCTCACTTTCCTGGTTTCATGGGACCTGAACATCTGGATCTCGATATTGATCATCGCTGCGCTCATCTGTGCATTGGGGGTCGGCATCCACTTTGGGATCATGCGACCGCTTATCGGACAACCTCTGTTCTCGGTGGTATTGGTGACGATCGGGATAGCCATTATCATTCGAGCAGGGCTGCTAATCATCTACGGGCCGCTCGAGCGGGGTCGCATCACCCAGGCACTGCCTCAGTCGGGGTTCGACGTTGCCGGAGTTCCGGTCCCTTGGGTGAACATGATCATGTTCGTGGTGGCCGCGCTCAGCGTGCTGGTTTTCCTGCTGTTCTTCAAGATGACGCGTATCGGCCTGCAGATGCGGGCTGTGGCCGAGAACCTCGAGGCGGCTGCGGCGATGGGGGTCAGCCCGAACAGTGTGTTCGCGACCTCTTGGGGCATCGGGGCGGTGATGGCGGCCGTGGCGGGCGTTCTCTACGCGAATTACGCCCCTGTGATCGACCTCAACCTGAGCGCCATCGGCTTGCGGGCCTTTCCGGCCGCGATGATCGGGGGTCTGGATTCCGTGGGTGGTGCCATCCTGGGAGGCCTGATAGTCGGTGTGCTCGAGCAACTAGCCGCCGGTTACATCGGCGCTGAGTACCGGGATGTCGTTGCGTTCGGCCTCATGTTCGTGGTCCTGATGGTCCGTCCGTTTGGGTTCTTCGGGAAGGAGGACGTCATAAGGGTATGAGCGGGAAGTACGTAAACGACTACCGCCAAGACCTCAGGCTGTTCAGGACAACGCCGAAGAAGGTGCTGCTGGTCGTAGGGCTCCTGGCGGCAATTGCTCTCCCGTACCTTATCCAGATCCAGTGGACTCCCCCCTTCGGTTTTCCGTGGAAGGCATGGGCTAAAGCCATCAACTTGGCGCTGATCTGGTCGATCGGTGCTGCGGCCTTCAACCTTCTCCTCGGTTATACCGGTCAGATCTCCACAGCCCATGCTGCTTTCCTGATCCTCGGGGCTCTTACCGGGGCGGTGCTGGGGGAGGCGTCCGCCGGCCTGGGTTGGTCGTTCTGGCTCGTGCTGCCGCTGGGCGGCGTGGTGGGCGCAGTGATCGGCGCCCTGGTTGGGCTTCCCGCCCTCCGAGTGCGGGGCCTCTACCTATTCATGGCTACGTTGGCGGTGCACTTCGCCGCCATCCTCGGCTTCAAGATGTATCAGGTCGCCCAGGTGGGTTTCACCGGTGTGCGCTATTTCCCGCCGGAGGTGCCGTCGTTCCTGCACTGGCTGCCGTTCGTGACACCGGACGCCAACGGCCAGTTCCTGATTCAGGGCGACTTCCGCTGGTACTTCGTACTGGTGCCGATAACCTTGGGTTGTCTTCTCTTCATGGTCAACGTGCTGCGCTCGGCGGAGGGCAGAGCGTTCGTCGCCATTCGGGATAACGACGTTGCAGCGAGCCTGCTGGGTATCAACGTGGCGAGAACCAAACTGCTGGCATTTGCGGTGTCGTCGGCGATGGTGACAATCTCGGGGGTTCTGCTCAGCTTCTTCGTGACAGCGCGTTCAGACGAGTCCTGGTCGATAGAGATCATCCTCGACGTAGCTATCATGACTGTTGTTGGTGGATTTTCGACCATAGTCGGTGGCGTGTTCGGCGCCTTCTTCTTCTTTATGACTCCGGTCTTGTTCAACTGGATACGTGATCTTCCTCTCTTTGATCGATTCACGTTTATCGATACGTACGGATCCCAAATAGACTTGGCGATCTTCGGGGTTGCGATCGTGCTGGTTCTTGTCTTCAAACCCGAGGGTCTCGCTGGAGTATGGGAAGACACGAAAAGGTATTTCCGGACATGGCCGTTCCGGTATTGAAATCTGCGCCGGTGTTGGAGGTGGCCAACCTCGAGGTGGTGTACAAGAACGCCGTCATCGCCCTGCGGGGCGTATCGCTGACGGTCGCCGAGGGGCAAGTCGTCGCCGTGTTGGGAGCCAACGGCGCTGGCAAGACCACGCTGGTGCGCGCCATCACCGGGTTGTTGTTCGTTCACGACGGTGCCATTCGCGACGGCGCCATCCTCTTGAGAGGGGAAGACCTTGGCCGCATGAGCTGTGCTCAGATCGTTTCGCGAGGCGTATGCCAGGTCCCCGAAGGCCGGATGTTGTTCCCCTCGCTGACCGTGGAAGAGAACTTGAAGATGGGTTCGATGACCCGGCGGGATCGAGCGGGTATCAGCCAGGATCTGGAGCGGATCTACGAGCTGTTTCCGATCCTGGGCGATCGCCGCCGCCAAGAGGCTCGCTGGCTGTCGGGAGGGGAGCAGCAGATGGTGGCGGTGGGCAGAGCTTTGATGGCGCGGCCACGCCTGCTCATCTGCGACGAACTTTCGCTGGGCTTGGCTCCGCAGATCGTCGAGACCCTGTTCGAGATGCTGGCTCGCCTCAACCGGGAGGACGGTCTTTCGGTGCTGCTGATCGAGCAGAATGCGCGAATGGCCCTGGAATACGCCGCCTACGGGTACATCTTGGAGACGGGTCGGGTAGTCCTTGACGGTCCAGCCCCGCAGCTGCGGGATAACGAGGATGTACAGGAGTTCTACCTGGGAGGCGGGGAGCATGTTTCGATCAGCTACTCGGCCATCAAGCATTACAAGCGGCGCAAGCGGTGGCTGTCGTGACGGTCTTGCAGCTTGCGGATGTGTCGGTCCGTTTCGGAGGGCTGTGGGCCTGTCAAAAGGTGAGTTTTGAGATCGCGCATGGAGAGCTGTTTGCCATCATCGGACCCAACGGGGCAGGCAAGACGACGGTGGTGAACGCCATCACCGGGGTTTATGTGCCTGCTCCGGGCAGTGTCATCAGGTTCACCGATCGTGCTGGCACGACCCATGACCTCGTGGGAAGACGGCCTTACCAAATCGTGCGGCTCGGCATCGCCCGGACGTTCCAGAACTTGGGGTTGTTCGACGCGCTCACGGTGCTTCAGAACCTGATGCTGGGCCGGTACATCTACCGGCGAGCCAACCTCCTGCAGGCAGGGTTCTGGACGCGTCGGGCGGTGGACGATGAAGTGGCCAATCGCGCCAAGGTGGAAGAGGTGATCGACCTGTTGGAGATCTCTCAATACCGCCGAGAGAAGGTGGGTGAGCTTCCTTATGGGATTCGGAAGCGGGTGGAGCTGGGGCGGGCGCTTGCCCAGGAACCCGATCTGCTGCTGCTCGACGAGCCCATGGCCGGCATGAACGTGGAGGAGAAGCAGGACATGGTTCGGTTCATCTACGACGCGCGGCGCCAGTTGTCCACGACGATGGTCTTGATCGAGCACGACATGGGTGTGGTCATGAGCATCGCCGACCGAATCGCGGTGCTCAATTTCGGGGAGCTGATCGCGCTGGGAACACCGGAGCAGGTTCAGCAGGATCCACAAGTGATTGCAGCGTATCTCGGAACGCGAGCCCAGAGGGGAGACTGATGCTGGAAGAGAGCTGTGTGCCTGTGCTGCTTTTCAACCGGGCACAACAGCACCCGCGCCAGGTGGCGCTACTCGAGAAGCGGCTCGGTAAATGGGTCGAGTACACCTGGGAGGAATACTGGCGGGCAGTCGAGGCAACCGCGCTCGGACTGGCGGAGATCGGGGTGGAACGGGGCGAGGCTGTGGTGGTGATCGGCGAGAACTCGCCGCAATGGCTTTTCGTCGACCTCGGAGTCCAGATCCTTGGCGGATTCACAGTCGGCGTGTTCCCGACCACTCCGGTGTCCGAGCTGGCTTACATCCTCTCGGACTGCCGGGCCCGGGTGGTGGTTGTCGGCGATCAGGAGCAGGCCGACAAGGTGCTGGAGGTGATGAACCAGTCGCCGAACGTGCAGCCGGAGAGGCTGATCTACATCGAGCCTAAGGGCGTCTCGTCCTACGACCTTGAGTTTCTAAGCTCGTTCGCGGACCTCGTGGCGCGGGGTCGGCAGCTGGCAGGAGAGCAAGGTCGCAGCCAGGTGCAACGTTGGCTCTCGGAGCGGACCCTCGACGAGATTTGCCTTGTGGGTTACACGTCCGGTACCACAGGCCTTCCGAAGGGGGTGATGATCTCTCACCGAGCCATGGTGGAGATGACCAAGTCCTTCGCTGAGGCGTTCTCGATGGATGCGAAGGATCGGATCGTGGCTTGGGTGTCGGTCGCTCATCCTGCGATTCGTGGTCCCCAGGTCTACACCCCGTTCCGGAACGGGGCGCGCCTGGCGTTCCCCGAGTCGGCGGACACGTTTGCGGAGGCGCTGTACGAGATTGCCCCCACCTACATCATGTGCCCTCCCCGGTATCTAGAGGTGATGGCGGCGGACATCCAGACGAAGATGATGAGGTCGACCCGTTTCAAGCGCGCCATGTTCTCGCTGGGCATGCGGATGGGTGAGGCTGCGGCGACAGAGAAATGGGCAAAGGGCAGGCTGGGTCCCATAGGGCTGTGTCGTCGCTGGCTGAGCTGGGTGTTGGTGGGTAAGCCGGTGCTGGAGAAGCTGGGGCTGGACCACGTTCGCTGGGCCCTCGCCGGGGGAGCAGCGATCTCGCGAGACCTGGTGAGGTTCTTCCACAGCCTCGGCTTCGAGTTGCGCCAGGTGTTCGGACAGTCCGAGACCGTCGGCGTGTCGTTCGCCCAGTACCTCCCGGGCCCAGTAAGACCGGGAACTGCAGGAGTTGCCCTGCCCAGGATGGAAGCCCGCATCGCCGACGACGGGGAGCTGCTGGTGCGTGGGCCGGGATTGTTCTCCGGCTATCTCAACCAGCCGGAGAAAACCTCCGAGGTGTTGGACGCAGACGGATGGTTCCACACCGGGGATCTGGCTGAGTTCACACCGGACGGCGAGTTGGTTCTCCTCGAAAGGGAGTCGGCCATGGCGACTCTGGCGGATGGGCGACGCCTCGCTCCCACCGAGATCGAGAACGCTCTCAAGTTCTCCCCCTACATCTCCGAAGCCGTGGTCATCGCGGACCGCCGCCCCTACCCGACCGCGTTGATCCAAATCGAACTCGACACGGTAGCTGATTGGGCGCAGCGGCAAGGCTATCCCTTCACGACCTTCCGCTCGCTCACCGAACTGGAACCGGTGCAGGAACTCGTCGCCGGGGAGGTGCGGAGGGTGAACGAACGGCTCCGCGACCTCGCCATCATAGATTTCCGGTTGCTGCCCAAGGAGCTGGACGTCGACGACGACGAGCTCACCCCGACCAGGAAGGTGAAGCGGAGGGTGATTAACGACAAGTTCGCCGCGCTGATCGAGTCCATGTACCAGCCGGACAGATCACCCGTGCCATGAACGAGCGGCCGGCCGACTCGCGGCCCCTGGGGGTCCACATTCCCCACTCCGATCTGAGAGTCGGGGACCACTGCGATGTCTCGATCGAGCCGCGGCTGCTAGGGGAGAGAACCGGCACCTCCCTGACCTTGCGAAAGGTCGTGTATTGGGGCATGGACGGGGAAAAGCTGATCTTCCAGGCTCCTATGAAGCGTCACGCCTTCGCCAGTTTCGAGATCATCCGGGTCGTACTCGTTGACTCGGAGCTCACCTCCTAACGCCAGGCCGGGCAACCCGCGGCCTGGAGCCCCAGGCGAAGCGAATCCCCGCCGCCACCACTCGTCGGGTCTCGGCCGGCTCGATGATGTCGTCCACGTAGAGATGCGCCGCCGCTTCCCAGGGTTCGCTCTCGTCTTGCCACGCCCGGGTCAGTTGCATCTCCAGCTTCCGCCGGGCCTCCTCTCCTCCTTCCCGCTCGGCCTGTTCGAGGCGGCGGCGGTTTACCGTCCGCACGCCGGTCTCAGGGGCCATGAAACCCATCTCGGCTGATGGCCACGCCAACAGGAGATCCGGCTTGGTGGGACGACCTCCTAGCGCGTAGTGACCTCCCCCGTATGCCTTGCGAACGATCACGGTGATTCGCGGCACCCGCGCCCGTGCCAGCCGGGCCACGAGCCGCTCGTAGGCTCTAACGATCCCGTCGCGCTCGGCCTGCCTCCCTATGAGAAGACCGGGGACGTCCTGAAGGAAGAGAAGAGGGAGGTTGAAGGTGTCACAGAGATCCACGAACGCTGTCGCCTTGGCGAGGGCACGGGGGTCGAGGGCGCCGGCGCCGTGCTGCGGTTGGCTGGCCACGATCCCCAGGGGGGCCCCCTCGATGCGACCGAGGGCCGTGATCACTGATCGGCCCGATTCCGGCTGCCAGGGCAAGAGCGAACCTTCGTCTGCGACACCCTCGAGCACGTCGAACATGTCGTAGCTCTGGCGTGGGTGGGTGGGCACCAGCTTGTTCAGGTCTGAGGTGGATCGGGCGGGGGGCACACTGGGGCTCAGAGGCGCCGGCTGCGAGGCGTTCAAGGGGAGGTAGGAGAGGAACACGGCCAGGAACCGGATCGCAGTCTCCTCGTTGTCGACCACCAGGTGGACGGTGCCGGCGGCCTGGGCCGGTTCCGGTCCCCCCAGTTCCTCGTCGGTGACCCTTTCGCCCACCGCCGACTCCACGACGGTGGGACCGGAGAGGCCCACCGCGGCGGAACGCACCATTACGACGAAGTGGGCGGTGGCGGCGTGCAGGGCGGCATCTCCGTAGGAGGGGCCCAGCACGGCCGCCACGCGAGGGACGGCAGGATGACCCTCCGGCACTTGGAGGAAAGTGGAGAAGTCGAACGGGAGGCCGGAGAAGCGCCACCCCCATTACGTCGGGGATCCTGCCGCCGTCAGCGTCGCACAGCAAGACCAGGGGGATACCCTTCTCCGCCGCGTGGAGGGCCATCCGTCCCTGCTTGCGCATACTGACTGGTGCGGTAGTACCGGCGAGGACGGTGGCGTCGATCGCGATCACACACACCGGTCTACCGTCTACCATGGCGAAACCCGTCACCACCCCCGTCCCCGGACATGGGGCGGGACAGCCGTCGCTCCGGTTTGGCCAGCAGGCCGATCTCGAGGAAGGAGTCGGGGTCGACGAGGAGCTCGATTCGTTCCCTGGCGGTCAACCGGCCCGACTGGTGGTGGCGCCGGACTGCCTCCTCACCTCCCATCATCAAGGCCTCCTGGCGGCGTGTTCGCAGCTCCGCGACCAGCTCGTCGAGGCTCGGGCGGGCTGGCGCGGGGGGAGGCTCCGGGGAGGTCATTGGGGCGCCACAGCCTGGAATCCCCGGAGGAGAGGGGGTGACGATCGAGTCGACGAGCCATTGGCGGTTGGTGGGGGCGGTTGATCCGGTGAGGCCAGCTGGATCCGGCCAACAGCGTTCCCACCGCCACCATCGGGTCCATGTCGATGAGGCGTCCATCCTCGACCCCTTGCGCATAGATGGCGCGCAAGCGCGCCTCGTACTTGCGCTCCCCGCTGCCGGATGGCCTTTTCCTCTGCCGGGGCGAGCAGCCCCCGGTCCCGCTCGTAGACGATGTTGGCGGCCCTGTTGTCGAGCAGCGTGTTGACGTGACAGCGAAGCACCCGGTCGAGGAGAGCAACGGGATCGGCGATGGCGGCGTGCAGGTCGGTCAACTGCTGCAGCATCCCTTCCACGATCCTCATCCTGATTTCGAACAGGATGGCGGCCTTGCTCTCGAAGTAGTGGTAGAGGGCTGGACCGCTGATGCCCACTCTCCGGCCTATGTCCGCCAAGGAGGTCTGCGAATAGCCACGCCGGCTGAACAGCTCGGTGGCTACTCCGAGAATCTCCTCTCGTCGGTCGGGGGAGGGCATACCAGCACGATTTTAATTACCATTAAGTCAAAAAGCCAATGCGGCTGCGGTGCGTCACGGGAGGAGGGTCGAAAAGTGAGGTTGTCGGGGTCCGACCGCAGGGCTGGCTGGATCGGGGTGACCACCATCGGCGACTGCCTTGACCGGGTGGCGACGCGTTGGGGCACTGGCCTTGTCTTCTCTCATGAGCGAGCCACCTATCCCGAGGTGGCGGCACGCTCCACCCGATTCGCCGCCGGGCTCCTCGGGTTGGGCATCGATCCCGGAGACAAGCTGGGGATCTTGAAGAACCAAGGGGGTCGACTATCTCGCACTCCTGATAGGAGCGGCCAAGATCGGGGGGTCACGTCCCGTCAAGTGGTGGACTTTGGGGTCCGCCATCCTCACCACTCTCATGCGATCGCTGCGACGGGCTCCTGGTGGGCCTCACCTCCTTCCTCAGGGGCGTAGATGCGGTCCATCGACTCTTGGGAGAAGTACCGGCGGTCGGCGACGGCCCACTCGTCGTCTTGTTCGGCCAGCACCATCCCCACGATGCGGAGCAGGGCCTCCCGGTTGGGGTGGATCCCGATCACATAGGTCCTCCGCTTGATCTCTTTGTGGAGCCGCTCGAGCGGGTTGGTTGACGCCAGGCGTCTTCGGTGGGGTTCGGGGAAGTGGAAGTGCGCCAGGAGGTCCTCAGAGGCGTCCTCGAGCAGCTCGGCGGCCTTGGCAAACCTCCCCCTGAGCCCCTCTGCCACCCGCTCAAGCTGAGCCCGGGCCGAGGCGTAGTCGGGCTGGGCGAAGACGGTCCGGACGAAAGAGGCCACCAGCTCCTGGGCGCCCTTGGGGACGGTGGAGAGCAGGTTGCGCATGAAGTGCACCCGACACCTTTGCCAGGCGGCTCCCTGCAGCACCTTGGCGATGGCTGCCTTGAGCCCCTCGTGGGCGTCGGAGACCACCAGGAGCACCCCCTTGAGGCCCCTCCGCACCAGGTCCCGGAGGAACCGGGTCCAAAACGCCTCGTCCTCTGACGGCCCGGCATCGACCCCCAGCACCTGGCGCTCCCCAGACCGGGATACCCCCACCGCCACCACCGTGGCCATAGAGATCACCCGGGAGTCCTCTCTCACCTTGTGGTAGGTGGCGTCGACGAACAGGTAGGGGTGGTCGCCGGAGATAGGTCGGTTCCGGAAGGCCTCCACCTCCCGGTCGAGCTCCCGGCAGATCCGGGACACCTGGGAACGCGAGATCCCCTCCAGGCCCAGGGCCCGCACCAGGTCGTCCACCTTGCGGGTGGAGACTCCTGCCACGTAGGCCTCCTGGATCACCGACACCAGGGCCCGCTCGGTGCGCCGCCGGGGCTCGAGAAGCGAAGGGAAGTAGGTGCCGGGGGTGATCTTGGGGATCTGGAGCTCCAAGGTGCCCACCCGGGTGTCCCAGGTCCGGGTCCGATACCCGTTGCGGTAGGCGGTGCGCTCTCCGGTCCGCTCATAAAGCCCCGCTCCGATCCTCCCCGAGACCTCGGCCTCCATGAGGGCCTGGGCAAGGACCCGCACTCCTTCTCGAAGGACGTCGGCGTCCTCTTCTGAGAGGAGCTTGCCAACGAACGAGTCGAAGTCCATCCTGGTCTTGGCCATCGTCCACCTCCTTGTGGTTGTCCGACCTCAGGTGAGGATGGACGATGGCCTCTCTTCAACTGTGGATTTCCCCCAAAAGTCCACCACGTCCGGGGACGCTAACGATCGGGGCGGTCGCCGTGCCCGTCAACTCCCGATACAAACCGCAGGAGTTGGGGCACATTATCACCAACTCGGGATACGAGGGTTTGTTCGTCTCTGGCGATCAATCCGAGTACGTCGATTTTCATGGTTTACTGGCGGCGACCCTGCCATCCCTCAACGACGCGGCAGAGTCCTCGCTGGCGCTGCGCGACGCGCCGGCCCTCCGGCACATCGTTACCATTGGTCCCCTCCTCTCCGAGGGAGGCTTTCGCTGGGGCGGCCACCGCCGACCCCGACGAGCTCGCCTGGCGACGCTACGCGGTTCGCCTGTCAAATGCAGGGGTATTGATGTACACCTCGGGAACCACCGCCGCGCCAAAGGGGGCCATGCTTACCCACACGGGCCTAGTGCGGGAGGGCCTAATGGTGGCGCGTACCCGCTACGCGTTGGCCGATGCCGACCGCCTGTGGACTGCGCTCCCCCTCTACCACATCGGTGGCATCGCTTTCTCGTTTGCCTGTTTCGGGGCCGGGGCGACCTATGTCCACAGCGGCTTCTTCGACCCGGGGGTCTCGTTGCGCCAGCTAGAGGCCGAACGCTCCCCCGGCGGGGTCAGACGCCAGGGGTGTCTCGTCAGGCGGCGGTGTAGCCTCCGTCGACCGCAAAGACCTGCCCCGTGATCCACTTGGATTCGTCGCTGGCCAAGAACAAAGCCATGTAGGCGATGTCTTCGGGCTCGCCGAGGTGCTGCATCGGGTAGCGGGCGGCGGTGGAGGTCAGGCTCTCTTCCAGTGACTGGCCCAGCCCTCCAGACATTCCCCCCGCGTTGCTCGTACACCCTCGTCACCAAGGGTGTGGGTATGGTGCCAGGGGCGATGGCGTTGAAGCGGATGTTCAGCGGCGCGTACTCGACAGCCGCCTGGCGGGTCAGCCCGATCACGCCGGCCTTGGCAGCCGCGTAGGCGGCGATCCCGTTCACGCCGACCAGTCCACCGATGGAAGCCTGATTGATGATCGAGCCCGCACCTTGAGACTCCATCGCCGGGAGCACCGCCTTGTTGGAAAGCCACACGCCAGTGAGGTTGACGGCGATGACGCGATCCCAGACTTCCTGCGTGGTGGTGCCGACGCTACCCGCTTCCCCGATGCCGGCGTTGGCGTACAGCACGTCGATGCGGCCGTAGCGATCCAAAGCCTGCGATGCCATCTCCTGATTGTCTTCCCACTTGGTCACGTCGACCCGCACTGCCAGCGCTTCACCCCCCTTGTTGGCGGATGCGATGGGTGGTGGCTTCGGCCGCGTCGCCTCGGATGTCGGCGCATACCACTGACGCTCCCTCGGCGGCGAACAGGAGGGCGCTGGCCTGGCCCAGTCCCGACCCGGCACCGGTGACAATCGCCACCTTGTCCTGTAGCCGACCAATCATGATCTCCTCCTTCCGTAGTTCAGGCTCGCAGGCTTACCCATAGGTGGGGTGGGGACCGCAACACGTATCCGACCTCGTCAGGTGAGCCGTGTACCCACTCCGCGGCCGAGAAACGGTCGAGGAGGCGGTTGACGGCGACCACCATCTCCATTTGAGCCAGCAGGGAGCCGGTGCAGTGATGGCGACCGGCGCCGAAGGAGAGTATGTCGGCCTTGGGGGTGAACTGTCGCTGGGCGTTGTCGGTGAAACGGTCGACCACGTACTCCTCGGGTGCGGTGAACAGCTCCTCGTCGCGGTTGGCGGAGGCGATCAGCACGAAGACCTTCTCGCCTTGGTCTATCTCCCGGCCGGCCAGCTCGGTGGGAGCGAGCACGCCCCGGGAGACTCCGTGTACAGGCGGGGCATAGCGCAGGATCTCGGCGCAGGCCGACATGATCAAGGAGCGATCTGCCGCCAGTTGCGCCCACACCTCAGGGTGGTCGACCAGGTAGCGGATGAGGCTGGACAAGGCCCGGTCGGTGGTCTCTACTCCGGCGGCGAGCAAGAAAGAACAGAAGGACAGCACCTCCTCGTCGGAGAGTGGTTCACCCTCGAATTCGAAGTTGCAGAGATCGGAGAGCATGTCGTCCCGGGGTTCCCGTCGCCGTTGGGCGATCACCGGGCGCAGGAACTCGGCGAGCCTCCCTCGAGCCTCGAGCCCCCGCCGGCTGACCTCCGGGTCGCCTCTCAGGTTGGAGGCACCGGCCGCGACAATCATGTCGTACCAATGCCGGAAACTGGTGGCTTCGGGTATCCCCATGATCTCTGCCGTGATCTGGAGCGGCAGAGGTGTGGTGAAGAGAGCTTTGAGATCGACCGGCTCCCCCGTTTCGATCCGATCGAGGTAGGTATCGGTCAGCTTCTCGGCCAAAGGCCGGTAGCTCTCCTCGATCAGCTTGGGGCTACGAAGCCGGCGGGCGAGGAGCGCGCTTTTCTTGCGGTGCTCATGCCCGCTCATGTGGAGAATGACCCGCCCGTGGATGGCGGACGAGCCGGCGCCGTAGCTGAGCGGTCCGAAATGCTCCTCGTCCTCCAGTACCCGCTTCACCTCCCGGTGACGGGACAGGACCCAGCTGTCTGTGACGGCGGAATAGAAGATGGGGCTCTGCTCTCGAGCTGCTCGGTAGAGCTCGTAGGGCGAGACCGTGCCGTCGAGGATGGCGGCGAAGCGTTCGGGGATTGTAGCGGTGCTCATGGCAGGCGAGTTCCTGCTCCCTCGGCCTGGAAAGGCCGAGGGAGCAGGAACTCAGGCTCAACCCTCGAACAGGCCGTACTCGCCGTCGATAGCGGAAGCCCACTCCTCGAATGGCTTGACCGGCTCTAGACCCTGTTCGTCCGGATTCCAGGCGAAGGGGGCGGCGCAAGGGGAGTGGTTGGAGTCCGACCAGTCGATGGGGCAGCTGATGCCCATCGTCTCGAAGGGGCCCTGCAGTGCCGCCTGCAGGCTGGCGCGGGACAACTCACCCGACTCGGCCGCCCGCTCGATGGCCTGCACCAGAATCATGCCGTCGAGCCAACCATGCGAAAAGTTGATCTGCTTGGCGCCCTCCTCCCACTCGGTGCCCGCCACGAACTCGCGGATCAGATCGGTCCCGGGGCTGGACACGTTGCCAGGCAGGAATGAGTGGATGCCTTCCACCAGATCCAGCATGTCGGCTGGCCCCTCCAGGTAGATCTGCAGGCCGGCGATGCCGTGGATACCGATGATCGGAACCCGCAGTCCCTGGGTCTTCATCTCGGTCACCACCCCCAAGCCGTGGGCGGGGGCGCCGTGGAAGGCGACGAAGTTGACGCCTTGTGAGTCGACCAGCTCCTTGAGGCGGGTGACCGCTCCGGGAAAGTCGGGAGAGCCCGGGTTGATGAGGATGCGGTCGACGTAGGTCCCGCCTTGCTTGGCCAGGGTGTCCTTTATGTAGGCGTTCCACTCGTCGCCCGAGGGCAGCTCCAGCTGGATGACAACCACCTTCGCCTCGTCGAGCGACCCGAGGCGGTCGGCGATCCTTAGCACTGCGGCGTCCGCTTGGTCCCCGTAGTGAGCGATGTTGTTGAAGACCCAGGGGTTCTCGAGCTGGACGTCGATGGTCTGCGGTGGCCCGATGACTGGGATCCCCACCTGTTCCACCTCGGGCATCAGCGCAGAGGAGATGTGGGAACCGCCCATCTGGATGATGGCTAGCACTTTGTCGTCCTGCACCAGAGAGGTGAAGTTGGTGGCGGCGGTCTCGGCGCTGAACTGGTCGTCCTTGGCGATCAACTCGAGTCGGCGTCCCAGCACTCCGCCCTGCTCGTTCTGGTAGGCGACGAAGGCCTCTAGGCCGCGCAGGTTGAAGGACTGGGCCGACGCGGTCGGCCC
This sequence comes from Acidimicrobiia bacterium, assembly GCA_026002975.1. GTDB lineage: Bacteria > Actinomycetota > Acidimicrobiia > Spongiisociales > ZC4RG35 > BPGJ01. Next base: position 25,116 of record BPGJ01000014.1, read on the forward strand.
AGTGGCGTCGCCCATCCAGCCGACCTTGATCGTCTCGGCGGTGACGCCGTTGTCCGGGTTGTCCGGCACTGCCGCTGCCGGCGCGGTGGTGTCGGTGGGTGCGCTGGTGGCGGCGGTCGGCTCCGGCGTGGTCGTGGTGGTCGTGGTCGTGGCCGCACCGCCGCCGCCACAAGCCGCAATCAGAACCGCCAGCAGGGTGACTACTAGCAGCCAGCGTGGTGTCATGGTCGCCCTCCTCGGTTGCGGGGCCTGTTCAGGGTAGGTTAACCAACCAAACGGTTGATTGGTGGCAGAGGCCGCCCGGAAATGTGACGGCATCTTTCGCCTCAGCGCCGTCGGGGGAACCCCCCCGAGGTGAGCGCTCCCGGTACCTCGGAGAGCGATCGGGGCGGTATGGTGACCGACTCCACTTCGACGCCCATCTCCGACGCCACCCCCCTGGTCAGCGTCGAGGCGTAGTCCAACAGCTCGGGCAGGGCGCTGAGCGACCGGTAGGTTGTGGCCTGTAGGCCCCTCTGGCTGGCCCACCGGGATGCCAGATGGCGGTCGATCTCCAGCTGGACCCGCACCTGCCGAGGTGCGCCGGTGGCCACCGCTGAGCGGAACAGCGGGGCGCCGAGCAGCTTTCGTTCCAAGGCCAGCGTGTTTAACCCCAGCTGCCAAGCCTCGTCGACCCGTGCCAGGTCGGACCAACCCCCGGGTCCGAGGGCGATTCGGGTCATGCCCCAGCCTTCTTCCGTGAGGGCTGCTTGCGGTCCTTTGACCACCACCCGGCCCGAGGCGGCAGTTTCCACCGACACTACGGGACGGGCTTGGACTGCCAGGGGCCCCGCTACCGCCGGGTCGCAGGCCACCTCGGTGACGGGGAGACCGAGGGAGGCAAGGAAATACGAGAGCTCTGGAGGATGCGGCTGTCCGGAGACGAGCAGAGATCGGAGACGCCCCATCCCTTCCTGATGGCGGACCGGGACGCCAACCAGGAGCCGGGAGAAGCCGCCTTGGTTGGCCTCCCGGCCGTAGGTCTCGAAACTGACGCCGGTGCGGCGTTCCCAGGCCCGGGCCACGAAACGCTTGAGTCCCCTGGTGTCGATGAGGCGTAAGAGAATCTGGGTGGCGAACTCTCCGAGGAACCGGGAAGTTGGGTGCAGAACGGTGGGGGCTACCTCCCTGATGGCGGCGGCGAGTGTCCCTGGTGACTCCGGCAGCGCCAAGCGCGCACCGCAGGTCAGCGCCGGGTACACGGTCATGGTCTTCTGGGCCGGATCGGCCAGGCTGCGGGCAGCCACCATCCAGTCGGAGGCCGAGTAGCTGAAAGCCCCGAGGCTAGCCTCGACCCCGGCCACCAAGGCACGATGCGTGAGCGTGGCGATGCGAATCCCGTCATCGAGGTCGATGCTGGCCACGGCCGGGAGGTCGGGCGGCAGATGATCGGCGGCTCGAAGGGGTTGCGTCGGCCTGGGCTGCGCCAGCTGCGGCAGCAGTATGGCGGGCACGGAGGGATCGGCCACCAGCTCGGCTTCCTCCGGGGAGGAGGCGACCGCCAGCCGCGGAGGGCGAAGCGCCAGGATCTCGCTGATATCCGAGGCCGGGAGGGGGAGGGGGAGGTGCAGAGAGCAGCCACCGAGAGCCATCACCGCGACCTCGCAGGCGATGGCTTCGACGCGGTCCTTCAGCAGAAGGGCCACCGTGTTTCCTTCCCGAACTCCCTGCTCTCTGAGTCCGTGGGCGAGGGCGGCTGCCCTGGCCATCAACTCTCCGATGGTTATCACCCTCCAGCACCCCAGCTTTTTCTCGAACAGGACGGGGGTGTCTGGCCATCGGGAGGCGCGTTCGGCGAGCTGACCGACTACGGTCTCGGCTTCAGCCACCGTTTGCCCCTAGGTAAGCCTCGACGACTTCCGGATGCCTGGCGACGTCTTCGGGGGTGCCGATGGTGAGTGGCCGGCCGAAGTTCAGGGCCAGGATCCGTTCCGCCACGCTCATCACGACCGCCATGTCGTGTTCGATGAGGATCACCGTGACTCCCAGGCGGCGCTGGATCTCGAAGATGAACCGGAGAATGTCCCGCTTCTCCTCCACCGACATCCCTGCCATGGGCTCGTCCAGCAGCAGAAGGTCGGGCTCCATCGTGAGGACACGCCCCAATTCGATCCGCTTCTGGATGCCGTACGGGAGACTCCCTACCTGTTCCCAACGGAACTCGGCCATCTCGAGCAGCTCGATCACCCTCTCCACCGACTCCCTCTGTTCCAACTCCTCCCTGACGGCGGCTGGCAGGAAGAGGCCGGTCGACAGGACTCCTCGCTTCTGGTGGATGTAACGGCCTAGCATTAGGTTGTCGAGCACGCTGAGGTGGGGGAAGAGGCCCAGGTTCTGGAACGTGCGAGCGATCCCCAGCCGGACGATACGGTGCGGTTTCATGCCGATCAACTCGTGTTTGCGGCCTTGGCGGTCGCAGTAGACGATCGAAGCACCTTGTAAGGGCCGATAGATGCCGGTTATGGCGTTGAGGACGCTGGTTTTCCCGGCGCCGTTGGGTCCGATGATGGCGAACAGTTCGCCTCGTGTCACCTCGAATCCGACCCCGTCACAAGCCCGGAGGCCACCGAACTGAACCGTCACATCGCTTGCCGTGAGGATGGGGGTAGTCATGCGATCGCATTCCGATATTGTCGTACCAAGGCCTGGTATGCCGCCTTGGCTTCGCCCGCTCCACCCAGGTAGAGCTCCTGAACGTGAGGATCGGCTCGCAGCGTACCACTGTCGCCTTCCACCACCATTTGCCCGGTCTCGAGTACGTAGCCATAGTGGGAATTCTCGAGCGCGACGCGAGCGTTCTGCTCGATCACGAGAATCGACATCTCCTCGGTTTCGTTGAGTTGCCGAAGGAGCCGGAACAGCTCGGCTACCACCATCGGCGCGAGGCCCAGCGAGAGCTCGTCGCAGATCAACAAGCGCGGGCGGGCCATGAGGGCCCGGCCCACCGCCAGCATCTGCTGCTCCCCGCCCGAGAGCAATCCTGCTGGCTGGCGCCGTCTCTCTCCCAGCACAGGAAACAGCTGGTAGACCCGCTCCAGGTCGAGGTCGATCTCGGGGGACCGGCGTCGGGTGGCCGCACCGCAGAGCAGGTTCTCCTCGGCGGTGAGCCGAGGGAACAGCATCCTTCCCTCCGGCACTTGGCAAATCCCATGCTTGACTACTGCGGTCGCCGACGCGGTGTGGATCGGTTTGCCGTTGAAGGTGATGGTGCCTTCCCGAATCTTACCGTCGTGGACGAACAACAGGCCAGTGACCGCTCTGACGAGCGTGGTCTTTCCGGCCCCGTTGGCGCCGAGGACGGTGACGATAGATCCGCGAGGTACCCGGAGGGAGACTCCCCGCAACGCCGTGACCGACCCGGCATAGGCCACCGAGAGGTTGGCGACGAGCAGGCCACTATCGGTCATGTCGAGAAGGGCCAACGGCCCCAGTAGCCCTTGAGCGATCGCCACACACCGACCAGGCCTCCCGGTCGGAAGACCAACACGATTATGATCAAGATACCGAACCCGGCCAGGTTGATCTCGTTGGCGTATGCCTGGAGGAACTTGATGTCGCGTACGACCGGCGCTCGCGATCGAAACCAGTCAAAGAAGGTGGGGAAAAAGTAGAAGAACAGCGCCCCGAGGACCGCTCCCTGGGTGGACGAGAACCCACCAACAATCACCATGATCGCGTAGAACAGAACCACCTCGAACGGAAAAGAATCCTCGCCGCGCGCCCGCAAGTAGTACGATCCCAACACTCCGCTCATGGTCACGAATGCAGAGGAGATAGCGAAGGCGCGTAGCTTGGTGGCGGTCACGTCGATGCCGGTCAAGGATGCGGACACGTCGTGTTGGGCGATGGCCCTGAAGGCCCGCCCCTCCCGAAGTCGGATGACATTCGACATGTAGGCGATCGACAGCACCGCAATGGGGAGCAACACCCAATACCAGCGGAAGTCTCCTTGTATTAGCACCCGTCCCTCCGCGTCCGGAGTAAACACTCCTAGCTGTGCTAACCAGACCGGGACTTCGGGGGCGGGGAACCTGATGGCATTAAAGCCGAAGAAGGAGGTCTGAAATGTCTTGTAGACCTGGAGGAAGAAGAAGTGCACCCCAAAGGTGGCGACCAGCAGGTAGAGGCCGCGGAATCGCAGGGCGGGTAGCCCCACTAGTGCCCCCACGACTGCGCCTACCAGGAGGGAGATCGGGAGGATGACCCAGAACGAGACGTGGTGAATCGACCCGAGGTAGCCGGCGGTCATCGTCCCCAACATCAGGAAGGCGGCGTGGGCTACCGACACTTGATGCGTATATCCGAGCAGCAGGTTGAAGGCGGCGGCGCCGATCGAGGCGATGAGGGCCAAGTTGGCGGCGGTAAGCCAGGCCCGCCAAGGAAACCCGAGAGGCGGAGTGAAATCGGAGGAGAAGACGAAGGGAAAGGCGACCGCCAAGCCCGCCACCACCGCCACGATCACCTTCTGCGGTCTGGTCTTGAAGATGGCGAGGTCCTGCCGATAGTCGGTGACCAGGCGGCTTCTCATACCCGGATCAGCTCCTTGGTCCCGAAGAGACCCGAAGGCCGCCACAACAGGACGAGGAACATGATCCCGAAGGCGATCACGTCCCTCCATTGCGCCCCCAGGTAGCCGGCGCCGATGTTCTCCACCAAGGCGACAATCATCCCGCCGACGATGGCCCCCGGCACGGAGTCGATGCCGCCCAAGATGGCGGCAGGGAAAGCACGCAGGCCGATAACGCCCAATCCCAGGTTCACCGAGGGGGAGAAGTGCGCGTAGAGCACACCCCCCACCCCGGCGAGGAGGAGGCCGATGGCCCAGGCGCCGGCGTAAACGACGTTGCGGTCGATGCCCATGGCGGTGGCCGCCTCCAGGTTGTCGGCCACCGCCCGCATGTGCAGCCCCATGCGGGAGCGGTTGAAGAAGACCAGGAATGCCAGCACCAGGATCCCGGCTGCCGCCAGGATGATGAGGTTGACATAGGGAATCACCGCTCCTCCTACCGAGAACGTCCCCTGGGGCAGGCCCTGTACCCGACCACGCTCCAGAGGCCCCCAGAAGACGAGAATCACCGCCCGGATCACGATTTCCATCCCCACCGTCACCAGCACCACCGAGAAGAAGGCCTTCCCCACCATCCACTGCATCACCGTGTAGTGCAGGACCACCCCGAGGACGGCGAGGGAGAGGGCAACCACCAAGAGGCCGACAGCGAACGGCAGTCCTAGGCTGCCCAGCAGTGTGCTGGTCAGGTAGGCGGCAAGCATCAGAAACGAGCCGTGGGCGAAGTTGAGCACCGAAGTGGCTTTGAACACCAGGACGAACCCCAAGGCCACAAGGGCGTAGATTGCGCCGAGCGAGATTCCGCTGAGCAGCAGCTGCAGGAACTTGTCCAATGGCATCCTCGGGTCTGGATCGGGAGAGACTCTAGAGGATCCGCAACCGTCGTGTCGACCAAACGTTTGGTAGATTTGGTTCATGGACCTGGAAGAACGCCTAGCCAGGATCGAGGCCCGGCTCGAGATAGAGAACCTCATCGCCCGCTACGCCAACGCCCTTGATGCCCGTGACCTGGACACCGTGGCCGACTGCTTCTGCGAGGACGGGGTCTTCGGCCGCTACAACGGCCGTGACCGGGCTGAGGGTAGACCCGCCATCGTCCAGTTCTACCGGGAGCGGTTGGCAGGTACCGGTCCCTCGTTCCATGTTCCGCATGCTGCTGAGATCGTGATCGAGAGTCGGGATCAAGGCTGGGGGATGGTCATCGCCCACGCCGAGATGAGCGTCGCCGGCCGCCTGCTGGTGGCCGGTTTCCGATACGAGGACCGGTACCACCGGGACCCAGATGGCCGTTGGCGCTTCAAGGAGCGCCTCACTCGCTTCTACTACTTCATGCCCTTTGAGGAGCTGGCCAGTCACTACGGCGCCCCCAGGCGGATCACCTTCCCCGGTCCTCCGGTACCCGCCGACTTGCCGGAAGGGCTCGACAGCTGGCACCGCTTTCAAGAAGGAGGGCTCTGATGGCAGTGGGTGAGCGCTTCGTGTTGGCCGCCGATGCCCCGCGCACGTTTCCGGCCTGGATCAGGGCCCAGGCAGCCCGGTACGGCAACAAGGTGGCGCTCGACATCATGGGTCGGGAGAAGACCTACCTCGAGCTGGACGCGGACAGCGACCGGGTGGCAGCTGGGTTGACCGAACTGGGGCTAGCGGCGGGCGACCACTGCGCCCTGATGATGAAGAACAGCCTGGAGAACGTGGACACCTGGTTCGGGCTCACGAAAGCCGGCGTGGTGGAGCTGGCGGTTCACCATGCCGCTCGTGGCAACGTGCTGCGCCACATCCTCTTCCACGGGGACGCCAAGGTCATCATCCTGGACGAGGAGTTCCTGCCCGCTCTAGCCGATGTGATCGACGACCTGCCGTTACTCCAGCACGTGGTCGTCAACCGGGAAACCGACGGTGAGCTGAACCGGGAGCGAATCCCCTCGCGGGTGATGGTCCACGATCACCGTGCCCTCTACTCCGACCTGCCGCCTCCCAATCCCAGACTGGAGCGGACCGACCCGTTGGCGATCCTGCATACGTCGGGCACCACCGGGCCTCCCAAGGGGGCGATCATCTGCCATGAGTCTGCCCTGCATCTCACGCGACATATCGTGTGGCTAATGGACTACACCCCTGAAGACCGCCTCTACACCGCTTTCCCGCTCTTCCACAACAACGCCAAGTACACCAGCGTCACCGCGGCCATCGAATGTGGTGGCTCCGTGGTAATCGAGCAACGGTTCTCCGTCTCCCGCTTCTGGGAGCTGTGCCGTAAGAAGCGCATCACCGCCTTCAACTACATGGGTGCCCTGCTGATGATGCTCTTCAAGCAGGATCCGAAGCCCACCGATCGGGACCACCAGGTGCGGATCGCATTCGGCGCACCCTGCCCCGTCGAGATCTGGGAGGCCTTCGAGGAGCGGTTCGGCGTCCGCCTAGTCGAGGTGTACGGCATGACCGAGGCCCCCATCGCCTGTGAGAACCGCCTCGACGATCGCCGCATCGGATCGGCTGGGAAGGAGTCGATGAGCTACCAGGTCCGGATCGTCGACGCCGACGACCAGCCGGTTCCCCCCAACCAGCCGGGCGAGATAGTCATCCGGCCCAAGTACCCCAACATCATGTTCTCTGGGTACTACAAGCGCCCAGAGGCGACGGTGGAGGCGTGGCGCAACCTGTGGTTCCATACCGGCGACCGGGGTCGTATGGACGAGGACGGGTTCCTCTACTTCCTCGACCGGACCAAGGACGTCATCCGCCGGCGGGGCGAGAACATCTCCTCCTGGGAAGTGGAGTCGGTCATCAACACCCATCCTGATGTGGTGGAGGCGGCCGCCTACGGGGTGGCCTCTGAGCTAACCGAAGAGGAGGTGATGGTGGCGGTGGTGCGCCGGCCGGGATCGGACCTCCGTCCGGAGGCCCTCCTCGACTTCTGTCAGGGGAAGATGAGCCACTTCGCGGTGCCTCGCTTTGTCCGCTTCGTCGACAGCCTCCCCAAGAACCACGCCCAGCGGGTCCAGAAGTTCTCTCTCCGGGAGGAGGGACTCACCCCCGACACGTGGGACCGGGAGGCTGCCGGCTATCGGGTGCGACGCAGTTGACCACGATCGGCGACCGGTGCCGGGCGGCGGCGAGCGGCCGGTTTAGCGCCGACCGATTTCGACCTTGGCGGTGCCCACCAGCGCCCGCTCACCGTCTCCGCGTTCGAGCCACACGTGGCAGGTGACCAGGTTTCCCTCCACGGCTGTCACCTTCCCTCCCGCCACCACCTCGTCTCCCTCCAGCACGTTGGCCGTGAACCTGACGGTGATGGAGCGAATCGCGTCGTTGCCAGCCCATGCCATCAGCATGTTCATCACGTATCCCACGTTGATGGGGCCCTGGTTGATGAGGCGGGTGCCGAAGCCCTTTTGGAGTACTGCTCGGCGGTCCCAGTGAATCGGGTTTGGATCCCGGAGAATGGCAGCCATCACCTTCATCTTCTCCGGGCTCACCGAGGTCAGCCTCCACTCGGGAAGGGGGGTGCCCACCGGGATCACGGCTCGCTCCGCAAGAACAGCCAAGAGTTGACGGCCACCACCGCCACTTCCCCGCCGGGTTCGAGCATCCGCAACTCGAACACCACCTTGTCGAACAGGCCGATCCGGGCACCGCGCTTGCGCTCCACCGCCACGATCTCCCCCTCGACCCAGTACTCCACCTCCTCCCGCAGGGGGCGGCGGATCTGGAAAGTGTACTCCCCGGCTCTGATGGCATCGTCGGACTCCGCTCGGCAGAGGGCGAAGATCTCAGCGTAGCCCATCCCGATGCCGGCGAGCGGGGCGTGGAAGCAGGCCGCCGGGTGAACCATCCCCTCGGGCAACTCGGGTCCGCACACCACATCGTTGAGTAGAAAGCTCTCCCAGCGGGGGATGCGAGTCCGGCCTCCCGGGAACCGCCACCCCACCAATCGCTCCATCTCGGCCAGGGGTACCGCCACAGCCACACGAGTGTAGGCTCTTCTACCAAACGGTTGGTGGAGGATCGATGGCTGCAGATCTGCTCGGCCTCTTGGCCGACGCCTACGAGATCGAGGGACTCATGGTCCACTACTTCGAGCGGGTCGACGCGCTCGACCCCTTCGGGGCCGTGTCGATCTTCACCGAGGACGCCGAGGGCGACTTCATGACGGGAAAGGTGTACCGGGGACCGGAACAGATCGCGCGGGCGCTAGGCCATATCCTCCTCCAGTATCGCCACACCAGCCATCACATCAGCAACCACCGGGCACGGATCGAGGGCGACCAGGCCGAGGCCCTGACCTACATCTACGCCTTCCACCGCTTCCCCGATGACCGGGTTTGGGAACTGTGGGCCCGCCACGAAGATCACCTGGTGCGCACTCCGCAGGGCTGGCGCGTGCGTCGGCGGGTGCTGCGGGCGGTCGACTCGGTGCCGCGTTGGGACAAGATCAGGGACGACTGGTACTACGGCCATCCCGAGCGGCACTCACCGGAGGAACTGGCGCGGCGGCTCGAGCGGTCCGACTAGCCCCCTTGGGCGGAACGGTGCGGGTAGTCGGCCGGGTGGGGGCTGTCATAGGCTCGCACCCGCCACGGCGTAGGCAAGGCGGCGGCGTAGTCAGCCGGCCGCAGGTAGTAGAAGAAAGCCATCTCCCTTCGGGCGAACCGCCAGGCGCCCTGAAAACGGCGATACTCGTCGTGGTAGACCACCGCCACCATCATCGCCTCCCCGTTGCGGACCACCTCGGCATGGGAAGTGGTGATCCCCCGGGCCCGGTCGGGGTCGTCCGGATCGAGGTCGATGGTCTGGCCGTGAACGTAGTGGTAGGTGGGTCCGAGGACCTCGAAACGGGCGCGGTAGGTGTCGAGAATCGCCTCGATCCCCTTGGCGGCGAAGACGCCGTCTCGCGAGCACAGCTCGGCATCTGGCGTGAACAGGTCGGCGATCCCGTCGAGATCCATCTCGTCGACCACAAGGCCGTAGCGCGTCACCAGCTGGCGAATCTCCTCCTTGTCCTCCAATCGGCGCAAGCGGGCTTCCAGGTCCATCTTGCTCCTCTCCCCAAGCCTTGATCGGTCGGGCGTGGGTCGGCCGGAGACGAAGGCGCATCCCTCCATGACCCCCACCGTCTCGGTGTCATCCTTCCCTCCTGTCGCTCCGGTCCGGTCAGCCTACCAACCAAACGGTTGGTTTGAGGCTCAGACCTGGGGGAGAAGCAGCGCGGACGGGTGGTCCGGGTCGTGGTATATCGCCTGGCTGGCCGTCACCGCCTCAGTCAAGGTGCCTTCTCCGGGGGGCAGGGCGACGTTGAGGTTGCGGTTGAACCGGGGGAAGCTGGCCGAGGAGATGTGGAGCCCGATGCGATGACCGGCGGCGAAGGTCCACGCCACGTCCCACAGGTCGATGGTGTATTCCACCACCTCCCCCGGCGTCAGCCAGTCTGTGCGACCGAAGCCGTTGCGGTGGCGGGCACGCAGGAAGCCGTCCGCCACCAACCACCGTTCGCCGCTGGGAGCGCAATCCACCAGCACGGCAGCGAAGTCAGTATCGACCGCCGAGCTTGCGGCCCACAACCGCAGCCTCACCCGACCGGCGACCGACACCGGATCCGACAGAGCCGCGCTGGTGAACTCGAGCAAGTCGGGACGGCCCAGCAGCTCGGACTGATCCTGGACGCCCGACGGTCCGAGGGTCGGCATCAGGGTTCGCCCACCCCGCGTGGGAGTGGGGTCGGCGGGGTCGTATTCGTACGTTGAAGGAGGGGCGGGGGCGGGAGGAACGGTGGCCAGTCCCCCCCCTCCCTGCAGGTACCACGGCGTCACCATGGAAGCAGGAGGCCACAACGGGGTCTCCTGCCAGCCACCGCCCCCCACCGCGTAATAGCGAACCCCCGGCCGGGTAGTGGCGCCCTCGGGAGCGCCTTTAAGCCAGCGGTCGAACCAGTCGAGGGCCAGCGGCTCGGTGATGGCCGGCCCTGCCATTCCTTCGGGTCCGAAGTCGCGTGCCCCAGCCATGGTCGGAACCACGTTGACGTAGGTGAAGTGGTCCCACGGACCGATCACCAGGCTTTGGTCAGCCCCGGTGGGGGAACGGTTGGCGAGCTCTCGGTAGAGCTGGAGGTGCGCGCCGAGGAAATTGTCCCACCAACCGGTGATCGAGAGCACCCGTGCGGTGAACTGGTCGGCGCGGGCGGCGAGGTCCACCTTCTCCCAATAGGGGTCGTAGCTCGCATGGTCGAGCCACTCCCAGTAATGGGGTGACAACTGCGCCAGGGCATCCCGGCTGGTGATGGGAAGCCGGTTGACGACCTCGACCGGGGACTCCATGTCGGCCTGGAGGACGGTTCGAATCCGCTCCTTCTCCCCCGGCTCGGCTGGGAGTCTCCTGAGGGACTCGGTCGCGGTTAGGTAGGTCCAGAAAGTGTTCCAGCCCAACTCGAATCCGCCGTTGGTGTAGACCCAGCCGTCGTGAGGCGAGACCCCCGACACCGCCACTACCACCGCCTGCAACGCAGGGTGGCCAGTCGCCGCCATGGCCAAGGAGGCGAAGCCGGTGTAAGCGGTTCCGTAGCTTCCCACTCGGCCGTTGCACCATGGCTGCGCAACCAGCCATTCGAGGGTGTCGACCCCGTCGTCTTCTTCGTGTACGAAGGGCTCCCACTCACCTTCGGAGGAACCGCGGCCGCGCACCTCCTGGATGCACACGGCGTACCCGCGCTCGGCGGCCACCACCGGGTTGAGCAGGATGGCCCCGATGATGAAACCCGAGGACTTGGATCCCCGCACCCGGTACAGGAGGGTCGGGAAGGGACCGGGTCCTGGCGGGAAGTAGACGTCGGCCATCAACCGGGTTCCATCCCGGGTCTCCATGGCCAGATCCCTTCGTACCCGGATCTCGTTCATCAACAACCGCAATCTAGCCAACCAAACGGTTGGTAGGTATCGTGTGGGTGAAGGAGGAGGCGCGTTGACTACCCCTGCCGTGATTTTCGACTTGGCTGGCCGAGTGATCTGGGTGACAGGGTCCTCGCGGGGTATCGGGAGAGGGGTGGCCATACACCTGGCCAACAACAACGCCTCGGTGGTCGTGCACGGACGACACCCCGAACGCTTATCACTGGAGGAAGTGGGCGCGGCGTCGGCAGTGGTCGGGGATGTGCGTCAGCCGGAGACGGTGTCGGCGATGGTCGACGAGATCCATCGCCGACACGGGCGATTGGACGCCGTAGTCGCGAACGTGGGAGCGGCTCATTGGGGCCCGGCGGCTGCACTGACCCCCGAGCAATGGCGCAACAGTCTGGCCGTGAACCTCGACTCCGCCTTCTTCGTGGCCCAGAAGTCCTACCCCCTGCTGGCCGACACCGGCGGGGGGATAGTGTTCATCTCGGCCACTGCTGCCTCCTCACCGACCCCCAACTTCGCTGGCTACGGCGCTGCCAAGGCTGCAGTTGAGCACCTCACCCGCACACTGGCGGCGGAATGGGCGCCGCAGGTGCGGGTCAACTGCGTCTCCCCTGGGTTGATCCTCACGGAAGGGTCGAGTCGTGCCCTCTTTGCCGGGGACGAAGACAAGATCGCCCGGGCCGGGTCCACCACTGCAGTAGGTCGAGTGGGCAGGGTGGAGGACATCGCCTGGGCGGTCCATTTCCTCCTGTCGCCCGCTTCCTCTTACATCACCGGGCACGTGCTGGTGGTGGACGGGGGCGAGACGGAAGGGCCGGCCGACCGGGTGCTGCGGGTGGTGGAGGGACGTGACTGAGGAGCTGACCGTCGTCGACGCCCTGGAGCTGACGGCCCGCGCCGACCCGGACCGGGTGGTGGCCAAGATCGACGGTCACGAGCTCGAGGCCGGTCGCTGGCAGGAAGCGTCGGTGGGTCTGTTAGGGTGCCTCTCAGGGCGGGGGCTCGAGGCGGGAGACCGGGTGGCGACCTTCCTGTCCAACCGTCCGGAGACCCTCTACCTCTGGCTTGCGCTGGCCCGTGGCGGAATGGTGGAGGTGCCCATCAACACCGCCATGAAAGGGGACCTGTTGGCCGACCAGGTGCGTCGTGCCAGGGCTCGACTGCTGGTGGCCGAGGCGGACCTCCTTCCAGCACTAGAAGGATCGGGCCTTCCGGTGGTGCCCGTGGAGGAGTTGCTCGAGGAGTCCGGCCCATGCCGGGCAGGAGGGGATCGAAACCGACCGGCTCCCGACGATGTTTCCCTGATCCTGTACACCTCGGGGACTACTGGCGCATCCAAGGGGGTGGTGCTCACCCATCGGGCGAACACCCGCCTAGCCTGGAGCGTGGTGCACCACGTCGGGCTGGAAGCCGACGATGTCCTGTACACCCCCTTCCCCCTCTTTCACATAGCGGCACGCTTCGTTTCCGTGATGCCGGCACTGCTCGTCGGGGGCCGGGTGGTGGTGGATCGCCACTTCTCAGCCTCTGGCTTCTTTCGCACCTGCCGAAGTGAGGGCGTGACTGCCATCCACTACCTCGGAACCCTTCCCATGATGCTGTTCGGTCAGCCCCCCAGTCCCAGCGATCGGGACCACCGCGTACGGTTGGCCTATGGGGCGGGGATGCCCACCGAGATCTGGACCGCCTTCATGCGCCGTTTTGGTATCGAGCGGGTCTACGAGCTCTACGGCTCCACCGAGCAGGGGATCGTCAGCATCACCGGCGGAGGGGAAGACGAAGTGGGGACCTGTGGCCGGCCAGTGCCCGACCTCACGGTCGAGATCCATGACCCCGAAGACAACCCTCTGCCGCCCGGTGAGCCGGGGGAGATCGTGGTGCGGCCCGAGCGGCCGGGGATCCTCTTTCAGGGATACGACGGCATGCCGGAAGCAACTCTCGAGGCATTCCGCAACCTTTGGTTCCATACCGGCGACCGGGGCCGAATCGACCAGCAGGGTCGCCTCACCTTCCTCGGGCGGGTGAAGGACTCCATTCGCCGGCGCGGCGAGAACATCTCGTGTTTCGAGGTCGAGCAGGTTTTGGAGGCCCATCCCTTGGTGGCGGAAGCGGCCGTGGTGGGCGTACCTTCAGAGCTGGGGGAAGAGGAGGTTCTGGCTGTGGTGGTGGCCAAAGGCCCGCTTGCTTTCGACGAGTTGATCGCCTTCTGTCGTGAACGTTTGCCTGCGTTCGCAGTCCCCCGGTACCTGAGGCTGGCGGACTCCTTGCCCAAGAATGCCGCCGCCCGAGTCCGCAAACCGGAGTTGGCCTATATCGATGCCACCACCTTCGACCGGGACAAGGGGGGCCTGGCGTGACCGGGCCACCCCCAGCCGCATCAGCACGGGAACAGGCGGTGGTGCTGGGTGCCGGTGCCTTGGGCTCCCTGTACGGGGCGGCACTCGCCGAGGCAGGCTGTGACGTGACGCTTCTCTGTCGGGACGACCACGCAGCCGAGGTCAGGTCAGCCGGGTTGGTCGTCACCGGGGTGAGTGGAACCCGCACTCTGTCGCTCGGCGCCACCTCCGACCCGAAGGCCCTACCGGCTCGGCCATACGTGGCAGTGGTGGCCGCCAAGGCCTTCGATGTGGAGGCACTGTTGGCGTCGGTTGAGGTACGCCCCCGTTTGGCGTTCTCGATCCAAAACGGTGTCGGCAAGGACCACCCGCTGATGGCAGCCTGGGGGCCGGGAACCGTGGTCGGGTGCGTGTCGATGGTTGGCGCCACCCTCAAGGCGCCGGGATGGGTGGAGCACACCATGAGTGGAACCACCTACCTAGGCAACCTCCCCTGCGGGCCGGCGAAGGGGGCGGAAGAGGTAGCTGATTTGCTTCAGGCGGGGGGACTCCTTGTCGAGGCGCGCCCCGATATCGAAGCGGTGGTCTGGTCGAAGGCGGTGCTGGCGGTGGCGGCAATGGGGGCGACGGGCCTGACCCGGCTCCCTTACCACCTGGTGTTCCTCAATAACGACGCAGCGGGGATCTTCCTCGACCTGATACGCGAGGCGGCAGCGGTGGCGCATGCCGAGGGCGTCGAGTTGGTGGACCTGCCTGGTCCGCTTCAGGTCGCCACCCTTGCGGCTTCCCCGCCGGCGCAGGCGCGCCAGCTGATGCGCCGGGTCGGCGAGCAGCTGGTGGCGGCCGGCGAGACCTCTATCAAGGTCTCCACCCTCGCCGCCCTGGAGAGCGGCAAGAGGACCGAGGTGGCGGCAGTCCATGCCCCCATCCTCGAGCTGGCCCGCAAACACGGGCTCCGAGCTCCGGTGTTGGAGACTGTTACCCGGGTTCTCTCCGCCATCGACGCATGCCGGGGGGAAGGGAGATGGTAAAGGCGGCGGTGCAGGTGGAGGCGGGGCGGCTCGAGATCTGGGATCTTCCCGCGCCCGGTCGCGGCACGGCCGGCGCCCTCATCAGGATCGAAGGCTGCGGTATGTGCGGCTCCGACCTGGAGTCGTTCCGGGGCGCCATCGTTCTGGCCGGTCTGGGGTCCTACCCCTACGTGCCGGGCCACGAGCCGGTGGGAAGGATCGAGTGGATCGACCCGGAGATGGCTGAGCGCAGCGAGGTGAGCGAGGGGGATCGGGTAGCGGTGGAGCCCTTCGTTCCCTGCGGGGTGTGTCGTCATTGCACCGAGGGCGAATACCGTCTGTGCCGACGGAGGTTCATCTACTCGCTGGCCTCCGTGCACATCTCCCCGGGTCTATGGGGTGGTTTCGCTCAGTTCATGGCGCTGCGTCCCGGGTCGATCCTCCACCGGGTGCCGGAGTCGGTTCCCATCGAAGACGCGGTTCTGTTCAATCCTCTAGGGGCGGGGTTCGAATGGGCTTACCGGGCGGCCGCCACTCGCCCGGGAGACCAGGTCGCCATTCTCGGAGCGGGCCAACGAGGCTTGGCGGCGGTGATCGCCGTCCGGGAGGCCGGTGCGGACCAGGTGATCGTCACCGGCCTTTCCCGCGACCGTCACAAACTCGACCTGGCCCGGGCTTTGGGAGCTACCCACACGCTGGTGGCCGACGAGGAGCCGGTCGTCGAGAGGATTCGGGAGCTGACCGGAGGGCCAGGGGCCGACCGGGTGATCGATGTCACCTCCAACGCCCCCGAGGCGGTAGCCCAGGCGGTGGGGGCGGCTCGCCCGGGGGGGACGGTGGTACTCGCCGGTCTCAAAGACCGTCATCCCGTCCCCGGACTCGTATCCGACGACATCGTCTACAAGAACCTCACCGTCAAGGGCGTATTGGGGGTTTCCGCCTGGTCCTTTGCCCAGGCCATCCGCATCATCGCTTCCGGCCGCTACCCGCTCCATCTCCTGCACACCCATACCTTGAAGCTCGATCAGCTGGAGCAAGGCCTTCGCCTCCTGGCAGGGCAGGTGGAGGGGGAAACGGCTGTCCACATCACGGTGGTGCCGGGGTAGAGGATGCGGGAACCGTCAATGCCTGCGAGCGTTGCTGGGCACCTCCGGGCCCCCGCGGGGAGGCCCGCTGCCTTCGACCCGGTAGGTGGCTGCCATCGCCATAAGCCATGCGGGCT
Source organism: Acidimicrobiia bacterium (assembly GCA_026002975.1). Taxonomy (GTDB): domain Bacteria; phylum Actinomycetota; class Acidimicrobiia; order Spongiisociales; family ZC4RG35; genus BPGJ01. Next base: position 41,177 of record BPGJ01000014.1, read on the forward strand.
GGACGCCCGGCTCGCGGGCGACTCGGCTGGCCCTGTGGGGGAGTGAGCCAGTGAAGAAAACCCTGGATCGGATCCACAGTCTGGAAGACCTGCAGCGCCTGGCGCGACGACGTTTACCACGGCTGGTGTCGGATTTTGTCGACGGGGGTGCCGACCGGGAAGTGACCCTGGCCAGCAACATGAGTGACTTCGACCGGATCGTCCTGTTGCCCCGGGCACTGGTCGACGTGTCCCGGCGAGACCTCACTGTCGAGGTCTTCGGCCGTCGGCTGGCGCTCCCGGTGGGCCTTGCTCCGGCCGGTCTCGCCAGGCTCGTCGACCGGGAAGGGGAGTTGGCTGCGGCGCGGGCGGCGGGCAAGGCGGGGACCGTTTTCTGTCTCTCCACTGCCTCCTCCTGCTCGATCGAGGAGGTAGCCGAGGTGGCCAGCGGACCCTTGTGGTTCCAGCTGTACCTCTGGCGCCACCACGAGGTGGTGGAAGATCTGGTGAGGCGGGCAGCCGCCGCCGGCTACGAGGCCCTGTGTTTGACCGTGGACGTGCCTGTGGTGGGCAAACGTCGTCGGGACTTGCGCAACGGCATGACCATTCCCCCTCGGGTGCGGTCGGCGGGGGCTCTCGACGCCGCCCGCCGGGTGCGCTGGTTGTGGAACCTGGCGTGGGGCGATCGGATCACCTTCCGCAACTTCCTCGGCCTCGCCGACGGTGACGACGCCACCTCGTTGGGGGCCTTCGTCAACCGGGAGCTGGTCAATCCCGCCGCTACCTGGGAGGACGTTGCCCGGCTGCGGGCCCTGTGGAAGGGGCCGTTGGTGGTGAAAGGCATCCTCACGGCGACCGACGCCCTGGCGGCGCTGCGGTGCGGGGCTGACGGTCTGGTTGTGTCCAATCATGGAGGACGGCAACTGGACGGTGCCCCATCTGCGGTCGCGGCTCTCCCCTCGGTGGTGGAGGCGGTGGGCGGACGGATTCCTGTCTACCTGGATGGGGGGGTGCGCAGCGGAGCGGACGTGGTACGAGCCAAAGCTCTCGGAGCGGGGATGGTGTTCGTAGGGCGCCCCTGGTTCTGGGGCTTGGCGGCGGGTGGCGAGGCAGGGGTGTCGCGAATGCTGGAGATCCTGGCGGACGAAGTGGATCGGGTCCTGTCGTTGATCGGCCGTCCGGTCTTCGCGGAAGTGGGGAGGGACGCCGTGGGCGCTTACCAAACGGTAGTTTGATAAGCTCGCGTCGAGACGAGGAGAGAGGTCATGGCCCAGGTGCTCACTCTGGAGGAAGCCGAGGTCCAAGAGCACTTCTTCGCGGCGGGGTGGACCGACGGCCTACCTGTGGTGCCACCTACCCCCGAGCGGGTGGCAGCCATGCTGGAAGCGGGTTGGGTGGAGCGCGACGAGGTGATCGGCGCAGTACCACAGCGCAACCGGGAGGTCACCGCGGAGATGGCGGCCATCCAGGCGGTGATGGCGGGGTGCAAGCCGGAGTATTTCCCGGTGGTGATAGCCGCCCTGCAAGCCATGCTGGACCCCGGGTTCAATGCCAATGCGGCCGTCACCTCCACCGGGGGAGCCGCGCTGTGTGTAGTGGTCTCCGGACCGGGGGCCCAGGCGTTGGGCCTAAACTCCCGGCACAACGCGCTCGGTCCGGGTAACCGGGCCAATGCCACCATTGGCCGGACTCTGCGGCTGGTGGCCCTCAACCTGCTGGACGCCCGGGTTGGGAAACTGGACGGGTCGTCGCTGGGGCATCCGGGAAAGTACACCTTCTGCTTCGCTGAGGACCCTCCCCCTGAGCCATGGACACCGCTACGGGTCGACCTGGGGTTCGGGGAGGACGACACCACCGTCACCGTCCTGGCCAGCGAGGGACCGCGCCAGGTAGCCAACCACCTGAACGAGAACGGTCGCGATATCTGCCTCACCTTCGCCGCTGCAGCGCGTACCCCGTCCACGTATGCGGTCGGCAAGGGACACCAGGCAATCGCGGTGTTCGGTCCCGAGCACCGGCAAGCTTGCATCGCCTCCGGTATGTCCAAGGCCGACGTTCGCAACCTCATCTACGAGGAGTCTCGCATCGCTCCTGCGGAGCTGGAGCGTTGGGGGGTGCTCCTCGAGCGCGGCTATCAGCACGACATGACCCCCGATGCCGACGGCAAGCTGGCTACGATCGCCTCCCCGGACGACCTGTTTGTGGTGACCGCCGGCGGGGAGGGTGCCGGTTGGTCGGCCTACATTCCGGCGTGGGCACCGATCCAGCACTCCCGGGCCACCACACGTCGCGTGCGGGAGCCGGGCGACCCGCTGCCAGCTTGCGGTCCGGAGGGGTGCCATCTGCCTCCAGAGTTCTTCACCCGTCTCGAGAAAGGCTGATCATGCGCCAGATCACCGTGTTCGTCCCGGTACCCGGGGAGGCCCCCGCTCGGCGCCTCGAACTTGCCCTTCGCCGGAGTCTGCCAGCGAATCCGGTCCTCACCGTTGTCGAGAACGGCAAACCGAAGGCTCGCGACCTGCTGATCTATATTGTCGAGGAGCTGTCCCCCCGGTTGCCCGGGGTGACCCTCGAGGTCTACTCCAAAGCGTCGGCAGGCAAACCTCTCGAAGGAGAGGAGGCTCGCCGGATCGCCGCTCGGTCACACCTGATACTCACCGGGGTGGGGGACTGAGCGGCCTGTTCTGCGTGCAGTCTGCACGATGCGGTTCAGATGGAGGAGTTGGGGGTGCCGGCCACCGTGGTCATAACCGAGCCCTTCCAAACGCTGGTGGCGACCCAGGCGCGTGCTTTGGGCCTCGCAGGTTATCACCATGTGATGGTCCCCCACCCCATCTCCTCGAAGGATGAGCCCTACCTGCGTCGCCTCGCCAGGGAGGTGGCGGATGCGGTGCTCCGCCAGCTGGTGGGGGAATAGGTGCCTCACCATCCAGGAGCCTCGAAGGTCATGACACGGACGGTCGCCACCCACTGCCGCATATGCGAAGCGCTGTGCGGCATCATCGTGGAGGTCGACGGTGACCGGGTCGTGTCCGTAAAGGGGGACCCGGCTGACCCGATATCAGCCGGATACACGTGCCCGAAGGGCCGCGCCATCCCTGTCTTGCACCATCATCCCCGTCGTTACGACTATCCCATGATTCGCCGTGGCGGCGATCTGCTGGCGGTGGATTGGGGGGAGCTGCTCGACGACCTGGAGGTTCGCCTCCGGGACGTAATCGGCCTGTGTGGCCCCGATGCGGTGGGAATCTACGCCGCCACCGGTTCGGCTTTCGATGCCAATGGTCGGCGAATGGCAGAGAAGTGGCTCAAGCTCATGGGGTCCCGTTCCCGCTACACCTCGGCCACCATCGACACGCCCTGTAAACCGATGGTGGCCGAAATGATGTGCGGGTTCGCCGGAGCGGTGCCGGCCCTCGACCGGGAGAACCCGGAGCTGGTTCTGCTCATCGGGGTCAACCCGGTCGTTTCCCACGGCCACCTCAACGCGTTTCCCGACCCGGTGACGACCATCCGGCGGCTGGCAGCCAAGGGCGAGGTGTGGGTGATCGACCCCCGGAGGAGCGAGAGCGCCCGCCTCGCTACCCGGCACCTGGCCCCCCGCCCGAGCAGCGACTGGGCGCTGCTGGCCTTTCTGGTGAGGGAAGCCCTGCGAGACGGGGTAGACCGCGACCGGCTGCAGGAGCGCGCCGACGGGGTGGACCGCCTGGAGGAGGCGGTATCTCCCTACCACCTGGAGGAGGCCTGCCGGCGGACCGGGCTGGGCACCGCTGAACTGGCCGAGCTGTCGGCTGCCGTGAGGACCAAGAAGGTGGCCATCCAGACCGGCACTGGGGTGACCATGTCGGCGCAAGCCAATGTCGTCGAGTGGTTGAGCTGGACGCTGCAGGTGGTCACCGACTCGTTCGATCGACCGGGCGGCTGCTGGTTCCATCCTGGCTACCTGCGTGCACTGGAGACTCGTCGTATCGAGCCGACGGAGGGCCGGGCGGAGCCCGGTCCCCCCAGTCGGCCGGAGCTCCCCCGGCGCCTCGGCGAGTACCCGGTGGCGGCGATGTTGGACGAGATCGAAGCGGGTAACCTGCGTGCCCTCTTCGTTCTCGGCGGTAACCCCATAACCGCTTTCCCGGAAGCGGACCGCACCAAGAAGGCTTTGGCATCACTCGAGGTCTTGGTGGTGGCGGACATCGTCGCCAACGAGATGACCCCTTTCGCTACCCATGTTCTGCCCTGCGCCGACCAGCTGGAACGATCTGACCTTCCCGTCTATGTTGACCAGTTTCTGCCGGTGGTTATGACCAAGTACTCTCCGCAAGTGGTGCCGCCGGGCGCCAGACGCCGGCCGATGTGGTGGCCTTTCGCTCAGTTGGGGCGTCGGTTCGGTATAGACGTGATCGGTGAGGGAATCGACCCGGACCTCGCAACCGATGACGACTTGCTCCGTCCCCTGGGCGATCGCAGTCGGTCGGACTTCGCCTTCATTCGTACGAACCGGGTGGTGATCAACGACCCACCACAGATGTTCGGTTGGTTCTCCGACAAGGTGCTGGCCGGTCGCCGATGGCAGCTGGCTCCGCAGCCGCTGCTCGACCAGCTCGCTGGCTTGGCGCGGGCACCCGCCGAGGGGCTGCGTCTCATCCCCCGCCGCCAGGTCCGGCGCCTAAATTCGGTGCTCAGCGATCCGGACCGGCCCGAGGAGGCCACTCTCCTGGTCCACCCCGAAGACGCGGTCCGGGTGGGGATTGCCGACGGTCAGCCGGTGCTGGTCAGCTCGGAGCTGGGAACGTTGCGGGCCATCGCGGTGGTGTCCGACAGCATTCGGCCCGGGGCGGTGTCCCTCCCTCATGGGTACGCCGATCCCAACGTGAGTGCCCTCACGTCGGCTCGGCAAGTCGACCCCCTGACCGGGATGGTGACTCAGTCGGGGCTCACTGTCCGTCTCAGCCCGGTTTCGTCTCTGTCCCCTACGGAGTTCCGGTGAGGCTGGATCACGTCTGCGTTGCGGTCCGGTCCCTTGAGCGGGCGTGTCGGCTGTTCGTCGACTTGATGGGGGGCGAGTTCGTGGGCGGAGGTGACAATCCCCGGCTGGGGGTGCGGGCGGTGCAGCTGCGCTACCCGCCGGGAGTGAAGATCGAACTTCTGCAACCACTCACGTCCGACAACTGGTTGTCCCGCTATCTGGATCGCCACGGCGAGGGGTTACACCATCTCACGATCGTCGCCCCCGACATACCAGAGGCGGAGCAGCGACTCCACCAATTCGGCTTCGAGACGGTCGACACGGACATCTCACACCCCACTTGGCAGGAGACCTTTACCCGACCCTCCTCCACGTTCGGCGCCTTGATCCAGGTGGCCAAACCTTCCCACCCGTGGGAGAAGGCCCCGCCCGGTCTAATGCTGGACGACGTCCTGGCGGGGAGGGTGCAGGTCCTGGACAACATCATGACCTGGAAGGATTCCGGTCAGCCTGTGAAGGAACTACCGCATGACCGTCGCAGGCGCCAGCAGAACCCGTAGAGATCGCTCACCTGCCAGCAGTGGACGGCACCGGTCGACTCGACCCAGACCACAGCGTTGGTGTCGACGAAGTCCAGGTGGCCAACGGCGTCATTGGGGGCGCCCACCAGCCCCCCGAGGTAGGCTCCATGGCGGCGGAAACGGAGGGCGACTTTGCCCCCGGCGGAGAACGCTTCGTGGATGGCCACCTCGCCCTCCGACATGAAGGGGGGTGAAGACTGAGACAGGATGTAGTCGGCGGCTAACTTCTCGGCTTCGGGGTCGGGCTGCATCGGCTTCACGGCAAAGGGGTTTTCCATGGGGGGTGCAAGGGGAGGGGGAGGGCTTCCGCGAAGCTGCTGGAGGCGACCATAGAAGTCCTGTTCCACAATGCATTCGGTGAGCCGGTCGCGACCATTCCATCGATACAGGGCGATGCCGCTCCATACCGCCGGTCGCTGGTGACGAGCGGAGGTACCACGTTCGGAGAAGCGCATCGCCAGTCGATCCCCGTTAGTGAAGAGATCGTGCACCACGAGGGACAAGTCGGGAAAGAGGTCGAAGGCTCCTTCCACGGTCGTCAGGTATTGCGCATAGCCGATCGTCTGACCGCTCATCGTGAAGCGGTAGGCGGGGTCGATGATGAGCGGAATCACCGTGAGGTCGTGCCGGTTGGTGTAGTCCTCCACGTACCGCTTCAACAGCTCCACGAAGGTCATGTCCGCCACCTGCTGTAGCGGCTGACCACCCGGCTGGGAAACGACCTCGTGCCAGTGGTGGCGGGTCGCAGCCGGTGACAAGGCTCCTTGCCGCCGACGGCTGGCCGAGGACGGACCGCCCCCTCTCCTGGGCGGGTAGCCGGACACGGCGTCATTTCGGGGGAGGCCGTGCCGCCGGTCAGACACCCCCCGATCGGCCAGGAGGGGCAGCGGCCCTGAGGCAACACCGGGTCGGGCCAATCACCTGGTCTCGAAGTCATGGACTTCGGGACGGTCGAGAGGAAGACTTTGCAGGAGGTACTTCTGGATACGCTCGGAGGGAGTCTTTGGGAAGCTGTCGCGGATCTCCAGGTAGCGGGGAACCATGTAGCGCGGCAGGTTCTCGACCAGCCAGGCATGGAGTTCGGCAGGCGGTACCGGCTCGGAGAGGCGAACGTCCAGCTTCACGTCTTCTTCTCCCAGTTCCGACGGCACACCGTAGGCGGCCGCCTCAACCACCTTGGGGTGGCGCAAGGCCACGTATTCCAACTCCGGAGCTGAAATGTTTTCCCCACGCCGGCGGATGCGCTCCTGCTTTCTGCCTCGGTAGTGCAGCAGGCCCTCCTCGTCGTAATACCCGAGGTCGCCGGTGTGGTACATGAAGTTGCGGAACGCCTCCAACGTAGCCTGGGGATCCTTGTAGTACTCGAGGAACATCGAATAGGGTCGCATCGGCCTGAAAACGATCTCGCCCACCTCCCCTGGGGGCAGCAATCGGTCGTGGTCGTCGACCACGCCGTATTCCATCCACGAGACCGGGTAGCCTAGGGTGTCGCGGGGCACGCCCGGGAGGATGTCTGGCCGCATCCCCAGCGGGGAGATCTCGGTCTGGCCGAAGGCGTGCCAGAGTAGCCGTGTGTTGTATCGACGCTCGAACTCGTCTGCCTCGGGGGGTGGCGGTACGCAAAATATGCGGCTGAGCCGATGCTGCGGTGCCGGCGGCGACGACTTCATGACGAGGGCTGCCATCGGGCCCAGGATGATGGAGAAGGTCGCCCCATCCTGTGCGGCCTCTTCCCAATACCGGCTGGCCGAGAAACGAGATTTGAGATGGGCTGTTGCGCCCGCATGCAGAGCCGCGTTGGCGATCAGGTGAAGCGCGGCTACGTGGAACAGAGGCATGGGTGTGGTCAGGATCTCATCGGCGGTTATCCCGATGGAGTCTACGTACATGGCGGGATACAGGTACAGGAACTGGTGGGGATACACCGCTCCCTTCTGGCGGCCGGTGGTACCGGACGTGTACTGGATCAAACAGGGCTGCCGGTAGTCGGGAAACGTCATCGGCGGGGTCGACGGAACGGAGGCCAGCCACTCACTCCAAGGGACGACTGGGGTCTGGCCGATCGCGGTAGGGCAGTCACCGGGCCCCACGGCCACGACGAGCCGCACCGATCCCAGATCTTCGAGCGCTTCCAGCCGGTCGAGCAGATCGAGCCGGGCGACGATCACAGCGGCGTCCGAATGCTCGACCACATAGTGGAGGAGGGGTCCGCGGGCAGCGGCGTTGAAAGGCACGGCTATCCCCGAGTTGAGCATCGCCCCGAAGAACACCGGCATGAACTCCAGTTGATTGAGGAGGAAGATGCCGACGTGCGCTCCCTTCCCGACGCTAGCTTCGATGGCATGGGCCACCTGACAGCTCTCCTCCCAGGCTTCACGGTACGTGAGGTGGTCCGTCGAGTCGAATATCAGCCAATCCTGATCGCCTCTACTGGCAGCCTGATCTGACAGCAGTCGCAGGAGGGTGCGTTCCTCCGTGGGGTAACGGAGCGCGTGCTCGCCCAACGGATATCCCTTTCCTCGCAGTAAGCCGATCCTCTCGTGCATTCTCTTCCTATTCGCGGCGGACTCGATATCCGGCAGCGTCACGATCCCAGGTGTCGGGAGTGATGCCTTCCTCCCGCAGCAGGTATTTCTGTATCCGCTGGGAAGGGGTCTTGGGAAGCTCGGCGACGAAGCGCACATATCGGGGAACCGCGAAGTGCGCCATGCGGGTCTGGCAGAAGTCGAGCAGCTCGTGCGGCGTGAGGGTTTGGCCTTCCTTGACGACGACGGCAACCATGACCTCTTCCTCGGAGAGATCCGATGCGACTCCGTAGGCGGCCGACTCTAGAACGGCATCGTGGGAGTTGACCACCGCCTCGACTTCGAAAGAGGAGATGTTCTCGCCGCGACGTCGAATGCAGTCTTTCATTCGATCGATGAAGGTGATGTAGCCGTCCGAGTCCATCACCCCTCGGTCGCCGGTGTGGAACCACAGGTTGCGGAACGCATCGAGAGTGAACTCTTCTTGTCGGTAGTAGCCCTTGAACATGACATTCGGACGTTTCGGCCGGACCACGATCTCGCCCGCCACCCCTGGAGGGCACGGTCGATCGTTCTCGTCGAAGATCCGCACCCAGAAGTTGGCGGACTCCTTCCCGGCTGTACCCACCTTGGTCTCGCCGGGCCTGTTCTCGGTGGCGATGGCGATCTCGGTCATGCCGTAGACCTCGACCAGCGTCAGCCCGAATCGCTCCTCGAACGGGCGCCATATGTCCGCCGGACAAGGCGCACCGAAGGCGATGCGCACCGGGTTGTCGGCGTCATCGGGGCGCGGCGGCTGTTTGTAGAGCATCAGCAACAGCGCTCCCTGGTAGTTGAAGGCGGTGACCCCTTTTGCTCTCACCTTGTCCCAGAAGGTCGAGGCGCTGAAGCGCTGATCCATGACGAGCGAGGCGTTCGCTTCCATCGCAGCCATCACGCTCGTGTACTTGGCGTTGATGTGGAACAAGGGAAAGACGGTGTACAGCACATCGTCGGAGCCGTAACCCATCAGCCACACGCAGTGACGGGCGAGGTTGAGATTCGCCTCATGCGATAGGATCACGCCCTTGGACGGCCCGGTGGTCCCCGACGTGTAGAGGATCACCGAGGTGTCGGATGGCTGGGTTCGGGCATAGGTGGGGCTGCGGTGGCTCCGCAACGACGCCAGGTCGTGGACTTGTATCGACGAAGGCAGGTCGAGGCCGCTCACTCTGCCGTTGACGATCACGTGGCGGAGGTTTGGCAGCTCCGATGCGATCGGCTCGAGGCGGGGGGCGAGATCGGCGTCGATGATGATCGCGCAAGCGTCGGATTGATTGATGATGTAGGAAAGCAGATAGCCCTTGTATGCGGTATTGATCGGCACCTCGAGGATGCCACCCTTGCACAGGGCGAACCAGCACCAGATGTTCTCCACGCTGTTATTCATCATCAAGCAGACGTGGTCGCCGGGTTCCAGGGAGAGAGACTGGAGGCCCGCTAGAACAGCATCGGAGTTGAGGTGGATGTCGGCATAGCTCTGCGCACGGCCGGCCACCTCCACGAACCGCTTGTCGCCGTTGCGGACGGCCTTGTCCCGGACGAAGGGTCCGATGGTGCGAGCAGCGTCGGGCCCCTCCAAAAATCCCTGGTCCGTTACGAAACCCGTGTGGGATATCTGGGTGAAAGGGTGGTCCAGCGTCACCGGCGAGCCTCTCTGTCAGGAGCGGCGGATTTGGTAGCCATGCAGCTCGCGATCCCAGGTGTCCGGAGTGACACCTTGGGACCGTAGTACGTATTTCTGCACCCGCTGTGCCGGGTTGCGAGGTAGGTCGTCGACGAAACGCACGTAACGTGGGACGGCGAAGTGGGGCATGCGCCGTGCCACCTCGTCGAGGATCGTTTCCGGACTGAGCTGCGCACCTGGCTTCAGCATCACCACCGCCATTACCTCCTCTTCAGTCAGTTCGGAAGGCACGCCGATGACCGCCGAGTCGGCGACCTGCTCCAGCGAGTTGATCACTCTCTCGACCTCCCATGAAGAGATGTTCTCGCCACGACGCCGGATGGAATCCTTGATCCGGTCGAGGTAGCGAAAATAGCCGTCGGAATCCATGACGCCCCGGTCGCCGGTGTGGAACCAGAGGTTCCGAAAGGCCGCCACCGTAGCAGAAGGGTCGCGGAAATACTCGGTGAACATGATGTAGGGCTCGCGGGGACGGACGACGATCTCCCCGGGCACTCCGGGGGGGCATGGCTCATCGTACTCGTCGTGGATCTCGACCTCGTAATAGGGGGCAGCTCGGCCACAGCTACCGGGCCTCATGTCGTGCACCGTGTTGTATGTGACGATCCCGCACTCGGTGGATCCGTATACCTCGACGAGTTTTACTCCGAAGCGGTCTTGAAATGACTCGAATATCTCCAGCGGAGCGGGGGCACCATAAGCCTTGCGGACCGGGTTGTCGGCATCATCGGGACGCGGAGGCTGTTTGTATAACATCATCAGCAGAGCCCCCATATAGTTGAAGGCAGTGACTCCATAGCGGCGAGTGGTTTCCCAGAAGGTACTTGCGTGGAATCGGGAGTGCATGACCACGGTTCCGTCTAGAATCAGAGCCGGGAGAACGGTGTTGGCTTTGGCATTGATATGGAAAAGAGGGAAAACAGTGAACAGGACTTCACCTTTCCGGTAATCCATCAGGGCAATGGTGGCCTCGGCAATTGAGAAGTTGGCTCGGTGGGACCGCACCACCCCCTTTGATGGACCTGTGGTTCCGGCGGTAAAGAGGATAGAGGCGGTGTCGTGGGGGTGCACTGAGACGGACGGACGTTCCGGCGACCCGGCGGCGAGAAAGGATTCGAACTGGTGCAACTCGAAACCGGGCGGAGCGGCTGATGGCAGGTCGCCCACCACCACTATATGCCGTAGCGTTTCCAGCTGGTGGGCCAGCTCTCCGACGCGTTCCAGGTACCGGTGATCCACCACCAGGGCGCTGAGCTGGGCATGGTTGATGAGGTAGGCGAGGAGATCCCCCTTGTAACCGGTGTTTATGGGGACCTCGGCGAACCCCCCTCGGGCGGTCCCGAACCAGGCGAAGAGGAACTCGGGACAGTTGTCGAGCATGATGCCGACCGCATGTCCCCTCTCGAATCCCAGGCCGATCAGGCGGTTGGCGAAGCGAGCCGATGCCTCGTCCAGCTCGCGATAAGTGACCGATCGGTCTTCGAAGGTGGATAAAGACCCGGTCCGGTTGCGGGGCGGCGCGTTCCTCGAGCAGAGCCCCGAGCGTCTTCACACCCTGCCACCTCATAGAGACGGCGCTACCTCCTCCATCGAGACCAGGTGCAGAGCATTTCTACCAACCGTTTGGTCAACTAGAGTAATATGATGAGCTCGTCACGGGTGAGGCTGGTGCTGCTGGTGGTTCCCGCTCTCTGGGGCCTGGTCTTCGTAGGCGTGAACCGCTTGCTCGAGCGGCTGAACGCCTTCCAGCTGGTGACCCTCCGCTTCATCCTCATCTCCGGCGCTTTCGGCATTCTCCTGGCGGTCGACCCGCGGCTGCGGCCCCATTACACCGCCAGCAATGGCGCCTCATCTGGATTGCCGGCCTGATGGCCGTGCCTTTCTCCCAGCTGGGAATCGTCTACGCGCAAAACTGGCTAGATCCCACGATGGCGTCGCTTGGTAATAACCGCCTCGCCGGCAGTGGCTGCCATCCTCGCTCCTTTGTTCCTTTCCGAGCGCGTGACGAGACGGCAGGCGATCGGCTTCGCCATCGCCCTGGCCGGAGCTGCGGTTGTCATAGTCTCCTCGGCAGGTGGTGCTTCTCTCGCTCTCGACGACCTGGTTGGTTCTGCCATAGGGGTCATCACGCCGATCGCTTGGGCCGTCTACACCATTTTGCAAAAGCGGCTGGCGGGAGAGGAGCCCTTGGCGACCGTGGGGACTGGATTGGTCGTGGGGAACCGTGTTCCTGCTCCCCTTCGTCCCCTCAGCGGTATCTGCCAGTCGTCATCTCGATCTGGCTAGCTGGGGTTGGCTGCTCTACCTCGCCTTCGGGGGAACCTTCCTCACCTACATCATCTGGTTCTGGAGCCTCAGGTTCCTGGATGCTAGTCAGACCTCGGCCTATCTGTATCTAGTTCCGCTGTTCGCTCTGGGATGGTCGGTGCTGATTCTCGGTGACCTGCCCCCGCCCAGCGCCCTGGTCGGGGGGGGCTCTGGTCTTGGCCGGGGTGGAGCTTACCCAGAAGGGCGGGGCGACGGAAGGGCTCCCGGTGGAGCCATGAGGGGAGGGTTCACTGCGATGATGACCAGGTTCGGGATGGCGCCCCGTCGGTCGGGGGACGACCATCGAGGAATTCCAAGCCCATTGGCGCACCCGACATGCCGATGTGGCGTCCGGTATTTCCAACGTGACGCGCTATGTACAGAACCACGGGATCCTCTCCGGAGGGCGCTACCTGCTCGGTTATCCGGGGTTCGACGCCTGCTCCCAGATCGACTTCGAGAGCGTGGCAGCCGTGGAGGAAGGGTTCGCCTCCGGGTTCTACCGGGAGTCGGTCACTTGGGACGAACGGGCCTTCGTAGACAAGTCCCGCTTCTCGCTGGTGGTGGGGCAACCTCTTGTGGTCCGGGCGGGTGAGGAACGGGGAGTGAAGCTGCTCTCGTTCCTGCGTCTGCATCCGGGCAGCTAGCTCACCCGCCTGCACCGGGTGCTGGTAACCGCCTACGCGGAGACGTTGAGTGCGGTCGGCCACTGACACGAGGTCTACCGGCCGGTGCTGGAAGGCCATCGCTCGGTGGCCGCTGCTTTCGAGGCGGTGGACGTGCTCTGGTCCGACGACATCCAGTCGCTAGTCTCGTTCCTCGACAGCGAAGTCTGGTCGCGGGGCCTGGTGGCAGCTGGCAGGGTTCGCTTCCGGGGTTGCCCGCTTGGCAGCTACCCCCTTGCAGGTCGTGTAGCCGAGCCTCGGCCGACCGGTTCCCGAGGAGGCGGCACCTGAACGGGGGAGTACCCGTTCCGGCAGGGCGCCGCGGGAAACCACATCAAACTGAGCGGGCGCGACCCTCCCAGTAGGGAGCCCGCAGTTCCTGTTTGAGTATCTTGCCGGTGGGCCCCTTCGGCAGGGAGGGGACGAAATCGACGCTGCGGGGCTTCATGTAGGAAGCCAGCTGCGACTTCACCACGTCGATGATGTCCTGCTCGGTGGCGGACATCCCCGATTTCAGCACCACGATCGCCTTCACCGATTCCCCCCAGGTGTCATCGGGTACCCCGATCACCGCGCACTCCAACACCGCCGGATGACGATATATGGCGGCCTCAACCTGCGCGGGGTATATGTTCTCGCCCCCGGAGATGATCATTTCCTTCTTCCGGTCGACTATGTAGATGAAGCCGTCCTCGTCCCAGGTCGCTAAGTCGCCCGTCCACATCCAGCCGTCCCGGAGAGTGGTGGCGGTCTCCTCTGGCCGGCGCCAATAGCGGATCATGTTGGCTTCCGATCGGACCACGATCTCGCCTACCGACTTCCCGTCCCGGGGTACGAGACGGCCGGCTTCGTCGACCACCCGCACGGTCGTCAGGTGGGCCTCCAGTCCACACGACAGGAGCCGGTGGGGGTTGGTACCCGCGATGGCGTCCCTGTGGACCCAGGGGGGCAGGAAGGTCATGGTGCCCCCTTCCGTCTGGCCGTACCCTTGGAGCAGGTCGCAACCAAGCTGCGCGATTGCCTCCCGGATGAGGGGTTCGGGCATTGGTCCGCCCCCGTACATGATGAGACGGAGGCTGGAGAGGTCGCTGCTGGCGAGTCGGGGATGGTTGAGCAGGTAGTTCAGCATGGTGGTGATGGCGAGGAAGGCTGAGATCCTCTCCTCGGCGATCAGCTCCAAGGCTTTGCCTGGCTCAAAATTGAACAGCACCACGGGGCGTGCGTGGGCGAGGTAGTTCATGGCCAGGACGACCGGAATGTGAAACATTTGTCCCGTGAGCAGATAGACATCGGTCGGGGCGATGCGCTCGGCGACGGTCTGGTTCACCATGGCGGTGAAAGCCGAGCGGTGGGAGTGGAGGGCGCCCTTAGGGATTCCCGTGGTTCCCCCCGTGTAGAGGATGAAGAAGGGATCGTCGTCGCCCGCGGCCAGGGCAGGCTCCTCGTCGGGTTGGCGTGCCAACAGGTCTTCGTAGACCGACTCCTCACCCGGCCGGAACCCAATCCAGTGTAGAAGGTCGACATGCCTCTGCAGTTCCTGCACCTGGGGGGAGAAGTCCTCGTGGTAGATCAGTGCCCTCGGTTCCCCGTCTTCGAGGATCCGGGTGAGTTCGGGAGTGGCCAGCCGCCAATTGAGTGGTTGGGCGACGAGTCCCGTCTTGGCGGCGGCGAAGAAGACTTCCATGAACTCGGCGGCGTTGCGGGAGAGGATGGCGACCCGTTCCCCTCGTCGGATCCCGAGCTCGCCGAAGGCGCCGGCCAGCCGATTGACCCGTTGGTTGAGGAGGTCGAACGTGAGACGCCGCCCAGTTTCGGCGTCTACTATGGCGTCGCCGTACCGGTTTCGCCAGGCTCCCCGCGATGTGATCTCGCCCAGGTTCATGTGCCACCCTCTACCAACCGACCGTTTGGTAAGTTTAGGGGAGAGAAGGAGCTGAGGTGTTCGGTCTCACCGAGGAACAACTGGCACTGCGGGAGATGGCGGCCTCTCTCGCTCGGGAACGCTACCGCCCCCGGGTCGCTGAGTGGGACGAGCACTTCACGTTCTTCCCCAAGGAGGAGAAGCTCTACCTGGCGTCGCTGGGCTTGATGGGAATCTGCCTCCCTGAGGAGTACGGAGGGGGAGGAGCTGGCCTGATCGACGCCCTGATCGTGATCGAGGAGCTGGCCAAGGAGTGCCAGCTAGCGGCCTTCTATGTGTTCGAGGCCAACACCGGGCCGGCCCGGGTGGTGGAGTTGTTCGGCACGCCGGAGCAGAAAGCGAAGTTCCTGCCCCCCATCATCCGCGGCGAAAAGGTCATGGCGGTCGCCATCTCCGAGCCCGATGCGGGTTCCGCCGCCACGGACATGACCACCCGGGCCCGGGTGGACGGTGACTCTCTAGTGCTGTCTGGGATGAAGCGTTGGTGTTCCGGGGGCGGCGCCGCTGAGCAGTACCTGGTCTACTGTCGCCTCAACGACGAACCGGGTGCCAGAGCGATCGGTGCCGTGGTGGTCGAGGCCGACACCCCGGGGGTGAGTTTCGGTAAACAGGAGCGTTTCATGGGATTCCACGGAATCCCCTCGGCCGACATCTTCTTCGACGAGGCTCGGGTTCCGGTTGAGAATCTCATCGTGGGGGCCGGGGGGTTCGGCCGCTTGTTCAGCGCCTTTTCCATCGAGCGGCTTGGCAACGCCACCATGAGTCTGGCCATCGGGCAGGCCTGCCTGGACCGAACCGCCCGTTACGTCCCAGGAGCGCAAGCAGTTCGGGAAGGAGATCGTCGAGTTCCAGGCGGTACAGCTGGCGCTGGCGGACATGATCCTCCAGGTGGAGGCCGCCCGGCTGCTCATCTACCGGGCGGCATGGCGGGCGGGAAGGGGTGCGCCGGTCGCCTTGGAAGCCTCTATCGCCAAGTGCTTCGCCAACGAGATGGCGAAAAAGGTTTCGGATCTCGCTATTCAGCTGCATGGCGCTAACGGTTATTCGATCGAGTACGGAATCGAGCGGTACCACCGCGACGCTCACGGGTGGGCGCTGGGAGGCGGCACCCCGAATATCCAGCGCATCCGCATCGTCTCCGAGTACCTCGGTCGCTCCTTTAACCAGCGGCGTTAGACCCTGACCAGCAGCCGGCCGGGGGACTGTGAGGGTCCCTCCACGCGGATGGGGGGCGGATCCTCCGCTAGAGCGAGCCTCGGGAACCGTTCCAGCAGCATGCGGCTGGCCACGGTCACCTCGAGGCGGGCCAGGGCGTAGCCGAGGCAGAAGTGAGGGCCTGCCCCGAACGACAGGTGGCCGGCGCCGTCGGTGTACGAGATGGAACGGTGCTCGAGCCCCTTGTGCAGGTCGGTGCGGGTGAGGTCGAAGCGATCGGGGTTGGTGAAGACCGTCTCGTCCCGATTGGCCGATCCCACGCCCAGCCGGAGCTCTGCCCCGGCCGGGATGGTCACCCCGTGCAACTCGATCGGCTCCACTACTTCCCTTCCCAGGTATACGAGAGGTGGGGAGAAGCGCATCGTCTCGGCGAAGGCGTGGTCGAGGAGGACGGGCTCGGCGCGAACCAGCTCCAGCTGTTCGGGGTTGGTGAGCAGGTTGTGCCACAGGTTGGACAGCACCTTGTCGGTGGTCTCTCCTCCGGCGGTGAGAAGGAGGGAGACGAACGCTGCGAGGTCATTCACCTGGTGGTCGATCAGGCGGCTGAGTAGATTCCGATCGGGGATTGAGACGGCGAGCGGCGACCTCGGGGGCGAGATGGTGGTGCAGGGCGAGATGGGCTTGTCGGCCCCCGCTCGCGAAGACGCTCGTCGTTCCATAGTCCCCTTCATCATCGCCTCGTACCACTCGTAGAACAGGGGAACCTGCTCAGGAGGGGAAGCCGAGCAAGTGAACGATGACGGTGCCCGGTAAACGGTTGGCGAGGTGAGACACCAAGTCGAAGCATGTCTCCCCGGCGACATCGTCGAGCAGCGACCCCACCACCGACTCGACCAAGGGGTAAAACGCCTCTAGCCGGGTGGGCGCAAACACCGGGCTGACCACCTTCCGTCTTTGGATGTGGTCGGCACCATCCATCTCCAGCATCGTGGGGCCGAAGACCCTTCCCAGGGTCTTGCGATAGAGCCGGTTGGAGAAGCGGGTCACGTCGCTGAACCCGGCGAGGACGTCGGCATGGCGGGTGACGAGGTAGACGTCGTCGACAGGGTCGTGGTACACGGGGGAAGTGGTTGCGCAGCTCCGCCCACACCGAATGGGGGGAAACGGCGAACCTCTCGTCGTGCAGGCCGGAGCGGGTACACAGGGGCCTCCTTTCTAAAGGTTCTCCGCCACCTGGCGGCCGGAGCCGATGGCGGCCCGCGACGTCTCCAGGGCGGAGGGCATCGCCGATGCGGATCCCAGGTAGCTCGGGCGGGGACTACGGGGTGCAGGGGCTCGACCAGTACCAGTCCCTGGCAGGGAAGGTGACCGACCGGGTCGACGTCCACCCCCGTCGCTCTCACCGAGAGCAGGCGACCAAGCACCCCGTTCGATGCCGGCCTGACGGCAACGGGCGAGCAGAGCCCGTTTGGCCAGGCCGGAGGTGTCTGCGCCTTCGGGGCCCGACGTGAGGAGAATCACGTGGTGGACTCTCTTCGCCAGCCACAGTGCGATGGCCAGGGCACGTTGTCCTCCTCCGACCAGCACCATGGTGCCTCGCGGTGCCTCCAGCCCGGTGGTGGCCGGCTCCCCGGTCAGGAGGCCCGTCCCCGTCCAGGTGGGGAGGAGGTCGTAACCGGCCATGGCCGGGATCACGGGTTCCGCCCCAGTGGCGAGCACGACCTGCTCTCCTACTTCGGGTTGGGGGGCGGCCCTCCCCCAAGCACACCTCCACTCCGAGGCTCTCCAACGATCGTTCGTACCAGGCTATGAGTCGCCCCCAGTGGGCGAGCACCGGAGTCGCCGCCGGTCCAGGGCGAGTTGACCTCCCAGAAAAGGACGGCGCTCGACTAGCCGAGCCCGATGCCCTAGTTCGGGCGGCCCGTCGGGCGGCTTCCATCCCGGCCGGCCCGCCGCCGACCACAAGCAGTCGCCTCGGACGCGGGGGCTTCCGGGGCGCTAGGTGTTCTCGACCCACCTCGGGGTTCACGGCACAGGAGATGGGCTCCCCGAACTGCAGCATGCCGGCGCAGCCCTGTACGGTGGCGATGCAGGGGCGGATGTCGGCGCCCCGGCTGGCCGCCGCCTTCTCCACCCACATCGGATCGGCGAGGAGGGCGGCGCCCCAAGGCCACCGCGTCGACCTCCCCCCCGGCTGATCGCTGTCTCCGCCGTCTCCGGCATAGTGATCCGCCCCACGCCGATCACGGGGTATTCCGACCACTTCTTTCACACTCGCCGCTAAGGGAATGAAGCAGCCTTCGGGATCGTCGAGGAGTGGAATCGTGTAGGGAACCGACCCATACACCCCGGCCGAGACCAGCAGGGCATCGGCGCCGGCCATCTCTAGACGGCGGGCTGTCGATCGAGCGTCGGCCGGGTCGATCCCTCCCTCGACGAAGTCGGCCCCGTTGATCCGCACCACCAGAGCCAGAGAAGGCTCTGCGGCCTTGATCGCCTCCACCACCTCCACCGCCAACCTGGCGCGATCCTCCCCGAAGCGGTCCTGCCGCTGGTTGGCCTCGGGGGACAGAAATTGGTGGAGCAAGTAGCCATGGGCAGCGTGGAGCTCCACCGCCCGAAAACCGGCTTCGGCAGCCACCGGGCGGCGCGCGGGCGAAACGCCGCTACCAGTTCCTCCACCTCGTGGAGGCCGAGGCCCCGCGGGTCGTCGGTGACGTGGGTCCGGGGAGGGAGGGGGGAGGGGGCCACCGGCCGCTGGCCGATCACCCGGGGGGAAGACTGCCGTCCCCCATGTCCGATTTGCAGGCAGGGGATGGCCTCCTCGGCGCTGATGGCTCGTGCCAGTGGGGCCATGCCGGCAGCCGCGTCGGATCGCCACAGCCATGGGATCTTGTGCTCCACCCGGCCTTCGGGGCTCACGGCTCCAAAAGCGACGGTGGCCATGGCCACCCCCCGGCTGCGAGCACGGAAGTAGGCGAGGAGCTCGGGGGTGGGCAAACCCTCCTCGTAGCCGAAGCCGGTGGTCATGGCGGAGAGGACGATCCGGTTCTTCAGCGTCAGCGATCCGATCTGCAACGGCGAGAACAGATGCGGGTAGGCCACCAGACAAGCCTACCTACCGTTTGGTAAGTTGGAGAGATGGAGGAGGATGGCGAGCCGATCGCAAAGGCGATTGAGTGGGCTGTCGGCGTTACCCTGTCCCGCCCGGTACAGGTCCGGGAAGCCACCGGTGGCCTAGCCTGGCGGACCCTATTCGTCACCGACCCGCCGGTGGCTGCGAGCTGGTGTTGCGGGTGGCGCCACTCGGCGGGACCATGGAGCCGTACGACCCGTTGTGGGAGGCCCGGGCGATCGCCGCTGCCAACGGCGCCGTTCCCGCCCCCGTCGTCCTGGGTTACGACACCGCAGGCCGGATCCTCGGCCGACCCTTCTCCGTCCAGGCGCGGGCTCCTGGCGCGGTGATGAGCCTCGGATCCGTCCCGGAGGCCCATCGAGCCGAC
Source organism: Acidimicrobiia bacterium (assembly GCA_026002975.1). GTDB lineage: Bacteria > Actinomycetota > Acidimicrobiia > Spongiisociales > ZC4RG35 > BPGJ01. Next base: position 60,499 of record BPGJ01000014.1, read on the forward strand.
TATCGGGCCGGGTTCGCCGCCACCCTCGGGGCCCTCCATCGAGGGGGGTCGCGGAGCCCGTGTCGGTGGGGACCGCCTATCGTCGCCAGCTCTCGTCGATGCGCGACGAGTACCTGCGGGTCGCCCTCCACCGCCAGCCCGGTTTCGAGGCGGGTCTCGCCTGGCTGGAGTCACACCTTCCGGATGTACCCGAACCAGCCGTTCTCTGCCACGGTGACTATCGCTTCCCTAACCTGACCTGGACCGCTCCCGGGGTGGTCGGGGCGGTGCTCGACTGGGAACGGGCCTGGAGCGGCGATCCCATGGCGGACGTCGCCTTTTCGCGCCTGTTCTCAGGATGGTGCGCGGTGGCAGGGGACAGCGTGGCGGCCTACGAGGGGGCGGCCGAGCGGCCGGTTGACGAGAGCAGGGTCGGGTTCGCCCTCCGCTTCGAACGGGTAAGGGCCTACTTGTCCCCCCTGCGCCTCATGAGGGCCATCCACGAAGGAAAGGGTGCGGGCTCGACGCTTGGTGGAGATCGCCGAGGCGGGGGAGGCCGGGATGTGGGAGCTGGTGGATTGGGGGGTGGAGGGTCGGTCCGGCGTCTGGGCCCTTGCCGGCGGAGGGACCGGACTGGACGGAGGCGCTCACCGACCCTGACCTATCCGCTCATTTCCGTGCCCACCCCCGACCCCGCTGTACCGATCCAGACGATCCCGAGGCGGTGGCGGCCCTTGCCGCCGCTTGGCGGAAGCGGCCGCTGCTCCGTCCCCCGTTGGGAGTGGCAGTGAACCCTTTTCCCGTCCCCCACCGGCTGACGGAGGCCGACGAATACCTCCATCCCCCTCCGGAGGAGGGGGGACGGTTATGGTCGGACAATTTCTGGTTCTCGGTGGTCGACCGCCAAGCCGATGTATTCGGCATCAATCACATCCACGCGTCCCTCTCCCACGGCTACCTGCGGGCGTCGGCGATGTTCGTCGTTGACGGGGTGCACCCAGCAGTGGGCCTCGAAGCACCCGCTGGACCCCGACACCGAGCGGTTCGAATCTCTCGGCGACCACCGCCTGCGGTTCCAAGTAGTGGAGCCCTTCTACCGGTACCGTTGGAGCCTCGATTCGCCCAACTTCTCGTTCGACCTTGAGTACACGGTTCGCTTCCCCACCTTCGACTACGCCGACTGCCACGGTGGCAACCCCCTGGCTGCCTACGAGCCCTACGGCGGGCACTACGAGCAGGCCCTCACTTGCCGGGGCGTGTTCCAGGCCCATAAGGGCCCCCGGCAAGGCGAGGTGCGGCGGATCGACTGCCTCGCCCATCGCGATCACTCCTGGACATATCGGTTCGCCCAGGATCCCCCCTGGGAGCAGCGGCGACCTCGCGCGGTTGGCCGATTCCCTCGGCCACTTCTGGCCGTCGGTGCAGCTTCCCGACCGCCACCTCAACGCCTTCGGATGGCTGCGGGCTGACCAGCCTCTCCCACCGTCCGTCCCGGCCTCAGGGGGGTGGATCGGGGATTGGAACGGGAGCCGCCCACTGCAGGCGGCAGCCGCCAAGGTCCGCCTCGAGGACGACGAGCGCACCGCCATGTCGTTCGAACTCAGTTTCGTGCTGGACGATGGGAACACCCTCACGGTCGTCACCGGCCGCAAACACGCTCAGACCCGCAACGGGTTGATGCGGTCGGAGAACGACGCCGAGGCGCGTCTCGACTGCTACGAGCCGTTTTTTCGACTTCGAGGTATTGGAGACCGGCGAGCGTGGCTACGGGGTAGTGGAGTACTCCATCCACCCCGCCCCCTCGCCCCGGTGGAGGTTCTAACGGTGCGCGCGGCTTTCTTGAGCGGGCCTCGCCGGCTGGAGGTGCGAGACCTCCCCCCATTGTCGGTCCCCGACGGTTGGGTGCACCTCGAGGTGCTGGCCTGCGGGGTGTGCGGCTCCAACCTCCACGCTTGGCGACACCCCGAAGCCGCCATTGGCCCCTCTGACACCCCCGGCGCCAGTGGGCACGAGATCAGCGGGCGAGCGCTGATCGACTGGGTACGTCAACCGGTAGTGGTGGAACCCAACCTGGCGGGTAGCTGCGGGGAGTGTTCCGCCTGCCACGACGGCCGCGCCTGGTTCTGCCGGCAGCGCACTCCGGTCCCCGTCTGGGGGTTTTCCGAGGAAATGACCGTTCCGGCTCGGGCAGTGTTCCGGTACCCGGACGGGGTGGACCCCGCCGTTGCCACGCTCACCGAGCCGCTTGCCTGTGGGATTCACGGACTGCGGGCCAGCTACACAGGTCGGGTGCGGGGCAATCGAAGGGGCAGTGGTGGCAGTGCTGGGGTCCGGTGTGGCTGGTCTGCTGACCCAGCTGGCGGCCTGGCACCTGGGGGCAGCCGCCGTGACTGCAACCTGGCGGTACCCGCACCAGGCAGAGGCGGCCTCCAGTCTTGGGCCCACCCAATTGGTAGAGGTGGGAGACTGGGAGTCGATCAAACGGCTCGAGCCCGACCTGGTGATCGAGGCGGTGGGTGGGGAGGCCCCCACCTTCGAACAAGCGCTGAAGTTGTGCGACGGGGAGGAGAGGTCGTGGTTCTGGGACTCTTCGACCAGGCCCGGATGATCGATGCCCGTCGAGCCGCTTTCCGGGAGAACCGGCTCTTCTTCCCCGTCACTTACGGGGAAACGGAGGGGGTACACGACTACGAGATCGCCCTGTCTGTACTGGCCGCTCGTTCGTCTCAGCTGGCACGACTGGTGACCCATCGATTCTCGCTCGCGGAGGTGGCGGACGCCTTTGCCTTGGCGGACGACAAGCGACGGGGAGTGCTCCGCGTGGTGGTGACGCCGTGAGGGTGGGTGTGCATCTCCCCCAGCTCGGTCGGGCGGCTTCCCCCGAGTTCCTGATCGAGATCGCCAGGCGGGCCGAGAGCCTGGGTTTCGACGACTTGTGGTGCGCCGACCACGTCGCGGTTTCCCGTTGATCTCGAGGGGATGCCGTCCTTTTTCCCTGAGCCGGTCCCGCTTTTGGCGGCGGCCGCTGCCCACACCTCCACCGTCCACCTGGGGGTCAGCGTTCTCATCCCCGCCTATCGCAACCCCATGGTTCTCGCCAAGCA
>BPGJ01000015.1:0-22500 GCA_026002975.1 Acidimicrobiia bacterium
GGCGCAATTGAAGCTCCGATGTCGGGGGGGTATCGCATCATCCATTCCTCGTTTCCATGCCTTATTAGGCGTGGCGCAATTGAAGCCGCCGTGTGAACGTCCTCCCAGAGCTCTGCGCCGCGTTTCCATGCCTTATTAGGCGTGGCGCAATTGAAGCCTGCGACCTCCGACGAGACGGATGCGCCAGGCCGTAGTTTCCATGCCTTATTAGGCGTGGCGCAATTGAAGCGACTGGCGATCCGGCTCTTGGTCGGCTCATGGTTTCCATGCCTTATTAGGCGTGGCGCAATTGAAGCACCGGAGTCCGCAGGACGTCGGAGGCCAGTGCGGGTTTCCATGCCTTATTAGGCGTGGCGCAATTGAAGCCGGCTGAGGGTCTCGCGGATCGCCGGTCGCATGTTTCCATGCCTTATTAGGCGTGGCGCAATTGAAGCACCAGCGTCCTGCCGCGAGCCGCATGGCCTGCGGGTTTCCATGCCTTATTAGGCGTGGCGCAATTGAAGCAGGCCGTGCGGGTCGTCCGGCGAGCTCGGCGTGTTTCCATGCCTTATTAGGCGTGGCGCAATTGAAGCAGATCCTCGGCGCGTCTGGTCCGGCGTGTCGTTTCCATGCCTTATTAGGCGTGGCGCAATTGAAGCTGCCGGAAGTTATCGCGGTCGACCGAGCCATGTTTCCATGCCTTATTAGGCGTGGCGCAATTGAAGCACGCTACATGGGGTCGCCGCGGTCCTTCGGTTTCCATGCCTTATTAGGCGTGGCGCAATTGAAGCGGCGGATCCAGCCTCCGGCGTGCCGACCGTGCGCTGTTTCCATGCCTTATTAGGCGTGGCGCAATTGAAGCGCCGCCGGTCGCCGCCGTCTCCGGCAGGCGCGAGGTTTCCATGCCTTATTAGGCGTGGCGCAATTGAAGCCTGAAGTTCGGCTGAGGTCCGCCAGCCTCGGCGTTTCCATGCCTTATTAGGCGTGGCGCAATTGAAGCATGCCGTTCGCAGGTCCGACCGCCGACTTCGGTTTCCATGCCTTATTAGGCGTGGCGCAATTGAAGCCGGTCGGAGTCGGAGCGATCTCGGCGACCGAACGTGTTTCCATGCCTTATTAGGCGTGGCGCAATTGAAGCCCGCAGGAGCGCCTCTCCGCTCGCCGCAGTGCGAGGTTTCCATGCCTTATTAGGCGTGGCGCAATTGAAGCGCGCACGGATGCGGCCGCCGCACCGCGGCGAGGTTTCCATGCCTTATTAGGCGTGGCGCAATTGAAGCGTATGGTCATCGCGGACCAGCCTTCGCCTCGTTTCCATGCCTTATTAGGCGTGGCGCAATTGAAGCCCGTCACGCGGCCGGTGGCGAGCGCCGACTGGTTTCCATGCCTTATTAGGCGTGGCGCAATTGAAGCGGCGATCGAGCCTCCACGGCAGCGATCTGCGAGCGGTTTCCATGCCTTATTAGGCGTGGCGCAATTGAAGCAGCTCGGACGGGCGCCTGCCCGGCACGCTGGGGTTTCCATGCCTTATTAGGCGTGGCGCAATTGAAGCCTGAGTCATCGGGAGCGGTCCGCCGCCGACGTTTCCATGCCTTATTAGGCGTGGCGCAATTGAAGCCGATCGCCGCCCACGCGGCTGCGCCGACGGTTTCCATGCCTTATTAGGCGTGGCGCAATTGAAGCCCGATCGAGCCTCGCGTCCCGTCCTGCGAGGTTTCCATGCCTTATTAGGCGTGGCGCAATTGAAGCGACCAGGACGCCCGTCGCGATCGATCTCGAGAGTTTCCATGCCTTATTAGGCGTGGCGCAATTGAAGCGCACATGCAGCTGATCCCTGCCGCACTCGAGGTTTCCATGCCTTATTAGGCGTGGCGCAATTGAAGCCTGTGTCGCTCAGGCGCCGGTCCGTTGCCGCGACGGTTTCCATGCCTTATTAGGCGTGGCGCAATTGAAGCCGGTTTCGGCGTCGGACGCCGATCCGGTCGAGCGGTTTCCATGCCTTATTAGGCGTGGCGCAATTGAAGCGCTCGAGCGCTACCGCAGTCCGCGATCTGGCGGTTTCCATGCCTTATTAGGCGTGGCGCAATTGAAGCGCTAGCCTGACGGCCGGCGGATGCGCGCCACGGGTTTCCATGCCTTATTAGGCGTGGCGCAATTGAAGGACTTCGCCCCCGCATGCGCCGGCGGTCCGCCGGTTTCCATGCCTTATTAGGCGTGGCGCAATTGAAGCCGCCAGCTACCTCCTGCGCTTCGGCTACCAGGTTTCCATGCCTTATTAGGCGTGGCGCAATTGAAGCCGATCGCGAATCGGCCCTGCGTCGCAGCGTCGGTTTCCATGCCTTATTAGGCGTGGCGCAATTGAAGCGGACGACCGACGCCGGCAGATCCGTCCTGGGCGTTTCCATGCCTTATTAGGCGTGGCGCAATTGAAGCGGCGCGGTCGCCCAGCATCTACGGTCCCGATCCGAGTTTCCATGCCTTATTAGGCGTGGCGCAATTGAAGCGCTCGATAGCGAGGCGCTCGGCTGGCAGCGTCGCGTTTCCATGCCTTATTAGGCGTGGCGCAATTGAAGCTGTGAGCTGGCGCCGCTCGGTCGGCACCACGCGTTTCCATGCCTTATTAGGCGTGGCGCAATTGAAGCTGCGGATCGCGTGCGCTGCCACCCGACACGTGTTTCCATGCCTTATTAGGCGTGGCGCAATTGAAGCCGCTACGTGGCGCTGCGAGCACCGCTGGCCAGGTTTCCATGCCTTATTAGGCGTGGCGCAATTGAAGCCGCAGAGCGTCGGCTGCCTCCGTTCGCTCGCCGTTTCCATGCCTTATTAGGCGTGGCGCAATTGAAGCCAGCTGTACGGTGACGTGAGCCCCGGATAGTGGTCCACCTGTTGTGGGAGTCCGACCAGGAGAATGGGAGGATGACCACTGTGAAGCGACATCGACACACTCCTGAGCAGGCGGTCCGGAAGCTCCGCGAGGGCGAACGGATGCTGAACGAGGGCGGGGATTTGGTCGAGGTGTTGCGGCATCTCGAGGTTTCTGAATCGACGTGGAACCGGTGGCGGCACCGGTACGGCGGCATGGATGTGTCCCAGGCGAAGCGGCTCAAGGAACTCGAGGTGGAGAACGCCCGGCTGAAGAAGCTGTTGGCCGAGGCCGAGTTGGACAAGGCCATGTTGAAGGAGCTGGCCGAGGGAAAATGGTGACCCCGGACCGTCGCCGGAGAGCGGTCGTCGTTCTGCAGGAGCGGTTCGGGGTGTCCGAGCGCAGGGCGTGCCGAGTGGTGGGTCAGCATCGGTCGACCCAGCGGCGACCTCCCCGGCCGATGCCGGCCGAAGACGCCAAGCTGCGGCGTCGCCTCCGGGAGTTCGCTCGTCGGCATCCTCGTCTGGGGTGGCGCAAGGCTCATGACGTGGTGCGGCGGGAGGGGTTCGTGGTGAACCACAAGCGGCTGCGGCGTCTGTGGCGGGAGGAGGGCCTGAGGCGGCCTGCGCCACGGCGGGTGAAGAAGCGACGCCCCGGCAGCTCCGACGGTGCGTTCGGGCGAGCCGAGCATCCGAATCATGTGTGGGCGTTGGACTTCCAGTTCGACGAGACCTCCGACCAGCGCCGCTTGAAGCTGCTCAACGTCGTCGACGAACACACCCGTCAAGCGCTCGCCATGGACGTCGACCGTTCGATCGGCGCCGACCAGGTGGTCGCGGTGATCGAACGGCTCGTCGCCGAACGGGGCGCCCCCCGGTTCCTGCGGATGGACAACGGCCCCGAACTGATCGCCTGGGCACTGCGGGACTGGTGCCGGCTCTCGGAGCTCGGCACCATCTACATCGAACCCGGCTCGCCGTGGGAGAACCCCTGGATCGAATCGTTCAACGGTCGGGTCCGCGACGAGCTGTTGAACATCACCGAGTTCGGCTCGCTCACCGAAGCCCGAGTGATCGTCGAAGACTGGAGGAACGAATACAACACCTGGCGACCCCACAGCAGCCTCGGTGGGCTCACCCCCGCCGAGTACGCTGCCCAATGCACACACCAACACCAGCCGGACCACCCATAACGGCTGGACCAGCGGGCCTCTCACTGTCGATGAGGTTTCCATGCCTTATTAGGCGTGGCGCAATTGAAGCGAGTATGGCGAAGGTGGCGTGCTGATTGAGTCCAAGTTTCCATGCCTTATTAGGCGTGGCGCAATTGAAGCATTCCGGCCGGTCTTGGGATGCTGACACAGGTAGCAGGTTTCCATGCCTTATTAGGCGGGGCGCAATTGAAGCGGTTGGTGCGACGACAGACACCAGCGGGGTGGCTGCGGTTTCCATGCCTTATTAGGCGTGGCGCAATTGAAGCGAGGTCGGCGACGGTCCCGACGATCTCCTTCTCGTCGTTTCCATGCCTTATTAGGCGTGGCGCAATTGAAGCCTACGAGGCCGGCGTCACCATGAACCTCAGAGGCTACCAAAGGCGTCAACGACTGCTTCGACGAGTAGATCGTGGCGGCGAGCGAGGGCGGCATGGCCGCCGTCTGTCCAGCGGAGGGTCGCCTGGGGCCAATGGGCTGCGAGGCGCACCGTCGCCGTCGGTGGCACGAACCGGTCGGCCCGGGCGGCTACCAGGATGGTGCTCTGCTGCCACGCGGGGGGAGGCAGCGACAGCACCGACGCCTGATCGAGCGTCGCCCTGAGTCGTCTCCGGTTGGACCGGCCACCGAGGGCTTTCCAGGAGAGGGCATGCCAGAGGGTCCCCTCAAGGTAGACGGGGGCGGGCGAGGGGGCGGGAGCGACCAGGGTGGCGGCCACCGGCCAGGGAGAAGCAGCAGTCGCCAACGCTCCCAGGGTGGCCCCCATGCTGAACCCGGCGATGCCCCGACGAGTGTCGAACAGGGACAACAGGGAGAGGGCCTCCACCACCGTCCCGAAGCCGAGACGCCCGAAATCGGCCACCGTCCTGACCGCCTGGCGAGGCTCGGGCACCACCCGCCGGGATCCGTAGAAGGGAGGATGGAAGTACACCGAGGCGATGCGTCGCCGGGCCAGCGCCACCGCCACCCGCCGACGTTGGGCGAAACCGTGGTCGTTCCAGGCGGGGAGGAGCACACACAGCCGATCGGATCCGGTTCCCGGTTCGATCATCTCGAAGTCCAACACACGGGCTTCGGCGGGAAGGGCGTCGGCCACTGGGCTGGTGGCCCGGCCTCGACGTAGCCGATACCCGGGGTGCTCCTCTTTGGGCTCCCAGACGGGGGAGAGGGGGCCGGGAGCCGCCCGTTCGACGGCCGAGAACAGGTCGAGGCCGGCGTCGTCACCCCAACCGTCGGGGAACACCGCCAGTCTCCGGCGGTCGACCTTCATCAGCACGGCGGCGAGGCGATCCATCAACCCAGGTCGGTGGCCAGCAGGTCCTCGTAGGTCTCCCGGCGGATCACCAGCCGGTGGGTCCCGTCGGCGACGAACACCACCGCCGGTCGGGGCACCTTGTTGTAGTTGGAGCCCATCGAATGGCCGTAGGCCCCGGTCACCGGGGTGGCCACGAAGTCGCCGACCCTCAGGTCCGAGGGGAGCCGGCCGTCGGCGACGAGAACGTCGCCCGACTCGCAGTGTTTTCCCACCAGGCGTACGGGAAGGGTCCTGGGGGCGTCCACCGCCCGGGGAAGGAAGGTCTCGTAGTCGGAACCGTACAGGCTGGGGCGGGGATTGTCGCTCATCCCGCCGTCCACCGCCACGTAGGTGCGGATCCCCGGGAGGGTCTTCACGGTGCCGGCGGTGTAGACGGTTATCGCCGCCGCCGCGACCAACGACCTTCCAGGTTCGGCGAGGATCCGAACCTGCAGGCCGGCGTCGGCCACCGCCTTCCGGACCACCTCGGCCCACCTTCGGATGGAGAGCCGGGGCTCACCCCCCACGTAGGGCACCCCCAGGCCGCCCCCCACCGACAGTTCCTCCAACGGTCGCCGAGCGACGAAGTCCGCCACCACCGAGATCGCCTCGGCGAAGGACTCGAGCCGGAACACCTGGGACCCGATGTGGAAGTGGTAACCGACCAGGCGGACCGCAGAACTCGCCGATGCCAGCTCGTAGGCACGTTCCGCCAGCCCCAAGCGAATCGAGAACCCGAACTTGGTGTCGTCGCCTCCGGTTCGCACGAACTCGTGGGTGTGGGCCTCCACACCAGGGGTAAGCCGGAGCAGGACTCGGGGAGCCGGATATCCCTCCGAATGAAGAGACTCGAGACGGTCCAGCTCGTCGAAACTGTCGACCACTATCCTCCCGACCCCTGCCTCGAGGGCGGCCCGCAGTTCGGCCAGGCTCTTGTTGTTACCGTGGAAGACCAGCCGGTCGGGCGGGAATCCGGCGCTGAGCGCCACGTACAGCTCCCCCCCGGAAGCCACGTCCATGCCCAGGCCCTCCTCGTGGACGAGACGGGCCATGGCCCGGCACAGGAACGCCTTGGCGGCGTAGAAGACGTCCTCGCCGAACGCCTCGACGGCTTCCCGGCATCTGGCCCGGAGATGGGCTTCGTCGTAGACGAAGAGGGGGGTGCCGTAGATGTCGGCTAGTTCCAGCACGTCGCAGCCACCCACGATCAGATGCCCGTCGGATCCCACCCGAGCCGTGTCGGGCAGCAAGTAGTGGGGGAGGGGGGTCATTCGTCGGAGGACCGTCGGTGCTGGCGGTACAGGTACACCCACCCCAGGCCGTGGACGGCCACCCCGAGGAACAGCACGGCCGCCACCAGCCACTGGCCGATGGCGGCGGCGAAAATTCCCGCCAAGGCAGCGGTGATCACCAGCGCAACCCGAACGCCGTTGAGCGGGCCGAACATCGCCGGGGGCAGTGTAGGCCGCCCCCCGTGGGTCTACGGCTGCGGCCAGGGCTGGGGAGCGAAGGCGGTGAACCCCAGTTCGGCGGGGAAGTCGGCCTCGGTGGGGGCGACACCTTCCTTCGCCCAGCGTTCGGCCACAGCCACCGCGGTGAGGACCTGCGCCGGGGTGAAGTTGCAGTGCCCAAACCCGGTGGTCCACGCGTTGAACACCAGATCCGAGCTACCGGCTTGGGCCAGCGTCTGGTTGTAGGCGGAAATGTGGGCTGGTGGCACCAAGGCGTCGACCACGGTGTGCAAGGTCACCACCGGACGGCGCAGCCTTCCCGTGTAGTCGGCGTACTGCCTCAGGTACCGGCGGGATCCTGGGTCGGCCTCGACCCTGCTGCCGTTCATGGCGGCCAGCCAGCCGTCGATCTGGGCTTCGGTGAGGCCCATGGCGGTCAGCGCCGACCGGTCTGCTTCCGATAGGGAGTAGATGTGGGTGGCGTTCTGCACGGGGGACCCTTTGGCGCGCCGTTCCAGCTCGGCCCTGGCCTCGGTGACGAAGAAGAAGTCGGTGAACGGCCACTCTGGCCCGATGGGAACTCCGGTGACCCTACGGATGAACTCGAACCGGGCAGCTCCGCCATCGGAGAAGAAAGCGCCGAGGAGGACGGGAAGCACCTCCGATTCGAAATCCAGGTCGTCACGCACGTCGGCCGGGGTGCCCCAGGTGCCGGGCCATCCGAACACCGCGTCGAAGCCCGAGGCGATGGCCAGGGTGCCGTCGAATGCCCGTGGGACTCCCGCCCCCACCGGGCAGGCCGGAACCGCGGCGTCGTAGATCCCGGGGAACCGCTCGATGCTCTCGAAGGTCACCACCGAACCCATCGAGAATCCGACCAGGATGGTCGTCTCGGGATCACCCACCCGTGCCCGGAACCGGTTGACCAGGCGGAGGGTGTCGTAGATCCCTTCCTTCACCGCCCAACCGTTGTCCGAGTAGGCGGAACCCGCCAAGGCGTAGCCGTGGTCCAGCATGACCTGCTCGAACGGGTCCGCGACGAAGGCGTCGGCGGAGCGGTCGTCGATCTCGCCGGGATGGTCGGCTTTGTCCCGGTAACCGTGCGCGTAGACCACCAGCGTCCCGTTCCAGTCGGAGGGAACTCGGATCTCATACGGTGCGCCGGCGATCTCCCCGGTCAGTTCCAGGTCTGACGCCGCCACGGCCGGACCGGCCACCAACATGACGATCACCGCCCAGACGCTCAGAATCGAAGCCCGCACCGACACCTCCCTTTGACCGTTCGCTCAAACCATAGACCGACCCGCCAGGCCGTGTCGGCTCAGCCGGCAAGGAGCTGGTCTACCGGGGCGTGATCGTCGAACAAGGGCTGCGCGTCGAGCGTGTCGGGATCGACGTCGACCACCACGTCGAGACCCCATTCTCGGGCATGGGCACGGATGGTCTCGGCGGGGACGGGTCGGGACGAGGCGACCAACACGAAGTTGCCACCCCGACCGAGCCGCTCGGGGAGAGTCACCAGCGCCACATGATCGAACACCCGTTCGAGGGTGGCGATCTCGGATCTGACGAAGTCGAGGTCGCCCCGATCGATCAGGTTGAGGACGTAGACGCCGGAGGGGGCCAGAACCCGTTCGATCTCCTGGCCGAACTCGACGGTGGTCAGGTGCCAGGGCACGACGATACCGCTGAAAGCGTCGCCCAGCACCACGTCGAACGCGTCGGTGGACAGCCGGGGGAGCAACACCCTGGCATCACCGACCAGGACCTCCAGACCCTCGACCTCGTCCAGGGCCAAGTGCCGACGGGCGAGCTCCACCAGGGCGGGGTCGATCTCGATCGCCAGGTTCCGGGAGCCCGGCCTGGTGGCCGACGTCCAGCGGGGCATGGTGAAACCGCCACCGCCGATGTGGAGGACGTCGACGGGGCCGGAGGTGTAGGCGTCCACGACCGCGGCGAACATGCGGGTGTAGGTGAACGCCAGCACCTGGGGATCGGCCAGGTCGACATACGAGTTGGGCACGGTGTCGAGCACCAGGAGTCGACCGGTTGGGCCCCGCTCCTCGATCCGGGCACACGAATAGGCGGTTTCGATGTCACAAGGGTGGGGGAGGGCCAGGGTCGCCACACCCAGCACCCCGGCGGGCACCAGACCGAGCAGCGCAGACGATCTCCGCGGAGACCAGCGGTACCAGGTCGCGGCCCCGACCAGGCAGAGGATCACACCGACCAGGAGGACGATGACCGAGGTCGGCAGAGCCGCCACCAGGAAGAACCCGGCTGAGAAGGTACCGGTGATGGCTCCCACGGTCCCCAGCGCGGAAAGGCGGCCCACCACCCGCCCCGTCTCCTCGAGATCCCCGAGCACGGCCTTCACCACAGCCGGGTTGACCGCGCTGAGGAGCGCCGCCGGAAAGAAGGTGACCAGACCGGCCAAGACGACCACCGCCACTACGTCGCCCGACTGCACCAGCTCGGGACCGAGGGTCCTCAGCGTCGGGTATGCGAGGAGGGCGGCCAGCCCCCCGAAGAAGAGCTCCGGTCCGATGAGCCGCCGCGGGTCGGTACGGTCGGCGGCTTTGCCTCCCAACCAGGTGCCCAGCGCCATGCCCGCCAGGACCACACCGATCACAGCCGTGAAAGTCTGCAGGGTGATCCCCACGTAGGGTGCGAGCAGTCGCCCGGCGAGGATCTCGATCAGCAGCACCGCCGCGGAGGAGAGGAACACGAGTGTGCCGGCCAGTCGGGTACCCATACGACCCCAGTCTGGCGGTTTCCGGTGACCGACCGGGAGCTACTTTACATAACCTAGATTATGGGCGCTAGGGCGGTGAGCCTACTGCCTTGGGTTCCACCTCGAGCCGACGGGCCTCTGCGGCCACCCGATACAGATGCCAGAGGGCTGCTCTGTGATCGCCGGTCTCGGCCAGGTCGGAATCGACGTCGACCAGAGCCGCCTCCAACTCATAGAGGAAGTCCTGGATCGACTGCAAGGTGGACCGCGCCAACAGGACATCGTCGGACCCCAGGGCGTGGACCCGTCCCAGGGTCCTGGCTTCGTAGGCCCGCTGGCGGTGACTCCGCCGGCAGTACAGGGGTGGCCGCCCCGGACCCTTCCCTCTGGGAAAGGATTTCCCGCACCATGTGCAACGGGTCAGTTCCGTCACTGTGACGAAAATACTACCGGTGCTGTCCGTGTTTCCGGACGCGGAAACTAGGGTGGTCGCCCATGGCGATCGCAGGCCTCGTGGGAGTCGCGGTGTTCACCCGCCGGTCGAACTTCGACGCGATGCGACGCTTCTACGTAGAAGCTCTGGGTCTGGTCCCCCTGTCCGACCGCCCAGGGTTCGTCAACTTCGAATGGGACGGGATCAGGCTCACCGTCGCGGTCCACAGCGAACTCGCCGCCGCCAACCCCGAACCCCGTCACGTGATGATCAATCTCGGAACAGACGACATCGACCGGGACGTAGCTCGGCTCCGACGGTCGGGCGTGCCCATAGTCCGACCACCCGAGGTCGAACACTGGGGTGGACGAGTGGCAACCGTGACCGACCCCGACGGCAATTACGTACAGCTGCTGGAGTTTCCCCGGGTTTGACACCACCGCCGCCGTCCCTACATACTCCCGCCGGCCCACCCATCAGGAGAAAGGCGAACCAGGATGAGATTCGAAACCCTTCAGGTACACGCCGGCCAACAGCCAGCACCCGGGACCAACGCCAGGGCCGTTCCCATCTACCAAACCACCTCCTACACCTTCGACGACACCGACCACGCCGCTCGCCTGTTCGCCCTCCAGGAGTTCGGGAACATCTACACCCGGATCATGAATCCGACCACCGACGTGTTCGAGCAGCGGATGGCCGCCCTGGAAGGCGGCCTGGCCGCGGTGGCGACCGCGTCGGGCCAAGCAGCCCAGCTCATCACCTTCACCACCTTGATGCAGGCGGGAGACCACCTGGTATCCACCAGCTACCTGTACGGGGGCACCTACAACCAGTTCAAGGTCGCGTTCCCCCGCCTCGGATTCGACGTCACGTTCGTGGACGGTGACGACCCGGCCGCATTCGCCGCCGCCATCGGGGATCGCACCAAAGCCATCTACGTCGAGACGATCGGCAACCCCCGCTACAACGTCCCCGACTTCGAGGCCATCGCCGAGGTAGCTCACTCCCACGGGATCCCCCTGGTCGTGGACAACACGTTCGGCTGCGCCGGATACCTGTGTCGTCCCATCGAATGGGGGGCGGACATCGTCGTTCACTCGGCCACCAAGTGGATCGGAGGGCACGGAACCTCGATCGGTGGTGTGATCATCGACTCGGGAAGGTTCGACTGGCGGAACGGCAGGTTCCCCATGTTCACCGAACCGGCTCCCGGCTATCACGGCCTGGTCTTCACCGACGTGTTCAACCCGGAGTCGGATTTCGGCAACATCGCCTTTGCGATCAGGGCCCGGGTGGAAGGGCTGCGTGACCTGGGGCCGGCCCTGTCGCCCTTCAACTCCTTCCTGTTCCTCCAGGGTCTCGAGACCCTCAGTTTGCGGGTCGAGCGCCACTGCGCCAACGCGCTGGAGCTGGCCCGGTGGCTGGAGTCGCATCCCGCGGTGAGCTGGGTCAGCTACCCGGGCCTCGAGTCCCACCCATATCACGCCAACGCCACCAAGTATCTGCGAAACGGATACGGCGGTGTGCTCAGTTTCGGGGTGAAGGGCGGCTACGAGGCCGGTAAGAGGTTCATCGATGCCTGTCAGCTGGCCAGTCATCTGGCCAATGTGGGTGACGCCAAGACTCTGGTCATCCACCCCGCATCAACCACCCATCAGCAGCTCACTCCCGAAGAGCAGCGTGCTGCCGGCGTCGAACCCGAGCTGATCCGGGTGTCGGTCGGTATCGAGCACATCGACGACATCAAGGAAGACTTCGACCGGGCGCTCGCCGCGACCGGCTGAAATGCCCCGACCTCGGGGCTCGGTGGGTTAGCCTCTCTCCGGGTGGGAGTTTCATGGCCGCATCCGGGGTGACCAGTCGTAGCCGTCTGAGGCGTCTCCACGAACGGATCGCGCTTCGCGGTCGGGAGACCGGGATCACCCATCTCCGCCTCGACCGCCACGAACGGGGCGGCGCCGTCGTCGAGATCGAGGGAAGACGTCTCCTCAACTTCGGTATCTGCAGCTACCTGGCGATGAACACCCATCCGGAGGTGGTAGAAGCCGCAGTCCGGGCCGTGAAGGAGGTCGGCGTCAACTACTCGTCGTCGGCGGCCTATTCGGCGGTAGGGCTGTTCAGAGGCCTGGAAGACGCACTGTCCGACATGACCGGCTGCCAGGTCGTCCTCGCTCCCACCACCACCTTGGCGCACATGGCCGCGCTGCCGGTTCTCGTCGAGCCCGACGACCTGGTCCTGGTCGACTCCCGGGCCCATGCGTCGCTCCACATGACCGCCGACCTTCTGCGAGGCGAGGGTCACCAGGTCGAGCTCCTCGATCACCACGACTTCGTCCGCCTCGAGCGGGAGCTCGTCTCCACGGAGGGCAGGGTCTGGTACGTCACCGACGGCGTCTACTCGATGGGTGGCGAGATCCTCCCGATCGAGCCACTGCTCAGGCTGTTCCGGACCCACGCCAACCTGCATCTGTACCTCGACGACGCCCACGGGTTCTCCTGGACCGGCAGGCACGGGAGGGGTTACGTGCTGGAGCGGATCGGACCCGACCCCAGGCTGGTGGTAGCGGTTTCCCTCTCCAAGTCGTTCGGTGCGGCAGGAGGAGCCGTGCTGGTTTCCGATCCCGGAACGGCGGACAGGATCGAGATGGTCGGCGGCCCGCTCACCTTCGGCGGTCCCCTCCAAATCGCAGAACTGGCTGCGGGGGTAGCCTCGGCGACAGTCCATCTCTCTGCGGAGCATCCCGAACGTTCCGCCCGACTCCTAGAGCAGATCGACCTGGTCGCCGACACCATCTCGCGGCTCGGCCTACCAGCGGTTTCCCGCCGACGCACCCCGATATGGCTGGTGGAGCTGGGCTCCACCGAGCAAGCCGCGGCCGTGACCGCCGAAATGCGCCACCGGGGCTTCTACCTGAACCCGGCTGGTTATCCGGCGGTCCCCCTGGGGAGGGCCGGCGTCAGGTTCACCCACACCCTGCACCACCGCGACCACGAAATCGTCGAGATGCTCGAGGTGCTGGCCGACGTGATCGGCCCCACCGAGAAGGTGGTCGTCAACCTCGAAAGCTCTTGAACTCACCCGGTCGGGTGCCGATACCTGGTAGGTGAGACTCCGGCGTTTCTGGCTGAGGGTGGTCGCGGGGTGGCTGGTCGCGGCTGCCGTGACCGACCTGATCCTGCCCGAATGGTCCAACGTCATCGCCGGCCCGGCCCTCGCGGTGGCCTACGGCACCGCCGGAATATTGATGTTGAAGAAGCGGAGGATCCTGCTGGGGAGGGAACGGGCCGCCTGGCAGCTCGTCGGGATCGGTCTGCTCCTGGGCTCGGCGGGAGTCGCCGCAGTGGCGATCGCCCACCTGGCGGTCCCCGGGTTGCCCGCCTTCGGACCTCTGGACGCCTTCTTCCTCGGCGGGTACGCCTTCACCCTCACCGGACTGTCTCTCCTCCCCCACATACGGACCGAGACATCGTCTCGCATCCGCCTCCTCCTCGACGGCCTGGTCGGATCCCTCGCCCTCGGCACCCTGGTCTGGGTGTTCCTGATCGACCACCTGCTGGACGAACTCAGCCGCGCGTCGCCCTTCGAACGCTGGGTGGGCAGCGCCTATCAGATCTTCGACCTGGCCGCCCTGGTGGTATTGATGCTGGTGGCGGTTCGGCGGTCCACGTTCCGTTTCGACCCGCGGGTCGTGGCAGCGGGCATAGCCGCCGGATGCCAGGCGGCCGCCGACATCCTCTACTTCCAGCGGGGCGTGGGGTCGTCCTTCGAGGAAGCCGATCCCGTCTACGGCCTCTACCTCCTCGCCGCGGGCGGTTTCCTGTTCGCTGCGGCTCGGCTCGAACGTACACCCCGACCCCGAGACTACGCACGGCGTCCCGCGCCGTGGTTCACCCTGGTGGCACCCTATGGCGCCGCCGGCGCTCTGGCCGGGATAACCGCTGTGCGCCTGGTGGGGTCACAACTCGACACGACCACCAGATTCCTGCTCCTGGTCACCTTCATGGTGGTGGCCCTGGTGGTGCTGCGTCAGGCCATCGCGATCCGGGAGAACCGGGAGTTGGTGGAGAAGGACCGGGCCGACCTGGTGTCTTCCATATCCCATGAGCTCCGAACCCCCCTGACCGCCGTCGTGGGATACCTGGACGTGTTGGCCGAGATGGACCTGTCCGATGAGGAACGAAAAGAGATGATGGAAACCGTTCGGCAGCAGGCCGGCTACCTCACCCGGATCGTGTCCGACCTGGTGACCCTGGCCCGTCAGGACCCGGAGGGTCTGGGAATAAGCCGGAGGAAGGTGCCGGTGGTCGAGCTGGTAGAGGCTGCAGTGTCCTCGGTCGACGGAGCTTCCGAGCAGACCAAGGTGGACGTCCCGGACCATCTCTGGGCGTCGGTCGATCCGGAACGGATCCAACAGGCCCTGGTCAATCTCATATCCAACGCCCAGCGCTACGGCCGGGGACGGATCCAGGTGGTGGGTGCCGGAATCGGCGACACGGTCACCATCGAGGTCCACGACGACGGGCCCGGTGTTCCCCGCCGTTACCAGGAGCTGATCTGGCAGCGGTTCGAGCGGGGACCCAACCGGTTGAACGCCACCCAGCCCGGATCGGGGATCGGTCTGGCGATCGTGGACATGATCGCCAAGGCGCACGGTGGCACCGCCGAATACCGAAGGTCGGAGCTGCTCGGTGGAGCCTGCTTCTCCATCACCCTCCCAGGAGCACGGGCCGTGGCCCGGGTGGTTCGCTCCCCTCTACCCGCCCGTTAGGGTTGATCCACTCATGGGGCTTCATCCGGCGGTCGAACGTGCCTTGATCGAGCTGGGTGTCGATTTCGAGGTGATGGACTGCGACCCTGCTCTGGCCGACACCGCGGAGTTCTGCCGAGCCTACGGAGTCGACCCGGCCGACAGCGCCAACGCCATCCTGGTCTCCTCCCGGAAACCTCCGGGGATCCGGGCGATGTGCATGGCCCTAGCCACCACCCGCCTCGACGTCAACCACGCGGTCAGGCAGCGGCTGGGCGTCAGGAAGCTCTCTTTCGCCTCGGCGGAGGAAACCCTTCGGATCACCGGGATGGAGATCGGCGGGGTGACCCCCTTCGGCCTTCCTCCCGAACTAGGGGTCCTCATCGACGAAGCGGTCATGACCAGGACCAGGGTGGTGATCGGAGGTGGAAACCGGGTCTCGAAGGTGCTTCTCTCCCCCACCCAACTCCTCCGGATCCCCGGAGCCGAGGTCGGCAGCTTCGCCACGCCCCACCCTGCGTAGCAGGAACACGAATCCGATCGCAGAGACCACCGCGAACCCGAACCATTGCAGCGCATAGGACAGGTGCGGTCCCGTGTCCGCCACATCGGGTGGGTCGCTGGGGACCGGCAGGCGGTCACCCGGCCCGTCGATCACCTGCAGCCAGAACGGAGCTGCAGACAGCCCCCATAGTTCGGTCCACACCGCAGGATCCACACCCGTGACGTAGGATCCCTGCACCCGAGCGGGCTGAGGGAGGCGGGCCAAACCGACCACTACCACCTGCCCGTCAGGTGGACGGACCATCGAAGGGTCGACGTCGAGGGGAATCCAACCTCGATCCACGACGACCACCCGGCCTCCTACGTCCAGGGGGGTCAGCACGTGAAACCCGGGCTGTCCCTGCCATGCCCGACCCCGCCACAGCAGCTCGGCGTCGACCAGGAAAGTGCCGCTCACCTCGACGGGGCGGTACTCGAGCGCGGCCGGATCCAACCGCTCGGCGGAGGCGAGGTCGAGGGGTGGTAGGGAGATCCGCTCGGCCAGGACCCGGTTCAGCTCCACCCTCTCCGAGTGTCTGTCGAGCTGCCAGATCCCCAGGCGGACGAACAGCGCCACCGCCCCCATGGTGAGGATGGTGAACAGCGCCCAGCGGGGCCGCCTCAGTGTGCGCCACACCTGCTCCATGTTGGTCGTTTCCTCGAGCAACCTCACGCCGCAGACTGGTCACCCTCGAGGAGGATCCGACCGGCCTCCACCGGATCCACCCCGTCGGGGACCGCGACCGCCCACGGGTTGACCGACCAGTTCTCGACCAGCTCGGGGGGAGTGCCCGCCTCGATCAGGGCACGGGCGAGGTCGTCGGACCACAGCCAGGGCATGTCGGGGACCTCCAGGGACCGGGGACCGTTTCAACCTACAACCTCTGTCAACCCCGCCACTACCAGGGCTTTTCCGCCAGCGAGACTCCGGTCGCCAGGATCTCCAGCCGGCTGCGGGGGCCTCCGGGCTCGCCGCCGAATCGTCGACTCAGCCGCCCCGCGACCATCACCCTGGTTCCGGGTGGAGGCGTCCCCACGTCTTCCGTGTCCGGCCCTAGGACCACGGGCAGGACGTCCACCCGCGAGTCGGGCTGTCTCACCAGGAGGAGCATCCTCCCGTCGGACCCTCCCGACCGGGGAAGGATGGGGACGGCGATCCGGCCTACCAGGACGACGAGGTTGACGTCGGCGACCCGGATAGATGATCGGTGGTGTTGCTCGACTTGGGACATGGGAGCCTCCTCCAGGGAAGGCGGGGAGGGATGAGGAGGAACCTAGCGTTGGGCTATGACACGTAACGGTCGACGAGGGCCTCCAGGTCGGCCAGCCAAGGCTGGTCTCCGGCGGTACGAATCGCGTCGAGGATCCTTCGGGCGGCGTCTCCCCGGCCGGATTCGGCCGCCACCCGGGCTGCCACCGCCCACCTGCGGAGGGTGCTCTCGGGTGGGTGGGCCACCAGCCGTCCTGGCTTGACCACCGCCCAGGCTTCGGCCAGACGACCCTTGTCGGCCAGGTACGACCCGTAGACCACCCTCGCCTCGTCGTCGGCTTCCCGGGAGCCGCCCAACTCCCGGAAGAGGTTCCACGTCTTCTCGACGTCGGCTTCCCGGCCCATCGCGCGGAGGCAGTCCATCTCCACCGCCATGTGGGTGGTGTCGCCCGTCATCCGCCGGTAGGTCCTCAGCTCCCTGAGCGCCTCCTGCCAACGTTCGGTGTTGTAGGCGGCCAGGCCGAGGAGCTCCCTGATGGTGGGAGCCTGTGGCGCCAGCTTCTTGGCCTTGGTCAGGGTTCGATACGCGGCATCGAACCGGTCGTCTGCGAACTGGCGAAGCCCGAGTTCCAGCTCCCGGATCGCGGCCTGCCTCCTCGGTTTGGGTGTCGACAGGTTGATCTCGTCGGTGACCCAGCGGGGCAGCCGACCGCCGGCTCCGACGTGGATCCGTCGCCGCTTCTTGTCCATGGCTGCCTCCTCGCGTGAGAGGGCCGGCTCGAGCCGGCCCTCTCGGATTGATGCCCGGCGGTGACCTACTCTCCCAGGGGGTCGCCCCCCAAGTACCATCGGCGCTGGCGGGTTTCACTTCCGTGTTCGGAATGGGAACGGGTGGTTCCCCGCCGCTATCGCCACCGGGCAAATCTGCACATCGTCGCAAATCTGCACATCGTCGCCCGGGCACCCCGAGCACTCCATAGCGAGCACGTCGATTGGATTCGAGTCCAAGCCCTCGGCCTATTAGTACCGGTCGGCTGAACACGTTGCCGTGCTTACACCTCCGGCCTATCGACCTGGTCATCTACCAGGGGCCTTACCGGGTTACCCCGTGGGAGGCCTGATCTTGGGGTGGGCTTCGCACTTAGATGCCTTCAGCGCTTATCCCGTCCGTACATAGCCAACGAGCCGTGCCCTTGGCAGGACAACTCGCACACCAGAGGTACGTCCATCCCGGTCCTCTCGTACTAGGGACAGCTCCCCTCAAGCCTCCTACGCCTGCGGCGGATAGGGACCGACACTTCTGTTACCTCCGGAGACAGAGTCTCCGGCGGCCAGGTCGTTTCTGTTCCGCCTGGCTCCCCATGTCGCCATGGGGGTCGGACCATCTCTTCACCGATCCGTATGATCGGTGTCCGGCGTATGGCCTCTGAGGGTTCCCGGGCCTATCACATCGTCGAGCCGCCATTTCCGGTATCGACCCTCTCCATTCATGCTGAGGGCGATCCGCACCAGAGAGTCGAAACCCTTCCGTTCCAAGTGTTCGCCCTTTGTCATGGCGATCACTACTCGACGGAAGGCGTCGAACTCTCGTGCCTTGCTCGACAGGATGGGGTTTGCGTCGAAGAAAGGAATCACCTTCTCCACCAGGTCTTTCCTGTTCCGGACCACGAATACGAGGGTCCTGTCGCCCGACCGACCGCGATGGTTCACGGCGACGCGGCCACAGCCCAGCGTGGACCGAAACAGTTCCAAGACCTCGGCGCGCTCTTCGTTTTGGCTGACCCGAAATTCAGGCACGATTTGGTACCCGAATCTGAGGTCTGGCCTTCGCTGAAGACCGATCGAGAAAGTACCCTCTCCATCAGCGAACCCACTGAGATAGGCTCCGAGCCTTCCCTGCTGATAGTCCGGCTCACCTGTCGGATTGTCACTGCCCATCGTCGCCACCCCAACATACCGGCGGGGTGCGACATGGACGAGTACCGCAGGATACATTCCGGATTTCCCAGCATATAGCCGGATTTATAGACAGCAACGGTCACTTACTGTCTCACGCACATCGTTTTCCCTCATCGCTGAGGGTGTCAGACTATCCCTCCACCCCCTTTCGGGGGGCCGACGTATGACGGACGCCTTAGATTTGGCCTCTTTAAAGGCCGCGACAACCCGTCTCACCCTTGCGGGTTCAGTCGTTACGGGGGCCGATGTACCCATGCCTCTCGAGAGCTTCCCGGACCGTCGCTGTCGTAACAGTCCTGCTCTTCGAGAAGTTTAGGGATGCGAAGTCGTCGACAGCCTGGCATATCTCCAGGAAACCCATCGGATCCCTGGGCGGAGGCAACCTCCTGAGGAGCTCCAGAGCAGCGTCGACATGCCGCCGCTTGAAGATCACATACGGTGCCATCCGCTGCAACAGGCCTTGTATCGCGCGGCGGTTCGTGATCGTGAGGTCCGACATACCGCCGGACCTGTCCCGGAGCCGTCCCATGTCTAGGCGACGCCGGATTTCCACCAAACCACCCTTGGCTTCCGTAGCTTGATAAAACACCAAGCTCGGTCTGATGTAGAAGCCCCATCGATACTCGTTCTGACGAACGATCTGGAAGTGAATACTTCCATCGCCGTCGAAAAAGCCTGCCAGATATGGCCAGAACGACTCCATGACACCGGCCTTCCCTCGGGATTGCCTGCCACAGTAGTTCGGACCTGTGACAGGTTCCCCCGATATGAGTCGGTGAGCACCCTGGGATTGCTCCCAGGGGACGCAGTGAGTCTACGTTCTAAACCCAGCTCGCGTGCCGCTTTAACGGGCGAACAGCCCGACCCTTGGGACCTGCTCCAGCCCCAGGATGCGACGAGCCGACATCGAGGTGCCAAACCACGCCGTCGATATGGACTCTTGGGCGTGATAAGCCTGTTATCCCCGGAGTACCTTTTAGCCGATGAGCCACGGCGCATCCCACATGCAACCGTGGGATCACTAAGCCCGACTTTCGTCCCTGCTCGACTTGTAGGTCTCGCAGTCAAGCTCCCTTGTGCCTTTACACTCAACGCCTGATTGCCGACCAGGCTGAGGGAACCTTTGGGCGCCTCCGTTACACTTTAGGAGGCCACCGCCCCAGTGAAACTGCCCGCCAGACACTGTCCCTGATCCGGATAACGGACCGAGGTTAGAAGCCCGTCGATCGAAGGGTGGTATTTCAACGGCGGCTCCACGCGAGCTGGCGCCCGCGCTTCCTAGCCTCCCACCTATCCTACACATCGACCGCCAGACTCCAATGTCAAGCTGCAGTAAAGGTTCCGGGGTCTTTCCGTCCTGCCGCAGGTAGTGAGCATCTTCACTCACACTGCAATTTCACCGAGTCCGTGGTTGAGACAGTGCCCAAGTCGTTACGCCATTCGTGCAGGTCGGAACTTACCCGACAAGGAATTTCGCTCGAGTCACTCCTCATGTCGCCATGAGGCTCGGACCATATCTTCAACTCGGCGGTCGGAGCCGAGTTGGCTGGCGTATGGCCTCTGAGGATTCCAGGTAACGAGACCGCTTCCGGCGATGCATGCGCTCCGTGAGTGCTGCGATCGCCTCGAGTTCCTGAGGCGTCAGATGGGCGTTGATCTCCATCAGCCTCAAGACCTCGGCGAAGAGCTCGAAGTCTCTCCGCTTTGCGGTTATCAATGGGTTGCGTTCGAAGAACGGAACGATATTCTCGACCAGCTCTCGCCGGCGCTTCAACCGACCACCGCACTAGCGGTTCCCGGTGATCGTCGTGACGGTTGTTCACGATCTACGAACCCGACCACCCATTGCTCGATACCTGGCCTTTCCTGCTGATTGCCCGCACCGGTCGGATTGTCACTGCCCATGCCTCTGTCACTACCACGAGGCTATGACAGAAGCGCAGACGAGTACCGCCGGATACTCGGGGTTCCCAGCATATAGCCAGCTGCTCTCCACGACGTCGCCATCGTGGGGGGCAGTGCTCTCGCACGAAAGAGAGCGTCTACCTTAGGACCGTTATAGTTCACGTGTCTCCCCATGTCGCCATGGGGCGTGGACCATATCTTCATCCGTGCGCTTCAACACGGAGCCCTGCGTATGGCCTCTGAGGATTCCCAATCCCTCAGCACACGGAGTAGCTCCTCGTCTGTGCGGCGCCTTTTGCCACCGCGATTCATCGGGCCGCGAAGCTCGATGATCAGACGATGTCCCTCCGGGGTGCGGTGAACACCCGACTCGATCAGCGATGCGATTCTTTCGAATACTTCGAGGTCGGCTCTCTTCGGACCCCGCAGCGGAAATCTCCGTAAGAACGGAAACACCCTCCTGCGCAGGTCATCCGGCCTCGTTACCTCGAAGTACACCACGCCGTCGGCTCGTCGTCGTACGGTTCCGCACCCGAATGCGCTCCGGAGCAGCTCCGGAAGCTCTTCTCCGAGCTGGGAAACGTTGAACGACAAGCCTACACGCCATGGGAGAGATCGATCTCGCTCCCGACGGATAGGGACATTGAAGCTTCCCTCTCCGTCGATGAATCCCGCGACATAGTGTCCCACGTCGAGAGGGATTCGATCGAGCCAGGCTTCGGAATCGGGCCTTTCCTGCTGATTGCCCGCACCGGTCGGATTGTCACTGCCCATGCCTCTGTCACTACCACGAGGCTGTGACAGAAGCGCAGACGAGTACCGCCGGATACTCGGGGTTCCCAGCATATAGCAGGGTTTGATCCAAGGAGTTACCCCCTTGGAGCCGCAACTTGCTTACGGCCGCCGTTTACCGGGGCTTAGTTTCGGAGCTTCGCCTTGCGGCTAACCCCTCCACTTAACCTTCCGGCACCGGGCAGGCGTCACAGCGTATACATCGTCTTGCGACTTCGCACGCTGCTGTGTTTTTAGTAAACAGTCGCTTGGGCCTGGTCACTGCGGCCCCCTCGGGCTTCGGACGCGAAGTCCTACACCCTACCGGGGCGCCCCTTCTCCCGAAGTTACGGGGCCAATTTGCCGAGTTCCTTAACCACGGTTCTCTCGCTCGCCTCGGTATTCTCTACCTGTCCACCTGTGTCGGTTTGGGGTACGGGCACCCTGTGCACTCGCTAGAGGTTTTTCTCGGTGGCATGGGCGTTCAGCGGCTTCGCCTAGAGCGGCTCGGCATCGCGTCTCAGCCTTGTGTGGGGACCGGATTTGCCTGGTCCCCGGCCTACACGCTTACCCCGGGTACAACCAACGCCCGGGTCCGCTTACCCTTCCACGTCACCCCATCGCTGGCCTACTACTGGTGGGGTCGGTAGGCCCCGAAGGGCTTTCCTTAGCACACCAGATTCGGCCCGGGCGCGCACAGAGTGGTACGGGAATATCAACCCGTTGTCCATCGACTACGCCTCGCGGCCTCGCCTTAGGTCCCGACTTACCCTGGGCGGACGAGCCTTCCCCAGGAACCCTTGGACATTCGGCGGAAGAGATTCTCACTCTTCATTCGCTACTCATGCCGGCATTCGCACTCGTGCAGCCTCCACGGCTGGCTTACGCCGCCGCTTCACGGGCTGCACGACGCTCCCCTACCGATCTGGCCCGAAGGCCGGATCCCGCAGCTTCGGCGGTGTGCTTGAGCCCCGTTACATTTTCCGCGCAGAGTCACTCGACCAGTGAGCTGTTACGCACTCTTTAAAGGATGGCTGCTTCTAAGCCAACCTCCCTGGCTGTCTTGGGCGATTCCACATCCTTTCCCACTTAGCACACATTTAGGGGCCTTAGCTGGCGGTCTGGGCTGTTTCCCTCTCGACCAACGAAGCTCATCCCCCGTGGTCTGACTGCTCGCGCTCTGACGCTACGGGATTCGGAGTTTGGCTGAGTTCGGTAAGCTTGTGGCCCCCTAGCCCAATCCAGTGCTCTACCCCCGCTGCGACTCAACACGCGACGCTAGCCCTAAATATTTCGGGGAGAACCAGCTATCTCCGGGTTCGCTTGGCCTTTCACCCCTATCCACAGGTCATCCCACTAGTTTTCAACCTGGGTGTTCGGGCCTCCACGAGGTCTTACCC
>BPGJ01000015.1:25000-57713 GCA_026002975.1 Acidimicrobiia bacterium
CCGTGTGCGTCGCTCGACTTGCATGCATTAGGCACGCCGCCAGCGTTCGTCCTGAGCCAGGATCAAACTCTCCATCGAACATTCATGGCCGACGACCTCGAGGGTGTCGGTCCAATCCTGTCAACTTCGAGTCGCATCCCTGGACCCCGGAATCACTTCCATGGGTCCCAGACCGACCGACCCTGGGGGTCGGCGGCCCGAGCTAGATGCGCTCTGCCCTCGCCTGTCGGTTCGGGCATGAGTGCATGCTGGTTTTTGGCACGCTGTTCAGTTGTCAAGGAGCCCGAAGTTCGCCACGGACTCGTGACGGGCGAACCGTCAGTCTAGCCGTGGTCGAGATCTATCCCCAACTCGTCTGCCTGAGCGGAGCCTGGGCAGACGGTGAATCGGGCGCAGGGTCCCTGCGCGGCTCGAAGCATAGCAGCCGGTCACACGAAACGTACGAACCGCCGTTTTCCCACTTGGACCACCCGGCCGACCAGCTCTGCCCGGGCGACCTCGAGGTCGCTGACCGGTTCGCCGTCGATCTTGACGCCTCCCTGGGCGATCAGACGTCTCGCCTCTCCGGCCGATCCGACCATGCCGGCCTCTCTGAGCACGGCGGGCAGCGACACCGTCGAGCCGGGCCCGAGGTGATGCTCGGGTATCTCGTCGGGGAGTCGCCCCTCTCTGAAGATCCGATCGAACTCGGCCTCGGCGGCTGCCGCCGCCTCCTGGCCGTGGTAGGCGCCGACGATCTCCCGGGCCAGACGGCGCTTCACCTCCCCCGGATGTAGCTCCCCTTTCTGCAGCCCCTCTTCGATACGGTCGATCTCCTCGGTGGGCAGGTCGGTGACGAGTCGGAACCAGGACACCATGACGTGATCGGGAATGCTCATCGTCTTGCCGAACATCTCCGAGGGGGGGTCGGTGATCCCGATGTAGTTGCCCAATGATTGGGACATCTTGTGTTCCCCGTCGGTCCCGACCAGCAGTGGCATGGTCATCGCCACCTGGGGCGGTTGGCCGTACCTCTCCTGGATGGTGCGCCCCATCATCAGGTTCCACAGCTGGTCGGAGCCTCCCAGCTCCACGTCGGCTCGCACGGCTACCGAGTCGTAGGCCTGGAGCAGCGGATACATGAACTCCATCATCGAGATGGGCACACCCTGCTCGAACCGGCGAGAGAAGTCCTCCCGTTCTAGGAGCTGCGCGACGGTGGCCTTGGCCGACAGGTCGAGGACCTCGCTCATGGTGAGGGGTGCGAGCCACTCCGAGTTGAACCGGATCTCGAGCCGTTCCGGCGCGAGGATGACCCTGAACTGGTCGAGCACCGCCTGAGCGTGGGCTCTCACCTCCTCTGCGGAGAGACGCTTCCTGGCTTCGCTCTGGAGGCTCGGATCCCCCACCTGGGCGGTGAAGTCGCCGACGATCAGCACCGCGGTGTGACCAAGGTCCTGGAACTCCCTCAGCTTCCTGAGAACCACCGCCCAGCCGAGGGTCACCGCCGGAGCAGTCGGGTCGACTCCCAGCTTCACCCTCAGAGGACGACCCGATCGGAGGAGCTCGAGGAGTCCCTCTTCTGGCACCACCCGGTCGGCGTTGCGGACCAGGTACCGAAACTGGACATCGGGATCGGGAGTCACGGCCGGGGCAGATTAGCCCCCGGTCGTTCGAACTCTCCCACGAACCGCCATGGGACGTCGGTGGCCTTGCTGATCCCGATGCGGGGGGTCGACCGGATCGTCTTCGGGGGCTCGCCCGGTGTGAGGATGAGCGGCCCGTCGCCGAGGAGGTCGACTCCGTCGTGGTGTCCTTCGATGCCCATGGCCTGACAGAGCTTTCCCGGCCCGTCGGTCAGATGGTCGGAACGGCCTCGCCGTCGAATCATCACGTCGACTCCCTCGACCGGGTCACCGGCCCGCAACAGCACGGCCGACCCGAACCCCTCCGGTCCGGTGACGACGTTGGCGCACCAGTGGATCCCGTAGGACCGGTAGACGTAGAGCCGACCGGCGGGGCCGAACATCGTGCGGTTCCGCGGGGTGATGCCCCGGTGGCTGTGGCTGGCGGGGTCGTCTTGACGGTACGCCTCCACCTCGCTGATCCGTATGGCGGTCGTCTCGCCCCCTACCCGACTGATCAGCAGGCATCCCAGCAGGCCGGGTGCGGCCTCGACCGCGTCGGATTCGAGGAGCTCAGTCAACGACACCGAACATCCACAGGAGGACCGCCTTGAAGGCGTGCAGCCGGTTTTCGGCCTGGTCGAACACCACCGACCGGGGCCCTTCCAGGACTTCGGCGGTCACTTCCTCTCCCCGGTGGGCGGGCAGGCAGTGCATGAACACGGCCGAAGAGTCGGCTGAATCCATCAGGTCCGAGTCGACGACGAAGCCCTCGAACGCCCGCCGCCGCTGGTCGGCCTCGGACTCCTGTCCCATCGACGCCCACACGTCGGTGTAGACCACCTGTGCACCTTCGACCGCCCATCGCGGATCGTCACCCAGCTCCACCTCGCCCCAGCGACGGGCCGAAGCCACCACTTCTGAGTGGGGTTCGTAGCCGGGCGGGGTCGCCACTCTGATCGATCCTCCCCACATGGTCACCGCCAGCATCAGCGAGTGGCACACGTTGTTGCCGTCCCCTACGAACGCGACCCGGGGTGTGTTGCCGACCCGTTCGGCGATGGTGACCAGGTCCGCCAGCGCCTGGCAGGGATGTTCCCGGTCGGAGAGGAGGTTCACCACCGGGATACCCGCCACCGCCGCCACCGTCTCCAAGTCGGTGTGTCGGCGAACCCGCATCCCGAGGGCGTCCAGGTAGCGACCGAGGACCTTGCCCATGTCCTCGGCCGGCTCCCGGGTTCCCAGACCAGCCTCCTCGTTCCTGATCGCAACGGGATGGGCTCCCAGCTGGACCGCAGCCACGTCGCAGCTCACCCAGGTACGGAGC
Source organism: Acidimicrobiia bacterium (assembly GCA_026002975.1). Lineage (GTDB taxonomy): Bacteria > Actinomycetota > Acidimicrobiia > Spongiisociales > ZC4RG35 > BPGJ01. The sequence continues at coordinate 27,932 of BPGJ01000015.1, forward strand.
GAAGGCTTCTCGAAGAACAGCCCGATGGTCTTTCCCGCGAGCTTCCCCGCCCCGAGCTGCGGAGCCCGCTTCAGGTCACGCGCGACCTCTACCAGGCGACGCAGCTCGGCGGGAGTGAGGTCCCCCACCGACAGGAGGCTGCTCATCCCGCACCTCGAAGACGCGCACCCAGCCCTGCGACCGCGTCGATCATGCGTTGGCGGATCGAAGCCACCTCCTCACCGGCCAGGGTCCGGTCGGGAGCCCTCAAGATGAGGCGGATCGCCAAGCTGCGGGTGCCTGTGGCCGGGTCCCGGTACTCGTCGAAGACGAAGGCGTCCTCGACCAGGTCGGATGCGGCGTCTACCAGAGAGGCGACGAGCTGGGAAGCCGGCAGCTCCTCGGGAACGGTGAAAGCCAGGTCGAACTCCACCGGCGGGTAGGGCGGACACCGGTTGGGCGGTGGTCGCTCGAGGCAGGTCGAGCAGCCGGTCGAGGTCCAGCTCGGCGATGGCCACCCTCCCGTCGAGTTCGTATCGGTCGACCAACAGAGGGTGGAGCTCACCGACCCAGCCGAGGACCTGACCTTCGGGATCGGTGACCCGGGCGGTTCTCCCGGGATGGAACCCGGGACGGTGGTCCGGTTGGAGGGCTACCCGGCCACCCAGAGCGTGGACCACCACCCGGAGTATGCCGGTCGAGGTGTAAACGTCTACTTCGCGGGACCGTCCGGCCAGGTCGGCGGGACCGAACGATCCGACCAGTGCCCACCCGAGACGCTCCGGCTGGTTGGGGATGCGTGGGTCGTCGGGTGAGGACTCCCGGATGAACACCCTCCCCACCTCGAACAGCCCTACGGGAGAGACTCCACGTGCCACGTTGCGACGGAGGGACTTGAGCAGGCCGGGGAGGAGCGACGGCCGGAGGATCGACTCTTCCTCCCGAAGCGGGTTGGTGACCCGGATCACGTCATCCGCGGGGTGGTCGAACACCTGGAGGTCTTCGGGGGTGACGAACGGTAGGGGGAGAGCCTGGTTCAGTCCGAGACCTGCCAGGGTCTCGACGAGTCGGCGCCTGGCCTTCTGGCGGCGGTTCCATCCCCCGCCGGGTCCCCTGGGCAGGGTTTCGGGAAACGAGTCGTAGCCGACCAGGCGGGCGACCTCTTCGACCAGGTCCACCGGGCGGGAGAGGTCGGGCCGGAAGGTGGGTACCACCACCGTGAGCGGGTCGCTCCCCTCGACCTCGAGGTCCAGCGAGGTGAGCACCTCGACCACCCGTCCTTGGTCGAATCCGGGGCCGAGCAAGCGCTCCACCTCCGACAGCGGCAGGTCGACACGCCTGGGGGCGAACGGCACCGCCACTTCGTCGATCAGACCCTCCAACACATCTCCCCCGGCGAGTCGGTGGATGAGCAGAGCCGCCCGGGCCGAGGCCCGGGGCGGCAGGTTCGGATCGACGCCCCGTTCGAAGCGAGCCGAGGCTTCCGAGCGGAGCCCGTGCCGGCGGGACATCCACATGATCGACGGTGGGTCCCAGCTCGCCGCCTCGAGCAGCACCCTGGTGGTCTGGTCGCCCACCTCGGTCGATTCTCCCCCCATGGTCCCTGCCAGGCTCACCGGTCCGGTGCGATCACAGATCACGACGTCCTCGGCGGACAGTCTCCGGGTCACGCCGTCGAGGGTGACGAGGGTCTCGCCGTCCTCGGCCCGCCTCACCACGAGCAGGTCGCCTTCCAGCCGGTCCGCGTCGAAGGCATGGAGGGGATGGCCGAGCTCGATCATGACGTAGTTGGTGACGTCGACCACGTTGTTGATGGGCCTGACCCCCGCCGCCTGGAGTCGCCGTCTCATCCACAGTGGAGACGGACCCACCCGGACGTTGCGGATCTCCCTCAGGGTGAAGCGGTAGCACCCGGCCGGGTCGGCTATCTCGACCTTGGTGGTCGGGGCACCCGGGATGGCGGGGTAGTCGTCTTCCGGCCATCGGTAGGGGATCCGGTAGTAGGCGGCCAGCTCACGGGCCACTCCGATCATCGACATCGCGTCGGGCCGGTTGGCCGTCACTTCGAGTTCGAACACCACGTCGGGGAGCTCGACGACCTCTTCCAATGGCCGCCCCGGGACGATCTCGTCGGGCAGGACGAGGATCCCTTCGTGGTCGTCCGACAGCCCCAACTCACGTTCCGAGCAGATCATGCCGTTGGATTCGACTCCGCGGATGCGCCGCACCTCCAGCACGGTGCCGTCGGCCAGCCGCGCGCCGGGTGGCGCGAAGGCGACCGTGGCACCGGCCTCGAAGTTCCATGCACCGCACACCACTTCGAGCACCTCGGACCCCATGTCCACCCGACAAACCCGAAGGCGGTCGGCGTGAGGGTGAGGTTCGGCGGAGACCACCTTGGCGGTCACCACAGCCGCCCACCGGGCTTCCAGGTGTTCGATGGATTCGACCTTGAGCCCCAACCCGGTGAGAGCCCGGGCGATCTCCCCAGGGTCGGTGGTGGGCAGCTCGAGGAAGTCGCCCAGCCATCTGAGACTCACACGCACTTGGGGACCTCCATCACGGAAACTGCCTCAGGAACCGGAGATCGTTGTCGACGAAGAGGCGAATGTCGTCGATCGAGTGACGCACCATGGCGAGACGTTCCACCCCCATTCCGAAGGCGAACCCGGTGACACTCTTGGGGTCGTAGCCCACCGCATCGAAGACGTTGGGATCCACCATCCCGCATCCCAGCAGCTCGAGCCAGCCCTCCCCGCCGCACACCCGGCAGCCGGGCTCGCCACCCCGACATGCGAAACACGAGACGTCCAGTTCGGCCGACGGTTCGGTGAACGGGAAGAAACTGGGGCGGAAACGGACCTGGGTTTGGGGACCGAAGAACGAACGGGCGAAATGGGCGAGGGTCCCTTTCAGGTCGGAGAAGCGCACGTCCTCCCCCACCATGAGGCCCTCCACCTGGTGGAACACGGGTAGGTGGGACGCATCGATGGTGTCGGCCCGATACACCTTGCCGGGTACCACCACCGCCACCGGCGGACGGTGGGCTTCCATCCACCGGATCTGCATGGGGGATGTGTGGGTGCGGAGGAGTGGTTCGGTGGCCGGATCCCCGAAGTCGATGTACAGGGTGTCGGTCTCTGCCCGAGCCGGATGGGTAGGGGGCGTGTTGAGGGCGTCGAAGTTGTACCAGGCGATCTCCGCTTCGGGACCCTCCGCCACCACGTAGCCGAGGGAGACGAAGATCTCGCAGACCTCCTCGATCGTCTGGTAGATCAGGTGACGGGAGCCGAGAGGTAGCCGAAAGGCGTCCAGGGTGACGTCTACCCGGTCGGCCGTCGCGACCCGGTCGGCGATCTCCCGTTCCAGTGCCCTCCGCCGCGTCTCGACCAGTTCGACCAGTGTCGCCCTGGCCTGCTGGAGGTCCCTTCCGAGGGCGGGCCGTTCTTCGGGAGGGAGGGACCCGATCGCCTTCTGGAGCTGGGCCAGCACCGACCGCCGGCCGAGCAGCTCGGCCTCTACGCGGTCGAGCTCCTCGAGGCTCTGGACCGCGGCGAGCTTGCCGGGGGCGGCTTCGACGACTTCGGCGAGTTGCGGGTTCACGGAGGCGGCAGGTTAGCCCCCCAGCGTTCGCCCTCTCCAACGGCTCAGCCAGTAACCGGTGATGGCTCCCGCGACCGCGGCGTTGAGGCTCTCCACCCCGCCGGGCATCGGGATCGACACCGTGAGGTCGGCCAGCTCCACCAGCCCGGGATCGAGCCCTTCGGCTTCCCATCCGATCGCCAACGCCCATCGTCGGTGGGGGTCGAGGCGTTGCCCGAGTTCTTCCGGGGGGATACCGCCTCGGGGGGTGAGGGCGATCACGCCCCATCCCGCGGGGGGTTCGCCCACCACCACGTTGGTTCGGAAGTGGCCCCCGGCCGCGGCCCGCAGAACCTTGGGAGACCAGGGGTCCACCGCCCTGGGATGGAAGACGACGTCTTGACCGAACGCCGCGGCCGTTCTGATCAGGGTTCCGCCGTTGCCCGGATCCGAGACCATGACCCACAAGAGGTCCCGCCGGACGGGTCTGGGGGCGGGAATCCGGATCACCGCCACCGGACCGCGGGGGTTGACGGTGTCGCTCAGCCCCGCCAACACCCTGTCGTCCACATAGTCGAACCTCGCGCCTGCTCTCCGGGCCAGCTCGGCTGCGGTGGGGTCGGCCGGCGATGCGAACACCTGGATTATGCGAGCCCCCACTGCCGCCGCCTCGGCCAGCAGGTGGGGTCCCTCTATGAGGGTCTGGTCACGATTCCGGGCGCGTTTCAGCTTCCTGGCCGCCTTCACCCTCGGGTTGGAGGCGGCCAGGGGGACCGCGGGGTCAGGCCCGTCGTGCAACCTCGACGAGGTCGGCGAACGCCGCCGGGTCGTTGACCGCGAGGTCGGCCAGCATCTTCCTGTCGACCTCCACTTCGGCGGCTTTCAGCCCGGCGATGAACCGCGAGTAGGACATTCCGTGTTGACGGGCCGCGGCGTTGATGCGGGTGATCCAGAGACGCCGGAAATCGCCTTTCCGGTCGCGGCGGTCCCGGTAGGCGTCCTGCATGGCGTTCATGACCTGCTCGTTGGCGGTCTTGAACCGGCGGCTCCGCGCGCCCTTGTAACCCTTGGCCCGTTCGAGGACCTTCTTGTGCTTCTTCTTGGCGTGGACCGCCCTCTTCACACGAGCCATCACATCCTCCTTTCGGGATCAGAGTCCGAGAAGCCGCCGGACGGTCTTGGCGTCGGTTGAAGACACCTCGGTGTAGCCGCGGAGCCGGCGGAACCGGTCCTTGCTCTTGGCGAGCCGGTAGTGGCCCCTGCCAGCCTGTCGGCGTAGGAGCCGGCCCGAGCCGGATACCTTGACCCGTTTGGCGGTTCCCTTGTGGGTCTTCATCTTCGGCATCTCATTCCTCCTCGCTCGATCCCTGTTCGTCCCGTCGGGCAGCTTCCGCCTCGGCCCGCCTGGCCGCCTTCGACTTGACCGGGGCCAACACCATGGTCATGTTCCTTCCCTCCATCGAGGGGGGCTGTTCCACCACCCCGACGCCGGCCACTTCTTCGATCAGTCGTCTCAACACCCTCTCCCCGTATTCGGGTCGTTCACGTTCCCGCCCCCGGAACCGGACGGTGATCTTCACCTTGTCGCCTTCCTCGAGCCACTCGGCGATCCGCCGAGCCTGGAGATGGAAGTCGTGCTCGGCGATCCGGGGACTCATCCGGGTCTCCTTGATGACCGTGCGGGTCTGCTTCTTCCTCGCTTCCCGTTCTCTGACCGACTGCTCGTACTTGAACTTTCCGTAGTCCATGATCTTGCAGACCGGCGGGTTGGCGTCGGGGGCCACCTCCACCAGGTCCAACCCGAGCTGGTCGGCCAGCCACAGGGCCTCGGCCAGCTTCTTGACCCCGATCTGGGTTCCGTCGGGTGCCACCACCCGCACCTCGGGAGCCTTTATGTATCCGTTGACTCGCAGGTCGGCGATCTCAACCTCCTTATTCGTCTTGGTGCCGTTGGCCGTAGCTCGCCTTCGGCTCGTCGTTACGCGGAGAAGGACGGTCGTCTGCCGTCCAGGGTCGAGCGAACCGGTGGGATGTCCACCAAGGGGGTTGATCCCCTTTCGCGACCTCGGCGCACCTTCCGGTGGCCGGGTGGGAGGCCTTCGACCCTCCGCTTGTGGTCCACAGGTTAGCGTCCCGGCGCCTGGAGTAGACGGGCAGCCTCCACCGCGGCTCGGACCGCTTCCCTGCCCCGGTTGGCGGGACCCGGCCGGGAGCGTTCGACCGCCTGCCCGTAGTCGTGACACGCCAACACCCCGTTGGCGACCGGCACTCCCGAACCGAGGGCCACGTCCATCAAGCCTCGGGCGGATTCCCGAGTGACGATCTCGTAGTGGTCGGTCTCCCCTCGGATGACCGCGCCCAGGGCCACCACGGCTCGGCAGCCTCGACGGATCAGTCCCAGTGCCGCAACCGGCAGCTCCAACGCACCGGCTACTTCGACCACCACGACCTCCTCTACCCCCAGCTCCTCCAACTCGTCGAGCGCCTCGGTGAGGAGGAGCTCGGTCACCGCCTGGTTGAACACCGAAACCGCGACCCCCACCTTGGGAGGTGGAGGTCCCGGCTCGAGGCGGTCCACCTTCATTCGTCGTCCTCGAAGCGGTGGCCTAGTTTGCGGGCCTTGGTGTCGAGGTAGTCCCGGTTGTGGGGGTTGGGGGGTGTGACCAGGGGCACCCGTTCGGAGATCGCCAGGCCGTAGCCTTCGATCGCGGCCCGTTTGGTCGGGTTGTTGGTGAGCAGCCGCATGGTCCGCACCCCCAGGTCGTACAGGATCTGAGCTCCCACCCCGTAGTCCCGGGCGTCCACCGGCAACCCCAACTCCTGGTTGGCCGACACCGTGTCCCGCCCCGCATCCTGCAGGTTGTAGGCCGCCAGCTTGTGCAACAACCCTATCCCCCGACCCTCATGCCCCCGGATGTACAACACCACCCCCCGACCCTCCGCCGCCACCCTGGCCAACGCCGCCTCCAACTGCACCCCACAGTCACAACGCAGACTCCCGAACACGTCCCCCGTCAAACACTCCGAATGCACCCGCACCAGGATGTCCCGACCATCCCCCACCTCACCCATCACGAACGCGATGTGCTCCCGCCCGTCGATCGTCGACCGGTAACCCACCGCCCGGAACTCCCCGAACCGGGTCGGGATCCGCGCCTCGATCACCCGCTCGACCAGCTTCTCCTCCCGCTGCCGCCGATAGGCGATCAGATCGGCGATCGTCCCCAACAACAGGTCGTGCTCCTTGGCGAACCGCTCCAGATCCGGCAGCCGAGCCACCGAACCGTCGTCGTTCATCACCTCCCCCAGCACCCCCGCCGGATACAACCCCGCCAACCGAGCCAGATCCACCGCAGCCTCCGTGTGCCCCGCCCGCTTCAACACACCCCCCGGCTCATACCGCAACGGAAAGATATGCCCCGGCCTGGCCAAATCCTCCGGACGGGTCGACGGATCCAAGATCGCCCGCACCGTCCGAGTCCGATCCGCCGCCGAAATCCCCGTAGTCGTCCCCCGCACCGCATCCACCGAAGCAGTGAACGCCGTCCGCCGCACATCCGTGTTCGTCCCCACCATCAACGGCAGCTCCAACTCGTCCAACCGGTCCCCCACGATCGCCAAACAGATGATCCCCGACGTATGGCGGATCATGAACCCCATCTGCTCCTCGGTCACCTTCTCCGCCGCGACGATCAAATCCCCCTCGTTCTCACGGTCGGCGTCGTCCACCATGATCACCAACTCACCACGCCGCACCGCAGCCACGATCTCCTCGATGGGGGCGAAGGTCACCGGGTCTCCTCTCTCGAGAGGCGCTCCACGTATTTGGCGAGGATATCCGCTTCCAGGTTCACCCGGTCCCCGGGTCGTCTACGTCCCAGATTGGTGTTGGCCAGGGTGTGGGGAACCAGGGCCACTTCCACCAGGTCGTCTCGGACCGCCGCCACGGTGAGGCTGACTCCCGACACCGCCAGGGACCCCTTCTCGACCACGTAGCGGAGGACACCGGGTGGGACCCGCAGCACCATCCGGGATCCGTCGCCTTCGGGCTGGATGGCCACCACCTCTCCGGTGGCGTCGACGTGGCCTTGGACGAAGTGCCCGTCGAAACGGCCTGAAGCCGGAAGGGCCCGCTCGAGGTTGACTACGTCACCCGGCCGGAGATCCCCCAGAGTCGTCCTGGCCAGGGTCTCCGCCACCACGTCGGCTTCGAACCCGTCGGGGTGGACCACCGTGGCGGTGAGGCACACCCCGTCGACCGCCACCGACGCACCCACCCGATCGGGCAGGACCGGCGCCTGGATCCTCATCCTCATCCCCCGGTGGTCCCCCACGACCCGGGTGACGAGGCCGGTGGTTTCGACGATGCCGGTGAACACGTCACATCCTCCAGTCGATGCGCAGATCGGAGCCTAAGGCCCGGACGTCGGTGATGGTCACGGGTGAGGCCTGGGACAGGGTGTCGAAGCTCCCGGCGTACACCCCGACACCGCGACCCCCCGCCACCCGACCTGCCAGGTAGAAGACGCCCCGGTCGATCAACCGCTGCCGCCACAGCCGTCCCGCCAGGGTCGCTCCGCCCTCGACCAGAACGGTGAGCAGACCCAGATCGGCCAGGGCCTTCAGCCCTTCGGCCAGGTCCACCCATCCGCCCTCGGCCGGGACCGGCACCACCTCACCGGGGACGTCCAGAGGGCCGGGGGACAGAACGATCGGGTTGCGGGCCCAGAGACGAGCGTCGGGAGGCAGCGGACGCCGACCGGCCACCACCACCGGTCGGGGCTGCTGCCCCTCGAACCCGGCCAGCCGGACGTCCAGCAGCGGGTCGTCGGCGATGAGGGTGCCCGCGCCCACCATGACCGCGTCCACCTCGGCTCTGAGTCGGTGGGCGTCCTCCCGGGCTCGGTCGGAGGTGAGCCAACGCGCCTGGAGGTCGGCGGGCGCCGTCTGCCCGTCCAGGGTGAGGGCCGATTTGTGGATCACGAGCGGACGACCCGTCCTGCGGTGATGGAAGTAGCCCGGGTCGACCTCCTCGACTTCGGCGGGATCGTCCCACATGACCAGCTCGACACCGGCTTCGGCCAGACGTCGTAGCCCCCTACCGGCCACCCTCGGATCGGGGTCGGCAGCGCCGACCACCACCCGTGCCACACCCGCCTGGAGGATGGCGCCGGTGCAGGGGGGTGTCCGCCCGGTGTGATCACACGGCTCCAAGGTGACGACCAGGGTTCCTCCCCGGGCCTTATCCCCCGCCTGCTCGAGCGCCACGACCTCGGCATGGTGGCTACCCGGTCCCCGATGGGCACCTTCCCCGACCGGACGGCCGGTGGCGTCCAGCACGACCGCACCCACCCGGGGATTGGGGTGGGGCCGGTAGGTGGCCGCCAGGCCCATCGCCCGGCGCATGGCCCCGGCCTCGTGTTCTCCGATCAAGCGGTTCGCCGGTCGATCCGGAAGGAGGAACCGTGCTGCTTCTTGGCGTACTCCTTCATCTCGACCGCGATCGCCGACGCCTCCCACTGGGAAGTTATCGGCCGGTTCAGGTTGGTCACCACCCCCATCGAGATGGACACGATGGGAAAGGCGAAACGTTCCCCCCGGCGGTCGGTCACCTCGATGTAGCCCTTCAACGCGTCCGCCGTGTCGTAGTAGTCGAGGATCCCGTCGTCGAAACGGTCGATCACCGCCTTGCAGAACTGCTCGGCGATAGTTGCGTCGGTTATCGCTACGAAATCGTCCCCGCCGATGTGCCCGATGAAGGCCGACTCGTCGCCGACGTCGGCAACGGCCTGTCGGAGGACGTCGGCGCAGAACTTGATCACCTGGTCGCCCCGCATGAACCCGTAGTGGTCGTTGAAGGCTTTGAAGTTGTCGAGGTCGCAGTGGATCAGGGCGAACGGCACCCCCCGGTCGATGCGCTCCTCGATCTCGGCTCCGATCCGGAAGTTGCCGGGCAGGCCGGTGAGGGGAGACGTGTCTCGTGCGGCCTTGGTCCTGCGCAGCACCGCCTTCACCCGGGCGATGAGTTCGTTCACGTCGAACGGCTTGGTGATGTAGTCGTCGGCGCCGAGGTCCAGGCCCCTCACCCGGTCCTCGGGGAGCCCCCGGGCGGTGAGGAGGATGATCGAGGTTCCCGCCATGGCGGGGTGGCTGCGCATCTTCCGCAACGCGGTCAGCCCGTCCATGCGGGGCATCATGATGTCGAGGAGCACCAGGTCCGGGGGCTCTTCCAGGGCCTGGTCGATGGCCTCCTGACCGTCTTCGGCGGTGGCGACGTCGAACCCCTCCAGCTCCAGGTTGATCCGGACCACCCGGAGGATGTCCTGGTCGTCGTCTACTACCAGAATCCGTTCTCTGCTCATCCCTCTATCACCTTGCGCAGCTCCAGGGCAGCCCGTCCCGGGTCGGGCGACCCGAAGATGGCGGTGCCGGCCACGAACACGTTGGCGCCGGCGTCCCGGGCGAGGGGTGCCGTTTCGGGGTTGATACCACCGTCGATCTGTATATCGACCGCCAGGCCGTGGGTATCAACCCATTTCCTGGCGGACTCCACCTTGGTGAGCACCTCCCCCATGAACCGTTGACCTCCGAACCCGGGGTGGACCGACATGATCAATACCAGATCGCACAGCTCCGCGAAGGGTTCGACCGCCTTCCAGGGGGTGGGCGGCGACAGGACCAAGCCGAATCCGAGGCCCGAGGCGCGGGCCTTGCGGGCGATGGCGGTGGGATCGGGCACGGCTTCTATGTGGACGGTGACCAGGTCGGCGCCGGCCGATGCCAACTCGGCGAGGTAGGCGCCCGGGTTGGTGGTCATGAGGTGGCAGTCGAACACGAGACGGCTGTGGGGTCGCAACGAGGAGATGACCGGCATCCCGAAGCTGATGTTGGGCACGAAATGCCCGTCCATGACGTCCAGGTGGAGGAGATCGGAATGGGGTTCCACCTCGGCCACCACTTCGGCCAGACGGGAGAAGTCGGCGGCGAGGAGGGACGGAGCGATCTTGAACATCACCGGGAGGATAGGTTGGGTCGCTCCCACACAGATATGAACATGCCGTCTGTGCCGTCCCGGTGAGGGGTGAGTACCAGTCCGTCGCCCCACCGCCGACCGAGCGAGAGATCGGGAGGGAAGAAACCCAGCCCTTCCACCACCTGCACGGTTTCGTCGGGGGTGACGGTGCACACCGCGTACACCAGTCGGCCTCCGGGGGCCACCGCCTCCATCGCGGCCACCACGAGCTCCCGTTGGAGCCCGGCGAGCCGTCGGATCTCGCCAGGGGTCACCCGGTGTCGGAGTTCGGGACGGCGCCGGAGGGTCCCCAACCCCGAACATGGAGCGTCGACCAGAACCCGGGGGAAGGAGCCGGGGGCCAAGGGCAGTCGTCGTCCGTCGGCGATCAGCCAGTTCGCCTGGGGAACCCTGCGGGAACCGGTCCGCACTCTGCGGGGGTGCACGTCGAGCGCCACCACGGTTGCACCTCGGTCGACCAGCGCCAGGGTCTTCTGGCCGGGCGCGGCCCCTACTTCGAGCACGGTGGTCCCGGATTCGGCCTCCACGGCGTGGACCACCGCCACCGACGCCGGATCCTGGATGACGGTGCCGGGGGGTGCAGGCGGCCTGTCGATCCACGCCGCGTCGCCGATCCCCGGTACGTGCACGGCTCCCGAAGGCGCCACACCACCGGGGCGAACCCGAATGCCCACCGGCGGCGCCATGTTCGAAGCTTCCCAGAAGGCCTCCGCTTCCTCTTCCCCCCAAGCCGCTGCCAGCATCTCGTGGAGCCACCGGGGTATGCCGAAACGGACATCGGGTTCTGTGGTCTCCTCCGTCGATCCGGCTGCGACCCGCCGCAGCACCGCGTTGACGAAACCGGCGGCGTGGGGTGCCATCTCCCGGCAGGCGGTGACGGCCATGTCCACCACCATGGGGGCGGGGGTCGGCCCGTCGAGGGCTGCCACCGCTACCCGCAGCAGGTCGAGTACGTCTCGGTCTACCCGTTGCAGAGGTCGGGAGGACGCGGCCGCCAGGCAACGGTCGATGCGGTGGAGGTAGCGCACCGCGGTCAAGGCCAAGCCCCTGACCGCCGGGTCGGTCTCTCGGCGGAGCAGCACGTTCGAGTAGGCACCCTCCCGGAGGATCCGCCCGACCACCCGGGCGGCCTCGACCAGGGCTTTCCGGTTCACTGCATCGGGGGTAGGGCTCGGCGGCCACGGGCCCAGGCGGCGCCGCTCATCGGTCTCTTCCCCGGCGCCTGAACCACTTTCAGCTCCACCACGCCTCCCACCAGACCGCACAGCAGACGATCGCCGTCGAGGCGAAGTTCTCCCGGGGCCAGGTCGCCGTTCGACACCGCCGCAGCGAGGACCTTGAGCGGCCCGTCACCCACCCGGGCGACTGCGCCGGGGGCCGGCGCCATGGCTCTGACCGTCCTGACGAAGGACTCCGGTGTCTGATCGGGGTGCAGCCTCCGCTCCTCTTGGCGGATCTTGTGAGCGTAGGTGGCTCCTTCGCCCGGCTGGGCCACGGCGGTCAGCCCACCCGACACCCAGCTCTCGACCGTCTCGGCGCCCAGCGGCGCCGACCATCGGGCCAGTCGATCGGTGAGGGACCCGGCGTCTTCGGCGGGTCCGATGCGGGTGGCCCACATGGCGAGCACCCCACCGGTGTCGACCCCCTCGTCCAGCGACATGACCGACACGCCTGTGGTGTCGTCACCGGCGAGGAGGGCTCTCCGAACGGGCTCGGGTCCTCGCCATCTCGGCAGCAGCGAGAAGTGCAGGTTGAGGAATCCCCGACGTGGTATCCGGAGGGTTTCGCCGGGAATGATCATCCCGTAGGCGACCACCACCGCCGCGTCCAAGGGGGAAGCCTCCTCGAGGGCGGCGGTCAGCTCCGCCTGGTCGCCGGGCGTGACCACGGGCAGTCCCAGCTCGCGGGCCCGTGCCTCTACGGGTGACGGACCGACCTTGCGTCCCCTGCCCCGGGGGGCGGGAGGGCGGGTGACCACCAGGCGGAGGTGGGGGGAGAGCTCGTCCAATGCGGGTACGGCCCATCCCGGTGAACCGCAGAAGGCGAGCCGCATGGTCACTCGGAGAGACCCATCCCCTCCCGCCTCAAGGTGGCGAACGCTCTGCGCCTCTCCCGGGCGGGGAGGCGTTGGATCAGGAGCACCCCGTCGAGGTGGTCGAGTTCGTGTTGGAGCACCCGACCCAGGAGGCCTTCCCCCTGATAGGTGACGGGCCGACCATCGAGGTCGATGGCCGACACCCGGGCGTAGGCCGGGCGAACGATCTCCCAGTAGTGACCGGGGATCGAGAGGCAACCTTCCTCGTAGATCCAGTCGTCTCCACCCACCTCCTCGAGTGTCGGGTTGATGAGAACCCGAGCTCCGTCGCCGTCTTGGGCGTCGAACACGGCGATACGTCGGGACACACCCACCTGGGGTGCGGCCAGCCCGACACCGGGCGCGTCGTACATGGTGTCGATCATGTCCTGGACCAGCTTGCGCACCCGGTCGTCGATGTCGTCGACCTCCCGGGCCGGCACCCGGAGCACGGGATCTCCGAAGGTTCTGATGGGAAGCACCGCCATGGCTGGGGAACGGTAGTCGGCTACAGGTCGAGCGGATCGGCGTCCACCCTGACCGTGAACCCGCCGTCCCGCCATCTCTGGACCAGGTCCCTCAAGGCGACCCGCAGCCCGGTCAGGTCCCGTCCTTGGATCAGCCATCGGCTCCGGTCGGGTTCGCCGGCCGGTCCCAGCACGGTGGCCCGGCCGGCGACTTCGACTATCCGCGGGTGTTGGTCCGCGGCTCCCTCCCCTCTGATCTCCAGGGTGAGGATCTGGGAGAAGGGCGGGAAGCCGTGCCGCCGCCGCTCCTCCAACTCGGTCCGGTGGAAGGGGGTGGGATCACCCTTGCGGAGGGCGGTGACCACCGGATGGGAAGGGTGGCTCGTCTGAACCTGCATCCTGCCTCCCTGGCGTACTTTCAGGGCGAGCCGGGCTCCTATCCGAAGGGCTTCCTCCGCCGCCCGGTAGTTGGACCCGTACACCAGACCGTCCAGGTCGGCGAGGACCACCAGCTCGAAGAGGTCGGGAGCGACCAGATCCCGTTCGGTACCGACCGTCACCCTCGAGTCGGCCGGGTAGGCACCGGCCTCGCCGAACAGCCGGCGACACTCCTCCACCAGGCGCCCCACCCCGGCGCCCAACGGCTCGAACCTCTCACCCCCGCATCGGGTGCACGGTCCCATCGGGCGGTCACAGCGGGTGCACCGGTCGGGATGGTCTGGTCGGGATCCGCAGCTCGGGCAGCGCCTGGTGGTCCGACACGCGACGCATCGGCTGGCAGCGGCGTAGCCCCGCCGGTGGGCGTACACGAAGACCCGACCGGAGCGCCGCAGGGTGGCTCTCACCGCCCTCACCACCGTCTCGGAGAGTAGAGGCAGACCGGGAGGTTCCCGGCTGCGGTCCACCACCTCGACCGGGGGCCACAACCTTCCCGGTGCCCGACGCACCGACGGGTGGGCGGAGACGAGATCGATGCTGGGGGTGGGTCCGACGAAGACGACGTCGATCCCTTCGGTGTGGACCCGGTGCATCAACAGGTCCCTCACCGCGATGGTCGGGGTTTGCCGATCCTTCATCGCCCGCCTGCTCTCCTCCACCACCACCACCCTGGCGGGGCGGCGCAGCCTCCACGCCGCGCAGCGCGGGGTACCCACCACCGGGTGACGGCCGTCCCGGAGGGCGCCCCAAGCCCGGGTGAGCTCCGCATCGGTGCCGAACCCGGCAAACCAGTCGTCGCTTCCCAGGGTCTCGAGGACGGCGGCTGCCTCGGCCACGGTGGGGAGGACCAGTAGGAAGCTGCCACCTCGGGTAGCGGTCTCCCGGGCCAGGTCGGTCACGGCTGCCCGGGGCAGGCTCGGGGTCAACCAGACCTCGACCGAACCGTCTACCGGCGCGTGTCGGGTCGGTTCGACCGAGGAGCGGGGCGGCAGGTTGGGGGGGCCTGCCCTGCCGAGCAGGGTGGCGAGTGGCGCCACGTAGTGGATGGCGGCCCAGCGGAGGGATTCCAGATGGGGTGGGTCGAAGATGGGGGTGGCTCCCGAGACCCCGGCGATGGGTTTGAGGCTCTCCACCGGAGGGTTGCCCACCTCGACCACGAAGCCCCTCACCCGTCGACCGCCCAACGGCACCCGTACCAGAGAGCCCACGGTCACGGGATCTTCCGGATCGAACCCGTACCAGAACCCGCCGTCGACCGAGAACGAAGGGACGTCGGGTACTACCCGGGCCGCGGTCAGCGTGCCCGAGCCCTCAGCTCGTCCGCCGCGTCGGTCTCCTCCCATGGGAACCCGGGCCTTCCGAAGTGCCCGTAGGCGGCGGTGGCCCGGTAGATGGGCCGGTCGAGGCCGAACCGGTCGATGATGCCTTGCGGGGTGAAGTCGAAGACCTCGGCGACCAGCCGGTCGAGCTCCTCGGGGTCGAGGGCGCCGGTGCCGAAGGTCTCGACGTAGACCGAGAAAGGCTCGGCCCTTCCGATCGCGTAGGCGATCTGGATCTCGCACTTTCGTGCCAGGCCGGCTGCCACCACGTTCTTGGCGGCGTGCCGCGCAGCGTAGGCGGCCGACCGGTCGACCTTGGTGGGGTCCTTGCCGGAGAACGCCCCACCGCCGTGGCGGGCGTACCCGCCGTAGGTGTCCACCACCACCTTTCGGCCGGTGAGGCCGGTGTCGGCGCTCGGGCCTCCGACGGTGAACTTGCCGGTGGGGTTGACCAGGAACGCCTCGGAGTCGACTTCCAGGGCGAGCAGGTCGGGTGGGATGACGGGCACGACGACCTGCTCCCACAGGTCGTTGCGGAAGCCACGATCCACGTCGACGGTCTCGTCGTGGTGGACCGAGATGAGGACGCTGGTGACGGCCTTGGGCCGATCCCCTTCGTACTCCACTCTCACTTGGGTCTTTCCGTCGGGCCGCAGGTAGGGGATCAGCCCTTCCCGGCGTACCCGGGTGAGACGTTCGGCGAGGCGGTGGGCCAGCAGGATCGGCAGGGGCATCAGCTCAGGGGTCTCGTCGACCGCGAACCCGAACATGATCCCCTGGTCACCTGCCCCCTTCTTGTCGACCCCGATGGCGATGTCGGGACTCTGACGTTGAACCAGCACCTCGACGTCGACTCCGTCGGCGTCGAAGGTGGGGTCGACACCGACGTAGCCGATCTCCCGGATGGTGTCCCGAGCCACCTGGGCGTAGTCGATCCTGGCGCTGGTTCGGGTCTCCCCGGCCACCACCACCTTGTTGGCGGTGACCAACGCTTCGCATGCCACCTTCCCCTTGGGGTCCTGGGCGAGGACGGCGTCGAGTACTGCATCGGAGATGGCGTCGGCCACCTTGTCCGGGTGCCCTTCGGTGACGGATTCGGAACTGAAGAACCAGCGGCGAGCCATGGGAGACGGGGAGGATACCGGCTCAAGCACCGGGGTCGACCTGTTCGGAGATCAAGTCCCACAGGCGGCGCGCCACCTCGGTCTTGGTGAGGAGCGGCCAGTCCTCCGTCTGGCCGTCGGGCCGGACGATCCTCACCCGGTTGGTGTCCACCCCGAATCCAGATCCCGGTTGTGAGACGTCGTTGGCCACGAGCAGGTCCACTCCCTTGGTTCTGGCCTTCTCCACCGCCCTGTCGAGGTCGCCGGTCTCCGCCGCGAAGCCGACCAGGTAGGGTCGGTGGCTCCGGGCCGCCACCTCGGCGAGGATGTCCCGGGTGGGTTCCAGCTCCACCGTCGGGGGACCGTCGGACCGGGCCAGCTTCGCGGCGGCCGGATCACGGGGTCGGAAGTCGGCCACCGCGGCCGCCATGACGGCTACGTCGGCGTCGACCCGGGCCACCGCTTCGGCCATCTCCTCGGCCGTCTCGACCTGCACCCTGGTTATCCCCGGGGTCCTGACGGGAAGGTCCGACGTGGTGACCAACACCACCTCGGCTCCCCTGCGTGCCGCTTCCTCGGCGATGGCGTGACCCATCTTTCCCGACGACCGGTTCCCCACGTAGCGGACCGGGTCGATCGGCTCCCGGGTACCTCCCGCGGTGACCAGCACCCGCAGCCCGCTCAGACTCCCCGCCAGGATCGCCTCGACAACCGAGTGGATCTCCTCGGGCTCCGCCATCCGGCCGGGGCCCTCGTCTCCCCCGGCCAGGGGACCTACCCCCGGTCCGACCAGTTCGACCCCGTCGGCTCGGAGGGCATCGACCACTCTCCGGGTCGCCGGGTGTTCCCACATCTCGGTGTGCATCGCAGGCGCCACGATCAGCGGCCCGGTGAAGGCCAGGGCCGTGGCGGACAAGGCGTCCTCGGAGAGTCCGTGGACGATCCGCGACATGGTCGCCGCGGTGGCGGGCGCCACCACCATCACCTCGGCCCACCGGGCGAGCTCGGTGTGGGGGCTGACCCGCAGCGGGTCGTCCAGGAGATCCACCACCGGGTGCGTTCCGGTGATGGCCGCGAAGGTGGGGGTTCCGACGAACCGTGTCGCCGCCGGGGTCATCACGACCCGGACGTCTGCACCACCGGTCACGAACAGGCGGGCCAGATGAGCCGACTTGTAGGCCGCCACTCCCCCGGACACGCCGAGGAGGATTCGGCGTCCCTCCAGGGACACCTCACTCCTCCACGCGTTGCACCGTCACCTTCCCGGCGGCGATCTCCTCCATGGCGATGGTCAGGGGCTTGCGGGACAGGGAATGCACCTGGGGAGGAACGAAATGTCCGTACCCCTGGCCGAGTTGACGCAGATAGGAGTTGATCTGTCGGGCCCGCCGAGCGGCGACGATCACCGCCGCGAAGCGGTTACCGATCCTGTCGATCACCTCTTCGATCTTGACTGGTTCGACTTGTTCCTGCATGGGTGGGATCTCCTTCCGGGCGGTCAGCGTACCCGATCGGTGAGGAACCCGACGATCCGCTCCACCGCCTGGTCGAGCCGATCGTTGACCACCAGCAGGTCGAACAGGCGAGGGGCTTCCCGCATCTCCTCTTCGGCGATCCGGATCTTCGCTTCGATCTCGGCGGGGCTGGTGTCGCCCCGGGCTTCGAGGCGGCGGCGCAGCTCCTCCACCGAGGGGGGTGCGATGAATATCAGCACGGCGTCGGGTACCAGCTTCCTCACCTGCCTGGCTCCCTGCACGTCTATCTCGAGGAGGACGTCTCTTCCGGCCCGCAGCGCCTGCTCGACCGGTTCCCGCAGGGTGCCGTAGTACCGGCCGTTGTAGACGGCCCATTCGAGGAAAGCTCCCTGGGACACCAGACGCTGGAAGGTGTCGTCGTCGACGAAGCGGTAGTGCACCCCGTCGACTTCTCCGGGGCGGGGCGGACGGGTCGTCACCGACACCGAGAACTCGAGCGGGAGCCGTCGCCTCAGCTCCGCGACGACGGTCGACTTACCGACCCCTCCCGGCCCGGCGACGACTACCAGCCGTCCTTCAGGAGAATTCTTCGAGGAGTGCGGCCCGTTGCCGCTCTCCGAGCCCTCTGAGGCGTCGGTTCTCGGCGATTCCATGTTCTTCCATGAGACGCTTGGCTTTCACCTTTCCCAGCCCGGGCATGGAGGTCAGAACCGACGCCACCTTGATGCCACCGATGAGTGGGTCTGACTCGGCTCGGTCGAGCAGCTCGCGGAAGGTGATGGAGCCGGTCTTGAGGAGCTGCTTGATCTCGGCTCTCACCCGACGCGCCTCGGCTGCCTTCGCCAGCGCGGCCGCTCTCTCCTCTTCGGAACGCTGCGGCGGTTTCATGGTTGTCCCTCCCCGGGATCGGCTGATCCGCCGGATGCTACCAACGACTCGACTAGTTCCTCCAAGGCCCGCCGCGGGTCGGGTGCCCTGGTCACGGGACGGCCGACGACCAGGAGGTCGGCGCCCCGCTCCACCGCCTCGGATGGAGTCGCGACCAGACGCTGATCGTCTGCCGATCCCCCGGAGGGCCGGATCCCCGGAGTGACCTTGATGAGACGGGGCGCCGCCTGGGAGACGGTGGCCAGCTCCGACACCGGACACACCACTCCTTCGCATCCGGCCCGGTCGGCGAGTCTGGCCAGCCTGCCCACCTGTTTACCCACCGAGGTGCCGAGACCGACGGCCGCCAGATCGGAAGGGTCGATCGAGGTGAGCACGGTGACCGCCAGAACCCCGGCCGGCCGACCGGCCGCTCCCTCCTCGAGGCCTTCCCGTGCCGCCTCCAGCATGCGGACACCCCCCAGGGCATGCACGCTCACCCAGCGGGCTCCGTACCGGCCCAACTGCCGGGCGGCCGCCTCCACCGTGTTGGGAATGTCGTGGAGCTTGGCGTCGCAGAACACCGGGAGTCCCATCTCGGCGAGGATCCCCACCACCCCCGGTCCAGGGCCCGACAGCAGCTCGAGTCCCACCTTGAACCCGGCGACCAGGTCGGCCAGCCGGCGGGCGGTCCTCACCGCGGTCTCGGCATCGGGGAAGTCGAGGGCCACCAGGAAGCGGCTCATGGCGTCTCCATGGCGCCTACCAGGTCTTCCACCTGCGACACGCCGGTCCGTTCCATCCAGCGGGTCAACTCGTCGAGGATCCGACGTCCCGCCTTCGGCTCGGCGAAGTGGACGGTGCCGAGAGCCACCGCCGAGGCGCCGGCCAACAGGTACTCGACCACGTCGAGGCCGGACTTCACCCCTCCGCATCCCACGATGGGCAGGTCGGGGAGGGCACGGTGCACCTCCACCACACACCGCAAGGCCAAGGGTTTCAGGGGCGGCCCGGACAGACCACCCACCACCCCGCTGAGCACGGGACGTCGGGTAGCCGGGTCGATCGCCGCGCCCCACACCGTGTTGGTCAACACCACCCAGTCGGCACCGGCGCGGGCGCAAGCCGCCGCCACCGCGGCCGGGTCGGGGGCGTTTGGTGAGAGCTTCGCTCCCACCGGCGTCGAGACCGCCGCCCTCACCGCTTCCACCACCTCGCCCGACAGTTCGGGATCGAGGGCGATCATGTGGCCGTCCAGGTTGGGGCAGGACAGGTTGATCTCGATCGCCGCAACCGCGGGCTCCAGACGTTCCGCCACCCTGGCGAACTCGCCGGGTTCCCGACCCACCACCGATCCCCAGACGGGGGTCTCCAAACCCGACAGGCGGGGAGCCACCTCGGCCATCCAGGTCTCCACCCCGGGATTCTGGATCCCGATGCCGTTGAGCATCCCCGTGCCGGAGGGAGCCACCCTGGGAGGGGGCCGCCCCGGCCACGGTTCCAGGCTGACCGATTTGGCCACCGCCGCGCCGTACACCGACAGGTCGGCGACTTCGGCGAACTCCCACACCGAACCGACCGTGCCGGAGGCGGCGATGAGCGGGCTGGTGAGGGTCACCGGCCCGAGTCGGGTGGTCACCCGCCGTGCCATTCCTGCAGGCTGCGTGGCTCCAACACGGCGTCGGTGCCGGCCCGCAGCGACCGAGCCACGGCGAGGGCGCCTTGAAGGGTGGTGACACATGGGATGCCTCGCATCCGGGCGGCATGCCGGATGACCCTGCCGTCGGACCGGGCTTTCCGGCCCCTAGGCGTGTTGACCACCAGCTGGACCCGTCCCGACTCGATCAGGGTGCGAGTGTCGTCGGGCCCCTCCCCCACCTTGGCGACGGTACGGGCGGGGATCGCATGATGGGCCAGGTATCGGGCGGTTCCCTTGGTGGCGACGAGGTCGAACCCGAGCATGTGGAACGCCTGGGCCACCGCCAAACCCATCGGTTTGTCCCGGTCGGCCAGCGACAGGAAGACGGTGCCTTCGGTGGGGAGCCGATGACCGGCCGCCAGCAAGGCCTTGGCGTAGGCCACACCCGGGTCGGGCCCTATCCCCATCACCTCGCCGGTGGCTTTCATCTCCGGCCCCAACACGGAATCCTCCTCGGGGAACCGGTCCCAGGGGAGGACCGCTTCCTTCACCGCGGTGAACTCCACGGGTGACGGTTCCGGAATCAGACCTTCTTCCCGCAGCTCCCGCAGGGTGGCCCCCAGCATGATGCGGGCTGCCACCTTGGCCAGGGGGATGCCCCTCACCTTGGAGATGAAAGGCACGGTGCGGGAGGCCCTCGGGTTGGCCTCCAACACGAACACGTCGTCGCCCTTCACCGCGAACTGGATGTTGATCAGGCCCCTCACCTCCAGCTCGGAGGCGAGGGTTTCGACGTGCTCCAGGATGGTCTTGAGAGCAGCCTCGCTCAGGGTGGGAGGCGGGACGACGCAGGCCGAGTCGCCCGAGTGGACCCCCGCCTCCTCGACGTGTTCCATCACCCCGCCTACCAGCAGCTCCTCCCCGTCGTAGACCGCGTCGACGTCGACTTCGGTGGCGGCTTCGAGGAAACGGTCGATGAGGAGGGGCACCCCGGTGAGGTCCTCTTCGTGGAGGGCGCCGTAGAAGTCGTCCAGGTACTCGGCCAGCTCGTCGTACGAGTAGATGACCCGCATCCGTTTCCCGCCCAGCACGTAGGAGGGCCGGACCACCACCGGCAGTCCCACCCGGTCCACGACCTCCTCGGCTTCGAGGCGATCCATGGCAACGCCGTGGGGCGGCTGGGCGATGCCCAGCCTGCGACAGAGGGCGGCGAACTGCTCCCGGTCTTCGGCCAGGTCGATGGAACGGGGAGAGGTGCCGGCGATCGGAACTCCGGCTCTCTCCAGGGCACCGGCCAGGTTCAGAGGGGTCTGGCCTCCCAGTTGGACGATCACCGCGACCGGTCGTTCCTTCTCGACCACCGAGAGGACGTCCTCGGTGGTGAGTGGCTCGAAGTAGAGCCGGTCGGAGGTGTCGTAGTCGGTCGACACCGTCTCCGGGTTGCAGTTCACCATGACGGTGTCGTAGCCGGCGTCGCGGAGCGCGAAAGAGGCGTGAACGCAGCAGTAGTCGAACTCGATGCCCTGGCCGATCCGGTTGGGCCCGGAACCCAACACCACCACGGTCGGTCTCTCCGCCGGGGGGTTCTCGCTCTCGTCCTCGTAGGTGGAGTACATGTAGGGGGTGAGCGCCTTGAACTCGGCAGCGCAGGTGTCCACCGTCTTGTAGGTGGCGGACACACCGGCTTTGGCCCTCATCTTCCGCACCTCGTCTTCTCCGACCTGCCACAGGTGGGCGAGCTGCGCATCGGAGAAACCCCACCGTTTCGCCTCCCGAAGGAGCGACCCCTCGTCCGGTCCGTGCTGCTCCAGGAGGCTTCTGAGCTCCACCAGCTCGGCCATCTGCTCCACGAACCAGGGGTCGTACCCGGATCGGCCGGCGACCTCCATCACGTCGAAGGACCTGCGCAGACCCTCCGCCACCCAGAAGACCCGGTCCGGGGTGGGGACCTCGATCCCCTGCCACACTCGAGGGTCGTCGGCGGCCCGGTACGCCTCTTCGGCCGGGTCGGCGTTGAGGCCGAACCGGCCGTTCTCCAGACTCCGCAGAGCCTTCTGGAGCGCCTCGGGGAAGGTACGCCCGATAGCCATCACCTCGCCGACGCTCCGCATCGAAGTCCCCAGGGTGCGGGGCGCGTTGGGGAACTTCCCGAAGTCGAACCGGGGGACCTTGACTACCACGTAGTCGAGGGCCGGTTCGAAACTGGCGGGGGTGGCGCCGGTGATGTCGTTGGCGATCTCGTCCAGGGTGTATCCGACCGCCAGGAGAGCCGCGATCTTGGCGATGGGGAACCCGGTGGCCTTGGAGGCCAGTGCCGAGGAGCGGGAAACCCTGGGGTTCATCTCGATGACCAGCCGCCGGCCGGTGCGGGGATCCACTGCGAACTGGACGTTGGAGCCTCCGGTCTCCACCCCGACCGCCCGGAGCACCGCGATTCCCTCGTCGCGCATCTCCTGGTATTCACGATCCGACAGGGTCTGGATCGGAGCCACGGTGATGGAGTCCCCGGTGTGGACTCCCATCGGGTCGAGGTTCTCGATGGAGCACACCACGACCGCGTTGTCCATCCGGTCGCGCATCACCTCCAGCTCGAACTCCTTCCACCCCAGCACCGACTCCTCGACCAGGATCTCGTGGACGGGCGAAGTGGCCAACCCGTGGGCGGCCTTCGCCCGCAGGTCCTCCGGATCCTGGGCGATGCCGGTGCCTCCACCCCCCAGGATGAACGAGGGCCGGATCATCACCGGATATCCGATCTCGTCGGCTATGTCGAGGGCTTCGGCTACCGAACGGGCGTACCCGGCCCGGGGAACCTCGAGGCCGGCGGCTTCCATGGTCTCCTTGAACAGTCCGCGGTCCTCGGCCTTGCGGATCGCATCGAGTCGAGCCCCGATGAGCTCCGTGCCGTATCTCTCCAGCACCCCCGACTCGGCCAGCCGGGTGGCGACGTTGAGGGCTGTCTGACCGCCCAGGGTGGGGAGCACCGCATCCGGCCGCTCCTTGGCGATCACCCTCTCCACCACCTCGGGGATGATCGGCTCGATGTAGGTGGCGTCGGCGAACTCCGGGTCGGTCATGATGGTGGCCGGGTTGGAGTTGACCAGGACCACCCGGAATCCGTGGGACCGCAGCACCTTGGCGGCCTGGGTGCCCGAGTAGTCGAACTCGCAGGCCTGGCCGATCACGATCGGACCGGACCCGATGACCAGTATGGACTCTATGTCGGGACGGGCCGGCATCAGCTCTCCATCAACTCGATGAATTCGTCGAACAGGTAGGCGGCGTCGCGGGGGCCGGGAGCCGCCTCGGGATGGTATTGGACGCCGAAGGCCGGCACGTCGAGGCATCGCAGACCCTCCAACGTGCCGTCGTTCAGGTTCTGGTGGGTCGACGCCACTTCCCCGAACGGGGTGTCGACCCGCTGGGGGAGCAGGTCCGGGGTGACCAGCCCTTCCCTGGCCGGCGGCCGGGAACCGGCGAGGGGCCACAGGTCGACCGCGAAGCCGTGGTTCTGAGCGGTGATCTCCACCTTTCCGTCGGAGAGGCGACGAACCGGATGGTTGCCACCGTGATGTCCGAACGGCAGTTTGAAGGTTCGGGCCCCGAGCGCAAGGCCGAGTACCTGGTGTCCCAGGCAGATCCCGAAGGTGGGCACTTTCCCCAGCAAGGTGCGGACCGTCTCGATCGGCCCGGTGAGGGGTTCTGGGTCGCCGGGCCCGTTCGACAGGAAGAATCCGTCGGGGTCGTAGGAGAGGATCTCTTCGGCAGAGGTGTGGGGAGGCACCACCATCACGTCGTATCCCCGCCGGGTGAGGTGACGGAGGATGTCCCTTTTGATCCCCAGGTCCATGGCCACCACCTTCCCTCTCCGATCGCCCTCGGATTCGACGAGATACGGGGTGGCGGTGGCGACCCGGCTCGCCAGGTCTCGACCCTCCATGCGGGGAGCAGCGGCGGCCAGCTCACGCAGTTCGGATTCGTCGGCGTCGGTTCCCATCGCAGCCGGCATGGCTCCGTGCTCACGGATGTGGCGGGTGAGCCGTCGTGTGTCGACGTCGGCCAGGGCGACCACTCCGTGACCGGTGAGGTAGGAGGCGAACGAGCCTTCGGCCCGCCAGTTGGAGTGGAACCGGGACAGGGACCTCATCACGAAACCGGCGGCTGCCGGCCCCTCGGACTGTTCGTCGAAACCGGTGATCCCGTAGTTGCCCACGTGGGCGACGGTCATCACCACGATCTGACCGGCGTACGACGGGTCGGTTATCACCTCCAGGTATCCGGTCATGGACGTGTTGAATACGACTTCTCCCTGGGTGACGCCGCTGGCGCCCACCGATCGACCTTCGAACACGGAGCCGTCGGCCGTCACCAGGAGACCCTTCACGAATCCTCCCATGTCACCCTTCCTCGGTACAGCGTGAACCGTGCTCGTCCCACCAATTCGACACCCTTCCAGGGGCTGTTGCCCGACTTGGACCTGAACGTAGCGGGGGTCCATCGCCGGTCGGGGTCGACCACCACCAGGTTGGCGGGCGACCCCACCTCGGGTACACGCCCCTGGCTGGGCATACCCGCGATCCTGGCGGGACGCACCGCCATCCGATCGAACACGAGCTTGGGGTCGCGGATGACCCCGAGGGTCACGGACAGAGCGGTCTCCAGTCCGATCACCCCCCGGGGGGCCTCCTCGAAAGGGACCTCCTTCTCCTGCCGCGCGTGGGGAGCATGGTCGGTAGCCACCACGTCGATGGTGCCTCGGTCCAGGGCTTCGCGCAAAGCCGTGCGGTCCTCCGCAGTCCGCAGCGGCGGGTACATCTTGAAGTCGGGGTTCAGGTCCTCGACCGCGGTTTCGTCGAAGGCCAGGTGGTGCGGCGTCACCTCCGCGGTGACCGGCAGGCCGGAGTGTCGGGCGGCCTCTACCAGTTCGACGGTTCCCCTGGAAGAAACGTGCTGTACGTGGTACCGGCATCCGGTGAGGCGCACCAGGTGGAGGTCCCGACCGACCACCACCTCCTCCGCTTCGCGGGGAATCCCCGCCACCCCCAGCCTGGACGAGACCGACCCTTCGTGGAGGTGCCCTCCCGCCGACAGCGCCGGGTCCTCGGCGTGTTGGGCCACCACCCCCCCTCGGACCGCCAGGTATTCCATGGCCCGTCGGAGGACACCGGAGTCGGTCACGGTGTCCCCGTCGTCGGTGAACACCCGGACGCCGGCTTCCCACAGCTCGTCCAGGTGGGACAGTCGCTCACCGAGTCGACCTGCGGTCAACGCACCGGCCGCGGCTACCTCGACCAACCCGATCTGCTCTCCCCGCTGCACCACCTGGCGGGCGACCACCCCCCGGTCGACCGGCGGGTCGGTGTTGGGCATCGCCAGGATTGCGGTGTAGCCACCCGCAGCCGCGGCGAGGCAGGCGGTCTGGAGATCCTCTTTCCATTCCTGGCCCGGTTCCCTGGTGTGACAATGGAGGTCGACCAGCCCGGGACCCACCCAGCATCCGCCGGCGTCCAGCTCCCGGGGGCCGCTGAGGGCAGGCCCCAACTCGGCGATCCTGCCTTCGGCGACCCGGACGTCGAGTCTCTCCGGCCCTCGGGCGGTGAGGACCGTGCCACCTCGGATCACCAGCTCAGCCATGCGGCGCCTCTCCCTTCAGCCCTGCTCCCAACCTGAACAGGACCGCCATCCGGACCGCCACCCCGGCCTCCACCTGATCGAGGACCAGGCACCGAGGGTGGTCTGCCACGTCCGGAGTTATCTCCACCCCCCGGTTCATCGGACCTGGATGCATCACCACCGCGTGGTCGGGCATCCGACCCAGGCGGTGGGCGTCGAGGCCGAACCGACGGGCGTACTCCTCGACGGAGGGGAGCACCGTGGCGCCACCGCGTTCTGTCTGCACCCTGAGCAGGTAGACGACGTCCAGCTCCTCGAGCAGGTCGTCGAGCTGGTCGCTGACCGCCACCGGCCATCCCGTCAGGTCGGGAGGGAGGAGAGGCGGAGGTGCCACCAGGGTCACCGAAGCTCCCATCCGGGTGAAGGCCTCCACGTCGGATCTGGCGACCCGGGAATGCCTCACGTCGCCCACGATCGCGATCCGTATGCCGTCGAGGCGGCCGAATCTCCGCAGGAGGGCGAACGTGTCGGCCAGCGCTTGGGTGGGATGTTGGTTGGCACCGTCCCCCGCGTTGACCGTGGGACATCCGGTCCATTCCGCCACCCTCTTGGGTGCCCCGGCCGAACCGTGACGAACCACCATGATGTTGGCGCCCATCGCCCGGAGCGTCAGCGCAGTGTCCTTCAGTGACTCGCCCTTGGCGACCGACGAGCCCGCGGCCTGGAATCCCATGACGTCGGCGGACAGGCCTCGGGCGGCCCTCTCGAAGGACAGCCTGGTCCGGGTGGACGGCTCGAAGAACATGGTGGCGACGGTGATCCCCCGGAGGGCCGGCACCTGGGGGATGGGCCGTCGCATCACCGCGAGGAACTCGTCGGCGAGGCTGCACAGCTCCTCGATCCTCACCCGGTCGAGGTCTCGAATCGAAAGGAGGTTCCTCATCGTGCCCGCTCGATCCAAACCCCGGTTTCGCCATCGATGGCGTCCACCCTCACCCGTACCCGTTCTTCGAGGGCGGTCGGCAGGTTCTTTCCGACGTAGTCGGCCCGAATGGGGAGCTGACGGTGCCCACGGTCGACGAGTACCGCCAGTTCGATCCTCTGGGGTCGGCCCAGATCGGACAACGCGTCGAGCGCGGCCCGAACGGTTCTCCCCGTGAACAGGACGTCGTCGATCAGGACCACAGACACACCGGTCACGTCGACCGGCAGGAAGGTGCGGCCCAGTCTGGTGACCGGACGCCGATCCAGGTCGTCCCGGTACAGACCGATGTCGAGTTCCCCGACCGGGACGTCCGTCCCTTCGAACTCGGAGATCGCCCCGGCGATCGCCTCGGCCAGGGGCACGCCCCGGGTGTGGATTCCCACCAACACCAGATCGTCGGGGCCTCTGTGTCTCTCGACGATCTCGTGGGCCATCCGCCAGAGGGCGCGGCGCACCGCGTCGGCGTCGAGCACTTGAGACGAGTCGGGAACGGCCGGCTCGGCGGTGAAAGGTTCCATTCAACAGCTCCTTTCCGGCCTCACGGGACCGGTCTTAAAGGACCGGGGGCACTATATCAGTCACCGTCGGTCGTCCGACCGCGTTCCCGCCTCGCCAAGGCGGCCAGCACCCCGTTGACGAACGCTCCGCTGCGTTCGGTCGAGAACCTCTTGGCCAGGTCGACTGCCTCGGCGATTATCACCGCGGTGGGGGTGTCGGGTCGGTACCGCAGCTCGAACAGGCCCAGCCGCAGGATGGCTCGATCCACCACGGGCATCCGTTCCAGCCGCCAGTGCTCCGAAGCCTGGTCGATCGCTTCGTCCAGCTCCTGGAGATGCTGCAGCACCCCGGCCGCGAGCCGCCGTGCCTTCCCCTTGAGGGGAAGGTCGTCGGGTAGGTGGTCCAGGACCGAGCCGATCCGCCTCGTACAGCGCCTGGAGGGCGGCGGCTCGCGGCTCCGACTCCAGTTCTTCCGGGGGCGAGCTCACACCCGGGTCAGGTATTCGCCGGTCCGGGTGTCGACCTTGATGCGGTCGCCCTGCTCGACGAACAGCGGCACCTGGACCACCAGACCGGTCTCGGTGGTGACCGGCTTGGTGGCGCCGCTGACCGTGTTCCCCCTTCACCGCCGGCTCGGCGTAGGTGACCTCGAGTTCGACCGCGGCGGGTAGCTCGACCGCGATCGGGTTCTGCCGGTGGAGAGCCAACACGACGGTGGACCCTTCCTTCAGGTAGTTGGCGGCCTCCCCCACGTCCTCCGGGAGTCATGGCGATCTGGCTGAAATCCGACAGGTCCATGAAGTGGAACCCCAGTTCGTCCCGGTACAGGAACTGGAACTCACGCCGGTCGATGATCGCCTGGGGGGACGTCCTCGTCGGCCCTGAAGGTGCGGTCGAGGACCTGGCCGGTCTCGACGTTCTTGAGTTTCATCCTCACGAACGCCTTTCCCTTTCCGGGTTTCACGTGCTGGTACTCGACGATGGTGAAGATCCCGTCGTCTAGCTCCAGCGCCATGCCTGGACGTACGTCGTTGGTCGAGATCATGGTCGGATACCTCTGGGTACTGGTGGTGGACACAGTAGCCCCGGCGGGACCGGGTCAGGCTGCCCCAACGCTGCTGAGAGCGCCGGTGAGTTCGTCTTCTCCTGCGGTGATCACCTCCGGCGCTCCCACCGCCCTGAGGCCCACCACCTTGATCCCCTCCGAACTCCTCTTCTTGTCACGGATCATCGCTTCCATCGCTGCCGGGATCGACACTCCGGCGCACGCCACCGGCAGCCCGAGGGAGGAGACCAGACCGGACAGCCACGCCCGGTCGAAGCCGAACCGGCTCCAGGATATCCATCCCTCGGCGACCAGACCCACCGCGACCGCGTGGCCGTGGGGCATCCCCGTCAACGCTTCGATCGCGTGTCCCACGGTGTGGCCCAGGTTCAGCCACGCCCTGACACCGGCCTCCTTCAGGTCGGCTTCGACCACCTTCTTCTTCACCCGGATGGCGGAGGGCACCACCCGCTCCAGAGGAGCTTCGATCCCCCGCTCCTCGTAGAGCCCGACCAGTTCCGGGTCGCCGATCAGCCCGGCCTTCAACGCCTCGGCGGCGCCTTCGGCCAGCAGCCGCCGCGGGAGCCCCTCGAGGAGGTCCAGGTCGATGAGCACCCGGACGGGCAGATGGAAAGCCCCGACCAGGTTCTTGAAGGCGGGTCCGCCGGTCTCCCTCGCCACATCGACCGCGGTCTTGCCTCCGATCGCCGCGTCGACCGCGGCGAGGAGAGTGGTGGGTACGTGTACCGCTTCGATTCCTCGCATCCAGGTGGCGGCCACGTATCCGGCTACGTCGGTGGCGGCGCCTCCACCCACCCCGACCACGGTGTCGAACCTGCCCAACCCGATGTCCGCCAACCACCGGTAGATGCGTTGGACCTCGTCGAGGTCCTTGGCGGCCTCCCCGTCGGGGAGGACCCGGAGATGGGTCTCGACTTCGACAGTGTCGGCCAGACGGCGAGCCGTCCGCTCCACGGTCGGCTGGTAGAGGATCGCGACCTTCTCCCGGTCGGGCCGACGCGGCAAGTCGAGGTGGAGGTCCCGTCCGATCAGGACCTCGGTCTCGGCGACCCTGATCGAGTCGGTCACGTGCCCTCCCAGAGGGCCACCACCTCCTCCACGACCTCGGAGACGGGGCGGCCGGCGTCGACCGTGTGGTGGGCGGCCGACAGGTACCACGGCCTTCGGGTCTCCCACAGCCGTCGGATGGTGGCCTCCCTGTCGGGTCCAACCAGGAGCGGCCGGTCGTCGGCGTCGGCGAGCCGCTCGATCAAGACCTCGGCAGGGGCGTCCAACCAGACCACCACCCCCGAGCGCCGCATCACCTCCACGTTGTCCGGATCGAGGACCACCCCTCCCCCGGTCGCGACCACCCCACCGAGATCCTCGAGGGCAGCCACCGCGCGCTTCTCCCACCGCCGAAACGCGGCTTCACCCGATTCGGCAAAGATCCGGGACACGCTGCACCCGGCCATGGCCTCCACCACCGCGTCCACGTCCCGGAACTCCCGGCCGATGCGACCCGCCACCTCCCGACCCACGGTGGACTTGCCGCAACCCATCATCCCCACCAACCACAGGTTTCCCACGTCAGAACGAGGTCGCCCGGTCGAGGTAGGTCCGCCACGACCGCTTCAGGTCCTCCACGGTGTCGCCCCCGAACTG
>BPGJ01000016.1 GCA_026002975.1 Acidimicrobiia bacterium
CCTGATACTTGAGCACCTGGCCACGGGCGTTACCACCGTAGGGATGTCGAATGGCCTTCGCCCATATGTAGCGAGCCACCCTCCCGATTACCGCATACTTGGCGTCTATCCCGTTCGAGAAGAAAGAGAAGGGTTGGGGCAGAAGTCATCAATGTGCATCCCCCGCGACAGATAGTACTCGACCTACGTAAACGCCGTTCGCCAGCGTAAAGGCGAGTTGCGTTATCGGGTATGGTCCGGCTTCAGCCATGTGATAGCCGGAGATCGACATCAGATTGAAATTCCTAACCTGATTTTCGACAAAGTGCTGCTGGATGTCACCCATCATCCGCAGGGCGAACTTGACCGAGGAGATGCACGGGTTCTGCGCCTGATGCTCTTTGAGAATGTCGGCCTGCACCGTGCCTCTCACCCGTGAGAGCGTCCCCGCCTTGAGCCTGGCGTAAACCTCCGGTGGCAGGACCTGGTCGCATATGACCCCCAGCAGCATGAGGCCCAAGCCGTTGTGCCCCTCGGAAAGCGAACTGTGAGAGACTGCGCGGTGAGTTGGGGAGGTCCGGGCTTGGCGTAATGCCGGGTTGATGGCCAGGACCCCTCGATACTCGGTGATGAACACGTCGCCGAGCAGAGGAGGGGCCCTGGTGTCGCCTGATGCTATGACCGTTCGTCTGCACGCTGGGGAGGATCCGCGTGGTCCGGGTGCTGGTGGACCTGATCGAACGTCTCACCGTGGAGGTTGCTGACGTCCGCGGGGTGGTGCGGTGCCGCTGGTGTCGGTTCAAGACCGCCCGGGTGCATGACCGCCGCCAGCTGAAGGTGAAGGATCTGCCCACCCAGGGTCGGGAGACGACGCTGGTGTGGGTGCGGCGTCGGTTCCGCTGCGACGAGTGCGGTGAGCGGTTCTGGGAGGACCACCCAGAGATCATCCTCGGCCGGAGGACGCATGTCACTCGCCGTCTGGCTCGGCAGGTGGTCCGGGATGTGAATCATCTGTCGATCCGGGAGGTCTGCCGCCGCTACGGGCTGCCCTGGCATTACGTGATGCGCCTGGTCGGAAGGTGGTCGGATCTGGTGGTGGCCGCCCGCCGACGCCGCCGCTGCAAGGTGCTGTTGGTCGACGAGACGAGCCTGCGTCGTGGCCACCGGTATGTGACGGTGCTGATCGACGGTGAGACCGGTGAAGGCCTGGGGGTGGTGAAGCGGCGGGACGCCAAGGCGCTGGCCGGGTTCTTCACCCAACAGGGCGCCAGATGGTGTCGCCAGGTGAAGGTGGTGGTCACCGACGGCTCCCCCTCCTATCGGGCCGCCATCCGTCGCCATCTTCCCGGAGCCACCCACGTGGTCGACAGATTCCATGTCGCAAGGTGGTTCGCCGCTGGGCTCATCGAGGTGAGGAGGAGAGTCCAACGCATCGGCGACAAGGGTTCCCGCCCCGCCTTCGACCCCGAGATCTTCCGCTCCCGGTATCTCCAGCTCACCCGCCTCGACCGCCTCGACGTCGAACGAATCGAGAAGCTGGGCCGGGTGCTGGCCCGGGACCCCCAGCTGGAAGCGGCCTGGCGGATGTGCCAGCACCTCTACGGCATCCACCACGCCCCCGACGACCAAGCCGCCAACCAGGCCCTCGGAGCGTTCCTCGATACCTATCGCGACAGCCCGCTTCCCGAGTTCGAACGCACCATCACAGCGCTGGTGGACTGGGGAGACGAGATCTTCGCCTACCACGACACCGGCCGGGTCTCCAACGGTCGCCTCGAGGGCACCAATGCCAAACTCGGCCTCCTCAAACGCATCGCATACGGCTTCGTCAACCCCCAACACTTCGCCCAACGAGCCCTCCTCCAAATGCCCGCTGTGGCAACATCACCATGACCGAGCACGAGGGGTCAACCCACCCCACCGCGCGGAACGAACTGTGATATCGGGGGCGGAGTCGATCCCGGTATAGCTCGGCGATCTTCGCCTCCACCTCCGGGGCGAGCCCCTGACTGGTGGTGTACTTCTCGCATGCCTGATCGATGGCGGGCTTCCCCTAAAGGGCCAGACCCGCGTCGGCTCCGGCGTTGATGGCTGCCACGAAGTCCCCCGGAGCCGATGCGTCCCCGACGGTCACCAGTTCCTTCGCTAGCCCGCCGAGTTGCTCGGCCAGGGTCGGGCCAGTGGAGCGCCAACCGATAGCGAGGACCACAGTGTCGGCGGGTACCGCGCCCTCCGTCCCGTCTTCCCGTTCGAACCGCACCGACTCGGGCGAGATCATCGTCACCTTGGATCGGGTCAAGATCCGCACCCCGCCTGCACCGAGCTCGGCGTAGAGGCGCTTGCGGGTTATCAGCTCGACCCCCCGCCCGACCTGGGGAAGCATCTCGATGATCGTCACCGAGGCGACCTTCCCCATCAGGTATTCGGCCGTCTCCATCCCGGTGGCGCTCCCCCCAATGATCACGACCTGATGGTCGGACGGCACCTGGACCCGGCCCAGGAGGACCTGCTGGGCGTCCACCACGTGGGGAGCCTGGATCCCCGGAATGGGGGGGATGAGCGGTTCTGCTCCGGTCGCCACCACCACCACGTCGGGGCCCTCCCGGACCACCACCCCGGCGTCCACCTCCACCCCGGTGTGGATGTCCACCCCCAACTGGCGCAGCACCCGGGCCTGGTAGGCGCGAAAACTGAGCACCTCCTCCTTGGAAGGGGCCCGAGAGGCGACGTCCAGCTTGCCGCCCAGCTCGGCTTCCCGCTCCCAGATGGAGACCGAGTGACCCCGTAGGGCGGCAATGCGGGCAGCCTCCATCCCCGCCGGACCGCTTCCTATCACCATCACCCGCTTGGGGGCCGTCGCCGGCTCGATCCGCCAGCTCCCCTCCCGTCCCAACTCCGGATTTACCGCACAGCGGGCCTCTTCGGCGTTGGAGACCCGGTCGACGCACGCGTTGCAGGCGATGCAGGGCCGGATGTCGCCCACCCTCCCCTCCGCCACCTTCACCGGCCAGTCCGGGTCGGCGATGAGACCACGGCCTACGGCGATGATGTCGGCCTGGCCGGAGCGAAGCACCGACTCGGCAAGCTCGGGGTCGTCCAGGCGTCCTGCCGCTACCACCGGGACCGAGACCGCAGCCCGAATCGCGGCGGCGTAGGGGACCAGGCAACCCCGTTCCATGAACATGGGGGGGATCGTGTAATGCAGTGCGTACCAGTTCCCGGCGGATACGCTTATGCAGTCAACGCCATCCTCCACCAGCCAGCGAGCCACCGAGGTGGCGTCCTCGACGGTGAATCCTCCCTCGTGAGCCTCGGTTCCGCTGATGCGGTAGAACAGCGGGAAGTCGTCCCCCACCGCTTCCCGAATGGCGTTGGCGATCCGGCGCATGAAACGGGCCCGATTGGCCAGGCTGCCGCCGTACTCGTCATCACGGGTGTTGGAGAGCGGCGAAAGGAACTCGCAGGGAAGATAGCAGTGGGCTCCGTGGACCTCCACGAAGTCGAATCCGGCCTCCCGGGCGTACACGGCGGCCTCGGCGTAGCGGGCTAGGAGAGCCTCAATCTCCTCCACGGTGAGGGCGTGGGGAACTGGACTCTTACGCCCAATGGGAATGGGCGAGGGAGCGAACGGCTGGCCGAGCTTGGTCTGCCGACCCGGATGCCACAACTGAATCCCCACCCGGGTGTCGTGCGCCTTGACCGCGTCAGCAAGACGGCGCAGACCGGGAACGAACTCGGGGCCGTGAATGCGGGTCTCCGGGCCGACCCCGGCCGTCTCCGGGGCGATGATGGTCGCCTCCACCGAGATCCCCCCCACTCCCCCCCGTGCCCTCCGCACGTAGTAGTCGATTAGCCGATCGGTGACGAACCCCTGCTCGTCCGCCAAGCCGGTGCCCATCGGGGGCATAAGCACCCGATTGCGGAACTCCAACCGCCCCACACGTATGGGTTCGAACAACAGCATCCCGATCAATTTACCAAACGGTAAGTAGAAGAACTAGGAGCGCTCCAGCCGCACCGCCTCGGCGAAACGGGCGGCGGCTACTTCGCGGGAAAGGAACTCCAGGTCCCGCAGCCGCAGGGGATCCACCGCTTCCATGGCCGCCAACTCCTCCGGCCGGGGCGGCGGGATGGCGCCAGCCTGGGAGCAGTCGATCGCGAACCCGGTCCGGGCCTCCACCTCGTTCGGATCGACACCGGCGAACAGACCCAAAGCCCTCCAACCGTCCCGATGCTCGAACAGCCCCAGCGGGGTGAGGAGACGTCGCACACGGTCCGGGCCCGGTGGGGGACCGGATACGAAATCAACCTTAGGCACCAGGATGCGGGGGTTGTGGTCCGCGAACAGGTACCAGACGAAGGAAGGAGAGTCGTTGTTGTCCGGCAAGCCGCGGCTGCCGGGCAGAGCCAACTTCGGGGCCTCATTGGTTCCCCCTACCCGCGACAGGTTGGTTGCGGCCATGGCGTCGAGCTGAGCCGGGCTAGTGACCACCCCCACCATGCCCCGGCGCAAGGCAACGAAGGTGTCGGACCAGTGGCCAACCGGCGAGCGGGCCGTGCCAAGCTTGGCATCACCCAGGCTGACGGTAGGGTCGGCTGGGGCGTCCAGCGTCCCGAAGCCGGTGGCCAGCGCCAGTCTCCCCTCCCCCTGCTGGACGGCGCGACCTGCCACGAGAGAGGAGGGCGAGGTGACCGCCAACACCCGCATCCCCTGCCCCACCGCCTCCTGGAACTGGCGGATTAGCACCGCCGTCAGCAGGTCCCCGGCGCTCACGTCAACCCCAACCGACCCGGGTCACCGCCTCCCTCCCTGCCCCAGGCCGAGACCGCCTCCTGGTCGAGGAGCGGGCCGGGGAAACACGCCGTGGGCCATGAACCCTTAGGGTCGACCACCACCTGGTCGAGCCACAGACGGCTGATGGCTGCCGTGCGGGGATCACGCTCCTCCACCGCCAGGGCCGAGGCGATCGTGTAGCGGGCAGCGCGTGCAATGAGGACGTCGATTGCCGGGTCGCCGTCGATGTAGAGGTTGCCGGCGGCATCCACCGCCGAACCCTGAACGAGCGCCAGATCGGGAATTATGGCTTGCGCGTACACCGTCTCCTCCCCGGTGAACGGGTCGGGCATCACGCGCAGGTGCGGGTTGACGGCCAGAACCTCAGAGCGGGGAGACATGGCCGTGGGAAACGAGCCAAGCCGGAACGCTCCGGCCTCCAAGGCGGCGGCCAACGCTCCCTCCGACCACTCTACCACCCGGGGGTGGCCCCGTTGGCGAGCCTGCCGGTAGCGAGGCGCCAACCCCATCCCATCTAGGCTCGTACCCGCGGTGTGGATGCAATCGACCACCCCGGCGGCGATCATCAGCTCGACGTCGACCGAGCCCAGGAACGAGACCAGGCCCAGGCGGCGGATGCCGGTAGCGAGCAGCGCCCTGATGAGCGACATCGGCTTGCGATTGAGCCCGATTCCCCCGACGGCCACCACCGACCTGTCCCGCAGAAACGAAGGGAAGGCCGGGGCGGCTTTCTCAACCGGCATGCCCGGGATGCTTACGGCCGGGGCAAGCCACCGAGCGGACCGCCATCTCGGCGAAGATCTCGGCGATGGCCTCCGGGCTCTTATCGCCGTCAGGCCGATACCACTGGTACATCCAGTTCATCATCCCCAGGATCGCGAACGCTGCCATCTTCGGATCGGTACCCGGGCAGATGGTGCCCTCCTTCTGACCCTGCTCGATCAGCCCGCGAAGATGGTGATCGTAGATGTCGCGTTCCTCCACGATCAGTTGGCGGCGCTCCGGCGAGAGCGAACGGAAATCGTGAAAGAACACCGAGATCTTGGTGAGATTCCTGGCGTTGTACTCGACGTGGGATCGAACAAACGCGGCAAGGCGCTCGAGCGCCGGTGCTTGAGATGCGCGCATCGCCTCCAGTCGGGCGAGCCCGTCTCGATGCACCTCCTGGATCACCTCGAAGAGGAGATCCTCTTTCGAGTCGATGTAGTAATACAGGCTCCCCTTCAGGATCTCGACCGCCTCGGCGATGTCCTGGATCGAGGTGGCTGCATATCCTTTACGGGCAAAGATGGTGGCGGCCGCATCGAGGATCTCTCGGCGCCTGTGCTCCGCGTCTGACGATCGTCGTTCAAGGTCTGTCATCGTGACGACATCCTAAGGTCCATTGTCGGCATCTCGGTTACCCGGATCCCCGCTTCATCTATCTGTTCCAGAGCCTGCAACTGTTGGGGGTCCGGACACGGTGTAGTCGCCACCGGCTCAGATATCCGGTAACGGAACCCGGTGGCCTCGGCAACCTGGCGAGGCTCAACCCACGGATGTACCGATCGCAAGCGAACTCCTTCTTCCCCCCAGTCAAACACCGCAAGGTTGGTCACCAACACGCTAACTCCGCCAGCAGGGTGGCGGCGCCCACCGGGACCCGTGACGAAGTCGACCCGCTCCACCAAGCTGCGCGGCCGGTGATCCGTATGGTAGGCGACCACCCGCGGTAGCAGGGAAACCACATCGGCAGTGGCCAGGCCTCCCGGGAAGCGAACCTTGGGAGCAGCGCGAGGGCCAATGCGGCTGGTGTTCAGGTTGCCGGCACCGTCGATCTGGGCAGGCCGCAGGAACTGCAAGGTCATGGTTCGGCGCTCCGCCATCTCCATCGAAGCAAAATGGGACACGAAAGCGAGCGCTTTCCCCTCCAGCGAGCGAGTCCCCCCCAGGTATGCGCCCAGATCGGCGTCGGCGTTGAAAACGCCGCCCGCCAACAAGGCCGAGCCAGGGGCATGGGTCGCCCGGGCCAAGAGTGCAGCCGCCAACCCCAAAGGCGTGCCGAGCCCCACACCAACGAAATCGCCGTCCCCGATCTCGGCCGCCAGGGCACAGACCATGACATCGGCCACCTCCCGAGGGCTGGCGTGGCGCCGGGTCACCGGTCCGCCTCCGTCAAGCAGTCCGGATCGCCCGAGGCGCCGTAGCGGAGGATCACCCGGTGGTCCTCCTCCCAGCGGGGTGGCGAGGCGGTGGGCCAGGCCCCGCCTGGAGCCTCGACCACCGCGTCCACGTCCACCCCGCACAAGACGGTCAGGTGGGGCTGCGCGGCCACCACTCGGCGGTCGACGATCTGTTCCACCGTCACCACACAGGTCTTGGCTGCCTGGGCAGCTACCACGTCCACATCCCATAGGTGTTCGGGAGGCCAAGCCATCTGTACCTCGCCGCTGGCAGTAGCCCGCCAGGCATGGATAACGGCCACATCCGGGCGGATAGGAGGCACCGCCAGGTAGCGGTCCCCGCCATAAGGGTCCTCAACCTCCCGGATCGCCAGGTGCTCGAGGATCTGGGAGCCCGACCCGCCCCGGCTGGGGAGAAACGGAAGCCCCATGGCTGCCGCCCGCAGCCCTAGGAGCATGGTCCACTCGGAATATTCCCGGTCCTCCACCACACCCGCCTCCACCGCCCGGCGAAACACTGGCGCGAACCCCAGCCTCCCCAGACCCACGTAGGTGCTGGAAACCACCGAAGCCACCCCCGCTGCCACCAGCAGCTCCACCTCCAGCGACCCTGTGAACGCCATCACCTCCAGCCCCGACCGGGCGCTAGCCGCCAGGGCACGTGCAAACGCCATCGGTTTGCGGCGCAGCACGTTGCCGCCGAAGTAGACCAGGGACCCGTCCTCCACCAAGGCGACGGCGTCGGCCAAAGACAGCGTGCGGTCGCGGCGCATCCTCGCAGCCTACCGGCCAATCAGGATGCTACCCACAGCTCGGATGAGGAATATTCATGCTCCCACAAAGGCCTCGATGGCGGTGATCTCTGGGTGCCTATCCTCAGCCCAACGAGCCCGCACCCTCATGCCGATGCGGGGCGAGTCGGTGTCGAGAATATGCGGAAAATGCGTATCGGCTCCGTCGAGGCGGATCAGGCCGATAACCCGCCCCTGCGCGTCGATGGTATAGGAGGTGACTACTCCCTCATCAGCCACGGATACCAAGTCGTGGAGAGAGCTGGAGCACCCGGGACAGAACGGGCGAGCTGGAACCACCGTCATGCTGCAACTCCCGCAGCGAGCCCCCAATATCGCGCCTTCCGCTAAAGCCTGGAGGAAGCGGGTGTTCATCTCGCCGGCAGTGTACCGGTATGGCAGCTTGATTCTCTGGTGAAAGATCATCGGCTCGATCAAGGATCATTCCTCCACGCTACGAAAGTGAATAATGTCGGACAGGCTCCCCACCCTCTCCCCATCCGGCTTGAACACGGCCTCCACCTTCATTCCGACCGAGAGTCGGTCGTGCCGGTTCTCCTGGAGAAAGTGGTAGAGGTTCGTGTCCGCGCCCGTCAGGCGTATGAAAGCAAACCCGTAGGGTATGGGCCGCTGCACGCCAGTCATCGGATCAATGAACGGCGTCTCCACCACCGTATAACCCGTGATGGTGCCGGTTGGCCCCACCTCGACCCATTCGTTGGTAGGCGCCGCGCAGATACCGCAGATGGGGCGCGGGGGCACCAACACTCTTTGGCACACCGAACATCGCGTTCCGAGCAATTGGCAGTGATCCCTCAGCGCCGTCATGAAACGAGAGCCATGGCGGCCAGCGGCGTACCGATATTCGAAGTTGGCCTGGTACTCGAGCCTCAGGGTTTCCTCGCTCATAGGTCACCTCGCAGGATCACTATCTCCGTCCAGGCGTTGCCGCCGTAGCCGGTGGCGAGGGCGGTATTGGCGCCCCGGATCTGGTGATCGCCCGCCTCGCCCATCACCTGAAGGGCTGCCTCGGCGACCCGGATGAGGGCGGTGGCCCCCACCGGGTTGGTGGCCAGCACCCCTCCGGAGGGGTTTACGGGAAGCGGGCCGTCGATCTCGGTTACCCCCTGGTCGATGAGCTTTCCTCCCTCCCCCTTCCCGCAGAACCTGAGGTTCTCGTACATGGCCAGCTCGGCGTAGGTGGCGGGCTCGTAGATCTCGGCGACGTCCAGGTCCCGCAGGGGGTCGGTGATGCCCGCCTTGGCGTAGGCCACCTCGCTAGCAGCCTGCAACGACCGCATCTCGGCGAGTCGCGCCGGGCTGTCCCCCATGTACTGCTGGTCGTGGGCGGTGGCGGTGGCCACCACCCAGGCCGGCCGCCGAGTCAGCTTGGGGGCCAACTCCTCGGCTGCGAAGACCACGGCGCACGCCCCGTCGCTCTGCGGGCACATGTCCAGCAAACGGACCGGCTCGGCCAGAACTCGGCTCGACACCACCTCTTCCACCGTCAGGTCGGGAATCTTGAGGTGCGCGAAA
This sequence comes from Acidimicrobiia bacterium, assembly GCA_026002975.1. Classification (GTDB taxonomy): domain Bacteria; phylum Actinomycetota; class Acidimicrobiia; order Spongiisociales; family ZC4RG35; genus BPGJ01. The sequence goes on from BPGJ01000016.1 coordinate 9,264, forward strand.
GGGTTGAGGCAGGCGTTGCGGCGAGCCTTGACCGCCACTTTGGCCGCTTGCTCGGGTGTGACACCCGACATGCGGACGTAGGTCGATGCCATCACCGCGAAGTTCCCGATAGCGCCAGCCATTACCGACCGCTCCCACACCGGGTCACCCACGGTGGTGATGGCCGATTGGGTCTCGCCCTCAGATTGCTTCTCGTATCCGATGCCCATCACCACGTCGTGGAGGCCGGAGCGAACCAGGTAGTCGCACATCACGGCCACCGAGGCTCCCACCGTGCCACCCGTGTTCAGCTTGTAGATGGGTTTGCCCGCGCCACCCAGGGCGGCCACCATCCACTGCTCGGGCATGTTTATACCCTCGAACAGCTCCATGTTGCCCACCACCACCGCATCGATAGAGGCGAAGGTGAGCTCTTTGGATGCCAGGCAACGGTCGACGGCCTCCCGTACCATTTCGGGGATGGACACGTCGAGGCGCCGGGCGCTGTGATAGGTCTGGCCCACCGCCACCACTGCGCTGGCCCGACTCATGACAGCCCTCCTTCCAGAAGCACGACCGAATGGGTCTGCGCCGCCAATCCGTGGATCCCGTGGGCCACCGCCCGATCGGCCTTACCGAGTTGACGGTCCCCGGCGGTGCCCCTCAACTGGTGCACGCACTCGGCGATGCGGGCAGCGCCCGACACCACGAAGGGGTTCCCGGCCAACCAGCCCCCGGAGGTGTTGAGGGTGGGATCCAACGGGTCCTTGCCCAGGACCGGCGCAAACAACAGGTGTTGGTAGGAGAATTGGGCGGACAGCTCCACCAGGTCGGCGGGATGATCGTCCCAGCCCGCCATGTCCATCGCCACGCGGTAGACCTTCTCCAGCGCTGCGGTGGAACCGGGTTCGGCGTCCGACCAGTAGGGTCCGGTGATGGCGCCCACGCCCTTGACCGTCACCGGGGTGCGACCCAAACCGACCGCCACGTCCTCGGAGACCACCACCAACGCCACCGCCCCATCGCGATTGGGCGCCCGATCCAGCGCCCGGAGCGGATCGGCGATGACCGGGGCCGACAGCACCTCGTCGACCGTCACCTGCTGCAGGGGTTCAAGCTTGGGGTTCTTACTCCCCCGGCGCCTGGCCTCCACCACCACCTCCGCGGCGGCTTCTCGGGTGTAGCGACCGTTGTCGAGGAGGTATCGGGCCACCAAGCCGCTCACCACGTTGCCGTCGAATCCCAGTCTCCGCTGAGTGAACGGGTCGGTGGCGGCGGTCTCGATGTCGGGGATGCGCCCCGCCGACTCCTTGCAGTGGGCAGTCACCAGGCCGATGCGAAACGACCCGGTGCTGATCCGGGTCCACATGTACAGCATGGCGCCGATGGCGTCCATGCAGGTGCGACCCTCCGACTTCCGGTAGGATCCCACCACCTCGGCCACCCACATGTTGGCGATGGTGCGGCCGTCCCAGAAGTCCATGCAGGCGGTGACCGCGTTCTCCACGTCCCGCAACTCCAGGCCGGCATCAGCGAGAGCCTCGTTTATGGCCTCGAGAACCATCTCGGCGACGTCCACGTCCTCGCGTAGAGAGGAATGTACGGTTTGCCCGACCCCGACTATGCACACCCTCGATCCCAAGGTGACCTCCAGTGCCGCTATGGTAAACCTACCAAACGGTTGGTAGGTTAGTCTAAGTCCGTGGAGCTGAGCGCCGCCATCCTCGCCGCCTCCCTGGTCCTCCCCGCTGCCCGGGTGGAGGTGGGTAAGACGCGGCGGGCCGCCGCCCGCTTCGACGAGGATGTCTTCACCCTGGCGGGAGAAGCCTGTCTGGAAGCCGCCGAGGCTGCGCCGGTGCAGGCCCTGCTGCTGGCCACCACCAGCGCCCCCTGGGCCGAGGGTGGCACCGCTTTCCTCCTGGGCGAGTTGCTCGACTTCTCGGGGCTCACGATGGAGCTGGGGGGAAGCGCAACCGCAGGGGCGGAGGCACTGGTGGCAGGAATGGCGTTGGTGCAGGCAGGCTGGGATCCGGTGCTGGTCGTGGCCGCCGACGTGCGCCACGACCCAGAGGGGCAACCCTTGGGGGCGGGGGCCGCCGCCCTGCTCTTGGGACGGGGAGGGAGACGTGGGGGTGCTGCGCTTCCAGCGGGCGCAGAGCGGCTGGTTCCCCGACCTGTGGAGGTTGGCGGGAAGCAGCCAGGTGATCATCGGCGACCGCTCGCTGGCTCCGGTTTCGGCGGCGGCGGCAGCCCAATGGGAAGGGATGGCAGTGGCATCGGCGACAGGCTGGGAGATCGAACGCGCCGGGAACCTGGGAGCCGCGGGCTTGCTGGCGATGATGCTGCTCGAAATGCCCGCCAAGGGGAGAACCAAAGAGTTCGCTGCCGCTGCCTCGGGCTCGGTGCGCACCTTTCTCCTGGAGGGCGGCCCCGGGGCGACTGCGGCGAGGCGGCGGGCCGAGCGTGTCCGCCAAGGCGGGATCGACGTCGACCGTCTGCCGACGGCAGACATCTCCGGCTTCAACCCCTACGCCTCCCAACCCCGCTACTGGCGCGAGCTGGCCCAGGACCTGCGCCTGCAGGGGGTGCGCGACGCGGAGACCGGGGAGGTCTTCTTCCCGCCCGTACCCGCTCGCGGACGACCGGTAGAACCCTTCCGACTGCAGCGTCGGGGGCGGATCCTCACCTATACCCGCGACCACGTCTACCCGCTGGGAGGGCCCATGTCAATGGTGGTGGTGGAGCTGGACGGGGGCGGGCGGTTCTACGGGCAGACCGCATGGGACTTCCCCGTAGAGATCGGAATGAGAGTGCGGCTGGTTCCTCGCCTGCTCCACCGGGGCGGCGACCTGCCCCACTACTTCTGGAAGGTGGTGGCGGACTAGATGCCGATCGCCGGAGAAGTGGCCATCGTCGGCGGCTATACCACCGCCTTCGGGGTGCTCCACGACCGGAGCTACCTGGACCTGCTGGCGGAAGCCGCCTGGGGGGCGGTGGAGGATGCCGGGATCGCGCTGGACGAAGTGGAGGCAGCGTGGCTCGCCACCGCCGAGCCATGGACAGCCGGGCTGGTGGGCGACAGCGGGGCGGCGGTAGCCGAAGCCATCCCATTCGCACCCCGGCCGGTCACCCGGGTCTCCAACTTCTGCACCTCCGGCATGGAGGCGGTGAGAGGTGCGGCCATGGCGATAGCTGCCGGCGAGTGCCAGGTGGCGATCGCTATCGGGGCCGAGAAGATGCGGGACGTCACCCCCCGCAACTCCCTGATAGCCAAGACCGCCGAGCACACCCATCCCACGATCGCCAAGGGTAGAACCGCCCCCGGCCAGTTCGCGCTCCTGGCCACCAGGTATCTGCACGCCTACGGCGCTACCCCCGAGGACCTGGCGCTGGTGGCGGTCAAGAACCACGCCCATGCCACCCGTAACCCGAAAGCCCACTTTCGCCACCCGCTCACCAAGGAGCAGGTGCTGTCGGCTCCCCGTATCGCCGAGCCGCTCGGGGTCTACGACTGCACCCCCACCACCGACGGGGCGGCAGCGGTGGTACTCGCCTCCCGCGCCTGGGCGGAGGCTCACGCCCGCCGCCACGCCCTACTGGAGGGCGTAGGGCTGGCAGTCACCGACGGCTACTTTGCCAACCTCTTCCGAGAATCCTTCGACTTCCTCGGTTTCCCCTCCACCCGCCAGGCGGCCCGGCTGGCTTACTCCCAGGCCGGGATCACCAACCCACTGCAGGAGATAGACGTGGTGGAGTGCCACGACTGCTTCACCATCACCGAGATCCTCAACACCGAGGACCTGGGTTTCGCCCTCCCGGGCGAGGGGGTCGAGCTGCTGCGGGCCGGCGCCACCACACTGGGCGGGTCGCTCCCAGTGAACGTCTCCGGGGGTCTCCAAGCGTGTGGACACCCCGTGGGAGCAACCGGCACCCGGATGGTCGTGGAGATCTTCGATCAGGTCACCGGCGCCGCCGGACCCCGGCAGGTGGCGCAGGCCAGACGGGGCTTGGCCCACACCCTCGGAGGCCCTGGGGTGATCGCCTGCGTTATGGTGATCGGGGCCCCCTGACCTCTAGGCGCGAACGACGGCGGTACCCGCCAGCGCCTCGGTGCCGTCGCCTTTCCGCAGCCACACGCGGCAGTAAGCGAGGCGTTCCCCGTCCACCTGGCGGACCTGTTCCACCCGCCCCCCGGCGGTAACCGCCTCCCCGGCGTAGACGTTGGCTTGAAACCTCACCTGGAGCGAGCGCAGGCGGGTCGGGTCTCCTAGCCAGGCGAGGAGGGCGTTGATCACGTAGGCCTGGTTGGTGGGACCCTGGTTGATGGGGCTCTCCCCGAGGCCCAGACGCCGGACGGCCTCGACGTCCCAATGGATGGGGTTGGGATCTGAGAGGATCAGGGCCATGACCTTCATCTTTTCGGCCGGCACGGCCGCCACGTGCCAGGGTGGGATCTCCGTACCCGGCGTGATGTCGGAGCTCACGATTCCCTCCTCGGGAAGATGAAGGTGTTGGTCGAGGTGGCAGCCAGGGTGCCGTCCTCGGTGAGAAGCGAGAGTCGGAAGGTCACAAGGTCCATGGTGCCCACCCGGGATGACTGCTTGCGGACCACGTCGAGGAAGCGGCCTTCCACCCGGTAGGTAGCGCCCACGGCAAGCGGCTGGGAAAACTCCAGCGTCGCCTCCCCGAACATGACCCCAGCTTCGGCGGACGAGCGGGCGGCGGCGAAGAGCTGGGGAAGGGTGATCCCCATGCCCCCGATGCTGGCCAGATAGGCGTAGATCGGATGGGCTATACCCGCTGGCAGGGGCGGGGACAGGATGGCGTCCATCGTCAGCCAGTGCTGCCACTCCGTGATCGTGTAGCTCCCGGGCGGGAATTCGTACTCGAGTAGCTCCTGGCGGAGTTGATCAATCGGAACCGTCATCGCCCCTTCCATTCCGGCGGGCGCTTCTCGAGGAATGCCCGCACGCCCTCGACCGCATCCTCGCTCTGTAGCAGCTCGAGAACCGCCTCACGCTCGACCTCCAAACCGGCGTCGAGGCCTGGCTCGGTACCAAGATTCAGGACCTTCTTAATGGCGGTCAACGCCAGCGGAGCCTGGCTAGCCAGCCGGCGGGCCAGGTCGTCCGCCAACGCCATGGTGTCGGCTTCGTCCCTGCCGACCCAGTGCACCAGACCCGCAACCTGTGCCTCCGAGGCGGAGAGGCGCTCGCCGAGCATCAGCATCTCGGTTGCCTTGGCCCGCCCCACCAGGCGGGTGAGGCGTTGGGTACCCCCTCCCCCGGGGATGATGCCCAAACCCACCTCCGGTTGGCCGATCCGGGCAGGCCCCTCGGTCATGACCCGGAAGTCGACGCACAGGGCGAATTCGCATCCCCCTCCCAGGGCGTGCCCGCAGATCGCGGCGATGGTGGGTTTTGGGAAATGAGCTAAGCGTCGGAAGAAGGCCTGCACGGTATCTACCTTGCGGGCCAGCGGATCGCGCCGGCGATCGTAATCGGCCATGTCCTTGATGTCGGCTCCCGATATGAAAACCTTCTCGTGGGCTGAGCAGAACACGACCACGCGTACCGCCCGGTCGGTCTCCAGCTCCCCCAGTAGCCGGCCGAGCTCACCATACAGCTCGTTGTCGAGCGAGTTGATCGGGGGCTTGTCGATCGTCACCCGGGCGATCCCGTCCGGGTCGAGGTCGACCGCCAGGAATCGGTACCCGGTCATCCCACTCCGACCCGGCCTTGCTTCGCCGTTGGCGCCAGCCACGACAGCGCGCCGATCACAGCCCGAAGACCTTCTTTGCAGTGCCGTAGAGGAGCATCTCCTTGGCCTCGGGTTTGAGGTTGAGATCCTCGATCTGAGTCAACGACTCACTATGGCCGATCAGCGGGTAGTCAGTACCCCACAATACTTTGCCGATGCCACGGGAGTTGAGGAAGTGCACCAGGTTCTTGTCCCAGTACTTGGGCGCATGCCCCGACATGGCGACGTAGACGTTGGGGTGCTTCCACGCCATTGCGATCATCACCTCGGTCCAAGGCCAGGCCTGATGGGCCCCGATCAGCTTCAGCTCCGGGAAATAGATTGCCACGTCGTCGAGCAACAGCGGATGACCGTGCTTAGAGGGCATGAACTCCGCCGAGTGCCCGGTCTGGAACTCGATCGGGACGCCGAGTTCGGCGGCCTTGGCGTAGAAGGGGTAGAAGCGGGCATCGTTGATAGGGGTGTCGAAACCGAAGGGGTGCACATGCCCGCCGATAAAACCGTACTCGCGTACGGTTCGCTCAAATTCCCTCACCCCACGCATACCGGAGTGGGGATCGATCCCGTACAACCCAGAGACCCTGTCGGGATACTTCTGGACCACCTCGGCGACGCTCTCCCAAGGAACACGGATCAGCTGGCGGTCACGGTAGAGGTACTGCTGGAGTGCCGGGCATATCACCCTCTGCACCCCGGCCGGATCGAGCACCTTTTCGAAGAACTCTTCGGGCTCGTATCCCACCATCAGGTGCCGCCGGCCCCATTGGTCCCCCATCATGAAAGAGACTTCGGGATTCTCGGTGAAGACGATGCGGATGCCTTCTTCGGTGAAGAAGTTGCACCATGCATCAATAGCACCGCTCATAGGCTAGTTCCTTCCTTTTCGTCGATGATCTCGATCAGCTTCTGTTTGTGGGTGGAGCGGGGCAGGGTCCCTGCCGCCACCATCTCCACCTGTGGGCGGACTGCGAAACGCCGGTGCATGGTTTCCGCCACCTCCGCCGCCAGTTGTTCGACTACCTCCGGGCCAGCGCCGGGGGCCGCCTCAACTCGCAGCCGCAGCGGAGGCTTGACCCGCGGGGGAGGGCCGTCCAAGACGATGCGGAACTCGCCCGTGAGGCGGGGAACGAAAGAGTTGATGAGGTTCTTGATCGCCGCCGGGTAGAGCTTGGTGCCTTTGACGATGAGCAGGTCGTCGACCCGGCCCAGGACCTTGATGCGGGTCCCTGGCACCCCGCAGGGGCAGGTCTCGGTGAAGACCTGGTAGACGTCTCCCACGGAGTAGCGGAGCGGCGGCTGCGCCTCCCAGTCGATGGCGGTCTTGACCCGCTCCCCAATCGCCCCGTCGACGATGTCGATGGGCTGGTCAGAGTCGGGTTCGACCAGGTCGGTAGAAATGGAGTAGTCGTCGCCGAGGACGTGCATGCCCTGATATTCAGCGGCGTGACACGAGGCCATCATGATCCCGTGCGCTCCCCCCAGCATGTCGAACACCTTGGCGCCCCAGCCGGCGGTCAGTTTGGAACGCACCTCGGGTAGGCCCGCCCCCGGCTCCCCGGCGCAGATGAGGATCTCCACCCCGAGCCCGGCGGCCTCATGGCCGAGCACCTCGGGTACCCGCTCCAATAGGTGCTCGGCGTAGCTCGGGGTGCATGCCAGTACCCGGGGACGGAGGAGGGCCATCATGCGGATCAGCTTCTCCGCTCCCACCTCAGCGCCGACCGGTATCGGGCAGGCGCCCATCCGTTCGAGGGCCCGAATCAACGGCACGCCGGCCAAGTACATGGACAGCCCGTACCCAATCATCACTCGATCCCCGGGACGCACCCCCACGAAGCGGCAGGCCCGGGCCCACAGCCGGTCGGTAGCCGCCACGTCCTTCTGCGTGAAAGCGTAGAAGGTGGGTACCCCGGTGGTGCCGGAGGTGGAGTTGACTGCGACGATCCGGTCAGGGGGCGCGCATAGGAAGCGACCGAAGGGATGGCCCTCCTCGACTAGAGTCCGCTCCTGCTCCTGACGATGCACATCGGGGGTTATGAAGATCGGGAGCGTCCGCACGTCCTCCAGGGTCCGAATCGTGGACGGATCGATGCTGTGCTCCTCAAAGCGTTCCCGGTAGAACGGGCTGGTGAGGTCGTAAGCGATTTGTCGCCGCAGCTTCTCGTCTCGCTCTTCTGGGGTAAGACGAGGAACCAGCTCCTCGATCACAACACCCTCCGGTCGTCGACCAGAGGCGCATCCGCCAAGGCACCTGGTGGCACCGACTCGACTGTCACTGACATGCGGATGGCCTCCTTCAAGGCGGCTGCCACCCGACCGGCATCCACCTCGCCTTCCACCTTGATGGTGAGGGAGTCCTGGGTACCGGGCCTCTCCACCACCAACTGAAATCGGCCTTGCACCCCGCAGGCGGTCAGGCACTCCCTCACCTGCGAGGGCACCACGAACAAACCCTTAACCCGGGGGATGTCGCCAACCCGACCCAGGATCCGGCCGATCTTCCCGGTAGTGCGCCCGCAAGGGCAAGGCGACGGGTCCAGATACTCGGTGATGTCGCCGGTGAAGTACCTGATCATGGGGTAGGCCTGCCGCACGAGGTCCGTCACCACGAGCACGCCCGGCTCCCCCGTCTCCACGGGCTCACCGTTCTCGGGGTGAACCAGCTCGAAGATGAAGTCGGGGTTGAGGTGCATACCTCCGCCGCACGAACCCTCTGACGCTACGAAAGGAACCTCGGCTCCTCCGTATATCTCCCGGATCTCAGCGCCCCAGAACTCGCTCATACGCGCCTTGGCATCGGCGCTGCGGAGTTCCCCGGAAATCGTCACGAGGCGCAGGTAAAGCTGACGGGACGGCTCGATGTCGAGTTCCCGGGCTTTGGCTTCTAGTTCATCTAGGAAGGTAGGGAATACGAAGAGACCGGTGACCTTGCTCCAGGTCATCACCTCGAGGTGCATGCGCGGATTGCCGATTCCACCGGGTATGACGGCGCAGCCGAGACGTCGAAATGCCTCGTCGATGGTGGTACCGGCTATTACCCAGTGGTACATGATCGTGTTGTCGATCACGTCTTCGGCCCGGTACCCATTCGTGTCGAATGCCCAGGCGGCGTTCTCCACGGTAACGTCGTAGTCCGCCGCCGTGAAATAGGTGGTCTGCGGACCCGGCCCTATGTATTGACGCACAATGGCTTCCGGCGGCGCAGCCAGCATCGACCCATAAGGAGGATCCTGCTTCTGATCCGCGATGATCTCGGCCTTGGTGAGAAAAGGCAGCTCGCGGAGGGCGGCCAGATCGGTGAAGCGGGAAGGGTCGACTCCGGATTCTCGGAAGCGCCGCTCATAGAAGGGGGAGGAGACCGCCAGCCGTTCCGCTTGCCGCCGAAGCAGCTCGACATTGCGTCGACGCCGCTGATCGGCGTCGACCTCCAGCTCACCCTTGCGGAATCCGATGATCGGCGGCACTTCTGGCAGGGAGCTTACCAAACAACCGTTTGGTCAAGGCGACTTTACTGCTTCCTGGTCAGAAACCTGGCGACCGCCGTCTTGTGGTCGTCGGTCGTGAACAGAAGGGCGGTGGCCTCGATCGATTCGGGGAGGCCGGGAACATCCTGGTGCCGGTTGATGAACTGTTTCGCCACCCGGACCGCCAACGGAGGCTGGGCGGCGATTTCCTCACCCAGGGCCAGGGCGAACGAGAGGAGCTCGTCGGGCGCCACCACCTCATCCACCAGGCCCAACTCCTTCGCTCCCAAGGCGTCGACATCCCGACCGGTTAATGCCAGGAGTCGGGTGGCCCGCTTCCCGATCACCTCAGGACCCCGGATGACCCCGTATCCCGGCATCAGGCCGACGGTCGGCTCTTTGAAGGCGAAGCGGGCTTCGCGGGACGCCACGGCCAGATCACACGCGAGGACCAGCTCGGTGCCTCCCCCGTAAGCGATGCCGTTCACAGCCGCGATCACGGGAGCGTCAGCCTTCTCCACGCGATGGAAGGCTTCGTAAACCAGGCGGAGATGCGCCCGGTAGGCGCGGATGTCGCCCAACTCGGCGAAGGAGCCGATGTCTCCTCCGGCCGAGAAAGCCCGGCCGGCCCCGGTGATCACCGCCGCCCCGACCGATAGCGAGTCGAGCTGATCCATGACCGCCATCAACTCCCGGAAGAACTCCCGGTTCATGGCATTGAGCTTGGCGGGCCGGTTCATGGTGACGAGCGCCACCCGCTCGGAAGGATGTGAGATCTGGAAGTGTTCGTACATCTCACTCCAATTCCACCCACGGATCCAGTTAGTGTGTCACCAGAGCTTACCTACCGACCGTTTGGTAAGGGTGGAACGGATGAAGCAGCTGGAGTTGGACCAGGCGATCGACCTGGTCCAAGATGGGACGTTCCTGGGGGTGGGAGGCGTGCTCTTGAAGCGCAAGCCCATGCGCTTCCTGGCCGACCTGGTGCGCGCCGGGCGCTCCCGCCTCCGAGTGGCTACCTTCCTCGGCTCCGTGGACGTTGAGCTGTTGGCCGCTGCAGGGGCCCTAGACTCGTTCAGCGGGGGCTACGTCGGCTTTGAGTACCTGGGGTTCGCTCCCGCCTTCCAGAGAGCTGTGGAACGTTCCGAGATCAACTATCGGGAGTACTCCGAGTTCCTCTTCATGGCAGGACTGCGGGCGGCGGCGGGGGGCCTACCCTTCTACCCGGCCCGGGCAGCGCTCGGCTCCGACCTGGTTGCCGAGCTGGGTTTGAGCGTGATCGCCGACCCCTACGGTGGCTGCCCGGTGGTGGCGGTCCCACCCTTGACTCCCGAGGTGGCCGTTATCCATGCTGAAGTGGCGGACACCTTCGGCAACGTGGCCGCCCCCTCCTTCCCAGACTTCCTGGTCGATTTCGACGTCGCTTTGGCGCGGGCGGCGGGCGCTGTCATCGTCACCGCCGAGCGGGTGGTGGAGCGGCTGGACGTACCCGCCCAGATCTTTGGGTTCCAGGTGACGGCGGTGGTGGAGACTAGGGGCGGCGCCCGCCCATCCGGCGTCCCAGGCCGCTACCCGCCCGATGTGGTCGCCATACGCCGCTACCTGACGCAACCGAACTTGGACTCGCTCCTCGAGGCGGTGGGATGAGCCGCAAAACCCGTCCTGGTCGATGGTCGGCTCAAGAGAGCGGCGTGTGAACGCCCGGCTCGACGAGCTGCTGGCCTGGACCCTGGCCCGACAGGCCCGCCCGGGCGACGTGCTGGTGGTGGGCGTAGCGACCCCCATCGCCACCGCCGCCGCCTTCCTGGCCCGTACCCTACTGGTGCCTGACCTCACCATCTTGCTGGGAACCGCCGTTAACCCCGCCCTCGCCGACCTGTCGGAGGCGATGCTCGCCCCGGAGCGCCTCGGCCGGATGGCGGAGGGCCACTTCAGCCAGTTAGAGATCCTCGACTTCATCCACAAGGGTGAGGTGAGCCTCCAGTACATCTCACCCGCGCAAGTCGATGGACGCGGACGGATCAACAGCAGTCGGGTGCGCAACGGGGATCGCTGGGTGCGCCTCCCGGGAGGCCTCGCCACCGCCGACATCGCCGTCCTGGTGGGCCGCCTGGTGGCCTACCGGGCCGACCACTCTCCCCGCTTCCTGACCCCTGCGGTGGACTTCGTCAGCGGAGTCGGGGCGGACCCCCAATGGAGGACGGAGGACTGCCTGCCGGGGCGGGGAGTGGAGGCCATCGTCACGTCCCGAGCGGTGCTCGCCTGGACGGGGACCGGGTTTCGCGTGGCCTCGGTACACCCGGGGCACACCCGCCATGAGGTGCTAGATGGTTGCGGGTTCCCCCTGCAAGCGGACTCTGCCCCGCCTTCAACCCCACCTCCCCCCACGGAGGCCCTGGAGCTATGTCGGCGGGTGATCGACCCGCGGGGGCTGGGGCGCCTGGAGGTGCGTCATCTGCGGGCCCAGGCACTGGATGAACTCACCGCTGCCCACGGACCGGGCGATGGATAGCGACAGGCTCACCCCCTTCCTTCTCGAAGAGGCATTGCGGCACCACTACCACCCGCATGCCCGGGTCCTGGCCTGCGAGCGGGGGCCGGTGGGAAACGGACAGGAGGTGTGGTTCGCCACGGTGGCCAGTGAAGGGCACATCGCGGAACTGGTGATACGGCGCACCGCGTCGGGCGGTCCCCTCGACTGGACCGACCGGGAGCGGGAGTTTCGACTCCTGGAGCGTCTCGCCCGCACCGGCCTGCCGGTCCCCACCCCTCTCTTCTTCGAGCCCGATGGGGGCAGGTTGGGTCGGGCCGCCTTCGCCATGGTCCGGCTCCCGGGCGAGCCTGTGCGACGCCCCACCCCCGAGCTGGCCCGGGTGCTGGGAGCCGAATTGGGCACCTTCCTCGCCCGCCTCCACCGGCTGGATCCCGATCTAGTGGGGAAACCCGGTGGCGGTTCGGCGATGGAGGCCACAGCTGCCGAGCTGGCGAACTGGTGGAATCGCTACCTCTACGTGCGGCCGGGGGCGGTACCCCTCCTCGGTGCCTTGTTCGCGTGGTTGCGCAGGAACCAACCAGAGCGTTCCCTGCCACCTGTCATTCTTTGGGGGGACCCCGGCATCTACAACCTGCTCCACGACGGCGGCCGGGTCACCGGCCTGCTCGACTGGGAACTTTGGCACCTCGGCGACCCGCTGGAGGACGTGGCGGTAGCCCTCTCCAGCCTGGAGGGGGCTACCGCCGACCCCCTGGTAGAAGCCTATGAGAGAGAGATCGGCCACCCCATCGACCGGGCGGCGCTCGCCTGGTTCACCGTCTACACCGCCGTCCAGCGGGCCGTCATGCTCCTCACCGGCGTCGCCAACGTCGAGGCCGGCAGGAGCCGGATGCCCTCCCACGCCGGTCTGGGTCTCGAACTCCTCCCCCGTCTGCTGCGGCGGGCAGCCCGCGCCGCCTCCTGGCCCGCACCGCCGACTTCACCGGAGGAGGTGGTGGTGCCGCAGCCCGACCCCTGGCGCCTCCACCCTGACGTCCCCCCCACCCTGCAAATGGTGTCGTCGTTCCTGTTGGGCGAGGTGATGAAGGAGGTCACCTCCCCATTCACACGACGCGGCCTCAAGACCGTCGCCGCCCTGCTGGCCACCGTCGAGCGGCGGGTGGAGCTCGAGAGGGAAGTCAACCGGCGTAGAGCCAAAGCCGCCGCCGCCCTGCTGGCGGAATTAGGCGAGGAGGGCGGCGGCCCGGAGAGGCTGGAGGAGGTGGCGATGCGAGCCGAGGCGGAGGACCATTTTGCTCCGCATCGCGCCTTGATCCGGAGCCACCTGTTGGCCGACCTCGACCACGTCTCCGTGCTCCTCACCCCCCTGCAAGACCTCTACCGCCGCTAGGGAAGGCGGGGCACCTGGGCGGAAGCGTGGCGTGCAGCCAGAGCCCCGAAGGTCACCGCCGGACCGATCGTCCCGCCCGGACCCCAATAGGCTTGGCCGGCCGGGGAAGCCACGCAGTTGCCCGCGCCGTATAGGCCCGGAATCGGGTGCCCCCCCACTCCCAGCACGCGCCCGTGATGGTCGGTTACAGGACCGCCTTTGGTGTCCAACGCCCCCGGCCCCAATATGACGCAGTAATACGGACCCTGCTCAGCGAGCGGGTAAATGCTGGCCGACGGGGCTCCCGGCCGGGGAGGACCGGCCCACCTCTGCTCTATGGGTGTCTCGCCACGGCGGAAGTCGGGATCGACCCCCGAGCGGGCGAACCGGTTGAAGCGCTCGATGGTGGCGAACAGGTTGGGGAGGAAAGCAGGATCCAGCCGCAGCCCCCCCGTGAGCGGCTCCAGGCGTTGAAGCCGCCGCCCCAGCTCGTCGGCGAGCCCTTCCAAGCTCCCGGCCTTGATCACATAGTGACGGGGTCGTTCGTCAGAGGGCACCGGCCAGCGGAACAGGGCTTCCTCAGAACGCGACCCGGCCGGGGTCGGACGGTCCACCACTGCCTGGTCGAAGATCATGAAGAGGAGCAGGTTGGGGTATTCGCCCCGGTGGGGGTCCCATTCGAAGTGGACCTGGGCGCGCTCGTTGTAAGGGGCCTTCTCGTTGACCACCCGCCTCCCGTGGCGATTGACCATGAGCATGCTGTCTCCGTAGGGCGCGTACACATCGCCCCGTGTGGCGCGGTTCAAAGCGACCAGCTCCACCACCACCTGATCCCACCAGGCGTGCGCCATGTTGCCGAGCTGCGCCCCCGCTTCGATCCCGATGCGAACGAAGTCGCCCGTCGCGAAAGGGCTGGAGGCCCCACCGAGAACCGGTCCCTTGAGGTAGTCCAGGGCCAGGCGAGGATCGTGGAGAAAGCCGCCGGTGGTGAAGATCACCCCTCGTCGGGCACCGATCAGGCGAGTAGCGAGGCCCGCCCGGGCCTCCACCCCCACCACCGCGCCCGCTTCGTTGCGGATCACCGCTGCAACCCGGTGGTCGACCAACACCTCGGCCCCGGCGCCGACCGCGTATCCGAGGAGAGAATCCACCAGGGTCTGACCCCCTGAAGGGTCCCGCCCGGGAACGTGTCCCGGAGGGAGCACCGGCTGCAAGGTGCGGCCCACCGGGCACGTCTCCTCCGGCAGGTGGGCGTAGTAGCTGGGATAGTCGACCGGCTCCAACGAGATGATTCCCGCCTCCACCAGGGTGTCGATCACCCCGGCCGCCTCGTCGTAGAACGCCTCCAGCATCCGGTAGCGGTCTGGGGGAATCCCCAAGGTGGGGTGGTCGGGTCGATACTGGACCGGGTAGGCAGTTCGAGCCATGTAGCGCAGGGTGTCCTCCCGCGACTCGGTCAGGCCTTGGTCGGCCAGGAAACGGTTGTTGGGGATCCACATCTGGCAGCGCGAGGCGGCGGTGGTGCCCCCCGGGACCGGGGCCTTCTCTAGGACGATCACCGAAACCCCCGCCATGGCCGCCACCGCCGCCGCGGTTGCCCCGGCTGCGCCGGCGCCGACCACCACCACGTCGGCGACCCGGTCCCACTCCGGGCCCCATTCTCCGGTCACACCGCCCTCCCAGCGTTGTCGCCCTCGCGAAAGGCGTGCATAGCCGAACGGGGAGCCACCACATCCCCGGCCAACACCACCTTGCTCGCCACCCGGCCGGCTACCGCCTCCAGGTCCAGGTTGGGTTCCCGGAGACCAGCGAGCACCAGGGCATCGGCCGGGAGGTCGGATTCCTGACGGGAAAATAGATGGCGGACCCTGACCGAGCGCCCCGCCACCGCCTGCACCGTCGTCCAACCCAGCATGGTCACCCCCAGCTGGTGCAGGTGCTCGAGGTGACGGCGGATGTGGGTGAAGCCGATGTTGGAACCGGGGGCGGCGAAGGGCGTAACCAGGGTGACGGCTGCTCCGCCAACTGCCAGGTATTCGGCGCAGAACGCCTGCTCCTGCATGCCGAGTTGGTCGTAGAGTACCACCTGTCGCCCGGCGAGGGAGGCCTGCATCGCTTCCTCTACCGACAAGATGGGAACGCTGTCGTCGCTCTTCCCCTGGAAAACGGGAGGGCCCACCCCGGTAGCCAGGATCACCGCCTCCGGTTGAAGGTCGGCTAGGAGATCGGAATCCACCTCGGTGCCAAGCCACAACTCCACTCCCAGCAGTTCCAGTTCACCGAGGATCCAGTCCACCGCCCCCAGCATCTGGGCGGGAGGACCGAGAGGAGCCACCAGCCGGAGCCGCCCCCCGGCCTCGGGAGCCCGATCGAACACGGTGACGCGGTGGCCGCGGCGGGCGGCGATCTCGGCTGCCTTCAGTCCGGCCGGGCCGGCTCCTACCACCATCACCCGTTTGGGGGTCTCGGCCGGCGCCAAAGGTGGCAGCCGCCATTCGCGACCCACATCCGGGTTGTGGAAGCAGGTGATGGGTAGGCTGCGCTCCATCCGGTCGACGCACCCGACGTTGGCCCCCACGCAGGGCCGGATGCGGTGGACCGCCCCTTGGCGTACCTTCTCCACGAGGTCGGGGTCGGCGATCTGGGCCCGGGTCAATGCCACCAGGTCGCATACCCCGTCGGCTAGTGCCTGCTCGGCGTGGGCGGGAGTGAGGATCTTGCCCACGGCCACAACTGGCACCCCGGCTGCCACTTCCCGCAGGCCGGCGGTGAGGGGGAGGAACTCCCCCGGTTCGCCGTAGTAGTCGGCGATCGCCCGGGCGTAGTGGGCGGAACGCGCCCCTTCCGAGTGGTTGAGGTAGTCGATCAACCCGCTCTCGCAGATCCGGGCCGCTACTGCCCGCAGCCCGTCCGCCCCCAACCCGCCCGCAGCCGGGGGGATCCAGTCCTCGGCGGAGATGCGGAGGCCCACCACTGCCTGCCTGCCCACCGCCTCCCGCACCCTACCGACCACCTCCATCAGGAAAGCCAGCGGCTGGCCGAAGCGGTCGCGGCGGCGGTTGGCCCACGGGCTGAACGACTGCTGCAGTAGGTAGCCGTGGGCGGCGTGCAGCTCCACCCCGTCCAGCCCGCCTTCCACCGCCACCTGGGCGGCTACGACGAAGGCATCGATCACTTCCTCCACCTCCTCGGCGGTCATGGCATGGGCGACCTCCCAGCCGGAGGGGGAAAGGAGGGAGGAGAAACCCCAGAGGGGGGTGAGATCGTCGTTTCCGTCGGAACGGAACTGGGCTCCGAAGTGGACGAGCTGCACCAGCACCCGGGCGCCATGGGAGTGGATGGCGGCCGTCATTCGCCGAAACTTGGCGACCAGGTCCGCCCTCTCCCACATGTAGTGACCCTGGGTCTGGCTGGACGGGTGCACCTGGCAGGCTTGAAGGATGATGAGCCCGCATCCCCCCCTGGCCCGCCGCTCCTGGTAGGCGAGATACTGGGCGTCGGACACCCCGGGCCGGTAGTAGTCCAGGAACGCACCGTGGGCGGTGGAGACCACCCGGTTGGGAACGGTGACCGGGCCCACCTGCAGGGGCGACAGCAGGCGGGGGAAGTCGGCTGGTCTGCCGCTCTCAACCGGCCCGTTCGTAGCCATGGCGAAGCAGGTTGACGATCATGTCTGCCACGTCATCCACCCGGTAGGCGCCTCCCGGCCGGTACCAGCGATAGGCCCAGTTGCAGGCCGCCAGCAGGCTGCCCACCGCCACCCGCGGGTCGATGTCCACGAAGACACCTGCTTTCACGCCCTCCCGGTAGATCTCCCGCACCTCCTCCTCGTAGCGACGGTCCTGCTGGTTGATCAGGGCCGCCTTGTCGGCGGGAAGGGCGGCCTGCTCCCGGGCGAAGACCAGGTTGGCCTCGACGTTCGCCAGCAGCCGCCGCATGTGCTCGCGGAGCACCTGCTCCAATTGCTGGGAGGGGGAGCCGCCCTGGGCCCGGATGGCCCTAATCTGGGCCAGCCCCTCTTGAACGATCCGGTCGTGGATGTGGAAGAGGATCTCGTCTTTCGACTTGAAGTAGTAGTAGATGGCTGGCTTAGTAAAACCTATCTCCTCGGCGATGTCTTCCAGGCTGGTGGCGGCGTATCCCCGCTCCGAGAAGAGACGCGTGGCGACCTCGAGGATCTGGTTCCTCCGGTCGCTGGCCTTGCTCGAAGTCATCACTCGCCCCGAAAACGGGCCGGTCGCCGTTCTACAAAGGCCGCTACCCCTTCCTTGGCATCGGCGGTCCCGTGCAGGAAGGCGATTGCCTCGGCCGAGTGGTCGTACCCCTCCTCGCTGCCTCGATTGAGGAGCCGTTTGGCGGCTCGGACCGCCAGGGGCGCCTTGTCGGCGATGGCGGCCGCCAGGGTCATCGCCTCGGTCAGATGCTGGCCCGGGCCGACCAGCCGGTTCACCAGTCCGGCGGCGCGGGCTGTGGCGGCGTCGACGCGCTGTCCCAGGAACACCATCTCCTTGAGGAAATGCAGGCTGACGTGGGCTTTGCCGCGCACTGCGGCGAGGCCCGGGTATAGGCCGACGCCCACCTCCGGTGTCCCGAACACGGCAGTCTCGTCCGCCACCACCAGGTCGCAGACCATCGTCAGCTCGCAGCCACCCCCCAGGGCGTAGCCGTGAACCGCGGCTATCACCGGCTGCGGGAGTTCCTCCACCGCCCGCAGCGTCTCAAGGCACTCGACGGCGAAAGCCCTGCGGGCCGCAGGACTCGCCAGCTGGCCGAAGCTCTCGATGTCCCCCCCCACCGAGAAGCAGGGACCGTTGCCCGTCACCACCACTGCCCGTATGGCGGGGTCGGCCGCTACCCGGGAGAGAATCTCGCGCAGGCCGGACCAGAAGCCACGGGACATGGCGTTGAGCTTCTCGGGTCGATTGAGGGTTATGGTCCCCACCGGACCATCGACTGCGAACAACAGCTCTTGACCCATCCGCAATTTACCTACCGGTAAGTAGGATATCATCTCGGTCGGTGATGTCCCCCTATCTGCGAAGCACCCGCTACCTGGACTGGGAGCACCCGCTGGTGTCGGGGTTCGTGGCCGAGACCACCGCCGGGGTGGCGGATCCCCGGGAGAAGGCGGTACGCCTCTACCGGCGGGTGAGGGACGAGATCCGCTACGAACCTTACCGGGTGTCGCTGGACGACGAGGCCATGACCGCCTCCGCCACTCTGGCCCGGGGCGACGGGTTCTGCGTGGCGAAGGCGGTGCTGCTGGCGGCGGTCGGGAGGGCCGCCGGGATACATACCCGCCTGGGGTTCGCCGACGTCCGCAACCATCTCGCCACCGACAAGCTTCTCCGTGCCTTGGGGACCGACCTCTTCGTGTGGCATGGGTACACAGAGTTATGGCTGGAGGGCCGATGGGTGAAGGCGACTCCGGCGTTCAACCTCAGCCTCTGCGAGAAGTTCGGGGTGCGGCCCCTCGAGTTTGATGGGTTGACCGATTCCCTCTTCCACCCCTACGACCGGTGGGGACGCCTCCACATGGAATACGTCCGCCCCCCGAGGGACCTATCCCGATCTCCCCCTCGCCCGGCTACGCCGCGAGTACCGCCGCTACTACCCCGCCTGGACCATGGCGATCGAGGGGGACTTCGCCCAGGACGCTGCCCCGAAACAGCAGGAGGGATCGTGAGACGGGCGTTGGTGGTCGGTGGTACCGGTCCGTCCGGTCCACCCCTGGTGGATGGCCTGCTCCAGCGCGGCTACGAGGTGACCATATTCCACACCGGCAGCCACGAGGTAGCCGAACTGGCCCCAGTCACCCACCTGCACGGCGACCCCTTCTCCGAGGAGGGGATTAGGGCGGCTCTGGAAGGGCTCACCTTCGACCTGGTAATCGCCACGTACGGTCGCATCCGGCATCTTGCCTCCCTGCTCGCGGGACGCACCGGGCAGTTCATATCCGTGAGCGGGACCCCCGTGTACCGCGGCTTCGTCACCAAGGAAGCGCTCTTCCCGACCGGGCTTCCAGTCGGGATAAGGGAGGACTTCCCGCTGGTTCCCCGGGAAGGGATCCCCGGAGAGACGTACGGGTCAGCGGCCGTTAGGAGGACCGAGGACGCCGTCTTCGAGGTTCACACTGCGGGCGGTTTCTCCGCCTCCGTCTTCCGCTACCCCCTCCATTTACGGGCCGCGCAACCCCCACCACTGGGAGTGGTCCACCATCAAGCGGGTGCTCGACCGACGGCCGGTTATCTTCCTTCCCGACGGGGGACTCCCGGTGCACTCCCGTCTCTCGGCCTGGAACGCCGCCGCTGCCCTGCTGGCCGCCGTCGACCGTCCGGACGAGGCGGCCGGGCGCGCCTTCAACTGCGCCGACTCGGACCAATACTCGCTCCGACAGTGGGTGGAGATGACCATGGAGCTGGCCGGAGGGGAGCTGGAGATCGTTGGGGTTCCCGGCGATCTCCCCTCGCCGGCCTGGGCCACTATGGTCTTCCACTACTCGGGAAGCCCTCACGTGATCGTCGACACCACCTCCATTCGGCAGCTGCTCGGCTACCGAGATGCCGTACCGGCGCGCGAGGGCCTCGCCCGCACCGTGCGTTGGATCATCGAGCATCGCCATGAGGCCCACACGTGGTCGGTGCTGGACCCCTTCGACTACGCAGCGGAGGATGCGTTTCTGGCTGCCTGGCGGCAGGCCCATGAACGGCTCACCCAGCTGGGGGCGCCGTGGGCCAACCTCTCCATGCCGCTGCCGCAAACCGCTAAGGGCAAGCCTGCCTGAACCTCAAACGCGCCCGATCACCTCGGAACCGAACCGGGCGATGGCGGTGAGGGTCTCCCGGTGCGAGGGCCCACCGGGATGCCGAAGACGCACAGCGATGTGCTCGGCACCCGTCAACCTCACCCATTCCTTCACCTGCTCGCGCACCTCGTCTCCCGAGCCGTACAGGAAACGCCCCGGCGCCAGTCTCTCCAGGGTGAAAGCCGAGCGGTCGGCCACCTCGTCGAGCCACGGTTCGAACACCTTCCGATAGACCCCCACGTTGTAGTAGAGGCGGTGAACCTTGAGGGCATGGGGCGCCCAGATCCTCTCGCATTCCTGGCGGGAGTCGGCGATGAACGCCTCCCGGAACAGTGCCACCCGTCCCTGCTTCCCGGCCTCGGCCGCCACCCGTCGATAACGTTCGGCGATCCGGGCGATGGTCTGTACGTCCCGCTGGGGGTCGCTGATGAACACGTGGGCCCGCCGGCCGGCTCGCTCCAGTCCGGCACGGGCATGGGCCCCCATCCAGATTTCCGGCCCGCCTTGGGTGAAGCTCCCGGGGGTGGTCTGGCCTTCGAGCTGGAAGTGGATGCCGCGGTACTGGAACGGCTCACCGGCGAAGCAGGCGGCGATGATGTCGAGCATCTCCTCCAGGATGGCCCCCCGCGCTGTCCGGTCGACGCCGAAGAGAGCGAAGTCGGGAGGCTGATGTCCGATCCCGATCCCGAGGATCACCCGCCCCGCCGAGATCCAGTCGAGCATCATCACGTCTTCGGCCAGTCTCACTGGGTGGTGGAGCGGTCCGGCGAGGACCGCTGCCCCGAACTTGATCCGGGTGGTCGCCTGGAGGATGGCTGCCCCCAGCAGGTAGGGGGACACCAAGGCTCCTCCCCGGGCCTGATGGAACTCGGTGAGGAAGACGTGGCTGAATCCCGCTCGTTCGGCCGCCACCACTTCTTCGATCAGCTCCTCCCAGAGCTGGGTCAACGAAATCCCCTGCGCCTGGATGGGAAGGACCAGACCAAAGGAGGTGGTCATGCGCCCCCCAGGTCTGCCGCGATGCCGAGCCAGCCCGCGAGGGCCTCTAGACGACGAACGTATCGCTTCGGCTCGGAGTCGACCATCGACAGCACCACCTCGTCCACCCGGGGATGGAGTGCAGCGCGGACACGTTCCACCACCGCCGCGGCAGGCCCATCGGGATCGAAACGGGAGAGGTGTATTCGCAGCGAAACCGTGAATCCCTCCGGGATCTCGCCGCCGGCCTCGGCCGCCAACGCCCTGACCAGGGCGGGCACTTCCGATGGATGCTGGGGGGTGCCCTGCCATCCGTGGCCCAACGACAGCGCCCGCCGCATCGCCACCCGACTGTGCCCCCCCACTATGAGCGGGTACGGCTGGCGCAGCGGTCTGGGCTCCATGCCCACCGCCCCTCCCGGCAGGTGAAGAGGGTGAGCGGCGAAGGCCGCCGTGAGGATCCTCAGGGTGTGGTCGGTGAGCTGGCCTCTCCGGGCGAACGGGACCCCCAGAGCCTGGAACTCCTCGGCCAGCCATCCCGACCCTATCACCATCCGGGTCCTTCCCCCCGCCAAGCAGTCGAGGGTGCCGATGAGCTTGGCGGTCACCAGGGGCGGCCGGTAGGGCGCGACCAGGGCACCTATCCCGATCTCGGGGCGCGAGGTGACCCCGGCCAGCCACGCGGCGACGGCGAGGGGGTCGAAGAACGGTTGCGCCGAATCGAGGCCGATCACCCCGTCGTCCCGGTAGGGATATGGGGTCTTCCAGGACACGGGGACCACCACATGGTCCGACAGCCACAGCGACCGGAACCCGAGGGATTCGGCCGCCTGTGCCACCTCGGCCATGAACTGGGGAGTGGCGATCGGCCCGAAGTGGGGGAGGTGGAGTCCGTAGGCAGGCGAGCTCATCGGTACATCCCCGTGCGCAGCAGCCTCAGTTCCCCCTCCAGGTGCGCCAGGAGGGCCTGCTTGATCGGCTCGTCCGGGTCACCGTTCGCCGCCGCCTGTGCCAGCGCGACGAGGAAGCGACGATGGGTCTCAGCGAGGTCGGGCGACACCGCTGGGGGCTCGAGGCCGGCAGCCGCCAACGCCTCGCCCACCAATTCCACCAGACCTTCCACCAGGTCCCGCCTCCACTCCACCCGGGTAGCGAGGTTGGCGAGGATCTCGATCGCGGCGCCCACCTGGCTGCGAGCGTATGGGTCGGTCAGGTGGGGAAGCACCGCCTCCCGCAGGGAAGCCGCCAGGCCGTCGAACAGTCGCTCCAGGCTGTTGTGCACGCCTACCCCCGCCATCCCAGCTCGGTGACCAGCTGACGAAGGATGTAAAGGCTTTGGTGGCCCATAGCTGCCAGCCGTAGGTCGTTGGTTCGCCCATCCTCGAAGGCGCGGGAACCGCGCAGATGGGGCGCGGCTGCCCGCAGGTGACCGAAGAGCGTCCAGAATCGAAAGACCTCTTCGTGCACCTCGAGGCCTGTCAGCTCCCGGTAGCGACGGAGGAACTCGTCGCGGGGCAAGAGCTGGGAAACCAGAGGCGACCTTCCGCGAAACAGCGGCATCGCCGCCCATGCCAAGTCGAATACCACGTCACCGATGTGAGCCAGCTCCCAATCGAAGACGGCATTGATCTTGCCGTCGGGACCGAGCATGAAGTTGCCGATCCGGTAGTCGCCGTGCACCAAGCCTCCCCGTCCGCTGGTGGCGAGGTGGCGCCGGAGGAAGCCGATCAGGAAGCGCAGCAGGGGAACCTCCATTAGTCGGGACTCCTCGTAGAAGCTTTCCCAATGGTCTATCTGAGCACGGGCCGAGGCGTCGGTGTCGGTTTCGCCGGGAAGGAAGTGGAGGCCGGCCGCTACCGGGTCGACTTGGTGGATCAGGGCCAAGGTGGAGACGAAATCCTCGCCGATGGCCCGGCGCCGGGCCTCGTCGGGAAAGATGTCGGGGTCGTTGCCCCGCCATTGCACCGGGACCACCCCCTCCATCCGCTCCATGACGTAGAAGGGCATGCCGAGCACTGCGGGGTCGGTCTCCAACCAGTACAGGCGGGGGAGGGGAATCCGGGAGTGGGCGAGAAGCGCCTCGTGGAGCCGGTACTGCGTTTCGATGTCGTAGGGCGGCAGCAGGCCGTCCTCCGGCTGGCGGCGCACGGCGTAGCCCGCCGACCGCCAGCCACCCGCCTCCTGCCAGGTGACCGTGAGGGTGTAGGTCTGCCAGGAGAACCCCTCGGCATGACGACGGAGATCCGTCACTTCGACCTGTCCGACCCCCAGCCTCCGGGCGAACCAGGAAGCGAGGGACTCGCGCACCGCGTCGGCGGCAGCCGCTTTCATCACTCCGGCCGGCCGACCGTGTCGGCCACCCCTTCACCGTGCAGGTGCTTGCCCACCTCCAGCACCCCGCTCCCCCTTTCTCCCGTTTCCGCCAGGGTGTAGTCACAGAAGATCTGGCAGTCCATGTACACCTGGCTGCGGTCATCAGAGCGTGCGTTGAGCCAGTGACGGCCGTAGTCGGAGGAGATGTGAGCGGTTAGGGTGTATGTTCGTCCCTCGACCGTTCGCAACTGGTAGGTCACGTCCTGGTCTAGCGGACCCAATGGCTCGCCCGGTTCAAGCCAATAAGCCGACGAGGTATCCACGTGGGCAACCGCTATGTTGCCTGCCTGGTCGGAGACGAATCCTCCGAATTTGTCGCCCGGGTAGAACGTCTCATTCATGCAGCTTCCCTGCAGGTACTTGTCGGGGAAAGAGGCGCAGATCCAATGATGTCGGCGGAAGGCGAAGTCGTCCCTCCAACCCCACGAATGATCTCGATTGCCGTAACCCGAGACGGCCAGGTGCTCTCCAGCCATCACTCCGCGCTTGAAACGGAGCTCTCCCTCCATCTCCAGTCCTTGCTCCTGGTGATAGAAGTGGAACACATAGAGTCCCATCTCCCCGAGCGGCGACTCTCCCGGCATCCGCGGGCCGTGATGGAAGTCCCAAGTGGGGAACCTGCCCCGGTAGGAGAAGTCGGCGTCGAGCTCCTCCGACCGGTACGAGATGAAGAACCGCTCACCAGGCTCCTCTACCCGGAACACCATGCGCTCGTTCCGGACCGGGACGAAAGTTTCGAGTTGGCGGGGAATGGGGCTGCGCCCCACGTAGCGGTGCTTCCAGCCTTCACCGCTCGCTTTGAAAGTGAATACCCCCTCGCCCAGCTGGGGGCGAAGGGAGATGTGGAAGAGTGTGGCCACCCGGGCGCGGGTGTCGAGTGCCGGCCACACCCAGTTCTCCTTCCAGAGCATGAAGGCTTGGGGAGGGACCGGGTGTGGTAGGTCTTCAGCGACGTTCATCCTCGCTCCTTTCAGATCTTCGCAGTAAGGCCGCCGTCCAAGACCACCACCGTGCCGGTGAGCTGTCGATGGTGAACCAGGTCGGCTATCAGCCCGTGCCACCTCCTCGGGGGCGATCGCCTGGCCGGTGGGAACCTTCGCCAGGGAAACGTAGGGCCATGCCGCTCTCCCGCATGGAGGCGTTTGAAGCCGGTGTCCACATAGCCCGGGGCCACGGCGAGGGCCCGCACCCCATGGCGGGCCCACTCCAAACGCCAAGGAACGCGTGAAGGACTCGAGCGCCGCCTTGGCGGCGGCGTAGGCCGCCCCTCTCACCGACACCCTGGTCGCGACGATCGACGACCACGTTGACCACACAGCCCCCGGCCGACACCAGGGCCGGGAAGCAGTGGCGAGCAGCGCGTACCGCTGCCAGTAGATTCAGGTCCAAGGACGCATGCCAGTCCTCGTCGTTGAGCTCCTCGACCAGCGCTCGCCGCAGGGCTGCCCCGGCAATTGTTGACCAACAGGTGGAGGCGATGGTCGAAGGAGGCCAGAATCCTGTCCAGCGCCCGGCGGAGCTGCACACGGGATCGGCGACGTCGGCTTCCGCTACCAGAGCGGGGTGAGGCCAGTCCTCCGCCGCCGACTCCAACGCAGCCCGGTTACGCCCGATCAGGCCCAACCGCCAGCCGCGCGCCGCCAGTTCCGCAGCCAGCACCCGACCGATACCCCGAGAGGCACCGGTGATGGATGGCGGTCGGGTGACTTCCCCCCATCAGTGGAACGAACTAACCCGCCTCGCACCCATCTAGGCGAACTCCCGCAGTCGCATGGAGGTGGGGGTCCACCTCTTCCCGGAGGATCGCCAGCTCTTCAGCGGTGGGAAGCTCGGTGGTGGAGAGGTCGTCGGGTACCAGCAGCTCGAACCCGGTGGCGGCCAGCACCTTGCTCGAGCTCCACGCCGGGATGGAGGGCTGCGGAGGCGCATTGCGTTTCGAGTCAGGTTCGAAATCCATCACACACAGGTTGGTGACGCACAGCCGCGGCCCGCCGGGCAAACCCAGCCGCTGCCGGTGGTCCCCCCCCGTCGCCCCAACCGATGCCGGATCGAAAATCCAGCCGCTCCACGAACGTGCGGGGATTGTGGGTGGTCGACCACAGGTAGATGTTGGGAATCATGCAGCTCAGGTCTGCCATGCCCCCTCCCCCCGGCAACCTGACCTTGGGTCGGGGAGTATGGGCCGATAACGGTGTTGTTCACGTTGCCGTAGCAGTCGATCTGGGCGCCGCGAAAGGCGAAGGTGTTGTAACGAACGCCCTGGGCGTAAGTCCAGAAATCGAAAGGCGAGTTGGAAAGCATGGTCGCGCCATCCCAAATGGAGTCGGACAGGGTGGACTCTCCCAGACGCGGCGGGTCGGCGTCGATGGCAATGGAGGACGCCGCCCACACCAGCTCGGGCGCGTGGGTTGCGCCGCGCCAACAGGTAGGCGCAGACCGGGGATGAACGAGGACCGCCCCGTTGAAGGCTCTGGTTTGGTTGTCGAACTGCCGGGCAAGGGTGACGACCATCAGCTCGTCCACGCCGCAGTCGGCGCCGGGAAACCATCAGATCCTCCCTCACGTCGTCCTCCCGCCTGATCTCGAGGAGGGTGGCCGCTCCGCCGTTCGCCTCCAAGAACTCGCGGTGGGTGGGAGGTCCCACCACCCGCTTCGCGAAGAAGGTCTCGAAGGCGCCTTGGTCGGAGGCGGCCCGCGTGTAGTCCTGGTAAAAGCGCCGATGATGCGTGTAGACGGGAAAGAGCGAGGTGGGATACGCCCCCCAGGGAACCTCGGCCACCGCTCCCACCATGAAACGGGGATAGGTGGTGAAGTGGGGCTCTGCCTTAAAGGTGGATGTAGGAACGATCCGCTCGACGGTAGCGATTGTGGTGGCGGCGGCGTTGACGATCTCGGAGTCCATCCACACCAATTTGGGCTCGACCCGCACATTGCCCTGCCGATCCGCAGCGTGGGCGTGGACGACGGCGAAATCGACGGGAAGGGGCGTGCAGGCGACGTAGCTCTGTCCGCTGACCGGGTCGACCTCCAGGCGGGTAGTGTCGGGATGCAACCCGAGGACGTCTGTGCCGAGACCGGCCTGGGTCGGGACGAAGGGAAGGTTGCGGGCCGCCGCCTGGAGACGACAAATCAGCAGGTGCTCCGAGTACTCCTCCACCGCCACCTCCCCCCGCTCCACGGCCGAGCGGAAGGCGGGGGCCAAGCCCAGCCCTTCGAAGCTGATCAGCCCGGTGACCACGGTGCGCACGCATCCGGCGGCCACCAGCCAATCGACCGCCATCCCGTTGACTATCGCCACCAGGGTGAGGTCCTTCACTCCCCGCCGGCAGAGTTGCCGAACGAAGGCCATCGGAGTGGAGTTCATCGACAGGCCCCCGATGGCGATGGTGGCGCCGTCGGGGACGAGAGCCGCCGCCTCCTCCAGAGTCATAACCTTGTCCATGCCGCACCTCGTCCAGCGCACAGAAATCTACCTACCGTTTGGTAAATTTGCCATCCATGAAGATAGCCGTGCCCGACACCTTCCTGGCGGTCGAGGAGCAGGGGTGCGGCAAGCCGGTGGTGCTGGTGCACGGGGGCACCGGAACCGGCGCATACGACTGGGAACTGGTCCTGCCGACCCTCGCCCGGTATTTCCGGACCGTAACGCTCGATCTGCGCGGTCACGGCGGCTCGCCGGCTCCCGGGTTCCGACTCGGGATCGTCCGATTCGGCCTCGACGTGGCGCACGTCATGCGATCCCTTGGCATCAGCCGCGCCCTCCTGGTCGGGTTCTCGGCGGGAGCGAACAGCCTCCTGACCCTTGGCCATGCGGCAACCTTGGTGGCTCGCCGGCCTGGTGACGGTAGGCGCGTCGATGACCTCCGACCCGGGGCGGGTACGGGAGATCCTCACGGGGCCCGTGGCCCCCGGAAGCTGGCGGCTCTCCGCCATTACGCTGCCACCGGCCCCGGACCACTGGATGCGGCCTCCGGCAGGCACTCGCCGAAGACTGGGTGGCGAACAACAGCTTCACCCCCGACCAGCTGGCACGCATCCCCTGCCCCACCCTGGTAGTGCACGGCGCCGAGGACAAGGTCGTACCCCCTGGAGCAGGCCCACCTCCTGGCCGACGCCATACCCCCAAGCGCAGCGGTGGATCGTCCCCGAAGCGCGCCACATGGTCCAACGAGAAGCCCCTCAAGCCTTCGTCGACCGGTTGCTCGCCTTCGCCACCCAGATCGGGTGGCTCGATCGACGCAGGGGTCAGCCTAAACAGCTCCGGGTGACCCCATAGGTCCCGGTCCCGCTCGGCCCAGCTGTCGTCGAACGTGGTCGAGGTCGAACCAGGAAGACATCTTCCACAGCTTGCCGTCCCGCAGGTCGAAGACGTCCACCGCCTCGAACCGGCACCTCCTTCCCGTCGGCGGTCTTGCCTCGGAAGGCAATCTCCACGGTCACGACTTCCCCGGCCACACTGATCCGATACGGATCGTCGTGGTGCTCTGGGTAGAGGGCCAGGGCCCGCGGGTAGTAGCCGAGAACATCATCTCGGCCCTTGCGAGGTCTGGCACCCACCACTCGTAACTCGGCGTCCTCCACCCACAGGCTGGCCAGTTTGTCCCAATCTTCGCGATTGATGGCGTCGAAATAGTCCGAGAACGACCTGAGGCACCCCCTGGTCCCACTCAGGGCTCCTTCAGTTCGTCTTGGCAGCTGCCGCAAGGCCTTGAACGACCAGCCACTCAGCGCGGCATCCCCGAAGGGGGTGATGTTCCACATCACCAGGTGCCGCAACCCCGCCTTCTCATAAAGACGGATTTCTTCGGCGACCTGTTCCACCGTTCCGCAGAACGCGTAATAGTCGACCACGTCGGGAGCGATTGCCTCCACGATACGCATGGCCTCGGCCCGGTCTACGGCTGCGGGGATGAAGTCGTGGAACCCCGACCACGTAGCCCTCCAGCGGTGGCCGGTAGCCCAACCTCCGAAATACCTCGGAGGGCAGGAGGATGCACAGCATCCGTACCAGCGGGTGACGGCGCATCCGCTCGACGGTCTCCTGGTCGGGACCGAGCATCACGTAGCCGAGCATCCCGGGGGTGAAAGAGCTCATGTCCCGGCCGGCCTCCCGGCCCGCCGCCAATATCACGTCGAGCATCTGCCGGTACTCCTCCGGGCTGGCCTTGGTGGGCAACCAGCCGTCCGCCTGCCGACCGGTGAGCTCGAGCATGCGGGGGCCATGGGCGGCGAGCCAGATCTCCGGTTCGCAGCCTTGGTACGGCGACAACCCCTAGGACCGCGTTCTCCAAGCGGTAGAAGTCTCCTTCGAACTCGACCTTGCCGTCCGCCCGCCAGAGCAGCCGTATGACCTCCAGGCCTTCGGCGAGTCGGGCCCACCGGTCTACGGAAATCCATTCCGTAGGGCGTCACGTTGAGGCGCTCCCCCGAGCCAAGCCCCAGGATCGCCCCGACCGCGGGTGAGATGGTCTACGGTGAGCATGGTCTGAGCAAGGACGGCCGGATGACGGCGGATGAGGTCGGTCACCACCACCCCCACCCGGGCCCGGGTCAGCTGAGCCCCCACCCGCGCCCATCATCACGAGCGGGTCGAAATACTGGTGCGGGTTGGGTTGGTAGCGAGCGAGGCCGGTCAGATCCTCGGTCCATATCGCATCCGGGTGCCAGCCCATCAAATGGTCTGGCCACCCAGACGGCGTCGAAGCCGTCTTGCTCGTTGCGACGGGCCAGGTCGAAAGCCTTGTCGGCTGGGGGCATTATTTGCCCCGGAACCCCCAGCTCGATCACCTGCGGAACTCCCGCTTCCGCATACCGTCGGGATCGATGACCTCCCGGAGCAATCGGACCTGCTCCTCGGTCGGGGGTGGGGTCTCGGGCACCCCACTCGCCGGGACCAACAGCTCGAATCCGGTGGCCTCCTGAACCTGCTCCACGGTGATTCCGGGATGCACGCTGGCCAGGCGCATCCCGCTTCGACACGGGCTCGAAGTCGAGCACCGCCAGATTGGTCACCACCGCCTGCGGCCCCCCCGTCAGCCCCCAACCGCAGCCGCTCGTCCCCTCCCCCGAGGTACCCGGCACACGAGACGAAGTCGACCTTCTCCACGAGGGAACGCGGATTGTGGTTCGGATTCCAGTAATAGAGTTCTTTGCCGATCGAGCCCATGTCCCCCAAACCGGCGGTACCCGGCAGGCGAACCTTCGGTCGGTGAAAGTCGTCACCGATGATCGAATTGTTGGCGTTCCCGCTACATGTCGACCTGGGCCGCTCCGACGCAGAACTTGGTGAGCCATCTCCCGTTGAGGGCGTAGTTCCAGAAGTCGCCGTACTGCTCCACGTACATAACGCTGTCCCGCCATAGCGGCGCCTCCAGGGTCGAGGCGGGAACCTTGGCGGGTCGGGGATCGAGGCCCGCCGCACCTGCTAGCCACACAAGGTCGGGGGCATGGGTCAGGCGGGCGAGCATAAAAGCCGCCACCGGCAGGAAAGACGCCATGCCGTTGCAGACCTGGTCATCGTTGGAGAAGAACGAGGCCAACACCGCGATCATGAGCTCGTCGACCTCATAGTCGGTAGCAGGCGGGGAGTTCTCCCAGCTCATGCTCCCTGCTCCCGGATGCGAACCAAGGTGGCGGCTCCCCCCACTGCCTCGAGGTAGGCGGCTTGGTCGGTGGGCTCGATCACGTAGCGGTGGAGGAATTCGGCAGCTGTAGCGTCATCCCGGGCGGCCTTCACCCATTCGAGATGAAAGGCAGTGTCGTAGGTGTAGTAAGGATGAAACGAGGTCGGGTGGGCCCCGTAAGGCACTTCCACCACCGCGTCGACGATGAAGCCGGGAAGGATGGTTCTCTCCGGATGGCGTCTCAGTACCTCGCTGTCCACAATCTCCTCCGTGGTGACGATCACTTTACGGGCGGCCTTGGGCATCGCCCCGATGTCGGGCCAGAGGATGGTCGGCTCATAGGCGACGTTGCCCTGCCGGTCGGCACGGTGAGCATGCACCAGGGCCACGTCGGGCACCAGGGCGCGGCATGCCACCACCGGTGGGCCGCCGAAGGGATCGGGGATGAGGGTGAGATTGGGATTGATACCGATCAGGTCGGTTCCCACCAGGCCCCGAGTGGGAAGGAAGGGAAGCTTGCGTATCCCGGCTCCCAGCCGGGCGTTGAGAGCGGTCTCCGACAGCTCCTCTACCCGCACCTTCCCCCTCTCGACCGCTTTACGGTACTGCTGGCACAGGCCGAACTGCTCCATCGTCACCGCGGCCCCAATGAAGCGGTCGATGACGCCGGCAGCGGCCAACCAGTCGACCGGAATGCCCCCCACCAGGCACACCAGTCCGAGGTTTCGCTTCCCTTGGCGGATGAGCTCGCGCACCGCCGCCATGGGGGGCCGCCTGAGTAGCCATGTTCTGGAGAGCTACCACATCCCCGTCATCCACCAGGGAGCCGATGGCCTCCTCGAGGCTGGCGGTCTTGTCGACACCCATCACCAAGTCCCCCAAACCGGGTCCAGCTCACACAACTTCAATGAACTCCCTTCCTCCATGGACCTCGATCACCTGGCCGGTGACATAATCGGAGTCGGGCGAGGAGAGGAAGGCGACCACCGCCGCCACGTCCTCCGGCCTCCCACCCCGACCAATGGGGATCGAGCGACGGATCTTGTCCAGGGTCTCCGCCGGGATTGCCCAGCACTTCGCCTTCCCCGCGCACTGCCGTCAGGCGAGTTCCCTCGATGAAACCCGGGGCGACAGCGTTCACGTTGATCTGTTGGGGAGCCCACTCCCGAGCCAGTGCCTTGGTGAGACCGATCACGCCGGCCTTGGCAGCCGAATAGTTGGTATTCCCGGCGACACCGTAGATCCCGTTGATGGAAGCGATATTCACCACCTTCCTATGGTGGGTAGGGACCACACCCTTCGCCACCCGCAACAGGTGGGCTGCCGCCCGGCACATCTGGAAGGTGCCCTTCAGCATCACCTCGTAGGTGAGCGCCCAGGTCTGGTCCGACATCTTGTGTAGCCATCCGTCCGCCGTGAGCCCGGCGTTGTTGACCAGGATGTCGAGACCCCCGAAGTGTGCCTCCGCCGCCGCCACCGCCGCCTCGCAAGCCGCGACGTCGGCGACATTGCCCTCCGCCGCCACTCCCCGACCGCCCGCTGCCCGGAGCCGCTCCACGGTCTCCTCGGCGGCTTCCCGATCGATGTCGTTGACCACCACCGCTGCCCCTTCGCCGGCCAACCGCAAGGCGATGGCGCGGCCGATTCCCCGGCCGGCACCCGTCACCAGGGCCACCCGATCAGCCAACGACACAATCGCTCTCCCGATGCGGCCGGTCACTCAAAACGACCTCGGCAGGCCCATCATCTCGGCGATGGAGTTGCGGGCCATCTCGTTGGCGATCGGCCCGATGCGGTAGAGGCGTGCGTCTCGCCAGTAACGCTGCGGGTTGGTCTCGTAGGCGTAGCCCATCCCACCGAACATCTGCAATGCCAGATCGGCCACCCTCCCGGCGTTCTCGGAAGCCACGATCTTCGCCATGTTCGACTCGAGACCGCAGTCCAAGCCCTGTTGCTGCTTCCAAGCCGCATAAAAGGTCATCAGTTCGGCCTGCGTCTGCATGATCCTCATGTCGGCAATGAAGTGCTGAATTGCCTGGAACTGACCGATCTTCTTCCCGAAGGCCTCTCGCTTCTGAATGTAATCCAGCGCCTCCTCTAGGGCGCCATCGATTATTCCGCAACAAAGCGCGGCGAGCATGATCCGTTCGTTGTTGAGCGTCGCCAGGCTTTGATGGAAGCCCCGGCCAACTTCCCCTAGAACATTTTCATCGGGGCACCATGCATTCTCCAGGAACACTTCACACGAACCGACGGCGCGCATACCGATCTTGGGGATCTGGCGCGTGGTAATGCCCTCCTGGTCACGGGGTACGAGGAAAACGGTGGTTCCGGCCGACTTCTTTTCCGGATTCCGCTCCGTTCGCGCCAACAGCAGCAGATAGTCAGCTACATGTGCTGCGGTAGACCAGATCTTCTGGCCGGTGATCCGCCACCCGTCGCCATCTTTGGTGGCGAAGGTCTTCATCGCGCCCAGGACGTCGGTCCCACCGTCGGGCTCCGTGTAGGCGATGGCAAACTTGATCTCGCCCCTGGCCAACTTCGGTAGAAAACGCTGCTTCTGCTCCTCGTTCCCGAACATCCCTACCGACTTGGCGCCGGAGAAGGAGGAGATACCCCACACCCAAGCCAGCCCGGCGAGAGATCTCGCCAGCTCTCGCATGAGGATCATCTGGGTGATGATGTCCCCTCCCTGTCCTCCGTACTGCTCGTCGATCCCCACGCCGTGGAAGCCGGCCTCGGTGAACATATCCCACAACTGGTGGGGGAATTCGTGCTCCTGCTGCTCGATCTCGTTGGCCAGGCTCTTGGGGATGTTCTGATCCACCCACTGGCGGACGGTCTTTCGGAACAGTTCCTGTTCCTCGGTCAGCGTGAAGTCCATGTCTTCGCTCCTTTTAGTAGCGCCAACCCTCCTCTAGAGGCCAAAGCCGACGGCCCAGTATGTCCTCAACTACGGTCAAAGCTGCTCGCGCAGCGCGATCCGTACCGATCATGCGGCTCTTAAAAGTCTCCGACGCAAACCACAGACCCTCCACGTTGGGCGCTCGCCAATGCGGCCGGTACGATCCCACCAGGTAGGGCATCTGAATGACCCCGAAAGGCGGATCGAAGATCAGCGACCGCCTTTTCCACACCGGGTTGGCCAAACCTGGGTACATGTCGACGATGTCGGCCTCGAACTGTTCCATCGTCTTGCGGAGGTAGTCCTGGTCCCGGCCTCTCTCCCCTGGTATGACGACTCCCATGGAATAGAGGTAGAGGCCGGGCGGAGCCGTTTCCGGCTCCATGGCCGTTTGTTCGAAGAAGAAACCCGGCAGTCCGGTTCGCGGG
>BPGJ01000017.1 GCA_026002975.1 Acidimicrobiia bacterium
CGGGACGGCGGTGGCCAACCTGCTGCCGGCTGTGGTAGAGGCGGATGCCTCGTACACCCCGATGGTGGTGGTCACCGCCGACCGGCCCCCGGAGCTCCGCGAGGTGGGCGCCAACCAGACCATCGATCAGGTCGGCATATTCGGTCGCAAGGTGCGCTGGTTCTTCGACCTCCCCCCAGCCGAGGACCGCCTGTCCGAAAACCGGCTGTGGCGGAGCGTGGTCTGCAGGCTGGTGGCCGAATCGCTCGGCCGGCCCGGGCCTCCCG
The DNA here is from genome assembly GCA_026002975.1 of Acidimicrobiia bacterium. Classification (GTDB taxonomy): domain Bacteria; phylum Actinomycetota; class Acidimicrobiia; order Spongiisociales; family ZC4RG35; genus BPGJ01. The sequence continues at coordinate 267 of BPGJ01000017.1, forward strand.
GCCCCGTCCACCTCAACGTGGCTTTCCGGGAACCGCTCATGCCGGTCACCGACGACGGACGGACCAGGTCCGAGCCCTACCGATCCGATCTGTCGCCCCGGTCCGACGGCGGACCCTGGACACATCACGACGGGGAGCCTCCGGCCGCCACACCTGGTCGGGTGCCGGGTCGGCGCCCCCTGGTGGTGGCGGGGGATCGGCCGCTCGACGCCGAGGTGGCCGAAGTGGTCCCCGTGGTGGCCGAAGGCCATTCGGGTAGCCGACTACCGACCACGATCACCACTGCCCATCACCTCCTCGCCCGGGAGCAGCCCGAACTGGCTCCCGACGTGGTGGTGACGCTGGGGCGGGCAGGTCTGTCCCCCCGGGTCGCGACGTTGATCGGGCGAGCGCCCCGCCACGTCGCGGTATCCCCCTGGGGATGGCCCGACCCGGGCAGATCGGCCGACGCGGTCCTCGACGCGATAGGCCCCGGCTCCTTCGAGCCCGAACCGGGTTGGCGGGAGCGGTGGATCCAGGCAGAGGCGATAGCCCGGTCGGCTCTCGATGCGTACCTGGACGGCCTCGAGCAGCCGACCGCAACCCAGGGCGGTGAGGGGATGCCGCCCGGGCCGCCATCCGAACCCGGGCCACCCTGGTGGTGGGTTCCTCCCTGCCGGTGCGGCTGCTCGACTGGTTCGGCCCGCCCGGCGCGGTCCGGGTGGTGGCCAACCGGGGCGCCTCCGGCATCGACGGAACCTGCTCGCTGGCCCTGGGGGTGGCCGCGGCCGGCGTCCCCACGGTCGCCGTGGTCGGCGACCTGGCCCTGCTACACGACATGTCGGCTTTCCTGGTGGAGCCCCGCCCTCCGGCGGTTCTGGTCGTGTTGGACAACCAGGGCGGGGGCATCTTCCGGCTGCTTCCCCAGGCCGGCTTCCCCGACTACCTGGAACCCCTGTTCACCACCCCTCGGAGCCCTGGACCTGGCGAACCTGGCCGTCCTCCACCGTCTGAACTACCTGCGGCTCGAACGGGCCGCCGACCCTCGGGGAGGCGATCGAGCGGGGCGTGTCGGAGGCACAGTCGACCCTAGATCCACGTCGGGGTCGATCCGGATGGCACGGCCCGTATCTGCGCGGAAGCCACCGACCAGGTACAGGCCCGCTCTGGCCGACTGGTTCAAGCGAGGGGCGGACAGCATCGCCTCCAGCTTGAGGAACGGGTCTCCTCCAACTGTCGGCCTCGGGTAGGGAACCCGCCACCAGGCCGGCGCCGGCGAACAGCCGGGCGCGGGCGCCGGACAGCTCGGCGCAAACGCAGCGCCACCGCGAACTCGCCGTCGCCCCTGTCGTCCATCCAGCCCACCGGTCCCGCATATCCTCCCTCGGTCCATGCCCTCCAGCTCCCGGATCACGTCGAGGGCCCGTTCCCGAGGAACCCCGCCCACCGCCGCCGTCGGATGGAGCGAGCCGGCCCACCTCCACCACCGAGGCGGAGGACCCCAACCTGCCCCGAAACCGGGTGGCGATGTGCTGGACGTTGGCCAGCTTGAGGAGCTTCGGCGGTTCACGCTCCAGCACCCCACACAGCCTTTCCAGCACCTCTTCCACCGAGTCGGCGGCCAAGCGGTGCTCCCGGCTCTCCTTGTCCGACGAGAGGAGCGTTCGGCCCAGCCGGTCGTCGTCTTCGGGATCCGGTGCCCCTGGGCGCGGAACCGGCCAAAGGAACCGACTCGACCTCGGTCCCCTCCAGTCGCACCAGCAGCTCCGGGGAGGCTCCCGCGAGGCCGTCCATCAGGAACACGAAGCATTCGGGGAACCGATCCCGGAGACGTCCCAGAACCCGATGGGGATCGAACCGGCGTTTGGACCAAACCCCGTAGTCCCGGGCCAGCACCACCTTGGCCAGCCCACCCCCTTGGATCATCTCCAACGCCTTCGACACCGCCTCCATCCACCACCAGGTCGGGCACCGACGAACCCGCATAACGGGGTCGATCCGTGGGAGGTTGCCCCTGCCGTGGCGGGGGGGATGCACGTCGGGTCGCCTCGTATCTCCCCACCGGTCACCCCGACGGGCCGCCAGCGTCTCGGGTGAGAGCAGCACCGACCCGACCGACCGGTCGTCGAAGGTGAAGGGAAGTGAAGGCGACCGGTAACCGGGCAGGCCGGGAGCGTGGCGCCTCCAGGTTTCCCAAGCTCGGGCGAAACGCTCGGGGCCTGTTCCCAGGTCGACCCTGAGGGCCCTCCACCCCCAGCCGAACAGCTTCCACCTCCGGGGAGATCCACACCAGATCGGGTCGTCGAGCGAGCGGGGTCTTCGATCATCCGTCGGGGTCGATTCGCCTCAAGGCCGCGGCCGACACCAACCGGCGGAAGTGGTATCCGACCAACCTGCGCGGCGGCGGGGAGCATCGTCTCGAAGGCCTCCACCAGGCGGTTCGAAGCCTCCTCGGCGCTGGCGGAGCTGCCCTCCACCGAGTCCCGGATGTAGCGGGAGAACAGGTCCACCGCGGCCTCGGCCACGGGTCGGAGCGCTGCGTCGACCGACCGGGCCAGGGCGAGCAGTTCGGCCAGCGGGAGGCCCTGTTTCGAGCAGGCGGGTCCCCTCGGCGAGGACCGCAGTGTCCGACGCGTCGAACAAGGGTTCGGGTTCGGTGCTCCGGGGAATCAGGAGGCCCTCCCGGATCAAGGCCTCGAGCACCGCTCGAGGCAGGCCCGACGATTCCTCCAGTCCGTCGAGGTCGAGGAGCGGGCCGCCGGTCAGGGAGGCTGCCAGCGCCTCGTCCCAGGGGTCGAGTCTGTCACCCATCGGACGGCAAGGTTACGGGTTCGGCATCGACCCTGAGACCGGTGAGTCGCTCGATCACCCTCGACGTGTCGGACGGGTCACCGGTGGTGGTCACGTCGAGTCGGCCCGCCCCATCGTCGCAGCCGGACGTGCGAGCCACCTCGGCGGCCCTCCTGGCGACGGCGGGCGCCGGGTCGATCACCGAGACACCCTCCGCCACCCCGGCGACGATGTCGCGAAGAAACGAATAGTGAGTGCAAGCGAGGACCAGCGTGTCGGCTCCCGCGTCGAGCAGGGGGACCACGTCGCCCCTGACGGTCTCCTCGACCTCGGGTCCGTCCACGCGGCCGGACTCCACCATCGGTACCCAGCCCTCGCAGACCCGGGGGATGACCGTCACGTCGGGCGCGAACCTGCGCACCACCGATGCGAACAGTTCCCCCTGGCTGGTCACCCGCGGTGGTCAACACCCCTATGACCCCGGTCCTGGTGGCCGCCACCGCGGGTTTCACCGCCGGTTCCATCCCCACGAAAGGGACCTCCGGGTGGAGGGCACGGAGATGGTGGAGGGCCGCGGTGGAGGCCGCGTTGCAGGCCACCACGATCATCCGAGCTCCTCGGGCGAGGAGGAGGTCCACCACCTGCTCGGCGTAACGGCGGACCACCGGCTGCGGCTGCGGCCCGTAGGGAGCCCTACCCCGGTCGGCCAGGTACACCAGGTCGGCCCGGGGGAGGAGCCGCCGGATCTCGGCGAGCACCGACCACCCGCCGACCCCGGAGTCGAACACGCCGATCACCGCCGGAAAGTTAGGCGGACGTCCGGGCGGTTAAGGTCATCTCATGCGACTGGCAGGCTCATCCGCGTTGGTTACGGGCGGAGCTTCGGGTCTCGGTGCGGCCACGGTCCGCAAGCTGGGAACGGAAGGCGTCCGAGTGGTGGTGGTGGACGTGGCAGACGGCTCCGAGGTGGCCCGGGAGGTGGGAGGGGTGTACGTCAGAGCCGACGTCACCGACCCGGATCAGGTGGCCGAGGCGGTGGCGGTCGCCGAGCAGCTCGGTCCGGTGAGGGCCTTGGTCAACTGCGCGGGAATCGGACCCCCGGCCCGTACCCTGGCCCGGGACGGCACACCCCACGACCTGGGCCACTTCGAATCGGTGATCCGAGTCAACCTTGTGGGCACGTTCAACTGCATAAGACTCGTCGCCCCAGCCATGTCACGTAGCGAACCGCTCGAGGACGGAGAGAGAGGGGCCATCGTCAACACCGCCTCGGTAGCGGCCTTCGAAGGCCAGATAGGACAAGCTGCGTACTCTGCCTCCAAGGGAGGGGTGGTGGCGATGACGCTGCCTGTCGCCAGGGACCTGGCCGCGATCGGCGTCCGGGTCAACACCATCGCCCCGGGGATCATGGACACCCCCATGCTGGCCGGGCTCCCCGAAGAGGCCCGGGCGTCCTTGGGTCAGCAGGTGCTGTTTCCCCGCAGGCTGGGCCGGCCCGACGAGTACGCCGAACTGGCCTGGTTCCTCCTGACCCACTCGTACATGAACGGCGAGACGGTGCGGATGGACGGGGGCATCCGCATGCAGCCCCGGTAGAGCCGGCCGTCGGGGCGTCCCCCCGGTCACGGCTCGAGGAACTCGAGAGAGTCGGGGTTCTCCAAGGCCGACAGGTCGCCAGGCGGCAGGCCCAGAGCGAGGTTGCGGATCACCCGACGCATGATCTTCGCCGACCGGGTGCGAGGCAGGTCCGGGACCAGGTGGACCGCCGCGGGGGCGAAGGGTCTGCCCAACACCCGGACGATCTCCTCCGAGATCCGGTCCGCCAGTCCGCTCTCCGGGTCGCCGGACGGGACGGCGTACACGACGATCCGTTCCCCCTTGGTCGGGTCGGGAAGACCCACCGCGGCCGCCATCAGCACCCCGGGGACCGCCACGACCGCCGATTCGATCTCGGCCGGGCCGATCCGTTTCCCACCCACGTTCAGGGTGTCGTCGGACCTGCCGTGGAGGTACCAGAAGCCGTCGGAGTCCACCGACGCCCAGTCTCCGTGGACCCATACCTCGGGCCAGCGAGACCAATAGGTCTCCAGGTAGCGGTCGGGTTCCCGCCAGAATCCACGGGTCATCCCCGGCCAGGGGGCGGTGACCACCAGCTCGCCGACCTCACCCCGAACCGGCCTGCCTTCGGAGTCGAAGACGTCGGCCGCCATGCCGGGTGACGGCCCACCCACCGAGGTGGGTTTGATTCCTTGGAGCAGGTTCACCGAGACGATGCATGCCCCCACCTCGGTGCCGCCGGACATGTTCACGATCGGGATGCGCTCGCCGCCGACGTCTCGGAACAGCCACCACCAGGGTTCGTCGTTGAGTGGCTCCCCGGTTGAGCCGAAGGCCCTCAACGACGAGACGTCGATCGATGATGGTTGGGCTCCATGGGCCCGAAGCGCCCGGATCAGAGTGGGAGACAGGCCCAGGAAGGTGATCCGGTGACGCTCCACCAGCTCCCAGATCCGGTTGGGTGTGGGATGGTCGAAGGCGCCGTCGTAGCACACCACCCCGGCCCCGTTGGCGAGGGCCGCCACCACCGACCACGGTCCCATGATCCATCCCATGTCGGTGGCCCACATGAGGAGGTCGCCGGGTCCGACGTCTGCCTGGAACGCCCCCTCGGCCGCCACCTTCACGGTGAACCCGCCGTGGACGTGCACCGCCCCTTTTGGGCGCCCCGTCGTACCCGACGTGTAGGCGATGATCACAGGGGCCTCCGAGTCGGTGGGCGCAGCCGCCACCGGGTCGGCAGACAGCAGCTCTTCCCACCGCATGTCGCGCTCGGGGCTCCAGGCCTGTTCGGCCGAGCCGAGACGTTCGACCACCACCAGCTTCACATCCGGTGCCGAGCTCAGCGCCTCGTCGGCGGTGTCCTTGGTCCTGACCGGTTTCCCACGTCGGGTGAAGCCGTCTGCGCACACCATCACCTTGGGTCGGGGATCCCGGATACGGGCGGCCACCGCCTCGGGGCCGAACCCGGAGAACACGGGAACCAAGATGGCTCCTATCCGGGCGGCGGCCAGGAACGTGACTACCGCCTCCAGGCACATGGGGAGGAAACAGGCCACCGCGTCGCCCCGCCCGACTCCCAGGCGCCGCATGCCGCCGGCGGCCCTGGCCACCAGACTCTCCAACTCCTCGAAGGTGGCGGTGGCGACCCGCCCGTCCTCCGATTCGGCGACCACCGCCAGCCCGTCGGGACGTTCCGCCGCCCACCGGTCGACGCAGACCTCGGACAGGTTGACCACCCCGTCGGTGAACCACCGAGTCCAGGGGGCTCCTCGGGACAGGTCGCGGACCTCCCGATAGGGGCTCCGGAACGGAATCGCCAGATACCGCACCACCTGGTCCCAGAACTCGTCGGGTCGGGCAACCGACCTGGCCAGGAACTCAGAGAACTCCGTAACACCCCACCGGGACATGAAGCCCCAGGTCCGGGACGCGGCGACCCGATCGGCGTCCGGCCGCCAGACCACCGTCACTCGTACACCCGGATGGCCCCGGTGGGGCACGCCTCGGCTGCCTCCCGGACACGGTCGGCGAGTTCCGGCGGCGGTTCGGGCACCTTGACCCTGGCGACGTCCTCCACCTCGAAGACTTCGGGGCAGATCAACTCACACTGCGCCGAGGCTGCACACCTCAGCTCATCGACCTCCACCCTCATGCCGACAAGGGTAAACCCGACGGCGGCCGCCGGTTAGCCTGAGACGGGAGTGGACGAAGACCGGGCACCCCGCTGGCTCCCCAAAGCAGCCCTCTCGGTAGCCGCCGTCCTGCTCGGGGTGGTAGCGGTGCTGTGGATCGCCGCCCGGCTCCGCACCCTGCTGTTCATCCTCTTCGTCTCCCTGTTCGTGGCCGTGGCGTTGGAACCCGCCGTCCAGTACCTGGGACGCAGAGGATGGAAACGCCGGCCCGCCACCGGAGTGGTGTTCGGCCTGACGCTCGTCCTCGTGGCGGGTTTCGTCGCTGCACTGGTTCCCGTGTTCATCACCCAGGCCTCCGGCCTGGCCCGAAGTTTTCCCTCCTACGTCGAGTCGGTCCAAGGGTGGCTCGCCGAACGGGACATCGACATCGAGCTCATCGATCCACAGGTGGCGGTCGAGTTCAGGGACTTGGGTGGCCTCATCCAGGCCTACGGATCCCGGGTCGCGGGAGGGGTGTTCGCCATCGGCAACACGGTGTTCTCCGCCTTGTTCCAGATCGTCACCATCGGGCTCTTCAGCTACTACATGGTCGCCGAGGGGCCCCAACTCAGGCGAACGGTCCTCAGCTTCATGCCGCCCGACAGACAGCGCGAAGCGCTCCGTGTCTGGGAGATCGCGGTAGACCGCACCGGAGGCTACGTCTACTCCCGGGCCGTGCTCGCGGTGGTCGCCGCCGGGTTCACCTCCCTGGTCCTGTCGGCCCTGGGCCTGCCCTATCCGGTGGCCCTGGGCCTGTGGGTGGGTGTGCTGTCCCAGTTCGTTCCCGTGGTCGGCACCTACATCGCCGGGGTCCTGCCCCTGCTGGTCGCACTGGCCAACGATCCGCCCGATGCGGTGTGGGTGTTGTTGGCGTTGGTGGGCTACCAGCAGGTGGAGAACTTCGTGGTGGCGCCCAAGATCACCGCCCGGGCCATGTCGATCCATCCGGCGGTGTCGGTGGCGGCGGTCATCGCAGGGGTGAGCCTGTTGGGTGGTATCGGAGCGGTGCTGGCCCTGCCGGTCGCGGCCACCGTCCAAGCCGTCATCTCGACCGCGGCTCACCGACACGAAGTGGTGGCCGAGATGGGTTCAGCCGAGGGCAGCCGAGATGAACGAACAGATCCGGTCGAGGGCCGTGTCGGCGACCGGCACGTCGAAGGCGTCGAAGGCGTGGGGGGCGCCGGGGTAGACGGCTAACCCGGCCCGGTTACCCGCCGCCACCCAGCGGCCGTACATGAAGAGGGTGTCGTCGAGGAGGGGATCGGCCGACCCGACCGTGAACAGAGCCGGAGGCAGACCGGTGAGGTCGGCGAGCAGCGGTGACACGTCGGGATGGTCGGCCATCGACGGGTCGGGCAGGAAATGATCCCGGAACCAGTACAAGGAGGGGGTGTCGAGCACCAGGGTCCGATCTCCCCACAGTCGGGCGCTGGGGGTGAGTCGCAGGTCGAAGACCCCATAGACCAGGTTGGCGGCCAGAAAACCGGTGTAGGAGTGGCGGTCCCGCATCCTGAGGAGGGTCACCGCAGCCAGATGGGCCCCGGCCGACTCACCGCCGATCAGGAGACGATCGGTGCCGAACTCGTCGGCGGCGTTGTGTACCAGCCACACCGCCGCGGTCTCACAGTCGTCCGGGCCCGCCGGGTACGGATCCTCGGGTGCGAGCCGATAGTCGACCGAGACCACTGCGACGTTGCAGCGTTCGGCGATGGTCTGGAGCCGGCGGTCCTGATGATGGGGCCCACCCAGCACCCAGCCGCCTCCGTGCAGATGGAGGTAGACGGCCTCGGGTTCGGTGACCGGGAACACCCGAAGGTCGATCCTCGAATCCGGCCCCGAGATCGAAGCCCACGTGGCCCGATCGGAGAACCACAGCGGCCCGAACACCGATCTGCCCTCCTCCCGGGCCTGGCGGGCCACATCGGGACGGATCGAGGTCAGGTGAGGGTGGTCCCGGTGGTACGCCTCGATGCGCCGCACCAGCTCCACCGTGGAGGGATCCGCCTCCCCATGGAACCATCTGGGATCCATCGGGCGGCAGACTAGACGGATAGTCTGCCCCTGCATGGCTGGTCCGCTGTCGGGGATCCGGGTCGTCGAGTTGGCCGGTATCGGACCGGGGCCGTTCTGTGGGATGGTGCTCGCCGACCACGGGGCCGAGGTGGTCGTGGTGGACCGCCCGGGAGAATCCCTCCTTCCCGCCTTGTGTCGGCGGGGAAAGAAGTCGATCGTGGTGGACCTGAAACGAGCCGAGGGAGTCGAGGTGGTGCTGGACCTGGTCGCCGGCGCCGACGTGCTCCTCGAGGGCTACCGGCCGGGGGTGGCCGAACGGCTCGGGGTGGGTCCGGACGAATGCCTGACCCGCAATCCGCGACTGGTCTACGCCCGGGTCACCGGGTGGGGCCAGGAAGGCCCCAGAGCGGCTCGGGCAGGGCACGACATCGACTACATCGCCGTCACCGGGGCGCTCCATGCCATAGGCGACGAGCAGCCGGTCCCCCCTCTCAACCTGTTGGGCGACTACGGGGGCGGCGGAATGCTGGCCGCCTTCGGCATAGCGGCCGCCCTGGTCGAGGTGATGGCCACCGGCAGGGGGCAAGTGATCGACGTCGCCATGGTGGACGGGGCTTCCCTGCTCATGCAGCCCATCTACGAGATGCTGGCCGCCGGCCTGTGGCAGGACCGGCGAGCCGCCAACCTCCTCGACGGCGGCGCCCCCTTCTACGGGGTGTACCGCACCTCGGATGGACGGTGGCTGGCGGTGGGAGCCCTGGAGGAGCCCTTCTACCGTGAGTTCTGCCACCGACTGGGCCTCGACCCGGGAATGATCCCGGCCCGGGAGGATCCCGGCAACTGGCCCCGCCTGAGAGGGCTGTTCGCCGAACGGTTCGCCGGCAAGTCCCTGGCGGAGTGGATGGAGGTCTTCGAGGGAAGCGACGCCTGTGTCGCGCCCGTCCTGTCCCTGGGGGAGGCTCCTCAGGATCCCCACAACCTGGCCCGGGACACCTTCATGGAGGTGGGCGGCGTCCTCCAGCCGGGCCCCGCGCCCCGCTTCGGGAACCACGGACGGCCTCAGCCGGGCGCTTTTCCGCTGCCCGGTGGGGACACGCGGGAAATCCTCGCCCAGCTCGGGTACGGGCGGGAGGCCGTTGATAGACTCGTCGGAGAGGGGGTGGTGAGGCCCGCCGAGGAGGTTCCATGACATCCGAGACCATTCTCCGGGAACGCAGGGAGATCGACGCGGCGATCGCCGGGACGACCCTCCTCGACCTGTTCGACCGAAACGCCTCCAACCACGGCGACCGGCCGGCCATCCACTGGCGGGAAGGCGACGAATGGAAGAGCCTCACCTGGGGTGAATACCACCGGCAGGTGGCGCAGGTGGCCGCCGGGCTGGTCGCCCTGGGGATCGAACCGGGCGACTTCGTCGCCATCCAAGCCGGCAACCGACCCGAACACGTGATCGCCGACCTCGCCGCGGTCAGCGCCGGCGGTACTCCGGTCACCTTCTATTCGACGCTGGCCTCCGGCCAGATCGCCTACATCGCCTCCAACTGTGAAGCCAAGGTCGCGATCCTCGAGAACCTGGAGTTCATGAAGAGGTGGGAGGAGATCCGCCAGTCTCTTCCCCACCTCCGCTACGTCGTCCTCATGGAGGGAGCCGACAACTACCCCACCGAAGACTGGGTGCTCTCATGGGACGAGCTGGCCGAGAGGGGAGAAGAGTCGGCCGGGAGCGACGAGATGCGGACCCGTCGTTCGACGATCACCCCCGAGTCGGTGGCGACGCTGATCTACACGTCCGGCACCACCGGTGTCCCCAAGGGCGTCATCATCACCCACCGGAACGTGTTGTGGACCGCCGAGTCGGTTCGGCGGGCCTTCGAACCGCCCGAAAGTCCTCGCTTCGTCTCCTACCTGCCGCTGGCCCACATCGCCGAGCGGAGCGCGACCCACTACTCGGGGATCTACCTGGCGGGTGAGGTCTGGTACTGCCCCGACCTGACCCAGGTCCTCGACTACGTCCAGGCCGCCCGGCCCCAGATCTTCTTCGGGGTACCGCGGGTGTGGGAGAAGTTCCACAGTCGTCTCCTGGCCCGCTTCGACGAGAACGAGAAGCGGGACCTGATCTACAAGGCGTTGGGTGCGGCGATCGAACGGGTCGAGGCGGAGCAGGCCGGCCGCCGGGTGGGTTTCGTCGACCGAGCCAAGGGGGCCCTGTTCGACCGTCTCGTCTTCTCAAAGGTGCGGAGCCAGCTCGGCATGGACCAGGTGCAGCTCGCCATCACCGCGGCGGCCCCGATCAACCCGGACCTGATCGTGTTCTTCAACGCCATCGGCATCCCCTTGCTCGAGTTGTACGGGATGAGCGAGAACACCGGGCCGGCGGTGTCCAACCGTCCCGACGACAACCGGATCGGAACGGTGGGCAAGCCCCTCCCGGGTGTCGAGCTCAGGCTGGAGGAAGACGGAGAGATCCTCCTCCGGGGCGGGCTGGTAGTGCCCGGCTACTACAAGCTGCCGGAGGAGACCGCCGAGACCTTCGACGCAGACGGGTGGCTCCACACCGGGGACATCGGAGCCCTGGATGAGGACGGATACCTCAAGATCGTGGGACGCAAGAAGGAGATCATCATCACCGCGGCCGGCAAGAACGTGGCTCCCACGGTGGTGGAGACCCTGATCAAGGACCATCCTCTGATCAGCCAGGTGTGTGTCATCGGAGACGGCCGCAAGTACCTGACCGCGGTCATCGCCCTGGACCCCGAAGAGGCGCCGATGTGGGCGGCGGCACACGGGGTGCCTTTCGAGGATCTGGAGAGTTTCAGCACCCGTCCCGAGGTGGTGGCCGCCGTTCAGGAGGCGGTGGACAGGGCCAACCAGGCGGTGTCCCGGGTGGAGCAGGTGAAGAAGTTCTACATCGCTCCCGACGCCTGGACCCCCGAGTCGGGCGAGGTCACACCCTCCCTCAAGCTCAAGCGGCGGGTCGTCCTCGAACGGTACGCAGACCAGATCGAGGCCATGTACGCCGAAACCGCCGACTAGCCTGCCTGTTTTTGAGTGAGCGGTCAGAAAGGAGGCGGAGGGTGAGCATCACCTTCGACGGGAGGGTGGCCATCGTCACGGGAGCCGGCGGCGGCCTGGGTAGGGCATACGCCCTCGAACTGGCCAGGCGGGGTGCCCGGGTGGTGGTCAACGACCTCGGATCGGCGGTGGACGGTTCAGGGGCTTCACGGCAGGCCGCCGACATGGTGGTGGAAGAGATCCTGGAGGCCGGGGGAGAAGCGGTGGCCAACTACGACTCGGTGGCCACCCCGGAAGGCGGCGAGGCCATCTGCCAGACCGCCTTGGACGCCTTCGGCACCATCGACGTGGTCGTCAACAACGCGGGGATCCTGAGGGACCGAAGCTTCGCCAACCTGACGCTCGACGAGCTCGACGCGGTGTTGGACGTGCATCTCAGGGGCGCCTTCCACGTGTCGATGCCCGCCTACCGGGTGATGAAGGAGAAGGGATACGGGCGGTTCGTCCACGCCGCTTCCAACGCCGGGATACTCGGCAACTTCGGGCAGGCCAACTACGGAGCGGCCAAGATGGGGCTGGTCGGACTGTCGAACGTGCTGGCGATCGAAGGAGCCAAGTACGGGATCCGATCCAACGTGATCGCCCCCGTCGCCCGTACCAGGATGACCGACGAGCTGCTGGGCCCCTTCGCCGAGTACCTCGACCCCGCCCAGGTGGTCCCCATGGTGGTGTACCTCTGTTCCGAGGCGTGCGAGGTCACCCACGAGGTGTTCTCGGCGGGAGGCGGCGCCTACGCCCGTTTCTTCATCGGACGGACCGAAGGTTGGTTCGCCGGACCGAAGGCGGTACCGACGGTGGAAGAACTGGCCGAACATCTGGACGAGATCCGGGACACCTCCCGGTTCGACATCCTCGGCTCCGCCACCGAGGAGCTTCAGAAACTCGGAGCCCTACTCGCCGGGGAGGGCGGCTGATGCCCATCGATCCGGACAAGGCGGTGGGTGCGTCCCTCCCGGAAACGACCTTCGAGTGGGACGAAGACCGGGTGATCCTCTACCACCTGGGTCTCGGGGCAGGTAACCCTCCCACCGACCCCGGCGAGCTGGCCTACACCTACGAGGCCGAACTGAAGGTGCTCCCCACCTTCGCCACCATCCCCGCGTTCGGGTCCCTGCTGGGCATCACCGCGGTGGAGGGCATCTCCTTCAACCCGGCGCTGCTACTCCACGGTGAACACGAGGTGGAGATCCACCGGCCCATACCGGTGAGAGCCACCGTCACCAACCGGGCCCGTGTGGCGGCCGTCTACGACAAGCGGAAGGCGGCGGTGGTGGTGGTGCAGGCAGAGACCTACGACCAGTCGGGCCAGCTCCTGTTCACCAACCGGGCTTCCCTCTACCTCCGTGGCGAGGGAGGGTTCGGAGGGGATCCCGGTCCGGGACGCACCGACCACATGCCGGACCGTGAACCGGACCTGACCGTGGAGTCCCCCACCCTTCCCCAGCAGGCCCTCCTCTATCGCCTGTCGGGCGACAAGAATCCGCTCCACGCCGACCCGGGGTTCGCCGCGGCGGCGGGCTTCGAGCGTCCCATCCTCCACGGCTTGTGCACCTACGGCATCGTGTGCAAGGCCCTCGTCGATCACGGCCTCGGTGGTGACGTGGCGTCGGTCACCGCCTACCGGGCCCGGTTCGCCGGGATCGTGTTCCCCGGCGAGACGATCGTCACCCGGGCCTGGGAGGAGGACGGACGGTGGCTGGTGGAGGCCACCACCGCCGAGAGGGGCAAGACGGTGCTCGGCAACGGCTCGCTCAGGAGGGAGTGAAGTGGAACAGTTACCCGAGCAGGTGAGAGATCGCATCACCCAGCTACTCGAAGAACACCCACCGGATCTGGTCTCCGACGTCGAGTTCTGGGGGGCCCAGTTCGACCTGGGTCTGGCATGGGTGCACTTCCCAGAGGGGAAGGGCGGCCTGGGTCTGGAACCCGGACTACAGGCCGAGATCGATCGGGTGCTCGAGGAAGCCGGTGCGCCCAGCGACAACCGGATCCGCAACATCCTCGGCTGGGGGATGGGCGCCCCCGTCTTGATAGCTCACGGCACCCCCGAACAGCAGGACCGGTGGCTTCGGAAGATCTTCACCTGCGAGGAGATCTGGTGTCAGCTGTTCAGTGAGCCGGACGCGGGATCCGACGTGGCGGCTCTCGCCACCCGGGCGGTGCGGGACGGCGACGAATGGGTGGTGAACGGCCAGAAGGTGTGGACCACCTTGGCGCACGAAGCCAAATGGGGGATGCTCATAGCCAGGACCGATCCCGACGTCCCCAAACACAAGGGCATCACCTACTTCATCATCGACATGCGTCAGCCCGGAGTCGAGGTGAAGCCCCTCCGTCAGATCACCGGCGAGGCCGAGTTCAACGAGGTCTACTTCAACGACGCTCGGGTTCCCGACTCCAACCGGATCGGCGCAGTGGGAGACGGGTGGCGAGTCGCGATCGCCACTTTGATGAACGAGCGGGTCGCGATCGGGACCGGCACGGTGGGCCCGAGGGGCAGCGGCGCGATAGAGGCGGCGGTGGAGGCGTGGAAGGCGAAGGAGCGGAACGACCCGGCCGTACGGGACGAGCTGATGTCTCTCTGGGTGGAGGCGGAGGTGCTGCGGCTCACCAACCTGCGGGCTCGGGAACTCGCCCGAGCCGGTACTCCGGGCCCCGAGGGATCCACCGCCAAGATCCACTGGGCCGAGCTCAACAAGCGGATATACAGCTTTGCGGTGAACCTCCTGGGAGGGGAGGGGATGCTGTATCCGGAGGGTTACGAGTTCCGGGTTCCGGACCGGGCCGGTCTGGGCCGGCGGTCCACCCAGATGAGCTTCCTCCGCTCCCGGGCCAATTCGATCGAAGGCGGCACCACCGAGATCCTCAAGAACGTGCTCGGCGAGAGGGTCCTGGGCCTGCCGGGGGAGCCCAGGGTGGACAAGGACCTCCCGTGGAGGGAGATCCCCAGAGGTTGATGCCGTAGCCTGTACCTCCGTTGGCCCGGATCGTCGTCACCCGTCGTCTGCCTGCAGGGGTGCAACCGCCCGTGGGTTCCTGGGTATGGGAGGGGGAAGGCCCGATCCCGCATGGTGTCCTCCTCGAACAGGTGGCGGAGGCGGAGGGTCTCCTCTGCATGCTGACCGACACGATCGACGAGGAGCTGTTGGACGCCGCGCCTCGCCTGCGGGTCGTGTCGCAGATGGCGGTGGGGCTGGACAACGTCGACGTCGAAGCTTGCCGCCGACGAGGCGTGGCGGTCGGGCACACCCCCGATGTCCTCACCGAGACCACCGCCGACACCGCCTTCGCCCTGTTGGCGGCGGTGGTGAGGAGGATCCCCGAGGGACGGGACCTCGTCCGGTCGGGTGGTTGGGGCGAGTGGGACCCGGAGCTGCTGTTGGGAGGCGACCTGTGGGGCACGACCCTGGGGATCGTCGGGGCGGGCAGGATCGGGTCGGCGGTGGCTCGACGGGCGGCCGGCTTCGGCATGCACCTGCTCTACACCGGTCGGCGCCGGAAGCCGCATCTGGAGGCCGAACTGGGCATCGCCTACCGTGACCTGCCCGGGCTCCTCTCCGAATCGGACCACGTCGTGTTGAGTCTTCCCCTGGATGACGACACCTACCACCTGATCGACGCCGAAGCGTTGTCCCGGATGAAAGAGGGATCGACCCTGGTCAACGTCGCCCGGGGTGGACTGGTCGACCACGACGCCCTGGTGGAGGCCCTGCGGCGAGGTCGTCCCGCCCGGGCCGCCCTCGACGTGACCGAGCCCGAACCGATCCCCCCCGACCATCCGCTGGTCGGGATGCCCAACTGTCTGATCGTTCCCCACATCGGCTCTGCCTCGGTCCGGACCCGGCGGGCGATGGCCGAACTGGCGGTCGCCAACCTGGTCGCGGGCCTCGAAGGCCGACCTCTCCCCGCAGCGGCGACCTGACCCCTCGTAGAGGCCCGAGAGTCCCGCCGGCGCTATATTCGGCGGCGGGATGTCGCTTCCGGTGCCCGTCCGCGGGGTGGTCGCCAACCCCGATCACGAGTGGCTGAGGGCGCACGCGCTGGCGGTGATGCCCCGAATCGTGGAGACCGAGTTCGGCAACCTCAACTACACGTCCCGGATCACCGCCCGCCTCAAGAACTCGACTTTCTTCGTCACCGACCGGGACATCAGACAGAACCGGATCTCCCCCCAGGAGGCGAGGGAGTGGGCCGCCCGGCAAGACGAGTACCTGGCCCAGAGGGACGTGATAGTCGTCGAGGGCTACATCGGGCCAGACCCCGAGTTCCGGACGGGGTGCCGCCTGATCATCGAGTCGATCCAACCCAACATCGCCGGGATGCAGTCCCAGCTGTACTTCCCCAGGGACGAGGTGTGGCACCCCGACTTGACCGTGATCTACACCCCCGGGCTGCCGGCCCCCGGCAAGGGGGACGACTGTCTGATCATGGTCGACCTCGAACAGGGCATCACCCGGGTGCTGGGCTCCGACTACTTCGGCGAGTCCAAGATGGGCGGCCTGCGAATGTGGGGGAAACTCGTCTACGACAAAGGCGGGTTGGCCTTGCACGCGGGCCTCAAGACCTTCCCCGCCGAGAACACCCCCGACCGCACCGAACATTCGATGCTGATCATCGGCCTCTCCGGCACCGGCAAGACCACCACCACCTTCCGCCGGCAACTCGGGTCGCTTCCCGTGCAGGACGACTTCGTGGCCCTGATGCCGGGCGGAGTGGTCTACACCACCGAGAACGGGTGTTTCGCCAAGACCTACGGCCTCGACCCGAACGACGAACCCACCATCTACGCCGGTACCACCCACCCACGGGCGTGGTTGGAGAACGTCGCCGTCTCCGAGGACGGGAAGGTCGACTTCTTCGACACGTCCTACACCGCCAACGGTCGGTCGACCTTCCCGTTGGGCCTGATCGAACACCGCTCTCCCCGCGACGTCCCCCCGGTCCGGCACCTCCTCATGCTGAACCGCTCCGACCACATCATCCCGGCGGTGGCGAAACTGCGACCCCGGCAGGTGGCGGCCTACTTCATGTTGGGAGAGACCAAGGGCACCTCGGCGGGTGGGGCCGCCGAGGCGGGCAAGAGCCTGCGGGTTCCGGGAACCAACCCGTTCTTCTTCGACGACGACGCCTATCAGGGGAACCGGCTGCTCGAGCTCCTCTCGACCATCGACGACCTCGGTGTGTACGTGCTCAACACCGGGCGGGTGGGCGGCGACGAGAGCGACCCCCGATCCAAGAACGTGTCCATCCCGACCAGCTCGGCCATCGTCGAGGCCATCGTGTCCGACCGGATCGTCTGGGAGGAGGACCCCGACTTCGGTTACCTGGTAGCCACCGAAGTCCCGGGAGTAGACGATCCGGAGCTGCTCCGTCCCCGCCTCCTGTACGAACGCCAGGGCCGCGGCCTCGAATATCGGGACTGGGTGGAGCGCCTGAACCGGGAGAGGGAGGCGTATCTGCGCTCCTTCGATCGGCTCGATCCGGAGGTCGTCGAGGGGCTCCGTCCCGCCTAGACCACCGCGCCGGGCTGCACCGCCAGCAACACCCCCGAACCCACCCTCACCTCGGCCACCGACCGGAGCATCCGGTTCGACACCCCCAGACTGGAGAATGGCGACAACGTGGCGCCCCGCAGGGGCCACCTGAGTCCGTGGGTGTGCACCCCCGTCACCGGACCTCCGACGGGAACGAGGCTCACCGGGTCCCCCGGGGTGCCGTGGAGCCTCGCCACGTCGTGGATCACCACCGCCCGGTCTGAGCCCGCCACCCATTCGACCTGCAGGTGCGCCCACTGTGGGGAGGCGATCACCGCGGCGTTCCCCAGCAGGTGGTCGAGTCGGCCGCCGTGACCACCGAGAACGATCACCCGACGTATGCCGGGTCGGGAAGCCGCAGCCCGGAGAGCCAGCTCCAGGTCGGTGGCGTCCTTGTCGGCGGGATGGCGCTCGACCGGTGCGTTCGACTCGGCCAAGGCGTCGGGTGTGGCCGAATCCAGGTCGCCCACCACCAGGTCGACCCGCAGGCCCAGAGCGACCGCATGGTCGACTCCGGAGTCGGCCGCCACCACCCACGGGCGATCCGGAAGCTCCTCCAGCACGGCGGGGGTCAGCCCGGCTCCACCGGTTACCACGACGGCGACTTCCATAATCACAAAATCGTCTTAGTCCCCGAAACGCGCGTAAGAAGACCCGCCCAGCCATCGCCGCAGCCAGCCCAGCACCTCGGAGTGCCAGTGCAGCGAGTTGCGCGGGGTCAAAACCCAGTGGTTTTCGTCCGGGTAGTACACGAGGCGGGCCGGCACCCCCTTGGCCTTGAGCAGCCCGTAGAGCTCGAGCCCCTGGCTGGCCGGCACCCGGTAGTCCTTCTCTCCGTGCACCACCAGGGTGGGGGTCGACACCGCCCCGAAATGGACGTTGGGGCTCCAGGCCAGGACCCGGTCGGGGTCCTCGAACAGCTCCGCTCCGTAGTTGCGGCGCCGGCCCATGGTGACGTCGGTGGCGTACATCCCGGGCAGGTCTACCACCGGTGCGTGGGCCACCGCACACGCGTAGCGGTCGGTGCGGGTCGTCAACCACGCGACCAGGTACCCGCCGTACGAGCCCCCGGTGATGGCCATCCGGTCCGGGTCCACCCGACCATCCTCCACCAACCGGTCGGTCGCCGCCTCCACGTCGATGGCCGGCAGGTCGCCCCACGCCCCGTGGATGCTCTCGGCAAAACCCGCGCCGAAGGAGGTGGAACCATGGAAGTTGACCTGGCAAACCAGGTAGCCGTCGGAGGCGAACACCTGAGGGTTCCAGCGCCAATGCCAGCCGTCGAGGCTCGCCGAGTGTGGTCCTCCGTGGATCATGTGGACCAGAGGCGGCTTCGACGCTTCGGCGGGGGGATGGATCAGCCAGGCATGGACCGGATCGCCCCGCCCTCCCGAGAAGACCATCTCCTCCACCCTTCCCAGGGGCACCCCTTCCATGGTGTCGGTGGTGAAGGAGGTGACGTGCGACCTACCCCCTCGGGAGACGACCACCACCTCGGGGGGTGACGACAGCGTGGAATGGACCGCGGCCGTCCGGCCGTCACCGAGAGGGGCGGGATGGGCGAAGGACCCACCCCGGGCGAGGACGGCTGGTTCCTCTCCGGGGCTCCACTCCCACAGGTGGCGTCGTCCCCGATCCTCGGCCACGAACACCGTCCCTGAGTCGGTGACCTCCCACTCCTCGGGTGACGAATCCCACTCCAGGGCCAGTCGATGTTCCCGCCCGTCGAAGACGACCAACCTCACCAGGTCGGCGTAGTAGTCCGGCACGTCTTGGCGCCCGTAGAGGACGTCGGTGGCGGAGAGGAACCTGGGCCGGAGCGCGTGGCCCGGTATGTCGGGAGTCAGATCGACGGGTTCTCCACCTTCCATGTCGACCTGGAAGAGATGCCAACGGATGTCCCGGTGGGGGGGCGGCGACACGTCGGCGCAGAACAGCAGTCTCGTTCCGTCGGGTGAGATGGCGACATCGGCCATGGGATCCCTGACGATCGGCCACCGCATCCAGCGCCGCCAGCCGGGCATGAGATCGCGGAGTGTGCCGTCGAGGTCGCAGCGGAACAGGTGCGGCACCCGGCCTCCGGTCAACCAGGTGTCCCAGTACCTGAACACCGCGTCCTCGGTGACGTGGACGTCCGGTTGCGACTCGACGACCTCCTTCGCCTCCCGGGGGTCTTGGAAGTCGGGGTGGGTGTCGGCCAACACCACCAACCCGGATCCGTCGGGAAGCCATGCATGACCGTGCACTCCCCATGGGAGGTCGGTCACGGGGACCGCCTCCCCTCCGTCCAGCCTCATCACGTGCACCTGGCGGGTTCCGTCGACTCGCCTCAGGAAGGCGAGTCGGGTGCCGGTGGGGTCGAGCGCCGGACGGGTCGAATCCGAGTCGGGACAGGTGAGCGGCTTGGCATCCCCCCCGGCCTCCACCTGCCAGAGTCGGGTCACGCCCTTCGAATCCGGATCCGGGTATCGGGTCACCGGCACCACCAGCCTCCCGCCGGCGGCGGCAGGCGCGCCCACCCGGGGGATCCTCCACAGCGTCTCGGCGTCCATCCCACCCGAGGCTATCGTCGGGGAGGACGCGCATGCCGACCATCGCGGTTCTCACCTCCGGAGGAGACGCCCCCGGGATGAACGCCGCCATCCAGGCGGTAGTGAAAGTGGCGGCATCCCGAGGGTGGGAGGTGTTGGGGATCGAGAGGGGATTCACCGGCTTGCTCAACGGGGTGGCCCGTCCCCTGACCAGGAACGCCGACGGTGCCCCCTACCCGGTGCCCGAGATCGACGACATCGGTGCCCTGGGCGGCACCGTGCTCGGTTCGAGCAGGGAACCCCGTTTCGTCGACCCGGTCGAGCGGCAGAAGGCCGCCGCGTTCCTCGACGAACGGGGGGTCGAGGGTCTGGTGGTGATCGGAGGGAACGGCTCGATGGCGGGAGCACATGCCCTCTCCGGGGAGGTGGATCTCCCCGTGGTGGGGATCCCGGCCTCGATCGACAACGACATCGGTTTGACCCGGGAGGCGTTGGGGGTCGACACCGCCCTCAACACGATCGTCGAAGCCTGCGACCGGATATCCGACACCGCCCGTTCCCATCGGAGGGCGTTCGTGGTGGAGGTGATGGGCCGTTCGTCGGGGTATCTGGCGATGGCGGCCGCGGTCGCGACCGCGGCGGACGCGGTGCTCCTCCCCGAACAGGGTCGCGGCTTCGACGAGATCCTCGACTCCCTCACCGCCTGCATCCGTCATGCGTTCTCGCCCAGACGGGGGAAGAGACGGGTGCTGGTGATCAAGGCGGAGGGGGTGCAGTTCCCCACCCATCTCCTCGTGGACGAACTGCGGGCCGAGCTGTCCGACATGGAGGACGTGGACATCCGTGGAACGGTGCTGGGACATCTGGTCCGGGGCGGCAACTCGTCGTTCCGTGACCGCATGCTGGGCGGACGGTTCGGGCTGGTGGCGGTGGAGGCGGTCCTCGAGGGGAAGACCGACGTGATGGTGGGCTGGAACCTGGTGGACATGGGGGAGCCCACCTCGGACAACTTCATCCGGCTGTTCTCCCTACCCGAGGTGCTCACCGAAACCGAGGCCTTGCTGGACGGCTCCAGCCCGGTCACCCAGGACCGGGTCCGGAGGATGGAGGCGATCCACGGGGTGCTCTCCCTCTGATCATCCGACCCGGAACCTGATCAGCGAAGCCGCGTGTCTCAGCGTCGCCTCGACGTCGTCGGGTGACCCGCCCCGAGCGAAGACGAAACCCACGTATCGGTCGCCTTCGGGTAGGGGACGGAGACGGCCCCCGATGGGCACGGTGACGTCGACTTCGGTGACTCCGGGCACCGCCCGGGCATCTTCCACCCCCTCCACTCCCAGCAGGGTGCCTTCGCCGGGGATCGGGAGCATCATCACCCCCGAGGCGGTCGGCTCCCGCCTGAGGCCCGGCTTGCGCATACCCAACCCGTGTCTCAGCACCAGAGCTTCCAGTGGCGTCCCGAGCAGGCCGAAGCGGAGACTGCGACTGCACAGGCCCCCGATGGTCCGGGCCGCGACCTCCACCACTCGCACGATCCCGTTGCCGATCCGCAGCTCGGCGTGGATCGGCCCTTCCCGCAGTCCGATCGCGTTCACGGCACGGCGGGTGACGTCGAACACCTCGTCCAGCACCTCGGGGTGCAGGCGAGAAGGCGTGACGTAAAGGGTCTCCTCGAAGTAGGGGCCTTCCAGAGGGTCCGGTTTGTCGAACACCGCCAGGATCTCCAGTTCCCCTCCCCAGAGCATCGCCTCGACCGCCACCTCGGCGCCGGGCATGTACTCCTCGATGAGCACCGGCTCGTTGGGGTTGGCGCCCGCCTCCACCAGGATCCTCCTGACTCGCTCCACCGCGGCCCGTGCTTCCGCGGGGTCGTCGACCCTCATCACCCCTCGGCTCCCCTGCAGAGAGAGGGGCTTGACCACCGCGGGGTAACCAACCTCCTCGGCCACCGAGGCGGGGTCGTCGTTGGATGTGACCACCCGGAAGGTCGGTTGGGGGACCTCCCCCCGTTCCAGGAGCCGCCGCATCATCGCCTTGTTACGGGTCGCCGCCGCGGCATGAGGCGGGTTGTGGGGGAGACCCAGACGCTCGGCGGCGAGGGCGGCCACCACCACCCCGGAGTCGTCGGCGGGGACGATGGCGTCCACCGGCGTGGTGGTCGCCAGGTCGACCAAGGCTTCGGCCGCCTGCTCGGGACGGGAACAGTCGATCCGGACGAAACGGTCGCCCATACCCAGCGGGGGATCCTCCTCCGAGGCGATCGCCAGTTCCACTCCCAGGGACTCGGCCGCCGCCACGTAGTCGGCGGCCCGGTAACTACCGGTGGGCAGAACCAGGAGAACACGGGCCATCGGTGGAAGCGTAGGGGCGGACCGGTCCGTACCGGCTAGGATCGATGGGCGAATGGCAGAAGAAGTCCTCCACATAGAACCCGACGCCCTCGAGATGATCATCCAGCTCCGCGACCAGGAGCCCGGTGAGGGGGAGTACGGGTTGCTGATCGAGGTGACCGGCATCCAGGCGGGTCAGTTCAAGTACGAGCTGAGCTTCTATCCGGTGCAGGACGCCACCGACCAACACCTCGTCGAGAGGCACGGCGACCTGGCGGTTCTCGTTCCCAACGACGACGTCCCCAAACTCCGAGGGGCGTCGCTGACGTTGACCCCCCAGGGTCTGGCCATGAACAACCCCAACCGGCCCGCTTCTCCGGTGGCCACCGCCGACGCGCCCCCCGGCGACCTGGAGGGGCCACTGGCGGATCGGATCCAACAGGTGCTCTCCACCCAGATCAACCCTGCGATCGCCATGCACGGTGGGGCAGCCGAGCTGGTCTCGGTGGACGGCACCGTGGCCTATCTGCGCCTGTCGGGGGGATGCCAAGGGTGCGGCATGGCCCAGGTCACGCTCAAGCAGGGGATCGAGAGGATTCTCCGCGAGGCGATCCCGGAACTCACCGGAGTGGTCGACGTCACAGACCACGCGTCGGGGACCAACCCGTATTACGAAGCCGCCAAGAAGTAGCCGTCACTTGACGGATCGTTCGAGGCCCTGTTCGATCGGCTGATGGCGAGGGTCAACATAGAGGATGTCGCCCGGGCCTCCGGGGTGTCGGTTGCCACCGTCAGCCGGGCCCTGCGGGGACTCCCCAACGTCTCGCCGGCCACCCGCAGACGGGTCATGGAGGTCGCGTCCCACATGGGGTATCGGCCCGACCCGAACGCGGCCCGCCTGGCGGCGGGAAAGACCGCCACCGTGGGACTGTGTGTGACCGCGATCCCCATCTGGTACACCGGGCAGGTGTCGGCCGGCGCCGAGGCGGTGCTGACCGTAGCCGGATACGACCTCGTTCTCATCGTGGTGGCGGACCGGCAAACTCGGCGACGCACGCTGGGCGAGGCGGCCGGCCTGGCCAAGCGGGTCGACGGGCTGCTGATGGTCGACATCGTCCCCACCGCCGACGAGCGGGTCGGTCTCCAGCGGGCGGGTCTCCCCTGGGTGATGGTGGGTGCTGCCGACCCTTCCACCCCGTCGGTGGTGGTGGACAACATGGGTGGGGCCGCCCAGGCTGCCCGCCACCTCCTCGAGTTGGGTCACCGCCGCATCGGTCTCATCAGTGGGGGACGAGCCGCATTCGAGAACTCGACTCCCCGTGAGCGCCGGGATGGCTTCGTGGAGGCCCTGGCGGAGGCCGGGGTGCGATTCGATCCGCGGCTGGAGAGGCCGGGGAACTTCTCGGCATTGGGCGGCTATGAGGCGATGATGGCGCTGCTCGAGTCGTCCGATCGGCCAAGTGCGGTGTTCGCCATGTCCGACGAGATGGCGATCGGGGCGGCTCGGGCGGCGGCGGAGAGAGGTTTGAAGGTTCCCGACGATCTGTCCGTCGTCGGGTTCGACGACCACGAGCTGGCGTTCGCATTCGGACTCACCACGATCCGTCAACCGGCCACCGAGCTCGGCTCGGAAGGCGCCCGACGGCTGTTGGGTCTGCTCGACGGCGGCCCCGGGGACGGCCGGATCGTGTTGCCCACCGAGCTGGTGGTGCGAGAATCCACCGGCCCACCCCGCGAAAAACATCCGTGAAACGGTTGGCACCGCCGGGTCTCTCCACCTAGGCTGAAAACGCTTACATCGGTTTGCCCGAGGGGCTTCCCCACGGAATGGCCTTCGGGGAGCGATGAACGGCACTCCACAACCGTGACTCCACGGAAGTCCAGCAAGCATGGGAGGAACCAGATGATCCGACGATCGTCCCTAGCAATGGTCGCCGCCCTGCTGTTGGTGCTGGCCGCCTGCTCGGGTGACACCGGGGGAGGCACCACCACCGCCGCGCCCAGCGACGGCGGAACCGGCACCACGGCAGGACCGACCGGTACCACCGCACCGCCGGCCGACCTGGCCGGCACCAGGGTTACGGTGTTCGGTCCGGAGAGCTCGGAGGAAGAGGCAGGCGCCATGCAGGACGCCTTGGACATCTTCGCCGAGCAAACCGGAATCGAGATCGTGTACACCGGAGCCCGCGACTTCTCCGACCAGATCAACGCCCAGGCCGCGGGCGGCAACCCGCCCGACATAGGGGTGTTCCCGCAGCCGGGCAAGGTCGCCGACTTCGCCCGGGAGGGATTCCTGCTGCCGGTACCCGACGAGGTGGTCTCGGCCATCGCCGACCAGTGGCAGCCGAGCTGGCTCGGGTTCGGCAACGTCGACGGAACCCAGTACGCCCTGCCCAACAAGAGCGACCTGAAGTCGCTGGTCTGGTACAACACCCAGATCTTCGCCGACGGGGGGTACGCCATACCCGAGACCTGGCAGGAGCTGCTCGATCTCACCGACCAGATGATCGCCGACGGTGTCACTCCCTGGTGTGTGGGCATCGAGTCGGGCCCGGCCACCGGGTGGCCGTTCACCGACTGGATCGAGGACCTGATGCTCCGCTTCCACGGCGCCGAGGTCTACGACCAGTGGGTCAACCACGAGATCCCGTTCAACGACCCGCGGGTGATCGAGGTGGGCCAAGCGGTGCTCGACCTGTGGAACAAGCCGGGAGCGGTGTTCGCGGCCGGCGGGTCGATAGCTTCCACCCCGTTCGGTGACAACGGCATCCCCCTGGCCAACGGTGACTGCGCCATGCACCGCCAGGCGTCCTTCTTCGCGGCGTTCCTGCCCGAGGGGACCACGGTGGGCCCCGGCCAGCAGGTCGACACCTTCTACTTCCCGGCGGTGGATCCCTCGGAGAAGCCCGTCCTGGTTGCCGGCACCATGGTCGGGGCCTTCCGGGACGCCCCCGAGGTGTGGGCGGTCATGCAGTACATGGCTTCGGCCGAGTACTCGACCGAACGGCAGCGGGCCCAGGCAGCCCGCCTGGGCGGTGGCCAGTCCGGCTACCTGTCCGCCAACCTCGAGCAGGACCTGTCGGTCTACAACGAGTTGGAGCAGAGCTGGGTGGAGATCCTCCAGACCGGCAGCCCCGCCCGGTTCGACGGGTCCGACCTGATGCCGGCCGCGGTCGGCGCCGGAGCCTTCTGGACCGAGGGCACCAGCGCGGTCAACGGCGACAAGAGCATCGAAGAGGCATTCGCGGCCATCGAGGCGGCGTGGCCGTCTAGCTGAACGCGAAGAGCAGAAAACCCCAGGAGACGCCGGCCTTCGGGCCGGCGTCTCCTGTATGGTCGAGGGCGAAGGCCGAGACGGAAGGTGGTGGGATGCAGCAGCTGATCCAGACCATCCTCGGGATCGTGGTCGCGGTCGGGGTGAGCGCTCTGCTGTTCGTGGGCGCCAACAAGTGGGCCGACCAGGCCCTGGTCTCCTGGCGGCGGTTCGCAGCCCTGAGCTGGGCGCTGGGAGGCGCGGTGTTCGGGGTGGTCCTGGTGGGGAACCGGCTGGTGGCCTGGCGACCCGCCGGCGACGGCGGTCCCGACCTGACCTGGCTGCTGCCCCCTCTCCTGGGTGTCCTCTTCGGCCTGTGGGGGTGGCTGGGTACGGAACGTGAGGGCGCGGGCCGCGTCCTCTGGTGGGCGGGCGGAGGTGTGGTTCTCGGCCTGATCGTCGGGGTGTTCGCCCGATCGGCCACCTTCCCGGCCATGCGGATAGTGCCCCTGGTGGCGTGGCCGGCTGCGATTGGTCTCCTGTGGGGCGGATGGAATGCGGTGAGAGGACGGCGATTCCTCCCCGGGGCGGTTTCGGGCGCGACCGTCGGCTGGCTGGCCGGAGCCTTCGGAGTACCCACCCTGGGCGGTGGAACCCGACTCGAAGCGATGATGGGATGGGCTCTCCTGGTGGGCGGCGTGGGTCTGCGGATCGGAATCGGGTCTCCTTTCGGGGTAGAAGAGAGACGGCGGCTGGTCGAACGAGCCCGCACCGTCATCTTCCTCGCACCGGCCCTGGGATTCATCGGCTGGGCACTGGTATTCCCCACCATCCGCACGGTCTACATGAGCTTTTTGGACCGGCGGGCCGAACGGTGGGTCGGGCTGGCCAACTACCAGCGGACATTCACCGACCCCACCATCTTCAAAGTCGAGGGCTGGCCGGAGATCTTCCGGAGCGAATTGTTCTACTGGTCGGTCGGCCTGGCCCTGGTCGGTCTGATCGCCGGCCGGTTGCTGGGACGCCAGTCGGGACGGGCCTTCGAAGTTGGTGGCCTATCGGTCACCCCGCTGGCCGCCTCCGTGTTCCTGTTCGCCTTTGCCGCGTTCTCCAAACTCCGGGGGACCATCTTCAACAACCTGTGGTGGATCTTCACCGTCACCATCCTGGCTACCGGTCTCGGTCTGGCCATAGCCGTGCTGGCCGACCGGGCTCGCTTCGAGTCGGTGGCCAAGTCGATCATCTTCATGCCCATGGCGATCTCGTTTGTCGGGGCCGGGATCATCTGGCGGTTCATGTACATCGCCCGTCCTCCCGACCGGACCCAGACCGGTGTCCTCAACGCCCTGTGGGTGTGGCTCGGCCGGGTGTCCCACAGCAACGGGAGATACGTGGCGGCTCTACTCCTCGGGGTCGCCTTGGCCGCCCTGCTCTACGTCGCCTGGAGGGGCTACCAGGCCGGCTCCAACTCGCTCGCCATCGGTTCGCTGGTTACCGCCGCCCCGGTGGTGTGGCTCATCTATCGGTTCCTCGGTCCCGGAATAGGCGGGTTCCAGACCATGCCGGACGGAACCATCGCTCCTGCCACCGTCTTGTTCCTCCAGGAGATCCCCTTCAACAACGTGTGGCTGATGGTCCCGTTCATTTGGATATACGTGGGCTTCTGCATGGTGATCTTCTCGGCGGCCATCAAGGGCGTGCCGTCGGATCTGATCGAGGCGGCCAAGGTGGACGGCGCCACCGAAGCTCAGACGTTCTGGAGGGTGGTGGTCCCCCAGATCGCCCCCACCATCGGGGTGGTGGTCACGACCCTGATCGTCGTGGTGGCCAAGGTGTTCGACATCGTCAAGGTGATGACCAACGGCAACTTCGACACCCAGGTCTTGGCCAACGAGATGTGGCAGCGGGCCTTCACCGAGCTGGACTTCGGCCTCGGGTCGGCCCTGGCGGTCCTGATCTTCGTGGCGGTGCTACCGATCATGTACCTGAACATCCGGCGCATGCAGAAGGAGGCTCTGTAGATGGCGACCATGACCCGAGTCGAGAAGCTGGCGGTGGCGGGCCGCACCATGGGGGTGGGGGGGCGGCTCTATCGCATCCTCTCGGCGGTTCCGACCTGGGTCCTCTGGGGGCTGGTGGTGATCTGGAGCCTCCCCACCTTCACCGTGTTGGTCAACTCGTTCCGCACCGCCGACGCCCAACGGGCGGTGGCCTGGTGGAACGACTTCGGTGGCTACACCCTGGAGAACTACGCCGAGGTCCTCGGATCGGGGGTGACGGGAGGCATGGCCCAGGCTCTGCTCAACTCCTTCTCCATCGCCATCCCGGCGACCATCATCCCGATCGCCATCGCAGCTTTCGCGGCGTACGCATTCGCCTGGATGGACTTCAAAGGCCGGGAGTGGTGGTTCATCGGCACCGTCTCGCTGTTGGCGGTTCCGCTCCAGACGGCGCTGATCCCCCTGCTCACCATGTTCTCGCGGGGCGGCCGGTGGACCCTGCCCTTCTTCGAGAAGACCGTCACCCTGTTCCCCGACGTCGACCTGGCCGGGGACCTCACCTCGGTCTGGCTGGCCCACACCGGGTTCGCGCTCCCCTTCGCCATCTTCCTGCTCCACAACTACATCTCGGGTCTACCCAAGGACGTGTTCGAGTCGGCCTACATCGACGGGGCGGACCACTACACGATCTTCTGGCGACTGGTGGTCCCCCTCTCGGTCCCTGTGCTGGCCGCCTTCGCCATCTTCCAGTTCCTGTGGACCTGGAACGACTATCTGATCGCCCTTACCTTCATCGGGGGCAACCGGGAGGCGCTCCCCGCCACCGTGGCGATCGCTTCGCTGGCCGGGGAGTTCGGCCTGCGGGAACACCTCCTCACGGCGGGGGCGTTCGTCCAGGCGTTCGTGCCGATAATCGTGTTCTTCGCTCTGCAGCGCTACTTCGTGAGGGGCATCCTCGCCGGATCGGTCAAAGGCTGAGACCGCTGGGCAGCACTTCGCTCATCTCGACCCAACGGCGCTCCTCGATGCTGCGATGGGCCGCCACCCCCATGGCCACGCTGACCAGACCCGACACGAGCGGCACCTTGGGGGGCGTCCCCGTCTGGCAGGCGGCCATGAAATCGAGATGCTCCAGGTAGGAGGAGCCATGATGGTGTCCCTGATACCGGATACGGGGGTCGTGGACCACCTCCTCGATCACCGAACCGACGAAGTGGGTCCCCCTCAATCCGACCTTGAAGACGTGATCGGGAAGCGAGGCCTCCAGCTTCCCTCGGTCGCCGACCGCCACCACCTCCTCCTGGTTCTTGGTCGCCTCGGCGAACATGCACAGGTCCAGCATCCCCCGGACGCCGTCCTCGAACTCGACGATCACATAGGCGTTGTCGAGGATGTCGGGTACCTCGCCGTCGTACGACTCGTCGAGGTGGTTGACGTCCTGGGCGCCCGACGCCACCAACCTCGAGGGGCGGGATCCTGCGATCTCGCACATCAAGTCGAAGAAGTGGCAGCACTTCTCGACCAGGGTCCCTCCGGTGTTCCGGTTGAACCGGTTCCAATCGCCCACTTTCACCAGGAAGGGGAACCGGTGTTCCCGGATGGCGACCATACGGATCCGGCCCACAGTGCCCCGTCGTACCTCGTCGATGAGGCGAGCCACCGGAGGCATGTAGCGGTATTCCAGTCCAACCCAGGTGACCGCCTGCCGACGGCCGGCGGCTTCGATCACGGCCACGCAGTCCTCGACGGTGGTGCAGAGCGGCTTTTCGACGAGTACGTGCAGATCGGTGGCGAGGACGTCCAGGAGCACCTCTTTGTGGGTGTGGTTGGGGGTGGCCACCACCACCGCGTCGCACAGGCCCGACGAGATCAACTCGCGGTGGTCGGAGAACCCGACCGCGTCGGGCACCAACGAGGCAGCGGCCGTCCGGGACCCCTCGAACGGATCGGCGTAGGCGGTGACCTCCGCCCCGTCGATGCGGTTGATGTTCATGATGTGCTCGACACCCATCATCCCGGTGCCGATCACGCCGTAACGGAAGGTCATGGGGTTACCCGGAAATCTAGGCCGGTATGGTGACGAAGATGGAAACCACCGGGCTCGGGCCCTTCCAGGTGGGACGCCTCGCCTTCGGATGTTGGAGGTTCGTCGGCCACGACCTTCCCACCGCGGTTTCGATCGTCGAAACCGCGTTGGAGTGCGGCATGAACCTGGTCGACACCGCCGACGTGTACGGGCTGGATTGGGGAGGAGAGGGGTTCGGGGCGGCCGAGGAGCTCCTGGGGAGGGTTCTCCGGGCCGATCCCGCCATCCGGGAAGCGATGGTGGTGGCCACCAAAGGCGGGATCGTCCCCGGCGTCCCCTACGACTCGTCCCCTGGTCACTTGCGGGCCGCCTGCGAAGCCTCCCTCCGGCGTCTGGGGGTCGATGTGATCGACCTCTACCAGATCCACCGCCCCGACCTCTACACCCATCCCGCCGAGGTCGCCGAGACCTTGGAGGAACTGGTTTCGACCGGGAAGGTCAGGTCGGTCGGCGTCTCCAACTACCTGCCCCATCAGGTGGAGGCACTCCAGGCTCACCTCGACATCCCGCTGGTCAGCATCCAGCCCGAGTTCTCGGTGGTCCACCTCGATCCGATGAAGGACGGCACCCTCGACCTGTGCATGCGTCTAGATATGACCCCCCTCGTCTGGAGTCCGCTCGGTGGAGGTAGGGTGGTCACCGGGGACGGGATGCGCACCGAGCTGACGGTGACCCTCGACGGTATCGCCGCCAGACACGGCGTCGACCGCTCCGAGGTGGCGCTGGCGTTCGTCCTCGCCCACCCGTCACGCCCGGTGGCCATCCTCGGCACCCAGAACCCGGACCGCCTACGGCGCTCGGTCAGGGTGTTCGAGGTGGCCCTCACCCGTTCGGACCTGTACGAGATCCTCGAAGCAGCCCAAGGAGAACCGTTGCCATGATCCCCGAAATCGCCTGGTTCGGAGCCCTGTGCGACGACGACTATGAGTATCTGGGTGTCCCCGATCCCAGCCTTCAGAGCTCGTGGCCCCACTGTCGTGACATCGTGCTCACCGCCGACTCGCTGGGCTACGACAACGTGCTGCTCCCGTCCGGCTACACGTTGGGTATCGACGCGGTGGCGTTCGCCGGGGGGATCGCCCCCCAGTTGACCCAGATGCACCTGCTGGTAGCGGTCCGGATGGGGGAGATGTGGGTGCCGCAGCTCGCCCGCCAGCTCGCCACCCTGGATCACATGTGTGGGGGACGGCTCACCGTCAACATCATCTCCAGCGACATCCCCGGCGAGACCTTGGAGTCGGGGCCGAGGTACCAGCGCACCCTGGAGTGGATGCAGGTCCTCCGGGCGTTCATGGACGGCGAGTCGGTGTCCTACCGAGGGGAGTTCCTCCAGCTCGAGTTGGACCCGCCTCGCATCTGCCGGGGAGGGCAGGCTCCGCCCTTCTACTTCGGAGGGTTCAGCGAGGCGGCCAAGGACGTCGCGGCCCGGGAGGCGGACGTCTTCCTCACCTGGCCGGACACGGTGGAGGCGGTAGGTGCGATCTGCAGGGAGATGCAGGACAGAGCAGCCGGTTACGGGCGTGAGCTCCTGGTAGGCCTTCGAACCCACGTGATCGTCCGGGAGAGCGAGGAAGAGGCGAAGGAGGCGGCCAGGCGTCTCGTTTCCAAACTCGATCCGGAGACGGGAGAGGCGATACGCCGGCGGTCCCTCGACGCCACGTCGGTCGGGGTGCAACGGCAAGCCCAGCTAAGGGAACTGGCCGACGACGAAGGCTACGTGGAACCGAACCTGTGGACGGGGATCGGCCGGGCCCGGAGCGGAGCCGGCGCGGCCCTGGTCGGGTCGGCTACGCAGATCAGGGACAAGATCGACGCCTACCGGGAGGCGGGAGTCTCGGCGTTCATCCTGTCCGGTTATCCACACATCGACGAATGCCGACGTTTCGCCGAGCTGGTCCTAGGCGACCTGGAACACGCCCCTCTCAAACCGCGCCTCTGAGCCGGGAGCGACGCCAGAGCTCGACCACCTCGAGAGGGTCCAGGAGAGGATGTCTCTCGTGGTGGGGGAGCCTGGCGTTGACCTCCTCCAGGCGTCGGTTGAGCGCATCGACCTCCGAGCGCACCCCGGCGTCGTCGGGAACCATCCACACCATGTCGAGAAACGTCCGGACCTCCCGGGTCACCTCGCCCAGATCGTCCAGAGCCCGCAGGCGACGCACGTAGCGCTTGGCCCACCATGCCGGATCGTAGGTGTCGTCGAGGTCCTCCAGAGGCCGGCCCCGGCCCGGCAGGTTGTCGAACTCGCCCCGATCCATGGCTTCGCGGATCAGCCGCTCCACGTGTCCCACCGGTTCGTCCACGCCGAGAATCCTATTGGGGTGGCCGGGAGACGCTCAGACGATAAGCTGAACCCGAACGGAGGGGAATTGAACCGCGACACCTCCCAGACTCTGGGAACCCAGGTACAGACTCCTCCCCGTGTGGTCGTCCGGACCTCGTGGGGGTTCTTCGTCAACTCGATACTCGCGGCGGCGCTCGCGGTGGTGTTCGCCCGCTCGATAGAACAGTTCGGGGTGGCGGTAGCCGGAGCCCTGTTCGGCCGCGATCCGGTCTTGGGGGTGACGATCACCGAGTTCAGATCGGATGGCAGCGACGCGGTGCTGCTCGGAGGCACGATCGCCAGCCTGGTGACGGGGTCGGTGGGTCTCTTGTTGTTCCCCGCGGCCAAGGACCGCTCGGCCGGAAAGCTGACCCTCCTATGGATGATCCTCTTCACCTTCCGCAACGGCCTGATGGACCTGGCCACGTCTCCTTTCTCCGCCGAGTCACCGGTCGCCATCACCCTGGACACCTTCGATGCGCCGGAAGGGCTGGATGTGGTGGTGTCCGCCGGAGGATGGGTGGGGCTGCTCCTGGTGGGAGTCGCCGCCGCCGCGGCTTTCCTCGGGTTCGCCCGTCACCGTGCCGAGATCGCCACACCGAAGGAGCGGCTCAGGTTCATCACCGCGATCGCTCTCATCCCGGCCGTGGTGGGGCCCCTGCTCGCGGTCCCCTACTTCGTCGGAGCCGATCCGGTGGGTTACATCAGGACCCTCCCCACGGTGGGGCTGTTCATCCTGATCACCGTCGGGGCGGCACCCTTGACACGGCACGTGAGACTCCCCGACCTGGGAGAGGAAAGGGGTCTCTCCCCAGGACTGGTCGCTGCACTGGCCATCACCTATCTGGGGCTGAGGTGGGCGATCGGTCCCGGCATCCCCATCCCACCGTGGGGAGAGAACTTCGAGTGGCGTTTCCGGGAGTGAACCACCACAGAGGCACAACCGCAGCGGTCCTCACCGTATCCGATGGTGTGGCAGCCGGGAGGCGACCAGACGGCTCGGGTGAGGCACTCCAGGAGCTGCTCGAGGAGGCGGGTTTCGTGGTGGTGGCCAGGTCGGTGGTACCGGACGAGAGCGACATGATCTCATCGGAGATCCGCCGGCTGGCCGCATCGGCCCGCCTGGTGGTCACCACCGGCGGCACCGGCCTCGGTCCCCGCGACGTGACACCGGAAGCCACCGCCGAAGTGCTGGACCGGTTGGCTCCCGGGCTGGTGCATCTCATGCTGTCGGTGGGGCTTCGCTCCACGCCCATGGCCGCTCTCTCGAGAGGAGTCGCCGGCTCCTTGGGTACCTCCCTGGTCATCAACCTGCCCGGCTCCCCCAAGGGAGCCACCGAGAGCCTCACCCCGCTGCTGGAGGTCATTCCCCACGCCCTCGACCTCCTCGCCGGAGAGACCAGGCACGACGGGGAGGGCTGACCGATGCGGGTTCCTCAACTCCACGAGATCGATACCCGTCTGCAGCTCGACGCGCTCTACCACTTGGCGGTGGAGCTGTCGGGGCTCAGGTCGGTGGATCAGGTGCTCGAGACCGCCCTCCGCCAGTGCCTGACCCTGACCGGGTCCCAGTTCGGCTTCATCGGGCTGTGCGGGGACGACCCCACCCGTATGGAGATCGCCGCGATCCTCGGATTCCACCCGACGCCCGAGTTCTACGAGACCCATCGCTACATCCCGCTTCGGCCCAACGTGTTCGCCAACGCGGTGTTGGAGAGCCGCGCGGTCCGGTCGGTGGACGCCCGGACCGAACCCGGCAAGGTGGGTCAGCCTCCCGGCCATCCAGAGGTGAGGACCTTCCTGGGGGTGCCCCTCCGGCTGCAGAGGCGTCCCATCGGCATGATCGGGGTCGCCAACCGTTCCACCCCGTACGAAGACGGACACGAACGGCTGATGCTCACCTACGCCGCCCAGATCGCCATCGTGATTCGGAACGCCCAGCTCTACGAGAGCCTCGCCCGATCCAACGAGCGGCTGGAGAGGATCGTCGACCAGCGCACCGCGCAGCTCAGGGAGACGAGTAGGGAACTCGCCGAAAAGGCCGCCGAACTGCAGCAGGTGCTGTCGGAGACGGTCGACGCCCAGGAGCAGGAGCGGCAGAGGATCGCCCGCGACATCCACGACGGCATCAACCAGCTCCTGGTGGGAGCCATGTTGGAGCTGACCGCCGGTCTACGTCGTCTGGAACGCGGGGAGCTGTCCGAGGCCAAGAACGCGGTGGAGGAGGCACAGCAGGTGCTGAGAGAGGTGGAGAGCGAGATCAGGCGGGTCGTGCTGGACCTCCACCCGCCCCTCCTGGAAGGGCTCGGACTCCCCGCGGCCCTTCGCCGGCTGTGCGACGAGTTCGCGGCCTACAGCGACGTGGAATGTCAGCTGCGGGTCGACGGCGAAGCGGGAAGGCTGTCGGAGCGGTCCGAGATCGGTCTGTATCGGATCTGTCAGGAGGCGCTGAGCAACGTCGCCGCCCACGCCCAGGCCAGCCGGGTCGAGGTGCGGGTCGATTTCGGCGCCTCGTCGGTGAGGCTCCTCATCGTCGACGACGGTAACGGGTTCGACCCGGCGACCGTGTCGCCGGACAGGCACCTGGGCCTCCGCTCGATGAGATACCGGGCGGAGAGCGTGGGAGGTACCTTCCGGCTGGTCTCGGCGGCAGGGAGAGGCACCCGGGTAGAGGCCTTCGTTCCGCTGGGATGAGCGTGCGCATCCTCGTCGTCGACGACCACCCGGTCGTCCGCAAGGGAATCAGGAGCCTGCTGTCGAACTACGACGACTTCGAGGTGGTGGGCGAAGCCGACGACCCTCCGGGTGCCCTGGAGGCATTCGCTCGGCTCCGACCCGACCTGGTGTTGCTCGACATCCGACTGGGGGGAGGGTCGGGACTGGAGGTGCTCGACGGCATCCTCGGGATGGAGCCGACTGCCAAGGTGTTGATGCTCAGCTCGTTCGACGACGAGGAGTACGTCCACCGGAGCCTCGAAGCCGGCGCCATGGGTTACGTGCTCAAGGGGGACTCCGACTCGGTGCTGGTGGCGGCACTACGAACCGCGGTCGAGGGAAGGCACGTCCTGAGCCCCCAGGTGACCGACCAGCTCGTCTCCCGGATCTACCTGGGGCAGGACCGGCCCGAGTTCGACGAAACCGACCGTGAGATCCTCAGGCTGCTGGCCGCCGGGGCGTCGAACGCGGAGATCGCCGAAAGGCTGTTCATCAGCGACTCGACGGTGAAACGCCGGTTGAGGTCGGTGTTCAGCAGGCTCGGCGTTCAACGCAGAACCGAAGCCGCCGCCGAGGCGGTCCGGCGTGGTCTGATCTGAGCGGGTCACTTCTCCGACCCGGAGGGGTCATCGAGAGGTCGGAAATCGACCCGAATGGGCACCCCGTCTTCCCTCCGTCCCGCAACCGTTTTCGATAGGGTTCGGGGTGAGGCCACACACCGGGAGGTGACGAGGTGTATCCGCCCAGATTCGAGTATTCGGCCCCGAGGTCCCTGGAAGAGGCGCTGGATCTGCTGGCGGAGGTCGGCGACGAAGGCAGGGTCCTGGCCGGGGGCCAGAGCCTTCTCCCCATGATGAAGCTGCGGCTGGCCGCACCGGCTCATCTCGTCGACATCAACCGCCTGCCGGGCTTGGGGAGCATCACCGATACCAACGGGGAGATCTCCATCGGCGCGCTGGTTCGTCACGCCGATGTCGCCACCGATCCCACGGTGGCGGCTCACGCACCACTCCTCGCCGCGGCCGCTCCGTGGATCGCCGACCCGCTGGTACGAAACCGGGGCACTCTCTGCGGGTCGGTGGCTCACTGCGACCCGGAGGGCGATTGGAACTCGTTGATGCTCGCGGTAGGTGCCACCGTCGTGGCCACATCCCGGGAGGGCACCCGGACGATCCCGATCGCCGACTTCGTGGTCGACTTCTTCACCAACGCCCTGCGACCAGGTGAGATGGTGACCGAGGTGAGGGTACCCAAGGCCGGTCCCCGGACGGGAGGGGCTTACCTGAAGTTGGAGAGGAAGATCGGCGACTACGCCACGGTCGGGGTGGCCACCCACCTCCGGCTCGACGAGTCGGGGAGGATCGCCCAGGCCGGCATCGCCCTCACCTCGGTGGCGCCGAAGAACCTCAAGGTCACCGAGGCCGAGGAGCTGCTCGTAGGGAACGAACCGTCCGACGAGCTGTTCGCCGAGGCCGCCGAGGTGGCCGCCCGCACCTGCCAGCCGACCTCCGACGTGAGGGGCCCGGCGGAGTACAAGCGGGCGGTGGTGAGGACGTACACCGAGAGGGGACTGCGAAGGGCCCTGGCCGAGGCGAGAGGGGAGGCGTGATGCAGATCACCGTCACCGTGAACGGCACCACCTACACATCCGACGTCGAGCCCCGTCGGCTGCTCGTCGACTACATCCGTAACGATCTCGGGTTGACCGGAACCCACATCGGCTGTGACACCACCTCGTGTGGGGCGTGCACGCTGATCATGGACGGCAAACCGGTCAAGTCCTGCACCATCCTGGCGGTTCAAGCCGACGGCTCCGAGATCCGAACCGTGGAGGGGCTGAAACGAGACGGGCAGCTCCACCCGATCCAGAAGGCCTTCAAGGAGCACCACGGCCTGCAGTGCGGATTCTGCACCCCGGGCATGATGATGGTCGGCTCCGCCCTGATCGAGCAGAACCCCCGACCCAGCGAGGAAGAGGTGCGCTGGGCGATATCCGGAAACATCTGCCGGTGCACCGGCTACCAGAACATCGTCGCCGCGATCCAGGCGGCTGGACGCGAACTCGCAGAGAGAGGTTGAAGGAGGCGCCTGATGACTACCACCGTCCATCCAAAGACGAGTCCCGAGGTCGGCGGTATCGGGCACGCGGTTCGGCGCAAGGAAGACGACCGGTTCATCCAGGGGGCGGGTCGCTATCTGGACGACATAGTCCTTCCGGGCATGCTGCACATGGCGATAGTCCGGTCGCCGATAGCCCATGGGAGGATCAGGTCGATCGACACCTCGGCCGCCGAGCAGACCGAGGGGGTGGTGGCGGTCATCACCGGCCAGATGCTCGCCGAGCACAACCTGGCGTGGATGCCGACCCTGTCCGGTGACACCCAGGCGGTCCTGGCCACCGACAAGGTTCGCTACCAGGGTCAGGAGGTGGCGGCGGTGGTCGCCACCGACCCCTACATCGCCCGGGACGCGGCGTCGCTGGTGTTCGTCGACTACGAGGAGTTGCCCGCCATCACCAGTCCCCAGCAGGCCCTGGAACCCGGCGCTCCCGTGATTCGGGACGACAAGGAGGGGAAGACCGACAACGTGGCCTACATCTGGGAGGCGGGCGACAAGGAAGCCACCGACGCCGCGTTCGCCAAGGCCGACGTGGTGGTCACCCTCGACACCCACTATCCCCGGTCGCACCCTTCGCCGTTGGAGACCTGTGGAGCCCTGGCCGACGTTAACCCGGCCACCGGTGAAGCCACCATCTACCTGACCTCCCAGGCGCCCCACGCCCACCGGACCCTGTTCGCGCTGGTCGCAGGGCTGCCGGAGGAGAACATAAGGATCGTCTCGCCCGACATCGGCGGGGGATTCGGGAACAAGGTCCCGATCTACCCGGGATACGTGGTCGCCACGGTCGCGTCGCTGCTGTTGGGCAAGCCCGTCAAGTGGGTCGAGACCAGAACCGAGAACCTGATCTCCACCGGGTTCGCCCGCGACTACCACATGCACGGGGAGCTGGCCCTCACCTCCGACGGACGCATCCTGGCGATGCGGGCGTCCATCCTGTCCGACCAGGGCGCCTTCTACGCCGACGCACAACCGTCCCGTTTCCGCGCCGGGCTGTTCCACATCTGCACCGGGTCGTACGACTTCGGAGCGGCCCACGTCACCGCCAAGGGGGCATACACCAACAAGGCGCCCGGCGGCGTGGCCTATCGGTGCTCGTTCCGGGTGACCGAAGCCAGCTACCTGATCGAGCGGCTAGTGGACAACGCCGCCTGGAAGCTGGGGATGGACCCGGCGGAGTTCAGGATGAAGAACTTCATCCGCCCCGAGCAGTTCCCGTACCGGTCGCCGACGGGCTTCGTCTACGACTCGGGCGACTATCACACCGCCCTCCGGGAGGCGATGAAACTGGTCGACTACGAGGGTTGGCGCCGGAAGCAGGCCGAAGGCCACCCCGAAGGCAAGCTGTACGGGGTGGGGATAGCCTCGTTCACGGAGGTGGTGGGTGCCGGCAACTCCAAGGAGTACGACATCGCCGGCATCAAGATGTTCGACTCGGCCGAGCTGCGGATCCATCCCACCGGCAAGGCGATCCTCAAGCTGGGGGTCCGGACCCAGGGTCAGGGTCACGAGACCACGTTCGCCCAGATCGTCGCCGAGGAACTCGGCATCCCCTACACCGACGTGAAGGTGCAGGAGGGGGACACCGACAACACTCCGTACGGTCTTGGAACCTACGCCTCCCGCTCCACCCCGGTGGGTGGTGCGGCCACCGCGGTGGTGGCCCGGCGTATCCGG
Organism: Acidimicrobiia bacterium; assembly: GCA_026002975.1. Classification (GTDB taxonomy): domain Bacteria; phylum Actinomycetota; class Acidimicrobiia; order Spongiisociales; family ZC4RG35; genus BPGJ01. Next base: position 38,416 of record BPGJ01000017.1, read on the forward strand.
GAGAAGGCGAAGAAGATCGCGGCCCATCTACTGGAAGCCTCCGAGGACGACCTCGAGTGGGAGCCGGGTCGCTTCTTCGTGAGAGGCACCGACAAGGGGGTCACCATCCAGGAGGTGGCGTTCGCGGCGTACACCAACCCTCCCGAGGGGCTGGAGGCGGGGCTGGAGGACGTCTGCTACTACGACCCGCCGAACATGACCTACCCCTTCGGCTCCTACATCGTGGTGGTGGAGGTAGACCCGGGAGACGGCACCTGGAAGGTGGTCGACATGGCCGCGGTGGACGACTGCGGAGTCCGAATCAACCCGATGATCGTGGAAGGTCAGATCATGGGTGGGCTGACGGAGGGTTTCGCCAAGGCCAACATGCAGTGGATCACCTTCGACGAGCAGGGGAACTGCATCGGTTCCAACTTCCTCGACTACCTGGTGCCCACCGCCTGGGAGACACCCCGCTTCAAACTCGGAGCCACCGTGACCCCGTCACCCCACCATCCCCTCGGCGCCAAAGGGGTGGGGGAGTCGGCCACGGTCGGCTCTCCGGCCGCCTACGTGAACGCCGTCCTGGACGCGCTCCGCAGGGCCGGCCATCCGGTGGAGAACATCGACATGCCTGTTCTGCCCCATCGGGTGTGGGGTGCGATCCAGGGAGTGGCGGTGAAACCCTGAATGGACCTGTTCGCCCGGGTCGCCCAACTCAAGGCGGAGGGAAAGCCGTTCGCCCTGGCCACCGTGACGTGGAGGGACGGGCCGACCTCGGGTCAGGTGGGCGCCAAGGCCGTTATCCACCTCGACGGGACGGTCGAAGGGTGGATCGGTGGTGCGTGCGCCACCCCGACCGTGGTGCAGCAGGCCTTGGAGGCCCTCCGGGACGGTCGGCCCCGACTCCTGAGCCTCGGTGAGGACGATCCCAGGAGCGGGGTGGTGGGTGTACCCATGGCCTGTGCCTCGGAGGGAGCGATGGAGGTGTACGTCGAACCGGTGTTGCCGCCGCCCCACGTCCACGTGGTCGGCGACTCGCCGATGACTCGAGTCCTCGTCGGCATGGCGGAGCTGCTCGGCTGGAGGGTGAGCGTTGCCGACGACGTCGAGATGGGCCCGGTTGGTGAGGGGAGCGCGGTGGTGGTCGCCACCCAGGGCCGGTACGACGAACCGGCCCTCGAAGCCGCCCTCGGGACCAAGGCCGCCTACATCGGTCTGGTCGCCTCACCCAAACGGGTCGATACCGTGTTCGAGTGGCTCCGCGACCGGGGAGTCTCGGAGGCGGATCTGGGGCGGATCCGGGCGCCGGCGGGCCTGGATCTGGGACCGGTGCGCCACGAGGCGATATCGGTGTCGATCCTCGCCGAGCTGGTCTCGTGGGAAGCCGGCGGGAGGTTGCAACCCCCCGCCCGGTCCACGGCCCGCCTGGAGACGGTCGACCCGGTCTGTGGGATGACCGTCGACCCCGCCCGTTCCCGCTTCTCCACCGTCCACGACGGTCGGACCTACCACTTCTGCGCCGCCTCCTGCCTGCGTGCCTTCGAGCGCGATCCGGCCGCCTACCTGGGCGACCGATAAGCTGACCGGCGCCATGACCGGAGATCCGACCTCTGCCCCCACCACCGAGCTGGACAAGATCGTCGCATCCGTTCTGGGCAGGGACACCGACGACTTCGCCCTGGCCACCGTGGTGGGTACCCGGGGGTCCACCTACCGGGGGCTGGGGGCCCGTCAGCTCGTTCGGGCCGACGGTGTGAGCGTCGGCACCGTCTCTGGTGGATGCCTCGACTCCGACCTGAGGGCGGTGGCTGAACGGGTGATGGCCGGCGGCGTGGCCGAGATCGTCACCTTCGACCTGACGGCCGACGACGAGGCGATCTGGGGTTGGGGGATCGGCTGCAACGGCGTGACCGAGCTTCTGGTGGAACCGGCCGCCTCCGCCCGGCCCCTCGCTCACCGCATCGTCAGGGCGAGGGCCGAGCAGAGACCCCTAGCCGTCGTCCACGACCTGTCCCGGCCCGGTCGACGCTGGTTCGTCGACCGCGCCGACTCGGATGGCCCGGACGAGATCGCACGGGCGGCGACTTCGGCCCTGGACGAGGGCTGGCCCAGGGTGGAGGAGATATCGGGGGTCCGGTACATGATCGAAGTGGTGGGAGCGCCATCCAGGCTGGTCGTGTGTGGAGCCGG
>BPGJ01000018.1 GCA_026002975.1 Acidimicrobiia bacterium
GGTTGATCACCTGCGATCTCCTTCACACGTTCTACGAATCGGGGAATCACCAGGGTCGGCTCGCCCAGGATATGCAGCCCCATCTCGTAAACCGGGGGGGCCTTGAGTTTCGCCCGGGTGAGCACGTCGGGGGAGGCGAACAGCTCCAACGGGACGCCTTCGAACAGGATCTCCCCATCGCACAGCACGCAGCAGCGGTCGGCGTACTCCGCCACGAGCCGCATGTCGTGGGTGATGAACACCACCGCCGCGCCCTTGGCAGCCAGACCCTCGAGCATCTCCATCAGGTTCCTCGCCTGGTAGAAGTCCTGACCGAAGGTCGGTTCGTCGAGCACCACCACGTCCGGCTCGGCCACCACCATGCAGGCGACCGAGAGGCGTCGTTTTTGGCCATGACTCAGAACGTAGGGGCTGAGTTCCCGCTGGTCCAGGAGCTGAAACCGTTCGAGGTATTCGTCCACCCTCTGGCCGATCTCCTCTTCTTCGAGTCCGAGGAGCTTGAGCCCATGAGCGATCTCTTCCTCCACGGTGTTCCGGATGAACTGCTTCTCGGGAACCTGGAAGATGTAGGCCACCCGTTTGACCAGATGGGCGAACTCGTATTCGGTGGTCGGCTTGCCCTCCACCAACACCCGGCCCGAGTCGGGACGGAGGATCCCGTTGAACATGGAGGCGAGGGTGGATTTGCCCGAACCGTTCTGCCCGACGATGGCCAGGAGCTCTCCCCTGCGGGCCTGCAACGACACGCCCTTCAGGACTCGATGCTCTCCGTAGGAGAACCACACGTCCTCGACCTGGATGGCCGGGTCGGACCCGACCTCGGGCACGAAGTCGGGCACCCCGGGCGACCGTGAAGGCTCCGGCTCCCCGACCATGGGAGCGAGATCCTCCACCAGCTCGGCCACACTCAGCGGCACCCGGGGAAGCTCGACGCCCTGCCGGGCCAGCTCGAGGCCGGCCTCGGTCGCCTGGGGGATCCACAAGCCGAGGTCGTCCCGGACGTGGAGTCCTCGCTCTGCCATGAACTCCCGGGGATGGAACGGACCCCTCACCTGCTTGTCCTCGACCAGAACCACCTGGTCGACCCGATCGAACACCTCGTCGACCTCGTGTTCGACCACCATGAGGGTGAGGTCGACCAGCTCCCTGATCCGGTCCACGGTCTCCAGCACCTCCTCGGTGCCGGCCGGATCGAGGTTCGAGGTGGGCTCGTCGAGGATCAGGACCCGGGGTTCCAGGGCGAGCAGCGAAGCCAACGCGACCCGTTGCTTCTCGCCTCCGGACAGCTTCAGAGTGGACCGCTCACGGAAGCCCCTCAAGCCGACCAGGTCTAGAGCCCGGTCGATCCGCCGGTGGATCTCGGCGGTCGGGAAGAGGTAGTTCTCGAGCGCGAACCCCACCTCCTCCTCCACGGTCAGGGTCACTATCTGATCCTCCGGGTTCTGGAAGAGCATGTTGACCAGCCGGAAGCGCTCCCCTCGGGTCAGCTCCCTCCGGTTGACCAGCCCTCTCTCGGGATGGTCTATCAGGATTCGACCCGAGTTCTTGCCACCGAAGTAGTCGGGGTAGATCCCGACCAGATTGAGGGCGAGGGTGCTCTTGCCGGAACCGCTCCGGCCCAGGATGAGGGTGAAGCTCCCCTTTTCGATCTCGAGGTTCACGTTGTCGAGGGCCAGGACCCCAGGGCGGCCCGCCTGTCCCCGGAACCAGTAGCTGTAATCCTCGACGACCAGGACCGGGGAGCTCATGTTGCAGGGAAAACGGGTGGGGTGCGATCGCACCCCACCCGTGCTCGATTTCCGATCATGCGTACGACTGTTGCGGTCCGGTCAGCGCAGGTGGTTCCTCCACCGTGGGGACTCCGGCCCGTTCCAGGCCGCGACCCAGGTACCAGGCGAGCGGACCCCAGATGAGACCACCGATGAAGCCGATGATGATGGACACGGTGCCCCAGAACGCCCCTTCGGCCAGCTGCATACCGCCCTGACCGATGAAGGCTGCGACCTGGTTCATCGCGGCTGTCACCGCCAAGGAGAGGGCGAACAGCATCCGGCCACCCTTCCACCTCATCAGCGAGAACACGGCCATCCCGAACACCGCCGGGAATATGCCGTAGAACAGGAGCAGCGGGCCATCCGGGTCCCCGAAGAACCACCTGACCAGGGCAGTGACGATCGCCGCCAAGAGGATCACGCTCGACCTCTTCCTGAGGTACGCCCCTGCCCAGTACAGGATCCAGGTGGTCCCGTTGTAGAAGGCGTACAGGGCGAAACCGGCGGCGCCACCCGCCCAGATGGTGCGTTCGAGGAACCCGAGAGCACCGACGATCTCGATGGCCGCTTCGATGACGCCCAGCAAGACCGCCACCACGATGTCCATCGTGTTGAGCCGAAGGTCCTCGGCGAGCTGGTAGCCACCGGAGCCGGCTGTTCTTTCCGCGGTTGCCAATTTCCTCCTCCTCCCTAGACGAACGGTGTCGAGTAGCGGCCCTCAGGCCGCACGGTCAGCCTCCGGTCATGGAACCGACCTCCTTCTCGTCCTGGTTCGCACCCCTGGGTCTTGGCAACCTAGGTCATACATTGTGTCGTAATGCATCCTAGGCTTGGGCCTTCCTCCCGTGCCAAGGAAAACGGTTGCCTTTCGCGAATAGGGATGGGGTTCGTGTCCACTTCGACGGCCGAAGGGTCCGGCCCTCCGGTCCTCCTCCTCGCCGGCCTGAGCGGCGTCGGTTCCGCCTGGCGGCCCGTCGTCCCACTCCTCTCCTCGCAGCTTCCAGGTGATACGTGCCCGACCACCGCGGATGCGGCAGGTCGGACCGGCCGGCCGACGGATACACGATCTTCGATCATGCCCAGGACATGGTCTCGGTGATCGATCATCTGGGCCTGGAGCGGGTCGCGGTAGTCGGATCGTCGACTGGTGGCGCCATCGCCCAGACGATGGCCCTCGACTACCCGGAACGGATCGACCGTCTGGTCTTGGCGTCCTCGTGGGCCCGCCCCGACCCGTTCTTCGTCTGGCAGTTCGATCTCCGCAAGAGGGTGCTCGACGAACTCGGCCCCGAGCAGTACACGCGCCTATCGGCTCTGTTCCTGTTCTCGCCCCGCTACCTGGCGCAGAACCACAGGGCCGTCGACGAGTGGTGCTCCCGAGCCGCAACCGTCGACCGGCGAATCCTGGCCCGGCGCATCGACATGATCCTCGCCTTCGACGAATCCGCTCGACTCGGACGGATCACCTGCCCCACCCTGATCACCGTCGGAGAAGAGGACTTCTGCACTCCGCCCCACATGTCGGAGGAACTGGCCCGGGCCATCCCGGGAGCCGAGCTGCGGCTCCTTCCCGGCGGCCACCTCGTGTACATGGAACGACCCGAAGGGTTCGCCCAGCTCGTTTCAGGCTTCCTGACCTCCTGAGGCCCTCTGCAGTGCCTCCCACACCACAGCGGGGCGCAGAGGCATGTCCAGATGCTCCACCCCGTATGGCCAGAGAGCGTCGAGCACCGCGTTGACCACCGCGGGAGGAGCCCCGATGCATCCCCCCTCTCCGGCTCCCTTGGCTCCCAACGGGTTCGAGGGGGCAGGGGTCTCCAGCCGGGCGGTCCTGAAGAACGGAAGATCGGTCGAATGGGGCAAGGCGTAGTCCATCAGGGTGGCGGTGCGGAGCTGGCCCTGGTCGTCGTACTGGACCTGTTCGAACAGGGCCTGGCCGATCCCCTGGGCTAGGGACCCGTGGGTCTGACCCTCCACGATCATCGGATTGATCACGGTTCCGCAATCGTCGACCGCCACCATGTCGAGGAGCCGCACCTCTCCGGTGTCGAGTTCGACCTCGACCACCGCTGCATGAACACCGTAGGGAAACGTCTGCGCGCCGGGCGAGTAGAACTCCTCCTCCCAGGTCTCCAGGCCTTCCGCCTTCGCCCTCGCGATCACCTCTTCCAGATCGACCCCGGCCGATGGAACCCCGGCGACCACGAACCTCCCATCCGACAGCTCCAGGTCGGAGGGAGAGGCCTCCAACATGGCGGCTGCGACCTCGCGGAGCCGGTCACGGAGCCGCGTCGAGACCCTGAGGATGGCCGATCCACCGATCTGCGCCGAACGGCTGGCCATCGAGCCCCACCCCCGGGGTACCACCCGGGTGTCGCCTTCGATCACCTCGACCCGGTCGATCGGAACCGAGAACACCTCCGCGGCGACCTGGGCGAAAGCCGTCTCGTGACCTTGACCGTTGGACACCGCTCCGCTGAAGACCCGGACCGTGCCGTCCTCGTCGATCTGCACCCGGGCGTACTCGCCGGATTCGGGCGGACCACCGGCCCTCTCCACGAATGCACCGAGCCCGATGCCGATCGGGTTACCGCCCTCTTCCCTCCTTCGACGCTGCTCGGAACGCCATCTGTCCAGGTCGATGAGCCGCACCGCGGCGTCGACCGCCTTCCGATAGTCACCACTGTCGTATCTGGCTCCGACGATGGTGGTGAGGGGCAGTCGGTGGGTATCGATCAGGTTCTTCCGCCGCACATCGATCGGATCCAGGCCGCACGCCCTCGCGAACCGGTCCACCGCACGCTCCATCGCGTAGGCCGCCTCGGGCCGTCCCGCTCCCCGGTAGGGGGCAGTGGGAGCCGTGTTGGTGAGCACGGTCTGGATGTCGACCCGCAGCTCCGGGACGTCGTACATCTCCTGGGACACCAGACGGGTGTAGCGGGGCACCTGAGCTCCCGTATGGGGATATGCGCCGGTGGAGGCCAGGATGCTGATCCACACCCGTCTGATCCGGCCATCCCGGTCACCGGCGATCCGCACCGTGTGGACCATGTCCCGGCCATGGGTGCCGCACACCATCGATTCCCGTCGGGTCTGCAGCCACCGAACCGGCCTGCCCAGACGGTGAGCGGCCAGGGCCACGACCGCGTACTCGGGGAAGAAGCGGCCCTTCATGCCGAAGCCGCCACCCACGTCGGGGACTACCACCTCGACGGGGAAGGGAAGGATCCGGCTCAGAGCATCCCGGAGCCGGTGGGCTGCCTGATGCGTCACATAGAGGGTCACCCCTTCGCCCTCCGGAACGCCCAGAGCGGCGAGCGGCTCGATGGGCACCGGGGCGAGACGCTGGTTCCGGACGGTGAGGGTGACGTCGACTTCGAACTCCCACGGCTGGTCGGGGTCGAAGTTCCCGACCGAAGATCTCTCCACCACGTTGGAACCGAACTCGGTATGGATGGGCTCGCCCGACGCGGCCTGGTCGGGTTCGACCAGAGGGGGAAGGGGGTCGATATCGGGCCACACCAACTCGGCGGCGTCGAAGGCTGCCTGTTCGGTCTCTCCGATCACCACCGCGACCGGCTCACCGACGTGGCGAACCCGGTCGCCCGCCAGCAAGGGCCGGGGCACCGGCGGCAAGTCGGTTCCGTCTACGGGAAGGGGGACCAGGGGTACGTCTTCGGCGGTGAGGACGGCCACCACTCCGGGAGCCTCCCGGGCGGCGTCCACGTCGACCGATGTCACCGAGCCGTGAGCCACGTCGGACCGCACGAAGCGGGCGTGGAGCAACCCCTCCGGGTGGATGTCACCTACATACCGGCCCCGCCCGGTGACCAACCTCTCGTCCTCTTTCCGGACGACCGACCTTCCCAGGATCCTCTGGTTCATCGGCCCAAACCCAGAGCTTCCAACCAGGTACCGGTCGGCCAGGGGACGTAGAACACCTCCCCGAACACCACGTAGAAGAAGCCGGCCACCACCGCCGCCACCCCGAACACGACGACGGCCCTCTGCCAGGTACGCCGGGTGCTCAACATGAACATGGCGCCACCGAACAGGAGGGTGGTGGTGAGCACGAACCCGAGACGGGTGAACAGGAAGTAGTAGGCGACCAGACCCGCCATCATCGGCAGAACCAGCCGGGTGGCGTTCTCCCGGGGCATGACGTCTTCGACCTCGCGTCGAACCACCCCCCGCACGATCAGGGCCAGCGCCATCGCCAAGATCACGATGCTGTTGACCCGGGGGAAGATCCACGCGTTGAACCTCCCTCCCCAGGAGCCGACCAGCCCCACGGCTCCGAACAGTCCGATGAAGAGCCCGCCGAGCAGGTCGGTGTTCAGCCGGATCATTCGGCGGTCGTCCATGGTCACCCCTCGTCGTCCAGAGCCTCGATGCTGATACCGGTCCTGCGGGCGATCCTCTTCCCGATCCACGGCCAGGCAGCCGAGAGGAGCGTGAGGACGATCAACACCATCGTGATCGGGCGAAGGAAGAACACCTGCAGATAGCTCCCCTGGGCGTCGGCCAGGGCGAGGGAGGTGACGAAGGCCGCCTCGACTATCGGCCCGAGGATCAGTCCCAGGACGATCGGGCCGGCTTTGAAGCCCAACTTGTCGAGCACGTATCCGACCAGACCGATGATGATCATCATCGCCACGTCGAGCACGTTGTTCCTGATTGCGAACGACCCGATGATGCTCAAGAGCATCACCGCCGGAGCCAGGTAGTGGACCGGGAGAACGGCCACCCGGGTCAGGTACTTGGACACCATCACCGAGAAGACGAGGATCACGAACCCTGCCCAGACCGCCGACCACATGAACGTGTAGACGATGTCGCCGCTGAACTCGAACAGGTCCTGCCCGGGCCTGAGGCCGTGGATCAGGAGGGCACCGAGGGCGATGGCAGCCGGGGGAGACCCGGGTATGCCCAGGGTGAGGAGGGGGATGAGCGACGCGGTGGCGGCCGAGTTGTTGGCCGACTCGGCGGCGATCACACCGTCGACCGATCCCTTCCCGAATTCCTCGGGATTCTTGCTCCAGCGGATCGCCTCGTTGTAGGAGACCAACGACGCGATCGGTCCCCCCGCCGCTGGGAGGATCCCGACGAACACCCCGATCAGGGTGGAGCGGAGCAGGACGAGGGGCCGGAGAACGACCCGTTCCAGCACCTCCCTCAGCACACCCCGGTGTTCCTCGTATTCGGCGATCTGCACCTTCCCTCGGATCTCCTCCACCATCTTGAGGGCTTGAGGAACGGCGAACAGGCCGACCAGGGCCACCACCACGTTGACGCCGGCCTGCAGGCCTGGGTTACCGAAGGTGAACCGGGTGACGGCTCCCGCCGGGGCGATGCCGATCGTGCTGACCAGCATGCCCAACGCGCCGCCGGCCAGGCCCTTGAACATCGAACCGGTGGAGAGCGAGGCGATCATGGTGAGGCCGAAAATTCCGATCCAGAAGAACTCGGGCGGTCCGAACTTGAGCGAGAACTCGGCCAATGGAGGGGAGACGAACAGCAACGCCAGACCTCCGACCAGGGCGCCCCCGGCTGACGAGACGCCTGAGGCGATCAGGGCGAACTGGCCCTTTCCCTGCTGGGTCAGCGGGAACCCGTCGAACGTGGTGGCGATCGCCGATGGGGTCCCGGGGGTGTTTATCAAACACGCCGGCACCGAGTCTCCGTAGAGCGCTCCTTGCATCAGGCCCACTATCGCGACCAGCCCGGTGGTCGGACTCAGCGCGAAAGTGAACGGCACCAACAAGGCGACGGCCATGGTGGCTGTCAGCCCGGGGAGCGCTCCGACGATCGCTCCTACGAAACTGGACAGAACCAGCGTGAAGATCAGATGGGGCTGGAGGCTCCCCAGCAGCCCGTCCAGCAACGCTTCCAACCTTCCTCCTTGGTTTCGGGGTGGAGGGTGCCGGTAGGCAACCTACCGGCACCCTCACCCCCCTACAGGAGCCGCTGACGATCTGAGATCGGGAGGAACTCAGGATTCGCCGTGCAGGGCCTGGAGAATCGGCAGCAGCTCCGTGTAGATCTCGACCTGTTGGTCCACGTATGCCTGCGCCTCGTCCGGACCGAGGAGGACGGGGTCGAGACCCTCCTCGATCACCGCCTGGTCGGCGCCGGTGTCCCGCATGGCCTGGATCACCGCGTTACCGAACTTCTCGACGATCGGCTCAGGGGTGCCGGCCGGCATTCCCACACCCCAGGCGAAGGCGATGGTCACGTCGTAGCCGAACTCGGAGAAGGTGGGAACGTCGGGCAAGCTCTCGAGCCGTCGTCTCCTGCGATGGCCAACGTCCGGACACGGTCCGAGTTGCGGACGGCAGTGACTGGACGCCAGAAAGCGGCGTCGATGTGGCCGCCGAGCAGGTCGGAGATCAGCGGGGCGGCCCCCCCGTCACGGGAACATAGGTGACCTCGATCCCCGCCTGCGAGGCGAACTGGGCCAGTGCTGAGGTCGGAGCCGGAGAAGGTGGCCACGCCACCCACCGTCGAGCCGCCCGGATTCTCCTTGGCGGCGTTGACGAAGTCCTCAAGGGTCTGGAACGGGCTGTCGTTGGCGACCATCAAAGCGCCCGGGGCGGCCACCGTCCAGGCCGCAGCGCGGATCTCCTCGGTCTGGTATCCGGGGTCGTCCAGCGCCAGAGGCTGGATCACGATGTGGGGGATCACCAAACCGGCGACGGTGTAACCGTCGGCGGGCCGCTTGACGAACTCGGACCACCCGACGGCACCGCCACCTCCCGACCGGTACTCGATCTGGATCCGGGTCCCCAAGATCTCCTGGAGGCGATCCTGGATCCGGCGGGCTTCGATGTCAGATCCACCACCCGGGTCGAACGAGACGATCCAGGTGATGGGCCGGGCCGGGTAGTCGGCGGCGACGTCGGCGGTGGTGGTGTGTCTCGGCCGGCGCCGCGGTGGTCGTCGTCTGTTCCACCGGCTCCGTAGTTGCAGACCCTCCGGCCCGTGGTGGTCGTGGCATCAGTGCCACCTCCGCATGCTCCGATGACCAGCCCCATGGCAGCCAGCCACAGAAGCCATCTCGAAGATGATCTCCTCATGTTCGGATCCTCCTCTCAGATTTCACCGGTCGGTAACCAACCAGCAACGACCCAATCATATATGGTGTTTTTTACATCGCGCCAACCGGGGCTCCCGTCGGCTTCCCTGCAATCATTGGAACCCCATCCGCAGGAGAGGAG
>BPGJ01000019.1 GCA_026002975.1 Acidimicrobiia bacterium
GGTTCCAGGTGATACTTCCCGACCACCGCGGATGCGGCAGGTCGGACCGGCCGGCCGACGGATACACGATCTTCGATCATGCCCAGGACATGGTCTCGGTGATCGATCATCTGGGCCTGGAGCGGGTCGCGGTAGTCGGATCGTCGACTGGTGGCGCCATCGCCCAGACGATGGCCCTCGACTACCCGGAACGGATCGACCGTCTGGTCTTGGCGTCCTCGTGGGCCCGCCCCGACCCGTTCTTCATCTGGCAGTTCGATCTCCGCAAGAGGGTGCTCGACGAACTCGGCCCCGAGCAGTACACGCGCCTATCGGCTCTGTTCCTGTTCTCGCCCCGCTACCTGGCGCAGAACCACAGGGCCGTCGACGAGTGGTGCTCCCGAGCCGCAACCGTCGACCGGCGAATCCTGGCCCGGCGCATCGACATGATCCTCGCCTTCGACGAATCCGCTCGACTCGGACGGATCACCTGCCCCACCCTGATCACCGTCGGAGAAGAGGACTTCTGCACTCCGCCCCACATGTCGGAGGAACTGGCCCGGGCCATCCCGGGAGCCGAGCTGCGGCTCCTTCCCGGCGGCCACCTCGTGTACATGGAACGACCCGAAGGGTTCGCCCAGCTCGTTTCAGGCTTCCTGACCTCCTGAGGCCCTCTGCAGTGCCTCCCACACCACAGCGGGGCGCAGAGGCATGTCCAGATGCTCCACCCCGTATGGCCAGAGAGCGTCGAGCACCGCGTTGACCACCGCGGGAGGAGCCCCGATGCATCCCCCCTCTCCGGCTCCCTTGGCTCCCAACGGGTTCGAGGGGGCAGGGGTCTCCAGCCGGGCGGTCCTGAAGAACGGAAGATCGGTCGAATGGGGCAAGGCGTAGTCCATCAGGGTGGCGGTGCGGAGCTGGCCCTGGTCGTCGTACTGGACCTGTTCGAACAGGGCCTGGCCGATCCCCTGGGCTAGGGACCCGTGGGTCTGACCCTCCACGATCATCGGATTGATCACGGTTCCGCAATCGTCGACCGCCACCATGTCGAGGAGCCGCACCTCTCCGGTGTCGAGTTCGACCTCGACCACCGCTGCATGAACACCGTAGGGAAACGTCTGCGCGCCGGGCGAGTAGAACTCCTCCTCCCAGGTCTCCAGGCCTTCCGCCTTCGCCCTCACGATCACCTCTTCCAGATCGACCCCGGCCGATGGAACCCCGGCGACCACGAACCTCCCATCCGACAGCTCCAGGTCGGAGGGAGAGGCCTCCAACATGGCGGCTGCGACCTCGCGGAGCCGGTCACGGAGCCGCGTCGAAACCCTGAGGATGGCCGATCCACCGATCTGCGCCGAACGGCTGGCCATCGAGCCCCACCCCCGGGGTACCACCCGGGTGTCGCCTTCGATCACCTCGACCCGATCGATCGGAACCGAGAACACCTCCGCGGCGACCTGGGCGAAAGCCGTCTCGTGACCTTGACCGTTGGACACCGCTCCGCTGAAGACCCGGACCGTGCCGTCCTCGTCGATCTGCACCCGGGCGTACTCGCCGGATTCGGGCGGACCACCGGCCCTCTCCACGAATGCACCGAGCCCGATGCCGATCGGGTTACCGCCCTCTTCCCTCCTTCGACGCTGCTCGGAACGCCATCTGTCCAGGTCGATGAGCCGCACCGCGGCGTCGACCGCCTTCCGATAGTCACCACTGTCGTATCTGGCTCCGACGATGGTGGTGAGGGGCAGTCGGTGGGTATCGATCAGGTTCTTCCGCCGCACATCGATCGGATCCAGGCCGCACGCCCTCGCGAACCGGTCCACCGCACGCTCCATCGCGTAGGCCGCCTCGGGCCGTCCCGCTCCCCGGTAGGGGGCAGTGGGAGCCGTGTTGGTGAGCACGGTCTGGATGTCGACCCGCAGCTCCGGGACGTCGTACATCTCCTGGGACACCAGACGGGTGTAGCGGGGCACCTGAGCTCCCGTATGGGGATATGCGCCGGTGGAGGCCAGGATGCTGATCCACACCCGTCTGATCCGGCCATCCCGGTCACCGGCGATCCGCACCGTGTGGACCATGTCCCGGCCATGGGTGCCGCACACCATCGATTCCCGTCGGGTCTGCAGCCACCGAACCGGCCTGCCCAGACGGTGAGCGGCCAGGGCCACGACCGCGTACTCGGGGAAGAAGCGGCCCTTCATGCCGAAGCCGCCACCCACGTCGGGGACTACCACCTCGACGGGGAAGGGAAGGATCCGGCTCAGAGCATCCCGGAGCCGGTGGGCTGCCTGATGCGTCACATAGAGGGTCACCCCTTCGCCCTCCGGAACGCCCAGAGCGGCGAGCGGCTCGATGGGCACCGGGGCGAGACGCTGGTTCCGGACGGTGAGGGTGACGTCGACTTCGAACTCCCACGGCTGGTCGGGGTCGAAGTTCCCAACCGAAGATCTCTCCACCACGTTGGAACCGAACTCGGTATGGATGGGCTCACCCGACGCGGCCTGGTCGGGTTCGACCAGAGGGGGAAGGGGGTCGATATCGGGCCACACCAACTCGGCGGCGTCGAAGGCTGCCTGTTCGGTCTCTCCGATCACCACCGCGACCGGCTCACCGACGTGGCGAACCCGGTCGCCCGCCAGCAAGGGCCGGGGCACCGGCGGCAAGTCGGTTCCGTCTACGGGAAGGGGGACCAGGGGTACGTCTTCGGCGGTGAGGACGGCCACCACTCCGGGAGCCTCCCGGGCGGCGTCCACGTCGACCGATGTCACCGAGCCGTGAGCCACGTCGGACCGCACGAAGCGGGCGTGGAGCAACCCCTCCGGGTGGATGTCACCTACATACCGGCCCCGCCCGGTGACCAACCTCTCGTCCTCTTTCCGGACGACCGACCTTCCCAGGATTCTCTGGTTCATCGGCCCAAACCCAGAGCTTCCAACCAGGTACCGGTCGGCCAGGGGACGTAGAACACCTCCCCGAACACCACGTAGAAGAAGCCGGCCACCACCGCCGCCACCCCGAACACGACGACGGCCCTCTGCCAGGTACGCCGGGTGCTCAACATGAACATGGCGCCACCGAACAGGAGGGTGGTGGTGAGCACGAACCCGAGACGGGTGAACAGGAAGTAGTAGGCGACCAGACCCGCCATCATCGGCAGAACCAGCCGGGTGGCATTCTCCCTGGGCATGACGTCTTCGACCTCGCGTCGAACCACCCCCCGCACGATCAGGGCCAGCGCCATCGCCAAGATCACGATGCTGTTGACCCGGGGGAAGATCCACGCGTTGAACCTCCCTCCCCAGGAGCCGACCAGCCCGACGGCTCCGAACAGTCCGATGAAGAGCCCGCCGAGCAGGTCGGTGTTCAGCCGGATCATTCGGCGGTCGTCCATGGTCACCCCTCGTCGTCCAGAGCCTCGATGCTGATACCGGTCCTGCGGGCGATCCTCTTCCCGATCCACGGCCAGGCAGCCGAGAGGAGCGTGAGGACGATCAACACCATCGTGATCGGGCGAAGGAAGAACACCTGCAGATAGCTCCCCTGGGCGTCGGCCAGGGCGAGGGAGGTGACGAAGGCCGCCTCGACTATCGGCCCGAGGATCAGTCCCAGGACGATCGGGCCGGCTTTGAAGCCCAACTTGTCGAGCACGTATCCGACCAGACCGATGATGATCATCATCGCCACGTCGAGCACGTTGTTCCTGATTGCGAACGACCCGATGATGCTCAAGAGCATCACCGCCGGAGCCAGGTAGTGGACCGGGAGAACGGCCACCCGGGTCAGGTACTTGGACACCATCACCGAGAAGACGAGGATCACGAACCCTGCCCAGACCGCCGACCACATGAACGTGTAGACGATGTCGCCGCTGAACTCGAACAGGTCCTGCCCGGGCCTGAGGCCGTGGATCAGGAGGGCACCGAGGGCGATGGCAGCCGGGGGAGACCCGGGTATGCCCAGGGTGAGGAGGGGGATGAGCGACGCGGTGGCGGCCGAGTTGTTGGCCGACTCGGCGGCGATCACACCGTCGACCGATCCCTTCCCGAATTCCTCGGGATTCTTGCTCCAGCGGATCGCCTCGTTGTAGGAGACCAACGACGCGATCGGTCCCCCCGCCGCTGGGAGGATCCCGACGAACACCCCGATCAGGGTGGAGCGGAGCAGGACGAGGGGCCGGAGAACGACCCGTTCCAGCACCTCCCTCAGCACACCCCGGTGTTCCTCGTATTCGGCGATCTGCACCTTCCCTCGGATCTCCTCCACCATCTTGAGGGCTTGAGGAACGGCGAACAGGCCGACCAGGGCCACCACCACGTTGACGCCGGCCTGCAGGCCTGGGTTACCGAAGGTGAACCGGGTGACGGCTCCCGCCGGGGCGATGCCGATCGTGCTGACCAGCATGCCCAACGCGCCGCCGGCCAGTCCTTTGAACATCGAACCGGTGGAGAGCGAGGCGATCATGGTGAGGCCGAAAATTCCGATCCAGAAGAACTCGGGCGGTCCGAACTTGAGCGAGAACTCGGCCAATGGAGGGGAGACGAACAGCAACGCCAGACCTCCGACCAGGGCGCCCCCGGCTGACGAGACGCCTGAGGCGATCAGGGCGAACTGGCCCTTTCCCTGCTGGGTCAGCGGGAACCCGTCGAACGTGGTGGCGATCGCCGATGGGGTCCCGGGGGTGTTTATCAAACATGCCGGCACCGAGTCTCCGTAGAGCGCTCCTTGCATCAGGCCCACTATCGCGACCAGCCCGGTGGTCGGACTCAGCGCGAAAGTGAACGGCACCAACAAGGCGACGGCCATGGTGGCTGTCAGCCCGGGGAGCGCTCCGACGATCGCTCCTACGAAACTGGACAGAACCAGCGTGAAGATCAGATGAGGCTGGAGGCTCCCCAGCAGCCCGTCAAGCAACGCTTCCAATCTTCCTCCTTGGTTTCGGGGTGGAGGGTGCCGGTAGGCCAACCTACCGGCACCCTCACCCCCCTACAGGAGCTGCTGACGATCTGAGATCGGGAGGAACTCAGGATTCGCCGTGCAGGGCCTGGAGAATCGGCAGCAGCTCCGTGTAGATCTCGACCTGTTGGTCCACGTATGCCTGCGCCTCGTCCGGACCGAGGAGGACGGGGTCGAGACCCTCCTCGATCACCGCCTGGTCGGCGCCGGTGTCCCGCATGGCCTGGATCACCGCGTTGCCGAACTTCTCGACAATCGGTTCAGGGGTGCCGGCCGGCATTCCCACACCCCAGGCGAAGGCGATGGTCACGTCGTAGCCGAACTCGGAGAAGGTGGGAACGTCGGGCAAGCTCTCGAGCCGTCGGTCACCTGCGATGGCCAACGTCCGGACACGGTCCGAGTTACGGACTGAGTGACTGGAAGCCAGGAAAGCGGCATCGATGTGGCCGCCGAGCAGGTCGGAGATCAGCGGCGCGGCCCCGCCCGTCACCGGCACGTACGTGACCTCAATTCCGGCTTGCGAGGCGAACTGGGCCAGTGTGAGGTCGGAGCCGGAGAAGGTGGCCACGCCACCCACCGTGATCCCCTTCGGATTCTCCTTGGCGGCGTTGACGAAGTCCTCAAGGGTCTGGAACGGGCTGTCGTTGGCGACTATCAAAGCCCCGGGTGCAGCCACCGTCCACGCCGCGGCCCGGATGTCCTCGGTCTGGTATCCGGGGTCTTCCAGCGCCAGCGGTTGGATCACGATGTGGGGGATCACCAAACCGGCAACGGTGTAACCGTCGGCGGGCCGCTTGACGAACTCGGACCACCCGACGGCACCGCCGCCTCCCGACCGGTACTCGATCTGGATTCGGGTCCCCAGGATCTCCTGGAGACGGTCCTGGATCCGGCGGGCTTCGATGTCCGAACCACCACCCGGGTCGAACGAGACGATCCAAGTGATAGGCCGGGCCGGGTAGTCGGCGGCGACGTCGGCGGTGGTGGTGGTCGTCTCGGCCGGCGCCGCGGTGGTAGTCGTCTGCCCTTGGGCGCCTGTGGTCTGGGTCGCCGCCGCCGTGGTGGTAGTCGTTCCGCCCCCTCCCCCACAGGCGGCCAACACCAGCGACAGCGCAGCCAACACGGCCCAGAAGGCTCGGCGTGTCACCATCCGTCCAGTCATTGTCTCCTCCTCCTGTTCGATGCCCGCCCGAGCGGGTTCCTGTAGCTTATCATATATTGTGTTTGTTGTACGAGCTGGAGGTGGAGCGTGGGTTTTGTGGAACTTGACCGGGACGAAGCACACCTGGTGACCGCACAGTATTCGTCGGTACTTGGACCCGTCCTCAGGAGTTCGAGGGTCGAGCTCGTCAAGGGTCGGTTTCTCGAGGGCACGGGGGCGGAGTTGCACAGTCACCCGGAGGAGCAGACCGTCTACTGTGTGTCCGGTCTCCTGGAGGCCACCGTGGGTGAGGGCCCCGAAGCCGAGAAGTTCCTGATCGGTCCCGGGGAGGCGGCTCACAACCCGTCCAACGTGCCCCACAGGGTGGTGGCCTTGGAGGACAGCGTCGTGATCAGCTTCAAGATCAGAGAGTCCGAGCAGATCTACGAGGCCACCGGCCTGCTCGAATAGCCGAAGGGAGAACATCGTGGGAAAGATCGACCTCAAGGCACCGACCCGAATCCGGTTCGAGGACCGGGAGGTAGACGGGGCCATGTTCAGGACCGACAAGACCGAGGTGGCCCGCTTCTCCCTCTCGGCAGGATCCTCCCTGCCCGAGCACAGCCACCCCGAGGAGCAGATCATCTTCGTGGAGAAGGGCTCGATACGTGTCGAGCTCGAAGGGCAGCCTCCCTACGAGGTGCCCGCCGGCAAGGCGAGCTTCCATCCCTCCGGGGTCGTGCACCAGGTGACGGCGGTAGAGGATTCGACCCTTGTGAGCCTCAAGGAACTATCGGGCTGAGAGAAGGGAGACGGCGATGCCGTTCATCATCATGGACGAGATCGAGAAGGAGACGGTCACCCCCAAGTACTCGACGGCCTACGGGGAGCTGGTGACCGGAGAACAGGTCGAGGTTGGTCGCCTCAGGTTCTCCAAGGACACCGGAGCGGTCGAGCACAGCCACCCGCACGAACAGATCGTCTACATCATCGAAGGACGACTCGAGGTGACCCTGGACGGTGAAACGGCGGTGCTCGGCCCGGGTCAGGGCTTCCACGCCCCACCCAACGTTCCTCACCGGGTAAGGGCCATCGAGGACACGATGGTCCTGAGCTGCAAGGGGGTCGTTGGCGGCGTGGGACACAAGATC
>BPGJ01000020.1 GCA_026002975.1 Acidimicrobiia bacterium
ACTTCAACGGCGACGGGATCGACGACCTGGCCATTACCGCCGACGACCTGGAGAGTTTTCCGAGCTTCCTGGGTTCGGTCGTCGTCTTTTCCAGCGACGGGCCCTTCTCCTACGAGATGGAAGCTCTTCAGACAGGCCTGTTTCCCACGTGCGTCCTGACCGCGGATCTCGTACCGGGTCCCTTCTTGGACCTCGCCGTTTGCGCCACCGACTCGAACGGAGGAGGACTGGTTCCCGTCCTCTCGGGAAACGATCGAGGTTCCTTCGGCCTTTTCCGCGAAATCGCAACCGGAGCGATCGTGCCCACGAGGCTTTCCTACCTCGACGTAGACGGCGACTCGTTCGAGGACCTGCTCGTCGTAGACGAGAACGGCGACACCATCTGGATGCTTCCCGGCAACGGCTCGGCAGCACTTTTCGGGTCTCCGGTCCCGTTGGCAGAAGCGCCTCTTCCTGCGGACGCCACCATAGCCCAGCTGGTTCCCGGAGGACTTCCCGAGCTCGCCGTTGTCAGCCGCTTGGACAACCGGCTCATCGTGTACCGCCAGGTGTCCCCCGGAGTTTTCGGGGTGACGGACGTACACTCGACAGGGCTCCTCCCGATCCGCGTCGTGGCGGAGGATTTCGACGGAGACTTCCTTCCGGACCTCTTGGTTCTCAGTAACGGTTCTTCGCAGGTGCAACTCTTCCTGAACGCGGGCGATGGGTCTTTCGAGCTCGGAGAGCAGGTGGCCGTGGGAAGCGGTCCGGTGGACATAACCGTCGCCGACTTCAATTCGGACGGGAAACCCGACTTTGCAACCGCGAACCAGGACGACGAATCGTTCGGGCGGGATACCCAAAGTGTGTCAGTGGCGCTGAACGGCGAGAGTCCACCCCTCACGCCGACGCAGACAGGTACACCGACGGTCACGGCGACCCCAACTTCGACCCCCACGGTCACGAGGACCCCGACGGCCAGTGCCACGCCGACACCGGCCGGGCCAGCGGACGGGAACTGCGACGGAGTCATCGACGGGGCGGATCTCGAACTCGTTGTCCACGCAATTTTCGGACGAGCCGCTCCTTGCCTCGTTCCTCCGGTAAGAGCGAACTTTCTCGTACTCGTGATTCGCAGCCTCGGGGAGCCACTTTGAGGCGGCTCGAGCGAAAATCCGCCCGCGGCGTTTTCGCTTGCGTACTGGCGGCATTCGGCCTTCTGATTTTCGTCCCGCAGGTCGAAGGACAAACGGCAACCCCCACCGATACTCCAACGGCAACCCCCACTCACACCCCGACCTCTACCCCCACCTCGACGCCTACCCTCACGCCCACCGCCACCCCGAGCTTCACGCCAACCTCGACTCCTACCCTCACCCCCACTCACACCCCGACCTCTACCCCCACCTCGACGCCTACCCTCACGCCCACCGCCACCCCGAGCTTCACGCCAACCTCGACTCCTACCCTCACCCCCACTCACACCCCGACCTCCACGCCCACCTCGACACCTACCCTCACGCCCACCGCCACCCCGAGCTTCACGCCAACCTCGACTCCTACCCTCACCCCCACTCACACCCCGACCTCCACGCCCACCTCGACACCTACCCTCACGCCCACCGCCACCCCGAGCTTCACGCCAACCTCGACTCCCACCCTCACCCCCACTCACACCCCGACCTCCACGCCCACCTCGACGCCTACCCTCACGCCCACCGCCACCCCGAGCTTCACGCCAACCTCGACTCCCACCCTCACCCCCACTCACACCCCGACCTCTACCCCGACCTCGACGCCCACCCTCACGCCCACCGCCACCCCGAGCTTCACGCCAACCTCGACTCCCACCCTCACCCCCACTCACACCCCGACCTCCAGCCCCACCTCCACGCCG
Source organism: Acidimicrobiia bacterium (assembly GCA_026002975.1). Classification (GTDB taxonomy): domain Bacteria; phylum Actinomycetota; class Acidimicrobiia; order Spongiisociales; family ZC4RG35; genus BPGJ01. The sequence goes on from BPGJ01000020.1 coordinate 1,877, forward strand.
ACTGCAACGCCTACTTTCACGTCCACACCAACTCCCACTCCGCAGACGGTGATTATCGACGTAGGTGAAGCAACCGGCCTTGCCGGAACCGCTGTGGATGTCGTCACGACCCTTACCACGGACGGCCTCGCCGTGGCGGGGACAGGCAACGACATCACTTACGAAAACGACCGAGTCAGCCTGGATCCCAGCAACTGCGTTCTCAACCCGTCGTTGTCCACCAAGTTCTTGACGGCGAGCCAGATCTCGGTCGTCGGTAATCAAACCACGGTTCGAATCTTCGTCCAGTCGATCCCCGGTACGAACGACCCCATTCCCGACGGCGAGCTTTATACCTGTAACTTCTTCATCCTCGCGAGCACCCCACCGGGCACGTACCCGCTCGTCAACACGAACACGATCGCGCAGGACACCGACGGAAACAACATCCCGTCCGTCACGGGAGCCGACGGCGCGATCACCGTCTCCCTGGTGCTTCCCACGAATACTCCGACACCGACCCCGACCGTAACACCGACGCCGACCTCGACGGCAACCCCGACCGTGACACCGACCGCGACATCCACTCCTACCTTTACGTTCACGTCGACCCCTAGCCACACTCCTAGCGCAACCCCGACTTTCACCCCCACCGGAACCCCTACGTCGACCCCGACCTCGACTCCGACGGATACGCCGACTTCGACCCCGACCTCGACTCCGACCTCTACCCCGACCGGGACGCCGACTCATACTCCCACCGCGACTCCCACTTCGACTCCGACGAACACGCCGACGCAGACACCGACGGGAATTCCTACGCAAACGCCCACCGCGACCCCCTCCCGCACACCCACCTTCACCCCGACTTCTACCCCGACAACGACGCCAACGCGGACGCCTACACCCACCCCGACCGAGACGCCGACGAATACCCCGACGTTCACTCCCACTTCGACTCCCAGTCACACACCCACCCCGACTCCCACCTCGACACCCACCCGAACCCCGACCCGTACCCCCACGGCCACCGCAACCGAAACGCCGACGGCGACGCCGACATCCACGCCGACACACAGTCCTACCCTGACACCGACACCCACCCCCACGGCCACGCCGACGATCACCGCGACACCGACGACGACACCGACGCCCACGCATACACCTACACCCACCAACACCCCGATCACCGCCTTCATCGATGTCGGAACGGGAACCGGCCTCGCGGGTGGCTCGGTTTCCGTGACCGTATCCCTCACATCGTCGGGCCTTTTGGTCGCGGGCACCGGGAACGACATCACCTACCTGAACGACCGAGTGGCTCTCGATCCGAGCAACTGCACCCTGAACCCGGCACTCCCGAAGCTTCTCACGACAAGCACCATCAGCACGGTCGGAACCAGCACGACGGTTCGAATTTTCGTCCAGGGTCCCCCGTTGAACAACGATCCGATCCCGGACGGCCCCCTCTACACCTGCACCTTCGACATCCTGCCGGGAACTCCCCCTGGGACCTATCCTCTGTTCAACAGCAACACGATCGCGGAAGACCCCGACGGGAACCCACTGCCTTTCGTCAGCGGAAATGACGGCAGCATCACGGTGTCTCTCGTCGTTCCGACAGCGACTCCCACGGAAACCCCCACGGTGACGCCCACGCCCACGGTGACACCGACTCCCAGCTTCACGCCGACGAACACGCCGACGCCCACCCACACTTCGACACCCACTTTCACTTTCACCCCGACCTCGACCCCGACACCGACGCCGACCCCCACGGAAACGGCCACCCCGACGGTCACCCCGCCGGCGATCCAGATCAACCTGGGCTCGGGTCAGGGACTGGCGGGCGGCACGGTAGAGATCGCCGCTTCGCTCGTGTCCGTAGGAAACCTGGTAGCGGGCACGGGGAACGACGTCACGTATCCGAACGACCTTTTCGACCTCGATCCCACCAGCGACTGTTTCGTCAATCCCGCCCTCGGGAAGACGCTCACGGCAAGCGTCGTGAACGTCTCAGGCACGCAAACGACGTTCCGCGTCTTCGTCCAGGGCCCACCCACCAACGCCGACCCGATCCCGGACGGGGAGCTCTATCGCTGCCGCTTCACGATCCTCGCCGGAACGCCGCCCGGCACGTATACGCTGGCGAACACGAATACGATCGCCGAAGACCCAACGGGAGCTCCGCTCTTCCCCGTCGTAGGGGCCGACGGGTCGATCCAGGTCTCGTTGGTGGCTCCGACCTCGACCCCCACGGAGACGCCTACGCAAACTCCGACGCCGACCGACACTCCCACGAGCTCGCCTTCTCCGACCCCGACGCACACGGGGACTCCGACGCCATCCGCGACAGTGACGGCGACGGCTACTCCGACTCCTTCACCTACCCAAACGCCCGTATCGGTACGGATCGACATCGGGTCGGGCACCGGGGTCGCCGGAGGGACGGTTTCGATTGCGACGACCCTCACGACGGCCGGATTCCCGGTCGCAGGGACGGGAAACGACATCACGTACCAACACGCGTTCCTCTCGCTCGACCCTGCGGATTGCGTGGTCAACCCGTCGATCGGGAAGACGCTCACGGCGAGCGTCGTCGGTTCGGGACCCACGACGACGACGGTCCGGGTTTTCGTCCAAGGACCCCCCACGAACAACCAGCCCATCCCGGACGGCGAGCTCTACACGTGCACGTTCCAGATCTTGCCGAGCGCGCCGCCGGGAGTTTACGCGCTGCTCAACGGCACCACGATCGCGGAGGATCCCGACGGTGCGAGCATCGTCCCGGTGACCGGTGCCGACGGATCGGTGACGGTTTCCTTGTTGGCACCCACTGCGACCCCCACCGAAACACCGACGGTGACCCCGACTCCCACCGTCACCGCGACGCCCACGGTGACACCGACCGTTACACCGACGTTCACGCCCACCCCACCGGCCGTGGAAATCCTGCTCGGCGACGGCGTAGGGCTGGCCGGCGGTACGGTGGATATTCCAGTTACCCTGGTCACGGCAGGGCAACTCGTCGCAGGGACAGGGAACGACATCAGCTTCCCCAACGACGTCCTCTCCCTCGATCCGACCTCCGACTGTGCTCTGAACCCCGATCTCGACAAAACGCTGGTGAGTGCCGTCGTGGACGTATCGGGCACACAGACGACCGTTCGAATCAGCGTCCAGGCCTCTCCCACCCAAAACGATCCGATCCCCGACGGACTACTCTACACCTGCACCTTCTCGATCCTGCCCGGGGCGCCTTTGGGCACGTACGCGCTCCTGAGTTCGAACACGACGGCGCAGGATCCCGACGGCAACCCGATCGTCCCCGTCATCGGTGCCGACGGTAGCGTCACCGTGTCCCTCGTCCTACCCACCGCCACTCCCACGGCCACTCCGACGGAGACCCCGACACCCACGGAAACGCCGACGAACACCCCGACCCCCACCGACACCCCCACGCCCACGAACACGCCCACCCCGACGGACACCCCCACGCCCACCCCGACCCCCACGCCCACGGCGACGCCCACTCCCACGCCGACGGCCACGCCGACGCCCACGGCTACACCGACGCCGACTCCCACGGAAATCCCGCCGAGCTTGCGTATCAGCGCCGTCGCGAGCCGTGACCCCGCAGGGCCGGGAGAGCTCGTCACCTACACGCTGTCTTTCACGAACGCCGGAGGCCGTGCGATCGACGTGGTGGTAGAAGCCGAAGTCCCGGTGGGCGCGACGTTCGAATCCGCCGTCCCACCCCCTGCGTCCGCACCTCCCGTGGGAGGTTCGGGGACGATCCAATGGAACTTCGCCGAACTTCCGCACGCCGGGGCCGGCTTCGTCATGTACACGGTCCAGGTGGACCCCGGGCTACCCGACGGAACCGTGATCGTGAACACCGGTTACTCCATTTCCTCTTTTTCCTCGACTCCGGTCGGGGGTCCCGACGTGCCGACGACGATTCTGTCCCATAGACCCCTCCGCCTCGCAAAGTCCGACACGGCCGACCCCGTCCTGCCCGGAGAGACGCTGGCCTACGAAATCGTCGTCTCCAATCGAGGCACGACAGCCCTCGAGTCCGTCGTCGTCCGCGAGCTGTACGACCCGGACCTTACCTTCGTCTCGGCCGTGCCTCCGCCCGACGAGGGAACGATCGACCGCTGGACCTTCCCGTTCATTCCGGTGGGTGGGCACCGCAAGATCACCGTCCAGCTCCAAGTGGATCCCTCCGTTCTCACGGGAACCATCCAGAGGAACTTCGTCCGTGCCGAGGACCCGGCCGGGAACGTCGCCTCGATTTACCAGGACACCGTCGTGGCTTCCGAACCGCTTCTCGCCGCCTCGATCGACGACTTTCCGGATCCCGCGAGACGGACCCAGACGGTCAACTATGCCTTGTCCTTCGCGAACCTGAGCGACCACGACATGACGGGGGTCGTGCTCGTGGCCTCGTACGATCCGGAGCTGGCTTTCGTGACGGCCTCCCCGGCTCCCGATGTCGGCACGATCGACCGCTGGACCATCGGAACCCTTCCCGCAGGTAGTGCAGGCCGCATCTTCCTGAACCTGGCACCGGCGCCGGGCCTGGCCCAGGGAGAGGCCCCTCAAGTACGCATTGCCGTCCACGACGATTCCGGCGCCGGAGCGAGCGCTCTGGAAACGACGGTATTCACGGAAAGCCGCGCGCCTTACGTGCTCACCGTGACGGGCGTGCCCAAGAATCCGAGCCTCGGGGTCAACGCGACCGTCTCGTACGCGATCCGACTTCGTAACGTGACAGAAGGGACCCTCACGAACGTCACGGTAACGGACTTCCTGCCCCCGCCCCTTGCGTTTTTGAACGCGCTTCCCCCGCCGACCGAGGAAACGGGGAATGCCGTCGCCTGGGTGGTCCCCGACCTCGAAGCCGGGGAATCGAAAGTGTTCCTACTCCGCGGAGCCCTCGACCCCAATACGGAACCCGGGACGACGCTCGAGAACCTCGTCAGCGTCACCGACGACCAGGAGAACCTCGTCCATCTGTCCTTTTTGGGCCACGTACGGGGTATCAAGCCGAAAGGTCCGCCTCTCTCGCTTTCGATCGTCTCCGTTCGAAGGACGTTCCCGGGAAGCCAGGTCCGGTACACCGTCAAGGTGAAGAACAACACGTTGGCCGTGTCCGAAAACGTCGTCCTCACGGTCGTAGCGCCACCGGAGACTCGCTTCGTGCTCTCGACTCCGCCGCCCTCCTCGCGGAAGGGCAATACCTACACCTGGAACCTAGGGGACCTGATCAAGTCCGCGCAGGAAACCATCCGCCTCACCGTGGAGGTTCCCCCCGGCGTTC